>NZ_RHHP01000046.1 GCF_003710815.1 Brevibacillus centrosporus
GATGATGAAGTCGGGATCGGATAGTGCTTTCTCGATGGTATCCGGTGTCAAATACGCTCCATGTTTGCGTATGGTTGGCAGTACCTCACTCGTTACCCAGCGTTTATATTCCTTGGCCTTGGACTGTAACTCTGGATTGTTACCTTGCTTGGCTGCACCGAAGATCAGGCCATACAGACCGGACTCATTGACGAACTTCTTTGTCTGGATTCCGCCGCTTGTAAGGGTGTCACGGACCGTTACATCCTCTTTATCTACGTGGTGAGCGATTGCAGCTCTAGGATTTGTAAAACCTAAAGAGCCTGCTGCTTCATTACCTCCAAACCATTCCATTCCGTCGATGATAATTACCGGAAGTTCGCCAAACATTTGATGATTGAAAACTTGTGGATTGTTCATGGGCGTCATCCCTTCTTTACAGCATTTTGTCTATTTGATAACTTGTATTTCCGTCATTTTAAGCATATTTAAATCCAACTCCAGACATACAGCCAGCTTAAGTAGCGTCTCTACACTAGGCATATACCGACCGTTTTCGATGTCAGAAATATAATTTCTAGAAAGGTCTGTGGCAGACGATACTTCGTTCTGTCTCATTCCCTTTTCTTTTCGTTTCATCTTGATGATGTTTCCTAGTGCTGTCTTGTCTATCATCACCGCTCACCTCCTTGCATACAAATGTATTGTATTCACGACATTTTGTAAAAACCAGCATTTGCTTAAAAACGAGCATTTTCGAGGATTACGCAGAAATAACTTGTATTCACGACATTATCCTTTTATTTACTTGTATTTACGACATTTTTGGCATTGTATAGCCGACTTTCCTATCTTATAATGAGGACAAATGTCGTAATTACCGACAATCGGAGGAGAACAACCCATGTCCATAGGGGAAAAAATAAAATCCTATAGAAAAAAGACCGGACTCACTCAAGCCATGTTGGCTGATAAAGCTAATATGTCTCGATCTTATTTAGCAGATGTAGAACGCGATAGATACAATCCTAGTGTTGATACCCTAAAAGCTATTGCAGATGCTTTAAATATACCTCTGACTCAATTACTGGATGACGAATCATCCATACATAACCCAAATGATCTTTCTCCAAAGGAGGAAAGAGACATCGCTATAGACTTGGAGAAAATGGTTAACGATTTACATTCAAGCGAATCCTTAGGCTTTTATGGAGAGGCAATGGATGAAGAAAGTAAAGAGCTATTGCGTATATCCCTTGAAAATACATTGCGTCTTGCGAAACAAATGGCAAAACAAAAATTCACCCCTAAAAAACATAGAAAATAGAAGACAACCGGGGGACATCGAATGCGGACTATAAAGGATACCGTGAATCGGCTCATTAAAACTTGTGGAACAAACGACCCCTTTGAGATCGCAGCTCAGAAAAACGTCCTCGTACTCTTTGAGCCGTTAGGTAATATACTTGGCTATTACACTACATACAAGCGAATCCCAATTATTCACATCAATCAAGATTCGGATGAAAGTGAACAGAGATATACATGCGGTCATGAATTAGGGCATCTTTTTCTGCATCCTAAGGTAAACACTCCGTTCCTAAGAAAGAACACTCTTTTTTCAATAGATCGCATCGAACGAGAAGCAAATCAATTTGCGGTTGAATTGTTAATACCTGATTATTTGATACAAGAGTATCGACATACACCCATGACCCTTAATGAAGCTGCATCCATCTATGGTGTCCCTCAGGAGATGGTAAACTTGAAACAACTCAGCCAATCCCCCAGCCGATGGGGAAAATAAAAGGTAGCTGTTACAAATGTTTAAAAGACTCAAGGAACTTTTTCAAGTTGAAAAAACAATACTAGAAAGACAAACTCGTTTAAACGAACTGGGATTACGTACTCAAGAATTAAACGACAAGGAAGAGTCCCTACAAAAAAGCATAGAATTACAGACGCTAAATCTTGATAAGCTGAAAAGTGATACTATTGCTGAAGCGTTGAAGTCAATTGAAAAGGAATCAGAGGAGATCATTAAAACAGCTAATGAAAAAGCTGAAAATATACTCGCTAATGCCCACTCAGAATTAACCACCCTGGGAGAAAATAAGGTCACTCTCACGAATGAAATTGACCTCTTAAAGAGTGAAAACGAAAAAGTCTATAAAGAGTTGACAAAGTATCAGAAAATAGCTAAAAAACACAAAGTAGAAAGTTTAGGTATACAGAAACTAATTGAAAAGTTTCCTTTTGCAATTGATTTCCTAAGAATTGAAAAAGATTTAGAACAACTTAAAGAATCGTTTACCGAAGAAGGACTTCTTGAAACTGTTATTCATTTGGACTTACACCATAAAAATTCAAAGATGCTTCGGTCCGAAATGAATGCTAACAACAAAGAGATTAAAAAGCTTTTGGCAACGTACCAATCTCGCTATACAACAAAAGCTAATGCCACTATTTATGAATTAATGGTTATTGGATTACAGGCAGAACTCCAAAATATCTTATTCACACTAAGCTATAGTAATTTGGATAAAGCTCTTGAAAACTCCAAAACTCTAATAAACAGGTATCTGTTAATTGCCGGAAATGGAAACGCAAATATCCTTCCGACGGTTACAAGATTTTTGTCTGAACTTGAGCCGTTGTTTGAGAATGCAATAAGAATCGAGTATAAGTATTACTACCAAAAGGAATTAGAAAAAGAAGAACAAAGACGAATTAAGGAACAGATGCGATTGGAAGCAGAGGAACGCAAATTGCTTGAGGAAGAGAGAAAGAAAATTGAAAAAGAGGAGGAAAAATATCTTAATGAAATAGCCAAAAATAAGGAGTTGTTAAGCAAGGAAACTGATAACGACAAAATGGAAGCACTAATGGCAAGAATTCAGGAATTAGAGCAACAATGCGATCAACTAGAAGAAAAGAAAGAAGAAATCACAAAACGTGCAAACGGTAAAGCTGGCTATGTATATGTAATTTCCAATTTCGGTTCCTTTGGAGAGCGAATGTTTAAAGTAGGGATGACAAGAAGATTAGATCCGATGGACCGAATTGATGAGTTAGGCGATGCTTCTGTCCCATTCAAATTTGATGTACACGCCATGATCTTTAGTGATGATGCGGTTGGGCTTGAACAGAAACTGCATAATACACTTAATTACCAACGTGTAAATATGATCAATTTCAGAAAAGAATTTTTCTATGCTGGCGTTGAAGAATTGCAAACCATAGTACATGATATTGACCCAACTGTTGAATTTACGACGACTATGATTGCGATCGAATACAGACAAAGTGAAACCATTAGAAAAGAAGGAACATTTCAAAGTGAAGTCATAGAAGTTATCGCATAGCTATTTGAGTATATCAGGACAAACAGAAATGGCCCCTACACTCGTAAGGGCTATTTTACATTGTCCAGAAATCATCCTGCTTCGCGTTTGGATCTATCTTCCTCAATGCCTGAACTATCTTCTTCATAGTGTTCAATGTGGGATTATACTCATCGCTTGATGTAACCCTTGTTGCTGTATCGTCGCTAATTTTGGCCTCCTTTGCTAACCATCGTTGAGTAAGTCCGTGCCTATCTAACCATTTGCCTAATCTCGATCTCTTTTTCCCTAATCCAAACACCAGAATCACCTCATCAACGATTCTGGACAAACATTCTAAAAAATATACGCAAGTAACCGCGTATGAGCGGAATATTGGACAAACCGTTCGACATTTTTTATAACATAACACGACACAACGTATCACAACGCTGCGATGCACAACACCACATAAGGAGGCATGCAGAATGGCAACAGAACGCAAACCGGTCAGCTTTAATGTGAACGATCCACTGGAGAAAGAAATGTGGGAGATATCTAAGACGTTAAATTTTAGCGCATGGGCAAAGGAGCACTTAAAACCTCTGGCATTGGCCAGGATCGCAGAGCGACAAGCAAACCGGGATCAGAAACGAGTTGGCATACCAGTCCCTGTCAGAAGGGTGGTTGAGGCTCATGGCACGCAAGCGTAGGTATTACCGCGAGGAACGCCGCAGGCCGGTATATTGGGAAGAAGATGAGGACGATTTTGAAGAGGAAGACGAATCATTTGAGATCACTGATAAATTCGTCAAAAACACGTCCTGGACACTCTTAGCAGTTTTGGGGTTTGGTATTGTGCTTTCCCTGGCTCAGACCTTCTACACGCCTTCCGGTACCATGCAAACTGGCGATGGATTCAGGGTAGTGTCAGTCAGTAAGGGAAAGCTCCACGTTGAGGATATGAGAACAGGTAGGTCGGTAAGCTTTGATGACCAAAAGCTTGTGAAGGCTGCATTGAACGGCTTTATAAAACGTGGGGATGTAATCTATCCGTAGGCATGGCGTTGTGCTACGCAACACCTCCCCCGCTTCTCGGGACAGGACCTCTCAGTGTGCAGTGTGCTGAATGATGTTTTAAACCAAGGGAATTTTCAAACGTTTTTGATTTGATCGAGGGAAGGGAGAAGGGAATATGGATATAGGGGAGAGCTTCGAAGAGTTACCAAGAGTGACCTCGACACATTCTAGAGTCATGTATGGGAATCTGATTCAAGTAGCCGATAACCTGGACTTCCGAAATGCAATCTTCGCAAGGCGAGCAAAACGGAATCGATCAATTGGCAGTGCCCAAGCATTTGTTGTAGAGCTCGCATTAGCCGATCCAAAATTCCGAAATAATCTGCAGAGTTTCATGATCGGAGAAGGTAAACGGTTTGTTTACACGTCGGATTACTTAGACAGATACTAATTGGAAAACCGGTCTCTACATAAACACAGAGGCTGCTCTTTACTTCGTTATTATTATCGACCTCTCCACTATTCTTAGAGTTACTTGAGTAAATTGGCAAAAGCTTGTAAATTTATCAAACATATATTACATTTGTCATGGTAAGCTAGTCCTAGACGAATAATAGAGAGGGGAAGACCAATGAAGTTTCTGAAAGTATTAGGTTGGATCTTTGTGCCTTACATCATGGTATGGTTTGGGTGGAAAGAGAGAGGCAAAGCAGGACGCATTTTTGGAGTTGTATGGGCTGTTATTGCTGCACTAATGGTACTTACTCCTAAAGAT
>NZ_RHHP01000047.1 GCF_003710815.1 Brevibacillus centrosporus
TTACAAATATCTGCATTTGAACAGGACGCAGACAACGACGGACTTGACGACAACAGCGCCGGGTACATACAACGGCTATTCTGGCGTCATGTTCCTCGAACCAAACGTCAACAACCCGCCAACGCTCACACTCACGAACCCTGCGGATAATCAAACATTAGCGGAAGGAAACAGTTACGCGGTTGAAGGGAATGCGTCTGATTCGGACAGTGGCAACGTGATGACCGTGAAGTACAAAATCAATAATGGCACAGCGAGGGCACTCGCATCCGGGGTTTCGGATGGCAGTAGCCCTCTTTCTTTTGCCAAAACATTGAAATACAGCAACAAGCGTGTCTGGGACGGTGCCACGGATGTCTCTGGAGTTGATCTGGCAGAGAACACGGACCACACCCTCACCGTCTGGTCTGAGGATGATCAGGGCGCGAAGAGCGCAGAGGTTACCCGCAAATTCCGTGTTATCTGGAACCGCCCACCGACGATCAGTGATACCAATCGAGATCTTGGCATAATTGAGGAAGCTCCGTCCATCAATTACACGGTAACGGATCCTGAAACCAACGCGTTTACGGTCACTGAGAAGATCAACGGTTCCATCATCCGCTCATTTGCGGGTGTAGCTGGTCGCCAAGAGACAGTCACGATTCCATTGGATACTTGGCTACGCCTTGAGCCTGGAGTGCCCCATACACTTACGATCGAAGCCACCGACAACCAGGGTATGACCTCCAGCCGGGCGTACACCCTGACTCGCTTCGTGGACAAGATCATCTTCAGTGGCATGGATTTCAGCACGCTTGCAGAGGAGATCAAGACCAAGTTTACAACGGACGTGGCGGCGCAGCGCCTGCTCCTCACCCCTGTCTGGGACCTGCCTCCAGGCGTTATTCTGTTGGTAGAGGTTTGCAACAATGCATACGACGAGGAGCCTACCTGGGAAGATGCCACGGTCGAGGTGAAGCTGAACCGGGCTCACCTGTTCTCAAACACCACGAAGACAGCTGAACAGTGGGGCATCAACTTCCGGTTTGTGATTGAGAAAGGAACAGCAATCGCTCCGGTTTACTTTAGGGGCGTAGGAGGTGCTTTTGATTGAATGTACAGTTTTCGAATGAGCGGCCGTGCAGTGAGGCCCAACAGGAGCGAGAAGCCATCGAGCTGGAAAGAATGTCGCTGGGTGCTTTAGGGCAAGAGCTTGCCATGGAAAAGATCAAGGGCATGCAGAAGGACGCCCTGATCCAAGCTCTTGGCCAAGAGGTAGTAATGCTTAAGCTTGACATCATTCAATTGAAAGGAGGTGGTAACTGATGGCATTCTGGAACATTGCTTATAAGTCTAAGTGGGTCACAATCGACCAGCTCCGTTTAGCGGTAAAAACAGAATCGAATCCTTTTGGGGACATCACCCCGGAAGAGTTCGAACAAATCACCGGCCAGGAATTCTAGTCGGTGATTTTTATTTGGGGGGCTGCTGTTGCGGCTCCCTTTTCATGTTTGCCCCGAGGGGGGGTGAGGAGGGCGGCCAGCCGTGGACGAAATCAAAGATTTGCAAAAGGGGATTACCGAGATTCTGGTGGCAATCGGCAAGATCGAGACGGAGATCAAGCAGCTATCCAGTATGTCAGGGAAATTAGAACAGACAGAGAAAATGGCCATCGAAGCCCTGCAGAGTACAAAGGCTGCGCACAAACGTTTGGACGATATGTCTAAGCAGATTGAAGCATTGGAAAAGAAAATTGAGGAAGACAAGAAGGGCGGCAAGGACGACAAAAAATGGCTGGTAGGTACAGCACTCGCCCTGGTTGCAATTGTCTTGAACTTCCTGAAAGGTGGGGGAACACATTGAGTGAAACAGATTTGCTGGTACTAGCAAAGCAATACATGGCGGATAAAGCCCTTATCGTGGTAGTCGTGCTTCTGTTCATCGGCTACTTTTTGAAGAGAACGCCCAAAGTGGCGGACTGGATGATTCCTTGGGCGCTGACTCTCGTCGGGATCGTTATGGCATGCGGCATGCTAGGGTCATTCAGTGTAGTGAACGTGGTGCAGGGAATCTTGGCTGCGGGCATCGCCAACTTGACGCATCAGCTATGGAAGCAGACGACAGACAAACGGGAGAGTGACCAAGATGGCAACTAAAGGAATCGATTGCGCCGTCCCCCTTACAGCGGAAAAGGCAAAGGCGATGGCAGCAGCAGGCTATAAATTCGTGGCACGTTACATGGTACCGGAGCGTCTGGCTTGGAAACGACTGACTAAAGCGGAGGCAGGGCTTATTACCGCAGCAGGCATGAAGGTAGTCTCCGTTTTTGAGACGACTGCTAATCGTCCGGCTGGAGGAGCTGCAGCTGGGCTAGAGGATGGAGTGGAAGCATACAAAGAGGCGCAGCTCATCGGGCAACCGATCGGCAGCGCCATTTATTTTGCTGTGGACTTCGACACGAAAGCGACTGATTACACTGCAATCGAAGCCTATTTGCGCGCAGCTGCGACGAAGATTCCGGGCTACGAAATCGGCGTGTATGCGGAATATGACGTGATTGAAGAGATGGCAAAGCGCGGTGCAGCCCAACACTTTTGGCAGACATACGCATGGAGTGGGGGCAAGAAGTCGCCTCGCGCGAACATCTATCAGTACAAGAACGGCCAGACGATTGCAGGGCACACAGTTGATTTCAATGAATCATACGGCGGAGAGGGCTGGTGGGATACTCGCCCACAGGCGGTGGAAAAACCTGTGGACAAGCCCGCCGCTAAGCCGACAGAAATACCGGAATGGAAGCGTGCTGACCATGATGAGTTGCTGGCGGCTGGGCTCCTGACATCTGATCATACTGCCAGTTTGGACGAGCCTGTGCCACAATGGATGTTGTTCGCGATGCTCAATCGTCTTCGCAAAGGCGAGACGGTGCCACAGGAACAGCAGCCTAAACCGGTACCAACTCCAGATCCAAAGCCGGATTCTGAACCGGTACCGACTCCGAAGCCGAAGCCACCTACCATCCTCGACTGGGCGGAGGTGGAGAGGCGTACCGCGCTGGCCTCGGTGCAAGTTACCTTCGGGACAGCTGGGCGCGGATCCGGCACACTGCTCCCGGGTGGTTACGTTTTGACGGCCAAGCATGTGGGGAACGGCATCGATGTGATAACGGTCCGTACGAAAGAAAATGGCACCGTTGCGGCCGGCCTGGTGGGCGTTCACCCGGGCTTTAAAGGACCTGACGGAAAGCTTGTTAATGTTGACGTGGCCTTGTACAGGGTGACAGATACAAAGCTGCAGAACATCCTACCATCGCTACCACTATCACCTGAAGCTGTAATAGCTGGACAAGACCTGCTGTCTGTCGTACACGGGGATACGTTTGGAAAGGTAAAGCGCGGCACAGTGGATCGCGTTTCTATCTCTACCTCCAGCCCGCCGACACCATGGGAATTCGACTGTTCAATCGATGGTAACCCAGGAGACAGCGGGGGAGCTGCTGTCAATCAATTCGGTGAGCTGTCCGGTGTAATCATCCAAGAAACAATGGTCAATGCCAAGATCGGCAGCGCATGGCAACGAGTGCCCGGTTGTGAAGCGATCAACGTAGCTCATTCTGTTGTGGCAGACTGGCTCAAACAATACTTGTAAACGACAACGGCCCTCTGGCGGAGCGATCCACTGGAGGGCCTTTTTTGTTTATCGAGCTCGCACTAAATTTACGAGCCCATGGTCAATCTGATGACGGGAGAGCGGGTGCTGCTTCATGGCATCGAGTACCTTGCTGTTGTCGATCGCCAGGTAATGCTCCAGAGTCTGCACGCGGGCGTGACCGGAAATCTCCTTCAAGATGAAGAGGTCAACCCCCTGTTTGTGGAGAAATGTCAGGCAGCTGCGCCGAAGCGCATGCAGGCTCAGGCCTTCCTTGTAGATGCCAAGGCGCTGCGTGTATCCCTTGAACATCCAATCGATCCCTTTCCTACTGTACGGCGTGCCAAACTGCGTAAGAAAAAGCGTTTGGTCATCCTCGCCGCAAACGAAGTATTTCCTCCCGCACTTATACCGGCTGATTCCGGACCGGTGCTCGTTATTTCTCACCTCATCATAAACAACCCCTGTTTGCAAGTAGAGCTGCAGGGCGCAGGCCAGTTGGGGGATCATCGGGATCACCCTGTCCTTCCCGCCCTTTCCGTCGCGCACATGGATATAGCTTTCCTCAAAATTTATATCGTAGGTTTTGAGATTGATCAACTCACTCACACGCAGCCCCGTGTACAGGAACGTGGCAAAGATTGCGTAGTCTCGCACCGCGTGCTTGCCGGTCAGCATGATGCCGTCCAGCAGCGTCTTGGCCTGCTGCTCTCCCAAGGTTATCGGAATTGTTCGTGGAACCTTCATTCCTTGTATGTTTTTAGCCGGATTCTTTGCGATGTCATAGTCGTCATTGTCAATGAAGTATTCGTAAAACGAGCGGATCACAGAAATGGCTCTGTTTACCGTGCGCGGAGCCAAACCAGCATCTACGAGACTGAATTTATATTCGCGGATGTCCTGCTGTCGGAGTTCCAAGAGGTCACGGGTCTTGAAGTGAGCGGCAAACCGTTTCAGATCGGTTTCATATCCCGATAAGGTTTTAGGCCGCGCGCCGCGATCAGAGCGCATGAAAAGCAAGAATTCACGGATGTAGAGGTCATTGGCGTTTGTTCTGACAACACTCAAAACGTTACTCATGATAGTTTCCTCCCCGGAATGTAGATTCCAGGACAGGGCCTAATGTGTTAATATGTAGTTATCAGGCTCTGCCTGGTCGCGCAAAAGCCGTTTACTTGTCTGCCAGGACGGGACGGCTTTTGCCTTTTTATTGGGTAAATCTTGTCTTTATTATATAAACATACCAAATTCATTACAATAAGTAAATTTACCTATATGAGTAAATATACTTGAATTGGAAATGGAGTAAATGTATAATCTTGACTAAGGAAGTATAGATACTTGGTCGGGGTGATTCGTATGTTTACCGTTCAAGAGGTTGTTGAAAGGCTGACAGAAGAGGGGATAACCAGCAGCAAGCAGATGGTACAGCGCTGGTTAAAGGAAGGCCGGATAGATGCAGAACCACCCAAAAAACGAAAGGACGGGTATAGGGTAACTGAGCAAGCATTAAACCGCTTCATCGAATCATGGAAGGAAGCTCGAAGCCCAAAACGCTCTGCAAATGAGTATGAAGCAGAGATCAAATCTCTCACCCTGGAGTTGAACCGCATGCGGGCGGAGATTGACCATCTGCGCGAAGAGCTGCAAAGGGCAAACGATCGTGAAAAGGTTCTTTCGGCCGATCTGCACAATGCGATCGATAAGCTTGATGAACAGAAGAAAGCACCGTCGGTCGATTGGAAACGCAAATACGACGAGGCTCTTAAACGAGGCCGCGAAAAGACAAACATGCTAATCGCTGCGGAGCAGGAGATAGACATTTTGAAAAAGAAACTGGCCGATCCGGAAAAGTACGGTGTTCAAACGAAGCCGGCAGCTGTTGATGAGGGGCCAATCCTTTTGTTTACAGTTCGTTTCCAATTCCAGTCTAAGAAATACGAGGCCAAGGTGTATACCTATCGGGAGATGTATTCCGTTTACCTGTACGAAATATCGGGAAAAATCCAAAAGGAAATTCAGGTAGACAAGAGCAGCCCTTTATTTAAGCGGTTTCTGAAAACTGTCAGAGATAAGCATGGTGTGCGCGTGGAGATGGCGTTGGCATCTTGGCAACAGCCTGTGTCGGCTGATGAGGTGGATCTATGAGCCGGAGCCCAGAAGAAATTATGCTGGAGTGGCTATACTGGCACCACGTAGTCGAATACATGAAGCAGGATCTACCCAAACTGGAGGCTGCGGATAGTTTGCGCTTCCCCTTGTTCGCTGGTTGGGTGCTCCGACAACTTGGGAGCCAGGCATATGCGAAAGAACAGGAGGCTGCGAAAGAGCTGCGTACAAATGGCATCCGGTTTGTCAAAGAGAAAGTCGATCGTGGAGAGGTATTTGTCGTCTGGTCTCATCGCGGTAACACGGACATCTTCCGTATTAGAGAGAGGGAGCTCCAGGCAGAGGCGCAGAAAAAAATAGATGAACTGATGGCATTGATGATTGAACAGAAACAAGGAGAGCCGCCCCGAGAATAGGAGGCGGCTTTTTTAATGTAAGCAGGAAATATGTCCCAAATGTAGAACTGTTGAATTGTGACGAAAGGAGGGATACTGTGGAAAATACTGCAAGCATTTCATTGAGAGAAGAATCGTATTTTGATGGTGGAACGTTTGATAGCATTATGGTGAAAATTATGGCCACATTACTTACAGTAGCAACTTTAGGATTCTGCTATCCAATAGCAGTTGTGATGCTAATCAAATGGGACACACAACATACGGTCATCGAGGGCAGGCGGTTGCAATTTACCGGTACTGCATCTGGACTTTTCGGGATGTGGATTAAGATTTGGTTGCTGGGCATCATCACCATTGGCATTTATTATCTTTTTGCGTCAAAGACCATCAAGAAGTGGAAAGTTAAGCATACGACGTTTGCATAATAGGAAACCCGTCTCCGCATTAAGCAGAGGCGGGTTTATCGCATTCCTTGGCTGCCAGCCTGGCTTCTGCGCGGGCCTGTGCTTTGCGCGCGGCTTCCTCGGCAGCAGCTGCCTGTGCTTCTTCTGATTTAGCAGCATACCAATCATTATCTAGCGCGGCATAGTGTGAGCGCTTTGATTGAATGGTGTCCCGCACTTCTTTCCATGGGCGTCCGTAGCGCTCAGCACTCTGTTGCCAAGCGTAGCGGCGGTCTTTGACCTCTGGTGGCGGCGGTACCATGTCGGCTATAAAGGCTGGGCAGTCGGCACCGGATGGAAGGCGTACCTTGTTTACGGCCCGATGCTTATCTGGCAGGGCATCATACAGCACCTTCGCGTCATCGTAGGGCTTAAGCGCATGGGCAAAGCGTGACAACTCGCTCAAACGTTCCGTCTTGTAGCTGGTGATTTGGGCGCCGCCGTCCAGCAGAGCCTGAGCAGCTGCGCCCATCTGATCAATGGAATGGTTTGTATACAGTTGTTTCACGCGATATTTCCGAAACTCTACAGCCGTTTCACTTGCTCGATCCTCAATATAGTCAATTACCTTATGCGCTTCGTCCCACCATTTCAGGCACGGCTTACGGTTCGCCTGATCGCTGTCGATCCGGCTGTAAATATTAAAATTGATCTTGTCATCGAAAAAGCTCAAAATTACACCCTGATACTCCTGCCATGCGTCAAATGATGCTTGGATGCAGACGACATGGCCGTATCCGCCTTCTGGGTTATCCATGATTCGGCGCAGGTCAAAGATAGGCTTCCCGTCTTCATTCAGCTTCGGTGCCTGCAAGAACAGGTTCGCTAGGAAGGGCGTAGACGATAGGGTCTTCACGCGGGACAGGATCGGGTCGATAATTGCGTTTACACTTCCGCTTGCTGCCTTCTCCTGCAGGTGGAGGAGGTCGCGTACAACATCTGGATGCGTTTGTACTTCTGCTCTACCAAGTAGCTCCTGGCGATATGCGGGCGACGTCAGGGCAAGTTCCAGATCGAGAAAAGACCAGCCCTTCCGGGTCGTAATCGCCCGCATGCAGGATATGACGTACTGCTGCATCCGGTCGGAAAACTCGCCCGTCTTGGATAGGCCGTTGATAAAGCCGACGAAACGGGCGGTCAGGCGTTCGCTGATCTCCAAGGCGGCCAGTTCTTCGTCTCCACCTGCTGTTGCAAAGGTGCGCCCGTATACGTCGTCCCATCCGAGTGGCATTGGTCTAGCCTTGTTATCTAGGTTCAGAAGGTGCAACTTTTCATCCGGATAATCGGCTGGCAGGCAATTCACGAAGTTACGCAGTACCTGCCCGTCTGCTGTGTCAATCAGAATAGCTGTGAAGCCAGCCATGACCATGTCATATGCCCAGACAGTCCCGAAGCCTTCTGACTTGCCGCTGCCCTGCTTGCCCTGAGCAAAGGTCGTCGTACAAAGGGCGTCATAGACCGCCTTCGTTGACATAGCCGCCCAGCCTGTAAGAGGAATGCGAGCAAGCTGCCGGACACCCCTGGTCGTCACCCAGCCAATGCGGACATGCTTCATACCGTCGCCCTCGACCGTCAATTCTTCCGGCAGCTGGACTTCCTTGTGGCTGCGGTTTCGGACCTGCGGGAATTCCTCGAGCAGACCGCGACCTGGTAGCTGCATAAACTTCCCGGCTTCCTCACAGCTTACGCGCAGCGGCTTGAATCGGATCGAATAGCCCTTCCTCGTCTCGATCGCGTCCAGGTACTGTGCGGTCCATTTGGCAGGAACATCGGCGCGCTCCAACTCATTGTCGGCGGTCAGGTCCTTCCATGAGTTCGCCAGAGTGTAGGCTGTATCGCGGCGGCGGGCGTGGTCCTCTGATTGGACAGCGATCCGAAGCCAGGCTTTCAGAACGTCATCACCCTGCTTGCGCCGTGTCGCGGGTGTCATTTCGGCTATTATGCGGGCAGCCTCCTGGTAGCTACCTTGCTCTTTGCGATATTCTTCAAGACGGACCTTTTGCTTTTCGGTAATCCGGGTCATGGATAATAACTCGAAACGAGCTTTCTCGAAGCCAGCATGGATCGTGCGCAGTATCTTGTTGCCCCAGCTGGCATTCGGGACGTAGCCCTTATCGAGGAGATTGTGGGCTTGCTTGGCTTCCTTAAACCATACGAGCGGGTCTGTTGGTTCGAACATAGCGTCGAATACCGCAATGTCGTCTCCCTCTAAAGTGCGGACGGCGGTCAGTAGCGATGGCAAAGGGTAGTTATTGTCCCGATCGGTCGCCAGACTGAAAATATCATGCTTCCGATAATGCAGCTCGGTACAAAAGGTCTTTTCAGGCGCCAGCTTAGGCAGCGGTTCCTTTACCTCTTGGATCGTGATCCCACTGTCATAAATCGCTTCTGCCTTGCGCAGGAATTCCCCAGCCTTCTCCTTGGGCAGCAGCAGATAAAAAGCAATGTCATTCGGACGCATGATGATGCGGAAGTTGCAACGGTAGGGGCTGGTCTCAGTCAGAAGTTGACCGTCGTGGAACCAACTGCGTCGTTCGCTGGGCTTTCTGTAGAAACTAGCGATTACCTTTCCCAAGACATATGCCTGGTTGTTGCGGACGCTGGAGGTTGTCGTAATCTCGTAAACAGCGTAGTCTACTTCCTTGCGTTCAAAGATGACCCTTCCGCCAATCTTTACGATCATGAAAACACCGCCCCTCGTAGAATCCAAAATACGATGTTGCCCCAGAATATCGCTTTCTTCGGCCACTCCGCACCCAGCGCCCATAGTCCAATCAGTAGGCAGGTCGCGATCGCAACTGCGAAAAATGCGTCCGGGCTTACGATGTAAGCGCCTGCGGCGTCCCACCAATGAACGGGATTGATCCAGTAGACGAATACGTCCCAGGCGTCGGCTGCCTGATTGACCTTGTCGGCTGCGCTGCTGATTGACTCGATCGGGTTTCCGCTGATCTTGACCATCATTTTCCGACCGCCCCCGTTCTTTGTTCCAACTCTGTCCAAACGTCTACGCCCAGACTCGCATCCAACTCAAGGAAGAGGAGTGGTACCAGTAGGATCAAAACGTACCCGATGATTCCTTTGAGGACCCGGCCCTTCCAGTCTGGCCAATCCAGCCAGGCTTCGACGATTCCCCAGATTGTCACGATGATGCCGCCCCAAAAGGCTCCCTGCTGCACCAGTTTCAGCAGACGGATACCGCCGCCTATGCCATTCGCTGCAAAGGCTGTATGAGGAAGAAGCGCGATCGCCATGGCGTAGCAGACAGCCAGATACGCTTTCTTATTCCGTTTCAGGTGAGCGATAGCGCGATCTAAGCGGCGGGCAGTCTTCTCGTCTATTGGCGGCAGCTGTGTGCCGCACAAGTCCTGAATGGTGTTCCCGTTGATGCGTATTACCTTTACCATCTCGATCTCCTCCTCATGGATAAATCTTCAGTGAGTCGGGAATGCTGGGGGAGAATACACGAAAGGAGTGTGGCGAAATGCCAGTAGCAGCTCTTATCAAAATTGGAATTGGTATTGGGATGATGATTTGGGGAGCTCCAGCTGTATTTGGAGGATAATTTTTCGACAGGTTCAGCGAACAGGCATAAAGCAGCACCCCAATGCATACGCTGTGAGTAACGCATGCGTACACGCGAGTAACGCAACAGCTCCATTGCCAGAGTCTACCCACCGCCAGATTTGGCGGTTTTTTTGTTTTCTGGACCGGCTAGCTCCCGTATCTTCGACTTTTGAACGGTTCAATATCCACTCCGCGTTGAGCCAGGCGAGAGAGCGCCATCGACATCAATTTGCCTTTTGCCCATCCAGAGAAGTTGATGGTTTTTGCGATGGCGTGCATCTCCTTCTCCAAAAGGTCCTCTGTATTAAAGACAACTGGCTTCCGTTTTTCACCCATGACGTGTCACCTCCTTGTATTGTGTTGAACCACGCTGTGTGGCGTTATGTGGAACAGTGTGGTGATGTGTTACTATCTGATGCGGCAGGGATTGTCCAAAATTACACTTTTTTCTCCACAGACGAGTTTATGTTTTCTTCAGTCTGTCCATCCTGTTACCGAGGTGACGTGAATGTTCGGACTTGGTAAACAAAGGAGCCGATTGGGGAAATATCTGGATACTAAAGAAATACCTCAACAATGGCTCGTTGAAGAAACGAAACTAAATAAAAAGACCATCAGCCAACTTGCATCAAAAGATGAGCCTTTGCCGTCTGGGTCCACAATGCAGAAGATTATTCAGGCGCTGCGTAAGATCGATAAGAATTTGAAGCAAGAGGACTTTTGGCCAATGTGAGTCATTTTAAAAAAATTTCATATTGCGTGTTCGTATAGTGTTCGTATATGCTTCCGATAGGAACTAATGTTCGATTAACGAGTGGAGGCGAGACAAATTGAGACCTTTGAAAAAGATGAATCCGGGCGACATTAACGACAGAATTGTTGCTGCTATTGCAATTGCATTTAAAGAACCGAAAGCGGTAGCCAGCTTAGTGGACGAAAAAACGGGTGTTACATATGGTGTCTCTTTTACGGATAGGAGGATTTTAAAGATATCCGTGGGTAATGGGGCCAAGAGACACATCAACAGCTTATTGGCTTTTTTATCACCACAGATAGGGGAACCAAGTAAGATGTATGTCAAGGAATCAAGCCTTTACTCTGGGCAAATGATCTCATATATGGAATGGGCAAACCGATAAGAAACACAGAATCCCCCTGGCGATAACCAGGGGGATTGTTCAGTATAGATTGATACCAGTCATGATACCAATTTCTTTTAATTATTGGGAAAAGTGATCAAAAACATAGGTGCGTTAAGTGCTGTAATTGCTGATCTTATGCGGTTTTGTGTTTTGGTTTCATATAAACATAGTCGAAATGGAGGGAAGTATCGGTTAACCCTTGCGCCACAAGGGTTTCCGGGCTTCGTAACATGTAAATACGTGTCTGTAGTGACTTTGACGCTCCCATGCCTAAGTCGCTCGGACACGTATTTTTTATTTTTTATTGCACGCAAGTAAAGCCCTCCTGCGGATTTTTTGTCCGAGAAGGGCTTGTTTAATGAGGCAGGTCATATTTTACTTCAGAATAGTTGTGAATCATGAGCTCTCGATGTGTGATTTTCCCAGTTCGTTTATCGATGACTCTTCGCCATATCTCATTCTCTCGGAAGTTCTTTCCTTCGATATGATGAAATTGATGATTTTTTTCTTCCAACTGGTAGATTGATGACGTTTGATCACATGTAGAAGCTGGTCAACGGAGCGCTCTTTTGCAAAATTCACGAAAAAATTGCTGCTCGTTCTCTTTACGCGAAGCTGAAGGACTCTAAGTTTATATACCAAAGGTAATTTAACGAGGATTTGTTTTATCATTGAGCTGGTCACCTATCAATAATGGAGTTTTTGAGGGCGAATGAGCTTTGTTGATAGAAAATTATACCATAGTATGGAGTTCTCGGAGTTTTCGCTAAGGTAGATGAGCATGTATTTTTCTAGTATTTGTTTTGGGAGAGATATTCGGTGAAGGAAAAATACCTTCAGCAAATTTGTTAATGCCTCAACTTTCGCACCATAAAA
>NZ_RHHP01000048.1 GCF_003710815.1 Brevibacillus centrosporus
AAGGCTTTCTCAACAATCTGAAGAGAGCTTCATGCTCTCTTTTTCTTCTTTTAAAAATGTTTTAAGCGTGTTAAAATTAGAAAAAATTTTTAAGGGGGTTTATTGATCAAATGTTCAAACAAAAGAAAACAGTAAAAATGATGAAGAGTTTTTTATTTCCCTTGTTGCTTTTGTCCGTCACCGCGTGTGGACAGCAAAGCGCCACTCCGGCTAACAACCAAAGCACGACACCTGCAGCAAGCACGCAGGAAGCTCCTGCTGCCGACAAGCAGCTGACAATTGGGATCTCCCAATTCGTTGAGCATCCAGCGTTGGACGCAGCACGTGAAGGCTTTGTGGCACAGCTCGCGAAAAACGGCTACGAGGATGGCAAGCAAATCAAAATCGATCTGAAATCTGCGCAAGCAAGCATGGATACAGCGATCTCCATCGCACAAAAATTCGAAGCTGACAAAGTAGACCTGGTGCTGGCAATCGCAACACCAACGGCGCAAGCGGCAGCGCAAACAAGCAAAGAAATTCCGATCCTTTTCACAGCGGTTACGGATCCAGTAGAAGCAGGGCTCGTAAAATCCATGGAAAAACCAGAAGGCAACGTAACAGGTACTTCTGACATGAACCCAGTGGAAGAGCAGCTGAAGCTGATCAAGGAAATGAAAGCTGATGCAAAAACAGTAGGAATTATCTACAGCTCCGGAGAAGTAAACTCCAAGGTACAAGTAGACGCAGCCAAAGCGGTTGCAGACAAGCTGGGCTTGACAATCCAAGAAGCTGCTATCACTAGCGCTACAGAAGTGAAGCAGGCTGCTGAGTCTATGGTTGGCAAAGTAGATGCTTACTACATTCCGACAGACAACATGGTCGTTTCCTCCATCGCTGCTGTACTGGGTGTTGCCGAATCTCAAAAAATTCCAGTGATTGCTGGTGAAGAAAACTCCGTGAAGAGCGGAGCGATCGCTACTTACGGTATCGACTACACCAAGCTGGGTGCACAAACGGCTGACATGGCTGTGAAAATCCTGAAAGGCGAAGCAAAGCCAGGCGATATGCCAGTGGAAATGCAAGCCGATATGAAATTGGTATTGAATAAGAAAGCTGCGGAAAAAATGGGAGTGACCATTCCGCAAGCGATGCTCGACCGCGCAGGAGAAGTGGTAGAGTAATACATGCAGTAACGGGAGGACTTCTTCTATGAATCTGGCAATAATGGGAGCAATCGAACAGGGCTTGCTATTCGGAATATTGGCCCTGGGCGTCTATTTAACTTTTCGCATTCTGAACGTACCTGATTTGACCGTAGACGGTAGCTTTGCCTTGGGCGGCGCGATCGCAGCGAAGTTTATCATTGATGGAACCAATCCTTACCTTGCTACTTTGCTGGCTTTTGTAGTCGGCGGTGTGGCAGGTGCCTTTACCGGCGTCCTGCATACGAAAGGGAAGGTAAATGCCCTCTTGGCTGGGATCCTGACCATGATCGCGCTGTATTCGATCAATCTGCGCATCATGGGGAAAGCCAACCTGCCGCTGTTGCGCGAAGACACCTTGTTCACCTATGTGAAGGATCTGAGCGTTCCAAACCTGGCTGTTGGCGGAGTGACGATCCTCACCGGTGTGGCTATCGTGTTCCTGGTAGGAGTGTTGGTTCTGAAGCTGGCAATCGACTGGTTCCTGCATACGGATCTGGGTCTGGATCTGCGAGCAACGGGTGACAATCCGAAAATGATCCGCAGCTTCGGGGTGAACACCGATACGACAACGATCGTCGGTCTGGCGCTCTCTAACGGTCTGGTCGCGGTTTCCGGTGCGTGGGTAGCCCAGTATCAGGGCTTTGCCGACGTCGGAATGGGGATCGGGATGATTGTGATTGGTCTTGCTTCTGTTATTGTCGGGGAAGTCTTGTTTGGAAGTTCCTCGATCTTTAGAGTGACACTCGCTGTCATTTTAGGTTCGATCGTCTATCGTCTCGTGATCGCATTGGCTCTGCAGGCGGGTCTGAATCCGTCCGATATGAAGCTGATTACTGCCTTGATCGTTATCATCGCTTTGACCGTACCGACGATTGCCAAAGCTGTTTGGAAGAAACCGGTACGTGCGATGAAGGGAGGATCTGGCGATGCTTAAAATTTCAGGCGTAAATAAAGTTTTTAACGCGGGCACCGTCAATGAAAAAATTGCCCTGCGCAATGTCAATCTGGATGTGAAACGTGGCGAATTCATTACGGTCATCGGGAGTAACGGGGCCGGGAAATCGACAATGATGAATATGATTTCCGGTGGCATGCTGCCGGATGAAGGTACCATCACCATCGATGGGAAAAATGTAACGAAGCTGGGTGAGCATCAACGTGCCAGCCTAATCGGTCGCGTG
This sequence comes from Brevibacillus centrosporus, assembly GCF_003710815.1. Taxonomy (GTDB): domain Bacteria; phylum Bacillota; class Bacilli; order Brevibacillales; family Brevibacillaceae; genus Brevibacillus; species Brevibacillus centrosporus. The sequence goes on from NZ_RHHP01000048.1 coordinate 2,369, forward strand.
TTCCAGGACCCGATGGCAGGGACAGCGCCAAACATGACAATCGAAGAAAACTTGGCGATTGCTCTGGCACGCGGTCAAGGACGTAAGCTTTCTTTCGGGGTGAATAACCACAAGCGGGAGCTGTTCCGCGAGCAGCTGAAGCAGCTGGATCAAGGTCTGGAGAACCGCTTGAAAACAAAGGTAGGCTTTCTGTCCGGCGGTCAACGTCAGGCACTCAGTCTCTTGATGGCGACGTTCACAGAGCCAAAGATCCTTCTCCTCGATGAGCATACGGCGGCGCTCGACCCGAAACGGGCACAGCTGATTGTCGATCTGACGGAGAAGATCGTCGAACGCTATTCACTGACGACGATCATGGTGACACACAATATGGAGCAGGCGCTCAACATGGGGAATCGTTTGCTCATGCTGCATGATGGCGGGATTATTCTCGACATCCCAGATGAGAAAAAACGTACCATGAAGCCGCAAGATCTGCTCCGAGCTTTTGAAACCGCTCGTGGCGGAGAAAGCTTCAACGAAGACCGCTTCTTGCTTACCTAAAAGCCAAACATCCCGATTCCATGAAAGTGTGGATCGGGATGTTTTTTTTATGCTGGAAGCTGTCCAACCGCAGAATCGTCTACGAGTGGACGAGCTTCTTTTCTATTTTGCGAAAGTAGGCATACATCGCGCAGCCGCCGAGGAAGAGAACCATCGCGATGATGAAGAACAGGGTAGGGCCGCCGAAATGAAGCAAGACCAAGCTGCCAAGGTACGGTCCACAGGTGCGGGAAATGTCCCAATGTGTCCCAGTGATCGCAAAGTAGCGGCCTCGCATGGCTGGTGGCGCCATTTTCGAAACGAAGGTTAGCAGCTGCGTGAGACCAACGCTTTCTCCGAGTACCCATACCAGCTGTAGGGCGATGAGGACGGGCAAGGAATCGGTGAACCCATAGCCGAGAGCTACGAGTAGAAAGCAAAGGTAGGAGCCGCCGATTAACAGACGTGTCGGCAAGTGCTGCGTAATTTTGACCAGCCAAAATTCGAGACAGATCAGGAGCACGCCTTTGATTGAAACCAAGGTAGCCAATGTTTGCAAATAATTCGGTATGCTTTGCTTAAAATGAAGCTGCAGATTCGTTTCCATTTGGGCGTAGAACAAGCTGATGGGCACCGACAGCAGCATGATCGCAAAGGCTGGGCGGTACGCGTGCCAAGTGCTTTTCTCATGCGCTGCTGAATGTTCTTCGGACGTAGCGGGAGAAGGCTCTGCATGGGGGACTTTTCTCCACAGGGCTGCCGCATACAGGAACAGTGAAGCAGCAGTAAACAAAAAGGCAAGAGCAGGTTCGTATCGGTAGAGGAGAACACCTGCGAGCGGCCCGAGTACGGCGCCGATGCTGCTTGCAGTGTTGAGTAAGGCAAAGGAGCCAGCCATCTGATCCTCTGGGATGGAATCGGCGAGATGAGCCCGACTGGCTGGAATGAACAAGGAGCGCCCTGCCCCGTTCAAGACGTAGAGCAAGCCAAAGGCGGCCATCGAGTCTGCCCAAGCCATTCCGAGCATAGCTGCTCCTTGTATGAGAAGGGACACGAGCATTACACTCTTTCGGCGGAAGCGGTCTGTCAGCCCACCGGCAAACAGCGTAAGCAGTATTTCGGAAAAAGGCTGCAGCCCAATAATGAGCATGGTCATGGTAATGGACCCGCCAATGTGTTCACTGAGATACAGGACCAAAAATGGAGCAATCATGGCGCTGGACAGAGAAGTCAGTGTTTCTCCAAACAGCCGAACCCATAAGATAGGCGGATAAGTGGCGATCAGGCGTCTGAGGCAAAGAGGAATGTCATTCATGGCGAGTATCCTTTCTTTCTGCTGCGGGAAATGGTTTCGTCCCATTTTACGTTGGTATAATGAGGAGAAAAAGCGTACGATTAGGACGCAAAGTTTTTCATGTTTTTCGGAAAGAATTGGTGGTGATCCTATGCAATTGGTCGAACAATACACACGCTTGTTTGCGGGTTTGTCAAATAAAGAGCTGGGACTGCCGCAGGAAATCGCTTTGGCGGAAGTGGCGGCCATTCTGTTTTGTACACAGCGCAATGCTACGTGGACGTTAAAAAAGATGCAAAATCATGGCTGGCTGCAGTGGCAACCGGGGCGAGGGAGAGGAAAACGCTCCATGCTCACTTGTCATTTGGCTCCACAGGATCTGGTGATGTCGGCAGCCAAGGAGCTCGTTCAAAAAGGCGAGATTCACACTTCTCGACAGCTGATCCAGCAGTATCAAAGGGAGTGGGCAGGATTGGAGGAGGCCTATTCCTTGTGGATGAGCAGTCAGTTTGGGCTTCGCGTTTCCAGGGAAAAGGCAAAGGAAAGGGGACAAGGGGGGCGCATCGATACCTTGCGCTTTTTTGTGGATCGACCGTTTCGCTGTCTCGATCCCATACGGGTCCTGCTGCGTTCACAGACGCATGTGGTCAAACACGTTTTTGATACGTTGGTCCGTTTTGATCCCGTCACGAGAACGGTTGTCGGAGCGCTCGCTTTTTACTGGGAATCGGATGAAAGCGGTGTCGAATGGACTTTTTGTTTGCGCAAAGGGGTTTTGTTTCATCATGGCAGATCGCTCACTGCGGATGATGTGTGCTATTCGTTGGAACGAAGCTCAGGAGCAGAATCGAGACATCGCTGGACGACAGCTTCGATCGAGTCTGTCAAAGCTCTCGACGAGTATACGGTCAAAGTGATCTTGCGGCAGCCCGATCGGTTGTTTTTGCATGCCTTGAGCAAAGAATACGCATCGATTGTGCCGCAGGACTATGCCCTGAAGATGGGAGCGGGCTTTGAGAGCTGGCCGATTGGCACGGGACCTTTTAAAGTCGTGCGCAACGACGACTCCATGCTCGTCCTAGAAGCGTTTCAGCCCTATTTTGCGGGACGCCCGTTTCTCGATCGGGTAGAGCTGTGGTGCGTACCGGAGATGGAGGCTGGATCGGATGCGGATCAGATGCACCTTTTGCGGTCCGTGGCTGGTGCAGGGATCGCCCCGACAAGCAAGGAAGGGGAATGGAGAGGCTTTTCTCGCCATGAGCAAAGCTTTCAATACGTCAGTCTTAATGCCAATAAACCTGGACCGCTGAGCCGGAGGTCTTTTCGTGCAGTACTCGCCGCCATCCTATCTGGAGCCGTGCTTCGAGCGGAGCTGAAAGGGACAAGGCAGCCAGTGGAGGCATGGGGAGATGCCCTTTCCGATTTGCAGGAGGAGACTAGGCTGCCAGACGCTGTGCTGGATGAGCACGGGGCATTCGGGTACACAGGGGAACCGCTTCTGCTCTGCACCTACCCTGATCCGGATCATGTGGAAGACGCATGCTGGATTCAAAACAGATGCGCACAATACGGGATCGCCATTGAAATCGTCTATGTTGACCCGGAGGAGCTGGCACGTTCGGAGAGGATGCGGGAAGCAGACCTGATCGTGGATAGTGCAAATGTGGACGAGCGGTTGGAGCTGTCTCTTTTGGAGTTTCTCTATGCGGACGCTTTGAGCATTCGTCATCATCTAGATGAAGAGGGTCGGGAAGAGGTCGAGCAGCAGGTCAGCCGTATGCGTGCTTTGACATCCGATAGGCAGAGTGCGGACACGATGAGAGCGATCCTGGGAATACTGCTTGGCCGACATACGTTTGTCCCGCTGTATTCCAACCGAATCGAAATGCGGGCACATACGCAACTGTCCGGAATTTGTCTGGATGCGTATGGCTGGGTTGACTTTTCCCGAGTGTTCGTTCAGCCATAGCTGAAAATTTGTCACATTTTAGTGTGAAACCGCTTTCGTTTTTCAACGTATAATTAGACGTAGAGTGATTACCGTTATTAAGAACAAAATCTTATCAGTCAGACAAAACGGTCGAGGGGGAAACGCGTTGTACACGAAGATGGAAAAGGACAAACATATCGTGTTTGCATCCATTCGCTTAATGATCTGCGTAGGTCATGCAGATGGTTATATAGGAAATAAAGAAGTAAGCCGCATTCATGAGCTGGTGAATTCGGAGCACTTCACCCTCAAGGAGAGACAAATCCTGATGGACGACATGGATTATCCGAAACGTCCGGAAGTGATCGCCGAAGATCTGGTGGATTTGCCTTTATCCGAAAAGCTGATGATGATGCGCAAGCTGTATCACATGGCGTTAATTGACCGCAAGCTGTCTCCAAAGGAATCCAAGGAGATCGGGAGGATTGCTTGCTTGATCGGTATCTCGGAAGAAAAGCAGGCACAGGTAGAGGAATGGATCATCGACGGGATCAAATGGCGGGAACGCTGGGATGATATCGTAGCAAATTAGAAAGGGCCCCAAACAAATTGGGGTCCTTTCACCTTTTTTGGTACAATAAGGAGAAGGCTAGCGAAAGAGGAGGACAAATCTATGTTGCGGATCTTGATTACGAACGATGACGGTATTGATGCACTGGGTATCAGACGTCTGACCGAAGCGTTGCTGACACTGGAGGGTGCGGAGATTTACGTCGTTGCACCACAGGAAGAAAAAAGCGGTGTAGGTCATGGGGTTACCTTTCGCAGTGCATTGGAACCGCAAGAGCACGATTTCTACGGTCTTCCTGTAAAAGCTTGGGCTATTAACGGCAATCCCGCCGACTGTGTGAAAGCAGCGTACCACCTATTGTTTGAGGACGATCAAAAACCGGATATTGTTTTTTCCGGCATCAATGTCGGTACGAATCTGGGACGAGACATCTATTATTCAGGGACGTGCAGCGGCGCCCGTGAGGCGGTCATTCTCGGAATACCTGGCATAGCTCTGTCCTACGATAACTGGTTTGATCAGGATAACTATGGTGAAGTGGTGGAAATGATCCAGCCACTGATTCAAGAGTTCAGTGAGAAAGCGAAAAAGGGCGAGCTTCCGCAGCAGGTATTCTGGAATGTGAATATTCCGCACGTGCCGCAAAATGAACTGAAGGGGATCGTGCCGGCTTCCCTGTCGTTGAATCATTATGAAGACAAGTACAATAAGGAAGGTGCCGGCTACTACCTGGTCCGGGAATATCCGGAAGTCATGCCGCTTGCTGAGCCGTACGATTACGACCTGCTCAAACACGGCTACATCGCGATTACGCCAGTGCACATTGACGCTACGGACCGCGACCTGCTCAAACAGCTGGATGAGTGGACTTTCATCAAATCCTGGGGGAAACGCGAGGGATAAAGATGGCAGAGGAGTACGAGCCACAGATTGAGCCAGATGCAAACAGGCTGTCGCCGAGCACTCAGACCATGGGTGAACGGCTGGATCCTGACCGCTTTTCCGATTTGTACAGACTGGCAGGTGACGAAGGGCTTCCCTATTTTGCCCGCCTAAATTCGCAAGGTGTGGTCGAGCTGTACCTTGTCTTCGAATCGGTCGATGCATTTAGCGAGCAGACGCGGGATGCTGTATCGCTGGAATTCAAGACGTACCAGAACAAACTGCTTGCGGTCATCTGGACGCTTCCTGATCCTCTGGAGCCTTTGGGTTTTCCACTCAGCTTTGATATTTTGCAAAGGGAAGAACGCCATATGGCACAGGCGATCCTCAGGCAAGAGGCGACCCCTCTGCATTATCTGGCATACGAGGAAGGGCGCCTGACGCATATTTTTACCGAGTCGATCTCCTTTTCGGCTGAGGAAATCGAGCGTGCGGAGGGAATGATCCGGGCCTTGTTCGAGGGAACGCCAGAAGTGCTGCCTGAAGCTGCCGAGGTGAGGGAGGAAGAGACTCAGACGATGTCTGGGCTTGCTCTCCCCGCCGAAGTGCTTCAAGAAGAGGGCATCGCCTTTGTTCTCGATTACAAAAGTATGCTGGAAGCACACGGCGAAGAGGAAGCGCAGCACTTGTTGATGAGGACGGTTCAGCAGGCAGTGTGGGTCATGCGCAGGCACGCCCGAAGTGAAGTGAGGGACTCGTCCTTCACCGTTTGGGCAGCTGAGCAGGGTGAGCACCTCTCCCTCGTTGTCACGCCCATGCTCACGGATCTTTTTGAAGTCATTCACACGTCAGAGGACGAGTCCAATCCATTTGCCCGTTTTCTCATGACTCTACCTGCCTTTATTCAATGCGAGGACGTGCTCCCCATACGCCTAGGCGCCTTTCCCCTCCTGCGCTATGAAAGAGGCCGTCTCTATCAATTGGAGCTGGATGAAAGTGTACAGGCACGAATGTTCGAACTGTATCAGGAAGCGTTTTCAGGCAGTGCCAATCCTTATCTATAATCATGGCAACATTGTGAAAACGGATTTTCATAGGAATGTTTTCGGCTTCGAGGAAATATGGGTAAATAAGTCAAAATTCAACAAAGGATACGACAAGGAAAACTTCGAAGTAGGTAGGACAGACAATCTGCTGGGGAGAGGTGACAACGATGTACGCTGTTCAACCCGATATACTACAGTACGTTTCCGAATGCGCTCACCGTTTTCAAGAGGAGATTGAACAACTGGCTGAGAGTCATGTACTTACGATCGAAGGCGGGCTGCCGGCCCTGGAGCTGCAGGTCCAGCCCAAATTCCAGGCGTTGTTGGAGTACACGCTGTGGGGCGAGTATGGGGTCGTCGCGATCCACGGTAAGCTGCAGCTGCGAAACGAAGAGCTGACTTCCAAGGATCAATTTTCGATCATGATGAAGTTTTCCCTGTCGCACGATCCAAACATAGATATCGAACACAAGAAACAGCGCATCGAAGAAATTCTCTACGGGGAAGTGGACCTGTTTTGGAACATTCCCCCAGAAGGGCATATCGGGCATGTGGAATTGACGATTCGCTTTTCCTATCAACCGGGTACGGGAAGGCTAGGGGAATATGTACGCTGCGTCTTGGGCATCGTAACAGGTAACATGAAGGCCGCCTGATCACCATAAAATGTAGGACCAAAAAGCTCTCGAACATAGGAGAGCTTTTTTCCTTCTTTAGGGAAGGAAGCGAAAGGCGGGAAGGGAGAAGGATGAGAGTATGCGATTATTTGTTGCACTGGATATACCTGGACATGCTGCAGCGTATATAGCGGATATTCAACAGCGGCTGCAGCAGGAAGTGACTGCTGATCGTTGGCAATCCTTGCACAATCTCCATCTCACCTTGCATTTCTTGGGGGAAGTGCATGAATCACTGCTCCCTGCCATTTGTGAAGACATGGATATCGTCAGCGCCATTATCAATCCGTTTTCGCTGCGGATCGGAGGATTTGGCGCATTCCCTCATGCTGAGCATCCTCGCGTTCTCTGGCTGGGGCTGCGAGGCCAGACGAATCCTTTGAAGCAGCTGCACTTGTTGCTGGGAAAACGCTTTGACCTGCACGAAGGTCTTTCCTATGATCGGAAGCGGTATCGTCCCCATATCACCCTCGCCCGCGGTCCGCATGGTCAGGGAGGCGGGCTGCCCCTGCTGGAGTGGAACGAGCGTTATTTGGCGCTCGAGCCGCCACATTGGCAGGCCAAGCATGTCCATTTGTATCAGTCCGAGCTAAAGCCGGAGGGAGCAGTACATTCGATTATCCACACAAGCACGTTTGATAAAGAACACAGCAAAAAACAAGCGGTGCCTGAATAGACTGGAAGAAGAGACCAGTGGAGATCTTCCAGAAAGCGGTGGAAAACGGATGGGTGAGTTCACGACCGGCATTCTTTATCCACGCAAATACGAACCGAAAGTACTGATAGCCTTGTCCAAGACAGAAAAGCCGTACTTCCATAGAAACGTCAACGGCGACTGGAACGCTTTTTTCCTGCAGGACGAGTGGCTGGAAAGATCGGAAACCCTGCAATTTCTCCTGCAGCTGTCAAAGCATTTTGTGCCGCTGCTATGGTTTCACGACGCAGAAGACAATGGCTGGGGATTTCGGTTGTTCGATGCTGGCTACGAAGTGTCATCGGGGACGATCAGCTACTCGCTGGATGTTGAGATGGCCGAAGAGGAATTTGGTCGACTGTATCCGGAAATCGACCTGCAGGAAGGCATCGGAGAAAGTGACGAAGTGCGGCAAAAGTACGAAGACATCCTGGACCGGGTAGTACGCTCGGAGCTGTATCGGCGAGAAGTAGGCAAAGGAATTACCAGGATTAAGCCACAGTCCTTTCAGCGCATCGTTGGCCCCAAGCAAGTGCAACAGCTTCGTTCGTTGTTCGACTTACAGCTGTTAACGGATGTGGATGAAGATACTGGCGCTTCGTTGTTGTACGATTCAGTCGATCTGTTCAAAGAGATTCTAGGCATCGAAGAGATGGTTTGGGTCAATTACGCTTACCTGGCAAGCGGGGGAAGAGAATAGAAAGAAAAGAAAAGATAAGAGGAGGGCGATGTGGCGACATGCACATTGCCTTCCTCTGTTTTTTTACAGGAAGAGTGTATACGATTCTTAGGCTTGACAGAGCCTTAACCGCGAACGGTATCCCCCTGTTCAATCCGGTCAATGCCTGCAAAACGGATGCGAACGGATCGAGCCAGCAGGAGATCGGAGGAATCCGAAACCTGCATATGTAGATGGGGCTCGCTGGAATTGCCAGAGTTGCCGCATTGCCCGATCAGCTGTCCTTGTAAGACAGAATCGCCCGTCTGAACAGTGACCGAGCCGCATCTGAGATGGGCAAGCAGGCTGTACTCTTTGTTGCCGTGGTCGATCTCCACAAAGTTGCCGGCCGCATACGCTTCATTGACGATGCCAGGCTCGTTGTCCGCTATAGCGTTTGACACCTTGAGGACGGTTCCGGAAGCGGGAGCGAGGATCGGCTGTCCGAAAGCAAAATAGCTTTCATTGTGTTTGGGATCACCGAAGTAGGTTTGCCCGTTTTTCATGACGAGAAAGTCAAACGCATAGCGCTGGCTCGGATAGGCGTAGTGGTAGTTGACCAGTTCGTTTGTGCCGCCCCAATAAATGAACCACTCCCCGGTAAAGGGCAGCCGGTAGGTTCCTTTTGATAAGGCTTCGTCGGTTTCAGGAAAAGAGCTCAGATGGGTGAGGCGTAAACCGAGAATTTCACCGCTTTGACTGATCGCGGTAGATAACCCTTTTTGCCCACTCTCGTCCACCCAGACGATACGAAGCGCGCCGCCCCAGGGGACGATGGAGGCAGGACGTGCTTGATAAGCCTTTACCTCTTGGTGAAATTGGGAAGCAAACGTGCCAAACTCCTCCAGGCTCAATTGCTCTCGAAACGAGACGCTGCAGGCTTCGTAGAGCTGCTGGTACGCCCCCGACAGGAAGGCGGTCGGGATCCAGTCAGCCAGAGCGGCACGATCATGTCGTTCCAAATGAATCACACTCCATTCGGATAAATAGTACGGATGAAGCGAGGTTTCGTTTCTCAAAAACAAAAACCCAGCGTCCGATTAGACTGCACTGGGTTTGATGTGTATTATTTCTTTTTCCACTGTCCGAAAATCTCATCGATATCCAGAAGCATGATCAGCTTGTCGTTCAACCGGGCAATTCCTTGCAAATACTTGCCTTCGACACCGGCGACGAGTGGAGGCGCTGCTTCAATCAGCTTTTGGGGGATATTCATGACCTCGGAGACAGCGTCGACGATGATGCCCACATCGAGCCCTTCCAGCTGGAGATCGACGAAGCGTGTATCGTCTGTTTCTGCGACAGGCTCCAGCCCGAACATGGTGCGGAGATTGATGATTGGCAGGATGCGTCCACGCAAATCGACTACCCCTTCTACGTATGCAGGCGACTTGGGAAAACGCGTCACAGGCAAAGGCTTGATAATTTCCCGCACGAGCGAAATGGAGAGGCCGTAATACTCATTCCCCATCTTGAAAAGGATCGATTGGGCAGTTGCCCCTTCTGTATCCCACTGCGATCCGTGATTTTGCTTCACAAGTTCCATATGACACTTCCTCCCCGAATCTCTTTCCATTCTTTACCCATATTGTAGCATGGACAAACCTGAATAGGGGTGGTTTTTCAATCCGTCCGGCTACCCTACCTATCAAAACAGCGGGAGCCATGGACAAGAAGATAAAGTCATGGACTCCCGCTGTTCGATTATCAATCGATACTACGTCATACCCCACAGCTTTTGCTTCAACGAGCTTGTCTCCCGTATCGCACCAGCACGTGCCAGATCTGCTTCAGGTGTTGCCATGTCTCATTGGGCTCGCCCCAGTCTTTCCAGTCATCCGGGTGATCCGAAAAGTCGGCGGACGCTCTGCCAATCGTCGTGGCATCGAGCAATCCAGAAGATGCGCCGTACCGTTGATCCAATCTTACCGCGAGTGGAGGCATAGCTGGGCCACGGAAATCTGCGGACACGTCGCTCACAGAAAGAACAAAGCCCGGATGCCATACGAGTTCGATGCCGCACTTTTCCGCTAATTGCTGGAGCTTGCTGTCTATGTGCGTGCCCTGGTAGGAAGGATCGGCAAACAACGCTTCGACATCTGTACCAAGATCGATATCCCCGTGGATTTGCGCTTCGATGTAATCGTCCAATGCGCGCCCGATTCGGTGATTCACCTCTTGAAATCCATTTGCCCGTAAAGTTAGCAGCTGTTGGACCACGGCTGGTACATCCATGTTCGGCGAGCCGAGTGCTTCTTTGGTCGTTTCGACGCTGTGCAAAAGAGCTGCAAGGATCGCGTCGAAAGAATCAGCCGTCCCGAAATGCTCCGGTTCGGTATGGCTGTCGCCAAAAGTAAACGTGCAACGCTGCAGCAGATGAGGTCGCAGCTGAATAAAACAGGAGCCAAATCGCGGGGACGCGCCATCCGCATAGTTCATGAGGTTGAGAGCACCGTATTTAGGGCGTTCCTTTTCCTGAACAGTCGATGACTGGTAGGCGCCTCCGAATAATTTCTCTTCCCAGCGATCACGGTCCCCCCCGGGATAGGCAGTACGGCCACCGTTGGTCACGCCGGTTTCAAATTGGCTATGGTAGCTGCCAGTTGCCAAAAGTCCTTCTACCACAGAAATGCCAGCCGGAAGGATTCGATCTGGATGAAAGCTGAGTGTGATACGAGCATGCTGGCGGATGTTGGTCAGCAAATCCTCCACCGTCACAAAGTCTACGCCAGCATTCTGCAGGATGGACGTTGCTTGTTCACGCATTTGCTGTTGCAAAAGCGTGGATTGGTTTTGGACAAACTGCATGGCAAAAGACTGTGCTGCCGTTAACGATTTCTGTGAGCGCAACTGCTGTGACTGATGGGCGAATGGATCCACGTACATCCTCCTGACTCGTCTTCCAAGCGTTTTTATCCATTGTAGTGCATCCCATTTGCCATGAAAATCATTATTTTGGCACATGACAGACAAATGCCCCCCAAATGGAGGGTGCATTTGTCGTAGGGCATTTATTTAATCTTGATCCGATAGGTATAATCATCCGCCATCAGCTTCGTCACCTGTTCTCGGTTAGTCTGAACCGAGTAGGGAAGGCGGATGGAATCCCCGAGAATGAAGTCTTTATAGGTACCTTGCGTCTTTTTCAGGAGCTTGGTCGAGCTCGCCAGTACGGTCTGATCTTTGTTCAACATTTCTACGACGAGAACGGGCTCCCTTGGAAGGTCCTTTTCGATTACATAGACAAAGTCTAGGTTGATGCCTCCCAGAAGCCTGCTGCTATCCAGTGATGTCAGGATGCTATACTTGGGCTCGACTGACACAAATTGAGCGGATTCGTTTAGGATCAAAGGATACTTGGCATTCGTTACAGACAGATGGTAGGTTGCGTTTTTCGCATCCCATTTCACATCGTATCCGAGCGACTGCGCCAAAAGCTGAAGGGATACGTATGGCTGATTGTTATGCATGATCACGGGAGATGAAGTCGTGTCAATCAGTCTGCCTTCTTCCTCGACAGTAATGTTGGGTGCGGGCGCAGGTGCGGTAGAAGTAACAGCGGTGGCTGCAGCAGCAGGGCTAGCCATGGAAACGAGTAGGGCGAGGATTACAGGGATCTTTCCTTTCATGAGGAACCTCCAATATCATTATCAATATTTTCCATATAGAAATTAATGTCTACTTCTATCTGGAAAAACAAGGGAATAAACTCCCGATTTTAGAAGGATGAAACAGAAAGGCAAACAGGCAATCGCCATCTACAAAAGAGTAAAGATGGTAAGAAATGAGACAATTCTTTTCTAAGAAAAAGCCATACTAAAGGAAAGAAGCAAAAAAAGACTGACAAGCCGCGGCGTGTCAGTCTGCTCGTTCTTATCGGGTTTCCTCAGGGTTCCTTCAGCTCGCTGAGCGAAATTCCCTGTTCCAGCGCAAATTCAAAATCATCCACATCATAAAATTGAACGGGTACGATATATTCCAAAATCCGATCCTGATAGTCCGGCTGGTCCGTGATCAGCGGGACTTCAAATCGCATGGACGTGAGCAAAAGCTGTGTCTCGACAGGATCAAAAATTTCTCCCCACATGGCGTTGTCTTCCACTTTGATGATGGTCAGCGTGACACCATTCGGAAAGGTAAAAGGCACCTTGGACCACGGAGCGATCAACCCTTTTTCCAAGCGCTTGCGGTTGAAGGGATCATGGAAGAACTGACTCATCTCCTGCATGATCTTCCGTACGTACTGATCGTCGCCAGAGTAGGGCATGATAGGTTCGGGGCTTTGGATGAACTCGTCCAATTCATAGATTGTCGACGCGGGTATCAGATATTCTACCGGTTGCGATGGGGACATCAGCTCCCCGTAGATAGCCAGCATGATCGCTTCGGTAACGAATTGTTTCGACATTTCGACAACCCTCCTCCTTACAATCATACTGAATTCCCGTACATACAACAACCCCAGACAAGGGGAGAGAGTGCACGGTTTCCCATTTCCTCATCGACCGCAAGAAAGTGAAGTATCGGAGGGATGATCCTTGTTTGATTCCGCATTTGTCTCATCGCTGCTCATCATTATTACCATCAATATTGTGCTGAGTGGAGATAATGCCGTCGTAATTGCGATCGCTTGCCGCAAGCTTGCCCCGCAGCAAAGAAAAAGAGCAATCCTCTGGGGGACTTTCCTGGCTGTGATTGTCCGGGTAATCGCTACTGTGCTGGCGGTTTACCTTCTTAAAATCCCGTTTTTGTACTTGGTGGGTGGGGCTGTCTTGCTATGGATCAGCTACAACCTGCTGCGGGAAGAGGACGAGGACAGTCAGATCGAGTCCAGTGAGGATATGGTGCAGGCGGTCAAGACGATTGTAGTCGCCGATGTGATGATGGGGCTGGACAATGTTCTGGCTATCGCCGGGGCGGCAAATGGCAATCTCGTATTGATCGTGCTCGGGCTCATTATCAGCGTGCCGCTCATGGTGTTTGGAAGCCAGCTGATACTGAAAGCTATGGAGCGGTTTAACTGGCTTGTCTACTTGGGCTCTGCGGTATTAGCCTGGGCAGCAGCCAACATGATTACAAACGAAGAAATCATCGCAGACTGGCTTTCCTCGTACAGTGGCCTGGAAGCTGTTATCAAAATCGTCCTTGTTGCGCTAGTGCTGTTTCTCGGTTACTGGCAGCGAAGCCACCACGACCAGGCACATGCGGAGTAAAAGGAAAAGCTGAGACGCACGAGGTCTCAGCTTATACTGTGTTCTTACATCGTTTGGACGATCGTGACGCTCATCCATTCTTTTTCGTATAGATTGATTTCGTAAGGGGATGCGACATTCGCTCCATCGGGTTCCTGTAAAATGCGGATCGTCGGTCGATTCACCGCCAGCGAATTGACTTGGGACACGACCCCGACTTGCCCGGTATTCAACTTCACCGTAGAGGCGACTGGATAAATGGCGACATGCTGCAAGAACAGCTTTAACAGATCCAAGTCGAAATAGGAGTTGCCTGTCGCAAATAAAAACTCCGTCGCGTCGCTGGGCGAAAAGCTGTTGCGAAAGGGACGAGGGGAAATCAGCGCGTCATATACATCTGCGATGGCAACGATCCGGGCGTACTCATGGATGTTTGTGTCTGTCAGCTGCCGCGGGTATCCGGTACCATCGTAGCGCTCATGATGCTGCAAGGCACAGTGGGCAGACACCACCGAAATATTGTACTGGCCGCGCAAAATGTTGAAGCCTTCCTCCGTATGATACTGAATTCGTTTGCGTTCCTCCGCATTTAGCTCCAGCTTTTGACTCCATAGTTCTTTGGGAACCTGTGTCATGCCAATATCAAAGAGAAGGGCGCCAATCCCCAGATCCATCAGCTGCTGCTGGTTATAGCCTTTTGCCAGTCCTACAACTCCCGCAAGTACAGCTACATTGACTGCGTGATGAAAAAAGTAGCCGTCAAGTACGTGAAGATGGGAGAGATTGACGAGCACATCGCGGCGGCTGCTCAGGTCTGTAATGATTTCTTTGAATACCTTTTGGAAGGTGCTGCCGAAGTCGGGCAAAGAGGTTCGGCGTTTGACCAAGGGCTGGTCCATCAAGCCCGTCATCGTTTTGTAGACCGCATCAACGGCATCTTTTCGGGTTTCATCACGTATCGCTTCATCAGGAATGATATCATCCGTATGTTTATCTTGAATATAAATGGTGTCGATACCCAATTGAACAAGCCGATCGATATAGCGCTGCGTCAGTTCTACTCCAAGTCCCAGCAGAACATTTCCGTTTTCGAGAAACACGCTTTTCGCTACTATATCGCCCGGCTTTACCGAGGAAATATGCAATTTTCTCACAACGATGGTCCCAGTCCTTTTCTTGTTGAAGTGTAAATCGTCCTGATATTCTGGCTATTCCGCTAGTTCCAATATAGCACAAGGAAGGAGAGGAGACTACCGTTTCCCTAGATTCTATTCTGCTGCGCGATCCGATCGGGTAAACCAGCGAAACGGATTCAGTGACCAGCGAGGCTCATGACGAGCGTAGCGCTCTTTGCGGCGTGTCAAGCGTTGCTGCATCAGGTCCATTTCAAAAGTGACACGGCGAATTTCCAAACGCAGCGATTCCTGCATTTCTTCGATGTCCGTAATTTTTTGCAGGATCGTCGATTGCATCGTGTTCAAGGCAGTCAGCTGCGTGAGTTCACGCTGAAACTGGACTAGCGTCTCTTGCACACTGCGCTCCATTTCCTGCATGCCTGCGTCCCGCTTGTTGGAAGCTGCTACAGTAATAGCAGTCTCTTCTACGGAAGACAGCTCGTCCGATAGGAGGAGATCTTCCGGAATCCGACCTTCATCGATCAGCTGTCGCTGGATTTCACGCAGCGAGCTGTTCCCGCTATCTTTTCGTTCCTTTACTTCTTTCAATAAGGCGAAGCCGTTTTCACTGATCAAATAGTGACCCTGCGGATTTTTCAGTCGTTCATGTGCCGGTACGAACAAGTCCAGCCAGTTGCGCAATGTACGAACATGCACGTCAAGGCGATCAGCTACCTCTTTCGAAGCCATCCAAACTTGTACATCCATCCCGAATCACTCCTTTTTTTCCCCCAGATATTCCCGGTGGAGTCATTATAGCACCATTTTTTTCCGGGAAAGAGAGAATCGACAAAGGTTCTAAAAAGTAGTGGGAATTCGTCTGTTTTGGACAGTTCTGCGTTTTTTGTCAAAATGGCGTACATGCTCATAATGACCGGGACAGGCGCGTACAATGAAGGGATGAATCGCCTACCCGCAAAGACGAGGAGAGGACTGCACGATGTCACCTGTCTTCTGGATTATTCTACTATCTGCTGCAGCAGCAAGCAGTATCGGCGGGCTGCTGCTGTGCTTGCGCGCCTGGTCGGAAGAGGCCCTGTTTGCCATGATCAGCGCGGGGGCAGGCCTGCTCTTGGCGATAACGATACTGGATCTGCTTCCGCATGTGCTTGAAGGGGAAAATCACCGGATGATGCCGTTTGTCCTGGTTGGTTTCGGGATGCTCTTTGCGATTGAAATGATCGGGAAGTCGGGAGGAGAGCTCGGCTCCACAGGAATGATTGGCGTGATGTCAGGATTTTTGATGCATGCATTTGTCGAGGGTGTATCGCTCACAGCAAGTATGCGGATGGATACGGAAGTCGGGATGTCTGTTTTGCTCGCGATGCTGCTGCACAAAATCCCGGATGGTGTGACCGTAGCGTCCTTGCTGCTCGCGGCGACCCGCTCTCGCCGAAAAGCATTTTGGGGGGCGACCTCCCTAGGGATTGCCACAATTGTCGGAGCGTGCAGCATGGGGGCCGTGGAGCGTATTTTTCCACCGGACTGGTCTCCGGTAATGCTGGCGATGACAACGGGTATCTTTTTATATGTCTCAGCCAGTCACCTCGTTCCGTACATTCACCATGCGCGAAAAGCACAGCTGGGTGTTTACTTTTTTGGCGCGATTTTGGCGTATATGATGCTGGCAGCGTATTTATCCGGCGGCCATTCGCATGCATAAACGGAGCCTGAACTTGCCAGTCTAAGGAAAGAATGACTGGATGGACTGTGCAAGAAGGGGGCTGGAACAAATGAATGATAAACAGGGCGCGGGAGAGCTGGAGGAATTGATCATGCAGCGGCAGGCCGAGTTCCCGGAAATAGGCACTACCTTGAACCCGTTGGAGGAGCCTTGGTGGGGCTTTGACTTGTACGCAGACAATTCGACAGGGATCTCGTCTGACAGCGAATGATAGTGGAAATCTGTCCCATTTCTCACTCTCGTAACCGTGGACAAGATCGGTTATAATGTGGGATAAGTTGGAAGGGGGCAGATGCGTACTATGAATACATTGTTAGAGGGGAAAAACATCGTAATCATGGGAGTGGCTAACCATCGCAGCATTGCTTGGGGAATCGCCCAATCACTTCACAAGGCTGGTGCCAACCTGATCTTTACTTACCAGGGAGAACGTCTGCGTGAAAACGTGGCCGAGCTGTCTGCCAAGCTGGGCAAGGAGTCGCTGCTGGTCAATTGTGACGTGACAAAGGATGAGGACGTAGAGGCAGCCTTTGGCGTAATTCGCGAACAAGTCGGTGTCATTCATGGACTGGCTCACTGCATCGCCTTTGCCAAAACAGAAGAGCTGGAGGGCGAGTATGTCAATACGTCCCGTGATGGCTACGCGCTTGCACAGGATATCAGTGCCTATTCGCTGGTTGCGGTGGCACGCGCAGCTCGTCCGCTAATGACAGAAGGCGGCAGCATCGTCACCATGACGTATCTGGGAGGAGAGCGTGCAGTTGCGAATTACAACGTGATGGGCGTAGCCAAAGCTGCTCTGGATGCATCTGTTCGTTATTTGGCAAATGATTTGGGCAAGGAAAACATCCGCGTCAACGCGATATCGGCTGGCCCGATCCGTACACTTGCCGCTAAAGGAATCCGTAATTTTAATGCCGTCCTCAAGGAAATTGAAGAAAAAGCTCCTCTTCGGCGCACGATTGATCAATCCGAGGTAGGGGATACGGCGTTGTTTTTGTTCAGTAATCTGTCCCGCGGGATTACGGGAGAGATTCTGCACGTGGATGCAGGCTACAGCATCGTGGCTGGTTAATAACGATACATGCATAACAGGCTCACCTTTCGCGCACACTTTACGTAAATGCGAGGAAGGGAGCCTGTTTTTATGTTTCCATTAATTACAAATATGGAAGAATTTTTAATTTACATGGGTGGCGGCTTTCAGTACCTACCTGCCCATTTCAGCGACGAAGCGGGAGATCCTGGTTTTTCTTCCGAAGCGTTCGCGGGGGATGCCGATGCACAAGCTGTGACGGGCCCGGGTAATCGCGACGTATAGGAGTCTTCGCTCTTCCTCCAGCGCTGCGTTCCCACCTTTTCGCAGCTCGTCCAGCGTGTATTCGTGGGGCAAGGCGCCTTCGACGAGGTCCGGCAAAAAGACATGATCGTACTCCAGCCCTTTTGCCCGGTGAATACTAAGTACATGAACAGCTTCTTCCGGGAGTGGCCGCTGCGTGCGCCACTCTTTTTCCCGTTGAGTCATTTGGTCGATGTAGGTGAGAAAATCAGCGACAGTCGCATGTCGCTTGGAAGCGGCCAGCAATTGCTGCAGCTCGTCTGCCCAGCGATCTTTGCCGTCTTCGCGGTTCTTTGCCCGCTTTTTTAAATAATCGCGAAGCTTGCCATCCTCGTAGATGAGCTCCAGTGCCTGGGCAGCTGAGCCTTCACGGCAGGAGGTCAGGATGTCCATCACGGTTTGCAGATGCTTGCGCTGGTAAGGCTTGAGCTGAGCCTGATTGGGCAGGACGTGAAGAATCGGCACATCCTCCAAAATCGCCTGACTGCGCAGGGCATTCCACATCTCATGAGAAATGTAGAGCGTGGGTAAAACTTCCTTCAGGGCATCCGAATCGTCAGGATTCTGCGCGAGGCGCAAATAGGCAAGTGTCCAGCGCACCGTTTGCCTTTGATAAAAGGAATCCTCTTCTTGAGTGTAGTGAAATGGAATCCCTGCTTCACTCAAACGCTCCAGGATTGGACGCGCGGATTCATTGGTGCGATACAGGATCGCGCATTCACCGAGCAGCGCCCCTTGCTCTTGGCGATGAATGATTTCATCGACGATCCGGGATGCTTGCTCTTCTTCGTCCTCTGGTTCAAATAAATACGCATCACCTTCTTCGTGATGGAAGGAGCGGCATTCCTTTTCCCAGCGTTCCCGGTTGTGGCCAATCAGCGAATAGCCGAGACTGACGATGGACGAGTGCGAGCGGTAATTGACCTCGAGGGTGATCGTTTGCGCTTCGGGAAAATCTTTGGTGAAGCCCAGTATGTACTGCGGATCACTTCCGCGAAAGCCGTAGATGGACTGATCGTCATCGCCAATGACACACAGATTGTTGTGAGGAGCAGCGAGCAGCTTGACCGTCTCGTACTGAATCCGGTTAATATCCTGAAACTCGTCGATCATCACATGGGTAATTCGATCCTGGTAACGCTTCAGCAGCGTAGAATCCTCCCGCAGCATTTCGTAGCAGCCGATCAGCATGTCGTCAAAATCAAACCAGTTATGCTTTCGCTTTGCTTCCTCGTAGAGCGGGTAGAGCTGCTGGGCCTGCTTTTCCGTATCGCTCTCGGGCTCGCGGTAGGCGACATCGTGCGGCAGGAGGTACTCGTTTTTCCAGCGGCTAATCACGCCGAGAGCGTCCAGCGCTTCGTTTTCTTTTAGCGCCAGTAAGTCATCATGTCCCAAAAGCACGCCAGTTTCTCGTAGCAGACGCCATTTTTGCCATTCCTTTTTCAAGAGGCGCTGCTGATCCCAGCGAGCGGGCTGATGATGCAGAAGCATGCGGTAAAAAATGCTGTGGAACGTACCTGCGACAAGCTCGCGGGCTTGGCTTGGCAGCAGCTGCCGTGCGATGCGTTGGCGGATTTCCTCGGCTGCCTTTGTCGTAAAGGTGACCACCAAAATCTGTTTCGGCTCGATTCCTTTATCCTGTATGAGATGAGCTGTACGAGCCGTCATGACTCGAGTCTTGCCACTGCCCGCACCAGCCAAAATGAGCAGAGGACCCTCGGTCGTATGAACGGCTTGTTGCTGTCCGGGGTGCAGGCTTTCGTTACGCTTTTGTTCTGCGAGATGCTGGATGCTCTTTTTTGGCGTCAGCCTTTTCCGAAAGATCGGCGGCTTGGGAGCAGGGGAAGGTACAGTTGCGCTTTTGCCGATACTGCGTTTTTTCGGCATGCGAAAAGAACCGATCATCGGGTCCTCTGTCGTCTCTACTTCTTCCGGCTTGTCCACAACGGCTGTGGCAGCGGCGACCTGCTCCTGCACGAGCAGCCATTCTGGTCCGGACGCTTCTTCCAAAGACAAGCCAGAGCAATCCACATCCTCGGCGTGCGCAAAGTACGGTTCAAACGTAACACCAGCAATCAGACGCAGTGGGAATGCACAGACTGGACAGCGAATTTGATCCTGTCGCGCTGCCATACGCCAAAAGGGGATGCGGTTGTAGGTTTCCGGTTGCAGCAGGATAGGTTTATTGTCGAGAAAGGCATGTTTCATCAAGGACACCTCAGGTTGATAGTAAGAATGAAAGAAGAAGTGCCCCCTGGCCGCAGGGGACACTTGCCAACTTGTTGTGTCATTAGGATTGGGCGTGCAAGAGCACGTTATCTTCGGGATGGGCTGCGGATTCCTCTTCACCAACGTAGGAAATGCCTACACGGGTGATGCGATGGTTTTCCAGCTCGCTGATTGTGAAGCGATAGCCCTGGTACAAAACGGCTTTTCCGTGTCCTACTTCCTCATTCAATTGGCTGTAGAGCCAGCCGGCAATGGTATCAACTTCATCAGACACCACTTCAATCGTAATGTAGTCGTTAAGCTCTGTCAAAAGCGTTTTTCCGGAAACGGACAACTCGTTGTTCGAGCTTTCCTCAATCTCGGGCCGTTCATTGTCATCAAATTCATCTTTAATGTCGCCCACGATTTCTTCCAGAATGTCTTCCATGGTCAAAATGCCAGCTGTGCCCCCGTACTCATCGATGACGATGGCGAGCTGAGAACGCCGCTTCTGCATCAGCCGCAGTACATGGCTGATTTCCATGGACTCCGGCACGGTCAAAAGCGGGCGTAGGAAGTCTTTGAGCTCCGCTTTTCCTGTAGTCAATGCGGAAAGGTAAAAGTCTGAGGTATGGACAAACCCGATCAACCGGTCTTTATCCTCATGGGCAACGGGAAAGCGGGAGTGGCGCGAATCTCTCATGATTTCCAAATTTTCATCGAATGTATTGTCGTCGTACAGACAGATCATATCGATACGAGGAATCATGATTTCCCGGGCAAGTCGTTCCGAAAACTCAAAGACATTATCAACGAGGGCAAGCTCCGTCTGGTCAATATGGCCACTCTTGTGGCTTTGTGTGACAAGCAGGCGAATTTCCTCTTCCGTATGAGCAGACTCGTTCTCGGATGCAGGCTCGATGCCCAGCCGTCGGATGAAGAGATTGGCGGCGCCGTTCAACAGCCAGATCAACGGATAGCTGATCTTGTAAAAAAACATGAGCGGTCCTGCTGTCCACAGAGAGGTTGCTTCTGCTTTTTGAATGGCAAGAGACTTGGGTGCCAGCTCTCCCAAAACGATGTGCAAAAACGTGATGATCGCAAAGGCAATAGCCAGCGAGATCGGGCCTTCCAAATAAAGCGGCAGATGAAAAAATGCCATCATGGGTTCGACATAATGGGCGATCGCAGGCTCACCAACCCAGCCTAATCCGAGCGAAGCCAGCGTAATGCCGAGCTGGCAGGCAGAAAGATAGGCATCCAATTGCTGGGTGACCGTTTGCGCGTAGCGGGCGGATTTGTGATTGCCTTCGCTGACGAGCTGGGCCAATCGGGTTTGGCGGACTTTTACTAACGAGAATTCTGCTGCGACGAAAAAACCGTTCAAGAAAACCAAAAACAGCACGAGCAGCAGATTCAGCGTAAGCTCCCCTATCGGACTCTCCAAGCATGCCTCCTACCTCCCGCGGTGCGAAAGGAGGAGAACTCACCTCCGTCTGATTGAAAATATGGTAATTCCAATGTACGATTGAAAGCTTGCAAACATTCGTATCTTCCTTGTTACAGGATAGTATACCAATAGGTCAGCCGAACAGTCAAAACGTTCCGACTCCGTAGTGTGCATTCCAAAGCGGATGGGACATACCCGTAGATTCTGTGTCATACACATAAACGAGCTCTAGATGAAAGGAGGGGAGGAGCATGTATTGGCTGACCAAAATGATGGCTGTCCTGGCAGGCAGTATTCTGGTTGCAGTAGGCGTAAATCTGTTTTTGGTTCCTCATCGGCTGATGGATGGAGGCATGATCGGAATCGGTTTGCTGGCCACCTACTATATGAAATGGCCGCCGGGACTCGTCATGATTTTCGTCAGTATCCCGGTGTATATCCTCGTATTTTTTTGCGATCGGCGCTTGTTCTTTCACAGCTTCCACGGGATGCTCATCTCCTCCTTCTTCATCGATATTTTGTCTGTGCTGCGAGAGTGGAACCATTGGTCGACAGCCAGCTCATCCATCACGGGCGGCGTTTTGATTGGAATGGGGATTGGGCTAATGCTTGCTTACGAAACGAATACGGGCGGAACGGACCTGCTCGCACAATTCCTCGCCAGGCGATTTCACATGCGCGTCGCTCTGCTGATTTTGTTTATCGATGGATTGATTGTTGCCTGCTCCTTTCAGACGATTGGTGCAGAAAGGACCGTATTTTCTCTGCTTACGATCATCGCAGTGGCTGCGACTACGCACATGTTTAGTGGACTTAGGGGCAAGCGTCCACCATATACCATTTTGGGACCGCTTGTTTCCAAAGCCAGCAGTGAGCGCATCGCGTTCGGTTCGAGCAGAACCCTTCGTACACATGCTCCACAGCCGATCTCCTATAGCTACATGGAGAAGGGGGAAGGGAAGGGGAAATTTATGGAGAAAATAAATAGGAAATCGAAATGAAATGAGGGAAGCTTCTTGTCTGCCCCTATGCCAGAAATGATTACGGAGCGTGTCGGTTTTTTTCCCGGTCACGTCAATATTGGCCTGGTCCTCGGAAACCATGGTGCGATCCTGATCGACTCAGGTCTGGATTCCCAAACAGCTAAGAAAATAAAGAAGGGACTGGACGCGATCGCCCAGCCCTTGTCTGCCGTTATTCAAACGCATGCTCATGCCGATCACTTCGGTGGCAACGCCTACCTGCTCGGATGCTGGCCAGAAGCGAAGGTATACGCACCACCGTTGGAAGAAGCGATTATCCGATACCCAATCCTCGAACCGATCTACCTGAATATGGGGGCTGAACCGCTCGCCGATCTGCGAAACAAGTTTTTGCTTGCCCCAGCTTCGCGGGTGGACCATCTCCTTCCTGTGGAGGGTGATATCGAGATTGACGGTGTGGTGTTTTCCATCCTTTCTCTGCCGGGGCACAGCTGGCAACAAGTGGGCGTTGTATGTGAGGAGATCTGTTTTGCCGCCGACAGCTATTTGGGGGAAGACATATTGGATAAGCACAAACTGCCGTTTCTTGTCGATGCATATGAGACGATTGCCAGTCTGGAAAAGCTGCATGCGTCCAGCTACAAAGGCTACATACCTGGACACGGACCTTACACCACCTCCTCTCATGGTGCGGTAACCAAAAACATCGAGCTCCATCACAAAATCTATCAAGAGATCGAAGAATTGCTGCAGGATGAGAACACGCTGGAAGAGGCATTGGCTCGCCTTTGTGAGCGTTTACACATTTCCATAGAGAACGCCTCTAGCTATGTACTGTTTCGAACGGCGTTCATGGGCTATTTAGTAGGACTGCATAAACAAGGGAGAGTTGTCTATCGGTTTGTCCAAAATAGATGGTTGTGGAGGAAGACAGAGTTGCTTGATCAGGACGGTGCAGATGGGGAAGAGAGGTAGTCAGCGATTTCCGCAAGCTTGTGCTCAGCAGCTTCGCGGACAGCTTTGGGAATGAAAAATACTTCCTCGGAAGCGGAGTTCATGTAAAATTTTGCTTCCAAGTAGGGATGCCCCAGCTTGACAGTCAGCTCGCCTTTACCAGTCGTCGTGTTGGCGAAGTTCGTAGGAATTCGTAAAAAGTACGTACTGCTGCTGGCTGAGTCGTACATGACGACATCATACGTGGGTGTGGCGTCCCCAGCGGAGCGTGAAAAGCCTTGCAGTCGGAGCATCTTGTCGACATAGGAGAGCGGCTGCACGACACCTGTCAGGGTTTTGTTTTTTAACCGCATGGACATCCTCCTCGATTCAACCTGTAAGAAATCGGGTTTGATTACATCCTATGTAGATGCATCGCAATTCAGACTTCTGGAAAAAGAAAAGAAGGAGTGGAATTTCCATGATTACCCATGCAGATTTGCATACCCATACCAAAGCCTCGGATGGTACATGTGATCCGGCTGAAAACGTACGACTTGCCAAGGAGGCGGGACTTGCCGCTGTCGCTATCACAGACCACGATACCGTAGCGGGAGTACCATCCGCACGGAAAGCAGCAGAAGAGCTCGGGATCGAAGTTATTCCCGGTATAGAAGTCAGCTCCGTAGGGCGGGGACAAGACATTCACGTCCTCGGCTACTTTGTCCCTTATGAAGATGAAGCGTTTCAGGAGCGATTGGTTAGCCTGCGGGAAACGCGCCACGAAAGAAATCAGCTGCTCATTGCGCGGCTGCAGGAGCTGGGGATCCCGATTACGCTGGAAAATGTGTACCGACGCAAGCAGGGCACTGATAAAAATATCGGCCGACCCCATATTGCGGAGGAGCTGATCGAGCTGGGAGTGGTAGCGTCAATCGATGAGGCGTTTGCGAAGTACCTGGGGAAAGAAGGGGCAGCCTATGTAAACCCTCCGAGAATCACTCCGCAACAAGCCATTACCTTGATCAAGGATGCAGGGGGTGCAGCGGTTCTGGCGCATCCCGGTCTGTACGATGCAGATGATCTGGTAGAGGAGCTGATTGCCTTTGGTTTGGACGGTATTGAGGTCAATCACCCTGACAATGATCCTGATCAGCGTGCTCGTTACACGGCTTGGGCAAATGAGCATGGCCTTGTGATCACAGGAGGCTCAGACTTCCACGGATGGCGAGGAGAAGAGCCGTTTCATGCGATGCTTGGAACGCATACGGCACCGATGGAAGCCGTTGAAAAGCTGCGGGAGATTGCGGTGGGGAGAAAAGCTCAGAAATAACCGTGCAAATGAAAACAGCAGCAGCCATGGACCAGATCATCAAGTCCAGACTCCTGCTGTTTTTTGAACGAACGATTCCGGGTAAGCCAAGTCCTCGATCTGATTAACCAATCATCAGTGGGCACTCGTGCAATCCGTTACAAAGGGTGGACGAGGTTTCGCCATTTGAGTGGGGATCACGGCCTTGGCAGCTTGGCGAGCCACGGGTCCGGTACCAGATTGCTGTATTCGACAGCGTCGGCACCGACGAAGGCTGCGAGATCGCCCAGATTTTCCGTTATGTCGTGATACAAGTCGGCTGTTGGGAGAACGTCTGGCTCTAAATAAAGTCCCTCAATACAGAGTACGCGACGGCGGCGATCGACCTTGGGTGACACTCGTCCAATCAAGCGGTCGCCATGCAGGATCGGCATAAGGTAGTAGCCGTATTTCCGCTGAGCCTTGGGGACGTACATCTCATTGCGGAAGGTGAACCCCCAGAGCTGTTCGGTGCGCTCCCGGTCGCTTATCAGGTTGTCAAAGGGAGACAGCAGCGTCGTACGCCCCTCCCAGCTTCCTACTCGAATGGCTTCAAGCGCATGGAGGGAGTCGGTGTGGACGAACCATGTATGTTTCGAAGAATCACCATCGATCTCGACGGGAATCACCTTTTGTTCCCTTTGCAGCCGCTCGAGTATAGAACGAAGAGGCACTCGGGATTGAAACCGAAAAAAATACTGCTTTACATCAGCCACCCGCGCGATGCCGAGGGCACGTACCGCGTGCTCCACGGCAACGGCCTTCGCTAAGTCCATCGGCAGCGCCTCGCGATCAGTCTCCTGCGGCAAATGAGCATCGGTGGTTGCCCACAGTCGTTGGCCAGATGCACGACCGGTTACCATCACATCGCCTCCCAACCATAAAAACTGCAGCATACGCTCGACATTTCGGCCAGCAGTCCAGCCGCTCGATTTCCAGGCGACGGTGGAGAGGTCCTCAAAGGCGCTCGTAGGGAGTGCGCCATCTTCCTGTAGGCGTTCAAAGATGTGCTGACGCAGCTTGTCGTTCGCGTTTATCCATTCCGCGGTGCTTTTGGGGGGATAGGCGTTCATATGTGCCCGGTACATCGGATAGTCTTCCGTAAGAACGATGGCTGCACAGTAGACCCAATATTCGAACAAAGAGCGCTGGTGCCATAGTAGGTTGTTGAGCAGTGACGTGGCCCCGGAACCGAGCCTGCTCCAAAGCACGAGTTCGTGGCTCGGTGCCACTACACTGACCGGATCCAACTGCAAATAGCGTAACGACCGTAAGACAGTCATCAATTTCTCCTCGTCTGCAGCCTGCTGAGGAGCTGCCAGATGCTGACTTGCGATAGCCAAACGCCGTGCATCTGTTTTACTGATCACAAGCGGCTGATCGATTCCAAATGGCATAAGATCACACCTCCGAATAAGGGAACGTCGTAGCAGCTCCAATAGAAGCCGCTAAGAAAGCATTAGTAGTCCAGCATTTTTGAGGCGAATTTACATATTTTCTCATAAGATCTTTTCCTATGAAAATATCATTTATGTGGAGAGCCGTAAAGCGGAGACAATTGCAAACGGTTCGTGTTAGCTGTACGTGGCCGCCGTCTACAGCTTTATGGATCGATCGCAGTAACCACCTTCTAGGAGATCAAGCCCCTTTGAGTTGGGCATTGAAAGAGAACCAGCGAAGGAAAAGGAAATCCGGTATCAATTTAAGCAGCATGGGAAGCGGGAAAACAGGCGCGTATCGTGCATTCAAAAAGGCTACCTGATCATGCTTGCAGTAGCCTTTCTGACTGGTGTCGCTGTTCGGTTGTCTTCCTTATTTACGAGCTCTTATGCATTGTGAAGCTTTTTCACCATGGCAATATGCTCGATACCGGCTTCGTCAAAGATATCCCCGTGCGGCTCGTAGCCAAGCTTTTCATAAAAGCGCTGAGCATGTGTTTGCGCATTCAGCTTGAGGGTAGTGTAGTTGTGCTTGAAGGCGACTTCCTCCATCGCTTGCATGATCATACGGCCGAGTCCGGTTCCGCGTTCGGACTTGGTCACGGCAACGCGCTCTACCTTGCCCACGCCTGGCGCATACGGGCGCAGGCGGCTCGCGCCCACAGGAGTTTCCCCTTCGTAGGCGACGAAGTGAACCGTGCCGCTGCTTACTTGATCGTGCTCATCGATTTCCAGGTCTTCGGGCACTTCCTGTTCCACAATAAATACAGCACGACGGACGGAGAGGGCATCTGCCATTTCTTTTTCGGATTGGACTGTTTGGATCTGATACGTCTTGTTCATGGTGGCACGTCCTTTTTACGGCAAAAGATCCCTCCCTGCGAAAGGTACAGGGAGGGTCGTTGGTGTTTTGAGTATATGTCTTACTTTTTCAGCAGGAAGGTCTGGTAAACGCTCCAGATGCCATCCTCCAGCTGATAAATGAGATGGAAGCGATCTACTTCAGATGTCAGGTCGATTTTCGCCATGCTCATTTGTCCTGTCAGGTCGCGGAGTTCATCGTCGGACAGATCACGTCCGATGGTCAGGTGAGGTACGTACGCATATGTTTCCTTTTCATTGACACATTGGTTCGCAATTTTTTGATGAAGAGCGGTGAAAGGCTCCTTGTTTTGCAAGGCCAGGTAGATGACGTTGGTCGTCGGATGAAAAGAAGATACCCGATGGAATTGAGCCGTAAAGCTTTCCGTTGAGGAAGCGACTTGCTCCAGATGGCTGACCAGCTCAGGCAATTGGGCCTCTTCCAGCTCGAAGCCTTCTTTCAAACGGATATATGGAGGGATCAGAGCATACGCCGAATCGTAACGCTTGCGGTAAGAGTTGGCGACCTCTTGCACCTTGCTGGATGGAAATACAACGATACTGTACATCATGAGAACCACTCCTCCTTCACTATCTAGCAAACATCTATTCTCTTGGTATTCTGCTATTTTAACAGAAAATTCTTCATTTGTGTAATGTTATGCGTGAGTCCGTATATTCCGCTGGCGGCAGGAAAGACTGTGTAGTGCAGGGAGGTGCCGTACAGCATGTACATGGCCATGATGATCACATTTATTTTTCTTGTCCTTCTTTTACTCTCTGTGCTGACCTTCACCATCCTAACGGCGATCCGCAAAGTAGAGTTTGAAGAAGCTCTGGTTGCGCCGCTGAAGGACGAAGGCCCACAAGAAGAACAGCCACGGTAAGTTTACCCAAACAAGGCATGCAGCATACGCGGTATGTTGGTTTGCCAGTGGCCCCACGTATGGTCACCCTCAAAGGTCTCAAAGACCAGGGTGGCCATTTTCGTTTGCAAAATTTCTCGCAGCTCTTCGTTGGTAGTGACGAGATTAAGCTGCCCGCGAGAGGAAGTAACCGCTGTCTCCTGGTTGCCGATTTCGAGATAGACGGTCAACGGGACTTCAAACGCCGTTTCTGCTACCCGCCGATTCAGCTCCGCATCCATCGCAATCGATTGGCAGGCAATCTGCCCAAATGTATGAGGATAAGCCAAGGCGGTAAACAGCGAGACGACACCACCCAGTGATTCCCCGATGAGTGTCCGCGCATTGCCCAGCGTATCTGTCGAGTAATGGGTATCCATATAGCTGACGACTTCATCCGCCAGAAAGCGGCGATACGCCAGATGCTCGCTTCCATCCGGATGATACCGAGCCGTCCGTTTTTTCTTATCCACAGGTAAAAAGACTGCAAGCACGTCTGGCAGCTGCTTTTCCCGAATCATGCTATCCAAGAGCGTAGCCATCCTGCCCAAGGCCAAGTAATCATCCCCATCCTGTACGTAGAGCACGGGATAGGAATAGAGTGGAGAGTAGCGTTCCGGGGTATAGACGATCAGCTTTTCCGGCGTTCCCAGATGCCGGCTTTCCAAGATGATTTCCTCAAGAGCCACAAGCCTGTCCCTCCTTCATGGGATGTTCTGGTGATTATTATACAGGAGAGGGGGGACGTGGACGAGAGGGTGTCGCATTTTGTAGAGCAGAGCTTACGGAAGATCGCTTTCTTTTAAATAGCCATCCCAATCCCGCTCAAGCTTCCATACCCCATCCACCTGACTCACCGTGATCTGTCCCTTTTTCACTACTGCCTTATCGGGAAGACCATTTCCGTAAAGAAACTGTAATTCCAGGGTGTAGTGACCGATGTAGGTGCCGTTCGTTTCGTCTTGATAAAACTCGTCCATGCGTACATCTTTCACTCTGATCTCGCATTTTTCCCGGATAACAGCTTCAATGGTCATACCTGCGACCCGATTCTTGAAAAATTTTTCGTATTCCTTTTGATGGAAGAAAGGCTTTACCTTTTCTGAAATGGCTTGAAACGCAAGAAAGTAGGCGTCCCCTTTTTCAGTGGATGACGCAAGCTGTTCGTAGTGCCCGTCCGCCAGCTGGGAGTAGGAAAACTCATACTGGGCTTTTTTCAAGGAAAGGAGCAAGCTTGCCGCTTCCTCTTCCAACGAGGGCTGCGCCTGGCAGCCGGTCAGAATACTGGCGATGAGCAAGACAAGCAGGGGGAGACTTCCTAATTTCAGCTTCACGCAATGACCACCTCCTTGGAAAAGGATACTATTAATTGGGAATATAAGTAAACTTTTATATCGAGTAAAAGTTGCGGTGGACTTTCCATTCTGAGTGAAACATTGTCGCAATTTTGTCACCATATGATACTATGGTAGAAAACGACTTCACTCGATATGCGGAAGGGGTTGTCTCTTATGAAGAAGCAAGTACACAGCATCGAAGTCAGAAACGCCGCCCTCGCACGCCTAACAGAACGAGGCGTAACCGTGGAGGACATCGCAGAGATTGTGTATCTCATGCAGTCGCCTTACCACCCAGACCTGACGATGGAACCATGCATCGAGAGTGTGAAAGCAGTACTGGAAAAAAGGGAAATGCAGCACGCCATTTTGGTGGGCGTTGAATTGGATATCTTAGCAGAAAAAGGCTTGCTTTCCGAACCGCTGCAGTCGATCATCGCATCGGACGAAGGCTTGTTTGGATGCGACGAGACGCTGGCACTGGGCTCCGTCTTCGGATACGGAAGCATTGCCGTGACGACTTTTGGACATCTGGATAAACACAAAGTCGGCGTCATCAAGCGCCTGGATACAAAATCAGCAGAGGGGCGGGTCCATACGTTCCTGGATGATTTGGTGGCAAGTGTGGCAGCGAATGCATCAAGCCGCATGGCGCACCGCATGCGGGATGAGCAAGAGGCAGCCGCTGCGCGGGAAGAGGCATTGGCGCAGCATAATGCGGAGCTGAGGCTCGAGGCAAAGGGTGAGGAAGGGAACGAGCAGGCAGGGTGAGGATTGCTCATTAGGGAAGCAAGGACTTCACGAGAGCGCGAAGCCGAATAGTCAATACAATATTCGGATTCGGAAATGAAAGAACTGGACTGTTTTGTAGCTGTTTGTAAAAGCTGATGAAGTAGTAGTGAGCCATTCTCTGTTCGGGTTACGTGGATCAGGGGGGAAAAGGTGGAGCGGTGACTGCCGTCATGGTTGTGTTTTTTCGCCTATATTCAGTGACCATACAAGCCGAGGAGCAGAGAGTGGCTTTTGTATGTAAGGGAAGGTATTCCTTTTCATGGATACGATGTGGAGTATTGAGAAGGAAATGCCCACCCAACAACATTTTTTTGGTGACCTTTTGGTGGGAGTGAAAAAATTTACTAGAAATTATGTTTTTCCTCTTGAAATTCATTTAGGCATGCTGTATAGTAATAAATGTGATCGACGTCCGGTGCGATTGGGGCCCTTAGCTCAGTTGGTCAGAGCGGTCGGCTCATAACCGATTGGTCGTAGGTTCGAGTCCTACAGGGCCCACCATTAAACGAGTACATAGATGTTTAAGATCACATACATATCCCATGATCCGGTAGCTCAGTTGGGAGAGCACCATCTTGACAGGGTGGGGGTCGCTGGTTCGAACCCAGTCCGGATCACCATAAGATGAACGTTGAAACCCCTTGGTAGACAAGGGGTTTTTGTTTTTCTTGTATTAAGCTATGGGTATCCATTTGGTGCGAATATCTTGTGTTGGCGCGAATTTGGTGCGAATGATGTTTTTACTTTGCCTCCTGGCTTTGAAAGAATACCTTACCAAAAGCATCTGCTGTATCTTTCTGTATGTTAGGTAAAACATGAGCGTAGCGGTCGATCATTTTAATATCAGCCCAGCCCATTCGCTCAGCAACAATTTTAGGATTTACATTTGCTTTAAGAAGCATAGTTGCATGAGTATGACGAAGATCATGAAATCTGATTTTCTTCACGTCTGCATTTTCAATTAATCGATAAAAGGTACGCATGAGATTTCTTGGGGTTAGGGGAGTACCTACTGTGGTTGAAATTACGAGGCCGTGATCTTTGAATAATTCTGGACCAGCCTCCAATTTCTCTATTTTATTTCTCTTAGCGAGTTTTCGTAGCTCCCTGATAGTTTCCGTATCAATCGCAACGGTTCGATTACCCGAATCGGTTTTGGCACCAACCTGCATTTCTTTACCATCATGACTTAAAGTTTGAGTGATAGAGATAACTCCTGTATCCAAGTTTACATCTTTCCATCGTAAACCCAGGATTTCCCCTTGACGCATGCCCGTAGTTAATGCAAGTAAGAACGCGACATAGTAACGATCCTTTTCTGCGACCTTTAGAAACGTGTGAGCTTCATCTACTTCCCAAACCTCCATTTCTTTTTTTCTTGCCTTCGGCCTATCCAAAACAGAAGCGACGTTTTTGGCAACCATTTCCCAGCCTACCGCTTTATTCAATGAGTCATTAATAATCGTGTGCACTTTTTGTATGTTCTCATCTGATAGACGACCAGTTTCAAACAGAGTATTATACAGGTCCTGAATTTGGCGTGGAGTGAGCTTTGATAATTCTATATGTCCAAGTACAGGCAGGATGTGGTTGTTAACTAGTCCTGAATATGTTTCAAGAGTCCTGCGCTGTACTTTTGTCTGTTTGTCTTTAAGCCAGTCGGCCATAAAAGATGCATACAACATTTTTGATGGCTCTACATAGGTACCTTTATTTAGTTCATTCTGCATTTCTGTCATTGCAGCCTCAGCTTCTTTTTTTGTTTTAAAGCCTCGTCTTTTCTTCTTCTTATATTTTCCCCCATCAGAATAGTTGATTTCAAAATACCATGGATTCTTTTTCGCGTTGTCATCTTTATAGACTGGCATCTTTATTAACCTCTTTCCATTCCATGATTTTTGACGGTTGTACTGCGAAATAAGAGCACAATTTATCTATAACCTCCATGGAAACATATTCGTCTTTTCCTAGCTTGGCTAGGGTAGTCGTCGAGATTCCAGGTGAAGTGAGGAGGTCGGTTTTTTTCTTGTCGTTTTCTACGAGGAGGTGCCACAAGGGCTTGTAGGAAAAAGGCATATTTTGTCTCCTTTTGCATAAGTAATATTTATAATCTAGCAAATTACATTTGATAAAGCAAATGCAACTAATAGGGAAGTCACGAAGTGTGGGGATGTTGTGTGGTTTCTTTTTGAAGAAATTGGGGATTGAATGTGAGATGTGGCACTTTTCCCGGTGTATAGTTATAGCATAGAAAATGAATCAAGAGCCGCCTTCGGGTGGCTTTTGTGTTTTCTGTCCAACCTAATTCGAGATGTGGACGATGATGGCGTTACAGTGGCGCCTAGTCCGAGTGATTCTGTGCCGTCTTTACGGCAGAATCGCATTGAGGGCCAGCACACCGGGGAAGCGATCCAAGGGCATGCGTAGAGGGTTAGAGGTGCCTACCAAAAACGAATACTCCACACCTGGTTGCTGCTTGGACCGACGCACACTTGCAGCAGCTCATACCCGACTACCTGGGCCAGCCGCGACCGTAGCGGCCAAAGGAGTGGATCACGGCGGCTGCCTCACGCCGAAGTAAGTGGGGTTAGTAATATAGACAAGTTTCCTTCCTTGGGTCAAAATGGAAAAAGGAAGGAGGTGTTTTTAAAAAGTGGTACCATCTATTTTGCAATTGGTTGGAGCAATATTATTGGGAATCATGGTAGCTATTCGGGAAAAAAACGAATACAGAAAATTGGTGGCCATTGTAACTCCTATTCCTGGGAAGGTGCCTGCTAGATTGAGGAATCTTTATCAGGAAACGTGGACATTTAGGATAGGTCTGGTATTTGTTGTTTTAGGGTATGGAGTACAGATATGCAATATTGATAGTGACTACTTAGCGACTCTGCCTATTACTTATAAGATGATCGCTGCTTCAGTATTGGTAGTGATACTCTGTTACATTGGAATATATTTCGCTAAGTTAATAGCCTTGCGCCAATTTAAAAGGGCAAAGCCGTATGATCCAAACGAGGACCCTGAAGAAGGCGAAATTATGATTAAATAATTTTGAAGAGGCACCCAAGTGGTGCTTTTTCTTTTGTAAAAAGCGACTGTACTCCACGTAGGGTACGGACAGAAGCGCAAACCATTGATACATAAGGCTTTTACAACGATCGTACTCCACGTAGAGGACAGTCGTGACCGTACTCCACGTAGGGTACAGATCCGTACTCCACGTAGAGTACAGTAGTGTACTCCACGTAGAGTACAGTCAAACTTTTTCCTTCATTAGAGCGCGAAGCCTAAAGAAAATCTTTAAAGAAAATATTAAAGAAATATACTCGCGACACTGTCACTCGTATTTAGAGTGGCATTTTTTATTTCAGAGAGAAGAGAGGGATAAGCATCCATGAGCAATCTAGTTGAGCAGATTAAAAGCCACCTTGAAGAAATCGATCTGAGCATCAAAGAGGTATCGAACACAGGTAATGGTATCGAAGATGAAAAGATGTTCTGCACGTTGATGCAAGCTAAGTCAACGGCACTATTGGCGCTGGTACAAGCAGAGGCGAATGTGTTACAGAAGCCTACGATTACTGAGCAGTTATTCGGACCTAATGTAAGATTGGGGCGTGAATAGCATGCGCAAGACCATTTTATTCGTATTGCTACTGCTGCTGATCCTATCGGGGTGTGGAACAAGTAGAGAGTTTCTTGTCGTGAAGTACAACGATCAAGGCAAGGCGATTACTAGCTATCACGTCAAAGGATTCCAGCCTACCAAGAATGAGGATGGCGTATCGTTCTTTATGACTCATGGACGCGATCAACAGTTCATTCAAATGAGTGGCAACGTTGACGTCATCGAGGTAACAGGAACTGATGTACAGGCAGCAAAGGATAGGCTGGGCATTGGTGATTAGGAATATCAAAAAGGAGGATATAGCATGAGTACCTTCACGTATATAACTACCTTGCTGTGTGCAGTCGTAGCTGCTTACCATTGTTGGACTGGCCATAGATGGTACAAGAAAGGCGACGTGCAAAAGGCCATCTACTATGTTCTCGTGGGGATATATTTCCTAGTGGTTGCGACTAGGTAACAAGGATATAGATAAGGCTGTTAAACAACCAGCACCGTGTCTAATGGCTATGACGATGTTAATTAATCACGATTTAGACAACATCTAGAGCGAGGGTATATACGAGTACCACCGAACCAATCAACGCCTATACCACTGATCAACGGGTCCTTCTGGGGACCTAAAAGCCTGCGGGTGCGCGTGAGCCCGAAATTGCGCTAGATTTTTTTGAAAAAAATTACTTTCGCTTTTGCTTAACCCGATCACCTGAGATGACATTTTTTAATTTTGACTTCATCTGATGACCCGAAAATCGGTACCACTAAAATACACGCTTAAAACGAAAGTGAGGTGGGATAATTGGCGAGGCCAAAGGCGAAACCAGAGAATCTACAAGATAAAGAAATACTGACATCCGAATTGGCGGCAATTGTAGGGAAGACTCCCCAATGGATACGCCAATTAACGAGAGAAAAAGTACTGAAACAGGTAAGCAGAGGTAAGTACAGTCTGGGAGAAGCAATTCAGGCGTACTGTGAGCATGTTTCCGGCGGAAAAGAAGAAGAGCAGAGGCCGCGTCTGATCGATTTTAAAACTCAGCATGAGAAGACCAAGGCTGAGAAAGCTGAGTTGGAGCTGGAGCAAATGAAAGGAAACCTCCACGCAGCTGCGGACGTTGAGCGGTTGCTGTCTGATCTTATCCTGACAACAAAGTCAAGGCTGCTTGGGGTTCCGAGCCGAATTGCAACAGAGTGTGAAAACGAATCGGCCGAGGTTGTAGAGGCGATCGTTCAGCGTGAGATTGAAACCGCGCTGTCTGCTCTGGCGAAGTATACCCCAGATAAGATTGGGGGCGAAATAGATCATGGTAGTCCAGAAGACGGTTGACCTATTTGTCCGGGCAAATAAGCAATGGGAGCCGAAAAGGCGGCTTACCGTCTCCGAATGGGCTGACATGAATCGTGTTTTGACCACAGAAAGTAGCGCAGAGGCAGGCCCATGGCGGACCGATCGGGCGCCTTACCAGCGTGAAATCATGGACTCAATAGAGAAGTGGGAAGAAGTCGCAATCATGGCGTCCGCCCAAGTGGGAAAAACGGAATTCCTCCTGAATGTGACAGGATCGTACATCGATCAAGAGCCATGCCCGATTATGCACGTTTTGCCCAATGAGGATTTGATCCAGGCGTACTCGAAAAAAAGACTTACACCTATGATCAATAGCAGCGATGTGCTACGTAATAAAATCGGCGTTGCAAAGTCCCGTGACAGCGGTAATACGATTGAAGAGAAGTCATTCCCTGGGGGGTACGTAACAATCGTGGGGGCGAATGCTCCTGCCGGACTGTCATCCAGACCTGTACAAATTGTCCTGTGTGACGAAGTGGACAGGTTCCCCATATCGTCAGGTAAAGAGGGCGATCCCATCTCTCTTGCCATTGCCCGTACCAAAACATTCCGCCACAAGCGCAGGCATCTTTTTGTTTCAACACCGGTTGAAAAAGAAACCTCTCGGATTTATCAACTGTATGAGGACAGCACAATGGAGCAGTGGTGTTTACCGTGTCCCCACTGCGGGGAGCTGCAACCACTACGGTTTAAGAACGGGATCGTCTACGAGCACTATGTTTCAGAGAGCGGAGAAATTGTCGTCACAAAAGCCGATCACCGTTGCGCATACTGTGGCATGCTTGGCTCAGAGAAGGAATGGAAACGTGGCGAGGGAAAGTGGATAGCCCGTAAACAACATTCGAGCCGACGTGGTTTTCATATCAATCAGCTTTCCAGCCCGTGGTCAGATTGGCGCGAGGTTGCGAAGGCTTTTTTGGTTGCAAAAAGAGAGGGTATCGACAAACTGAAAGTTTTTGTGAACACAGTATTGGGCGAACCTTGGGAAACCAAGGAGAAAGGTGTGAACGAAAAGACTCTGGCGGCTCGTCGAGAAAGATATGCCTACGAAGTACCAGCCGAAGTGAAGGTAATCACAGCGGCAGTGGATACCCAAGACGACCGCTTTGAGATTGAAGTCAGGGGCTGGGGTGCTGGAAAAGAGTCATGGGGGATCGAATATCACCGTATTTACGGTAATTTGGATAAGCCAGAAATCTGGAAGCAACTTGACGAGTTTCTTTGTCGTTCATGGCTTGGTGAAAACGGAAGAGAGTACCGAATTATCGGCGCTTGTATTGACTCGGGTGGGCACTTCACGAAAGAGGTTTATGAGTTCACACGAGCGCGTAATTACAGGCACATTTACGCCATCAAAGGGCAAGGTATCAGCCCGAAAACAGCCAAACAAGTTCCATTCATCTACAAAAAATCCAAAACTCAACTCGAAGGAGCTGTACTCTGGATGCTTGGCGTAGATGACGGCAAGGTTAAAGTGTTCGACAGTCTCAATGTTCAGGAGCCAGGACCACTTTACTGCCACTTTCCAGGCGAGGACAAGGGTTACACCGAAGAGTATTTCCTTGGCCTAACTGCTGAAGCTCCTGTTTATCAGACTATTGGGGGAAGGAAGTACAAGACATGGAAGAAAATCCGTGATCGAAATGAGCCTTTTGACCTTGCCGTATACAACAGGGCAGTGATCGAAATCCTGCGCCCGAATCTATCGCTACCAATTGAGCGCCAGCCGAATGGTCCGAAGGTTATGCCTGGTGGAACTGTGGTAGGTAAGAAACGCCGAAAACAAGGCGTTTCGAGCAGCATCTAGCTCATCATTTGAAGGGAGGTGAAAGGATAATGCCGAGAATGACGCTTGAAGAAGCGAGGGCCATGTACAAACTGTGGTCGGATGCGGAAAGAGCACTTGCAACTTCGCAGTCCTATACGTTTGCTGGTCGATCGTTGACCAGAGCGGATATGAGTACAGTGCTGGAGCGGAAAAAATACTATGGGCGCATTTGCGACGAACTCGAGACAGGTCGTCGACGTTCAAAAGTGCGCAGCATTACTCCGTTTGACCTATGAACAAACTAGATCGTGCTATCGGGATGGTATTTCCGGCATGGGCAGAGCGTAGAGCAGCTGCACGAACAGAGGCAGCCAGGCATGAAGCAGTTCAAAACCTGCTTTCTGGTTATGGAAAAGGTTACGGCAGGCACGGTGCCAGTCAAACAAAGAAATCCATGGTCATGTGGCAAACGGATGTAGGTGATGCCGATGTGGATATCCACGATAATCTTGAACGCTTGCGTGCGCGGGCGCGAGATTTGCACATGGGCTCAGACATCGTAGCTGCTGCGCACAAAGG
Source organism: Brevibacillus centrosporus (assembly GCF_003710815.1). GTDB lineage: Bacteria > Bacillota > Bacilli > Brevibacillales > Brevibacillaceae > Brevibacillus > Brevibacillus centrosporus. The sequence goes on from NZ_RHHP01000048.1 coordinate 39,678, forward strand.
ACTGCGCACAAATATAGTTGGTACCGGACTTAGGCTGAAGCCTGCATTTGACTCAAAGTATCTCAAACTTAGCAAGAAGGATGAAGAGAGGCTGCGAGACAGTATCTACAGGGAGTGGTCGATGTGGGCTGAAACAACCAGATGTGATGCCGCGGGACTCAATGATTTCTATGAGTTGCAGTCGCTCGCATTTTTGTCAACGCTCATGAGTGGTGATGTTTTTGCCTTAATGCCCATGCTGCCACGCAAACATTCAGTTTATGACTTACGAATCAATCTCATTGAAGCAGATCGCTGCCACACGCCGGAGGCTATGGCACTTCTTAACTCTGAACGAATTCAGTCCGGGGTAGAGGTTGATGCTGATGGAATGGTGGTAGCCTATCATTTTTCCAACAGGCACCCCGGAAGCGACCGAGTAGCTGTATCACCGCATGAATGGGTGAGGGTTGAGAAGTACGGAGAACTCACCGGACGACTTAATGTCATCCACTTATTTGAGGCTGAGAGACCGGGGCAGCGCCGGGGGATACCTATTATTTCTCCAATCATTGAATCCCTCAAGCAACTTGACCAATATACCGAAGCTGAGTTGATGGCAGCTGTTATCGCGGCCATGTACACCGTTTTTGTCAAATCGCCTGCCGAAGATGACGACTACATGCACGGGATGGAGGAACCTGAAACTGACAACCAGTACCAGGAACCAATTCCAGGAACGGGTGGTAGCAACGTCAAGATGGGGCGCGGGGCAATTGTCTACCTTGACCCAGGAGAGGAAGTCCAGTTTGCGAATCCAACACGACCAAATCCTGACTATGTGGGATTCGTAAATGCACTGCTCCGGCAGATTGCTGCGGCGCTGGAACTACCCTTTGAGATTTTGACCAAACAGTTCACGTCTTCGTACTCCGCAAGTCGTGGAGCTCTGCTAGAAGCGTGGAAGATGTACAAAATGCGTAGGTCTTGGCTTGCTAAGTCGTTTTGCCAGCCGATCTACGAAGAGTGGTTTGTTGAGGCAGTCACGAAAGGACGCATTGACGCGCCGGGTATCTTTGATGATCCGGCTATTTTTCATGCTTACACGCGTGCGGAATGGCATGGACCAAGCCAAGGTTTGCTCGACCCAACGAAAGAAGTTGACGCTGCAGTTACACGCATCGAAAACAACTTCTCGACGGCCGAACGCGAAACTGCCGAGTTGACAGGTGGATCGTGGGAACAAAACATTGAGCAGCGAGCATATGAAAAAACACGCCTGGCAGATTTAGGTCTTTCCAGTAATACCAGCGTGACACCACAACAACGGGATAACGGAAATTTGGAAGATGATTCAGAAGATGATTCGGAAGGAGGTGAAAAAGAAAATGCCAAAAAAAATTAAGCTGAACGGCCCAGTCATCGGGGATGGAAGCACTTGGCTATATGACTGGTTAAATATGCCCTATATCAGTGCTTCAAAGATATCAAAAGAATTGGATGAAGCGCGCGGTGATGATGTCGAGCTTTATATCAATTCGGGCGGAGGTTCGGTATTCGCTGGATCTGAGGGTTATACCATCCTGAAGGAGTACCCTGGAAAGGTAACGGCTAAAATCACAGGTGTAGCAGCGAGCGCTGCCTCATTCCTAGCAATGTCTGCTGATGAGATTATGATGTCGCCGACTGCACAAATGATGATTCACAATGCTGCAACGTGGACGGATGGGGACAAGAATACTCATTCCAGCAACACGAATATGCTGCACGGTACGGACGTTGCAATCACCAATGCATACCGGTTGAAGACAGGGAGAAGCATGGATGAATTGCTTGACCTGATGAATAAAACAACATGGATGAACGCACAGCAGGCGGTCGAGTTGGGGTTTGCTGACGGTATTCTGTTCGATGAGGAAAACTCTCTTGTCTCCGTATCGAACAGTATTAGTGGAGAAATTCCGCCGCAAGTTGTTGATAAACTCCGTGATGTTCTGATCGGGTCGATGATCAAAGGCAAAATGACAACAAAGACCATGGCCGGAAGCGGAAGCAATGCCATTCCCTTTGAAGGGATGGACTTGTCAGCTATCTTGCAGCAAGGTGGGATTTTAAACTCACTTGAGCTGGACAACATCCCGACTGACCAAAGTAATACAAAGGAGGAACCAGAAATCATGGATTTTAAAGAATTGAAAGAAAAACACCCTAACCTGGTCAACGAAATTATGACACAGGCTATTACTGCTGAACGAAGCCGAATCTCTGCGCTAAATGAATTGGCCGATGCTCCTGGAGCTGCACCGTTTATCAAAGATGCTATCGAAAACGGAGAGACCGCTGGCGATGTGGCAATGAAAATTATCAAGGCTTCTGCTGAACGCGTAAAGCAAGAAGGTGAAAACAGACAAACAGACGCTGAGAATAGCAAAGTGACAGAAGTTGTCTCTCAGCCACCAGCAAATCAGGAAACGAATGAGGCCGCAGAAGAAGCTGCTGCAATTGAGAACATGGTTCAGTACGCAACAGAACTGATCAATAAAAAAGGAGGTCGCCAATAATGCCAACATACGAAAGTGTTAAATTTGATGATTTGTTCGCTGGTGGAGTTAAGCCACCAACAGCAATTGCTGTCGTTGTCAAAGCCGGTTCCGGGGTAATTACTCGAGGTATGGTACTTGGAAAGACCACTGAATTAGGTGAGTCCGATCTTTACGCAGGTACACCTGTGATGGTTCCTGTGGATTCTACCAAAACAGACGGTTCAGAGGAGCCATATGCAATCTTGGCTGACGTCGAAGTAGACGCTACGTCCAAAGATGTTCGCGCTGTGGCTTACACTGATGGAGAATTCAACCGTGCGGCGCTCAAATTTGGCGGAGCTGATACCATTGCGACGCATGAAACAGCGCTGCGTAAGATCGGCATTATTACAAAACGAGTTGTAAAATAAGGAGGACCTACACAATGGCAAGAGATATTTACTCGTTCCCCTACTTGTTCCGCGTGGTTGAGGCATTCCCAAAACCAAGCACGTACATTCTTGATCAATTCTTTACAGATGGAGAAATTTTCGAAAAAGAAGAGATCGAAATCCAGACCAAAAAAGGACACAAACCTATTGCTCCCTATGTAAACGAGTTGTTGCCGGGCAAAGTTATTTTGCGGACTGGATTTACCGCTAAGCAATACAAACCAGCGCTGGTAAAACCGATGCGAATCATTACAACGAATGACGTGAAGGTACGACAAGCTGGTGAGAGCCTGTACAACCCTGAAAGTCCAGACGTCCGAGCACAAAAGCTACTGACGAAAGACTTGGTTGAGCTCAATGACTCAATCGTACAGCGTATGGTAGAAATGGGTTCAAGCCTGATGTTTACTGGAAAGGTTGTTCAAATCGGTGAAGGCGTCAGTCAAGAATTGGACTATGACTTTGAAAACACCTATACCTTGTCTGGTACCGACCTTTTTTCTAACGATGCAGCGGACATTCTGGACACACTCGCAAATATCAAGCGGGATGTTATGCAAAAAAGCGGACGAACGCCACGTAAAATCCTCACTACTTACGAAGTGGGCAAGAGAATCATGTCCCACCCTAAAGTGTTGGAGCTTGCAAAGATCAACAACAGCGCTGTTATTATGGCTGGAAATCTCAATCAAGAACTGTTGCCGGACGGCGTGACATATCACGGATACCTGCAGCAAGTTGATTTGCATATTTACAGCCTGATTGCTAGCTATACAAACGACAATGGAATTGAAACCGATGTTGTTCCTGTGGGAACTTTGGCGATGCTACCTGATGGAAAGCCATTTGAGTTTGCATACGGTGCCAATCTGATCATGGGTGACAACGGGGCCTTCCAGTATGTCAAGGCCCGCATCACGCCGCAGTCTTGGACTACAAAAGAGCCAGCTGCACGCTATCTGCAAATGCTCTCAAGGCCGTTCCCGATTCCTGCAGATGTGAACGGGTGGGCTGTAGCAAAGGTGCTATAAAAGGAGGCATACAGTAATGGCATTCATCGTTACAAAGGGTACAGTACGCCATAACGGCAAGGATTACAAAGTGGGCGAAGAATTGCCCACTCTTAAAAAAGAAGAGGCTGAACGACTGGTTGGACTCGAAGTGATCGAAGCGATGGAAAAAACACCACGAAGCAAAGACAAAACTCCGTCTGAGTAGAGGGGATAAATATGAATTTCAAGGATCAGCTAGCGATTGACGCGGCTGTTTTTTTTAACCCCAATGAGTTCGGTGAGACACATCTCATCGAAGGCAGGCAGATGGTCATTGTTATCGACAACCATGAATTGACTGAGCGTAAAGCGAATACGGCTAACCCGGACGATGGAATCCATGACGCAGAAATCCTGTTCTACGCCAAACGTGATGATTTCCCTCAGCGACCTGACGTGGATAGCTGGCTTGTCATGGATGGGAAACAGTACCGGGTTGCCGTCGTCCAGGAAGACGATGTTTCCTATACCATTGCATTGCGAGCGAATGGCTCATGATAACGTTGGATGCTAGCAAGCTGCAGGAAGTAGAACAGAGGCTTGGTGAGTACCGAAAAAAAGCACCAGTCGTCCTCTATCGTGCAATTAATCGAGCTGCAGATAACTTGAAATCGAACGCGGCCAAAGAGGTACGTAATTCGTACATCATTAAGGCAAGCGAAGTAAAGAGTACATTCAGCATCAGCAGAGCAACCAGTAAACGGATAGCGGCTTCTGTTACGTCTCGTGGCAATGCTTTGGGGCTAGAAAAGTTTAAAGTAAGCCCCAAGCAACCGAGACCAGGAAGGCCTCCAAAAAGTCTCAAAGTTCAAGTCAGAAAA
>NZ_RHHP01000049.1 GCF_003710815.1 Brevibacillus centrosporus
AGCCTTGGTCAAAGAGATCAGAGCTCTCTTTGCTGGTGCTGGATTTAAAAATTCGAAGGGCGAGGAAGTGGAGCTGAATGTCTATCCGCAGTTTTTGCCTGGCAAACGTGCCGGACAAGAAGCAGACCACTTTCCATATGCGATTGTCCGCGTGCAAGAGGGCAATATTCCCTCCGTGACGGATGCAGAGGCATGTAATGTCTTGATCTTCTTTGGTCTGTGGGATGATTCGCTGGACTATCAGGGGTACAAAGATGTGCTAAATGCCATCACCCACCTCAAGATACACCTGTTTGCTAAGCGGATCATAGACCGGCGCTACAAGATCGAATATCCCTTTGATTGGGCTATTGATGAGGATGAAAAGAATCATCCGTATTATTTCGGCGGCATGCAAACAACATGGTCATTGCCGCCAGTTCAACAGGAGGTGAATTTCCTTGAATAGGAAAACAGCAGTTGAAAAATCGAATTCAGAAACAACAGAGACGATTGCTTCGGAAGTTGAATCTACGCAAGAAACGGTCTCCGGGCCTGAAGAACAGCCCAAAAAAGAGCAACTGATTTACATCGGTCCAAATATTCCAGGAGGATTCTTGGCCCAACACACGATCTTTCGTAACGGTGTCCCCAAATATCTGGAGGAAATCCGGAAGAGGTACCCACAGGTAGATACGCTGATCATTCCAGTTGCGCAGTTGTTGGAGGCGCAAGCCCAATTACAGCGCAAAGGAACGGCATTGCAGCAAGCATATCAGGCTTTAAGCAGAAAGGAGTAAGCAAATGGAAATTAATCATGGTGTATCTGGCAGTGAAGAAGCGACCTCTCTACTCACTCCGGTGGAATCTACCGCGAGCTTGCCTGTAGTATTTGGAACGGCTCCAGTCAATCTGTCAACGGGTGCAACGTTTCCAGTGAATGTGCCTGTGCTCTGCTACTCATTTCCAGCGGCAGATAAGTCATTTGGATACTCAGACGATTTCGCAAAGTATACGCTTAGTGAATTTATGGACTCCCATTATCGGCTATTCAATCTGTCCCCTGTGGTGTTTGTCAACGTGCTGGACCCAGCCACTCATAAAAAAACGGTTGCCCCAGCAGGCGCACCTCTTGTACAAGGCATGGCCACCATTAAGGTGGAAGGAATTTTAAAAGGCAGCGTAGTTGTTAAATCGACTACAACACCCGATACGACATATGTGTTGGACACTGACTACACGCTGTCATTTGATGATGAAGGATATTTGGTTGTATCCGTTAAATCTGGTGGCAGTATCGGTAGTGAGACTACCTTGCAGGTCGGTTACGATATGCTTGATCCAGCAGCCGTAGATAGTTCAGATATCATTGGCGGTGTGGACGTTAACGGGAAGCTCACTGGTCTTGAATTAATCAAGCAAGTATTCCCACGTTTTGGCCTTGTACCTGGTTTGATTTTGGCTCCTGGCTATTCGGAAGATCCACTTGTAGCAGCAGTGATGACAGCCAAAGCAAGTATGATCAACGGTGTATTCAATGCGATTGCACTAACTGATCTGCCAACTGATGAAATCATGCAGTACGCGGATGCCCCAGCTTGGAAAAACAGCAATAACTACACGAATACTCGACAGGTTCCTTGCTGGCCAATGGTGTCTATGAGCGGGAAAAAGTATCGGTTCTCCACGCAGCTGGCGGGAGCTATCGGGGCAACCGATGCGGCTAACAACGGCATTCCATTCGCCTCTCCTTCCAACAAGGCTCTGAAAGCGAATGCTGCAGTGCTTCAAGATGGAACAGAGGTATTCCTTGGGCTGGAAGAAGCGAACTACCTCAATACCCAAGGCATTATGACTGCCCTAAATTTTATTGGCGGATGGAAAACTTGGGGGAATTACACGGGGGCTTTCCCAGCCGTCACAGACCCTAAAGATAGCCTGATCCCCGTTCGCCGTATGTTCGATTTTGTCATCAATTCTTTGATTTTGACCTACTGGAATAAGGTCGATGATCCAACCAACAGGCGTTTGATTGAAACCGTAACGGACGGTGCGAACATCTGGTTGAACGGTTTGACCTCGTCCGGATATCTATTGGGTGGACGAGTCGAGTTTCGCAGAGAGGACAACCCTGATACCGAATTGATGGCTGGACGCATTAAATTCCGTGTGTTCTTAACACCACCTTCTCCAGCGCAAAGTATTAGCTTTGTTTTGGAATACGACACATCTTATCTGGCTGCCCTAGCAGCGTAGGGAGGGTAACACATGTCAGAACAAATTTCTGCTATTCTAAATGACTTCAACGGCTATCTGAATGGGACAGATTACCTTGGTGTGGCTGATGTTGATTTACCAGACCTTGAATCCATGACAGAAACGATTAGCGGGGCTGGCATTGCAGGCGAGATCGATAGCCCCATCCTGGGTCATTTTGGTTCCATGACAGTAACCATTAACTGGCGTGTACTTGAGAGAGCCAACTTCAAGCTGGCGAGACAAGAAGTACATCATCTTGACTTCCGTGGTTCCATTCAGCAGGTCGATAAAAGAACCGGGACATACGATCAGGTCCCGGTGAAAGTTACGATCCGCGGTATCCCAAAGAACACACCTCTTGGAAGTTTGGCAAAAGGCTCAACAATGGATAACTCGAACGAGTTGGAAGTGATCTACCTCAAGGTGATGCATGACGGCGAAACCGTTGTTGAGATTGATAAATTCAATTATGTGTGCGTCATTGATGGTGTGGACTATCTCGCTAAAGTTCGTAAAAATCTCGGTTTGTAGGAGGACCAATATGCATAAAGAAGACAAAATCAACGAGGAAGTAAATACGAATGAGGAAAACCCCAGTGTAGTAGAAACAGATGCAGATGACGCATATCGGCTATCTAAGCCAATCGATTTTGAAGGGGAAAGGATTACAAAGTTGGATTTGCGCTTTGATGAATTGACAGGAAAAGACCTGATTCTTTGCGCAAAACAGGCACGCCGGATTGATCCACAAGAGATTCATCCTGGTCGTGCGCTGACCTTATCCTACCAGATCGCAGTAGCAGCAAAAGCTGCTGGTGTACCAACAGAAATGTTCGATCAGCTGAAAGGTGATGATTTCACAATCGTCACCCAGATGGCAGAAAATTTTTTATTGCGACGGGGATAGAAGGGAATATCGGGAAGGGCCTCCGTGTTATTGCGGTGGCCCTTTCTTCTTCTATGCCCCATTCAAGTCCACAGGAGTGGCTGAACGAGACATTATCAGATTTGAGAGCATGGGTTGAAGCAAATGAAGAAGTTGAGCAAAAACGGAAGAAGCTCAGAGGTAATGCTGCAGCACCAAGGCCACCTCGACGAAAGGGGAGAAGGTAATTGGCGAGGGAATACAAAACCACCTTTTCGTTCGGGGGAGAACTTGATCAAACCTTTTCGACGGCTATTAAAAAGGCGAGTGGTGGATTGGGTGACTTGGCAGGCGATGCCAAGCAAGCAGAGGGTGCTTTTAGTCATCTGACCAAGACAGTTGGCGGCTTTGGGAGTATTGTGTCCAGGGTTGCTCAATATACTGGTGCATTTGCACTGATTTCTGGTATTACTGATGCAATCGGAAATATGGCAGGATCAATTACTGGATTTCAAGATTCCATGGCACAGCTGCAGGCATCTACCGGGGCAACTATCCAAGACATGCAGGCTATCTCTGAATCAGCAAAGAATCTCTACAACCAGAATCTTGGGGAAGACTGGAACGATGTGGCCAACTCTCTGAGTCTAGTCAAGCAGGTAACTCAACAGACAGGGACAGAGCTCGAGGAAACCACCAAGAATGCGATGGTTTACCGGGATGTATTCGGGGAGGACATTCAGCAGTCAATCAAGGCCAGTGATACCATGATGAAAAACTTTGGGATTACCAGCGATCAGGCTTATAACTTGCTTGCCCAAGGTGCACAAAAGGGCCTGAATAAGTCTGATGAATTGATCGATTCGGCGAACGAATATGCTCCTTATTTCAGTACACTCGGTTTTACTGCGAACCAAATGTTTGATACTTTTAGCGCCGGACTCGAATCCGGTGCTTTTAATTTGGATAAAGTCGGGGATGCAGTCAAAGAGTTCGGTATACGTGTAAAAGATGATTCACCTGGAACAAATGATGCCTTTGCGGCACTTGGTTTTAATGCTAATCAGATGGCGCAAACCCTAGCTAAAGGTGGACCGGCAGCGCAGAAGGCATTTACCCAAGTGGTGGACGCAATATCCAAAGTTCAGGACCCTGTAAAAAAGAACGTTCTTGGTGTACAGCTGTTCGGCACACAATTTGAGGACCTAGAAAAAGACGTAGTTGCTGCAATGGGAATCGCACGAAGTCAGTTTGATATGACGAAAAATACGATGGATGAAGTGGCCAAGGTCAAGTACAGTACGGCGAGTAAAGCCATTCAAGGTATTGGACGTCAGATCATGACCGGAATTGTTATGCCCATGGGTGATTTAGCACTTCCAGCCCTTCAAGGGTTCAGTGACTGGTTTGCTGATTCTATGCCGAAAATCACCTCATTTTTCAGTAATGTCGGATCAACTGTCTCCAAAGGGTTTTCCGTTGTTCAGGATATTTTCGCTAATGGGTTTGGTTTTAGTGCAACAATGGAAGTTTTGAATTTCGCAAAAATGTTTGGTCTCAGTGATGCTGATGCGACAGCAGTAGTTTCAAGTGTCCGCGGTGTGTTCAATAACCTAATCGAAATCAAAGATGATTTAATTAACGCTTGGTCTACTCTTATGCCTGACGTAAAAAATGTATTTGGGTCAGTCCAGAAGATGGTTATGCAGGTTCTCCCGATCTTTCAGAAGATGGGACTTACTGTTTGGCAAGTTTCCACGACAATAACAAAAGCTTTGATTCCTGTGGGGACCTATATTAATTCAAAACTGTGGCCTATTTTTTCTAAGGTTTTTGGATTCTTAGCAAATGACGTAGCACCTGCCGTTTCGTCTGCCTTTTCAAGAATGTTACCTAGTATCGTGACAGTTGCAACAAAGGTAGGATCAACAATATCGGCTTTATTTACTGTCGTAAAGCCTGTTATTGATGGTTTAGTGGGAGCATTCAATTTCGCTTTTCCTTTTATCAAAGCCATCGTCTTGAGCGCTATTAACAGTGTAACAGGCATATTCAACGGACTCATGACTAGTCTTGGAGGCGTTCTGGACTTCATCACAGGTACTTTTACCGGTGATTGGGGGCTAGCTTGGACGGGTGTAAAAGACGTTTTTAGAGGTGTGTTCGATGGGTTAGCTGCCTTACTAAAGGCACCGATTAACGCTGTCATCTCCCTGATCAATCAAGCGTTCCAATCGATCGGGGCGCTGAGCGTCGACGTACCGGATTGGGTGCCTGGAATGGGTGGGCAGAAATTAAGCTTTAGTTTCCCGGAAATCCCAATGTTAGCTGAAGGCGCCATTGCGACGGGTCCAACTTTGGCAATGATCGGGGAGGGTGCAGAGAGCGAGGCGATCTTACCTCTTTCCAAACTGGAGAGTTTGCTTAGCTACGGAGGAGTAACATCATCTTCAATGGGTGGCGGTGAAAGTGGAGACATCTACGTGACGTACTCCCCAACAAATGTAATCCAAGGAAATGCTTCGCCTGACACGATTCAACAGCTGCAACAGGCTGCGGAGATGAACCTTCGAAAGCTGGAGCAATTGCTAATGGAATTGAAACGAGATAAGCAAAGGAGGTCATTTGCAAATTGAATACTTACATCACAAATCAAGGAGATACCTGGGATGGTATCTCCTTCAAACTTTTCGGTACCGATAAACATATGCCTGCCCTGATTAAAGCAAATCCAGATCACATCTCCACGGTAATTTTCTCAGCAGATATAAGACTTACGATTCCAAGCATTGAAGTGGCTACGTCTTTCACACTCCCACCTTGGAAGAGGGAGAGTTAGAGTATGGAAACGATAGATGCGCGTAGGGCAGAACTAGTCATGTTTTACAACGGCGTTGATATATCTATCGATTTGGCGAGGAGTCTGATGGATTTTACCTATACTGATGCTGCCTCTGGTGAATCAGACGATATCCAAATCTCGTTGGAAGATCGAGGAAATATGTGGCAGAGTCCGGAGTGGATGCCTTTAAAGGGCGACAAAGTCTCAGCAGAAATTCGAACCATCAGTTGGGACAAACCGGGGGAAGTAAAGCGGCTACCACTTGGAACTTTTGAAGTGGATTCAGTTACGTCGAGCGGACCTCCTGATACGGTAAATATCAAGGCAACAAGCCTTCCGATTGCAGGGAACGCAAAGCAAGAGAAGAGGAGCAAAGCATGGGAAAAGGTATCGTTAAAAACCATTGCTTCCGAAATAGCCAAAAGAGCCGGTTTGAAACTCAACTATCTGGCCCCTGTTAACCCTTCCTATGAGAGGTTGGATCAAACTGAGCAGGAAGACCTCTCATTTTTGTATGCCCAATCCAAAGAAGAAGGTATTGCACTGAAAATCGCTTCTGGCCAACTGGTGTTGTTTGACGAATTCGAGTTTGAGAAAGGCGATCCAATTGCTACATTTACACGGGGGAAGGATAACATCATCTCCTATAAATTTGACTGGAGCGCATCTTACGCAGCTTACGTGGCCTGCGAAGTAAGTTACACCCAAGCTAAAAAGAAAAATACGATCAAAGTCAAATACGTGCCTCCTGGAGCGCCGAAAGTTGGTCCCATATTAAAGATTAACGAACAAGCCGATAGCGAGTCTGCTGCATTGCGGAAAGCCCGGAAGAGTCTACGGGATAAGAATAAAGAGCAGTCCCAGGCATCCATGACCGTTATGGGTGATATTAGACTGGCTACAGGTTTGACAATCACAGTAGCTGGATTTGGGACGTTCGATGGGAAGTACCTCATTGTTAGCGCTAGTCACAGACTAGGCAGTGGAGGCTATACAACGGATATCACAATGCGGCAAGTATTGGGGTGGTAATCATGAGTGGAAGTAAAAACATGCTTCGAGTGGGTCTTGTATCCTCTGTAAACAAAGCGAATTGTACGGTTCGAGTGGTATTCCCTGATCGGGATGACTCGGTATCCTATGAGCTTCCCGTAATCGTCGCCCATACCTTGAAAACAAAACATTTCAGCTTGCCAGACGTGGGGGAGAATGTCATTTGTCTGTTCCAGGGGAACGGGGTACAGGATGGCTACTGTCTTGGGGCGATCTACTCGGATGTTGACCTGCCACCAGTGCAGGATAAGAACCTGTGCGGGGTATGGTTCGAGGACGGTAGCCACGTGTATTATGACCGCGAGAAAAAGAAGCTGCACGTTAAAGCGGTGAGTGACGTGTATATTGACGGTAATTTGCATGTTACAGGTCAGATATTTACGGGTGAGTCGTCATGAGTAGTCTTGGGAACCTTGGCCCCGTCGTATTTGTAGCTACACAAGAAACACTACGAACGTTTCAAGAATTTACCCGGAGCAGTGCAAGCCGGTATGCTGATCACGAAATTCTGGGAAAGAAGCCAAAGTCACAATGGATTGGTCCTGGACTGGATACCATATCGTTTTCTATGGCTTTTGATGCGTTATATGGTCTCAACCCACGAAAAGAGCTGAACCAACTCGTGGAGCTCGAAAGGTCAGGAAAAGCGTTGCCGCTTGCAATTGGAGGGGTTGGAATCGGTGTTTACATGTGGTCTATCACAGCGCTCGAGCAGAAATGGGATGTGATCGACAATCAGGGCTATGTCTGGAAAGCTACGGCAAATATTACCCTGAAGGAGTACGTCAAATGAGCGAATATGCAGTAGAGATATCGCCAGTACGTAGAGCTGTTAATTTCGCGCCGGCAACGTTGTTTGAGGAAGTGCAGCAAAACATCTGGACGATCGCATCCACTGTTTTGGGTACCGCACCGGGATCGCGCGGAATTGGAGTGGAGTGGGAAATGGTCGATGAGCCCATCAATATTGCTCAAGCGCGAATAACAGGGGTTCTCATGGCAGCTATCAGCGAACAAGAACCTCGAGCCCAGGTCACACGGATAACATTTAACGAGCAAAGCATGGAGGCTAGCATGTATGGCCGGCTGATTCCGACCATTCGATTTATTTTGGTAGGGGAGGAGTGACATAATGGCGGCTTTATCAGGTTTGCCAGACATTGATTTTATCTCTGTTGACGCCGAAAAAATTACAAATGACATTATCTCGTTTTATGAAGGATTGGCAGACCGAACCCTTTACCCAGGAGACCCGATCAGATTGTTCCTCACTGCTATAGCCCAGCTCATCATACAGCAGCGGGTCCTAATTAACGAGACAGGGAAGCAAAATCTCTTGCGCTACGCAAACGGGGACAATTTGGATCACCTCGGAGCTAGTTCAAATGTGTCTCGACTTGAGAGTGCAGCATCTCGTTCCACTCAGCAGTTTGTTCTTTCAACAGTTCTGACCACTACAGTCGTTATTCCAGCAGGAACACGGGTTGGTCCTCAAGCTGGCGGTACCGTATTTTTTGAAACAATCGATACGTTAGAAATCTCACCAGGCTCTTTGTCCGGTATGGTGGAGATAATCTGTACAACCCCAGGTGAAAGCGGGAACGGATACTTACCAGGGCAGATCAATGTGTTGATTGATCCGATTCCATATATCCAGAGCGTAAGTAATGTGACGACAAGCTCTGGTGGCACTGACAGAGAAAGCGACGAGGCGTATAGAGAGCGCATCCATATTGCTCCAGAATCATTCAGCACTGCTGGACCAGAGGGGGCATATGAATACTTTGCGATGTCAGCTAGTCCTTTAATCGTAGATGTTTCAGTTCGCGAAGCTACTCCAGGTGTAGTGGAAATTCGTCCGTTATTACAAAATGGAGAGTTGCCTGGACAGGAGATCCTTGATTTGGTTCTGGAGACATGCAACGATCGCAAAGCGCGTCCTCTGACTGATCATGTACAAGCTCTTGTTCCTGAGCAGGTACCTTACGACTTGAATGTGACTTATTGGATCGGTACATCCAACAGTAATACGGTCGCAACCATTCAATCTAATGTTGAACAGGCTATCAAGGACTACAAGCTTTGGCAGTGTTCTAAACAGGGAAGAGACATTGATCCTTCAGAACTAATCACGAGGGTCAAGAATGCAGGTGCCAAACGGGCAATGGTTTCATCACCCGTTTATCAGGCTGTCGAGTCGTACAAAGTGGCTAAATTAAATACAGAAAACATCACATTTGGAGGTCTGGAAGATGATTGATATCCAAACGATATCGCTTCTCGACATCTTACCTGCGAGCTTAAGAAGAGATTCGAATATCCAAGCGAGTGCAGCTGCCTTTGACAAAGAACATCGCGAGGTTTCTACTGCGATCTCCCAATTACTTCTGTATTCGAACTTGGATAACCAGCCAGAGGCAATTATCGATCTGCTGGCTTGGCAGAAGCACGTTGATTTTTATGATCAGTCACTACCCATCGAAAAGAAACGTGAATTAGTTAGACAAGCCGATTTAATGCATAAATACAAAGGAACTCCATGGGCAGTCGATGAGGTTGTTTCTACGGCATTTGATGACGGATTCGTTTCGGAATGGTTTGAGTATGGTGGAGATCCTTTTTACTTCAAAGTAACGACTACCGACAGGATGACAGATGCAAAACGATACACAGAAATCATCCGTGCGATTAAATCGGCGAAAAACACCAGAAGTCGTCTGGAGACAATTACGATTCGCAGGGATAACAAGATGAATTTGTACATTGGAGGAACCGTGACGACTCTTAAAATTCACACGATAAAACCGATTGGAGGCGGCATGCTTGGCGCAATTTAATGGCTCAGTATTAACCGAACTCGGATTAGCTCTTCTGACAAAAGCACAGACGGGAGCCACTCGGATTCAATTTACACGTATTGGGATCGGAGATGGCTACCCCATCGAGGATCAAAGTGAACTGACAGAACTGGTCCATGAAGTCTTATCATTGGATATTTTGGAGCTCAAAATCACAGAGGATGGACAATCTCAGGTAACGTCCACGCTGAGTAACAAAGACTTAGCGGCAGGTATTTACGTGAGGGAAATTGGACTATTTGCTAACGATCCGGATGAGGGTGAGATCTTGTATGCAGTTGCCAATGCAGGAGCACTAGCAGACTATATCCCGCCTTCAAACGGGATTGATATCGTTGAGGAGATCTTCCATTTCATAACGGTAATCGGAACGGCTGAGGACGTAACCGCGGTGATCGATGAGAAAGCTCTTGTCACAGTCGATACATTTAGCGCCCATGTGAACGACGCTTCTATTCATGTGACTTCCGAAGAAATGGATCTTGTTAACCGTCGCATTACCCGTATCGAAGCCTATTTGGATCTTGATAGCAGAGGTGTATCAGGAGCCCAGGCTCGATTTGTTGATACGTATGATGGAGAAGATGACCCAGTCTTAAAACTGGATCAGTCGAAAACCTATGCCACAGCTGCTATTTCAGCAAGTGAAACGACTGTTGTAGTACCAGTTGCATCGACACAAGGATTTGCGGTCGGGCAAGAGGTTACCATTTGTGATGATCAGCAATTTGAGGAGCGTTTTATTTGGGCAGTTGGCGTGAATACGCTGAGTTTCGGTATTATGCTAAACAGTTACAAGAAAGGTGCCTACATCGCGAGGTCTACACTCGAACGAGATACGACTGCAAAGAAGATGCGGATCGGCAGCTGGGGAACGTCAACAGTGACGATTTCAGAGCTATAAGAAGCAGGAGGCGATGTATATGAAATTGATGGAGTACAGTGATGGCATGAAAGTATTCTTCTGCCCCGGCTGCAATCAGCACCATGGGTTTGATTCTCGATGGACTTTCAACGGAGATTTTGAAAGACCGACGTTTTCACCCTCCTTGCTGGTTACGCTCGGGCACCACCCTGAACCTCCAGACATCTGCCATAGCTTCGTAAGGGATGGCCGTATAGAATATCTAAACGATTGCACGCATTCACTGGCGGGGCAGACGATCGATTTGCCTGATGTGGAGGTCTAAATGGGAGAAACAGGGAACGGTCAAAATAACGGCCATTTACGATAGGGAAGGAGTGAGATAATGGCTAGCATTGCGTCAAAAAAAGGCGATGGTACATCTGGAACCATACTATCATCGTATTTCCCTGATCTAAGTAATGGAATAGATATTGCTACCATGGCAAACAGTGCATCCCCTACGTACCAATACAATTATTATTTTGTATTGAATAGAGATAAAACGGTTAAATACAAGAGAGGGGACGGTACTGAGGGTGATGCAACCGCGCGTTTCCCTGATTTAACTAATGCTGTAGCAATTGCTGTTCATGGGGCAGCTACCAACCTTACAAACGCTGCAATTCAATATATTGCACTGAACAGTGACGGCACGATTACTTCAAAGAAGGGTGACGGGACGGCTGGTACTGTAACAGCAGCAAAGTTTCCGAGTCTTAGTCGTGCCATTTCTATTACAACCTTTCATTATTCCGCAGACGATAACTATTCTTATTACGTTGTTCTCTACGATGACAAGACGGTTGCCTCTAAAAAGGGTGACGGGACGGCTGGAATAATAACATCAAGCTATTTCCCTACACTGAGCAGTGCGACATCTATAGATGTTTTTGAACACGGCGGGAGTACGAGTGTTACGTCACAGACTGAATACATTGCTGGAGCATTCAACAATCCGCCAACGCTCACACTCTCGTCCCCTGCCGATAATCTCACATTGGCGGAAGGCAACAAGCTGACGGTCCAGGGCTCAGCAACGGAAGCAGACAACGGGAATGTCGTCACGATTTACGGCCAAATTAACAGCCAACCAAGAAGGGCGCTCTATTCGCAAGTATCGAATGGGAGCAGCCCTATTTCTTTTGCAAAAGATCTTGTGTTCACCGGCGACCGTATCTATTTCGAAGGAGTAGACATCTCAGGTCCACTGACAGAGGGAACAACAAACACCTTGAAAGTGTGGGCCGAAGATGATCAGCAGGGGAAATCGAACGAGGTAACGAGATCTTTTTCGATCCAGATCAATGATCCTCCAACCATCACGGTTGACCCATACACCCCAACTCAGACTGGGCTGATTGAGCCGGATACCATTACCTTATCTGGTGCTGCAGTGGACCCGAATGGGAACACGATGACAGTCACAGGTCAGTTGAATAGCGGAACTGCCCAAACATTGCTAAACGGAGTAGCTAGTGGAGCCTGGACGTTCTCTTTCCCCGTTAGTTCCCTTCAGTCTGGAACAAATACCGTAACCATTACTGCTACTGACCAATTTGGGAAAGTACGAGAAAAGAAATTCAGTCTGACCAAAGCAGAACAAAAGGTACCTCTGAAAAAGGGGACTGCGCGCTATAAAGTGATTCCTCCGCTTGGGACGGCTGAGGGTCTTCTTGCCTGGTTGAAACGTGAGAAAGGTGATCTTGCAGTTGAATCCTATGCATCATTTGTGGATGCAGGGCAGCAGGAGAGTTACGCGGCGTGCATGGTAACTAGCGTGGATCTCACCACGGAAATAACTGAAGATGAGATTGTCTATTCCACATTCGCAGGGGCAAAGCCAGATATCATTTTCAAGCAGACATTCTCGCGGGCAAACGTAGCTTCATCACAAGCAGCTACGAGCCTGGTAGGGGCGATTGAGTAATGAAGTACAGAAAGAGAAATCCCGATGGAACACTTGGAGACTGGGTTGAAACACCTTGGAGCCAAGAACAATTAGCACCTGAAATGCTAGCTGCACTTGAGGCGATCGTTATGATGCAATTGGAGACAGAGGACTTGAAAGCTGAAATCTCCAGTTTGAAGGCCGAAATAGCTGCTTTGAAGGGGGGTGAATGACAATGATTAAACAGTACATGGTACCTGTTTACGCTCTGCTGGTGAAGTCTGGTGGGTGGGTAATCGAACCGACTGGTGCTGCAGGTGAGAAAGTGGTACCTGAGGAATATCGTTTGCCGGTTGCTGAATACCTGGCTGCACAAAATGCGTAACGCTCTTTCCAAAGTGAGATGGCGGTTTTTTTCATGGGGGCTGCTGTTGCGGCTCCCTTTTCATGTTTGCCCCGAGGGGGTGAGGAGGGCGGCCAGCCGTGGATGAAATCAAAGATTTGCAAAAGGGGATTACCGAGATTCTGGTGGCAATCGGCAAGATCGAGACGGAGATCAAGCAGCTGTCCAGTATGTCAGGGAAACTAGAACAGACAGAGAAAATGGCCATCGAAGCCCTGCAGAGTACAAAGGCGGCACACAAACGCTTGGATGATATGTCTAAGCAGATCGAAGCATTGGAGAAGAAAATTGAGGAAGACAAGAAGGGTGGCAAGGACGACAAGAAATGGCTGGTTGGCACAGCGCTCGCCTTGGTTGCTATTATCTTGAACTTCCTGAAAGGCGGAGGAACACATTGAGTGAAACAGATTTGTTAGTACTTGCGAAACAATACATGGCGGATAAAGCCCTTATCGTCGTAGTCGTGCTTCTGTTCATCGGATACTTCTTGAAGAGAACGCCCAAAGTGGCGGACTGGATGATTCCGTGGGCGCTGATCCTCGTCGGTAGCGTCATGGCATGCGGCCTTCTAGGGGCATTCAGCGTAGTGAATGTGGTGCAGGGTATTTTGGCTGCGGGCATCGCTAACTTGACGCATCAGCTATGGAAGCAGACGACAGACAAACGGGAGAGTGATCAGTAATGCAGGCACGTAGCCCAGCAAACATCAAGGGGATCGATGTATCCCACCACCAAGGAGCGATCGATTGGAAGAAGGTAGCAGCGGACGGCGTGAAATTCGCCTTTATCAAAGCGACCCAGGGAACAAGCTTCGTCAGCCCGACGCTAGTGACGAATGCAAAGGCGGCTGCGGCAAACGGAATTAAAGTCAGCTATTACCACTTTGCGGAGCCGGATCAAAGCCCAACAGCTCAGGTCGACCACTTCCTCAAGACGATCCAGGGGCTGCCGATCGACCTCGCGTTAATCTTGGACATCGAGGGAGACAACGACTGGACGCCAGCGACGGCCAACGCCTTCTCGGTGAGCTTCATGGCCTATTTGCAACAAAAGACAGGCAAGGTGCCAATGCTTTACACAGGGGCCTATTTCGCCAAGAGCAAGCTCACCAATAAAGAGCTGGGCAAATACAACTTGTGGGTCGCGCACTACGGAACGAACGACCCGATGGACAACCCGACATGGAGCAGATGGGCGGTGTTCCAATACACCAGCAGCGGTAAAGTCGCTGGCATCGCGGGTAATGTCGACATGAACGAGATGGATCAGAGCTTCTGGATAGAGATGACGAATCCACAGAAAGTGGAAAAACCTGTGGACAAGCCTGCCGATAAGCCGACAGAAATACCGGAATGGAAGCGTACCGATCATGATGAGTTGCTGGCGGCAGGGCTGCTGACATCGGATCATACAGCCAGCTTGGACGAGCCTGTTCCACAATGGATGTTGTTCGTGCTGCTTAATCGTCTTCGCAAAGGCGAGGCGGTGCCACAGGTACCGCAGCCTTCACCAGTACCAACTCCTGATCCAAAGCCGGAACCAGAACCGGTACCGACTCCGCAACCACCTTCTCTTTTAGAGTGGGTAGAGGTCGAGCGTCGTACCGCGCTTGCTTCGGTACAAATTACCTTCGGAACAGCTGGTCGTGGCTCTGGCACCCTGCTTCCAGGTGGTTACGTGTTAACGGCCAAGCATGTGGGCAATGGAATTGATACTATAACGGTCCGCACGAAGGCAAATGGCACCCTTAGAGCTAGCCTGGTAGGTGTTCATCCTGGTTATAAAGGCGCTGACGGAAAGTTGGTAAACGTGGACGTGGCCTTGTATCGGGTGACAGACTCCAAGCTCCAGAACTCGCTACCTTCGCTGCCAATCTCAGGCAAAGGTGTAACCGCTGGACAGGAGTTGCTGGCGGTTGTACATGGGGATGCAATCGGGAAGGTAAAGCGCGGTGTGGTTGATCGCGTGTCCATTTCGACTTCCAGCCCGCCTACACCATGGGAGTTTGATTGCTCGATAGACGGAAACCCAGGAGACAGCGGCGGAGCTGCCGTCAACCAATACGGCGAGCTGATCGGCGTGATCATCCAGGAGACACAAGTCAATGCTAAAATCGGCAGTGCATGGCAGCGCGTACCTGGTTGTGAAGCAGTCAACATTACACACCCAGTTGTGGCTAATTGGCTCAAACAATACCTGTAAAAAACGAAATCCCTCCAGCTGAGCAATCGGCCGGAGGGATTTTTTTATTTTATTTTGCTCGCACCATGTTCACGAGTCCTTGGTCAATCTGATGACGAGAAAGCGGATGTTGCTTCATCGCATCCAGCACCTTCGAGGTATCGATAGCCAAGTAGTGCTCCAACGTCGACACATGCGCGTGTCCGCTGATTTCCTTCAGAATGAAGAGATCTACACCCTGCTTGTGCAGGAACGTCAAGCAGCTACGTCTGAGCGCGTGCAGGCTCAGTCCATCTTTATAAATGCCAAGTTTCTTCGTGTATCCTTTGAAGAGCCAATCTATCCCTTTTCGGCTGTACTGCTGTCCATATTGCGTCAGGAACAACGTCTGATCGTCGGGTCCAGTTACGAAATATTTACGACCGCATTTATACCTGCTGATGGCCGATCTGCTTTCGTTTTTGATTGCTTCGTCGTATACGATTCCCGTCTGCATATAAAGTTGTAGCGCATTAGCAAGCTGTGGGATCATAGGAATGATCCGATCCTTTCCACCTTTCCCATCCCGGACATGAATGTAATTCTCCTCAAAATTCACATCATAGGTTTTAAGGTTGATCAGTTCGCTAACACGGATCCCGGTGTACAGAAATGTCGCAAAGAGAGCGTTGTCTCGAACAGCGTACTTTCC
>NZ_RHHP01000005.1 GCF_003710815.1 Brevibacillus centrosporus
ACTCTATAGGGTACATTTTACTTCCATGTTGAAGGTGCTGCCCCTTTTTTTACATGCTTTCTAATGCCCGACGTACCGGGCGTACAGAGAGCGTGCAATGGTAACGTCATCAGTTCCTTGTACGAGCACGCGTCCATCTTGGAAAAAAACGAGAGTGTAATCATCCGTGCGAAAACGGAGCAAGAAGCGATTGTGTTCGATCCCCCCCAAAGGCGCATATCGCTTGGCGAGCAGGGTCAGATCGACAGACACAGGGTAGCTTGGGCGGATCTGCACGGTGTCGCGACCGCAGAGTGTAGCAAACTCTTCCGTTGTATCCTTCAACGTTAATGATTCAAACTCTTTTTTGACGCAGGCAGGGCATTCTGGATTTTGCCCTGAGGAAATAGGGAGCTGGTCATGGTCATTTTGCCAAATATCGAATTGCTCCAGATGTGGGTTGAGATGCTCCAGATCCCCAATTAAAAGCTTCATTGCCTCTGTCGCCTGATAAGAAGCGATGATGGAGACGAGGGGACCGAGTACGCCGACCGTGTCGCAGGTTTCCCCCCTTCCTGCCGGTGCATGGGGGAACAGACAGCGAAAACATGGAGTGATGCCCGGGCGAATGACTGCAAACATGCCGCGAGAGCTTACAGCACCTCCATACACCCACGGCTTTCCATATTTGATCGCGACATCGTTGATCAGGTAGCGTACTTGAAAATTATCGGATCCATCTAGGATGACATCAGCATCTGAAAGCAGGCTTTCGGCATTTCCCGCATGCAGGTCGGCTATGATGCCCTCAATGCTCACGATGGAATTGATCGTCCGCAGCTTATCGGCAGCAGCAATCGCTTTTGGGGTATGTTGATTTGCATCTGCTTCATCGTAGAGCATCTGTCTCTGCAGATTGCTTGGCTCCACGAAATCGCGGTCGATCATCCGGACGTGCCCGACACCTGCGCGAACGAGATGGTTGGCAAGTACTGTACCTAAAGCCCCCATCCCGACAATGACAGCTTTTTTATTCGCCAGTTTCTCTTGCCCTTGTGGTCCAATAGGGGAAAATAACAGTTGCCTAGAGTAGCGCGTGCTGGAATCCATAGCTGACTCCTTTCCGTCGATCAGCAAATCATTCGTCCTGATACAAAATCCTGCAGTTCTGCACTTGCAGGGTGGTGGAAGAAGGTATGGGTGTCAGCCAACTCGACGAGTCTCCCCTTGTGCAAAAACAGGCATGCATCTGCGAGTCTTTTTGCCTGGGGAAGGTTGTGTGTGATCATGAGGATCGTCATGTGCTGCTGATGATTAACCTGCTGAATCACGCGCTCAAAAATGGAAATATTGTACGGGTCGAGACTCGCGGTCGGTTCATCGAGCAGCAGGAGCTCAGGCTCACAGGCGAGTGCGCGTGCCAAAGCGATTCGCTGTGCTTCTCCACCGGATAGGGTCTGGGCTCGCTGTCTCGCGAGGGGTGACAGCTCCACCAGCCCCAGGGCATGCTCTACTCTTTTTTGGACAGTAGACTTATCTAGGTTCCGATACCGCAGTCCTAATGCTACGTTGTCAAAAACGGTCGCCTGAAACATGGAGGGTCTTTGTGCGACGAAAGCCATTTTGCGCTGGATCGGCACCCCCTTGCGATAGGTGAGGGAAGGCAGCTCCACATCCGTTCCGAAAAGCTGCATGCTCCCGCGAGTTGGCTTCTCCAACAGATTCATGACGCGCAATAACGTGCTTTTCCCCGCACCGCTCGGACCGACGATACCGTAAATTCGACCGCGTTCAAAAATAGCCTGCTCGACCTGCAAAACGGTTCTTCCTTCGTAAGAGACTTCGAGATCTTTGAGCTTCAATCGGTTCATCTATTCATCTCCGCCTGGATTTCATTTGATTCATCATGCCAACCATCAGAAAGCTGTTGAACAAGAAGCTGATTGCCAAAAGGACGAGCCCCAATTGCAGGCCTGCTGTGAAATTCCCTGTTCGCGTCTCCAGAATAATGGCCGTTGTCATCACGCGTGTGTGGTGCTCAATGTTCCCTCCAACCAGCATGACTGCACCGACCTCGGAAATCGCTCTGCCAAAAGCAGCGGCAACTCCTGACCAAATCCCCCCGCGCGCCTCGCGAATAATGGTCAGCATCATCTGCAGGGGAGTAGCTCCCAGGCTTTTCGCTGTTTCCCAATAGGTGCGTTCCTTTCCGTGCACAGCTGCCATGGTTAAGCCGGCCAGAATTGGTGTTACAAGTACGACCTGGGCGATGATCATGGCTTCGGCACTAAATAAAAGGTCGAGCGAACCGAGTGGACCGTACCGGGAGAGGAGGAGGTAAACGATCACACCGACCAAAACGGGAGGCAGTCCCATGCAGGTATAGATCAGGGCGATGATCAGTCGCTTTCCTGGGAAGGAGTACAGCCCTAGAAAAGCGCCAAAAGGTATTCCCATGAGCATCCCAAGCAGAACAGAAGAAGTCGTTACCTTCAGGGAGAGCGAGATGACCTCCCAGACATCCTGTGTGAGCATCATGAAAAGAGTCTCCTAGCGTTTCTTGGCATCAGGCACGAACAGTCCTTTTCCGTAGTCCTTTTGCCCAAATTCTCCAATCAGCTTTTGGCCTTCAGCCCCTGTGAAAAATTCGATAAGCTTCATGCCTTCTTCTTGCTTGGCAGAAGACTTGACCTGAATGATCCCGTATGGATTCAAAAGCGATTTGTCACCCTGCATGACCACATCGAGATTGAGCTTTCGAGAGAGAAAGGTAGCCTCGTCCGTCAGGGTATAGGCTTTTTTCTCATCCGTCATTTGCAGCGTCTCGCCCATTCCCTGACCTGACGAGAGATACCAGCTGTCTTCTGGCTTGATCTTGGCTTCTGTCCAAATGCCTTTTTCTTTTTTATCTGTACCCGAGTCATCCCCTCGCGAGATAAAGGTTGCTTTTTTCTCGGCGATTTTGCCAAACGCTTCTTTGGCTGTTTTCGCTTGTTTGACTCCGGCAGGATCGTCTGCTGGACCTACGATGTAGAACTGGTTGTACATGACATCAAAAGCGTTGACGCCAAATCCTTTTGCGACAAATTCATCCTCGGACTTGCGAGCGTGAACGAGCAAAACATCCGCGTTTCCGTCTTCCCCAAGCTTGATGGCTTGTCCAGTTCCGACAGCGACTACCTTTACTTTGATGCCAGATTGTTGCTCAAAGATTGGCAGCAGGTAGTCGAGTAAGCCGGAATCCTGGGTGCTCGTTGTAGTAGCCAGGGTAATTTCCTTGACTTCCTGCGTTTCAGGAGCGGGAGCCGCAGCAGGAGACGTTGCCGGAGCAGAGCTAGATTGAGAACAGGCAGCAAGCAACAGGATCAGCGAAAATAACAAAAAGACTTTGGCAAAACGCAGATTCTTCATCATGATCACTCCTAATCAAATTGATGGGATTCGTCAATACATTCTGTCTATTTCCTTGCCAGTTTGAGAGACGTTGTAGCCGCCTTGAGCAACGACTTCCTGCTTGAATGAAGGGTCGCGCAGGAGGGAGAGAAGCTCGCGAAAGCGTTCTTGCTTGACGAAGCGCTCAGGAATTACGAGGTCGTAGCGCTCTTCCTGGATCGGAAAAAAGTCTAGTCCCATTCCGCGGGCCACACTTTCTATGCCCAATGCTACATCTGCCGTACCTTGCAAGACGGCTGAGGCGGTAGCGTAATGCGTCGTCAGCTCGACATCGTAGCCAGGAATGGCTTGTGCGGATACTTTCTTCTGCTGCATGCTGAAATCGAGAAGTACCCGAGTCCCGGATCCGCGCTGGCGATTGACGATGCGATGTTTTCCGCTGAACAATTCCTCCCAGCTGGTGATCATTCGCGGGTTGCCTTTTGGCACGACGAAGCCTTGCCAGCGGCTGACCAGATTGACGACAGTGACTCCTTCGTTCGGGAGTAGGCAGCGGATGTAAGGCAGGTTGTACTCGCCTGTCATTCGATCGAGAAGATGGGTGCCAGCCATTTCTACGCGCCCTTTGTAGAGCTCGATCAGCCCGTCCAAGCTTCCAGAAAAGGCAGGTAGCAGCGTAATTCCGCGCTCTGCCAGCTTCCTCGTCAAGAGGTCGATGGTGAGGTCATGGCTCCCTGCAAAAATGATTTCGTAGGGCTGGGATGTCTGTCTCTGGGGAGAAGAAAAGCCGTTGGAGGAAAGCTGCTCGTCCCGCGCCTTGCTCTTGTGCATGAAGGAGTCGAGATCCGTGCGTAAAATGCGCAGTGTACGCCCGATTTTGGAGGCTGGCAATTCTTTGCGTTTGATCAACTCATAGACGGTATACCGGGTAAGCTTTAGCTCCGCAGCAACCTCGTCTGGAGTCAGGTAATCGCTTTCCAAAGTGTCACCCTCTTTTTCAGTTTGGTTGAATTGGTTCTAGTTAGTTTTAGTTTGTTTTACATGTTTTGGTCTATAAATAACATACTTTACCAGCAGGTGGATAGGCAAGAAAATAATCAAAAAATTAGCAATTTCACTGGATTTTCGTGGTATTCAGGAAGGATTACCCATATAATAGTCGTAATAGTAGGTATATTTTGTGAGTTCAATGTGAATGAAGATTGGGGAGGGAAAGAGCGATGGCTTTGGGGGGATTCAAAAACCGTGAATTGCTGGTCGATCTCACTTCAGGTGCGGTTGATTATCGTCCGATTAACGAAGGCCTGGCGAGGACATACATCGGTGGCCGCGGATTGGGAGTCAAGTACGTCTATGACAACGGGGCGCAGGTAGAGCCATTTTCGGAAGACAACATACTGTGTATGATGACAGGGCCGGTGACAGGCTCCCGTTCATCGATGAGTGGGCGTCTCTGTATGGTCACCAAATCTCCCTTGACGGGTACCGTTACGGACTCGCATATGGGCGGATGGTCTGCGGCGCGCCTGAAATGGTCCGGTATTGACAACGTGATCTTCAAGGGTGCGAGTGACAAGCCTGTCTATTTGTATATCGAGAATGGCCAAGGCGAGCTGCGAGATGCCAGCGAGCTGTGGGGAAAAGGAACTCGTGCGACGGTAGCAGCTATGCAAGAGCGATATGGGAAAGAAGACTTGAGTGTCATCTGTATCGGACAAGCGGGAGAGAATCTCGTTCGCTATGCGGGTTTTATGAACGAGAATGACCGTGCAGCTGGTCGGGGAGGTACAGGTGCAGTCGCAGGGTCCAAAAAGCTCAAGGCGATTGTCATCAAGGCTGCCCAAAAAGGCAATATGCCACAGCCTGCTCAAGATGAGGAGTACAAAAAGGCCAATCAAAAGGCGCTCAAGGCCATCATGGAGGGCGGCTTGACAGCACCGAAAAAGGGTGGGCTCTCCGTCTACGGTACCAACGTACTGACCAGCATCATTAATGAAGTAGGCGCTCTTCCTACCATGAACTCCAAATATACGCATTGGGACGGAGCTGAAGGGCATAGCGGAGAAACTGTGAATGCCACGTTGCTGGTAGCAGATAACACCTGCCATGCTTGTCCAGTGGCATGCAAGAAGGAAGTTGAAGTGAGAGAAGGCAAGTACAAGACGCGCGTAGAGAGCTTTGAATACGAGTCAGGCTGGGCGCTCGGTGCCAATTGCGGCGTGAGTGATGCTGCACCGATCTCGTTCCTGATCAATCTGTGCAACGAATACGGCATGGACACGATTGAGCTCGGCAACACCTTGTCCTGTATGATGGAAGCCTACGAAAGAGGCTTGACAGAGGAAAAGGTCGACTGGGGCGATGCTGACCGCATGATCGAGCTGACGGAGATGATGGTTTTCCGTAAAGGCGTGGGAGATATCCTGGCAGAGGGAACAGCTCGTGCAGCCAAAGCATTTGGCGATGAAAATCTGGCGATGTGCGTCAAAGGGCAAGCGATTCCTGCGTACGACCCGCGTGGTATCCAAGGTATCGGTCTCGGATATGCGACCAGCAACCGTGGTGCTTGTCACTTGCGCGGTTATACCGTAGCGAGCGAGATCGCAGGAATCCCGGTACCGACTGATCGCCTAGTACCAGAAGGAAAGGGCGAGCTGCTCAAAATATTCCAGGATCTCTTGGCTTTCTCGGATTCCATGAATATTTGCAAGTTCTCGTCGTTCTCGGAAAACGCGGAGAATTACGCAGAGCAGTATTCGACGATGACAGGCGTTACAGTAACCGCAGATGACGTTATGAAAATTGGCGAGCGCATCTACAATCTGGAGCGTCATTACAACAATCTGGCGGGCTTTGACAAACGCGAGGATGACTATTTGCCAAAACGCTTTATGCAAGAGCCTGCAAGCGGCAACAGTGCGGGGCACGTTAGCCAGCTTGAAGTCATGCTGAACGACTACTATCAGCTGCGCGGCTGGGTAGATGGTGTCGTTCCAGAGGAAAAACTCAAAGAACTCAACATCGTATAAACTTGCCTATCGTGGCAAAGCAAAAAGGTGGAAACCTGCTTTCCACCTTTTTGCACTCTTTTTAATCAAGGATCGAGAAGCTAGCCTCCGACCCTCATGACCTTGAGGCGAAATTGAGCCATGAGCCTATCAAAGCTTTCCCGTTCAAGTGCTGTAATGCGGATAAAGACGGCGTTTACATGAAAGCGGGACGTAATCCTCACTCGCTCTTCGCGCAAAACCTCTGCTTGCCACTGATCGCCCACAACCTGGATTGGCAAGCTTTCCGATTTTGCTTCGCCCCCGCACTCGGTCAAATAGGTAACGAGCGCGGACACGGGAATCCCGCGCAGCTCCATAACTTTCTCGATCATCTTATCCTCCTGCCACCGGCGGGAACAAAGCAAATTGATCATCTTCTAGCACGCGGGTTTGGAGTCCTTCTGCATGAATGACATTGCGCCCGTTTAGAAACACATGGACAAACGGTTTGAATGTTCGCTCCGGTGTAAAGATTTCTTCATCCAAAGCAGGATACATCTGAATCAAGGCTTCGAGAATATCAATGACTCGATTGCCACTGTCCACGGGAACTTCCACAGATTTGGCCTGACAGATCTCACGAAAATTGGCAAAGACTTTTACTTTCATATTTGAATATTCTCCTTTTTCTTTTTATTATACTGGATTTAACAAAGAAGCAAAATGAAGGAAATGGATGGAGGCAATCATGAAATTCTTCCATGTAAAGACAGTTGCAGAAACGTTAGAAGTGATTGCAGGCGAATTCAAACCAAATAGGCCTCCCATCGAGGTATCGTTGATCGATGCGTTGGATATGGTGCTGGCTGAAGACGTGTTTTCCGATGAGCAGGTTCCTCATTTTGCCCGTTCGACCGTAGATGGCTACGCGGTGCGTGCGCGCGATACGTACGGAGCTTCTGACTCGTTACCGGCTTTTCTCGATGTGACAGGAAAAATCGATATGGGGAAGTCGGCTGTGCAGCCTGTCAAGGAAGGACAGGCACAGTCAATCCCGACAGGTGGGATGGTACCAGATGGGGCAGACAGTGTTGTCATGATCGAACATGTAGAAGAGGTAGATGATCTGCTCAATGTCTATCGTCAGGTGGCACCGGGCGAAAATGTAATTCGCGCGGGGGACGATGTGGAAAAGGGAGAACTGGTGATAGCAGCAGGACAGCGGCTTCGCCCGCAAGACCTGGGAGTCCTTTCAGCGATTGGCAAGACAAGTATACGTGTGTATCCCCGGCCGATTGTCGCGATTTTATCGACGGGGGATGAAATCGTTCCGGCGGATAAGAAGGTACTGTCGCCAGGAGAAATACGCGACATCAATAGCATTACAGTGGCTACGGCAGCACGTCAATGCGGGGCGCACGTCATTTACGGGGGGATCGTCCCGGATGACTATGAGTCGTTCGCCAAAAGAGCCAAAGACCTGTTTGACCAATCCGACCTGCTGCTCTTGTCGGGAGGAAGCTCTGTCGGGACTCGCGATTATACGGAACAGGTCATGCAGTCTTTGGGAGATCCGGGCGTTCTGGTCCACGGTGTTTCGATTAAGCCAGGCAAGCCGACAATCATCGCGAAAGCAGGCGCAAAGCCCGTTGTGGGATTGCCTGGTCACCCGGCTTCTGCTTTGATTATTTTCCATCTGTTTGTGGCACCCCTGATCCAAAGGCTGCAGGGACAGAAGCCAGCCGCATACGTTTCGCGGATTTCGGCTAGAATTTCTCGCAACATTGCATCGGCGGTGGGACGCGCGGACTACATCCGTGTTAAGCTGGAGGAGAGAGAGGACGGGCTTTGGGCTGTACCTGTCTTCGGAAAATCAGGTTTGATCTCGACATTAGTGAAAAGCGATGGAATGGTGGAAATATCAGCAAACAAGGAAGGGATACTGGAAGGCGAAGCTGTGTACGTCCATTTATTTCAATAAATTCGGAATTGAGATAGCAAGGAAAAAGATAAAGAAGAAGGAATGGCAGGAGGAGAACGATGCGCAAAATCTACCTGGAAGACACACCCCTGAACGAAGCGCAGCGAAGAATCGCGAATCGGATTTCGTTCCAGCCGCAAGTGGAGGTCATTCCGACGCGAGAGGCGCTGGGGAGAGTCACGGCACAGCCGATTTACGCGAAAGTATCGATGCCTAATTTCCATGCTTCGGCGATGGATGGGATTGCGGTAAAAGCAGAAACAACGTACGGGGCGGATGAGCAGCACCCCGTTCGATTGCGCCATCTCGTGGATTACGTGGAGGTTGATACAGGTGATCCGATCCCGAATGGCTTTGATGCGGTGATTATGATCGAAAACGTTCATCAGATTGACGAGGAGACCCTCGAGATTTTGGAAGCAGTCGCCCCTTGGCAGCATATCAGGCCAATCGGAGAGGATGTTGTGATCGGCGAGGTCATTGTCCCAGACCGACATCGGCTGCGTCCGGTGGATTTGGGAGCATTGCTGGCGGGTGGCAATGTCACGGTGCCGGTTTTTCGTAAGCCTCGTGTAGCCATCATTCCCACAGGTACCGAGCTTATCGAGCCTTCGGAGAATGTGGCAGAAGGGCAGATTATCGAATTTAATGGCACCGTTTTTGCCGCCTACTTGAAGGAGTGGGGAGCTGAGCCCGTGTACCACGGAATCGTGCAAGACGATTACGAGATGATCAAAAGGGCAGTTAAGACCGCTCTCCAGGGTGCCGATATGGTACTCTTAAATGCAGGCTCATCCGCAGGGCGGGAAGATTTCACCGTCCATGTGGTAGAAGAGCTGGGAGAAGTGCTGACGCATGGCGTAGCTACTCGTCCAGGTAAGCCGGTTGTAGTCGGTGTCATCGAGGAAAAGCCGGTGATTGGACTGCCCGGCTATCCGGTCTCCGCGTATTTGAATCTGGAATGGTTCGCACGTTCCCTCGTTTATCATTATTATGGATTGCTTCAGCCAGAAAGGCAGCGGATCAAAGCCACAGTCGGAAGGCGTATCGTATCTGTCATGGGAGCGGAGGACTTCATCCGCGTTACCATAGGCTGTATGGATGGACAATTCATTGCCAATCCTTTGACTCGCTCTGCTGGTGTCACGATGTCGATGGTACGTGCGGATGGGCTGTTGCGTATACCACCGGGAAACCTTGGCTACGAGCAGGGAGAGGTTGTGGAGGTAGAGCTGTACCGACCTCTGGAGCAGATACAAAATACGATTGTTTCGACTGGCAGTCACGATCTATCGATGGACGTGCTGCATTCGCTTCTGCGCAAAAAGAATCCAGAGCGCTTCCTTGTTTCTTCGCATGTTGGCAGTATGGGTGGTATCCTGGCTATCCAAAAAGGGGAAGCACATATCGCGGGTGTCCATCTTTTCGATGAGGAGTCAGGAGAGTATAATCAGAGCTATGTAGAAAAATACATGAAGGACAAAGAAGTCGTGCTTGTCCAATTGGTGTATCGGCAGCAAGGCTGGTTTGTGAAGAAAGGCAATCCGCTGGGGATATCGTCTGTACATGATCTGACGAAGCCCGGCATTACGTATATCAATCGCCAACGAGGGGCTGGAACCAGACTTCTCTTTGACTATCTGCTCAAGCAGGAAGCGGTGGACAGAGATGGCATCTACGGCTATTCTCGAGAGGCAGTCTCCCATTTGAGTGTGGCTGCAGCAGTCGCAGGTGGGACTGCTGATGTAGGCCTCGGGATTTACTCTGCGGCAGCTGCGATGGATCTGGATTTTATTCCCGTTGCAGAAGAGCGCTACGACTTGTTGATGACCCAAGCTTTCTATCACAGCAGTCGAGGCCAGGAGCTCCTAGCCTGCATTCGTTCAGAAGCGTTCGCTTTGGAAATGGAAGCGTTAGGTGGATACAGTTGCCGGGACTCTGGACAAATCGTCTACTCAGCGGCAATGTCAGAAATATGAGAATGTAATCTGCCCATCATGGAAAAGGAGAGTGATCACCAATGTCTGAGCAAATTCTTGATACACGAAATCGCCCTCTCCGAGATCTGCGTATTTCCGTGACAGACAAATGCAATTTTCGCTGCCAATACTGTATGCCCGCAGAAATATTTGGTCCAGACTTCGAATTCCTTCCTCAGCACAAGCTGCTGTCATTTGAAGAAATTACGCGCTTGACTCGAATTTTTACTTCCGTTGGTGTTGGCAAGATCCGGATCACAGGCGGAGAGCCGTTGATGCGAAAAGAATTGCCAAAATTAATTGAAATGATAAGACAGGTAGACGGTGTTCAGGATATTGCGATGACGACCAATGGCTCTCTCCTCGCCCGCCACGCAAAAGCGCTGAAGGAAGCGGGGCTGGATCGGGTAACTGTCAGCTTGGACAGCCTTGACGATGAGCGGTTCGGACGGATGAACGGCAGAGGCTATCACGTGTCTGACGTGTTGAAAGGGATTGAAGCCGCAGCGGAAGCAGGACTTTCGATCAAGCTGAACATGGTCGTGCAGCGTGGCGTGAACGACGAGGATATTTTGCCGATGGCCCGCTTTTTCCGCGAGCAAAAGCATACACTTCGTTTCATCGAATTCATGGATGTAGGGAACAGTAACGGATGGAAGCTGGATCAAGTAGTTCCCTCCAGCGAGATTGTGCAGAGAATTCACGAGGAAATGCCTCTCACGCCAATCGATCCGAATTATTTCGGTGAAGTGGCTTCCCGTTACCGTTACGTGGGGACCGATCAGGAAATCGGGCTGATTTCGTCCGTGACACAGGCGTTTTGCTCGACTTGTACCAGAGCGCGGCTGTCGGCAGAAGGCAAGCTGTACAGCTGTCTTTTCGCCTCCGTTGGGGATGATTTGCGGGCACCGCTGCGGGAAGGGAAAAGCGACGAGGAAATCCGGGAGCAGATCCGCACGATCTGGGGGAAACGCGATGACCGGTACTCGGAAGTGCGCTTGAACGATACGCCGGGACTGAACAAGCCCGACAAGGTGGAAATGTCCCATATCGGCGGCTAACACAAAGCATAAACAGCGCTTGACAAAGGGGAATACGCCCTGTATTATAAAGAGCGTGTATAAACACGAAACACTTCATACTTCGAGAACAAGCAGAGGCGCCCAGCTTCTCACCTGGGTCGACGTCTTACACGACTGTTGACAGGTAACTCTTACGCAAAGATCCTTGGATCTGATGAATTTGCTAGGTGAGATATGTGCGGGCGCATAATGCGTTCGCACATTTTTGTTCCTTCTCGAAATTGACGGGGGTGGCAAGTATTAGCAAGGATCAAATGTTGATTAACGAAGCGATCCGTGCCCGTGAAGTCCGATTGATCGGTGCTGACGGGAGCCAATTGGGAGTCGTAGCCTTTAGGGAAGCTTTGCGCATCGCCCAGGAAGCTGAATTGGATCTGGTAAATGTTGCTCCTACAGCCAAGCCGCCTGTATGCCGTATCATGGACTATGGAAAGTTCAAGTACGAGCAGGCGAAAAAGGAAAAAGAAGCACGCAAAAACCAGAAGATCATCGAGCTCAAAGAAGTGCGTTTCTCTTCCAACATCGAGGAACACGATTTCCAAACAAAGCTTCGTAACGTCCGTAAGTTCTTGGAGGATCATCACAAGGTGAAGTGTACGATCCGTTTCCGTGGACGTGAAATCACCCACTCCGAAATCGGACTTGCCGTTATGGAACGTGTTGCAGCCCAGTGTGAAGATCTCGCTTCGCCTGAGCGCAAGCCAAAGATCGAAGGCCGCAGCATGATCATGATTCTGGCTCCGAAAGCGGAAAAGTAAGATAGTAGTTTAGACAGGAGGATTTTTCAGATGCCTAAAATGAAAACCAACAAGGCTGCTGCGAAACGTTTCAAAAAAACCGGAAGCGGCCAATTGAAGCGCGACCGCGCGTTTGGTAGCCACTTGTTCGCTAACAAATCCACTAAAGCTAAACGTCACCTGCGTAAAGCTGCACTGGTATCCAAAGGCGATCAAAAACGTATGGAGCAAATGCTCACTTACCTGTAAGTTTATCTTTATTACACACCATTACGCAGCATGAGCTCCCTAAGCGCCTAGTGATAGGCCGCCATGCTGGAAAGACCAGGAGGAGTTTAGTATGCCAAGAGTAAAAGGTGGCATTGTTTCACGCCGTCGTCATAAGAAAATCCTGAAGCTGGCGAAAGGTTACTTCGGTTCCAAACATCGCCTGTTTAAATCCGCTAATGCGCAGGTAATGAAATCCCTGCTGTATGCATACCGTGACCGTCGTCAAAAGAAACGTGATTTCCGCAAACTGTGGATCACTCGTATCAACGCACAAGCTCGCCTGAACGGCCTGTCCTACAGCCGTCTCATGCACGGCCTGAAAGTAGCTGGCATCGAAGTTAACCGCAAAATGCTGGCTGACCTGGCTGTGAACGACAAAGCAGCTTTCAACGAGCTGGCTACAGTTGCAAAAGGCAAACTGAACGCGTAAGATTTACCGATGAAGTCGATCTTCCTCAAAAGGGAGGGTCGGCTTTTTTATTTGAACCGCTACAAAAAGCAAAAAGAGCGCTTCTTGGAGGGCTTCCGTACAAGCAATTTGGCGGACAAACCATATGGATAATAATGACGCGAAAGGAAGGGGGGAGAGAGGATATTCAAACATTGCTGTAAGCATGACTATGAGGATTACGATCACAGCGCAAAAAATCGTGAGTCGAACCATAGGTGCCACTGCTGCTACAAAAGGCCAGAACCGAGGGATGCATACGAATGCTGCTGCTGGAAAAAGCGAGAACGAAAAAATGCATGCTGTTGCTGCTGTAGGGAGCGGGAGCGCAAGTGTGAGTGCTGCTGTTGCTGCCGAAAAGTGGGCGAGGATGTATGGCGACTGGAAGCATGAATACGAGGAAGACGATGACGATGACGAAGATGAGGACGAATGTAATTGCGGCAGATGAAAAAAAGGAAAGAAACGGAAAGAGCACTGCTGCAAAAAATGTGGCAAGCCTCATAAAAAATAAAACAAGGCAAGGAAAATGAAAGTAGCTCAGGAATTTAGGAGTTGCGAAGCATTCCCCGAAATAAGGGTGCCCTCCCCTGTTTAGGTGGAATATCGCCATGCCATGAGTCGAGCTATAATTAATTTGGGCAGGGCGCTGTCATTTGGCTTTTGGAGCTACGGGACATCGGGCTCTAATTTTTTTGCAGCCCTGATTGCTGGTTATACGCTCCCTTATTTTGGAACCTGGCAATCTCAATTTTACATCGCGGGTTTTTTAAGCCTGATTGTCGCTGTATTTGTCTTGTTTACGATACATGATTTATCTCCCAGACTTCGAGAAAAAGTGATTGAAAGCAGCGCCACGGTCGAACAAGTGAACGAGGAGGGGGTTCATCGAGAGCGGGCATCCGCATCGTCAGTAGACGGATCGACAGGAAGCTCGGACGCCATGACACCGTTGCAGAATCTCCGTCTCGCTATGAAGCAAAAGCATATTTGGGCCTTGGCTATTGGCTGTACATTTTTCCTGATGCTCTATCTGACACTGGCTTCCTACGGACCGTTGATCCTGGTTCAAGCTTTTGGTTACACGCCTGCTCGAGCAGTATTTGTTTCCCAGTTTTTCTGGCTGTTCAGTCTTGTTACTTTAATTGTAAGCGGTTACATATCCGATAAGCTCCAGCTGAGAAAACTGATGTCTCTTATAGGTGTGATCGGAATGATTGTGGTGATGGGCATTTGGATTATGACGATACACAGACCGATATCAGAATCGAGCATGATCTTCCTGATTTCTTTGATGGGTGGAAGTCTGGGATTTGCTTATAGTCCTTGGATGGCCATCTACTCGGAAAACCTCGAGGACATACATGGCGGAATTCAGGCATCGGGCTGGGCAGTTTGGAGCTTCGTCCTGCGTATTTACGCGATCATCTCCGCGATTCCGCTTAATCTGATCGCCGTGCGCTACGGCTGGGATACGTGGCTATGGATCACGATGATGGGAGCGATTCTTTACATCCCCCTGCTCTGTATGGGCAAAGGCCCCTGGTTCAAGCGGCCATTGACCAAGAGTGTACCGACTGCAATCGACTCATAAACAGAAAAAGAACAGCCGGTTCCCTGATGCGGACGCCGGATGTTATTTTTACTTAACTGATGATTCGTCGTCGCAAGGCATCGGCGACACCTTGTGTTCGATTTTGAGCACCTAATTTCTTTAGGGCAGACTTGACATAGTCCTGAACGGTGAATTCACTGATGCCGATGTGATCAGCCATTTCCTTGATGCTCTCTCCCCAAGACATTCGCTGCAATACCTCTACCTCGCGCTTGGTCAGCTTGATTGCTTTGGATAGTGGAAATTCAGTAGCTAGCGCCTTTCCTACCTGCTCGCCGTATTGGCTGAGAGCGTCGATCAAGCTTCTGTTGATACCATCACAGCCATCTGGATGTCCGGAAATGCCTGCGTAACCAATGACGTTAGAGCCGTGAAATATAGGGACGATAAGGGCGTAGGTGGTACCATGTACATACTTCGCTGGAATTTGTCTGATCAGATCTGAATCGAGCAGGACAGCTCGCTTTTCACGAATAGCTGAATAGATAGGGGGCATGTTTCGGATGTCTTCACGCTGATCGTTGACGGAATACAGTCCCTGTGCATTTGCCCTTAGTAATCCTTCTCCCATATGGCTAAGCATCGAATAGTTGTACAGGACAGCACCCATGAATGGGAACAAATCAATGAATCCGCGGACGGTTAACACTAATTTTTCCTCGTGATAAGCAGCCGTTTCAATACGCTGGATATACGCTCGCAATGCCGGACTGACCATGGAGTGGTATCCTCCCTCCATTTTAGGGGTCGTGCACTACCTGTTTTTAGGGGATATATCCGTTTTTTATCACGAAATATAATAGAATTGTAGCGCTTTCATTTTAACAAAAGGCTTATCTAGGCGTAAAGGAAGTATTATCGGAATAATTCGACAATAAAAGGGGTGTTTACGAAAACGACTACACAGCTGGCTCGCATCCAGCGCGAACACTTGGCAGATCGAAGCCGAGTGAATTTGCCGTGAGCTTTGGAGTCACGTGCTGGACCAAGCTTGTCCACACGACACTGGTATCCGAGCAAAGGAAGCACCTATGGGCATGGATTTTTTAGAAGAAGAATAGAGGGGTCAGGTGAGTTTATGACGATAGCTTCATCGCGTTTCGGTGTGAGGACGGAAGTGATCAACGGAGCTGGGGTGCGCAGCATGCTGCCTGAGCTATTGCGAGGGCTGGGAGCGAGGCGCGCTGTACTCTTCACGGATCAAGGATTAAATCGTGCCGGGATTACAGAAAAAATTACAGAGCTGTTTCAGGAAATGCCGGAATCGGTTCAGCTGGTAGGCGTCTTCGACGAAATTGAGCAGGACGCCAAGGCAGAAAACATAAACAAGGCAGCGATGTTTGTAAAGGAATGTCAAGGGGATGCGTTGATCGCTTTGGGTGGGGGGAGTGTTCTGGATGCCTGCAAGGCGACAAAGTGGTTGCTGCACAAGAATCACCCTGACATCCGCGATTTGATGCAGGGCTCCACGAGAGAGACGTGGCCGCAGGTACAGCCGATTCCCATTCCTCACATCGCGATTCCGACCACAGCGGGAACAGGTTCAGAAGTATCCCCGATAGCAGTGGTGTACAATGATCGGTTGCAAATAAAAACGAATTTGTCGAGCCCGTTCATCAGCGCGGATATTGCTTTGCTGGACCCTGAGCTTACAGTCGGACTTCCGCCGCGAATTACTGCCTTCACGGGATATGATGCGCTCACACACGCAGTCGAAGCTTACTTTTCCCCGAGAGCAAATCCTATGACGGATGCCTTTGCGTTGCATGCGACGAAGATCATTGTCGAGAATTTGCCAAAAGCGGTGTCTACGGGAACCGATTTGCAGGCACGATCAAACATGCTGATGGCAAGCGCGATGGCCATTACTTCTTTTAGCCTCGCGATCACTGCCATCCCTGTTCACAATATGGCTCATGCGTTTGGAGCGAAAATCGGGATCCCGCATGGTTTGGCAAATGCCGTATTGCTGCCAAATGTGATGGGTGCTCTCCCTCACTTGTACTTGCCTAGAATCAACGGGTTTGCCGAAGCGCTCGGGCTATCGGTCTACGATGTCGAACCAAAGGCATGCTTGCAGCAGGTCATTGCCTTTATTCGAGAGCTGCGCTCGGGAATTGGCTTGCCAGACACATTCGCTGAATTTGGATTCGATGAGAAAAGGATCGCCGATATGGTTCCGGCGGTGCTGAGTGATCCAACCGCACTCGCCTTCAAAATCCCATCAGATACGATCGTGCAAATCTGCCAGGAGGTAGCAGCTGCACCATTATCCGTACAGGAGGAGAGCTCGCGATGACACTGGATCCGAAAGCAAAAGCATTTCTGGACATGGGGGCAGCGGCTGGGGACCCTCCAATGAGTACACTGACCCCAGAGCAAAACCGAGAGCGCACAGCGGGCTTGAAGGCACTGTCGGGAGAGCCCAAGCCGGTAGCAAAAGTAGAGAGCCGGATGATTCCTGTAGAGAGAGCAGAGATTGAGCTGCGCATTTACACGCCTGAAGGTTCAGGATCCTTTCCGTTGCTTGTCTATTTTCATGGAGGCGGCTGGGTCATCGGGGATGTAGAGACGGTGGACACGGTATGCCGTAATATTGCGCACGAGTCCGAGTGTGTGGTGGCTTCTGTCAACTATCGCTTGTCACCTGAGCATAAATTTCCAGTACCTGTAGAAGATTGCTACACGCTGTGCAGTGGGTAGCTTCGCATGCGCAGGAATTGCAAGCAGATGCCTCGCGTCTCGCTGTAGGAGGAGACAGCGCGGGAGGAAATCTAGCAGCGGTCGTCTCCCAGCTGGCAAAAGAACGCAAAGGTCCAGAGATCTCTCTCCAGGTACTCATATATCCGGTCACACAGGTAGGGAGTGACACCGAGTCCTATCGTGAAAATGGAGAGGGCTACTTCCTCACGGCGGATAGCATGCAGTGGTTCTTCCAGCAGTATTTGAATACGGACGAAGAGAAGATGGACGTGCGTGTGTCCCCGCTGCTCGCGGAAGATTTGAGCGGGCTGCCGCCGGCCTTGGTTATTACTGCAGAATACGACCCGCTGCGGGATGAAGGAGAAATGTACGCGGAACGGCTGAAGCAGGCAGGGGTATCGGTCGAGCTCACACGGTATGATGGAATGATTCATGGTTTTTTTTGGATGGCGGGCATTATGGACCAAGGCGGCCAGGCTATTTCGCAGGTATCGAGTCGCTTACGGTCGGTTTTTGAGCGGCTGTAAAAAAAGGACTTTTCGCTGGTGATGAGGGGGAATCGTCGATGAAGTTTGTCGCCTTTCACTTGATGCCCTTTCGGGAGCTGCCTGCCGATTTTGAGGAAACGTACCCAAGCGTCTGGGTCACGCCTCCCAAGAAGCTGTATGACCCGAAAAAAGGTCATCGGATGTACCACGATTATCTGGATGAACTGGAGTTTGAGGTGGACCTCGGGTTTGACGCTGTAGGCGTAAATGAACATCATAGCAACGCGTACGGTCTGATGCCCTCGCCCAATCTGATGGGTGCCATTCTCTCCCGTAAAGTGAGGCACAGTGATCAAACAAGCCTGATCGTCCTAGGAAACAGTTTGGCTTCGTACAATCCACCGATTCGGGTGGCGGAGGAAATGGCGATGCTGGATGTGCTCTCGGGTGGCAAGTTTATCGCTGGCTTTCCGGTAGGGACGTCCATGGATCAAAACTACGCGTACGGGATCAATCCTGCCGAGCTTCGCGAACGCTACTACGAGGCACACGACCTGATCATGAAGACGTGGAAGACGGATGAGATCCTGACCTACAACGGCAAGTACAATCAATTCCGGTACATCAATCCTTGGCCTCGTCCCGCGCAGCGACCGCATCCGCCTGTCTGGATTCCTGGTGGGGGAAGCGTCGAAACCTACGATTTTTCCATTACGCACAACTACTCCTTTTCTTACTTGAGCTATTTCGGCCATAAGTATGCCAAAAAAGTCATGGATCCGTTTTGGGAGCGCAATGATGAGCTAGGGGCTGATCGTAATCCGTACAAGGCAGGCTATTGCCAGATGATTTGCCTCTCGGAAACGGATGAAAGGGCGCAGATCGATTACGAAGGTCATGTTCGCTATTTTTTCAACAAATGCTTGCATGTTGACAGACGCGTAGCGGAGGCACCTGGGTACCGCACGGTGAAAAGCTTGCGCGCGGGTCTTACCTCCCAGTTTGACGGGACTCAGAAAAGCGCAAGTCGGATGCTGAAGGACGGCATGGGCTGGCAAGATTTGATCGATCACGGGTTTATCGTAGCGGGGTCTCCTGCCACTGTTCGAGACATCATGCGGGAGAGCCTGCAAGATATGAGAGTCGGCAATGTCGTCTGTCTGTTCCACATCGGCTCCATGCCACACTGGCTCGTTCAAAAGAATATGCAGCTGTTTGCAGAGGAAGTCAAACCGTATTTGAGCGATATCTACAGCGAGTGGGATCATTCCGCGTATTGGCCAAAGGGGTATGCACAGGAGCAGGAGGTGGAGATGACCGAATAGAGCTTGGATCGTCATGGACAGGAAGAAGAGGGGGGAAAAGGGGTGGCACAGCCAAGCGAGCAGCTGATTGTGGCAAATGAGAGCGTCACCTTTGCTGTGAAGGTAGCGGGGCAAGGAAAGCCTGTGGTCTACTTGCACGGTGCAGGAGGCCTTACTTGGGATCCGTTTCTCGATGAGTTGTCCAATCATTACCAGGTAATCGCGCCGCAAATCCCGGGAACAGGGAATTCCTCCGGGCTGGAAAACATACGGGATTTGTGGGATTTGGTTCTCTGCTATTACGATTTATTTGACGGATTGGGATTGGATAGCGCTACGGTGATTGGGCATTCGCTGGGCGGGATGATAGCCCTGGAGCTGGCCGCCTCTGATCAAAGCCGTGTGAAACAAATTGTCGCGATCGCGCCAACAGGATTGTTTAAAGACGAAGAGCCCGTACCGGATTTGTTCGCTATGCTGCCAGATGAGGTAGCGAATATCATGGTAGCGGACACGGCTTCACCCGTAGCTGAGATGCTGCGATATATGCCGAGGGAGACGGAAAAACGTATCGAAGCAACGATTCAGCGCATGCAAAATATGCAGGCGGCAGCAAAATTTCTTTGGCCCATCCCAGATAAAGGACTGGGGCGCAGAATGCACCGAATCAAAGCGCCGACACTGCTGATCTGGGGACAGCAAGACCGCTTCATCCCTGTTTCGTACGCGGAGGATTTTTGCAGGGGCATCATCCGTTCCGAGCTGGTGGTGATCGATCAGGCGGCACATCTCGTGACGTTGGAGCAGACGGAGCAGGTTTTAGAAGCGGTCAAAGGGTTTGTGGGAGCTTATCAGGACGATGCCTACGGGAGGGTAAACGGATGAGACAGGAGTTCATTTCGACCCAGCAGCGAGGATTGCGTACAGAGCTGCTGCCTTACCAGTTGTATCAAAAAGCGAAGCGGTTTGGCATGTGGGACCCCCAAGATATCGACTTCTCTCAGGATCGCGAAGACTATGCTGCGATGACAGAGGAGCAGAAAAACGAGACCTTGGGCAGAATCGCCGGATTTTTAGGAGGAGAAGAAGCCGTTACTTTGGATCTGCTGCCTTTGATCATGGTAATAGCCAAGCAGGGCCGACTTGAGGAAGAGATGTTTTTGACGACCTTCCTGTTCGAAGAGGCGAAGCATACCGAATTTTTTCGGCTGGCTGTTGATGAAATTGGAGAGAAACGAGATTTGAGTCAGTTTCATGGGGATGTCTATAAAAAGATCTTTCACGATATACTCCCTACCGCATTGAACCGGCTGCTGACGGATGAATCACCAGAAGCGCTTGCAGAAGCATCGACTGTGTACAACATGTTCGTAGAAGGGGTCTTGGCGGAAACGGGATATTACGCCTTTTATGAAGGTCTGAACAAAGCGGGAGTCATGCCCGGACTGATGAAAGGGATTGGCTACCTCAAGACCGATGAGGCGCGGCATATTAGCTATGGCACCTTTCTCTTGCAGCGACTGATCTGTGAGCATCCGCATGTCCACGACGTGATCGTCAAAAAGATGGCAGAGCTAGCTCCGTTAGCGACCCAGCTGTACCAGGGAGTCGATCCGGAAAGAAAGGCAAGCGCATACGGCGTCCGTGTAGAGGAAGTCCAGCAATTTGCCAAAAAGCAATTGGCGGTGCGCATGGAAGTGCTGGCAAGAGCAAAGGGCCAGACGATGGAAGAGCTGTATAAGCAGACAAGAGCAGCGGTGGATCTATAGGAATAGCCTCCTTGAAGGATATAATACTGATGGCACTCGGGAATTCCTGAGTGCTTTTTCATTTGCGTGTGCTAGACATCAGGAAAAAGCGGGAACTGCAGCTCCGACCCAAGTCGGAAGAAAAAACCATCAAACGTCTGTGTCGGGTTGACTTACTGTCGCCATACAATAAAAAGCGTTACAGGAAAACATTGGATAGGGAGAGAGACTAGATGAGAAAACAAAAATGGATGATGACAGGTGCTTCTATGCTGGTAGCTGCTGCTATGTTTGTGCCAGGTGCTTTCGCAAAAGAGAAGGACGATTCGTATGTAGCGCCTTCCAGCGTCTTTGGTTCGCAGGCTTTGTTTGGAGAGAAGAAGCTGCCGACATACGGTCCAGCCCATTTCTTTGCACCACCAGAAAACGAGAACAACGATCGCTAAAGCCAGGAACGGTTGATGGACATAAGCTGTCAGACTTGGGATAGGTCTGGCGGCTGTTTTCTTTTCGGGGGACGAATCGCCAGTTGCTGTCCTCCCACATATGATGGTGGGTGAATCAATGCAAGAAAGGAGTTTGGCTGATGAGCGATCGCCACATGATGGCGGATGAGGATCTGCAGGTCTGGGCATACCGACTGGAAGCCAAGGCGCCCATGGACATTTTGGTGACAGCGGTGGAAAATTATGCGAGCGGACTCGTTCTCGCATCTAGCTTTGGTGCGGAAGACGTCGTATTGATCGACATGCTGCACAAGCTGGCACCCACGATTCCTGTCTTTTATTTGGACACGAACAAACATTTTAACGAGACGTACGATACACGTGATCGGCTGCAGGAGCGGTACGGGACAATATTTATTCAGGTTCTGCCCCAACTGACGCTAGAG
The DNA here is from genome assembly GCF_003710815.1 of Brevibacillus centrosporus. Classification (GTDB taxonomy): domain Bacteria; phylum Bacillota; class Bacilli; order Brevibacillales; family Brevibacillaceae; genus Brevibacillus; species Brevibacillus centrosporus. The sequence goes on from NZ_RHHP01000005.1 coordinate 21,610, forward strand.
GAGCAAGCCCAGCAGCATGGCGACAAGCTGTGGGAGCGAGAACCGAATCTCTGCTGTGAGATTCGCAAGGTAGAGCCGTTGAAGCGGGTGCTTTCCCAGTATCAGGCTTGGGTGACGGGTATCCGCAGAGAGCAGGCGCCTACCCGGGCAAACGCAAAAAAAGTGGAATGGGATGAAAAGTTCAACCTGGTGAAGTTCAATCCACTCGCAGATTGGACCGAGCGCCAAGTCTGGGAATATATACATGCCAATGATGTCCCATACAATCCTTTGCACGATCGAAACTTTCCCAGCATCGGCTGCAGCGTGTGTACGCGTGCGGTACTGCCGGGTCAGGACCCTCGATCGGGAAGATGGGCAGGTCACGAAAAAACGGAATGCGGGCTGCACAAATGAGCGGCAGGGGAGGAGAAAAAATGACACAGACAAACCTGCTGACAAAGACCATTATCATCGACAGATGGACGCTATCTGACATTGATTGTCTCGCGATTGGCGCATTTGCACCCCTTGCCGGATTCATGGGAGAAGAAGATTATCACGCTGTTGTCGAGACGATGCGACTGGCGAGTGGAGCCGTTTGGCCGTTGCCGGTCACACTGGCTGTAGACGAGGCAAAGCATGGCACCATCCAGGTCGGCGAGCGTGTCTTGCTGCGTGGCGAAGACGGTGTCGACTATGCGATTTTGCACGTGGAAAGCAGCTATCGTCCAGACAAAAGGCGGGAAGCCCAGCAGGTCTTTCGGACGACAGATTTGGAGCATCCAGGGGTAAAAAAACTGATGCAAAAAGGCGAGGTGTACTTGGGCGGACCACTGGAATATTTACAGCGGCCAGTACCTGAGCAATTCGCTGACTATTACCTCACTCCGACTCAGACGCGAGAGATTTTTCAGCAAAAAAACTGGAAAACCATCGTGGGCTTTCAAACGCGCAATCCCGTGCACCGGGCACATGAATATATCCAAAAAGCAGCATTGGAAACCGTCGATGGCCTGTTTTTAAATCCGTTGATGGGTGAAACGAAATCAGATGACGTTCCGGCTGTCGTGCGAATGGAAAGCTATCTGGCACTCTTGGAAAATTACTACCCAGCCAATCGTGTCCTGCTCGCTGCCTTTCCCGCTGCGATGCGCTACGCAGGCCCGAGAGAAGCAGTTTTCCATGCGATGGTGCGCAAAAATTACGGCTGCACTCATTTTATCGTGGGACGCGATCATGCAGGGGTAGGCGATTATTACGGAACCTATGACGCCCAGCATATCTTCTCGGAATTCGAGCCAGAAGAGCTGGGGATATCACTTTTGTTTTTCGAGCACAGCTTTTATTGCAAGAGCTGCGAAGGGATGGCCACGACCAAGACGTGCCCGCACGATAAGAGTCAGCATGTGACTTTATCCGGAACCAAGGTACGTGAAATGCTGAGAAACGGTATCGTCCCTCCTCCGCAATTCAGTAGACCGGAAGTGGCGAAAATATTGATCGATGGATTGAGTGAGAAGGTAAGAAAAGCGTGAGTGAGAGAGTGCGGAACGGGTTGTGCCGTTCCGTTTTCCTCTCTTTTTATGAGGACGAGCCAGCTTGTTCTTGTATGCGCTTTCATCCAAAACCCTTACTATGTCGCCGATTTTTATTGAACGTTCGTTCGGACGAAAGTCTAAAAAAATGTCGTTCTTTTCGTTGACACCCCCTAGGTGCCTAGCTATAATCAGACGTAACACTTTATATTCTGACAACAACAATATTGAAAATATTGTTATAATATCAGGCTATGACGAGGAGGATGCGCGTCAACTCTTTTCCAGAGAGCCCGGATTGCTGAGAACCGGGTAAAGAGCGCTCGCATTGCTCGCCTCCGAGCTGTTTCGCTGAAACTTGCGCAAGTAGGTAGTAGGCAGAACCGTTTAACACCCGTTAGCGTGTTACAGTCCACAATACGTTGTGACTGGCTGAGATCGGCTGACCGTGAGGCGCCGATAAAGTTGGGTGGTACCGCGAACCCTTTCGCCCCAAAAGACATGGAAATCGAACCGTGTCGGGGCGAAAGGGTTTTTCTATGTTGTTATAGTTATTTTCAATACCTGTTGGAAAGTGGGAGGAGGAGAGGAAATGAGTGTTGAAATGGCCGAAATGCAGAGAAAGAATAGTATTCCACCGATTCAGTTCGGCGAAGAGGTTACGGGGGCAGAAACATTGCTTCGGTGTTTACTCCTCGAAGAAGTAGAATACATCTTCGGCTATCCAGGTGGGGCAGTACTTCCGATTTACGATTCCTTGTACGGGAGCTACTTCAAACACATTTTGACCCGCCATGAACAAGGAGCGATCCACGCAGCTGACGGGTACGCTCGTGCTACGGGCAAACCGGGAGTATGTATCGCAACATCCGGTCCAGGGGCAACCAACCTGGTAACAGGAATTGCGACTGCGCAAATGGACTCGGTTCCACTGGTGTGCATCACGGGTAACGTCGCTCAGTCGTTGATTGGGACAGACGCTTTCCAGGAAGCAAATATCACGGGGATCACGGTTCCGATTACGAAGCACAGCTATTTCGTTCGGGACGTGCGCGATCTGCCACGCATCGTAAAAGAAGCGTTCCACATCGCCACGACAGGCCGTCCGGGCCCTGTGTTGATCGATATCCCTAAAGATGTCGCGAATGCCATTGCACCGTTCACCTATCCAGATCATGTAGAAATTCGCGGCTACCGAGCTGAGGTAGTTCCGGAGGATGAAGAGGTTCAAAAGTTTATCGATGCAATCAAAACGGCAAAGCGTCCCGTAATCATGGCAGGTGGCGGAATCATCGCAGCCAGTGCCGACAAGGAACTGCTTGCTTTTGCAGAGAAAACACGGATTCCGGTTATCAATACTTTCATGGGTCTGGGTGGTTTTCCGGGAACACATGAGCTGTCTCTCGGAATGCCAGGAATGCACGGTAACTTCACGGCGAACCAAGCGCTGCTCAACGCCGATTGTGTCATCGGTTTAGGTGTCCGCTTCGACGACCGGATCACCATGGGTCGCACCAAGGAATTCGCACCAAATGCTCGCATCGTCCACGTCGATATCGATCCGGCCGAGTTGGGTAAAAACGTATCCACAGCGGTGACCGTCACTGGCGATGTGAAAAACACGTTGGAAAGAGCGATTCCGCTGGTGACCGCATGTGAATCAGAGGCATGGATCAAGCAGCTGAAAGACTGGCAGCAAAAACAGCCGTACAAGTACAAGACAGACGGAGATACGTTGAAGCCGCAAGCTGTCATTGAACTGCTGTACAGCTCCACAGATGGGGAAGCGATCGTCACTACTGACGTAGGACAGCACCAGATGTGGACAGCACAATACTACAAGTTCAAAAACGCTCGCTCTTTCATCTCTTCCGGTGGTCTTGGCACGATGGGCTTTGGCTTCCCGGCTGCGATCGGGGCGCAAATCGCTCACCCGGAACGCACGACCATTGCTGTAGTGGGAGATGGCGGCTTCCAGATGACGAATCAGGAGCTCGCAATCGTATCCCAATACAACATTCCGGTGAAGGTCGCAATCGTCAACAACCAGTGCTTAGGGATGGTTCGTCAATGGCAAGAGTTGTTCTACGACAACCGTTACAGCCAAATCGACCTGACCTGCAGCCCGGATTTCGTCAAGCTGGCTGAAGCATACGGCGTCAAAGGCTTGCGGGCATCAACTCCGCAAGAAGCCGAAGCAGTGTGGGCAGAAGCGCTGGCACATGACGGTCCAGTCGTGGTTGACTTCCGTGTCGCACAGGGAGAAAACGTCTATCCAATGGTAGCTGCTGGAGACACACTAGATCAGATGGAATTGGGGGAAGAGTAAGATGCAGCAGCACACGATTGCCGTACTCGTCAACGACTACCCCGGGGTGTTGACCCGCGTATCCACCTTGTTTGGTCAACGCGCGTTCAACATCGACAGCATCACGGTAGGGGGCACAGAAGAGGCAGGCCTGTCCCGGATGATTATCACCACCGGGGGAGATGACCGTCAGATCGACCAGCTGATGAAACAGCTGCACAAGCTGATCGACGTCATTTCCGTGACCAATCTCAGTGCAAACCCGTACGTGTCTCGGGAGTTGGCGCTCATTAAGGTCAGCGCATCACCTAGTCAATTGGCTGAGCTGAACGGGATTGTTGAACCGTTCCGTGCAGCGATCGTCGACGTAGGGCCAAGCTCTTTGATTGTTCAGGTCACAGGTGATTCTGAGAAGATTGACGCGCTGCTCGTATTGCTGCAAAGCTATGGTGTACTCGAATTGACGAGAACCGGCTCAGTAGCGATGGCTCGCAGTATTGTTCCAGCAACAGCCGCTGCAATGGTTTAAATTGCAAAATTCTGAATAGAAATTCACACTAAACATCATTTTAGGGAGGCTACACAAATGGTAAAAATGTATTATGAAGCAGACGTAAAACAAGAGGTACTGCGTGGCAAAACAATCGCGATCATCGGTTATGGAAGCCAAGGACACGCGCAAGCACAAAACCTGCGCGATAGTGGATATAAAGTAGTAGTAGGTCTGCGCCCAGGGAAATCTTGGGACGTTGCAGTAAAAGACGGCTTCGAAGTTTTAACAGTAGCAGAAGCAACAAAACGCGCTGATGTGGTACAAATCCTGATGCCAGACGAGCGTCAAGCACAAGTATACCGCGATGAAGTAGCTCCAAACCTGAAATCCGGCGCAGCTCTGTGCTTCTCCCATGGTTTCAACATCCACTACGCTCAAATCTTGCCACCAGCTGACGTTGACGTAATCATGGCAGCTCCAAAAAGCCCGGGTCACCTGGTTCGCCGCGTATACCAAGAAGGCTTTGGCGTACCTGGCTTGATCGCCATCTACCAAGATGCGACTGGCAATGCAAAAGACCTGGCTCTTGCATACTCCAGCGGGATCGGTTGCACCAAAGCAGGTGTTATCGAAACAACCTTCCGTGAAGAAACCGAAACAGACCTGTTCGGTGAGCAAGCTGTCCTTTGCGGTGGCGCGAGCGAGCTCGTAAAAGCTGGCTTCGACACATTGGTAGAAGCTGGATACGCTCCAGAAATCGCCTACTTCGAGTGCTTGCATGAGCTGAAGCTGATCGTTGACCTGATGTACGAAGGTGGCCTGGCTCGTATGCGCTACTCCATCTCCGACACAGCTGAATACGGTGACTACAGCACAGGCCGCCGTATCATCACTGACGAAACGCGCAAAGAAATGAAAAAAGTACTGGCTGAAATCCAAGATGGTACTTTCGCTCGCAACTGGATCCTGGAAAACCAAGCAAACCGTCCTGGCTTCACTTCCCGCCGTCGCCTGGAAGCAGAACACGGCATCGAAGTAGTAGGTGAGCAGCTGCGTGGCATGATGTCTTGGCTGAATAAAGAAACGAAAAAAGAAGAAGCGAAAATCGGTCAATAATTGGCCTGCTCACAGACAATATATAATGTAGGAAATAAAGTGGAGGTGAAAAGTTCATGCGGACCATTGAGATTTTTGATACGACCCTGCGGGATGGAGAGCAGTCTCCTGGCGTCAATATCAGCACGAACGAAAAGGTGGAGATTGCCCTTCAACTAGAAAAGTTGGGCGTAACGAGGATCGAGGCAGGCTTTGCAGCTGCCTCCCCTGGTGACCAAAAGTCGGTGGCCGAAGTGGCGAAGCGGGTGAAAAACTCGACTGTCGTAAGCCTGGCACGTGCCGTTAAAGACGACATGGATAAAGCATACGAAGCGCTTCGCGACGCGCAAAACGCATCCCTCCACGTCTTTCTTGCAACATCTCCGATTCACCGTCAGTACAAGCTGAATATGAGCAAGGAGCAAGTGCTGGAGCGCGCTGTCGAAGCGGTCACCTACGCGAAAAAGTACTTCACAGAGGTACAATTTTCCGCAGAGGATGCGGCTCGTACAGAAATCGACTTTCTGGCACAGGTCGTCGAGGCGGTCATCAAGGCCGGCGCTACCACGGTCAATATTCCGGATACGGTTGGCTACATGACGCCAATCCAGTACGGACAGATCTTCAGTGACTTAAGACGCCTCGTACCGGCAACGGAAGGCATTCGCCTGAGCTGCCACTGCCATGACGATCTGGGTATGGCGGTAGCCAACAGCCTTGCTGCTGTCGAAGCAGGAGCGACACAAGTAGAGGGAACCATCAACGGGATCGGCGAGCGTGCCGGTAACGCGGCCCTTGAAGAAGTCGCACTGGCTCTGGAAACGCGCAAGGATTACTACCAGGCGACGACCAAGCTTCATTTGAAAGAAATCGCACGTACCAGCCAACTGGTCAGCCGTTTGACAGGGATGATCGTTCCGGGGAACAAAGCCGTTGTGGGAGCAAACGCTTTTGCACACGAATCTGGCATTCATCAGGACGGCGTGCTGAAGGAAGTTACCACGTACGAGATCATCCGTCCAGAGTCGGTCGGCTTCAAGTCGAACAAACTGGTGCTCGGTAAACACTCGGGTCGCCATGCGTTTAAAGAGAAGCTGATTGAGCTCGGCTACCATTTGGAGCAGGAAGAAGTAAACACAGCGTTTGCTGCCTTCAAGGTACTGTGCGACAAGAAAAAAGAAATCAGCGATGACGATATTCTCGCGCTGGTCGATACCAAAATGGTAAAAGGCCAGGAAGCCTTCCAGCTGGAATCTGTCCAGCTCACTTACGGAAACCTCTCCGTGCCAACAGCGAGTGTGCGGTTGATGTGCGCAGATGGCTCCGCGGTGGAAGAAGCAGCAGTCGGGAATGGCTCCGTCGATTCGATCTACAAAGCCATTGACCGTGCGACAGGCGAAGATGTGACGCTTGTTGACTACAAGATCCTTTCCGTTACACAAGGGAAGGACGCATTAGGTGAAGTGTTCGTCCGTCTGCAGCAGGGTGATCTCACGGTGACTGGCCGCGGTGTGAGCACAGACGTTTTGGAAGCGAGTGCGATCGCCTATGTACGTGCTATCAACAAGATTCTCGAGCGTCGGGGCGAATCCGTGCCAGTAGGTGTCAACTAATAACCGCACTCCCCCTTTGGGTAGGATGAGGGAACCAGTAGAGAACGGAAACCATTACAGAATAGAAAAGCGGGATAGACGATGAAAAAAGAGTATCGTATTGCCGTTCTTCCAGGAGACGGTATTGGACCGGAAATCATGCAGGAAGCGGTCAAAGTCCTCACTCTTGTAGGAGAACGCGAAGGAGTCACCTTTACGTGTGAAGAAGGCCGCATCGGTGGGATCGCCATCGATACGGACGGAACGCCGTTGCCGGAAGAAACGGTGAAGCTGGCAAAACAAGCAGATGCTGTATTGCTGGGAGCTGTTGGCGGGCCGAAATGGGATCAAAATCCAGGCCATTTGCGTCCAGAGACGGGTCTTTTGGGAATCCGCAAGGCGCTGGGACTGTTTGCAAACATCCGCCCAGCAACGATGCACAGCTCCCTGGTAGAAGCCTCCACGCTCAAGCCGGAAGTCGTATCGGGTGTGGATCTGATCGTCGTTCGTGAGCTGACAGGCGGTATCTATTTCGGAGAGAAAAAACGCTACGATGGCCCAAATGGGGAAGTAGCAGAAGATCAATGCATTTATAATGAGGCAGAAATCGAGCGAATCATTCGCGTAGGCTTTGACATTGCTCGCAAGCGTCAAAAGCGCCTCGTTTCTGTTGACAAAGCAAACGTGCTGGAAAGCTCCCGCCTCTGGCGCAAAGTTGCTGAGCGTGTCGCTGCGGATTATCCAGATGTGGAGCTGTCGCACCAGCTGGTTGACTCGTGCGCGATGCAGCTGGTACGTGCACCGAAGCAGTTCGATGTCATTGTGACCGAGAACATGTTTGGGGACATTCTCAGTGACCAGGCAGCTATGTTGACCGGATCCATCGGTATGCTGTCCTCTGCAAGTCTGGCTGCAGGCAGCTTCGGGCTGTATGAGCCTGTTCACGGCTCTGCGCCTGACATCGCAGGAAAAGGAATTGCCAACCCGTTGGCAACCATCCTGTCTGTAGCGATGATGCTCCGTCTGTCCCTCGGGATGGATGAGGCAGCCAATGCAGTGGAAAATGCCGTCTGGTCGGTTCTGGAAGCTGGCCATCGTACAGGTGACATCGCCAGCGATCGCAGCAAAGCTATCGGCACAGTGGAGATGGGGCAACTGGTTCGCGACGAGCTGTCCAAAACTTGGGTACAGAAGTAAGCAAGCAAACCCTGCCGTTTTCCCTTGGGATGAATGGCAGGGTTTTTGTTTGACCAAATAACTGTACTAAGTATTATAATATACTGTAGATAGGTAATCTTGGAGGGAACATACTGTGGCTTCCATACCGTTTTTCATCTGTTTCTTACTCGTTCTGTTCCTCACGGTGATTGCCGGATTGGCAGCAAAACGAAGAGTGAAGGAAACGAGTGATTTTACCAATGCGAGCGGCTCTTTGACGTCAGGGATGGTCGCGGGGGCATTGGTAGGCGGGTTTGTCGGCGGGACGTCGATCGTAGGTACGGGGGAGCTGGCCTTTTCGCATGGACTCACTTCGCTCTGGTTTACCTTGGGGGGCGGTGTTGCAGTGATCCTGCTAGGATTTACAGCGCAACGCTTTCGTCAAATGCAGGTGGAGACGCTGCCAGAGCTGATCGGGCTGCAGTATGGAGCACAGGCTCAGCTAGGGAGCAGCCTGTTTTTGTCACTGGGAATGTTTATTCAAGTGGTTGCGCAGATTCTCGCCGCTTTGCCGTTCGTCTCTGTCTTTTGGCAGACGAATCTGTCTGTGCTCGCTTTGATCCCATCGTTCTTGATCATCGCCTACGTCTTCGCTGGAGGATTTATGGGGGCAAGCCTAGTTGGCACAGTCAAGACCGTGATGCTCGTGGCGCTTTTGCTTGGGACGGGCGTTTGGCTTTGGGCCACTATCGATGGTGGGATGTACGTGAAATGGTGGCAGGAAGGGCGCTTTCAGCTTATTGTTCCGGAAGCGGGGATGGGATGGGCGCAAGGGTTATCCATGCTCATCGGAATCTTTTCCACCCAAGCCTACCTGCAGCCGATCTTTGCCAGCCGCAGCACGCGTGCGGCGAAAACGGGTGCGATCACAGCGGGCTTCCTGATCATTCTGATTGGTATGGTTAGTGCGTGGATCGGGATGTTCATGCATGATGTTCACCCGGAACTGCTGCCACGCGAAGCGATTCCACAGTTTTTCCTGATGCATTCACCTGCTTGGCTGGCGGGTGCCGCCTATGCAATCATCCTGCTATCGGTCGTCATGACAGGAGCAGCTTTGACGCTCAGTATTGCAACGATTTTAAATAGGGACGTGCTCCAGCGCTATTCTACCCGATTTGTTGAAGAGACCCGAAAGCTGGCTGTATCAAGGCTTCTGATCCTGGCTGTTATCGGCATATCCTACGCGATTGTGTGCTGGGACGATCGAGGACAAATCCTGCATTGGGCATTCTTGGCCATGACCTTGCGAGGTGTGACGATATTTTTCCCCGTCATTTTTTACTTGTTCCGGATTTTGCCCGTTCAATCCAAGTGGGCAGTTGCCGCGATATGGGGAGCGCCGATCTTTTCCCTCGTATGGAGCGGATGGTTCTTGCCGATCACCGGGATTGACCCGCTTGTCATCAGCGGCTTCTGGAGCGCTTTGGCACTGCTCATTGGCTGGTGGCTAGTGCGCAAAGAGCCGCGGCAAAATGACATGTCTCTCCGGCATGTGGATACACGGTAGTGGAAGAAAGCGAACCCCGTATTGCCTTTTTAGAAGGAAGTACGGGGTTTTTCGCACGATTCTATCCAATTGTGATCTTGCCTTTTGGATAGCGGAAGTATTCCTTCTGCTTGCGTTGAGCCAGGGCAAAGGCGATCGTCAGTGGCCCCAACCTGCCTACAAACATCGTCAGCACGATCAGAATCTTGCCAAAAGGCGATAGCTCAGGAGTTAAACCCATCGATAAGCCAGTAGTGGCAAAGGCAGAGGTGACTTCAAACAATATCATCTGAAACGGTGCACTCGGTTCCGTAATGGCAAGGATCATCGTGACGGCGATCACGATGAATAGACCGATCATCGTAACAGTCAAAGACTTGTAGATCATGTGAGGCAGAATGCGCTGACGGAAGAAGATGACATCTTCCTTCCCTTTGATTTGGGCCACAACAGCCCCTATCAGCGTGGCAAAGGTGGTCGTCTTGATCCCGCCGCCGGTTGATCCGGGAGAAGCCCCGATAAACATCAGCAGAATGATGAGGAACAAGGAAGATTGATGCATATCGCCAATGCTGAGCGTATTGGAGCCGGCAGTCCGTGCCGTCACGGACTGATAGAGAGAACCGAGAACTTTACCTAGAATGGACAACGGCTGTAGCGTCTTTGGATTTGTGTATTCCAGTGCGAAAATCAGGACAGTTCCTAAGACGACGAGGAAAGCGGTCGTAGATAGAACGACTTTTGTATGCAAGGAAAGCCGGTGTGTATGGCGATAGTCATAAACCTCGCTTACGACCATAAACCCGATCCCGCCTACGATGATCAGTGCGCAGACGACGAGTGTGACGAAGGGATCATCTACGTAGGCAGTCAGACTGGCGTAATCCCCCATCAAGTCAAAGCCGGCGTTGTTAAAGTTGGAGATCGCGTGGAAGAAGCCAAAGTAAATGGCTTTCCCCAAAGGAAAATCAAAAGCAAAGCGGATGGACAACAAGATCCCACCAATTAGCTCGGCTAAAGCAGTAAAGACAAGAATCATTTTTGCGAGCCGCACGACTCCTTCTATGGAAAGCTGGTTGAGCGATTCCTGCAGGATAAGGCGCTCACGTAAAGAGATTTTTTTTCGCATGAGTAAGGCAAAAAAAGTGGCGAGTGTCATAAATCCGAGTCCGCCGATTTGAATGAGCGAAAGAATGACGATCTGGCCAAAAACGGTAAAGGTAGTACCCGTATCTACGACTACCAGTCCGGTGACACAGGTAGCTGAAGTGGCGGTAAACAAGGCATCCAGCCAATTTAGGCCTCTTCCATCCACGGTAGCAGAAGAGAGGGTTAATAAGAAGGAGCCGATCAGAATAATGAGAGCAAACCCGATGACAAGTGTCTTGGGCGGGTCCAGGCGAAGCTTCTCAACAACTTTCCGTATCATAGTAGGGATGACCTCGACTTTTCGATGTTTCAAAGTAGGGACGATCTAGGCACTCGCTTCCATTTAGTATGGTAGGAATGCTTGGAAATATAACGAGATGCGTTTACCGGATCAAGGCTGCACCCAGACGATACAGCCAGTGCTTGAGCTCGCGTTCCTCCATAGGAGCGAGCGGGAAGCGCACGGCGGGGCGGCGCACGGTATCTTCCGGTTCATCGGCCACCCGAAAAGCGTGCCCGGGCGTGAGTTCCAGGCCTTCCTCCAGCAGCATGGCGACGATCCTGTCCTCACTTTCAGCCGCTCTGTCAGATGCTACTCCCCATTCGATCCACGTGTTTAAGCCTCCCGAAATCGGATACATGCGGGCATGGGCAGGCAGGGAGTGACTCTGCTCCTCCCACAGACGTTGAAAACGGGAATGAAAAAGAGCACGCCTGTCAGCCAGGTACACATCCGAAAACCACGGATCATCCAAGAGCTTGATCGCAGCCTCAACTACGACGAGAGAGGGCTCAGCACCAGTCATGGATACGATTTGACGGGATCTTTCCAGCTCTTCCTTGCTAAGATCAGCTGGCAGCAACAGGATACCGAGCTGCAGATCCCGTGCGAGTGTTTTGGACAAAGAGTGCAGGTAATAGACTTGGACGGAGATTTTCGCATCGATGGCCATCTGATACAGAGGAGTGCTGGGCTCTGAAAACCACAGATCTCCATAGTGGTCGTTTTCTACCATGCGCACGTTCTTTTGCGCGGCCCATTGCAGCAGCTCTTCCTTTCGCTGGTGCGAATAGCTGATCCCTGTAGGGAAGTGATAGTGCGGGTTGATAAGCAGCCAATTGGCAGGGTAATGCTCATGCTCTTCGTCGAGCGCATGTATGGAGATGCCTTCCTCATCCATGCGAATGGGACGGACGGTAATGCCGCATTGACTGAGCAGCCGCAAAAATACCGGATAGCTGTATTCTTCGACGTAAACCACATCCCGAGGATTCATGACTCGCTGTGCCAGGAAAGCAAAGCCGCTGGTGCTGCGGTTAAACGACAGCACGCGCTCCGGGAAATGGGGGAGTCCTCTGCGGCTCAAATGGTCCGCAAACACTTTTGCAGCATGAGCGAGCCGGACTTTCTTTTGGGCAGATGGCTCATCCAGCACGGCCAGACTGTCGTTAAAAGCACTGCGCAGCCGCTTTACCAGCTCTTCGCCAGGGCGGGGAGAAGAGTCGGCGAGCGAGGCGATCGGGATATCGGTGAGCGGCAGCCGGCTTTCCAGCCGAGCTTCCTTGGCTCTTTGCGTCAAATAGTAGCCTTTGCCGTGGACCGCTTCCAGCCAGCCTTCTTCAGCCAGATGATCGTAGGCTTTTTTTACGGTTTCCAGCGAGCAGCCACTCACGGTTTTCATGTCGCGCAAGGAGATCAGCTGCTGCCCGTCTACGAGAAAAGCGCCGTGCAGGATCGCTGTCTGTAATTGTTCGGCAAGCTGTATGTACATGGGCGTGTGTGCCTGCTTGTGAAAGTGAAACGCGAAAAAAGGGCGGTTTGCCATTCGGCTGCGCCTCCTTGTCTGTCAAAAATAGCAGTCAAGAGAATTATATAGGAAAAGAAGCGGATGTAGGTAGCGAACAATTAGAAAAACTCCCGTTGCCATTCGCGCGCATGGTATGATAATCAAAGAGATTACGGATGGGAGCTGACAAAGCGGACATGAGTACGCAGGAACATAAAGCACTATCGCCCAAGCAGGTAACGTGCATGGTCATCACTGTCTCTGATACGAGAACAGAGGAGACGGACAAAAGTGGTCAGCTGATGAAAGCGCTGCTTGAAGAAGCGGGAAATGCTGTCGCTCTGTATCAAATCGTCAAGGACGAGCCTACTGAAGTACGCGCTGCTATCGAGAGCGGCATGAATCATGCTGACGTACAAGTGATCTTGTTAAACGGTGGAACAGGTATCTCACCGCGCGACAACACGTTTGAGGCCGTTTCTGCTTTGCTGGAAAAAGAGCTGCCAGGCTTTGGCGAGCTGTTTCGGATGCTGAGCTACACCGAAGACATCGGACCTGCCGCAATGCTCAGCAGAGCGATCGCAGGAACGAGAGCCGGCAAGGCGATCTTTTCCACACCGGGATCGACGGGAGCAGTTCGATTGGCGATGAGCAAGCTGATCGTACCCGAGCTTGGGCATGTGGTACGAGAGCTGAACCGCTAAAAGATAGGGAGGGGGGCGACGTGGCGGTGCGCGCATGTTGCCCTTTTTTCATGCAGGTTTTTCGCAGGGAGAATGGACGGGATTTGCCGTATTCTGTCCGCTTATGGTACTGTTACCAAAGGAATATGACTCATGCAGTCAAAATACAAGTCAAGGCATGAGCCAGATCGTGCAAGGAGAGTAGACAGAAACATGAATATCTTGTTATCGACGTTAAATGCAAAGTTTATCCATTCTTCATTGGCCCTACGCTATTTGCGCAGCTATGCGCAGGCTTCCTTTCCAACAATTGAGCTGGTCGAATATACCATTAATGATGTGACGTTAAACATTGTGGCAGACATCTACAAGCGTGAGCCGGATGTAGTGGCGTTTTCCTGTTACATCTGGAATATCCGTGAAACGCTAGACGTTATTCGCAATCTGAAAAAGGTTTGCCCAGATGTACCTGTCATTTTAGGGGGACCTGAAGTCACGTACGACGCTGATTTTTGGATGAAAAAGCATCCCCAGATCGATGTCATTGCCATCGGTGAGGGGGAGCAGACCTTCCTGGAGCTATTGCAGGCATATCAGGAGGCGAAAGTGACGGGACAGCCTCCGCGCTTGCGGGACGTAGCCGGGATCGCCTATCGGGACCAGGAGCACGTCCGTTTCTCCATGCCTCGTGCCCAGATCGAGGAGATGGATACCATTCCTTCTCCGTATCAGGATCATTTGGATGAGCTAAACAACCGGGTCGTGTATTTCGAAGCGTCCCGAGGCTGCCCGTTCAAATGTCAGTACTGCCTGTCGTCCATTGAAGACGGCGTTCGCTACTTCAGTCTGGAGCGGGTAAAGGAAGATTTGCTTCGCTTGATCAACCACGGGGTCAAGACGATCAAATTCGTTGACCGTACATTTAACATCAATAAAAAGTACGCATTGGAGATCTTTCAATTTTTAATCGACAATCACAACGGCACGGTTTTTCAATTTGAAATTACCGCCGATATTTTGCGTGCGGATGTCCTCGACTTCTTGACCGAGAATGCCCCACCGGGAGTTTTCCGTTTTGAGATCGGCGTACAGTCGACCAATGACGAGACGAACCGACTCGTTCAACGCATTCAGCGCTTTGACCGATTGTCTCGGACGGTTACGCAGATCAAAAACTCCGGCAAAATCGATCAGCATCTGGACTTGATCGCCGGATTGCCGGAAGAAGACTATCAGTCCTTCCGAAAAACGTTCAACGATGTATTCGCCCTGCGGCCAGAAGAGCTCCAGCTGGGCTTTTTGAAAATGCTTCGCGGAACCGGTGTACGTGCGCGTGCAAAAGATCATGGCTACGTCTTCATGGATGAATCCCCGTATGAGATTCTCGGGAACAACGTCCTGTCATTTGGCGACATGCAAAAAATCAAACGCGTAGAAGACGTACTTGAGAAATACTGGAATGCCCATCGGATGGATCATACGCTGGAATGGTTGCTGGAGCACGTGTTCGATTCGCCGTTCGACTTCTTCCAGTCATTTGGCGACTACTGGGAATCAAAAGGCTGGAGCCGGATTGGACACCAGCTGGAGGATCTGTTCACCCGCCTGCAAAGCTTTTTGCAAACGCAGCAGGTGGAGAAGCTCGAGCATGTCATCAGCCTGATGAAATTCGACTTCCTGCACAACCAGAAGCATCGACCGCGCAAGCTTTGGTGGGAAGATGTCATGGAGAAGCAGGAGATGCAGGCTACATTCTCGGCGGTCTTTGAACAGAGGGACCAGCTGCGGGAAGACTTCGCTCGCCATGCTTCCTTAGAAAAAGATTATTTCAAGCATACGCTCACAGCTAAAGTATCCTTTGACATTGATACCTGGATTAAAACCGGAGACGTGATCGAGGGAGACTATACACTGGTCGTCTACTATCCATACGTGGAGGGCGAGCTCAATGCCTTTACGATGGTAGATGCCAATACGATTGCAAGCGCATGACAGCTATGATCCATCCATTTGTAGAGGAAGCTGTCCGTCTGTTCCAAGAGCATGCAAACCCGGAGCTTGCTGGGCCGATGAGAAAATATATGAAGGACCATTTTCCTTTCTTGGGGATCAAAGCTCCCGTGCGAAAAGAACTGAGCAAAAGACTGTTGAAAGAGCAGGGAATTCCGGACGACTGGGAGACGGTCGTCCGGCAGCTTTGGACGATGCCAGAGCGCGAGTTTCAATATGTGGCCATGGACCTGCTTGAAAAGGTGAAAAAAAGGCTCGAAGCGGGCCATTTGAGACTGGTGGAAGAGCTGATCACGACAAAATCCTGGTGGGACACCGTCGACTATTTGGCAGCTCATACCGTCGGGACTCTGTTTCGTCTGTTTCCTGCGCTGATCGCTTTGACAAATGAAAGATGGATCGCCAGCGGGAATCTGTGGCTGCAACGGACGACGATCCTGTTTCAGCTTTCTTACAAGGAAAAGACGGATCAGGAGCTGCTCTTCACCAACATTCGAATTTATAAAGACTCCCAGGAATTTTTCATCCAAAAAGCGATAGGCTGGTCATTAAGGGAGTATGCAAAAACGGATGCCGATGCGGTGATCCGTTTTGTCGAGAAGACGCCACTGGCGAGTCTGAGCAGAAGAGAAGCGCTCAAGCATTTCTAGCTCGTAGACATATTTTCTTCGCTTGATAAAAAGAAGGCTTCTATTGCAAAATAGACGAGTACCTTTTTGGAGGATTGTTTCGTATTAGAAGGGGTAATGATCGGAAGGACAATGATTCACATGCAATCCTAGAAACAGCCGCAAAGTGGCGAGGATAGGGGAAGTTGCTCATGGAAATCAACCTGCTGATGTCAATCATAGAGCAATACGGTTACCTGGCCATTTTCTTCTTGCTATGGCTGGGAATCGTAGGATTGCCAATTCCTGACGAGCTTGTTGTGGCGACAGGAGGATTTTTGGTATCGATTGGCCTGCTGGACCCGGTGTACTCTTTTTTGGCAGGGTATCTTGGTGTGGCCTCCGGATTGACAATAGGCTTTTTACTTGGAAAATTTTTTGGCAAGCCTATCTTACAGTGGCTGTCGAAAAGCGAGAAAATGAGGCACGCCGTAGAACGCTCGACGGAGCTATTGCGAAAGTACGGGACTTCGGCGCTTTGTATTAGTTATTTGTTTCCAGTCGTACGACATGTCGTTCCTTATCTGGTGGCGATGGGGGGCATGACCTATCGTCGTTATGCCCTGCTCTCTTACCCGATCGGTTTGGTATGGACGATCGCGTTTTACCTGCTGGGTTACGTGTTTGGGAATCACGTGGAGGCCATTGTGGTCATGATTCGTCATTACGGCTTCTACACGCTGCTCGTTTTGGTTGCCTTGCTCGTGATCGGCTTGGTCATTCGCAAATACGTCATGGGGAATCGGGCCTATCGGGCAAAAGGAGAGTAGGTAGGTCATGTTTCATAAGCAATTGCACGCACATCGGAGAAACCGCAATCTCCTGCTTGCTGTAGGGTGGGTATTGGTAATCGCGGGCTGCGTCTCGTCGATCCTGTGGCTAGGGGGAGCTGGCGGTTTGCTCCTGAATGGGTATGCGTACTATTTGATGGCCATCGACAAACGGCTCGCTCCCAAACGAAGCTTCCGAATTCCGGAGGCGAGTCTCTTCCTGACGGCGATCTTGGGTGGAGGAATAGGTGCCTTGATCGGGATGCTGACGCTTCGCCACAAGACGAAGCATATCTCGTTTATGATTGTCGTCCCTGTTTTCTGTATCTTGCAACTGTTCCTGCTTTTGCAATCACTTATCTAGGAGAAAAGAAGGGTTTCGCATGCATGGCGTGCGAGGTCCTTTTTTTATTGGGTTTTCATTTCCTTTCTTGGGCACACTATCCGTACATCTTTATCGAAAAGAGCGAATCAAAGGGGGGAGAGCGTTGAGCCAGTTTTGGAAGGCGTGGCAGAGACGGAAGGAAACCCTGCAGTCACAATCCTTGAATCTGCATGCGGATAAAAGTATGGAAAGCGTCTCTGACCTGATTCTCAGTGAAGATGTGGGTGAAAATATTTCGCTCATTCGCGAGGAGCTCGGAAAATGCGACGATCTGGTCATTCGCCGTTTTCAAAACAAAGATAATAAGGATTGCGCGATTTTTTTCCTAGATGGAATGGTTGATCGAAACATCATCAGCGACTTCATTATTCGCTATACGACGACGACGGATGTCACCTATGAGGGACCTGCTACAAATGAGCTGGAAGCGACAGACAGCTTGAGGCAAGTCATTCGCAATATCTTGTCCGGTACTGCTGTTCTGTTGGTTGATGGCAACAGCCAGGCGTATCTCAATAATACGCGGGGCTGGGATCGTCGCAGTGTAGAAGAGCCGCAGACAGAGTCTGTCGTGCGTGGACCTCGTGATGGATTCTGCGAGACGCTCTGTGTCAATTCTGCCCTCATTCGGTTTCGGCTGAAAGACCCGAATCTACGAGTACGGCATATGGTCGTAGGGCAGAGGACGCAAACCGATATTTACGTCATGTATATCGAGGGTTTGGCTCATCAGCCGATCGTCGAAGAAGTTATTAGCCGGATCGAAAAAATCAATGTAGATGCTGTACTCGAGAGCGGTTATATCGAGCAATTGATTCAAGATCGCAGGTGGTCTCCTTTTCCTCAGATTCAAAATACCGAGCGGCCTGATAAAGTTGTCGCCAATCTCTTGGAAGGAAAAGTGGGGATTTTGGTCGATGGGACTCCGTTCGGATTGATTGCGCCTGCTGTCTTTTCTCAGTTCTATCAAAGCCCGGAAGATTACTATGAACGGTTTTACATTGCGACATTGATTCGCTTCATCCGCGTCATCAGTATTACCATTGCCTTGCTGCTGCCTTCGCTGTACATCGCATTCAGCTCCTTTCATCCGGAGATGATCCCCTCACGGCTTGTGATCGCGATGGCGGCCGGACGCTCCACTGTGCCGTTTCCCTCCCTCGTGGAAGCGTTATTCATGGAGCTGGCGATTGAGATCCTGCGGGAGGCGAGTGTGCGTCTGCCTGGTCCGATTGGTCCTACGATTGGGATCGTCGGAGCGTTGGTAGTAGGGGAAGCGGCGGTTTCCGCAGGACTCGTTAGCCCGGTCATGGTGATTATCGTCGCAGTGACGACAATTGGTTCGTTTGCGTCTCCAAGCTACAGTGCCGCAATTGCCATACGCATGCTGCGTTTTCCGGTGATGATCTTGGCAGGAATGTTCGGCTTGTACGGAATCATGCTGTTCTTGATCGTGATTCTTGTACATCTTTCGTCTATCAAGTCGTTTGGAGTATCGTATATGTCACCACTCAGTCCCTTGAATTTGCTCGGCATGCGCGATCTGTTCATTCGCGCTCCGCATCATTTGATGAAAACGCGCCCCAGCATGTTTCATGTTCATGATAAAGTCCGGATGAGAGAGGAGGATAAACCATGAGCCAGAAGCAGGTGAGCCGCGATATCAATACCTTTTCGCTGTGGCAGCAAACCTCCCTGATTGCAAGCACGCTGATTGGAGTAGGTGTCTTGACGTTGCCAAGGACGACAAGCGCCAAGCTGTATGAGGCGGGATGGCTTGCTCCTCTTATCGGTTCCTTTTGGGTCTTTTTGTCCGTGTGGATGATCGCCAAATTGAGCGATCGATTCCCGGGGAAGACATTTATCGAATACAGTCCCATTGTTTGGGGATCTGCCAAACATCCACGTCTGGGGAGATGGCTGAGTCTTCCCTGGGTGATCGGCTATTTGCTATTTCTGTATTTATCTACAGCTATTGTCGCTCGAGTATTTGGTGAGGTAGTCGTAACCTCCGTTCTGCTCGATACCCCGCTGGAGGTTATCATCATCACGATGTTTCTGCTGGCGCAAATGCTATGTATGCATGAAGTCGATGTGCTTGCTCGAATTAACGAGCTGCTGTTTCCTCTGATTTTGTTTCCTGTTCTGGTCATTGCGATCGCATCATTTCAAAAAGCAGAGTGGAACAACATGCTCCCCTTGTATCGCGTTCCGGGGAGGGCGCTTTTTGAAGGAATCTATGAAACGGTTTACTCGTTCTCTGGCTATGAGATCATGCTGATCTTCTACGCCTACGCACACGAGAACCAGAGCAAGGTGAAGGCGGGGTTTTACGGAATTGGCATTGCCACGTTTGTCTATACACTGATTGTCTTAGCTGGCATCGTGGTATTTGGTTATGAGGAGCTGCAGAGAGTTTCGTGGCCGACGCTGGAGCTTGTGAAAACGACGCAAGTCCCGGGCCTGATTCTGGAGCGTCTGGAATCCGCCTTTTTGGCCGTATGGGTAGCCGCCGTGTTCACTACGGTGGCTAATGCCTATTATGCATTCGTGTATGGACTGCGACAGCTGTTTAATAAGGGGATCCAATTCCAGCGTATCATCTCTGCCATTCTTTTTATTCCGCTCTTTTTTATTGCGCTATGGCCGCAAAACATCGTGGATATTTTTCGAGCCAGCTCTTATTTAGGGATCATTAGCCTTTACCTCAACCTGGGTATTCCGCTTCTCTATTTACTCGTAGTATTTGCTCGAGGAATGGGGAGCAAGGCGAAGGAGAGGAAAGCGGGTGGCTAAACACTGGTGCCGATTCGCTGTTCTTTTGGTTTTCGTGACGATGCTGACAGGCTGCTGGGATCGGAGGGAGCTGGAGGAGCGTACCTCTGTGTTAGCCGTCGCGGTCGATATTGTGGAGGGCAGAGAGGATCTGTATAAAATGACTGTCCAGATTCCCATTCCGATCAAGATCGCGGGGAGCAGTGGACAAGGCGGCGGTGGGAACTCGGACGCCGTCAAAATCATGAGCGTGACGGGCAGGACCGTGACAGACGCAGCAAATAACCTGCAGCTGCGGCTCAACCAAAAGCTGTTTCTCGGCCATACCCGCGTTCTTGCCATCAGTGAAGAGGTGGCAAAAAGAGGGATTCAGGACATCATGGACGGCTATCGCCGCGAACCGCAGATCCGCAGGCTGATGTGGCCGATCATTGTGAAGGGCGAGGCAGCCTCCCTTTTGAAAATCAAGCCGCAGCTGGCGCAAATCCCGGTGGTGTTTTTGATGGATCTCATCGAGAATGGCTCGAAGATGGGGACGATCCCGGATCAGACGTTAGGAGACTATTTTAATCAAACCTCGAACAAGTCGATGGAGCCGTTCCTAAATTACGTACAGGCTAGCGAGAGTGAAGTGAGATGGAAGGGCATAGCCGTCTTTCGTGGTCACAAAATGGTAGGTGCGATCAACGATATTCAATCCTGGTCCTTGCTGCAGCTGCGAAACGAACAGCGTGGAGGCGATGTCATTATCCCTCTCCCAGGCGAGCAAGGGGGCTTTGTAACGTTCCGCCCGCATTTTGTCAAGACCAAGTTAAAGCTAAATGACAGTCATGTTCTTGGCAATCAAAAGAAGTCAAACCCTCAGCACTCAGCCACGTTTTATTGCGAGCTTCAGGGAGATATTGTTGAAGTAACCAAAGACCTGCATATCCCGCCAGAAGAATTCATCAAGAAAATGCAGACATTGATCAAGAAAGAAATGGAAAATCGGGCGAAAAAACTGTTCACCCAGCTGCAGAAGGACTACAACAGCGATATCTTGCGAATTGGACTCGCATTGCGTGCCCATCATTACCGCGATTATTGGGAAAAACACGATTGGAAAAAGGAATTTAAAGACTTTCCGGTCGAGGCTGTCTATACCATCAAGATTCGCCGGTTGGGTATGGAAATGCAATAGGAGCGAGAGAGAATGAAAAGTCAACGGAGAGTCGTCAGCACCTGGCAACTAATCAGTTTTATGATTAGCTCGATGATTGGGGTCGGGATCTTATCGATGCCTCGCACAGCCAGTGAAACTTTAAATGAAATGGGATGGATGGGGCCGATCGTTGGGGGGCTCATCGCGATGCTGCCGTTGCTTGGGATGGTGTACTTAAGCAAGGAGTATCCCGGACTTACCTTTATTGAGTACAGCCCTTTGATTCTATGTGGAGAGAAGCACGTCAAATGGGGGAAAATTCTCTGCATCCCGTGGTTCTTCATCTTCTTCTCGTTCCAATTCCTAAATGCAGGGATGGTTGCCAGGGGGTTCGGAGAAGTCGTTGTGACAGCAGTTCTCCTGGAAACGCCGTTGGAAGCCATCCTGATCACCCTATTTTTGATCGTATTGTTTCTCTGTATGCATGAAGTGGATGTCCTAGTTCGCGTCAACGAGCTCCTGTTTCCCATCATGCTCATCCCGGTTTTCCTGATTCCTTATGTCTCCTTAACCAGCGCGGATTGGAACAATTTGCTGCCGCTGCATCTGGATTCGTTCGAGGCGCTCGTTGAAACCGGAATCAATACCTTCTCGCTCTATACCGGATATGAGCTGTTGATGATCTTTTTTGGTTTGGCGATGCCTGGAGCAAAAATCGGACTGGCTACCTGGATTGGACTCGTATTCACGGTCGTTTCCTACGCGCTGACGGCAGTAGCGGGCATCGTCGTGTTTGGCTATGAAGAATTGCAAAACATGATCTGGCCGACACTGGAGCTGGTCAAGACCGCAACCCGCACCGGATGGTTTCCGGAGCGGCTGGAATCTGCGTTTCTGGCGATCTGGGTCGCATCGGTGTTTACGACGTTGGGGAATATGTTTTATTCCACGGTGTACGGGATCCGATTGTTACTGGGGAAAAGCATTCGGTTTCAGCGAATTCTTTCGTTCGTGCTACTCATTCCTTTGCTGTACGTCACGCTTTTACCGCAGAGCATTGTGGAGTTCTTTGCCTATGCCAGGTACCTGACCTATTATGGATATATCAGCACGGTGCTGATTCCTGTGCTTTTAGCGATCATTCATTGGCTGCGAAAGAAGACTTTCGATGAGACGCAAGACAGCAAAAAGGGAGTGACATAATCGTCGCTCCCTTTTTGCTAGAAGCTGCCAATGCAAGCAGTCAGCGCTTTTCTACATCGGTTTTTCCGTCGTCTCCGGCAAATGGCCGGCGATGGTTTCCACCATTTCCTGGCGGGATGAGGAATCGCTGTTTTGCCACAGCACTTCAAACAAGACGCCGAGTCCGGGCAAGGTCTTTTCCTGACCGCTGGTAATCGCATCGGTGATCGTCTCTTCGACCGCTGATGGGTCTGAGCCCTGCATTTTGTACATGATGGCTTGACGAAGATTGAGCGAGGCAATGTTCATGACGGACCGCACACCTCTCTTGGGGAAAATGAAATCGCACTTAGTATTTGTCCCGCAGCGATGCCTCATACGTCTTTTGTAGGTGGGGACAGGGTTGTGTTATAATGCAAGGTATTGGAAAAAGCCGCTAGGTGAGCGGCGTGGAGGAGTAGATCAGGATGTCAAAGCAATTTGCCATTATTGGAATGGGACGCTTTGGTTCCAGTGTTGCCCGGACCTTGTACGAAATGGATTACGAGGTTATGGGGATCGATGAAAATGAGGAACGCATTAACGAAAACATTCAGTACGTTACCCATGCAGTCGCAGCTGATTCGACAGACGAGCGGGCTTTAAAGGAAATCGGTATCCGTAACTTTGATGTCGTGGTGGTTGCCATCGGCGTGGATATACAAGCGAGTATCCTTACTGTGCTGACGTTAAAGGAGCTTGGCGTGAAAAAAATCGTAGCCAAGGCGCAAAACGAACGGCATGGACAAGTTCTGTACAAGGTTGGGGCAGATCGAGTCGTCTTTCCAGAACGAGACATGGGAGTGCGGGTCGCCCATAATCTTATCTCGGCTAACGTCTTGGACTTTATCGAGCTGGCAGACGATTACAGCGTAGCGGAGGTCGTCGTATCCTCCAAGTTTGTGGGAAAGGATCTGCGTCAGCTGGACATCCGGAAGAATTACAGGGTTAACGTAATCGCCATCAAGAGTGGTGACAAATTCAACATCGCACCAAATCCAGAAGAAGTGATCCAATACGGGGATGTCCTCGTCGTTATCGGGAACAACAAGGATTTGAAGGCATTTGAGGAGCGGGCATAGAAACATGGCACAGGAAAGCATTACGTCGGTACAAAATCCGCAGATCAAGCGGCTGCATCAATTGCTGGAGAAAAAAGGGAGAGAAGCACAGGGCCGTTTTCTCGTGGAAGGAGCGCATCTGGTTGAAGAGGCGCTGAAGAGCGGAGCTGAGGTGCTGACGATTTTGTATGACAGTGAGCGGGATATGGACGCGGTCTGTAGACAAGCTTTGAACAACCACCCGCACAGCGTACAGGTGATTGCCGCTTCCGCTGCCGTATTGGCGAAGCTTTCGGAAACGAAATCCCCGCAAGGAATTGTGGCGGAAGTAAAAAAGAAGCAGGTCAACTGGGATGACTGGATGACGGAAAAGGCGGCAGGGCAAGAGGGGATGCTGCTGTTGCTGCTCGATGAAATCCAGGATCCGGGCAATCTGGGGACGATCTTGCGCACGGCGGAAGCTGCGGGAGTCGATGGCGTCGTTTTAGGAAAAGGCAGTGTCGATCTGTACAATGGGAAAGTGATGCGTTCGACGATGGGGGCATTATTCAGGCTGCCGGTGTTCACGCGTTCCTTGCCTGAAGTAGCCGATGAGTGGCAGGCGCAGGGCGGGCAGCTGCTCGTATCGACCCTCCATGAGCAAAGTATTTCATACGATGCCGTTCCCTACGCACAAAAAGCAGCTATCGTGATTGGCAATGAAGGACGAGGTGTATCTGCCGCAATGGTAGAGCGGGCGGATTACC
Source organism: Brevibacillus centrosporus (assembly GCF_003710815.1). GTDB lineage: Bacteria > Bacillota > Bacilli > Brevibacillales > Brevibacillaceae > Brevibacillus > Brevibacillus centrosporus. The sequence goes on from NZ_RHHP01000005.1 coordinate 45,718, forward strand.
TGGTCCACATCCCAATTTACGGACGAGCGGAATCATTGAATGCCGCTGTGGCAGCGGGTGTGTTTGTGTATGAGGCCCAGCGAAAAAGAAAAGATCGGCTCATTTAGCCGATCTTTTGCTTTTCTTTATATTCTTCGCGAGCCAGCTGCCATTGATCCTGGGCCATGCGGATAATCCCGCTTTCCATGGTCGTATTTCGAAAGGCGAGAGCTTTGCCGAAGTATTTGATGGCGAGATCAAATTTTTTCAGACGGCGATACAGCTCACCGATCAAGTACAAGAGGCGAACCTCGGACATTTCCTTGTCTCCCTGCGTATAGTCGGAGTGTATGTAAGACAGTTCGTACTCATCGACGGCCATACCCAGAAAGCGCAGCTCTTCCTCTGATTTCTCCAGGGAGCGGTACAGCCAAGCCAGCCTCAGGTATAGACCTGCTTTCACGGAATGGGGCTGATCGGTTATTTCTGCCGCGTATATCGCGAGCTTGTAGCTGACGATCGCTTCCGGGACTTGCCGGATCGAACCAAAGTCTTTTGGAGTCCATTTCGACGAGATCTGCTCTTCCACCGCTTGCTTTTCCCATGGGCTGAGCTTGGGCTTGAACTGGTCCGTGAAGGCAAAGCCGCATGCCGGGCAAACGTTTACCGTATAGAGAATGGGATTGAGTGACTGCTCCTTGAAACGGGTATAAAAATCAGAATCGCGATGTGCCATTGCGAGCGAACCGCCGCGAATTCGCTTGGTTGAAAAGGGAGTCTGGCAATGCCGGCATGTGCAAGACCTGTCGTATAATGCGGAAACCTTATCGATCATGGCAAAAGTCCCCTTTCTCTTATAAAAATCGATCGGTCTGGAAATGCTGATCTATATGTACGATTTGTGCAATTGAAAGTTTGCTTTTCTTACGCTATAATTTCCCTACGTCTAATTATAACGTAAAGCCATGACGGAGAATAGTACGCAGGTCCTACATGTTTTCAGGGAGAGGATGCCACAGACTGAGAGCATCTTTAGCACTGTAGCTGCCGAATTCACTCCATAGCCGCACTCTGAACCGTTTTTACGCAGTAGGAGCCAGCCGGGTCACGCCCGTTACCAGTGGTCTTGAGTGAGACAATAGTCACGCCGGAAAGTAGGCTTGTGGACTTGTCTAACAAGGGTGGTACCGCGAGAAAAAAAGTAACTCGTCCCTTTTGAGGGGCGGGTTTTTCTTTTTTTTTCAACGTATAGGAATTATAAGCGTTACGCTTATGAATTCCGGAGCGCATGGAAACTTACCGCAAAAACGCGGTCGCTCCTCCTTGAATAGGCCTCGATAAAGGGTTTACTTACCAAAAACCAATAAAGGAGCGATACGAAGTGCAAACTCGGTTGCAAGAGATGAAAGACGCCGCACTGGGCCAGATCAGCCAAGTGACGGAAAGTGCACAACTTCAGGAATTGCGAGTCAAGTACCTGGGGAAAAAAGGGGAGCTGACAGAGCTTTTGCGCGGCATGGGAAGCCTCTCCGCAGAAGAGCGTCCACTGGTAGGCCAACTGGTCAATGAAGTGCGAGAAGCGCTGGAGTCTGCTTTTTCTGGTAAACAGCAGCAGCTCGAAGAAGCGGCATTGAACGCAAAGCTTACGTCGCAGACAGTAGACGTGACCCTGCCAGGCCGTCCTGTTCCAGCAGGAAGCATGCATCCACTCTCCCGCATCATTGAAGAAATTGAAGACATTTTCGTGGGGCTGGGCTTTGAGGTAGCAGAGGGTCCAGAGGTGGAGATGGATCACTTCAACTTCGAAATGCTCAACCTGCCAAAGGATCACCCGGCACGTGATATGCAAGATACATTCTACGTGACCGATGAGATCCTGCTGCGTACGCATACCTCCCCTGTACAGGCGCGTACGATGCTGAAAAAAGAAGGCAAAACACCGGTGAAAATCATCTGCCCGGGTAAAGTGTTCCGCCGTGATGACGACGACGCGACTCACTCCCATCAATTCACGCAGATAGAGGGTCTGGTCATCGATAAAAATATCGGGATGAGTGATTTGAAAGGCATTTTGCTGACTTTCGCTCGCCAAATGTTCGGTGAGAATCAGCAGGTTCGTCTGCGTCCGAGCTTCTTCCCGTTCACAGAGCCTAGCGCAGAGGTTGACCTGCAGTGCTTCAACTGTGGAGGACATGGCTGCCGCGTTTGTAAGCAAACAGGCTGGATCGAGATCCTCGGCTCCGGTATGGTCCACCCGCGCGTATTGGAGATGGCGGGCTACAACCCGGAAGAAGTGAGCGGCTTTGCATTCGGTATGGGAGTAGAACGCATCGCGATGCTGAAATACGGCGTAGAAGACATTCGCCATTTTTATACAAACGACGTTCGTTTCTTGCGTCAGTTCAATCGAGAGTAGAGAGGAGAGGCAAAGATGAAGGTATCATACCAATGGTTATCGGAATACGTGGATCTGAGTGATTGCACGCCTCAAGAGCTGGCGGAAAAGCTGACTCGCAGTGGGGTAGAGGTAGATGCAGTTGAATCGCGCAATGCTGGCGTTTCTGGCTGTGTGATCGGTTATGTGAAGGAGCGCAGCAAGCACCCGGATGCGGACCGCTTGAACGTATGTATCGTAGATGCCGGCCAAGAGCAGGATCTGCAAATCGTTTGCGGTGCGCCAAACGTAGACAAAGGACAAAAGGTAATCGTAGCCCTGATCGGTGCCAAACTGCCAGGCGGCTTGAACATCAAGCGCTCGAAACTGCGCGGAGTAGAATCTCAAGGGATGATTTGCTCGGCAAAAGAACTGGGTCTCAACGACAAGCTGCTGGCAAAAGATCAGCAAGAAGGCATCATGGTCCTGCCAGAAGATGCGGAAATCGGAATGGATGCCGTATCTTATCTGGGACTGGACGATTCTATTCTGGAGCTGGGCCTCACGCCAAACCGCTCCGATTGCTTGAGCATGCTGGGTGTTGCCTATGAGGTAGGTGCGATCCTAGGAAAAGAAGTGCTGCTGCCGCAAATCGACCTCGTAGAAAGCGACGAGCAAAATCCGCTTCGCGTGAAAATCGATGCGAGTGCAGAGTGCTACCAATACCATGGACGTCATTTCAAGAACGCGAAAATTGCAAGCTCTCCGCAATGGATGAAAAACCGTCTGATGGCCGCGGGTGTACGCCCAATCAACAACGTGGTGGACGTAACCAACTACGTTCTGCTCGAATACGGTCAGCCTCTCCATGCTTTCGACGCGGGACAGGTAGCGGATCGTTCCATCATCGTACGTCTTGCACAGGAAGGCGAAACGCTAGTGACGCTGGACGATCAGGAGCGCAAGCTGGACGCGCAAACCCTGTTGATCACGGATCCCACCAAAGGCTTGGCGATCGCTGGGGTAATGGGTGGAGCCAACTCCGAGATCACAGGTGAAACGACCGAGATCATTTTGGAGGCAGCTTGGTTCACGCCGAAAACCGTTCGTCGCACAGCACGTTCGCTCGGGATGCGCACAGAGGGCTGCGTTCGCTGGGAAAAAGGCGTAGACCAGAAGCGTGTACAGGAAGCGGGTGAGCGTGCAGCTTCCCTGATTCAAAAGCTGTCCGGTGCAACTATTTCCAAAGGAATTGCGTCTGCAGTTGAAAAGGAACCGCAAGCTGCCGTGGTTAGCGTTACTTTGGCAAAAATCAATCAGCATCTGGGGACATCGATGGTTGCCTCTGAGGTATCGCCTATCTTTGATCGTCTGCAGTTCCCTTATGAGACAGCAAACGACAGCTGGACGGTAACCGTGCCAACCCGCCGTGGCGACGTCACCCTGCCGGAGGACCTGGTAGAGGAAGTGGCTCGCTTGTACGGCTACGACAACATCCCGACTAGCTTGCCGAGCGGAGTGACCAGTCAAGGCTTCCTGACACCTGAGCAGCAGCTGCGCCGTACCATTCGCCGCCATTTGATCGGAGTCGGACTGAACGAAGCGATCTCTTACGCACTGCTGCATCCAGACCGCGTAGAGGATGCGGCAGGCTTGCATCAGGAGCAGGTAAAACCGGTTGCTCTGCTCATGCCAATGAGCGAAGAGCGCAGCGTCTTGCGCACGAGCTTGATTCCAAGCTTGCTGGAGACGATCGCCTATAACAAAAACCGCCAAAACCACGATGTAGGGATCTTTGAACTGGGTCGAGTATTCCTTAGCACAGAAGAAACACTAACACAGCTGCCAGAAGAGCGTCTGTATGTCGGTGGTGCCGTGACAGGCCAATGGATTCCTCAAAACTGGATGGGTGCAAAACAGGCGGTAGATTTTTATCAGGCTAAAGGGATTGTAGATTCTCTCTTGGCGCGCCTCGGTATCCAAAATGTGCAATACAAAGCTGTATCTGATCTGAAGGGCACGCATCCAGGCCGTACGGCAGAAGTGTGGGCGCAGGAGCTTCGTTTGGGCTATGTGGGTCAAACCCATCCAGGTACGGAAAAGGCGTACGATCTGAACGAAACGTACGTATTCCAGCTGGATGTAGCGAAACTGGTTGAGGCCGCAACAGGTATGGGCTTCTATAACAAGCTTCCAAAATTCCCGGCTGTGACCCGTGACCTTGCTCTTGTCGTAGATCGCACTGTTCCAGCAGGTGCGCTGGAAGCGACAATCCGCGAGGCGGCAGGGGAGCTGCTCGAGTCCGTGACCTTGTTCGACGTATACACAGGCGAGCGGATTGCTTTGGATAAGAAAAGTATGGCGTTTGCTTTGGTTCTGCGCAATGCAGAGCGTACTCTCCAGGATGAAGAGATCCAGCAGGTGACGAATGCTGTTATCGAAGCTCTGAAAGTCAATACAGGTGCTGAGCTTCGCATGTAAGATAGCTTGACGAAATCTGACATTTTCAGTAACCTAAAATGGAAAAGTAGAGCAAAGGTCGCAGTAGGGAGGAACCCCTCGTGCAAGGTGATGGGAAAAATCGTTTGACGGTGGATATCTTTGGCCAACAATACCGGCTCAGTGGGAAAGCTAGTGTCAATCACATACGCATGGTGGCCGGTTTCGTTGATGATAAGATGAACGAAATCGCCAACGGTAACCATCGTTTGGACACGGCCAAAATCGCCGTACTTTCGGCAGTCAATATTGCGGATGAATACTTCCGCCTGCGTCAGGAGTACGAAGAGCTGCTGAAGATTCTTCAGGAAGATGCAAATGGAAAAGAGATAGACTAAAAGAGGGGCAACTGCCCCTCTTTTCACGTTGTACAGGAAGCATGTATAAGATTCTTGGCCAGTATAAGTGCAACTAAGGCTCCGCCACAAAAGCTTGGCGGAGCCAAGTTTTCCAATAAGAAAACAGGGGAGACGAAGGGATGAGCGTGCTTGCGAATGAAGCATTGGCGGAAAAAGACGAAAAGCTTGGACGTATTTTGCGTGAGATGAAGGCTGTCTTGATCGCATTCTCTGGCGGCGTTGACAGCACCTTTTTGCTGGCGAGAGCCGTACAAGAGCTCGGCGAATCAGCGATTGCGGTTACCGCTGCATCCGAGACCTTTCCGACAAGGGAATTCGAAGCAGCCAAACAGCTTGCAGCGCAGCTGGGTGCACGGTTTATGACCACGGAAATACGCGAAATGGAAAATCAGAATTTTGTCTCAAATCCAGTAAATCGCTGCTTTTTTTGCAAAGACGGTTTGTACGAACACCTGGGAAAAATGGCGGAGGAAAATGAGTGGCAGGCGATCATTTGCGATGGAGCAAACATGGATGATCAGGGGGATTATCGGCCGGGCCGGGTCGCTGCTGCACAAAGGGGAGTAAGAAGCCCGCTGCAGGAGGCAGGATTTTATAAGGAAGACATCCGCACGCTTTCCAAGGTAATGGGCTTATCCACTTGGAACAAGCCGTCTTTTGCTTGTTTGTCCTCCAGAATACCCTATGGCTCTCACATCACCTTGGAAAAAATTGATCAAATCGACAAGGCTGAGGGCTATTTGCTCAGTCTCGGATTTCATCAGGTGCGGGTCCGCCATCACGATACGATTGCGAGGATTGAAGTTGCCCCGGATGATTTTAGCCGCTTGCTGTCTCATCATGCACAAATAAACAAGGTTCTGCGAGATATCGGTTTTTCCTACGTGACACTGGATTTGTTTGGCTACCAGACAGGTAGTATGAACGCTGTATTGGGATCGGACGTGAAAAAACAGCATGGCTGATGTGAAGTGGATTTTGCAGGAAGTGCAGGCTGGCCGTCTGGATATTGAGCGGGCGAGTGAGCTTTTGCAAGCAGCGGGAAAGCTTGATTACGCTACATTGGACTTAGAGCGTGCCGAGCGAACCGGATTTCCTGAAGTGGTGTACGGGGCTGGGAAAAGTGTGGAGCAGCTAATTGGGATCATGGAGCGGCTGCGGGAACATCAGGAGCTGGTGCTGGTGACGAGAGTGAACGATAACCAGGCACAGCATGTCCAGGAGCGTTGGCCAGACATTCAGTATGAAAAGGAGGCTGCTCTGCTCATTTCCAGTCGAGAACGGCTAAAGCCCGTGCGCGAAGGTTATGTGGCAGTGGTGGCTGCAGGAACGTCTGATTGGTCAGTGGCGCAAGAAGCTGCCTGGACCGTACGCTGCTTTGGCAGTGAAGCGAGAGTCATCGCAGATGTAGGAGTGGCAGGCATTCACCGCTTGTTCGAGCGCTTGGAGGAAATCAGGGGAGCGTCCGTGGTCGTCTGTGTGGCCGGCATGGAAGGTGCGCTTGCCAGTGTGCTCGCGGGGCTGGTGGATATTCCGGTAATTGCAGTGCCGACCAGCGTTGGCTACGGAGCAAACTTCGGCGGCGTTTCTGCTTTGCTGTCCATGCTCAATTCGTGCGCTACCGGAGTGGCTGTCGTCAACATTGACAATGGCTTTGGCGCCGGCTACATGGCGGGAATGATACATAGATGCTCGACGAAATAAAGCTTTAGACTGGGAAATATAGTTGTAGACACGGAAAGTATAGGATTAGACTGGCGTGGGCGTTAACGAGCAGTTACGCGCAATTCGCGCGACGTGCGCAGCCTTCCTATTCACATTGACAATGGAACTGGCAATTCGTATGATCAAATTTAGAATTGTAAAAAATTGAAAATGGGGTCGTAAACAAAATTACCGAAATCACAAGATTGAGCCCGCGAAGGTTGGTCACGGCGGAGATGGCGCGCGGTTTCAGTTCACGATCCAAGTGCCGGACGTTGACCGGGTATGCGATGAGCTGGAAGCGCGGGGCGTTACGTTATTGAATGGACCGATAACGCGTTCCTGGGGGCGGCGGACGGCTTGGATCTGGACGGATATTCGATAGAGCAGCTGCGATTTAATTCCGAAGACGTATGGTCGGTCGGACAAATGTATATACACGTGATCGATGTGGCGGAAGAGTACATCGGGCATATTGAAACATGTACCAAGGCAACAAACGAAGAGCCTGGAGGCAAGACGGAAGTCGGAACAAAGGCACTTGCCGAAAAAGAGTGGCCCAACATCAGTGTGAAGCTTGAGCAACCGCCAAACGCGACAAAAAACCCCGAAAGCAAGGATGAGATCATAGCCGGCCTGGAACAGGTGCTAGAGAAGTTAGCCCACTGGGAGTGTCGTGTAGATGAGGCAAATCCGGAATGCAAGGTGCGCCATGGCTGGTTTGGTTGGCTCAACGCGCGTGAATGGTTTGAGATGGTTGGTATGCACAGCAGGCACCATTTGCGCCAGAAGGCGAAGCTGGACGAGAAGCTGGCGGAGGCAGGCATAAGCTAGCCCGATTTTCTATAACTTTTTACTGCGAAAGTCTGTCTAACAGAAAAAAGAGCCAACCCATGAAGAGTTGGCTCTTTTTTCATTTCAGCTACGTCTCTTGCTTGTTCCCAGCGTCTCCGTTGTGCAGATCCATATGGGTCTTGATCGGGATGAACAGGTCGATAATCCCGATGACAAGCGAAGCGAGCAGCGCCCCCAAGATCGTTACGTGGAAACCGGAAACGATATACTGGGTGAGGTAGATAACGACGGCGCTGACGATGAAGCCGACGATCCCCCGATTGTAAGGGGAGATACGATCGCCAAACATCGCTTCGATGACCCAGCCCAGCAGGGCAATGACAACAGCTGCGAGAAGAGCTGTCCAGAAGCTGCTAACGGAAAAGCCAGGTACGAGAAATCCGACAAACATCAGGACTACGGCAGCGACGATAAAGCGGACGATATGGCGCATGATCGTCATGTGTACTCCTCCTTTTAAATTGTTTCATACTCATTCTGGCTCTTTGGGTGTCGAACTATGCTACAGAAGGGCGTGTAAAATTATCCTTGGAACGGCTAGCATGATATAATGGTTAGAACGAATGGCTCATACAGCCTGTGTTTATCATTCCCCATGATCAGCAGGTTCTTGTAAGGTGTGCCATTGGCGGAAAGTAAGGAGGATTTAAGTGGAACAACGAGTGTTAAAAACATTGGAATACGATAAAATCGTTGCTCTCCTGGTGGATAAAGCGACTTGCACATATGGAAAAGAAAAGGCGGCAGAGCTGCTCCCGTTTACACGTATGGAGGAAGTGAGCATCGCCCAAAGAGGGACGTCTGAGGCCGCTACCGTACTGCGTTTGAAAGGCAGCGTACCGCTCGGAGGAATCCGTGATATCCGTGGCCCTGTTCAACGCGCTCGTCTCAACGCGATGCTGGCGCCTTTGGAGCTTATGGATACAGCAAGTACCATTGCGGCAGGACGCAAGCTCAAGCATTTCCTGCTGGATATGTGCGACGACCATGAGCTGCCGCTGCTGCGCGATCAGGCAGAGCGGATCGAGGGCTTGCGAGAGCTGGAGATGGAGATTCGCCGCTGTGTCGATGAGAGCGGCGACATTTTGGATAGTGCCAGCGTAGAGCTGCGTTCCGTTCGGCAAGAAATTCGTCAGCTGGAAGCGAGAATACGGGAAAAGCTGGATCAGATGACGCGTTCTTCCTCGTACCAGAAAATGCTGATGGAAAGTATCGTGACGATTCGCGGAGACCGGTTTGTCATTCCGGTCAAACAGGAATACCGTCACGTTTTCGGAGGAATCGTCCACGATCAGTCTGCTTCGGGGGCCACGCTCTTTATTGAACCAGAGGTCATCGTCTCCATGAACAACAAGCTTCGCGAACTGCGTCTGCGCGAGGAGCGTGAGGTAGAGCGCATCCTGTACTTGCTGACTGAACAGGTAGCTTTTGCTGTAGAGGCGCTTCTGGAAAATGTCGAGGCTTTGACAGAGCTTGACTTTCTGTTTGCCAAAGCGCAGCTGTCCTGGAGTATGAAGGCGATCTGTCCGCGCATGAACGATCGTGGATATTTAAATTTACGTAAAGCGCGGCATCCTTTGATTCCCCGCGATGTCGTCGTTCCGGTAAATGTAGAGCTTGGTGGAGAGTATCAGGCGATCGTCGTGACTGGTCCCAATACCGGGGGGAAAACCGTGTCCCTGAAAACGATCGGCCTGCTTTCCCTGATGGCGATGGCGGGCTTGCATGTGCCAGCCGAGGAAGAGAGCGAGATGACGGTATTTTCTTCCGTGTTTGCCGATATCGGAGACGAACAGTCCATTGAGCAAAGCCTCTCGACGTTTTCCAGCCATATGAAAAATATCATTCACATCCTGGAAACGATGGATGAGAAAAGCCTGGTTCTGTTTGACGAGCTGGGGGCAGGTACAGACCCGACAGAAGGCGCTGCCTTGGCGATGTCCATTATCGATCACGTCATCGAGTCGGGTGCTCGTCTGGTTGCGACAACACACTACAGCGAGCTGAAGGCGTATGCGTACGACAAGCCGGAGGTCATCAACGCGAGTGTGGAATTCGATGTGGAGACGCTGCGGCCAACCTACCGCCTCATGATCGGGGTGCCAGGTCGCTCCAATGCGTTTGCCATCGCCAGACGTCTCGGGCTTCCAGAAGCAATCATCGATGCTGCGCGCGGCTCCATCAGCGAAGAAGACAACCAGGTCGAAAGCATGATTGCCTCCCTGGAACGCAACCGCAAGACAGCGGAGGAAGATCGACAAAAGGCAGCTGAAATCAGACGGGAAGCAGAAAGACTGCAACGTGAGCTGGAAGAAGAACGCGCGCGTTTTGCCGAAGAGAAAAACAAGCGGATGGAGCGGGCAGAAGACGAGGCGCGCATCGCCGTTCAGCTGGCCAAGGAAGAAGCGGAGACTATTATCCGCGAGCTGCGTGAGATGATGGCAGAAGGTGTGGAAATCAAAGAGCATCGCCTGATCGATGCCAAGAAGCGCCTCGGCAATGCCGTCCTCGAGCTGGACAAAGAAAAAGTGAAGAAACCAGCCAAGGCGGTACGCGCGACACAGATTAAAGTGGGCGACGAGGTCATGGTGACGAGCTTTGGGCAAAAAGGGACTGTGCTGGAAAAAGTCAATAACGATGAGTTCCTCGTGCAAATTGGCATCATGAAAATGAAGGTAAAGCGCGAAGACATGCACGTCCAAAATTCGGTGCAGCAAAAGCCGCAGGCGACCCCTTATACTTCGGTCAAGCGCAGAAGCGACAACATCAAGATGGATCTGGATTTGCGCGGCTACAATGTAGAGGATGGCATTCGCGAAATCGATCAATTCCTCGACGACGCCTTGCTGGCGGGGCTGCACTCCGTCTCGATCATTCACGGACATGGTACCGGTGTTCTACGTAAAGGTGTCCACGAGTACTTGCGCCACCATCGCAACGTCAAATCCTTTCGCCTGGGCGGTCAAGGAGAAGGCGGAGTGGGTGCTACCATTGCCGAATTGAAATAAACGGGAGGGGACACCATGGGGAACATGCTGTACAATCAATACTTTGCTACGGCTGCTTACTTTACCGTAACAGGGCTGATGATGATCCTGTTCCTATCCATTTTTGAGCTGGTGACGCGCTACCGTGTCTGGCATGAGCTAAAACAAGGGAATATGGCCGTGGCCATGGCAACAGGAGGGAAAATATTCGGCATCGCCAATATTTTTCGCTATTCCATTCAGGAGCATGCCTCGATGGGGCAGGCATTGATTGGGGCGACATTTGGGTACTTCCTCCTGTTGGTTGGCTACTTTATTTTTGAGTTTATGACACCCAGCTACAATATTGATGAAGAAATCGCCAAAGACAACCGGGCGATCGGATTTATCGCCATGGTTTTATCCATCGGCTTCTCGTACATCATTGGTGCAAGCTTGACGCGCTAGGAATAGGCATTGCGTTGATTTCTAGGGAGGGTGAGAGATGGAACAACCTGACTTGAAACAAAACGTTGTGACGGTTGTGCAGGGCGAAGTCGAGTCAACGGTATATTTGGCGGATGGAGACAATCTGCTCATGGGGCTGGTCCGCGCCAATTTGCCCGTGGAGTTCTTCTGTACGACCGGAAAGTGCACGACCTGTCGCTTGCGGGTGGAAATGACTGGCGATTCTGCAAAGCCACCCTCCGAGACGGAGCAGTATCGCTTGGGGATTGAGGCGATTGCCAAAGGCTATCGTCTGGCTTGTCAGGTGTTTGTAACGGGAAATATGCGTGTGTTTCTGCCGTGAAACCGTGATTGAACGACGAGGAAATCGAGAGTATAATTAGGTTTTGGCAGCAAAGCGCCCGGTTCCTTCTAGGGCTGCTGCCTAGGACTAGATGGAAACCTATGAGGAGGAACTAGCCTTGGAAACGTTATACAAGGTCCTTCTGGGATTATGTGTCGTATTTTTAGCGGCGGGGATTTACTATCTGTCGTAACCAATTTGCAGATGTCTGCGTAACAACTTGCGTGGACGATATCTAGAGAACGTGAAAGAGGAGATAGAAACATGACTCAGCCTGTACGCGTAGCTGTTGTGGGATTGGGGTTTGTCGGCTTGCCACTGGCACTTACCTATGCCATGAAAGGAGCAAGCGTGATCGGTATTGACGTTGTACCGCGTGTTGTCGAAGAGATTAATGCGGGGCGTTCCCATCATTTGGAGTCTTATCAGGGAAAGACCTTACCTGAAATCCTTCGTGAGCAGATTGACGCGGGGCGGTTCTATGCCACGACCTCGTATGCGGAAGCAGCGGCAAACGTGAATCATTATATTGTAACAGCAGGGCTGCCTGTTCATAACGGAGACCCGGACCTGGGACCGTTGAAAAGCTGTGCAGAAACGCTGGGCAGTGTACTGAAAAAAGGTGATACGGTCATGATCCGCAGTACGGTCGTGCCAGGGACGACGGAAGAAGTGGTTAAGCCCATTCTGGAAGAAGTCAGCGGCCTGGTTGCCGGCACGGATTTCTATCTGACCTATTGCTCAGAGCGCATTGCGGAGGGACGAGCCTTCGAAGAGTTCATCCACATGCCTCTCGTTTTGGGTGGAATCAACGAGGCAAGTGCGGAAAAAGGGAAAGAACTTCTCTCGTTTATTAGTGAAACTGACGTGACGATTTCGGATATTCGCGTCGTGGAAACGGCAAAGGTGATTGAGAACATCCAGCGCGATGTCAATATTGCCATGGTTCAGGAATTTGCCCGTTTTGCTGAGGCGTTCGGAATCGATACGTTCGAATTGATTAAAGTAGCGAATACGCATACCCGCGTAAACCTGTTGACGCCAGGGCCAGGAGTGGGAGGATTCTGCTTGCCGAATGCTCTGTACTACCTGCAGCCAAAGGCGAGAGAACTGGAAGTGAGCCTTCCGATCCTGCAGCAAGCTCGCATGACCAACGATGCTGTTCCGGAAGTGCTGATCAACATGCTGGAACGCGTGTTGAAGGAAAAGGGGAAAACACTGGCAGGAAGCCGTGTAGCCGTTCTGGGACTGGCTATGAAGGACTTCTCCAACGACGACCGTGTCAGCCCTGTCAATGATCTGATCGGGCTGCTCCAGACAAAAGGAGTAGAGGTTCGTTCCTATGACCCAGCTGTGCCGACACGATACGAGCACAAGGTAGATAGCTTTGAGGCGGCGGTCAAGGATGCAGACGCACTGTTCCTTACAGCAGTACAAAAAGAGTTTGCCGAAGCGGATTGGGCAGCGGTAGCCGAACAAATGGCTGATTCGCCGATCCTGTTTGATACGAAAAACCGCATCCCGCGTGACCTGGTGAGCAAGGCTACTGTGGTGCGCATCTAAAAGGGAAAGTACTCCCAGCGAAAAACCTCCACAGACACAGGTCACGTGGAGGTTTTTGCTTGCATGCCAGTTAATCCTTCAGCTCAGTAATGACCTCGGATGCGAACTTTTCGTCGGGGGTTGGAAACATCTGATACTGATGGCGAATCTCGATTTCCTTTTCGTCCAGGGCGGCTTGCTGCAGCTCAGCTTGCTTTTCGAGGTCAGCCTGCCTTTCCTTTTGACCAGCCATGAATCGATCACCTCCTGTACTTGTATAATGTGTTCCTCTAGAGGTTGAGCCATGCTGAATAGATTTCATCTGGAAGGGAAAGCTAGTCAAGGTAAGACAAAATTTTAACTTCATGTAAGGGTTACATGCTAGGAGGCAAAAATGGAACGCGGTAAAGTAAAATGGTTTAACAGCGAAAAAGGGTTTGGCTTCATCGAGCGCGAAGGCGGAGAGGATGTATTCGTTCACTTCTCGGCTATTCAAGGGGATGGCTACAAGACACTGGATGAAGGACAGGAAGTTACGTTTGATGTTGAGAACGGCCAACGTGGACCGCAAGCAACAAACGTCCAGAAAGTCTAACCAAACAACCAACAGACTCATTCCTTGAGTCTGTTTTTCTATTTTTAGCGGACGCTCAGCAAAATACGAAAAATTGACCATGACATTCCAGGAGAAACTGACCCTGTTTAAAGGGTCAGTTTTTTTGTAAGCTTTTTGTAACAATCGACCTAGCAAAGGATGTGCCGCAATGAACAAGACGTTGAACCTGAAACATAAAATAGGCCAGGGAATCTCACCACATACCTTCATGGAGAGCATGGAGGTCAGGACGATGGAGCTCAGCGGGATCCCGAACACGAAAGAAAAGATGATCGCGAATTACGAGCATTTCTCGTGGGCGAGTGCAGAGGAAAAAGCATTCTTTGGCTCCATTCCCGAGCACGAGGATCTTCATTGTCTCATTCTGTGTACGGATTGGTGTCCAGATGTCATCTGGAACGTGCCAGTGTTATTTCGAGTAATGGAACAGGCACGAATGACGACAGAAGTCTTGATAATGGAAGATCACTTGGAGACGATGGACCAATTTCTTACGGATGGTGGCCGGGCTCAGCCGATCGCAGTTTTTTTAAAGAGAAGTGGAGAGGTACTAGGCAGATGGGGGGCTCGTCCAGCTTATATTCAAGCAGTGATGGATCACTTTAAAGCCACACATCCCGATAAACAAGATCCGAAATACCAAGAAAGCCTGAATCAGACCTATAGGGAAATCGGGAAGCTTTACCGAGATGGAAACGAGTATCAGCGAGTGATGCTCCAAGAGCTAAGAGAGCTGATTCTTGGATGGGGTCTTCACTAGGCGGAGATAAACAAACAAAACAGTGGCAGTCTAGGATTTTGCGTCCATGACTGCCACTGTCTTATTGTGAGAAAGCCTTTTAGAAAAACTCAGCTCCCCCAGCGAGATTGAGCATGGAACGCATCGTTTTGTACAGGTCATGTGCGTCCTTCACGGTGTAATACAGGGTGTTGGTTTCGGTCTCATAGCGGGTACCTGGCGTGATCGCAGCCATTTCTGCTTGTCCGGCATGGGAAAACTCCACAGCCATCTCTACAGGCTCGCCAAATTCAAGCGGCGCGATGCTGCCGATCTGGGAGAGTGCCAGCATCGTTTTTGTTTTGAGCTCAGCCGTTGCAGCCTCGCGGGACAGACAGAGTGCAGCGGTACGTGATACGGCTTTCTTGACGACGGCTGTTGAGATGCCAGGGATCAGGGCCTTGGCTTCTTCTGCGATTAGCTCATCGCCGGATACCATGACGACCGGTACTTTAAACATTCCAGCGTAAATGGCATTAAAGCCGAATTCGCCCACGACACGCCCGTTGATATACAGGTTGCGGATGACACCGGACATCGTGTGGCTTAGTACACCAGGTACGCCCTGACGTGTGTGGTAGCCAACAAACAGGGCGGCGTCGAAGCTTTCATCCAGTTCTTGCATCATGGAGTAATTGCGAGGGGAGCCAGCCAGAAGCTTTACTTTTGGATGCAAGGACTCCCACAAAATATTGTTCATCGTGTTGTGGCTGTCAGCAACGACGATCTCTGTCGCGCCCGCATCAAAAGCGGCTTCAATCACTGCATTGGCGTCGTCTGTCATAAACTTGCGGCCGCGCTGGTAGTTGACACCCGCATCAGGATTGATATAGCTGTTATCGACGATGCCTGAGATCCCTTCCATGTCAACTGATAGAAATAGTTTCATCCGTTGTTCATCCTCTCGGGTATGTTTCAAAAAATTGCCTCAGTTCTATGAAACCAGATTGTTCGACAACAGGCAACTACGAAAAACCTTACGCAAAGAAAAAGCACGACGGCGTTTGAAAGACGACACGTCGTGCTTTTTAGTGGAGCATTTTCCGGTAGAGACTCACGATCTGCTCCGTCATTTTTTCGATCGTAAAGGAGCGTTCGACCCGCGATAAAGCCCGCTGGACCATCGCATCTGACAGCTCTGGCGAGTTCAGCAGCTTTTCCATGGCGCCTGACAAGGCAGATGGATCTCCAGGCTCGACGACCAACCCGGTGTCCTCGTGGAAGACAAATTCTTTTACTCCGCCGACATTGCTGGCAATGACAGGAACCTCCGAGGCCATCGCTTCGATGATGGTGTAGCCGAGACCTTCGTAAAACGAGGAGTGTACGAAGGCATCACAAGCGTGCAGGCATGCAGGAATGTCTTGGCGAAAGCCGGCAAAGCGGACGCGTGCTTCCAGACCGAGCTTGCGTACCTGCGCTTCCAGGCCCTCCCGTTCAGGACCGTCTCCTACGAGCACGAGGTAGGGACTGCTGGCGGTATTGGCCGCAAACTTGGAAAAGGCATCGACGAGGACAGGCAGTCCTTTCACCGGGACGAAGCGTGCGACTGTGGCAAAGACAAAAGCATCCTGGGGAAGCTCCCACTCCGTTCGCAAACGAGTACGATCCTCTTCGCGCAACTGATGTTGGCGATAGGGAGACAAATCCATTCCATTGTAGATGACGCTGATATCACGAGAAGCGACGCCCTGCTCGCGCAAGATGCTCGCCAAAGCTTCGCTGATCGCGATGTAGTGCTGATTCCACTGCCGGGTACTCCGCTCCATCAGATTGACGATCGCATAGGCGAGAGGGCTGGAATAATCGTAGCGCAGCGAGCTGTGGACGGTCGTCAGCATCGGGACTCTCAGTCCGCGGGCGGCCAGTCTGGAAAAGAAGTTCGCTTTGACACCATGTGTATGTATGATTGCTGGTTGAAAGGCGTGGAACGTATTCCGCAAAGCCCGGAGCAGTCGTAAGTCAAAGCGCCCGAACTGATTCAGCGTAAAGACAGTGATCCCCGCTTGTCTCAGCTTGCTGGCAAAGAGGGAGTCATAAAAGCAAACGACTGCTACCTCCACTTCCTCGACGGAAAACGTGGAGACCAGATTTAGGATATGCTGTTCCGCTCCGCCAAACTCCCCCCCGCCAATCACGTGGAGGACTCGTAATTTGCTCATCTAAATTCACCCGAATCGTAATAAAAAGCCATTTTCACTATAGCAGATGCCTGATAGATTCGCAATAAGCCAGGACTTATGGTATCGTGTATTCAGGAAAATGAAAAGGACAAGGACGGTTACAGAAATGAATAAGCGCAACGTGTTGATCATCTGCTACATCTTTCCTCCCATCGGAGGTGGTGGTGTGCCAAGACCTCTGAAAATGGCCAAATATTTGGGGGAGTTTGGCTGGAGAGTTCATGTGCTGACAGTGGAGCCTGCCTATCATGCCACGCTGGATCCATCTCTTTTAGCACAGCTTCCAGCTGAAGTGACCATTCATCGGGCAAAGGAGTGGAAGCTGCTGCCAAATCGGGGAGCAGCGGCAGTACCAGCGAAGCCGGCTTCAGAAGGAGTACCAGTGTCGAAGCCTTCTGCCAAGGCCGCGCTGAAAAAACAGGTGATCAACGTTCTGAAGAAAGCCAAGCCGTACTTGCTGATTCCGGACGATCAAATATTGTGGCTGCCGAACGCTGTGAAGCTTGGGCGCGAAATCATGAAGCGTGAGAAGATCGACGTGATTTTCTCCACATCGGGACCTGTTACGAACCACTTGGTCGCCCGCAACCTGGCGCGACAGTTTGATTGCAAATGGGTAGCCGATTTCCGAGATCCGTGGACTCAAAACATGCACACATCGGGGATCGCATGGCGCGAGCAGATGGAAGAGCGGATGGAAGCCGATGTCATGCTGGAAGCGGATGCGATCACGACGGTGACAGCGACGTTTGCGAAAAATTTTCAAGACAAGCATCAGGAGCGCATCAAGCGCCTTGAGCTCATTTACAACGGATTTGATCAGGCTGACTTCGAAGGCCTTGCGCCGAGCCATGAAGCACCAGGCAAATTCCACGCCGTATACGCTGGAATTCTGTATCAAAAACGCAATCCACGGCTGCTGTTGCAAGCCATTCGCGAGCTGATTGACGCAGGAGAAGTCGATCAAAATGACCTGCTGCTCAGCTTTGCAGGTGTGTTTGACTATCCGGGCTATTCCGAAAATCGCGACTGCGTAGAGAAGCTAAACTTGGGAAGCATTGTCCGTGTATTGGGCAACCTGCCGCACAAGGATGCCCTCGGATTGATGAAAGGAGCAGACGCCCTGCTGCTGATTGGCGATGTTTCTGCTGACGCAGGTGCGTACATCCCGGGTAAGCTCTATGAGTACATGGGGATCGGAAATCCGATTCTCGCTCTGAACAAGGCTGGGGAAGCGACAGAAATCATTGAGAAGTTCCAATTGGGCCAGGTTGCAGACCCTGAGGAAAAGGATGCGATCAAAGAGGCTTACCTGCAGCTGTACAAGGATTGGAAAGCTCAGGGGATTCGGAGCCAGGCGGAGCGCGGAGCCGACTTCGCAAGCAGAGTCAAGCCGTACGAACGCCGCGAGCAGGCGAGACAGCTGGCTGAGCTCATGACGGATCTGGTGGAGTAGAAAGAGGAAATCACATACCCCGTAGCCACAGGTTACGGGGATTTTCGTCGGAAATGGAGACTGAATACAGTGAAGCTGGGCATTCAAAGCTTGCGCGCTTATAACTTTTTTTATTTTTCTCTTCTGTCCATCTTCATCTCATTTGTGCCCGTGTACTTGACGTTCCGCGGCGTTACCCCAGGGGAAATCGGGATGATGGTTGGCTTTGGCTCGTTCATCGGCATTCTCTCCCAGCCCTTCTGGGGGTTGGTGAGTGACAAGTACAAGACAATCAAGCGCATTATCCTCCTCACACTGGGAGCATCCATACTGGTAGGCATGACGTTGTTTACCACGAACCATTTTTCCCTTTTGTTTCTGTTAGTTGGCGCGATGTACTTCTTCCTGCTGCCTACGGACCCGTTGACGGAAAGCCTCAATTACCGAGTGGCGCAGCAGCATCAGATCAGCTTCGGATCGATTCGGACGTTCGGCGCGATCGGATATGCCACAGCGTCCTTGATCATCGGGTGGACGGTGGATCAGCTGGGGATGGATCGTCTTAGCTGGCTCTTTTTGGGCTATGGACTGCTCGCGTTTGTGTTTGCGCTTGTCGTCTCTGATGCACCCTCCAGTAGCAAGAAGCTGTCCAGGCAGGAGCTCAAGCAATTTTTCTTCTATCCCAAGACCCTGCAATTCTTTTTGCTGGTGCTGATCGCGGCGACACCGCATCGCACCAATGACAGCTTTCTCGGCGTTTTCGTCCAAAGTCTCGGCGGGAGCACGGGCGATGTGGGACAGGCGTGGTTTTTTGCGGCCATCAGCGAGGTGCTATTTTTCGCCCTCAGTGCACGTATCCTGCAAAAGTGGAGCGAGATCAAGCTGATTACGTGGGCAACCGCTTTGTACACGATCCGTTACGCTTTGTGTGCGATGGCGCCGTCTGCCGAGTGGGTCGTGTATTTGCAGCTGACCCAAGGCGTAACCTTTGTCATCTTCTATACGGCGACCATTCAGTACTTGTATCGGATCATTCCTGAGGAGTGGAAAGCAACCGGACAAACGATACTGGCTGTCCTATTCTTCGGAATCTCCGGCATTATCGGATCGATCGCTGGGGGATGGGTGTTTCAGCAATGGGGAGGAGCGGCCTTGTACATGGTCATGGGTGTCCTCTCGCTTGTTGCCTGTGGGTATAGCTTGACACTCTGGCGGTCACAGCACACAGAAGAAGTCCAATCGTAAGCAAAAAAAAGAGCTGATCGCCTTTGCCGCGTCAGCTCTTTTTGCATCTCATGTTGCAGACTAGATTAGTAAAGCAGGTACTTTTCGACTTCCGACGGATCCTTGATATGAATACCCGGATCGTTGTATTTGTAGAGCTGGAACAGCACCTGTTGATCCATTGTCCCGGCTTCCGGCAGCGGGAGGATGATCCATGTTTCGTACTGGTGAATCAGACGGTCGTCCTTGCCGATCCAGAACGTTGTTTTGATCGTGGATTCATTCAAAATGTAGTCCAGATCAGGTCGATTGCCCAGCTTCTGCTTCAGCGGATCCAGAAGAGCGCTTTGGCTGGTTTTCAGCCAATCGGCACCCGTCATTTTGAGCTGGAAAGGAACGCATACGGTTCCGTATACTTTATCATCTGGCAGCTGAACGGCTTTGTCCATGAAAGGCAGCCAGTCGTCAAAGCCAGCCAATACGTCAAACGCAAGTGGATCTTCATTTGCCGTCAGCCAGTAATCGTTGGCGCGGATGTAGCGCTTGTCGTCGATGCGGTAGTACTGGTATGGCTGTGCCGCGATGCGGGCATCTACGTTGTAGCCTTTGCCGTTGACGACGGCTCCGTTGAACATGCTGGTCGTGGAACGGGAGAGGATCATGTTTTTTACATGTCCTTTATACCAGTAGGATTGAGCTTCCGGGTCTGTTTTCGCTTTTTCCAAAGCGGTTTTCAGCCAGTCCGCTCCGGATTCCGTCTGCGCCGTTGTCGTCTGCTCCGGTGTAGTCCCAAAATTGGTGGAAGCGAACGATTTTGGACCAGACTCATAGGTGCAACCGCCGAGCAGGGCAGCCGCGCAGATGCCAGCGAGCAATGCCGATGCCTTCGTAAGCTTACGCATGGCGAACCCTCCTTACTACGCCGTAACCCAATAGCCCGATAAACAGAATAATCGTGAGTGTGAGCACTGGGACGTTGTGTGGTTTGAATACGAGCACGCGATGTGTGTTGTAAATGGTGGCGACGATTTCGTTTTGCTTGTCGCCATCGACGTCACCGACTTGGACGTTGATCAGCGGCAGGTAAATCCGCCAGTTTTCTTCCAGCCCATCTGGGGTATAGTTGTATCCGCTCAAATAGCGGCTGTCTGTCGTACTTACCCAGCTTTTGGCCTTGGCGATAATTTCCGGCTGTCCAGCTCCGACAGAGGCGAAGTTGGAGAAGCGGAAGCTCTTGTCGTTTTCAGCGCTTGCCCACAAAATCTCCCAGGTGCCATCTGCTTTCGGCTTCAGGATGTAGGACGGCTTTCCTGCGATCAAAAGCTCGTCTACTTTGTCATGGTCGATATCTGCCGGGATGAATTCACCCGTAGCCAGCTCCGCTTCTTTACGAGTAAGTGTGTAGGCTTCGGTAAGTGTACCATCTGCTTCTACCTTCAGGACGCTCAGGTGCTCGCCCATCGTGACCAAGCCTTCGCTGCCATCCGGGAGCATCATGGTTGTCATGAGCTTTGTCGCTTTGGTCGTTCCGCCAAACGGTTTGCCATCATACGTACCTGTCAGCATGCCGCCCTTGATGTGCAAATCTTTGTATTTGCTGCCCATCTGCCTGCGCAGGTCCATGCTTCCGTCGTTTTCCTCCAGCTGATTGGCGATGTTGTCCATATCCAGCATGAAAGCGCGATAAGGAGCAGTTCCTACCTGCAGCATAGCTTCCGCGTAAGGCTGGCGCTGTACGTTTGGCACGAGCTGACCATCTTTCATCGTATAGTACGGAAAGCCAGGGTAGTCTGTAGGCAGCTGTTGCTTCAGAACCGTCATGGTCTCAGCAGGGATCTGGTCATTTGGCATGCGAACCATTTTGCCATCTCTCCAGGTCAAGACGTACAACGAGACCGGTTCAGGCTGCAGGTGCAGAAGCTTGTCAGCCAGTGCCTTTTTCTCTTCTTCGGTCTCCGGCTTTTTCGCCGCCTCTTCCGGAAGAGGGAGCTCTTCAGCATTTCCATAAGTAATAATCTCTTGCTTGCCGTCGTGATCCACGTCGTACAAAGCCATCGGGAAGTAGTCAACCCATTGACCGTTGTAGAGGCGATCGGATTCGTATTTCACCGTGAAATGGCTCAGGGCAGCCAGCGTGTCCCGATTGAAGGTCACATTGGCGAGCAGGGCAACGATCACGAGGGAGCCAACCGCTTTCCAGTTCAGACGTCCATACCATTTGGCGAGGAGCGCGATGACGATGATTGCAATGGCTCCGCCTATCAAAAGAGCTGCCGTTGTTTTCACATCGACCCGTGTAAGCGCACGGTCAAGCAGCAAGACAGCGATCGTGAAGGCAAGAACTTGCCTGCGTTCCTTTGGATGGACCACGTAATAGCAGAAGGCCAGAAGTGGCAGAAACACCAAGAGAGCGATCCACGTCAGGTCGAGAAATGCAGGTTTGATGAGCAAGTGGTAAATGAGCAGCAGAGCAATGGCGTACAATGCCCAGCCGACCGTAGTTAGAATAGGATTGCGTCGCATGGGATTCACCACCTTTTTGTTTGGGTTTGGTCGACGAATAAAGCGCAGAAGAAGCCGCCAAACAGCCAGAAGTAAAGGGCCATGAACGGCACCTCAAAAATGTTTTCCACCAAATTGTGCAGGGCGACCGCAAAGAGTCCACCGAATAGTCCCAACAGGGCGAAGAAATACGGCGACTCTGTCAGGCTGCGAATGACTTTAATACTGTAACGAAGCATTTGCGCGACGAGGCCGATCAGCATGATAATCCCGATCAAGCCAAATTCAGCAAGGCTCTTGAAGAAGTAGCTGTCCGAGTAAATGGTTCCGAAATGACGCGAAGCAACCGCTCCGCCGTGATGACCGAGGCCAACGCCAAACAGTGGCTCGACACGCATTTTGTCATAAGCTTCACCCCAGCGACCGAGGCGTCCGCCTTCCAGACTGGAAGACATATAGTCAGCCGTAAACAGAGTGAAAATCCGGTTTTTGATCGTACCTACGAGTGGGACTGACTCAGGAACAAAGAATAGAGCCACGACCCCGATGATTCCAGCGAGAACGAGGTAGCCTGCAATGCGCTTGTTCCATATGTAGCAGCATATGAACAGCGAAAACGCTAAAGCAAACCAAGCGCCGCGAGATCCGGTAAGAAGCAGCGCAAGCAGTGTAGTCAACGTAACGACTGCCCACACAATCTTTTCTTTCCGGGATGGTGCCTTCAGGAAAAGTCCGGCAGCCACAGGAGCAATCAGAGCCATGTAGCTTCCCAGAACGTTGGGGCTTGTCACAAAGGAAAAAGCGCGAGTCGTGATCGCTTCTCCTTCCTGTACCCAGGATTCAGGAGTCTGTACACCCAGGACTACCTGCATGACACCGACGAGACCTGCCAAAAATCCGACGAGGGCAAGTCCCTTCATCAGCTTGTCCAGCTGCTCCATCGACTGCAGCAGGTAAAAGCCCATCAGGAAGGCAATGATGTACTGATAGACCGAACGGAAACCTTCCACGCTCGCATCCCAGTTGGCCATGTCGGTTACCATCAAGGCGATGCCGAGGACCAGAAAGGCGATCAACAGGTGCTTGATCTTGGGCATCGTCCTTTTGCCCTGAAAATAGGCAACGAACGTAAAGCCTAAAAGGATCAGGAGCAGACCTTCATCCCAAAAAGACGAAACGACAGGAATCGGTAGAATTTTCCGCAACACATAATCAATGACAGGATAGGCCAAAAGCAAATACAACCACGTAGTTGATTGGCTTCCCCACTTCAACACGGTTTCTCTCATTTTGATTGTAGTCCTCCTACACGCTTAGGATTAACCTGTCTATTATAATGAATCCATCTATCTCGCCGCAACCCAGGCAGGAAAGAGGTTGGTAGGAACCATAGAAATAAGATATGATATCAAGGTATTAACAGCATTCGTCGTTTACTAGAGATAGGAGATAAGGTACATGAGTTTGTTACGAATCGCTTCGATGATCGTCGTATTGACGCTGGTAGGAAGGCTGCTCGGCTTTTTCCGCAGCATCTATCTATCCAGCTTGTACGGCACGGGAATGGAGTCGGATGCCTTTAATATTGCGGCGACGATTCCACTCACGCTGTTCTTGGTCGTGCCTGGAGCTGTCAATGCCATCCTGATTCCGACCATGCGCGGACTGATGGAAAAGCAGCAGCGCACAACGGAGCTGTACCACAAAATGCTGACGGTCATTCTGGTCATATTCGTCGTGTTGGCTGGAATGGGAGTAGGATTCTCGAGGGAACTGGCTGCCATGTTCGGCTTGTCGGGTGAAAAGCTGGAAATGACGGCTGACATGCTGCGTTGGATGTGGCCATCCGCGATCTTTATCGGCTTGACCGGGCTTTGGTCGAGCATTTGCAATTCGCATCAGCATTTCTTTACACCGACGCTCGGGACAGTGGCGAACGGGGCTGTCGTCATTGTTAGCATGTACGTTCTCGTGCCGATCTACGGACCGAACGGCCTGGCGATTGCCACTACCTTGGGCTACTTGGCAGCGATGCTGACCATGATCCCAACCTTGCGCCGTTTCGGCTACGACCATCGCCTGTCATTTGCCTGGAAAAATGACGAGGCACTAAAAGGTATGGGTGAGCGTGTCATCCCGATTTTGATCGGGGCTGTGGTGGCGCAAGCGACGACATTTCTGGAGCGCGGTTTCGCAGAGGGAGTGGGGACAGGAGTGATTTCTGCACTTGCGAACGCCAACCAGATCGTGCAAATGCCTATGGCGATATTCGTAGGAGCGTTCACGCTGCCTCTCTTTCCGCTGCTCGCCAGTCACGTGAAGCGCGGCGAGATGAAAGAGATGAAGCAAATCCTGCAAAAAGGGCTGGCCTACCTGCTCATCCTGCTCATCCCGGTGACGGTCGGTCTGGCTTTGTACGCGGAGCCAATCGTCCGCCTGGCTTTTCAACGTGGCGCTTTTGATGAGTACTCCGTCGCTTTGACAGCGTGGGCGCTGCCGTTCTATGGCCTCGGGCTTTATTTTCTGGCAGCACGCGATTTGCTTACAAGAGCGTTTTATGCGTTGGAAAACACGCGTACTCCCGTGCTGATCGGAGCGATCGGGATCGGCGTGTACGCAGCAGCCAACTGGCTTTTGATTCCTTGGATGGGGCACGGTGGAATCGCCCTGGCCAATGCCCTTTCAGCCCTCAGTCAAGCTGTCTTGCTGTTTATTTGGCTGTGGAAGGCGGTAGGTGTCCCTGTGCAAAGCGGCTTCCTGAAAACGCTCGCCAAGACGCTGATCGCTTGTCTGGTAATGGGAGCAGCGATTGTGCTGGCAGATCCGTGGCTGTCCCTGTTGCCTCTGTGGATCTATCTGCCGCTCGGGATTGTGGCTGCAGCGCTGCTGTATTTGGCTGTGCTCGCGATCCTGCGAGAGCCTTTGGTTTCAGAGCTGCTGCAAAAGGTACGCAGACGTTCTACTCCAGCGGCTGGACGCTCTTGAGCGGGCATTCACGTATGGCATAACGAAATTTTCCTGAGCCGGTCGGTGGAATCTGGTCGACGTACGCTACCTGTACACTGACTTCACCCAGTGCCATCCGAATGCCCGCCAGCAGGCGATCCTCGTCAGCGGTGTGAAAGCGACTGGGCTCTTTTACCAGCTTCAGGCTCAGACTTTGCGGCTCATGCTGGATGAGCTGAAAGGTGCGAAAGCTTTCCAAATTGCGCACGATGTGGTTGAAATAATGACCATGGACATACTGCCCATTTTGCGAAATAAACATGTCGTCTTCTCTTCCGTCAATCGTGTTCAGGAGTGGATAGCTGATGCCACAAGAGCATAATTCTGGGGAAAGCGCGACGACATCGCCCAACTGATAGCGCAGGCGAGGCATGACCGTATTGTGCAGATCCGTGACGAGCAAGACACCGGATTCCCCTGGATAAAGGGGGAGATGGGTGATGGGATCGACGACCTCCAGGAAGCAATTCTCACTGAAGGCGTGCATCCTGCCGGCAGGACACTGATAGGCGATGATCCCCCCATCACGGGCTCCGTATTCATTGATGATGGGAGCCTGAAAAGCTTCTGCTATTGCTTTTCGCTGATGCTCATGCAGGCTCTCTGCCGTTGAAACGACGCCCTTTAGTGGGATTCCAATCGTCCAGCCTCGGTTCAGCATCATTTCGGCAAGAATATGAAGAGCAGAGGCATACCCGTATAAATAAGCAGGCCGAAAGCGTTGAATGAGCGTCAAATGCGTCTGCAGCCTGCGTTCGTCCAGTTCGTAGGCGGAGAGAAGCAGCCGGTTTTTCAGCCAGCGTTCCTTCCAGCGATACCGTTTGGCTTGCTGCTGGTTCAGCTCCAAGGGGGATCCCCAGATCATCACAGAAGGATCCCCGATCTGGATGCCGTGCCACGATAGTCCAAGCCAGCGAGCCGCTTCGTAGTGCTCGACGGCGATGCGGTCCAGATAAAAGCGAGTGGGCTCTCCGGTTGAACCGCCTGTCCGGTTTCCGATGAGCTGGGCGGAATTTACGCCTTTCGTTACGTAATCGTCCGCATGCAGGCGGAAATGAGTTTTGCTGAGGATGGGGATGCGCTGTAAAAAACGCTCAGGAGGAATGCGGCTCGTGTCCCACTCAGAGGAAAGCGACGCGTAAGCCGGGACTTTGTGCACAGCATGCTGCAGCAGGCGTCCCAGCTTTTGTCTTTGTCGATCTAGCAGCTGCTCCTGAGAAAAGCCCTGCGCATTCTGCAAATCTCGCAAGTAGTGGCGTGTCCGATTCTCTTTCAGTCGTTCCATTAGTGGCCACTGAACGTTTCGGATCAAAAATCCGGTAACAGGCATGATTACCCCTCCTATTCATGGCAGACGATTCTAAGAAGTCGATCAATCTACGTTTCAACAGTATTCCTGCCAAATTCCATCGTTATACCTGTTTGCTGGAAAGGGTAAATGATAGTAGGATAGAGAGTGGGTTCATGTCGATTCGGGGGATCCCCCCCTATAAAGGAGTTTCCCATGTTGAAAAAAAGTCATTTTCTCGCAGGCGCGTTAATTCTCGCCGTGGCGGGGATTTTGTCCAAAGTGATCGGGATGTTCTACCGCATTCCACTTCAGGAAATTGTGGGGGACAACGGTCTCGGACTCTATCAAGAGGTGTATCCGCTCTACCTGACCTTTCTGATTCTGGCTACTGCGGGTGTTCCTGTCGCTTTGTCCAGAGTCATAGCGGAAGCATTGGCAGAGGGCAAGCAAGGCTCCGTCGGACAGATTCTGGCGCGGAGCATGGTCATGATGGGAGCTATCGGTGTCGCTCTGTTTGCGATTTTGTATGTGACATCTCCTCTGATTGCAAAGATGATGGGAAATCCGCATTTGATCGAGCCGATCCGTGCGATATCCTTATCCCTGCTGTTCGTCCCGCTGATTGCGGTCATTCGCGGATTTTTTTACGGCTATCAAAAGATGCTGTACGTCGGCTTGTCCCAGATCGTCGAGCAGACCTTGCGTGTCGTCTTTATTCTGGTCGCTTCGCTCTATCTCGTTTCGCTGGGTGAGGATACCGACACAGTGATTACCGGTGTCAATTTCGGTACGATGATCAGTACGTTTTTGAGTCTCGGTTTCTTGGCCATGCTGATGTGGATGCACAATCGCAAAGATTCAGTATTCACGGGTGCTCAGTGGAAGCGCGTAGATTGGTGGTACGATCGTGCCTTCTTCGCATCCATGTGGCGCATTGCCTGGCCGATCTGTATCTCTGCCCTGGTGATCCCGATCTTTTCTCTGACCGACTCTTTTCTTGCGATTAATATTTTCCGTTATATTTGGAACGTGGATGGACTCACTGCAGATACGTGGTTTGGAATCTATAGCCGTGGTGGTCCTCTATTGCAGATGGCGAGCTTGTTCGGCTCCTCGATTGCTCTTTCTATCGTTCCCGCCATTGCTGAAGCAGTACGGCAAAAGGACTCTGAACGTGTCACGACCTTGACCAAGCTGTCTTTGCGCTTTGCGTGGCTGATTGGACTGCCAGCCGGACTGGGCTTGACCGCTGTAGCAGAAGGCGCGAACCTGGCTCTCTACGGTGATATGGAGGGCACACGAGCGATGGCTATTCTAGGAATCAGTGCGATTCCATTGTCCCTCCTTCTCGCGACCAACGGCATTTTGCAAGGGATTGGAAAAGAGAAAATCCCGGCACGCCATTTGCTCTACGGTGTGTTGGTGAAGGTAGCTGCGACTCTCGTCTTTACGTCGCTGTTGGGCATGGACGGTCTTTCTCTGTCCTGGCTGTGCGCGACAGCATTTGTCTGCATCCTCAACATGCGGACGATCAACCGTCTGGTAACGGTGCCGATCAACTGGCGATTTGATACGCTCTATCCGCTTCTCGTCGCCAATCTCATGCTGCTTCTGGCATGGGGAGCGACAGAGGCTGTTGAGCTGCTGCTTGCTGGCAAAGAAAAGGTGCGCTTGCTGGGAGCGTTGGAGACCGTTTCAGGAGTCGGCGTAGGTCTGATCATCTACCTGGGTCTGCTGCTGCTCATCCCGCTGATTGAGGAAAAAGAGCTGGAATGGCTGCCTGGAGGCAATAAACTGCGAACCTTGATGAATGCCATTCGCAAAAAACAGACGCAGTCCAAGATTCAATAAAGGGTAAAATGAAAAAGGGCGTCCTTCTGTCGATGAGTGATAGAGGGACACCTTTTTTTATACAGTAAGAATTTATAAGATTCTTATCCAGTATAAGTGCAACTAAGACTGCGCCATAAGGCTTGGCGCAGCCAAGTTTTCTAATACAGGAAGAATTTGAGGAATTCTTATCCAGGATAAGGGCAACTAAGGTGAGGTCTGTACTCTTTGGGTGCAAAAGGCTTGGTAGAGCCAAGTTTCTAAACATGATGCAGCATGCATGCAAATGTTAGGGGGTGGAAGCAGGATTGGTTTATTAGGTCAGGTTGCTTATAATAAGATATACCGTAAAGAATGAGCGTTTGAACGCAATTTACATATTGCTCATGTACCAACGTGTGGGAGGACAAGCCATGAATAAAGAAGAGCTGGTCATCATGGAGTTCAGGGACTTATTCAACAAAATGGTTTGGCTGAATAAGAGTAAGATGGAAGACAGTCTGAAGGGCTTTAAGCCTTCTGAAGTACATTGCATCGAATACATTGAAAGAAATGTAGACTCCAACGTGACAAAGCTTGCGGAGTCCCTTTATATGACTAGCGGTGCCATCAGTAAATTAACGCAGAAGCTCATAAAAAAAGGCTTGATCGAAAGTTACCAAAAGCCGGAGAATAAAAAAGAAATTTATTTTAGGCTAACGGAGCAAGGAAAAGTCATTTATAAAATCCATGAGGACCTGCACAAAGAGTTTCAAGAGCGGGATAAAGCCGTATTTGAGCAGGTAACCGAGGAACAATTTGACAGTATGCTGAGCTTCATAGAAAGATATAGCAGGCATTTGGATGAGGAAATAAAGAAACTGGGTATAAATATTCGGTCAGAATAATGGATGAATGAAAAGGACAACACAGGCAGCCCAACTCTACGGAGAGCGGGCTGTCTTTTTTTATTCGCATTATTTTGTTGCCAAGGAAGGAAAAATGGAGTACGATGTTTTTGTTTCCGAGGAAGGAAAATCGCAACCTTGAAAGGAGCATGTAAGTGTCTACATTTCGATCACATCATGAACAGAGCACAGAAACTGCCATAGATAAAAGGGCGTTACTATTCGGACTGATGTCTGTGTTTCTTTGCGGGCTTGGCTTCAGTATCATAGCACCCGTCGGCCCATTCTTGGTGCAGCCTTATATAAACAATCCGGGAGATCAAGCGATCGTTGTTACACTGCTGACCTCTGTTTACGCGATCTGCGTGTTTTTTGCGGCCCCTGGACTTGGAGCTTTGAGCGACAGATTTGGTCGTCGTCCCTTGCTCTTACTATGTCTATTGGGCTCCGCAATCGGGTACTTCGTTTTTGGCTTAGGAGGTGCGCTATGGGTACTATTTGCTGGTCGCATCATAGAAGGAATTGCAGGCGGGAGCATCAGCACTCTCTTCGCATACTTTGCAGACATCACCCCTAGAGAACAGCGCACCAAATACTTTGGGTGGATGAGTGCGGCAGCAGGTGTAGGCTCCGCCATTGGTCCAGCTCTAGGCGGTTTGATTGCCAGGTTTGGTTACGCTGCCCCTATGTATTTTGGTGCGATCATCACCCTAATAAATGTGGTTTTTGGATTCTTCTTTTTGTCGGAGAGCCTTGACGAGAAGAGTAGACTGAAAAAGATTACCTTTGTCAGACTGAATCCATTCACACAGCTTGTCAACGTACTTTCCGTTAGAAACGTAAAAAGGCTGCTGGTCTCCGCATTCTTAATTTGGGTACCCAACGGATCTTTACAGGCAGTTTTCTCCCAATTGACAATAGATACTTTCCATTGGGCGCCTGCACTCATTGGACTTATATTTTCCATTTTGGGCGTCCAAGACATCATTTCACAAGGTTTCATTATGCCAAAGCTTTTGAAAAAACGCAGTGATGCACAGATAGCCATTCTGGGAATGGTTTCGGAGGTGATCGGCTACATTCTGATTGCAGCATCAGCTTTGTGCTCCTTCTATCCGCTTATAATCGCAGGAATGTTTCTCTTTGGTTTTGGCGATTCGATCTTTGGGCCTTCATTCAATGGGATGCTATCCAAGTCTGTCGATTCAAGTGAGCAAGGAAGGATTCAGGGAGGGAGCCAATCTATTCAGGCTTTAGCCAGAATAGCTGGACCTATTAT
The DNA here is from genome assembly GCF_003710815.1 of Brevibacillus centrosporus. Classification (GTDB taxonomy): domain Bacteria; phylum Bacillota; class Bacilli; order Brevibacillales; family Brevibacillaceae; genus Brevibacillus; species Brevibacillus centrosporus. The sequence continues at coordinate 75,838 of NZ_RHHP01000005.1, forward strand.
TGGAGGACAAATCTATGTATCACTTGGTCATGCCGCCCCCGCTTTTATGGGGAGCATTCTAATAGCGGCGGCCATACCCGTTTTGTATAAGGGGACGCATGTAACGAAGTAAAATCAAGCCCGAGTGAGTTTCAATCACCCGGGCTTCTTTATGGAATTACCTCTTTTGATAGACACATACGACCATTTTGACAAAGAATTCTCGGAAACCAGGCAGCTGTGCGAGACCTTGTAGCTGGCTGCGCAGAGGAATTTCCTTCTGGTAGACAGCAGGCTGCGTGACACCTTGCTGGATCCGGCGAAAACGCTTGATCGTCATGCGGTTGATATAGGAGATGGTATCGCTGCCGTCCGGACGTTTGTCAAAGCGAAAAGAGATACGGTCAGAACCGTCTGGCAAATCGCGAACGAGCTCTTTGTAGGCATCAATCAATGCTTGTTCGGAAAAGAGGGCGTGTACCCATGGAATTCCGATCGCATCCGAAAGATGGGCTCCGTACGGATGGTAGTAAGGCGGGAAGTTGATATAGAGATGACCGCCTGGCTTCAGCACCCGGAAGCATTCCTCCAACGTTTTCTCCGGCTCTCCCACATGCTCCATCGCGTCATTCATGATGATGGTGTCAAAGGTGTTATCCTCGAAGATCATTCGCGCAGCATCGCCTGTCATGAAGGAAACGACGTCTGCGAGCCCTTTTTCTTTGGCAAATGCATTTCCTTCCTCCGCATAGTGAGGGACGATATCGATGCCGATCATTTTTTTCGGACCATATGTGGCGTAGTAGCAGGTTTTCCCACCACCGCCGCAGCCGATGTCCAGTACTGTTTTGTCCCGGAACATTTGCTCCTGGGAGTGGAAGGGGAGGAAGAACTGGATTGTCTGGTCCCCTTTTTGAAACTGCCATTCGGTATAGCTCATCTCTCCGTTGTTGGCCAGATTAAACGGGTGAACGGGGAGAGGGAATAATCGATTCATGCCAATTAATAGTTGAGAGGAAACGGACATTTGCTAGTCCTCCTTATCCTATTCCTGTAGAAATGGAAATTTCTCAAGGAAGGTAGTATAAGCGCAGGTGAGGCTTCGCCTGCGCCAAAAGCTGGACAAAGCCCCTTCTACGAATCAGTGTTTTTTCGCAAAGCTTGCAGCACCAATTCGCTGCTTTTGGCTGCTTCGATTTCGAGCAGGCGCGAGTGCTCTGTCACCACGCCAATTTCCTGATCCATGCGGTCTAGACGCTCTTCCAAGAGGGCAAGCAAGCTATTTTCCGCAAGCTTCGTGATATGACCTGCATTCGGCATACCGGCGCGCTCGACAAACCGATCAATTTTCGGATCGTAGGAGATTCCGATAAAAGGGGTCCGCAGCATGCAAGCGAGAATCAACGAATGCAGGCGCATGCCCACCACGTAATCGCATTGCTTTAAGACGGACATGATGTCATGGAAGGTCACTGGCTCATCAAGAAGTCTGGCACCAGGCTGTTGCATCTGATCCATGATTTCACGGGAAGGCGCAAGGTCGCTGGGAACATGCATCGGTAAAAACAAGACGTTCCACCCGCGCAAAAGAAACCAGTCAGCGGCCCTGGCAATGACCTTTTTGAAAGCCTGCTCCTGCTTCCAGTTCCGAACAGAGATGGCGACCAGAGGCTTGGCGGGATCTGCAAACTTGCCTTGCAAAAGCTCAAGGCCGCGCTCGTCCGATATATCCTCCGGAGAGATCGTCAGAGCTGGGTCAGCTGTTATATGAATGGGCGCTTTTACTACCCCACAGGATTTGAAGTCTTCGCCGGACTCGTAGTCACGCACGGTAATGACGTCTACCCGGTTGACCACTCGTTTGATCATGGAACGACTGAGTGGCTTTAGGATCGGACCAAAACCTTGCGCGTAAAAGACGACAGGTTTGCCCAGCAGCTTGGCGATCGTGACAATGCCCAAATAGTAGAGGACACTGCGCGGGCTGGTTACGTCTTGCATCAGCGTACCGCCGCCCATCACCAGCATGTCGCTTCGCATCAGCTCGCGGACGATGGTACCGAAGCTCCAGCGGTCATACGCTTCAATCCCAAACAGTTCCGCTGTGCGATCTGGCTGATTGGACAAAACCGCCAGGGAAATATTTGGTTGTTCCCTCTTGAGGGAGCTGATGATGCCGTACAGGACCACATCGTCTCCGGCATTATTAAATCCGTAATACCCGGAGATGAGAATTCGCGACATGGAGTGAACCTTCTTTCTATATCAAACGTACAGGAAAAATACATTCTCAAGTATAATCGAGTAAACAAGGGGAAGTAAAGCAACCCTAGTAAAAACTTGCTTCCTCTACATCGTCTGTAACCTGATAGGGTATAATGAATAGGCTAAATTACGAAAACATATAGAGGAATCCCATAACGAACATGCCGATCCCAAGAACGATCAGGGCAATCATCGTGACGAGAAGTCCTTTGTTCTTGCGGCGTCGATAAAAGAATTCGCCAAACATGGTAAGCCTCCCAACGGAAAAATAGTCCATTCTACTATCATACCACGTAGAGTAGGAACCTCGCCATTAGCAGATGGAGCCTACGCAGGGATGGCACCAAGGAAAGGAGAAAGCAATCATGGAAAATATGTGGCTGAAATACACCTTGCTGGTAGAGAGGGAAACAGAAGATACGTTCGTGGCAGAGGTTTTGGGGAGTCCCTATACACTCGGGTGGATCGAGCCACAGATTGAAGTGCTGACGACGGAAAATGGCTACGACTATGCGGAAAACACGGACGGACCGGCAGTCGGCTATTTGTTCGAGCCCATGCAGGATGGGGAAGAGGCGCATGTAGAGAGATTGCAAGCTTACATACAGCGCTGGAATGGCCATGTCACGCTAAAAGAAGTAGAACAGGTTCCTGAAGAGAACGATTCCTGGAAAGAGGAGTTTCGCGAGGTAAAGATAGGCAGCTGGTGGGTAGCTCCGACGTGGACGGACCCGCAGGCTTTGGAAGGGGCAGAGCATGTGCTCTGGATCGATCCGGGTGCTGCTTTCGGGACGGGCTATCATGGAACGACGCAGGACAGTCTGCTATTCCTGCAGGAGCTTTCCTTGACAGAAAAAAACGTGCTGGATATCGGGGCAGGCTCAGGGATTCTCTCCCTGTACTGTGTTCTAAGCGGAGCTCGTCAACCCGTTTACGCAGTCGATATCAATCCGCAGAGCGAATACCAGGTGCTGGTCAATGCAACGAACAACCATTTGCCGGATTCGGCTGTACGGGTCGTGATTGGGGATGCGCTCTTGCCGGAAGTAGCGGAGAAGCTTCCAGAGCGCTCAGACCTTATTTTGCTCAATATCGGAGGAGACGAGGATATTGCGATGCTGCCAGTGGTAGACAAGCATATAGCGCCGGACGGCTTGGTCATTCTCTCCGGAATCGTCGATTGGAATCGCAGCCATGTGTTATCCGCCTACGAGGAAGCTGGCTATCGACTGGAAAAAGAGCGTCATAGTGACGAGTGGGTTACTTTACTGCTGCGAAAAATCACGATGAAGTGAACTTGTAACTCATCTGTGCGATAATAGAGAAAAATACGAAAGCTTCTGCCAAAGGCTGCTCTGGTGGAAGCTTTGCCGCAATGGAGGGAGAAACAATGAAGGAGCAAGTAGTCATTGCCGCTGCTGGGCGTACGCCAATCGGCTCTTTTGGTGGTGTACTGAAAGATGTAAGCGCTCGCAAGCTGGCGGAAACCGTTATTCGGGGAGTATTGGACAAATCGGGAGTTCAGGCGAGCCAGATTGATGAAGTGATCCTCGGCAACTGCATTCAACGAAGTGATGAAGCAAACATCGCCCGTGTCGTCGCGATTGATGCCGGACTCGGGAAAGAAGTGACGGGCTTTACGGTGCAGCGTCAATGCGCTTCCGGCATGCAAGCTCTGGCAAGCGGCGCGTCTGAAATTTTGCTCGGTGACAGTGAGATCGTGATCGCGGGTGGCGTAGAGAGTATGAGCAATGCTCCTTATGTGCTGAAAAACGCTCGCTGGGGAAAACGCCTGATGCACGGCGAAATGACGGATGCCATGTGGGATCTCTTGACCGATCCACACCACCAGATTTTAATGGGCGAAACGGCAGAGCGATTGGTTGATCGCTACGGCATTACCCGGGAGGAGCAGGATGTGATTGCACTGCGCAGTCAGCAAAATGCGATTCGAGCCATCGACAACGGTCTGTTTGCAGAAGAAATCATCCCTGTACCTGTCAAAAAGAAAGGGCAGGAGACACTCGTGGCCACAGATGAATTTCCTCGCAGAGACGTATCGCTGGAGGGGCTTGCCAAGCTGAAGCCAGGCTTCCGCGCAGATGGAACGGTGACAGCAGGCAATGCATCGGGACTGAATGACGGGGCATCTGCTGCGATCCTCATGAAGGAAGGAAAAGCAAAAGAGCTCGGGATTGAGCCGCTCGGACGAATCGTATCGTGGGCGTGGGCAGGCGTGGAGCCAGATCTGATGGGGTATGGCCCTGTACCCGCTGTCAAAAAGGCGCTGGCGAAAGCAGGACTCTCCTTGTCTGACATCGAGCTGATTGAGGTCAATGAAGCTTTTGCTGCCCAGTATCTGGCGGTAGAAAAGCTGCTGGAGCTCCCGCGCGAAATCACGAATGTAAATGGAAGCGGTATCTCGCTCGGCCACCCTGTAGGATCTACAGGCTGCCGTATTGTCATTACACTGCTCCATGAAATGAAACGCCGTCAGCTAAAACGTGGCCTCGCAGCTCTGTGCGTTGGCGGCGGAATGGGAATGGCCATGGTTGTGGAACGCGACTAAAAGCAGCATCCACCAAGAAAAACGAATACTCCAAAATGTTTAAAGAGAGCCTCTCCTGTTAAGAATGAAAGCAAGTCCCTGTCTGAATTCGTAAAGACGGGGGTTTTGCTAGAATAGGGGGAGGCTCTTTGCTATGATGCTCTTTTCTTTTTTGAGGAAGAATTGGAAAAAAATCGCGTTTCACACGATATCGTGCATGTTGATAGGAGCGCTCGTCGCGGTAGCGTACACAGCCTATCAATACAAACAGATGACACAAAAATGGTATGCCCCTATCGAAGAAAAAAACGGAAATAGCACGCAGGCCTCTGCTTCTTTGCCGCCTCGGGATTTTCTGGCAGGTACAGAGCCAATGAAGCCTTTTTTGATGCTGCTGCTCGGGGTAGACAGCAGGGATGGCGAGAGTGCTCGCTCAGATACCATCATGCTGGCCGCAATTCATCCTGCCAAGCAAGGCGCTTATCTCTTATCCATACCACGGGACAGCTATATGGAGCTTGGCGGAAAGGGATACGATAAAGTCAACCACGCGATGGCTTTTGGCGGTCCCAAAATGGTGAAGGAAGCGTTGGAGAAATTTTTACAAGTAAAGATCGATCGATACATGTCTGTAGATTTTGATGGATTTCGCCAAATCGTCGACGAGCTCGGAGGCGTTTCGGTCGATGTGAAAAAGCGGATGAAATACAGTGACCCAAGCGATGACACCTTTATCGACATCAAGCCTGGCTTGCAAACCCTATCTGGGGAGCAGGCGCTCGACTACGCGCGTTACCGAAAAAGTGATCTTGGCAAAGAGGACAGTGATTACCAGCGCATCAATCGCCAGCAGGAAATCGTCCGTGCGCTTGCTTCCAAGGGATCGAGCGTGCAGGCGTATGCGAAGGCATTTTCTTTGATGGAGATTGTGGGCAATCACGTCAAAACGGATTTGACAGAAGGGGAGATCGCTTCGCTGCTCATCTCCTACGGGGATCCGACACCGAATGCGATTCATACGGACACCCTAATTGGTCAAGACGAACGCATTTGGCACAATGGCATTTTGGGCTGGTATCACTTGGTGCCAAGCTCGGAACGGGAGCGCGTGCGTCAGCAAATCGTCCACGCAACGACCCCATAAATCTCTTCCTTCAAGCAACAGAAGGGCTGCATGATTGGCAGCCCTTTTTTGCTGTTTTCGCTTTGAAGGGACAGCAAGAAAATCGTGGGAAGGCGAATTTGCTAATTAGTTGTAAAATTAGCTATTTTTCGAATAAAATAAGAAGAAGGAAGAGATTGTGAAAGCGGATCTTACGGGAGAGGCAAGGCCAATTTTGGATGGAGGGAACGCCCATGTCAAATGCCAAGCCTTGGATTGCGAATTACCCGCCAGAAACTGCACCCTCATTGGAATACCCCCGTGTTCCACTGACGTTTTTTTTGGAGCAGTCAGCCGCAGAGTATCCAGATAACTATGCGATTTATTTTATGGGAAAGCGTATTACCTATCGTGAGCTGTTGCAGATGTCGTACCAATTCGCCCACGGACTCATTCGTCGTGGAGTGAAAAAGGGCGATCGCGTTGCCATCATGCTGCCAAACACTCCACAGGCGGTCGTCAGCTATTACGGTGCCTTGTTTGCAGGTGCCATTGTCGTGATGACCAATCCCCTCTATACAGAAAGGGAGCTCATCCATCAGCTGAACGATTCAGGCGCAGAGACCATCATCACCCTTGACTTGTTATACAAGCGCGTTTCTTCTGTAAAGGCATCCACTCCACTGAAACGAGTAATCGTAACGAGCGTTGGAGATTTCCTTCCATTCGTCAAGAAAATGCTGTATCCGTTGGTCCAAAAGAAACAAGGACACAATCCGCAAATACCGTATGGCAGCGAAGTTGAGCCTTTTCTTTCTATTATAAAAGAAAGCGCTACCACACCGGTGAAAACAGAAATTGACCCAGAGGCAGACATCGCCCTTTTGCAGTATACCGGTGGTACGACAGGGGTAGCCAAAGGCGTGATGCTGACACATGGCAATCTCATTGCCAATGCCATCCAATGCCAGGCTGTGCTCTACAAGCTAAAAAAGGGCAAGGAACGAATCCTTGGAGCCCTGCCTCTCTTCCATGTGTACGGGATGACGACGGTGATGAACAAAGGGATCTCGATCGCAGCAGAGATCATTCTCGTGCCCAAATACGAGGTCAAACAAATATTTGAGATGATCGACAAGCGAAAGCCTACCCTGTTTCCAGGCGCTCCGACGATGTACATCGCCCTCATCAATCATCCCGATTTGAAAAATCATGATCTGTCCTCCATCGAGGCTTGTGTGAGCGGATCAGCCCCATTGCCGCTCGAGGTGCAGAGCAAATTCGAGGAGCTGACGCACGGCAAGCTTGTAGAGGGGTACGGACTGACCGAAGCCTCGCCAGTGACTCATTCGAATCCGATCTGGGACAAACGAATTTCCGGAAGTATTGGATTGCCTTGGCCGGATACCGACTGCAGGATTGTCGATACCGCTACCGGAGAAGCTTTGCCACAAGGGGAAATCGGAGAGCTGGCAGTCAAAGGACCTCAGGTGATGAAAGGCTACTGGAACCGCCCGGAAGAGACAGCGGCGATCTTGCAGGATGGCTGGCTTTTGACAGGCGATATGGGGTATATGGACGAAGAGGGCTATTTCTACATCGTAGATCGCAAAAAGGACATGATCATCGCAGGCGGCTTCAATATTTATCCACGAGAAGTCGAGGAGGTTCTGTTCGAGCATCCGATGATTCAGGAGGCAGCTGTCATCGGGGTTCCCGACCCGTACCGCGGAGAAACGGTCAAAGCGTTCATCGTATTCAAGAAAGGCCAGCAGGCGAGCGAGGATGAGATCGAAAAGCATTGTCGCGAGCGGCTGGCAGCTTATAAAATCCCGAGGCAATACGAATTCCGTTCTGATCTGCCTAAGACGATGGTAGGCAAGGTACTCCGGCGTCAGCTGCAGGACGAGGATAAAAAGCGAAGAGAAGCAAAGAGCAGTGAAAGTAAAACCAGCTAGGAGCAAAACGAAGCAGGTCTGTTTCCCACAAACGGTAGGAGATGGACCTGCCCCGAATTGCGGGCTGGAAAGTGTAGACACAATTCTGGAATTGCAGCCAGCGATGATTGACATGAATCATCGGCTGATATAAACTGATTATGAATGAATGGTCATTCATTTTATTGTCAGTGCTAGTAAAGATGGAGGTATGTATGGCAAAGAAAACGGGGGAAAAGTATCAGGCCATTATTGATGCAGCTGTTCGTGTCATCGCTCGTCAGGGTTATCATAATGCCCAGGTATCCAAGATTGCAAAAGAGGCGAAGGTAGCGGACGGCACGATCTACCTCTATTTTGAAAACAAGGATGATATTTTGATTTCTCTGTTCAACGAAAAGATGGGTCATTTTGTTGAAACAAACCGGAGACACATCGCAGAGGCATCATCCATCGAGCAAAAATTATATGTACTCGTTCATGCTCACTTTAGCCAGCTTTCATTGGATCATGAGTTTGCGAAAGTGACGCAAATCGAGCTGCGCCAGTCCAATCCTGTCATCAGCGAAGGGATCGGGAATGTCATGAAGCAGTACTTCGACCTGATCGACGAAGTGCTTTGTGAAGGGATCGACAAAGGCATTTTGAACCCAGACCTGGATGTGCGGGTAGCGCGGAAAATGATTTTTGGTACGCTGGATGAAGTCACGACGTCTTGGGTGATGAAGCAGTGCAAGTACGACCTGGTCTCTTATACGGATTCCGTTCATAACCTCTTCCTGTACGGTTTGAAAGGAAAATGATGAAAGAAAAAGCTTTTTTTGAAGTGACACCTTTGATACAATAAGAATGCGATACTGAGCGATCGCTCAGAAACGAAAGAACTCCAATAGAAACTTACTTAAGATAGAGCTTGGGGGGAGAGAAATGGATTCGCGTTGGAATGTGCAGATCGTCGATCGTGTAGCTGTAGCTACGATCACCAACCCGCCTGCCAATGCATTAGGCAAGCCTGTGCTGGCACAGCTTGGTGAACTGCTGGATCAATGGGAGAAAGATACCGAGATCAAAGCAATCGTTGTGACCGGGGAAGGACGTTTTTTCGTTGCAGGAGCAGATATCAAGGAATTTACTGAGCTGCTGCCGGCCGATGCCGAAGCAATGGCGAAAAATGGCCAAGCGCTGTTTGACCGTATGGAGAAATTCCCGAAGCCGATCATTGCCGCTATTAATGGAGCATGCCTGGGCGGAGGGCTGGAGCTGGCGATGGCCTGCCACATTCGACTGGCTGCACCAGAAGCCAAGCTTGGATTGCCTGAGTTGAATCTGGGATTGATTCCTGGATACGGAGGTACGCAGCGCTTGCCACGTCTGGTCGGTCGCGGGAAAGCGACACAGCTGATCCTCACTTCCGAAATGATAGGTGGCGAGGAAGCTCATCGCATCGGTCTTGTGGAAGCGGTATATCCGGCAGAGCAGCTGCTGGAGGAAGCTAAAAAGCTGGCTGCAACGATCGCGACGAAGAGCGCAGTTACCTTAAAGCTGGCGCTTGCTGCCGTCCAAGGCGCAGTGGATCTTCCTTTGTCAGAAGGTTTGGCAAAAGAAGCAACCCTGTTTGGCGAAGCATTCACCTCCGAAGATGTAAAAGAAGGCGTAGGTGCCTTTTTAGAAAAACGCAAACCGAATTTCGCTGACCGCTAAAGAGGTCATTTCTGCAATACCATTTCGAGGGAGGGCAACGAAATGAATATCTTGGTTGTGATGAAGCAAACCTTTGATACCGAAGAAAAAATCGTTATCCAAAACGGAAAAATTTCCGAAGATGGTGTAGAGTTTATCATCAACCCGTACGATGAGTACGCAGTAGAAGAGGCAATCAAGCTGAAAGAAGAGCACGGCGGCGAAGTAACTGTCATCAGCATCGGCCCAGATCGCGCGGAGAGCTCACTGCGTACTGCTTTGGCGATGGGTGCAGATAAAGCCGTTCTCGTAGACGACGAGGAGCTCTTCGGTGATGAGTTCACGACAGCAAAAGTGCTGGCAGCTGTCGCACAAAAGGTCGGCTATGACATCATCATCGGCGGACAGATGGCGGTAGACTCTGGCGCGGGACAAGGCGGGCCTCGTCTGGCGGAAGAGCTGGGAATCAACCATGTGTCCACTGTCGTGAAATTGGAAGTGAACGGCACAGCCGTGCGTGTAGAACGAGACGTGGAAGGCGACCTCGAAGTAGTAGAAACGAGCCTGCCAGTACTGATCACGGCACAGCAAGGTCTGAACGAACCGCGCTATCCTTCCCTTCCAGGGATCATGAAAGCGAAGAAAAAACCTTTGGATCGCCTGTCTGCAGATGATCTGGGGCTGGATGTAGCTGCTGTCAAAGCAAAAACAGAGATCGTGGATCAAACGCTGCCACCGAAAAAGCAAGCAGGACGAATTCTCTCTGGTGAACTGGCGGCTCAGGCGTCAGAACTGGTGCAATTGTTGCGCAGCGAAGCGAAAGTGATCTAAGCGAGAAGGAGAGGATATCCATGAAAAAAGTACTGGTATTGGCAGAAGTTCGTGACGGACAACTTCGCAACGTGTCGCTGGAAGCTTTGGCTGCCGCTTCTACATTGGCAGACGGCGGTGAAGTGACAGCAGCTGTTTTTGGCTCAAATGCAGCAGGACTCGCAGCGACTCTCGGACAGCATGGTGCAAGCACCGTTTATACAGCTGACCACAGTGCACTTGCACAATATACACCAGATGCCTTTACGCAAGCACTGGTTCAACTGATTGAGCTGGCAAATCCGGATGCGATTGTCCTCGGTCACACGGCCATCGGACGCGATGTAGCACCGCGCGTAGCTGCTCGTCTCGGATACGGTCTGGTTTCCGACGTAACAAGCCTGGAAGCAGGAGAGGTATTCGTTCGTCCGATCTACGCAGGAAAAGCTTTTCAACAACGTAAATTTGTTGATGGAACAACTTTCGTTACTATACGACCAAACAATATCGCTATTGGCGCAGCAGACGCTTCCAAAACGGCAACGGTGGTTCCTGTGGAGCTGGAAATCAAGGATCTGCGTTCTATCGTGAAGGAAGTCGTACGCAAAACCAGTGGCAAAGTGGATCTTTCCGAGGCCAAAGTGATCATTTCCGGTGGTCGTGGCGTGAAGAGTGCGGAAGGCTTCAACACGCTGAATGAGCTGGCGGATGTACTGGGTGCAGCGGTCGGCGCATCCCGTGGTGCGTGCGATGCTGACTACTGCGATTACTCCATGCAAATCGGTCAAACAGGGAAAGTCGTTACTCCTGACCTGTACATCGCGTGCGGCATCTCCGGAGCCATTCAACACTTGGCTGGGATGTCCAGCTCGAAGGTCATCGTCGCGATCAACAAGGATCCGGAAGCGCCGATTTTCCAAGTGGCCGATTACGGGATCGTAGGCGATCTGTTCGAAGTCGTTCCCCTTCTGACAGCCGAATTCAAAAAGGTATTGGTGTAGTCCAGCCTGACTTATAGAACAAAAGCGTCCGTAAATAGCGGGCGCTTTTTTCCTTGTCCATGCCCCTGTGTTTCACACGATGAATGAGAGCAGCATAAGAGTGGATAGACTAAAGCGTGAAGTGCGTCCAAAGTGCTCGGCGCCGTAGTCATTTTCAGGATTGGATGATATACTGTGCGTGTGGAACCTTTTTCCGTAATTGAATTCTAGGGGGTAATTACTCATGGCAATTGTAAATGGAACGGACCAAAACTTTTCCCAGGAAGTAGAGCAAGGCGGTACTGTCCTGGTTGACTTCTGGGCACCTTGGTGCGGCCCTTGCAAAATGATCGCTCCTGTTTTGGAGCAAATCGACAGCGAAGTGGGCTCCCAGCTCAAAATCGTAAAAGTAAACGTGGATGACAACCCAGGCTCCGCTGGACGCTTTGGCGTAATGTCCATCCCAACCCTGATCGTTTTCAAAGACGGTCAACCTGTTGACAAAGTCATCGGCTTCCAACCAAAAGAAGCTTTGATGGCAACCGTTGGCAAACATCTGTAAAAAAATACCTGTTGACAGGTAGGGAACGGCATCCTTCGAGGGTGCCGTTTTTTCGTGTGATTAAACGGAAGTATGGCGGTCGATTCGGTAGGGGAAAACCCATGAGGCCACTAGCTTTCTGGCCTGAATCGACATCGCCGAAAGGATTGGATTTTTAACAAGAGCATAAAAATTCTGAGCGATCGTTTGTCAAAAAACAAAGTTTAAAGAGAGAAAATTGATTGCGTTTTCGTAATACATTGATTAAAATTCATATATTCAATTTTTTTAGAAAGATTTATAAAAATTAAGGGAGGCTTTTCATGATGAAAGGGTTCAGCTTACTCAAGTCACTGGCGACGATTTCATTGGGTGCCGTATTGATGGTAGGATGTTCTAGCGGAAATAGTGCAGCACCAGCAGCAAACGGAGGTTCCACACCAGCACAGACTCCAGCAGCAGAAGGTGCCGGTGGAGAAGTTACAGCACAAATCGGTGTGGTTGGGTTCTTGTCCGGTTCGGGTGCAGCGTACGGCGAAGCACAAAAAGCAGGTCTGGAGTTGGCTTTGGGCGAGTTGAACGAAGCGAACAAAGGCAAACTCAAGATGGAATTAAAGTTTGAAGATTCTGGCGGAGAAAAAGAAGGGGCAATTAACGCTGTAAATAAACTGATAAATCAGGATAATGTGGTAGCGATCATCGGGCCTACTCTATCCGGTGAAATGTTCGCGGCAGGTCCAGTTGCGAACGAAGCGGAAGTTCCGATCTTTGGTATCTCCAACACTTCTGAAGGCATTAACGATATCGGTGAATACGTATTCCGCAACTCCTTGCCTGAGTCCATCGCGATTCCAACCGCGATGAAAGCTGCTGTGGAGAAAAAAGGCATCAAGAAAGTAGCATTGATCTATGCATCAAACGATGACTTCTCCGTAAACGGCTACAAAGTGATGAAAGCTACTGCTGAAAAAATGGGTCTGGAGATCACTGGCGAAGCTACTTTCTCCAACGGCGATGTTGACTTCTCCGCTCAGCTGACCAAGCTGAAGCAAACCAACCCGGATGCGCTTTTGGTATCCGCCCTGTACAAAGAAGGCTCCATGGTAGTGAAAAAAGCTCGCGAACTGGGTATCACAGCAACGATCCTGGGCGGTAACGGCTTCAACAACCCGAAAGTATTTGAAATAGCAGGTCCTGCAGCTGACGGTTTGATCGTAGCAACACCTTTCAGCCCAGAAAAACAAGATGACAAAGTACAAGCCTTCGTAAAAGCATTCGAAGCAAAATACAACAAGAAGCCTGACCAATTCGCTGCTCAAGCTTACGACTCTCTGTACATCATGTCCCAATCCCTCCTGGGTGCTGGCAAAGCTGAGCGTGAAGAATTGCGTAACCAACTGGCTCAGCTGAAAGACTTTACCGGTGTATCCGGCAAATTGTCCTTTGACGAAAAACGCAACCCAATTGGAGATGCCGTTGTTGTAGTAGCAAAGGATGGTAAATTCGTTCCTTTTGAATAAGGGATGCTGCCCGGGGACTCCCGGGCTCTTCTTTCAACAAACGAGGAAGTAAACTACGTTCGTCATCTGCCAAGCGCATGTCCTACCAGTAAGAAGGGGCTCCGTCTAATATGGCGGGGCCAAGTTTTCTAACTGGATCAGTAAGTATAAACGCCGATCTTTTACTTGCTGATCCAGCCAGAATAACTTTCCGCGCTCCAGCGGTCTGACCAGGACTTTAGGCGTGCGTCTCGAAGGTGATAGAACCACTTTACAGTGAGGTGAGGCAGTTGTTTTGGCAGCAATTAGTCAATGGCTTGACAGTTGGTAGTACCTATTCGTTGATTGCTTTGGGCTATACGCTCATTTTCGGTGTCTTGGGCATCATTAACATGGCGCATGGACAGATCTTTATTTTTGGCTCGCTGGTCGGACTCGTCTTGATGACGAGCATGCAGATGCCGCTTGGAGTAGCGCTGGTTGCGTCGATCGTCATATCTGCGATTCTGGGACTTATTTTGGAATATACAGCTTTGCGTCCCTTGCGCAAAAAGAACGTTCCTCACTTGGCGTCCTTGATCAGTACCATTGGTTTTGCGATTCTCGTGGAAGAGGCGATGCACAAAATCTTTGGTGCAGACTCTCGTGCGTTTCCGCAATCATTCGGTGACAAGACGTTTGATTTAGGCGTCATCCAAATACGCAGTGTGGATCTTATTATTCTCGCTATTGCACTGATTCTGATGTTTGTCCTCCACTTCTGGATTCAAAAGACCAAAATGGGAAAAGCGATCCGGGCCACAGCGGAAAATACCGATACCGCCAATATCCTGGGGATCAATACGAACATGGTCATCATCGTTACCGTCATGCTGGCTTCTGCTCTTGGGGGCGTAGCGGGTATTTTGATCGGGATGGCATATTCTGCTTTGATTCCAACCATGGGGATGACTCTTGGATTTAAAGGACTGGCCGTATTGATTCTGGGTGGTGTCGGCAGCATTCCTGGTGCGATGGTATGCGGCGTACTACTCGGGGTGATCGAGGTGTTCACGGTAGCGTACGGAGATTCCTCGTACCGGGATGCAGTGGCATTCGGTTTGATTATCGTCATTTTGCTGTTGAAACCGGAAGGACTATTCGGACGAAAAGCGTAAAGGAGGTGCACACGAGATGGATATATTGAATCCGTACAATTTACAAGTATTCACATTTATTTTGCTAAACAGCATTCTTGCGATTAGTATCTATATCACGCTCTCGACCGGCCAGCTCTCGTTGGGACATGCAGGGTTTATGAGCATTGGTGCTTTTACGGCGAGTATTTTGTCCAAGCAAGCGGACGTGCCGCTGTTTATCGCGATCATCATTGGAGGACTGGCTGCGGGGATCGTCGCTTTGCTGATCGGAGCCCCGACTTTGAAGCTCCACGGCTTGTATCTGGCGATCGCTACGCTTGGGTTTGGTGAAGTCATTCGCGTTATTTTGCTGAACATGAAAATTACGAACGGTGCACTGGGACTTACTGGTCTGCAGTCCATCGGGAACTATTTATATGATTTCGAAAAAGCGATAGGGCTGAAAGCGCAATCGCTGGGTATTTCCGTCATTCAGATGAAGTCATTGACGACATTCGTGTTTATGGTGCTCCTGTTCGCTGTTGTGCTGTTCCTGACTTTGCGTCTGAACCGCTCGCGTCTGGGCCGTGCCTTTGAAGCGATCAAAGCGGACGAAACAGCTGCTCGTGCGATGGGGCTGCAGGTTGCGTATTACAAAATGCTCGCCTTTATCATCGGCTCTGTGCTGGCAGGGATTTGCGGCGGTCTGTATGCGCACATCACGACGACGATTACACCTGACGACTTTAACTATCACAAAGTCGTAGAGATTTTGTCCTATGCCGTTATCGGAGGAAGCGAAGTTGTTTGGGGTCCTCTGTTTGGTGCGCTTGTGCTGACGGCTCTGCCAGAGGTGCTGCGTGGCTTGGCGGAGTACAAGATGCTGATGTACGGCTTGATCATGGTAGGGGTAATGGCATTTAGACCGCACGGCTTGATCGGTGCCGATACGTTCCAAAAGCTTTTCCTCCGCCGCAAAGGCAAGGCGGGAAATGAAGCGAAGGAGGGAATGTGACGTGCTGCTAGAACTGAAGAAAGTAGGAAAAAGCTTCGGTGGGATCACAGCCCTGCGTGACGTTTCCTTTGGTGTGAAGGAAGGCGAGATCGTCGGCTTGATCGGCCCGAACGGAGCGGGGAAAACGACGATTTTTAACATGGCAACGGGTATTTTTGCACCGACGACGGGGACCTTCTCGTTTGCAGGGCAGGAGCTAAACGGGGTTGCCCCAAACAAAATTACAGAAATGGGCGTCGCCCGGACGTTTCAGAATATTCGCCTGTTTGGTCATTTAAGTGCGCTTGATAATGTCAAGATCGGCTGCCATTCCCGGATGAAGGCTGGCTTCTGGGCAGCGCTGCTCCGCACTCCAAGCCAACGAAGGGAAGAGCGCGAAGTCGAGAAAAAAGCAGAGGCTTTGCTCGAATTTGTTGGGCTGTCTGACGTGCGAGACGTTCGTTCCGATACGCTGGCTTACGGACAGCAGCGCCGCTTGGAAATTGCTCGCGCGCTAGCTACTGAGCCAAAGCTGCTTTTACTGGACGAACCAGCCGCAGGGATGATCGAAAGTGAAACGAAGTCCTTGACGGAGCTCGTGCGCAAAATTCGCGACAGCGGCATTACCGTGCTTTTGGTTGAGCATGATATGGGTCTGGTCATGACTCTGTGCGATAAAGTCGTCTGCATCAACTTCGGTGTGAAGATCGCCGATGGTACACCTGAAGAGGTGCAGAACAATCCGGACGTCATTGAAGCCTACCTCGGCAAGGAGGAGGAATAAGCATGCTGAGTATTCAAAACCTGACGACTTCCTACGGGCAGATCAAAGCGATCCGGGGAATTTCTCTGGAAGTGCCGGAGGGAAAAATCGTTTCCCTGATCGGTGCAAACGGTGCCGGCAAAACAACGACGATGAGAACCATTGCAGGGCAGCTAAAGCCGCAAAGCGGGGGCATCGTGTTTTGCGGGCAGAAGATTGACGGTTCCAAGCCGCACCAGATCGTGAAAGCAGGTTTGGCGCTTGTCCCGGAAGGCCGTCAAATTCTCGGGAAAATGACGGTGCTGGAAAACCTGGAGATGGGTGCTTTCCAGCGCAACGATGCACAAGGCATCAAAGACGATATGGAAAAGATGATGAATTGGTTCCCGATTTTGCGGGAACGTTTGTCTCAGCTTGGTGGTACGATGTCGGGAGGGCAGCAGCAGATGCTGGCGATTGCCCGTGCATTGATGTCCCGTCCGAAGCTGCTTTTGCTGGACGAGCCTTCTATGGGCCTCGCTCCCATTGTCGTATCGGATATTTTTAAAGTAATCAAGCAGATCAATGCGGAAGGCACGACGGTTCTCATCGTGGAGCAAAACGTCAAGCAGGCGTTGAAAATCGCGGATTACGGGTACGTGCTAGAAGCAGGTCAGATCGTACTCGACGGAACGGCTGAATCGCTCTTGAACGACGAGCGTGTCAAAGAAGCGTATCTGGGTGGCCGCAAGCATTAAGATCATCAGACAGCCAGAAAACTGTCGCTCTTACCAAAAGGGCGGCAGTTTTTTTCATCTACGATCCGTGGTAACATGGAGAAAGAACGTATATTCCTATTTCGTGAGTTATAGAGGAAGGGTGCGCAAACGGCCTATGGCGGAAAAAATGTCCCGGGAACAAAAAGAATACCTCGTCCATCAGGTGCAGCGCTTTTTCCACGAGCAGCGTGGAGAAGAGCTGGGGAATCTGGAGACGGAAGAGATGATCGACTTTTTTTGGAAGCAGCTAGGTCCCATTCTCTATAATCTGGGTGTGCAGGACGCAAGAAAGCTTTTGCAAGAGCGGTTTGCGTCGCTGGAGGACGAATTGTACGTGTTGGAAAAGCCATCTGCATCTGGTCGCTGAGGCCGGGTGTTCCACCCAGCCACATAGCCGGGTGTTCCACCCAGCCACATAGCCGGGTGTTCCACCCAGCCACATAGCCGGGTGTTCTCCTATTGAAAGATAAAAGGAGGGAGCAGCCTTGAACAGCTCCTTGAAAGATAAACTGGCTGTACTTCCGGAAAAGCCAGGCTGCTACCTGATGAAAAACAAGAGCGGTGAGATTATTTACGTCGGGAAGGCAAAGGTCCTGAAAAACCGCGTCCGTTCGTATTTCACCGGTAGCCACGACGGGAAGACGCAGCTTCTGGTCAGCGAGATCGTCGATTTTGAATATATTGTCGTCTCCTCGGCTATTGAGGCTTTGGTCCTGGAGTGTAACCTGATCAAACAGCATAACCCGCGTTATAACGTCATGCTGCGGGACGACAAGACTTATCCATACATTAAAATTACGAATGAAAAGCAGCCGCGGCTGGAAATCACACGCAAGGTCATCAAGGACAAAGCGCGTTATTTTGGCCCATACCCGAATGCCGGGGCAGCCTCCGAAGTGAAAAAGCTGCTGGATCGGCTCTATCCACTGCGCAAATGCCGGACGATTCCAAAGCAGGTGTGCCTGTACTATCATATGGGGCAATGTCTCGCGCCCTGTATTCAGGACGTCGCAGAAGAAGAAAACCAACGGCTTGTAGAGGAAATCAGCAAGTTTCTCGATGGCGGGCATGAGGAAATGAAGCAGCAGCTGACCGGAAAAATGCATCAGGCTGCCGAAAACATGGAGTTCGAGCGAGCAAAGGAATTCCGCGATCAGATCATCAGCATCGATGCGGTGATGGAAAAACAAAAGGTCACCATGATGGATACAGTGGATCGGGATATCATCGGCTATGCAGTAGAAAAAGGCTGGATGTGCGTACAGGTCTTTTACATGCGTCAGGGCAAGATGATCGAGCGGGATACGACTTCCTTTCCTTATTATGGAGACGAGGCAGAGGACTTCATGTCGTACGTCAGCCAATTTTACTACGACAAGCAAAATGCCTTGCCAAAAGAGATTTTGCTTCCGGAGAGCAGTGACCCGGATCTGCTGGCGGAATGGCTAGGTGTCAAAGTCCACGCACCGAAGCGCAGCAAAAAGCGCGAGCTCGTGCAAATGGCGTCGGAAAATGCGCGGATTGCCCTTCAGGAGAAATTTGCGCTGATGTCCAAGGATGATGCTCGTACGATTCAGGCTGTCCACAACCTGGGTCATATTCTCGGGATTGGCACACCAAACCGGATTGAGGCGTTTGACAACTCGAATATTCAAGGGACAGAGCCAGTGTCTGCGATGGTTGTCTTTACAGACGGGCGACCCGATAAAAGGGAATATCGCAAGTTTAAAATCAAAACGGTAGAGGGTCCGGATGATTACGGCTCCATGCGTGAGGTCATCAGACGCCGTTACTCGCGCCTTTTAAAGGAAGATGGTCATATGCCTGACCTGATCGTGATCGACGGCGGAAAGGGCCAAATAAGCGCGGCTATGGACGTGCTGGAAAATGAACTGGGCCTGTACATCCCCGTTTGTGGTCTCGCCAAGGATGAAAAGCACAAAACCGCACAGCTGATGTTCGGTGATCCACCTGAACCGGTTGAGCTCAAGCGGGACAGCTATGAGTTTTACCTGCTGCAGCGCGTACAAGACGAGGTGCACCGGTTTGCCATTACGTTTCATCGTCAGTCTCGTTCGAAAACGATGCTTTCCTCGCAGCTCGACGAAATCCCGGGAATCGGGGAAAAGCGCCGCAAGCTGCTGTTTACTCACTTTGGCTCCTTGAAAAAAATGAGGGAAGCTACGGTAGAAGACTTCAGGCAGCTGGGGATTGGCGACAAGCTCGCAAAAGAGATCATTTCGCATTTGCGCAAGCTGGAATCGTAATAGGCTGACAAAAAGGAATTGAACCTCACTCATTCGCATGATATAATGCGATTCAAACAGAATAGTAAGCCTCACTTCCATTATGGAGTGAGGTAGAGGCGCGAAAACCAAGAGTACCTCCCTGAGATCGGGAATCTGTGAAGGGTATGGAAAAGGGGAATTCGCCGAAGTGTGGAGATGGACCCGCCTCTCTCCATGCTGGGTCTGCATTGAACAAATGCAGGACTGTCATCTGCGCAATCACCAGTTGCCAGATGGAGAGCTATCTCACGGTGTGTCAGTGTGAGTCATGATGAATGGTTTTGTCATGCTTTGCTGTCCGCGTGTATTGGAAGGGAGGAACCGGGATGTCGAAACAATAGACAGCGGCAGGTGCAATCCTCGTCGGTGTCTTTTTTACTAATTACGAATGTCTTAACTTCATGAATAGTCTGCCTGATCTGAACGGGAAAATGTCAGGAAATGGCGTAAATGTAATATTACGCATTGAGAAAAATAGAAACCATACGAAACCATATAGGAAACGAGAGAATAGGAAAAGGGAGAGAAGCCAGCATGGGGTTGATCGTGCAGAAATACGGAGGCACCTCCGTTGGTACCATTGAGCGTATTTTGCGAGTAGCGGACCGGATTATCAGCTATAAAGAAGAGGGACACGATATCGTTGTGGTAGTCTCTGCCATGGGAAAATCCACAGATGTCTTGGTGGATATGGCCAAGCAAATTACGTCTTACCCGTCAGAGCGGGAAATGGATATGCTGTTGACCACGGGGGAGCAGGTATCTATCGCGCTTTTGTCGATGGCATTGCATACGAAAGGCTACGATGCCATTTCGCTGACTGGCTGGCAGGCCGGTATCACCACGGAGTCGATCCACGGGAGGGCGCGAATCCAGCAAATTGATGCCGCGCGCATTCAGTCGGAGCTGGGGCGTGGCCGCGTCGTTATCGTGGCAGGCTTTCAGGGCCTCAGTGAAGAGGGCGAGATCACTACGCTCGGCCGCGGTGGTTCGGATACGTCGGCAGTGGCTTTGGCAGCCAGCTTGAATGCTGAGAAATGCGAGATTTTTACAGACGTGTCCGGTGTGTACACGGCTGATCCACGCGTCGTTCCGGCAGCCAGCAAGCTCGACAGCATTTCCTATGACGAGATGCTGGAGCTGGCGAATCTTGGAGCTGGTGTGCTGCATCCGCGTTCAGTAGAAGCCGCAAAAAAATACAAGGTACGGCTGGTGGTCCGCTCCAGCTTTACCGCTGAAGATGGTACGTACGTAGAGGAGGTTGCCAACATGGAGACAGGAAGAGTGGTAAGTGGAGTCGCACACGATGAAGATGTTGCGAAAATTACGGTTGTCGGGATGCCTGCGAAAGTAGGGACTCTCTCTCGCCTTTTCAATACACTGGCAGATCATCAAGTCAATGTAGACATTATTATTCAAAGCTCCTATGATGCAGCTGTTACGAACATCTCGTTTACGTGCGCATCCGATGATTTGAAGAAGGCGCTGGATACCCTGGAAGCCCATCAGCAAACGCTAGGCTTTGAAAAGGTGGATCATGAAGAAGGCTTGACGAAAGTATCGATCGTCGGCTCCGGCATGATCAACAATCCAGGGGTTGCAGCTGAAATGTTCCGCGTTTTGGCTGAACAAGAAATTTCTATTAAAATGGTATCCACTTCTGATATCAAGGTTTCATGCGTGATTCCAGCTCATTTGACAGAGCTTGCTGTTCGCAGCCTGCACTCAGCTTACGGACTGGACGTGGCAGAAACCGCTGTCGTACACGGACTGTAGGCATTTGAATTCGGCGATGCGGCTATACTCCCCTCTTCCCTGCCTGGGAAGAGGGGTTTCCCATATTTGATCCCACCGAGGATTTTAATGGGATGCCTCAATGCGTATTTCAGTCTCGCCTTCGAGCAAGAGCTGAGCAGTCGTTTCCTTTCCTCTCCACTGTTCGACCGCCCCTGCGACGATACCGCATTCTAGCGAAAGAGCACGGCTTTTTCGCTGCTCAGACATATAGGGGAAGATAGCGTGAGAGAGCTTGAAGAGAATGCGTGATTCCGACTCTTCCAACAAGTCGAGCTGCCCCAAGCCTAGCCGAATGAAGGGCATAACAATCCCGTTTGCCGATTCGATGGGAATCTTCCCACCAATGTCTTTTCCGAGCCAATAAAGGATAGGGCTTTCGCTTTCACCGAGCATGGTGTGGGTGAGTGCTTCTCGCAAGACGTGATAGCCGAGATAGGGCATGTTCATGCGTTCGGCATATGCGATAGACTTTTGCGGCAGTAAAGCGGACAGTTGATCCGTCTCTTTCATTCTGCTTCCCTCCTGTCTGTACTAGATTATGAGGAACCTGTAATTGTTATGACAGAATAATAGGAAAATAACGCCGATAGAAAAGTATGATCTATCAATGGATTTAGTCTATTAACTGTCTTGACGCTCCCCGAGTACAGGAGTACAATTGTTTTGGTCAAAGTTTTGCCCAACTTTTTTTCGTGTTCTGACACATTTCGACGCATATAGACATTGTGGTGGAGAGAACTATGTCATGTCTAATGGATGATCCAATGGGTTAGGATATGGGGGAAAGGTCTATCAAAAGAGCGTTACATACATTGAAAGGGGGACCATAGTATGGCGAAAGGCAATAGCTTTCTCAGTCACAAGCTACACTCACTACTCGGATTATTTCCAATCGGGCTGTTCCTGCTGTTTCACTTGACAGCAAACTATCAAGCAACCCGGGGAGCGGAAGCCTTCAACACTACGGTCGGCGCGATTGAATCCGTTCCAATTCTTCTTGTAGTTGAATTCGTTTTCATCTACATCCCGATCCTGTTTCACGCGATTTACGGTATCTACATTGCTTTCCAGGCAAAGCAAAATGTAGGGAACTTCGGTTACTTCCGGAACCAAATGTTCCTGTGGCAACGGGTAACAGGCATCATTACGCTCATTTTCATTGTTTGGCACGTATGGGAAACCCGCATTGCTAAAGCAATGGGAGCAACCGTAGACTTCGATATGATGGCGAACATTTTCAGCAGCCCTGCAATGATCGTGTTCTACGCCATCGGTATCATCAGCACTGTTTTCCACTTCTCTAACGGTATCTGGTCGTTCCTGGTTCACTGGGGTATTACAGTTGGACCACGTTCCCAACGTATCGCTACTTACTTCACATTGATCGTATTCGTAGTTGTGACTTACATCGGCTTGCGTGCGATGTCAGCTTTCATTGTATAGGGATAGGGGGACTTCATTATGGCAAAAGGTAAACTAATCATTGTCGGTGGTGGTTTGGCCGGCTTGATGGCTACCATCAAAGCAGCAGAAAAAGGCGTTCCCGTCCAGCTTTTCTCCCTGGTTCCGGTGAAACGGTCTCACTCTGTTTGTGCCCAAGGCGGAATTAACGGCGCGGTAAACACCAAAGGGGAAGGCGACTCCACCTGGATTCACTTCGACGACACCGTTTACGGCGGCGACTTCCTGGCGAACCAACCGCCAGTTAAAGCGATGTGTGACGCAGCACCTGGTATCATCTACATGCTGGACCGCATGGGTGTTATGTTCAACCGTACACCTGAGGGTCTCTTGGACTTCCGTCGTTTCGGGGGAACGCAGCACCACCGTACAGCATTTGCTGGTGCAACCACTGGTCAACAGCTCTTGTATGCTTTGGATGAGCAAGTACGTCGCTACGAAGCAGAAGGTCTGGTTACCAAGTATGAATATTGGGATTTCCTCGGAGCTGTTTTGGACGATACCGGTACCTGTAAAGGGATCACGGCGCAAAACATGCGTTCCGGCGAAATTCAATCCTTCCGCGCGGATGCCGTTATCCTGGCGACTGGCGGACCTGGTATCATCTTCGGTAAATCGACCAACTCAATCATCAACACAGGTACAGCAGCATCTGCAGCTTACCAACAAGGCGTAATCTACGCGAACGGCGAAATGATCCAGATTCACCCGACAGCGATCCCAGGCGATGACAAGCTCCGCCTGATGTCTGAGTCTGCTCGTGGTGAAGGTGGACGCGTATGGACATATAAAGACGGTAAACCTTGGTACTTCCTGGAGGAAAAATATCCAGCGTACGGTAACCTGGTACCTCGTGACATCGCAACACGTGAAATCTTCAGCGTGTGCGTAGACATGAAGCTGGGCGTAAACGGCGAAAACACTGTTTACCTCGACCTGTCTCACAAAGATCCAAAAGAGCTCGATGTTAAATTGGGCGGAATCATCGAGATCTACGAGAAATTCGTAGGGGATGACCCGCGCAAAGTTCCAATGAAAATCTTCCCTGCTGTTCACTACTCCATGGGCGGTATGTGGGTAGATTACAACCAAATGACTAACATCCCTGGCTTGTTCGCAGCAGGTGAGTGCGATTATTCCCAACACGGTGCGAACCGTCTGGGTGCAAACTCCCTCCTGTCCGCGATCTTCGGCGGTATGGTAGCAGGTCCAAAAGCAATCGAGTACATCGAAGGTCTGAAGCAGTCCGCAGACGATCTGTCCTCTACACTCTTCGATGGCTTCACCAACAAAGAGCAAGCGAAATACGATAGCATCCTGAAAATGGATGGTACCGAAAATGCTTACTTGATCCATAAAGAGCTGGGTGAGTGGATGACGGACAACGTAACTGTTGTACGTTACAACGATCGTCTGCAAAGAACAGACGATAAAATCCAAGAGCTGATGGAACGCTACAAAAATATCAACATCAACGATACAAACAAATTCAGCAACTCGGGTGCAGCGTTTACCCGTCACCTGTGGAACATGCTGGTTCTGTCCCGTGCGATCACGATCGGTGCGCTCAAGCGTGACGAGAGCCGTGGCGCTCACTACAAGCCAGATTTCCCTGAGCGTGATGACGAGAACTTCATGAAGACTACTATGGCGAAGTTCAATGCAGAAACAACTGCGCCAGAAATCTACTACGAAGAAATCGACGTTTCCCTGATCGCGCCACGTAAGCGTGACTATACGACAAAGCATTAATAGATAGGAGGTAACTGATCATGGCAGAAAAATTAGTACATCTGATTATTACTCGTCAAGATAGCCCTGACAGCACTCCGTACAAGGAAGAGTTCAAAATTCCTTACCGTCCGAACATGAACGTCATTGGCGCGCTAATGGAAATTCAGCGTAATCCTTTGACTGCACAAGGCCAAAAAACGGCTCCGGTAAACTGGGAATCGAACTGCCTGGAAGAAGTATGTGGTGCGTGCTCGATGGTCATCAACGGAAGACCACGCCAAGCTTGCTCTGCGTTGATCGATAAACTCGAACAGCCGATTCGTCTCGAACCTATGAGCACATTCCCGGTACAACGTGACCTGTCCGTTGACCGCAGCCGTATGTTCGACGCACTGAAACGTGTAAAAGCATGGATCCCAATCGATGGTACACATGACCTCGGTCCTGGTCCACGTATGCCCGAGGTTGATCGTCAATGGGCGTATGAGCTGTCCAAATGCATGACTTGCGGTGTATGTCTGGAAGCTTGCCCGAACGTAAATGCGAAATCCGAATTTATCGGTCCTTTCGCGATTTCTCAAGTTCGCCTGTTCAACGAGCATCCAACTGGTAAAATGAACAGACATGAGCGTCTGGAAGCTTTGATGGAAGATGGCGGTATCGGTGATTGCGGTAACTCGCAAAACTGCGTACAGGCTTGCCCGAAAGGCATTCCGCTCACAACGTCGATCGCTCACATGAACAAAGAAACAACCAAACACGCTGTGAAGAAATTCTTCTTCTCGTAATCGCGTGATCAAAAAAGCGTGCAATCCGGATAAAGGGTTGCACGCTTTTTGTTAACGTATAGGAATTTATAAGCGTAATGCTTATGAATTCCGGAGCGCATGGAAACTTTCCGCTAAAACGCGGTCGCTCCTCCTCGAACAGGCCTCGATAGAGGTTTTCTTACTGAATCAGAAAGTATAAACGACGTGAGCCATCTACCTGATTCAGCATGAATAACCTTCCGATAAATCGCGGTCGCTCCTCCATGAGATGACCTCGATAGAGGTTTTCTTATAGCGGTAGCAGAAGAGCGATTAGCCGGAAACGATCTGAGCCTGCTTTTGCTTGGAAAAGGCGACCAGAATGATCCGTCGTGTCCCCCATTTATCTGCGGCATGACCCCCTAGTCTTGCGCCAAGTACCCCGATCAGGCCTAAGACGAGCATGAGAAGGCCTGTTTCCGAGATGCTGTAGTGGAGGACTTGGAAAAGATACGGGCTGACATAGGTGTTCATCATCGAAATTCCTGATTTCCGAAAAAGGGTGAAGGAAAAGGTCAGGAGAAGTACGGGATGCAGGAGGAGCTGAAGCTGGGAACGGAAAGGAACAGGGGGTCCTTCCATGGTCGGAAGCAAGCGGATCAGAACTAGCAAAAGAACTGCGCCGAGAATCGCCAGAAAAAGAAAGATGACACGTCAGCCCATCGAATTGGAAATGGCGATACCAATAGGGGTAACAAGGACGAGGGCTGCACTAAACCCGAGACATGATATCATTCGCCTTCTTTCTGCTGGACACCGCTTCGTTTTGCTGAAGAAGGGTACCAGGGATTGTCATTGATTGACAGTATAAAATACGTCATTACATAATGTAAGAAGGCAAAGATTTTGGATATTATCCAACCCCATTGACTTACTAACCTTTTGTTAGTTATGGGGGAGCAATCATGGGGCAGCAGGATGCGAGAAAAGACAACCAAACGTTAACGGAAAAGGGAAGCGACTTTCAGGCAGCTTTAAAAGAGATGGAAAAATGGGGACAAAAATGGGGGGGTAACAGGCATGAATAAAAGCCAGCAGCCTTTTGAGGGCTACTGGCTTTTGTTTTGGTTTAGGCTGCCGCTTCTTTATCCTCTTCGTCTTTGACAGGCTTGCTGATCGTGATCTTTCCTAGGAAAAAGGTCAAGACCGCACCGATCAGGACAAAGAGCAATCCGTACAGGAAGACGTAGTGCAGAGAGTCCACCATGGAAGACTTCAGAATCGGCAGCAGTGTATCGCCAATAGCGGCGGGGATCTGCGCCAGTGTCTCAGGGCTGTACATCATCGAGTAGAGTCCCTGTGGATTGGTAGCGATCATGCCCTCCATCTGCTGCACCATTTCATGAGACTGGGGAGGCAGCTTTTCCAGAAACGGAACGAGCTTGGTCTGCAAAAGACCACTGGACTGAACATTCATCACGGCTCCGAGAATCGTCATCCCAAAAGTCCCACCGATCTGGCGGAAGAACTGGCTGGAGGATGTAACGACACCCAGCTCTGATTTGGGGAACGATTCCTGCAAAGCGATCGTGATCAGCGGCATTACGAGACCCATGCCAAGACCGAGCACTACCATGTAGCACATTGCACTCAGCTTCGTTGTATCCAGACTCATGCCGGAAAGGAGCCAGAAGCCGGCGCTCATCGTCAGCATACCGATCAGCATCTGGGTACGCAAACCGAGCTTATGGACCAGACGCCCGCCAAAAATACTGGTCAGCATCATCGACAGCATCATCGGAATCATAACGGTACCTGATTCGGAGGCGCTAATCCCGATCACACCCTGCATAAACAAAGGGACAAACATGATTGCGCCGAACATACCGACGGACATCAGGAAGCCGATGCCGGACAGCAAAGAGAACGTCTTGCTTTGAAAGAGTCGCAGCGGCAAAATAGGCTCGCTGACTCTGGATTCGATCACCAGGAAGATGGTCAAAAAGACGATTGCCGAGCCGAACAACGAGAGGATTTGCCAGGAGCCCCACGGATAATCTTTTCCTCCGAAAGTAAGCCCCAATAGCAGGCTGACGACACCGGCGATCATGGTAAACATGCCCCAAATGTCTATTTTCACAGGACCTGTGGCTTTAAAGCTTTTCAAAGCAATGGAAATCAAAATGGTGGCGATAATCCCAACAGGCAGGTTGATGTAAAAAACCCAACGCCAGTTCAGGGAATCGACAATCCATCCACCGATTTGTGGGCCAACGATGGAGGATAGACCGTAGATGGCACCAAACACGCCCTGCCATTTCGCACGCTGTTGACCTGTGAAAATATCCCCGATGATGATCATGGCCATCGGCATCATGATCCCGCCGCCAATCCCTTGCAGGGCGCGGAAGAAGATCAGCTGGTTCATCGTTTCGGCCATGCCGCACAGCATCGAGCCGACCATGAAAGTAATCAAGCCTGTCACGTAGACGGATTTTCGCCCAAGCAGGTCGGCCAGTTTCCCTGCAATGGGGACGACGGTTGTAGAGCTCAGCATGTACGCAGTGGTCAACCACGTCATGACACCTAATCCGCCGAGTTCACCTACGATTCGCGGCATCGCCGTACCGACGATGGTTCCGTCCAATGCCGCGAAGAGCATCGCTACGAGTAAACCTGCTATTAGTAGTCCTCGATTTTTCATTTGTTCTTCCAATTTCGATCACTCCTAGACTTGTTGAAACGCTTCTTGTTGTGTGGACGGAGGGAATGGACAGAAACAAACAGGTTACTTATTCACTTTTGACTGGAGGCGCAACCTTTGCCATCTTTTCAAAGACATGAATGAGACTCTCCAGCTCTTCAGGGCTTAGATGAGACAGGTAGTGCTGCAGGATTTCCAGCCTGTGCGCTTTGACTTGATTCAGTGTCTCGATGCCAGATGCCGTGAGTCGAATATGAACGACACGCCGATCGTTTTCATCTCGATCACGAACGACGAATTCATGCTTATCCAAACGATCAATCATAGCAGTGATGGCACTGGGCTTGACTGCCATGGATTCTGCCAGCTCACCGACCGTACATTTCCCTTTTTGATCAAGCTGATGCAAAATGTAAAATTGGGGACCAGTCAGACCAAAGATAGGCTCGGACAGCTGTGGACCCAGCACACGCATGGTGGATCGAACAGCCTCTTGAAGGCGCTCCATGGCCAATGTGAGATCTTGTTGCATAGCCTCAGCTCCTCATTTATTCTACATTTCCTATCGTGAATATTTCGCATGTAGAAAAGTTAATGTAATTAAATATATGCTTGTCCCTTAGGTTTGTCAACTACACATTTTCACTTGAGGGAATACCTGAGCGGTTCCCAGTGAAAACTTAAAGACAATGGAAGCTTTTCCAAAAGGGGGCAAACGATGAAAAAACAGATGATCAGCTTAGGGTTGGCGTTGCTTTTGCTTCCTCCTACCGCATGGGACATCCGGTCCGTACAGGCAGATTCTGCAGATGCCTCAACGGCTTTGTACGATCAGGTCATACACGATTTAAGCAAAACCGACTGGCTGCCATATACAGGAACGTTGTCAGCAGCGATCCAACAGGAGAAGTGGGCATCGGCAGATGAATGGTCGCGAATGAGTCATTCGTTTTTAGGCGAGCAGGTATCGTCTGCTTCGAATTCAACCTTGGACATGATTGAAGCCCCGAAAGCGTGGGAGACGGCAGGGGTGAAGGGGGAAGGAATGCTTGTCTCTGTGATTGATACGGGGGTCAATTCCGCACATCCAGACATGCCGGCCCCACGGGATAAACGTCTGGCCCAGCAAAAATCTGGCTCGACACAAAAGGTCCTGCGAGGCTTCAACTGGGCAGACCGGAATCAGACGACCGAGGATGTAAGTGAATCGCAGCACGGCGTACATGTGTCGGGAATTATTGCAGCCAACGGAAAGCTGAAGGGGGTCGCTCCTGAGGCACAGATTTTGAGCCAAAAGGTCTTTTCCAATTATCAAGGAGAAGTACCGGGGCTAAGCGAGTCGATTTTGTTTGCAATCAACGATTCGATCACGAAAAAAGCAGATGTAATCAACCTGAGCCTAGGTTCCTCAGCAGGCTACGTGGATGAAGCGAATACGGAGCAGTACGCGGTCAAGCGGGCGGTAGACAACGGTGTCATCGTCGTTGCAGCAGCGGGGAATGACGCCTATTTCGGGAGTGACAAGGTACGGGAGACAAACCCTGATGTAGCGATGATCGGCTCGCCAGGACTTGCGCCAGACGCATTATCGGTAGCCTCCGTCAATGCGACGACGCTGGCTGGGTACAGCTTCCAGGTACAAGGCGTGCCGGGACTTGCGCGCGTTGTGTACTTGCATGGACACGTGGGAAACGGTGCGGTAATCACTCCGGTTTCCGCCCTGTTGAAGCCGTATCCGCTGGTTTATATGGGAAAAGGCAAAAGAGAGGACTACAACGTCTCTGTCAAAGGAAAAGTCGTGCTTCTGGAGCGCGGAGATATCTCCTTTGATGAGAAGCTTCGTCTCGCGAGTGAAGCTGGTGCAGTCGGAGCTGTCATTTACAATAACGAACCAGGACCTCTGCTCATCAGTGCGGAGCATTTGAAGCAGGTTCCTGCCGTGTCCATTTTAAAACAGATGGGCGAACAGCTAGCTCAGGCACTGAAAAAGGGCAAAAAGGTAACCATCAGCTTTGACGGTCAGTACGCGCAAAACCCCATGCCTTATCCGGATGGTGGGACGGTATCGGCGTTTACTTCCTGGGGGCCTACTCCTGACCTGCAGTTCAAGCCAGAGATTTCCGCTCCTGGTGGAGGAATTTTATCGACGGTACGAGAATCGGAGTACGCGGTAAAAAGCGGAACGTCCATGGCAACGCCGCATGTCGCGGGGGGCATGGCTCTTCTGAAAGAAGCCTACCAGAAGCAAGGTCGTGCACTTTCCGGACGCCAGCTGGTTGAGACGTTGAAGGCAGCTGCGATGAACACGGCGGAGCCCATTATTGACCCACAGCAAGCCGTTTCTGTCTTTGCAGAGAAGCAGCAGAAAAAACTGCCGTACAGTCCGCGTGTCCAAGGAGCCGGTCTGATGCAAATCGCCAAGGCGATCCAAACACCTGTCATCGTTGTAGACCGGAAAGGAAAAGCGGGGGTCTCCTTGGGAGAGGTGGGAGAGACGACTTCGTTCTCCTTGTTTGTGGATAACAAGTTTGGGAAAAACCCGGTTACTTATCAGCTTCAGGATGAGTTTGGGGTGCTGACGGACATGCGCCGAAATGGCGTGAATCTGCTGACGGAAACCGCCATGGACGGCGCACAGCTGAGCTTTTCCAAACAGCAGGTAACGGTCGCTCCCGGCAGCAAGGCGGAGGTAAAGGTGACGCTGCAAATTCCGAAGAGCGCTGCGCGAAATCAATTCGCAGAAGGCTATATTTCCTTTCAGCCTGACGACAAGGATCTGCCGAAGCTGCGCGTTCCTTATTACGGGTTTTACGGAAAATGGGATGAGCCGCGGATCATGGATGCAGCGATGTGGGAGGCAGGCAGTCAGGAAAAGCGGACTGGAATCAAGACGACGTGGTTCCATGACAAGCAGAATGACAAGTGGAAGTATCGGGATTATCTGGGTGTGACAGGGGTAGGGGAAGAAGGCAGTGTACAAATCGATCCGACGAAGGTCGCCTTTTCTCCAAACGGGGATGGCCATTACGATGTGGCAGCTCCCTCGATCACGTTTTTGCGAAATGCACGCCAGGTAGTCGTTGATGTCACAGATGCAAACGGAAAGCTGGTTCGTCCGCTGACCCGTGTCGAGCGGATCAGCAAATTTGATCAGTCCAAGCTGGGAACACCCTACTACTATACAGAGCGGGAAGAATGGAGCTGGGATGGCAAAGCCTTTTCACCGGAAAAAGGAATCTACGAAAAGGTCCCCGACGGTGCCTATCAGTTCGTCATCAAAGCCAAAATTGACGCGCGCAATGCCAATTGGCAAACGCTCACACTGCCCGTGCGAGTGGACACCAAGCCGCCAGTCATCTCGGCATCGCTCTCAGGGAATCGCGTCCAGTGGAGCAGTCGAGACAAAGACGTTCAGGGCTATCTGCTCTATGTGAACGGGAAAAAGGCGGGTGGCCCGTATTCGAGCAGTGTCAGCAGTACGATTGTCAATCAGCCGGATAAGCGAATGAGCGTGGTAGCCTACGATTTTGCCGGTAATGTGAGTGTCGTGGATATCAATGGAAAAAGCGATACCATACCGCCATTTGTAGAGTTCCCGGATGATTTGTTTGCCTACGTGAAAATATCAAAGCAGGCAGATGTAGCGATTCGCGGAAAGGTAACCAATGAAGATATGCTCGATCGTGTTCGTCTCTCGATCAACAAAGCGCCCGTGAAGGTGGAGGCAGATGGCGCATTTGAGACCATCCTGCACTTGCCGGAAGGACTAAATTACGTGGCCTACAGCGTACAGGATATGTACGGCAACACACGTCAGTTTACGCAAAGAGTGATCGTGGACACGACAGCCCCACTGCTGCAATTCCAGAATGACGGGACAGAGGATGTCGTTTTCGATGCCAATGCCAAGCAGGTCATGATACCGATCCGCTTCATGTACCGGGATCAAACCTACAAAGGTCAGGTCAGTCTGAATGGGCAAATCATCTCAAGCTTTGAGGAAGATCAACTGGAAAAGCCAGTCCAAAAGAATGTGGCGCAGACACTGGCACTCAAGCAAGGAGAAAACCGGATACTCATAGAAGGGAAGGATGGAGCAGGCAACCAGAGCGCTTTGGTCGTTTACGGATATGTAGATGCCAACGCGGGGTCAGTTGTCTTGAATCAAGGAGAGCAGCGTTTTACGTATCAGGCGAGAGCAAGCGCAGCTCCTACCGTATCCATCGCCCAAAAGCAGGTAGAAGCAAAGTCGGGTGATACCGTTGCCATTCATGGGAAAGCGACAGGGACGGGCAGTGTTTCCTTGACAGGCACTTACGGCGATCGAAAGCTGCAAGCAGACATCAATGATCGGGGCGAATTCCGGATTATCGTGGATCAGGTTCTCGACGGCAAACACAAGCTTTCTCTTCAAGCAAAAGATGCTCTGGGTCGCGAAGCCCGAGCGGAAGTACTGGTGCAAGGCAAAAAGCGGTAAGGAGGCGCCCGGGGTAGCGTATGTTCCTGCTATACCTGGGTGTTTTCATTTTTGGAGGAAAAAGTATGTTTTACCACGGGATAAAATGGGAATATGTGAGTAGGGAGTATCCGTTGCTTTCTCCCAGAAGAACGGTGAATGCCAAAATAGAAGAACAAATGTTGGATCGCCTGCATTTGATTCAGCAATTTGGGCTTGAGCCGATCCATTTGCTGGAAGACGATGAAAGCTATCCTCCAGAACGTTGCATTCAGGAGTGCCTGGCGTTTGGGGATACCGTATTTATGTTTAAGCGGCTTCGCCTGCCGATGTGGCAGTTGAGCAGTCACGAAGTTGGGGTAGAGGTACTGGATTTGCGAACATGCTCCTACATTTTTACTAGTCTGCATGAGGCCAAAGTAGAGGAGCTTTTTCCGAGCATTCCATGCTGGAGGGACCAAATTCCTATAAAGTTTTGTTGAATGGCTTGCTTCTGCCAAAAATCGACATTATGATAAGGCTTATAGAAAGACAATTGCCCGGGAAAGGAAGATTGCTTAAATGAAAGACCATGACTTTTTGGATCCATTCCTAGAATCTGCAACGTCCGTGATTCAGCAAGTTTGCAATGTAGGCATATCTCGTGGGGAAATGGCTGAAAAGGAGTGGATTTATCCGGAGAATCATACCTGGATACGGATCGGAATGACGGGTCAGCTGCAAGGAACAGTCTTTTTCGGACTGCAGGAAGAATTGGCTTTGCGCATTGTGTCTGCCATGATGGGTGGCTTCCCTATTCAGGAAATGGATGAGATGAGCAAAAGTGCCATATCCGAATTGAGCAATATGATTTCAGGAAATGCGAGTACAATCCTCTCCAATCGAGGAGTAACCGTTGATATTACCCCGCCGCTTTTCTTGTTTCAGGATGATATACAAGGAATATCGGGGACAGCTTTATCCGCACCTTTGGATCTTCATGATATGGGACGGATGGAAATTCAGATGGTGGTAATAGACTAAGAGACGGCTGAGACCGTCTATTTTTTATGCAGTAAGAATTTATAAGGTTCTTATCCAGTATAAGTGCAACTAAGGCTCCACCGCAAAGCTTGGCTTCGAATGATTGACGACCCTCTTTCTTATGCTTTATCGTGATACTCATAAATCGTTAGAAAATGAAGAAAGGCATCTGGATGAGGGGGATGTAACAGTGGAAGATTTTGATTTTTGCGGTACAATCCTTTCCTTAAAAGAGCGTGGACGGACAAAGGATCGGTGGCTCAAACACAGACTGGAGAGGCTCCTGCCTGCAATCATGGACAAGCATCAGTTGGACTTATGGGTCATCATCGGCAGGGAATACCATGAGGACCCTATCATGGAAACCTTGTTCCCTGCGGCTGTTGACAGCTCGCGCCGACTGACGATTTTTGCTTTCTTTTTAAATCAGGACAAGACTGTGAGCCGGTATGTCCTTCATGCCAATCCTGCCTTCGCTCCCTATTACGAGCGGGTATGGAAGCCTGGGCCAGAGGATCAGTGGGAGTGCCTTGGGCGAATCATTCGGGAGAGAAGCCCGAGACAGATCGGTGTGAATACATCCAGCCATTACAGCTTTTGCGATGGACTTACTCATACTTTCTATGAGAAGCTGATCGACGCAGTAGGCAGTAAGTTTGCGGCCAACGTAGTCAGTGCACAGAGCGTTGCACTCGACTGGCTGCAGATCCGGAGTGAGGAAGAGCTGATCGCTTATCCGACGATCGCAGAAACAGCAAGATGCCTCGCACAAGAAGCTCTCTCGAATAAAGTGATACACCCCGGAATTACGACAACGAACGATGTAGTGGACTGGATCCGGCAGCGGGTCAGCGATTTGGGGATTCTCACATCCTTTTACCCAACGGTGGATGTCGTGAGAAAAGGCGGTGATCGCTTGGAAGAGGTCATCATCGTACCAGGGGATATCGTGCATATCGATTTTGGCATTCATTATCTGGGGCTTGCGACTGACACACAGCAGCTGGCTTACGTACTGCGTGCGGGTGAGAGGGAAGTGCCAGAGGGCTTGCAGGCAGCGATGCGTACAGCCATTCGGTTTGAGGACATCCTGGCAGAACATTTCGTGGAAGGCCGCACAGGCAACGAGATTTTCACTGCGAGCATGCTGCAAGCAAAAGCGGAAGGCATACAGCCGATGATTTATTCTCACCCGATCGGCAATCATTGTCATGCGGCTGGTCCCTTGATCGGGATGTACGACAGACAGGAAGAGATACCGGTACGAGGGGACTTGGCGCTGCAAAACAACACGTGCTACGCAATGGAGTTCAACATCCGGCAGTACATTCCGGAATGGGATCAGGAAATCTCGCTCTATATGGAAGAGCCCGTTTCCTATATCCACAACAAGCTGCACTACCTGGCAAAAAGACAGACAGCTTTTTACGTAATTCGTTGATTTCGCGGATAGGCTACCTCCCCTTTTCCTCTCGAGAAGTCTTCTATTTGGGGAGAAAGGGGATTTTTCTTGACTATTTTCCCGCCTCATTATCTGAAATATAAAAAAACATAAAATATTTTTGATTGTCTGGATGATTTTTTTTAGATAGTGTATTGTTGGATTAGCAAGGGGGTATGAATGCTTGTCATATGTGAAACAACTGCTGGGAATGTTCTTCCTGGTCATTGCCGTCTGTGGCGGGCCGTTCATGTTGTATACGGTAAAAGAAGAGATTGTGTTTGCACCTGAAAATGTTGTGGTGCACACGGTGTATCTGATCCAGCAAATCGCTGGGGGCTCTCTGGGAACCTATTATTTGGGGGAAAATGAGAGAAGCATAGCCGAGGACATCGTGCCGTTCGCCATCAGTACGTTTGAACTGCTCTTTTCCAGTGTTTTGATCGCCGTAGTCGCAAGTCTCGTGTTTGGATTGTTTTTGCAGCGTTTTCGCATCGTGCGGCACCTTCAAAAGGGAATGAATCTGTTCGCGACGATTCCGGACTTTATTCTGATTTTGGTGTCGATTCTAGCAGCGATTGGATTTTACAAGATGACCAACATACGGATTATTACTTTATCTCCTACGAGCGATTCTGCCAACAGCTGGTTCCCGATGACTCTCCTTGCGATTGGTCCTACGATTTTTCTCATGAAAGTCATCAGCTTGAAATATACCCAGATCGGCGGAGAGGACTACATCAAGACGGCCTTGGCAAAAGGGATGGGAGTCTGGCATGTCCTCATTCACCACGTGTACAAGAATATTAAGCCCTTTCTCTTGGCTGACTTGAAAAAAACAATCGCCATTACTGTAGCCAACCTGTTTATCGTCGAATACCTGCTCAATGTAGTAGGGCTGACGCGGTTCATTTTCAGCAAAAGCGGAGCGTATCAATTTAACGCAGCTGTTATGGGGCTATTAGGCATCATCTTTTTGTCCATTCTCGTCTATCTCCTGATCCGCGTGATCTTGTACCTGTTCGAACGCGCGGTCGTTTACAAGTAGGCGGTACTCTTATTGTCATGAGTGAGGTTTTTCTATGCAGAAACGAATGAATTGGTCGCTATGGATTGGGGCTTTCCTGGTGCTGCTCCTGCTCATTGTCGGAGTGATCGGGCCTTACGTGGCTCCCTATGAACTGGACTTTCAGGAAAAGCTGCGCAATGAAGTGGTAGGCGGCAAGACGGTCATCATTTCGCCACCGCTGCCCCCGTCAGATGAACATGCTTTCGGGACGGACAAGTGGGGCTACGACATGCTGACGCTGCTCCTGCACGGGGCTCCTTATACGGTATTTGTTACACTGGCGATAGCTTTAGTCCGCTTGGTGATCGGCATGGGGATCGGATTGTACATCGGTGTCCAGGACAAGCCGCAGCGCTGGTGGCTGGCGATTGAAAATGCCTGGAGCTACATGCCGATCTTCATCCCCGTCTATTTCCTGCTCAAAGGCGTCAGCATCAACCCGCTGATGCCGACGTCAACGCTGGTAGCTCTTTTTATTGGAGTCGTGGCTGTTTTGGGAGCGCCGAGCGTAGCCTCCTCTATCCGGCAAAAAACCGAGCAAATCAAGGAGACGCAGTACGTCTTGGCGGCGACATCCTTGGGAGCGGGCAGGGAGCAAATCATTTTCCGCCATATCGTTCCACATCTAAAAGAGCAGCTCATCATCATCCTCGTCACGGAAATGGTGGCGATCATGACCTTAATGGGACTCTTAGGAATGTTTGATCTCTTCGTTGGCGGTACAAAAATGACGATGGATCCGGTGCTGTACCACTCCATCACCCATGAATGGGCAGGGCTGCTCGGGTCGTATCGCGGATTTGTATACAGCAACTACACCTGGATTTTTCTCACGCCGCTGGTGGCGTTCGTCTGGGCGATCGGTTCTTTTACCTTGCTGGCAAAAGGACTGCGGGAAAAGTTCGAGCAGACGTATCATCGGACGCCGTTTATCTAAGATGGTAAGGACAAAAAGCTCGGGATCTTTCACGGATCCGGAGCTTTTTTTGTGGAGGAGCGTTTTGTAACAATGACCATGAAAAGGAGACCAACGCAAAAGGATGCAGCACTTCATGAAAACATTCCGCAGAAATAAAAAACCCTCCCTTCCGACCTAGGGAAGAAAAGGGAGGCTGGGTGGACTGGGCTCAAATCTCTAGTTCACCAAGTCGAACGAGTTCGACTACTGCTTGAGATCGACCTTTTACACCTAATTTTTGCATAACATTGCTAATGTGATTGCGTACAGTCTTTTCACTGATGAAGAGTTGTCCGGCAATCTCTTTGGTTGTCTTATCTTGGACCAAGAGTTCAAACACTTCTCTTTCGCGATTCGTTAACAACGGCTTGGTTTGGTCGCTACCCTTCAATAGTAAAAGTACAATAAAACCGCTTACCACTTTTGAAAACTGATGCCGACCGCAATCCTTTGATACTGTTGACCTTCTGCACATATGGTGAGCCGCCAACCACCGCTTGTAACCGAACAAAACCGAATGCAACTGGTATTTTAACATCAAAAATAGCATCAAATCACTCTTTGTTGTATACTCTCCTTGGAGGAGATCTGATGACAATAAGCAATTTCGAAATGGCCCTTTATACAATATTGCTGGTTATTCCCGGCTTCTCAATGAGCTTCGCATATGGAATTTTCGTACCGCAACGGGACAAGGTTTATCAACCCGCATTTCTAAGATTTCTCTTTTTTAGTTGTGTAAACTTTGTTATCTGGTGGCCTC
The DNA here is from genome assembly GCF_003710815.1 of Brevibacillus centrosporus. Classification (GTDB taxonomy): domain Bacteria; phylum Bacillota; class Bacilli; order Brevibacillales; family Brevibacillaceae; genus Brevibacillus; species Brevibacillus centrosporus. The sequence goes on from NZ_RHHP01000005.1 coordinate 113,255, forward strand.
TTATTTACCGTTTGACTAAAGAAACCTATTGGATTGATCATCCCTATAGGTGGTCCTTCGTTATTATAGCAATCCTAATCATCTCGCCATTCGTTATTGGGGGAGTGATAGGTTTTGCTACAAGAAAAGAGTGGTTCAGGAAGATACAAGCTAAGCTGAAAATTGATACCATTCATCCGATTCCTACTGCTTGGGATTATATTATGGATAAGCCGTCTTGGCTGATAGTGACACTTAAAGACGGCGGGGTTATCTATGGTAGGTATTCGGCTAATTCCTTTGCTTCGTCCGTTCCCACCGAAAAAGACATCTTCATTGAGAAAATCTATGTCCCATCTGAATCGGGAGAGTGGGTCCCAGTCGAACGTTCAGCAGGCATGTGGATCCCTGGAGATCAAATAGCTCATATTGAATTTGTGCAGCTGGATGAAATCAAGCACTACTCTAAGGGGGTGAATCAAAATGAGTGAAAGAAAGGTCTTGAATGAAGGATACAAGCCTAGTACGAACTATGGGCATCAACCCAGTGGATCTGAGCAAAGAGGGCACCAGCCCGCAGCACAGGGCGGTGGTTCTCAAAAACCTCCTTCAAATGTCTCTAGTGTTCAACGCCCAAATAAGTAAAATGCCTAGGATTATTTGCGGAGATTTCAAAGGCTCTACACAGAACAAGACACTTTTCCCGGTGTATAGTTATAGCATAGAAAATGATTCGAGAGCCGCCTTCGGGTGGCTTTTATGTTTTCTATAGACCTTTAATCGAGAAGTGGACGATGATGGCGTTATAGTGGCGCCTAGTCCGAGTGAGTCTGTGCCGTCTTTACGGCAGAGAGCAGGGAACGCTCGCGATCGGGCCAGCAAACCGGGGAAGCGAAGCCATGGGCACGAGTAGAGGGTTAGAGGTGCCCCCGAAAATAGGATAACGAATACTCCACTCCTGGTTGCTGCTTGGACCGACGCACACTTGCAGCAGCTCATACCCGACTACCTGGGCCAGCCGCGACCGTAGCGGCCAAAGGAGTGGATCACGGCGGCTGCCTCACGCCGAAGTAAGTGAGGTTAATCAAAAAGTAACAGGAAAAGACTTCCTTTTGCCGAATTATGTAGGTGAAAGGAGGTGGAACCATGACGCCTGAACAAAGAAACCAAGCTAGACTTGACTTGTTAAAAGAATTGTACGACTACCATTTCCAAAACGGCGGTCGCGCTGCTTCAATTAACACCGAAAAAGAAGGTAAAACCGATAACGAGCTCGTAACAGCTATACAATACCTTGATGACAAGAATCTGATTGAAGGTAAAATTCTACACAGGGCTGCATATCAAGCCAAAATCACTGCATATGGTATTGATTTGATCGAATCAGGAGGCAGTCTGAGATAAGCACCCACGCGGTGCTTTTTCTTTTGCAAAAAAAGAACCACCGGCCAGGGTGGTTCTCAAAGAAAATGTTACTTATCACCTTTGTGCTTTGTTTTATCAGCGAGGATGTATCGTTCTCCTGGATTTTGGGTCGGAGGTAGGGGTTTATCTTTAGTTGAGGTTACCTCTCGTCCTTTGTCTCCTCCTCTAGGACCGACTACTTTGTATTGTCCCGATTCAGGTGCTGGTTGTCCGGGTTTAAGTTTATCTGGCATATTGACTCACCTCCTTTATTTTACAAATTTCAACATGATTGAGATTTATCCTCTACGAAAAAAACGACTGTACTCTAATTAGCGGACAGTCACCGTATAAAAGCCTTATGTATCAAGGCTTCAAAGCCCACTGTACTCTAATTAGAGGATAGTCGCGACTGTACTCTAATCCGCGGACAGTTCTGTACTCTACGTAGAGGACAGTACTGTACTCTAATCCGCGGACAGTCAAACTTTTTCCTTCATTAGAGCGCGATGCCTAAAGAAAAGATTAAAGAAAAGATTAAAGAAATATACTCGCGACACTGTCACTCGTAGTAGAGTGATTTTTTTATTTGATAGAGGAGTGGGAGGAATGAGGCGCTATGAATAATCCGGTAGAGCAGATTGTAAGTCATCTTGAAGAAATCAATCTGAGCATCAAAGAGGTATCGAACACAGGTAATGGTATCGAAGATGAAAAGATGTTCTGTACGTTAATGCAGGCTAAGTCGACCGCGCTATTGGCATTGGTACAAGCAGAAGCCAATGCCATGAGAAGCAGTCCATTGGTGTACAGCTTCGGACCTGATGTGAAGGTGGAGAGGATATAGCATGAACAAATCCATACTACTCTTTTTGCTACTGGTGCTGATCCTATCGGGGTGTGGAACAAGTAGAGAGTTTCTTGTCGTGAAGTACAACGATCAAGGCAAGGCGATTACCAGCTATCACGTCAAAGGATTCCAGCCTACCAAGAATGAGGATGGCGTATCGTTCTTTATGACTCATGGACGCGATCAACAGTTCATTCAAATGAGTGGCAATGTGGACGTCATCGAAGTAACAGGAACTGATGTGAAGGAGGTCATGTCTAAGGCGGGCATTGATTCTAAGACTCAAGACGCTGTTAACTAATCACGATTTAAACAACGTTTAAGGCGAGGGTATATACGAGTACCCAGCAACTGCAAAGCACTCATTCTGTTGATTCACGGGTCCTCCTAGAGACCTAAAAGCCTGCGGGTGCGCGTGAGCCCGAAATTGCGCTAGATTTTTTTGAAAAAATTTACTTTCGCTTTTGCTTAACCCGATCACCTGAGATGACATTTTTTAATTTTGACTTCATCTGATGACCTGAAAATCGGTACCACTAAAATACATGCTTAAAAAGAAAGTGAGGTGGGAAAATTGGCGAGACCAAAGGCGAAACCAGAGAAGTTACAAGATAAAGAAATACTGACGTCAGAATTGGCGGCGATTGTAGGGAAGACTCCCCAATGGATACGCCAATTAACGAGAGAAAAAGTACTGAAACAGGTAAGCAGAGGCAAGTACAGTCTGGGGGAAGCAATTCAGGCGTACTGTGAGCATGTTTCCGGCGGAAAAGAAGAAGAGCAGAGGCCGCGTCTGATCGATTTTAAAACTCAGCATGAGAAGACAAAGGCTGAGAAAGCTGAGTTGGAGCTGGAGCAAATGAAAGGAAACCTCCACGCAGCTGCGGACGTTGAGCGGTTGCTGTCTGATCTTATCCTGACAACAAAGTCAAGGCTGCTTGGGGTTCCGAGCCGAATTGCAACAGAGTGTGAAAACGAATCGGCCGAGGTTGTAGAGGCGATCGTCCAGCGGGAGATTGAAACCGCGCTGTCTGCTATGGCGAAGTATACCCCAGATAAGATTGGGGGCGAAATAGATCATGGTAGTCCACAAGACGATTGACCTATTTGTCCGGGCAAATAAGCAATGGGAGCCGAAAAGGCGGCTTACCGTCTCCGAATGGGCTGACATGAATCGTGTTTTGACCACAGAAAGCAGCGCAGAGGCAGGCCCATGGCGGACCGACCGGGCGCCTTACCAGCGTGAAATCATGGACTCAATTGAGAACTGGGAAGAAGTCGCGATTATGGCATCTGCCCAGGTCGGAAAAACGGAATTCCTTTTGAACGTAACAGGATCGTACATCGATCAAGAGCCATGCCCGATCATGCACGTTTTGCCCAATGAAGATTTGATCCAGGCATACTCAAAAAAAAGGCTTACACCTATGATTAACAGCAGCGATGTGCTACGTAATAAGATCGGGGTTGCTAAATCCCGAGACAGCAGTAACACGATTGAAGAAAAGTCATTCCCTGGCGGGTATGTAACGATCGTAGGGGCGAACGCCCCAGCTGGATTGTCATCCAGACCTGTACAAATTGTCCTATGTGACGAAGTGGACAGGTTTCCCATATCGTCAGGTAAAGAGGGCGATCCCATCTCTCTTGCCATTGCCCGTACCAAAACATTCCGCCACAAGCGCAGGCATCTTTTTGTTTCAACTCCGGTTGAAAAAGAAACCTCACGGATCTATCAACTGTATGAGGATAGCACAATGGAGCAGTGGTGTTTACCGTGTCCCCACTGCGGGGAGCTGCAACCACTACGGTTTAAGAACGGGATCGTCTACGAGCACTATGTTTCAGAGAGTGGAGAGATTGTCGTCACAAAAGCCGATCACCGTTGCGCATACTGTGGAATGCTTGGCTCAGAGAAGGAATGGAAACGTGGCGAGGGAAAGTGGATACCCCGTAAACAACATTCGAGCCGACGTGGTTTTCATATCAATCAGCTTTCCAGCCCGTGGTCAGATTGGCGCGAGGTTGCGAAGGCTTTTTTGGTTGCAAAAAGAGAGGGCATCGACAAGCTGAAAGTTTTTGTCAACACAGTATTGGGTGAACCGTGGGAAACCAAGGAGAAAGGTGTGAACGAAAAGACTCTGGCGGCTCGTCGAGAAACATATGCCTACGATGTACCAGCCGAAGTGAAGGTAATCACAGCGGCAGTCGATACCCAAGACGACCGTTTTGAGATAGAAGTCAGGGGCTGGGGGGCTGGAAAAGAATCATGGGGGATCGAATATCACCGCATTTACGGTAATTTGGATAAGCCAGAAATCTGGAAGCAACTTGACGAGTTTCTCTGTCGTTCATGGCTTGGGGAAAACGGAAGAGAATACCGAATTATCGGCGCTTGTATTGACTCAGGTGGGCACTTCACGAAAGAGGTTTATGAGTTCACACGAGCGCGCAATTACAGGCACATTTACGCCATTAAAGGGCAAGGTATCAGCCCGAAAACAGCCAAACAAGTTCCATTCATCTACAAAAAATCCAAAACTCAACTCGAAGGAGCTGTACTCTGGATGCTTGGCGTAGATGACGGCAAGGTTAAAGTGTTCGACAGTCTCAACGTTCAGGAGCCAGGACCACTTTACTGTCACTTTCCAGGCGAGGACAAGGGTTACACCGAAGAGTATTTCCTTGGCCTAACTGCTGAAGCTCCTGTTTATCAGACTATTGGGGGAAGGAAGTACAAGACATGGAAGAAAATCCGTGATCGAAATGAGCCTTTTGACCTTGCCGTATACAACCGGGCAGTGATCGAAATACTGCGCCCGAATCTATCGCTACCAATTGAGCGCCAGCCGAATGGTCCGAAGGTGACGCCTGGTGGAACTGTGGTAGGTAAGAAACGCCGAAAACAAGGCGTTTCGAGTAGCATCTAGCTCATTAGAAGGGAGGTGAAAGGATAATGCCGAGAATGACGCTTGAAGAAGCGAGAGCCATGTACAAACTGTGGTCGGATGCGGAAAGAGCACTTGCATCTTCGCAGTCCTATACGTTTGCTGGGAAATCATTGACCAGATCTGATATGAGTACAGTGCTGGAGCGGAAAAAATACTATGGGCGCATTTGCGACGAACTGGAGACAGGTCGCCGACGTTCAAAAGTGCGCAGCATTACTCCGTTTGACCTATGAACAAACTAGATCGTGCTATCGGGATGGTATTTCCGGAATGGGCAGAGCGTAGAGCAGCTGCACGAACAGAGGCAGCCAGGCATGAAGCAGTTCAAAACCTGCTTTCTAGTTATGGAAAAGGTTACGGCAGGCACGGTGCCAGTCAAACAAAGAAATCCATGGTCATGTGGCAAACGGATGTAGGTGATGCCGATGTGGATATCCACGATAATCTTGAACGCTTGCGTGCGCGGGCGCGAGATTTGCACATGGGCTCAGACATCGTAGCTGCTGCGCACAAAGGACTGCGCACAAATATAGTTGGTACAGGACTTAGGCTGAAGCCTGCATTTGACTCAAAGTATCTCAAACTTAGCAAGAAGGATGAAGAGAGGCTGCGAGACAGCATCTACAGGGAGTGGTCGATGTGGGCCGAAACAACCAGATGTGATGCCGCGGGACTCAATGATTTCTATGAGTTGCAGTCGCTCGCATTTTTGTCAACGCTCATGAGTGGTGATGTTTTTGCCTTAATGCCCATGCTGCCACGCAAACATTCTGTTTATGATTTACGAATCAACCTCATTGAAGCAGATCGCTGCGACACGCCGGAGCCTAAGGCTCTTCTTAACCCTGAACGAATTCAGTCCGGGGTGGAGGTTGATGCTGATGGAATGGTGGTAGCCTATCATTTTTCCAACAGGCACCCCGGAAGCGACCGAGTAGCTGTATCACCGCATGAATGGGTGAGGGTTGAGAAGTACGGAGAACTCACCGGACGACTTAATGTCATCCACTTATTTGAGGCTGAGAGGCCGGGGCAGCGCCGGGGGATACCTATTATTTCTCCAATCATTGAATCCCTCAAGCAACTTGACCAATATACCGAAGCTGAGTTGATGGCAGCTGTTATCGCAGCCATGTACACCGTTTTTGTCAAATCGCCTGCCGAAGATGACGACTATATGCACGGGATGGAGGAACCTGAAACTGACAACCAGTACCAGGAACCAATTCCAGGAACGGGTGGTAGCAACGTCAAGATGGGGCGCGGGGCAATTGTCTACCTTGACCCGGGAGAGGAAGTCCAGTTTGCGAATCCTACACGACCAAATCCTGACTATGTGGGATTCGTAAATGCACTGCTCCGGCAGATTGCTGCGGCACTGGAACTACCCTTTGAGATTTTGACCAAACAGTTCACGTCTTCGTACTCCGCAAGTCGTGGAGCTCTGTTAGAGGCGTGGAAGATGTACAAAATGCGTAGGTCTTGGCTTGCTAAGTCATTTTGCCAGCCTATCTACGAAGAGTGGTTTGTTGAGGCAGTCACGAAAGGACGCATTGACGCGCCGGGTATCTTTGATGATCCGGCTATTTTTCATGCCTACACGCGTGCGGAATGGCATGGACCAAGCCAAGGTTTGCTCGACCCAACGAAAGAAGTTGACGCTGCGGTTACACGCATCGAAAACAACTTCTCGACGGCCGAGCGCGAAACAGCCGAGTTAACAGGTGGATCGTGGGAACAAAACATTGAGCAGCGAGCATATGAAAAAACACGCCTGGCGGATTTAGGTCTTTCAAGTAATACCAGCGTGACGCCACAACAACGGGATAACGGAAATTTGGAAGATGATTCAGAAGATGATTCGGAAGGAGGTGAAAAAGAAAATGCCAAAAAAAATTAAGCTGAACGGCCCAGTCATCGGGGATGGAAGCACTTGGTTATATGATTGGTTAAATATGCCTTATATCAGTGCTTCAAAGATATCAAAAGAGTTGGATGAAGCGCGTGGTGATGATGTCGAGCTTTATATCAATTCGGGCGGAGGTTCGGTATTCGCTGGATCTGAAGGTTATACCATCCTGAAAGAGTACCCTGGAAAGGTCACGGCTAAAATCACAGGTGTAGCAGCGAGTGCTGCCTCATTCCTGGCAATGTCTGCTGATGAGATTATGATGTCGCCGACTGCGCAAATGATGATTCACAATGCTGCAACGTGGACGGATGGGGACAAGAATACTCATTCCAGCAACACGAACATGCTTCACGGTACGGACGTTGCAATCACCAATGCATACCGATTGAAGACAGGGAGAAGCATGGATGAATTGCTTGACCTGATGAACAAAACAACATGGATGAACGCACAGCAGGCGGTTGAGTTGGGGTTTGCTGACGGTATTCTGTTCGATGAGGAAAACTCTCTTGTCTCCGTATCGAACAGTATTAGTGGAGAAATTCCGCCGCAAGTTGTTGATAAACTCCGTGATGTTCTGATCGGGTCGATGATCAAAGGCAAAATGACGACAAAGACAATGGCTGGAGGCGGCAGCAATGCCATTCCCTTTGAAGGGATGGACTTGTCAGCTATCTTGCAGCAAGGTGGGATTTTAAACTCACTCGAGCTGGACAACATCCCGGCTGACCAATGTAATACAAAGGAGGAACCAGAAACCATGGATTTTAAAGAATTGAAAGAAAAACACCCCAACCTGGTCAACGAAATTATGACACAGGCTATTACTGCTGAACGCAGCCGAATCTCTGCGCTAAATGAATTGGCCGATGCTCCTGGAGCTGCACCGTTTATAAAAGATGCTATCGCAAACGGAGAGACTGCTGGCGATGTGGCAATGAAAATTATTAAGGCTTCAGCTGAACGCGTAAAGCAAGAAGGCGAAAACCGACAAACAGACGCTGAGAATAGCAAAGTGACAGAAGTTGTCTCGCAGCCACCAGCAAATCAGGAGACGAATGAGGCCGCAGATGAAGCTGCTGCAATTGAGAACATGGTTCAGTACGCAACAGAACTGATCAATAAAAAAGGAGGTCGCCAATAATGCCAACATACGAAAGTGTTAAATTTGATGATTTGTTCGCTGGTGGAGTTAAGCCACCAACAGCAATTGCTGTCGTTGTCAAAGCCGGTTCCGGGGTAATTACTCGAGGTATGGTACTTGGAAAGACCACTCAACTAGGTGAGTCCGATCTTTACGCAGGTACACCTATCATGGTTCCTGTGGATTCTACCAAAACAGACGGTTCAGAGGAACCATATGCAATCTTGGCTGACGTCGAAGTAGACGCTACGTCCAAAGATGTGCGCGCTGTGGCTTACACAGATGGAGAATTCAATCGCGCGGCGCTCAAGTTTGGCGGCGCTGATACCATTGCGACGCATGAAACAGCGCTGCGTAAGATCGGCATTATTACAAAACGAGTTGTAAAATAAGGAGGACCTACACAATGGCAAGAGATATTTACTCGTTCCCCTACTTGTTCCGCGTGGTTGAGGCATTCCCAAAACCAAGCACGTACATTCTTGATCAATTCTTTACAGAAGGAGAAATTTTCGAAAAAGAAGAGATCGAAATCCAAACCAAAAAAGGACACAAACCTATTGCTCCCTATGTAAACGAGTTGTTGCCGGGAAAAGTTATTTTGCGGACTGGATTTACCGCCAAGCAATACAAACCAGCGCTGGTAAAACCGATGCGAATCATTACAACGAATGACGTGAAGGTACGACAAGCTGGTGAGAGCCTGTACAACCCTGAAAGTCCAGACGTCCGGGCACAAAAGCTACTGACGAAAGACTTGGTTGAGCTCAATGACTCAATCGTACAGCGTATGGTAGAAATGGGTTCAAGCCTGATGTTCACTGGAAAGGTTGTTCAAATCGGTGAGGGAGTCAGTCAAGAATTGGACTATGACTTTGAAAACACCTATACCTTGTCTGGTACCGACCTTTTTTCTAACGATGCAGCGGACATTCTGGATACACTCGCAAATATCAAGCGGGATGTTATGCAAAAAAGCGGACGAACGCCACGTAAAATCCTCACTACTTACGAAGTGGGCAAACGAATCATGTCCCACCCTAAAGTGTTGGAGCTTGCAAAGATCAACAATAGCGCTGTTATTATGGCTGGAAATCTCAATCAAGAACTATTGCCGGACGGCGTGACATATCACGGATACCTGCAGCAAGTTGATTTGCATATTTACAGCCTGATTGCTAGCTATACAAACGACAATGGAATTGAAACCGATGTTGTTCCTGCGGGAACTTTGGCGATGCTACCTGATGGAAAGCCATTTGAGTTTGCATACGGTGCCAATCTGATCATGGGTGACAACGGGGCATTCCAGTATGTCAAGGCCCGCATCACGCCGCAGTCTTGGACCACAAAAGAGCCAGCTGCACGCTATCTGCAAATGCTCTCAAGGCCGTTCCCGATTCCTGCAGATGTGAACGGGTGGGCTGTAGCAAAGGTGCTATAAAAGGAGGCATACAGTAATGGCATTCATCGTTACAAAGGGTACAGTACGCCATAACGGCAAGGATTACAAAATGGGCGAAGAATTGCCCACTCTAAAAAAAGAAGAGGCTGAACGACTGGTTGGACTCGAAGTGATCGAAGCGACGGAAAAGACACCACGAAGCAAAGACAAAACTCCATCTGAGTAGAGGGGATAAATATGAATTTCAAGGATCAGCTAGCGATTGACGCGGCTGTTTTTTTTAACCCCAATGAGTTCGGTGAGACACATCTCATCGAAAACAGGCAGATGGTCATTGTTATCGACAACCATGAATTACTTCATCGTAAAGCGAATACTGCTAACCCGGACGATGGAATCCATGACGCAGAAATCCTGTTCTACGCCAAACGCGAGGATTTCCCTCAGCGCCCTGCAGTTGATAGCTGGCTTATCATGGATGGGAAACAGTACCGGGTTGCAGTCGTCCAAGAAGACGATGTTTCCTATACCATTGCATTGCGAGCGAACGGTTCATGATAACGCTGGATGCTAGCAAGCTGCAGGAAGTAGAACAGAGGCTTGGTGAGTACCGAAAAAAAACACCAGTCGTCCTCTATCGTGCAATCAATCGAGCTGCGGATAACTTGAAAACGAACGCTGCCAAAGAGGTACGTAATTCGTACATCATTAAGGCAAGCGAAGTAAAGAGTACATTCAGCATCAGCAGAGCAACCAGCAAACGGATAGCGGCTTCTGTTACGTCTCGTGGCAATGCTTTGGGGTTGGAAAAGTTTAAAGTGAGCCCCAAGCAACCGAGACCAGAAAGGCCACCGAAAAGCCTCAAAGTTCAAGTCAGAAAA
>NZ_RHHP01000050.1 GCF_003710815.1 Brevibacillus centrosporus
CCAGTCTTACGGGCAGGTTGCCTACGTGTTACTCACCCGTCCGCCGCTAGCCTCCGAAGAGACTCGCTCGACTTGCATGTATTAGGCACGCCGCCAGCGTTCGTCCTGAGCCAGGATCAAACTCTCCAATAAAGTTTGTATCTGGTTCAAAGCTGGCAAATCATTAATGATAGACTCATCAACGCTTTCGCTGTTCAGTTTTCAAAGAGCATTTTTTGTCGAACGCTTTACATCTTATCACGTTCGTTGTTTACGAGTCAAGAAGTTTTTTATCGAAACCTGTTAGCTTTTCTCGTATTTTGTCATCGCTCATTGGCGACAAGGAATAATCTATCACATCCCGAAATTGAAATCAAGGGTAAATTTAAAAGAATTTTTCTACCAATACTAAAATTCACTCTGCATTCGCTACTCTATTCATGCAAAAGCCACTCTCTATGCCAGAGAGTGGCACTTCCATGCAATTGTTAACGCCGGCGCTGAAGCTCGCTTAAGACTTGGTCCAACGGCAGCTTTTGCTCGCGCAGAAGTACAAGCAGGTGGAAGATCAAATCAGAAGCCTCGTAGCGCAATTCCTCATGGCTGCGATTTTTCGCAGCAATAATAACCTCCGCCGCTTCTTCCCCAACCTTTTTCAATATCTTGTCCACGCCTTTTTCAAATAAATAGGTGGTATAAGAGCCTTCCGGGCGCTCTGCTTCACGGGTGGCAATCAATGCTTCCAGCTCCGCAAGAATGGCAAAACGATCGTCAACACCCGCACTGGATGCCTCCTCGGCACCTTCTACCAGCTCACCAGCAAAGCAGCTGTACGCCCCTGTGTGGCAGGCCGGGCCATTTGGCACTACTCGTACGACCAGCGCATCCCCATCGCAATCATAGCGCATGGAAACAATTTGCTGCGTATTTCCAGAGGTCGCTCCTTTATGCCACAGCTCTGCACGCGAACGGCTCCAGAACCATGTCTCTTTCGTTTCCAACGATTTTTCCAGTGATTCCTTGTTCATATAAGCGAGCGTCAGGACTTCCTTGCTCACTGCATCCTGCACAATGGCGGGAATGAGGCCATTGTCATCGAATTTCAACTGTTCCCACGCAATCTCTGCTGTCATGGCCGCACCACAACTCCTTTGGTTTGAAGATACTCTTTCACTGTGTGGATCGAAGTCTCTTCGTAGTGAAAAATCGAAGCAGCCAACGCCGCATCTGCTTTTCCTTCTGTCAGGACATCGTAAAAATGCTCACGAGAACCGGCTCCGCCAGAAGCAATCACCGGGATACCGACCGCTTCCGAAACGCGACGCGTCAATTCAATACCAAAGCCCTTTTTCTCTCCATCGTCGTCCATGCTCGTAAGCAAAATTTCCCCCGCTCCCAGCGCTTCCGCTTCCTGCGCCCAAGCAACAACGTCTCTTCCGGTTGCGTTGCGTCCACCGTGCGTATACACTTCCCAGCGGTCGCCCCCCACGTTTCGGGCATCGATCGCCACGACGATGCATTGCGAACCGAATACAGTCGCCCCCTCGCCGATCAGCTCTGGACTCAGGACTGCCGCTGTATTGAGGGAAATCTTGTCCGCACCTGCCCGCAAAATGCGCTTCATGTCCTCGACGCTATTGATGCCTCCCCCGACTGTAAAAGGAATCGTGATGTTGGCAGCCGTACGCTCGATGACGTCAACCATCGTTTTACGTCCTTCGTGGGAAGCAGATATATCGAGAAAAACGAGCTCATCCGCCCGCTCCTCACTGTACTTTTTAGCAAGCTCTACCGGATCCCCAGCATCACGCAGACCGACAAACTGAACGCCTTTTACCACCCGGCCATCCTTCACATCCAGGCAGGGAATGATTCGTTTCGCCAACATGGTTACACACTCTCCCTCATGCGATTCAGCGCTTCATCCAAGGTGAATGCGTCTGTGTACAGCGCTTTTCCCACGATAGCGCCAGAAACGCCATCCTTCTCATGCGTCGAGAGCGTCAGCAGATCCTCGAGGTTACTTACCCCACCGGAAGCGATCACAGACTTGCCTGTCGCAACAGCTAGCCCCGCGATTTCCTCGACATTTGGACCTGTCAGTGTGCCATCACGTGCAATGTCTGTATAAATGAACGTCTCCGCTCCGTACGATACCAAACGTTTTGCCAAATCGATCGCAGATACATCCGTCGTATTCAGCCAGCCACGCGTGGCAACCATGCCATTGCGGCAATCCAGACCAATCGCGATCTTGTCCCCATAGGCTTGCAAAATGCGCTCGGTAAACGGCTCGTCTTCAATCGCAGCAGTCCCTACGATGACTCTGGCTACACCCGCTTCCAAATAATCAGCAATCTGCTGCTCCGTGCGAATCCCACCGCCTACCTGAACCGGAACCGAAATCGTACGCGCTATTTCCTTAATGATCTCTGCGTTTGCTGGCTTGCCCTCTTTTGCACCATCCAGATCGACCAGATGTACCCAGGAAGCCCCTTGCTCTACCCACCGTTTTGCCATTTCCAGCGGGGAATCCGCGTAGACCGTCTCCTGTGCGTAGTCACCCTGAAACAATCGGACGCATTTTCCTCCGCGAATATCAATCGCCGGATAAATGATGAAACTCACGCCAATACCCCCTCACACTGTACGGCAAAGTTGCGCAGCAGCTGCATTCCCGTCTCCCCGCTCTTCTCCGGATGGAACTGCATGCCGTACACGTTGCCTCTCCCTACAATCGCAGTGACATCCTGATAGTAGTCACTCGTCGCCAGCAGCTCTTCCGGATGCCCCACCCGCACGTGATAGGAGTGCACAAAATAGACGTATTCGCCCGTCTTTACACCTTCCAAAAGCCAGTGATCCTGTGTGAGCTGCAGCTGATTCCAGCCCATATGCGGGATCTTGTAGTCCCCGACAAAGCGGATCGCTTCCCCGCTAAGCAGCCCAAGGCCGATATGCTCGCCGTGCTCCGTGCTTTTCCCAAACAAGAGCTGCATCCCGAGGCAGATGCCCAGGATCGGACGCCCTGTTGCAGCGTAGTCGTGAATCGGCTGCTCCAGCCCCAGCTCGCGAATGTTCGCGATCGCATCGCCAAACGCCCCGACCCCCGGGATGATCAATCCGCTGTAATCGTTCAAACGCTCTCCTTGAGAGACGAAATCATACGAGTAACCAAGTCGTTCCAAAGCTTTGCTCAAGCTATACAGATTGCCCATGCCATAGTCGATGATGCCGATCATGTTTACAAAACCCCTTTGGTAGACGGAACCCCTTTTACGCGTGGGTCAATCGTCGTCGCTTCATCCAGCGCGCGGCCAAGTGCTTTGAAGATCGCTTCTATCATGTGGTGGGTATTGTGCCCGTAGTGCAGGATGACGTGAAGATTGATTCTGGCCTCCAAAGCAAATTTCCACAAAAACTCGTGTACCAGCTCCGTAGGGAATTGCCCGACTACGTTTGTCGGATAGGTCGCCCGATACTCCAGATGCGGTCGGTTGCTGATGTCGATGACGACCTGAGCCAGTGCATCATCCATTGGTACAAATGCGTTCCCGTAACGCTTGATGCCTTTTTTGTCACCCAACGCTTCCCGCAAGGAATGACCTAGACAAATACCGATGTCTTCTACCGTATGGTGATAGTCGATTTCAATGTCGCCTTTTGCTTTGACGGTCAGGTCGAAATGTCCGTGCTTGGTAAACAGATCCAGCATATGATCGAGGAAAGGCACGCCAGAATCCTGCTTGCTCTCTCCCGCACCGTCTACCCCGAAGGAAAGGGCGATTTGCGTCTCATTGGTGTTGCGTTCGATCTGTGCTGCTCGCTTCTGCATTTCACTCATTTGCTGTCACGCTCCTGCTCTTCACGATCAAAATCACGTAGCCGTTCGGTAATCGCTCTTCCGTGTGCCGCCAAACCTTCCTGCTCCGCCAGCGCCACAATTTTATGTCCATTCTCACGCAAGTCTTGCTTGCTGTAAGAAACCACACTCGATTTTTTAATGAAGTCATCCACCGATAATGGAGACGAGAAACGAGCAGTCCCATTAGTCGGAATGACGTGGTTCGTTCCTGCGAAGTAATCGCCCACCGGCTCCGAGCTGTAAGGCCCGAGGAAGATCGCCCCTGCGTTTTCCACTTTCCCCAGATGCTCAAATGGCTCTGCAATCATGATTTCCAAATGCTCAGGAGCAATGCGGTTGATTGCCGCAAAGCCTTCTTCCAGATCATTGACGACCAAAATCGCGCCGAAATCTCGATTCGCCGCTTCGGCAATCTCTTTGCGCGGCAGCTCTGCCAGCTGTCTTTCCACTTCCTGTGCCACGGACTCCGCTACTGCCTGGGAGGTGGTGACGAGAATCGCTGCGGACATCGGATCGTGCTCTGCCTGCGAAAGTAAGTCAGCCGCTATGTAACGCGGGTTGGCGGTCTCATCAGCCAGTACAGCGATCTCGCTCGGTCCCGCTACCATATCGATGCTCACCAGTCCGAACACTTCCCGCTTCGCCAATGCCACGAAAATGTTTCCTGGACCGACAATCTTATCCACTGCTTTGATTTGCTCGGTTCCGTAAGTAAGAGCCGCAATTGCTTGTGCGCCGCCCACTTTATAAATCTCTTTTACTCCGGCGATCTGTGCAGCTACGAGGATCGCTGGATTGATCTTGCCATCACGTCCAGGTGGTGTCGTAATCACGACTTCCGGTACTCCCGCAATTTTTGCCGGAATCGCATTCATCAGGACACTGGACGGGTAAGCAGCCGTTCCCCCTGGCACGTACAGACCTGCACGCTTCAAAGGACGGATAATCTGCCCGAGCAACGTCCCGCTTTCCTTGGTGGAGAACCACGATTGACGCACTTGTCTTTGATGAAAATCCCTGATGTTCTCCGCCGCTTCTTCCAGAGCAGCTCGTACCTCTGGGGAGACTTGCGAAGCTGCTTCGGCAAACTCCTCCTCGCTTACTCGAAATTGCTCCAAGCGCACACGATCAAAGCGCTCGGTATAATCACGCAGGGCCTCATCTCCACGCTGGCGCACATCCGAAAGAATGGCTTTGACTGCTTCCTGCTGCTCTTTGGTACCTGAATCTACGGAGCGTTTCCCATCAAATTGGCTTGCTGACAGAATGCGCATCGTTATTTCACCTCTCCCATTCTCTCTACGATCTTTTCGGAATGACTTCCAAGAACTTGCTCGCAATATCATCCACCGCTTCACTCTTCATCCGGTAGCTTGCCCGATTGGCAATCAACCTCGTCGTGATCTCGCAAATATGCTCAAGCTCCACGAGCCCGTTTTCTTTTAACGTACGTCCTGTCGAAACGATATCGACGATCCGGTCCGCCAGCCCAATCATCGGCGCTAGCTCCACGGAACCATTCAGCTTGATAACCTCCACCTGCTGACCCTGCTCGCGGAAATAACGAGAGGCGATCTTCGGATATTTCGTCGCTACACGTGGTGCGTCGGTCGGCTTCCAGTCTGGCATGCCCGCTACCATCATCCGACAGTAGCCGATCTGCAGGTCGAGCAGCTCGTACACATCCCGTTCTTCTTCCAACAGTACGTCCTTCCCTACCACACCAACATCAGCCACCCCGTATTCGACATAGGTAGGTACATCCGTAGGTTTTGCCAGGATGAATTCCAGCCGTGCATTTTCAACAGGTATCACCAGCTTGCGAGAATCTTGAAGCTCTGCCGTCACCTGCAAGCCAGCCTGCTGCAAAAAGTGGACAGCTTCCTCAAAGATTCGCCCCTTTGGCATGGCGATCGTCAATTTTTGTGAGATATCGGAAAAACTCATTTCCTATTCCTCCTGTTTCGTCAAGCAAATGACCTTGCTGTACGCTTCTCCCTGGAATGTCGCAGCCTCTGCCTGATTTTTCACGAGTCTTGTCACAACGACGAGTCCGTCTTCCCGAAGTAATTGCGCCTCAGCCAAAGCCTCTGTCCGCTGGTCCTCTGTATAGCACAAAAGAATGCGTGTAGCAGGCGGACCATCCATGACAGGTGTTACCAACAGCAGCCGGTCCATCTTAATCGCAAAGCCTGTTGCGTGCGCCGGGCGCCCAAACTGCGCCAGCAGATGATCGTACCGTCCTCCCCCCAAGAGCGGAGAGCCAAGGTCAGCTGCATACCCTTCGAAAACAACGCCCGTGTAATAATTCAAGTTGATGATCAGGTTGAAATCCAGCAGTAAGTCATCAGTTACCCCATAAGCCTCCAACGCTTCCCACAAAGATGCGATCGTCTCCACCGCACGTCTCGCTTTGCCGTTTTCCGTGAGCGAGCGTGCCTCGTCGATTTTCCCTTTGCCTCCGCGAAGTCTCAGCAGAGCTTCCAGCCGCTCCTTAGCTGCAGGATCAATATCGAGTGTAGAAAGCAGCTGACGAAATCCAACGAAGTCACGCTCCACCAGGTATTGACGGAACTGGTTGCGGATCGATTCATCCTCGAACCATTCCTCCAGCAGGCCATCGACGAAGTCCACATGTCCAATCGCAATACGGAAAGTCTCCACGCCAACAGCTCGCAAACAAAATACCGCAAGAGCAATCGCTTCGGCATCCGCATCCACAGAAGCATCCCCGATCAATTCGATCCCAGTCTGAAAAAATTCCGCATTCCGTCCCGCTTCCTTTTCCTGTGCGCGGAAGACATTTGCCTGATAAAACAGGCGGAGCGGCAACGGTACATCTTTATATAAGGAGGAAACCACGCGGGCGATCGGCGCCGTCATATCCGGCCGCAGCACCACGGTATGTCCCTGTTTATCCAAAAGGCGAAACATTCGGTCTGTCAACGTCGCACTGGCAGCTCCTACAGTGTCGTAATACTCCAGGGACGGCGTGGAGATTTCTTCATATCCCCAACGTTCAATGCATTGGCGCAACGACCGCTCCAAATGCCGTTGTTTTGCCAATGAATCAGGCAAAATGTCCCTCATCCCTAGCGGCTTTTCAAATCCCAACGGCTTTGCCATCGTACTTCCCTCCATTGATTACGCTTTACTCTGCTAATATGGTAGTAAGTTAAAGTGTTATGAAGAAGAGTACCACGTTCCGCCCACATGGTCAACATAGATAAGAATAGTTGGAAAATTATACACAAATGATAAATGACCAAATAAAGGGAGGCTCTGCCTACAACACAGTCACCTCCCTTTATCATTCTTATTTCGCTTTATTCCTACTCCTGTTCATCGCCATTCGCATTTCCATTCCGGATCACCTGCATGGGATTTCCTCCGACAAAAGCTCCCGGCGGCACATCCTTATGTACAACGGTCCCAGCTGCTACAATCGCTCCTTTGCCGATCGTCACCCCTGGCAGGATCGTCGAATTGGCTCCAACCAAAACGCCGTCCTCAATGCGAACCTCACCCAGTCGGTACTCTTCCACCAAATATTCATGGGCGAGAATCGTCGTATTGTACCCGATCACGCAGTTACGGCCGATTTTGATCAGCTCGGGGAACATGATGTCCATCATGACCATCAAGGCCACAGCACTTTGCGGGCCGACCTCCATCCGCAGAAAGGTGCGGTACAGCCAATTCTTCCATGATAAAAAAGGGATATACCTCGCCAACTGGATCACGATAAAGTTTTTCATGACTTTCCAAAAGCTCACCGTCCGATACAGCTGCCACAACGGATTGGCGCCATGAACGGGATAACGTGTCGTCTTTCTCATGAGCTGCTCTCCTTCATCCCTCTACAAATCGGAATCTTCCAGGATGGCATCCGACTGTTTACGCGAGAAGTGAACCGCCGCATTATACCCCATCCGTTTCAAACGGAAATTCATCGCCGCCACCTCGATGATGACCGCCAAATTTCGGCCAGGACGAACAGGTACCGTAATAATCGGAATATCCGTATCCATGATCTTCAGTGTTTCCTCATCTAATCCCAGTCGCTCATACATTTTTTGAGGCTCCCAAAGCTCGAGCTGTACGACCATCTCGATGTTCTTCACATTGCGCACCGCACCTGCCCCGAACATGGTCATGACGTTAATAATGCCTACTCCACGGATTTCGAGCAGATGCTGGATCAGTTCAGGCGCGCTCCCGCTTAATTGACCTGCCTGTGTCTGTCTGATCTCTACCGCGTCATCAGCGACCAAGCGATGTCCACGCTTGACCAGCTCCAAAGCCGCTTCACTTTTCCCGATACCACTGGATCCCATAATCAGCACTCCGACACCGTAAATGTCTGTCAGAACGCCGTGGATCGTCGTAGTCGGAGCCAGACGGTTCTCCAGGAAGTTCGTCATTTTCCCCACGAGTGTAGTGGTAGCTAGCGGAGACTGGAGGACGGGTACACCATATGTATTTGAAACCTCTATCATTTCCTCCGGTACCGGTTGATTGCGCGTCACGCAAAAGCATGGCGTCTTTCCTTGCATGAGAAAGGTCATTCTCTCTAATCGTTTCTCGCGATTTAACGTTTGAAAGAAGTTGATCTCTGTCAAACCAAAGAGTTGAATTCGCTCATCTGCGTAGTAAGAATAGTAGCCTGCGAGCTGCAAGCCGGGTCTGCTCAGGTCGGTTACGGTAATTTCTCTTCCCAAGCCTTCCTCGCCGCTTAATACAGCCATATTGAAATGTTCAGCGAGATGGCTAACATTTGTCTTTCTCATGAGATTCCCCCTAGCTTGGGATTTTCCGTCCCGTTTGTTTGCTTCTATTGTAACGAAAGCTCCCTAGCCGCGACAACCTTTGACCCCCGCCCTCTTATCGGCATAAATTGTCGTATCATTTACATTTTTCTCGTTATTTTTTAAGATAGAAAATGTATTGGTAGCAGGCACTACATAGGTTACAGTTAATTTGACATCATTCGCGCTCCGAATTTCGGACTGAGGGGAGGCAAAACTTTGGATTTCATACTTCGATTTATACTTGTAGACATACCAGAAGCCTTCTTGCTGCTCACGATCGCTTTGGCATTATTCAATCACTCGGTCTTTGAAAAATGGAAAGCAGCTTTGTCGTTTGCCATCATCGTTTCGATTCCAGGGGAACTTCTCTCTTATCTAGAGGTTTCTTATCAACCAAAGGTATTGCTCATGTATTTGGTTTACGTTCTTTTTTTCTTGTTTCTTTATCGTTACAACATATTGAAATCAGTGTTTATGGGTATGGCTGCTATTTGCGCTATGATCCTGTCAGAATCGTTGGTCATTATGATTTACAACAGTCAGCAAATCTATTTTGAACAAATGCTCTCGACAACGATACAAACGATCACAATCCGATCGTTCTATCTAGGAAATTTCGCTCTGCTAGCCCTTTGTTTGCGGATCTCCAAATTCGACATTACACGTTTATTGCCGCAAAATCGATACAATCGTTATCTCTTTTTGCTAGTCCTAGTCGGCAGTATTGAATTTCTTTTGATTCTGTTTTTGAACACGTCCTTTATTTTGCGTGATAACAATACTAGCTCTATGATCATGTATTCGCTCAAGTCCCAAATGATCATCCAAATCTTGATTTTGGCCCTTTTTATTATCATCGTAATCTTGTTCCGCATTTATCTGAACCTAACGATCAATCGTGTAGAAGAAGAAACGGGCACCCCCTATTTAAGCAGTATCCATGATTTGATGACAGCCATTCGGTCCATCAAGCATGATTGTTTAAACCATTACACGGCTATTAATGGCTTTCTTAAGAAGGGATACGTGGATTTGGCGAAAGAGTATGTAGAACAGCTGCTACAAGAAACTGTGTCTGGCGAAAAGAAAATGGATACAAGCTCGCAAGCATTGGAGAACATCAAGAATCCGGCGGTCTCTTCCCTATTGCAGTCTAATCACCCATGATCTGATCGATCACAACCATTGATTAAAATGAATTCAGGCAGCCGTAAACTAAGGATACGTAGGTCTTAGGTCGAAAGTTTTTTGGTGGTTTTTCAACCCCGAAGTCTAATCTGAACCTATTGCACTTCGAGCACCGCCGAATGTTGCCATTGAGCACGTGTATAAAACTACACCGCTTAAAGTGCATGACTTACGTATACTTTAGTAAAGAAGGGACTTACCATGGATGCCATTTTGGAACGTTGTGCCGGATTGGACGTACATCAGGAAACCATTGTAGCTTGTATGATGTATGGACCGTTGGATAAAAGGGCCAAAAAGGAAATTCGGACATTCGGTACAACAACAAAGGAACTTCTTCAACTGCAAGACTGGCTGACAGAATACAACTGCTCGGATGTCGCTATGGAAAGTACAGGAGTCTACTGGAAGCCGATATGGAATATCCTCGAGGGTTCTTTTCATCTTTGGCTTGCCAATCCTCAGCGCATCAAAAACGTTCCCGGTCGTAAGACAGACATGAAGGATGCCGTTTGGATTGCCCAGTTACTTCGTTGTGGATTAATAGAAGCTAGCTTCGTTCCACCAGAAGACATTCGGGATCTACGAGATCTTACTCGGTATCGACGTAAATTGTTGGGCGACGCCACCGCAGAGAAAAATCGGGTTCATCGCATCCTTCAGGATGCGAATATTAAGCTAACTACGTACGTTTCCGATGTTTTTGGTATATCTGGACGAGCCCTGCTCGACTCCCTCGTCAACGGAGAAGTACTTGATCCTCAGCAAGTTGAACAAATGGTAAAGACTAGTTTAAAAAAGAAAGTCCCCCAATTGATCGAAGCACTGAATGGTCGTATACGACTCCATCATCGCAAGATGATACAAAAACATCTCAATCACCTCGCATACTTGGAGAAAGAAATCGAAGTATTAGAGTCAGATATCGCACAACTTCTTTCTCCCTACCAAGAGGCTGTCGATCTATTAGTAACCATTCCCGGCATTCAAAAAGATGCAGCGGCGGGCATCCTTGCTGAAATCGGTTGCGATATGTCAATGTTTCCTTCGGAAGGGCATTTAGCTTCATGGGCAGGAGTGAGTCCTGGAAATAACGAAAGTGCGGGCAAAAAGAAAAGTACCCGCACACGAAGTGGGAACAAGGGACTGAAGTCCATTCTTTGCCAAGCAGCGTGGGCCGCAGCAAAAGCAAAAGGCTCGCGACTCTCTTCCTTTTACCATCGCTTAGTCAAACGACGAGGCCCTAAGAAAGCCAACATGGCTGTATCCCATTTACTTTTAAGGATCATTTATCAAATGCTACTCCGTAACGAACCTTACAGTGAGTTGGGTTGGGATTACCTTCCGCAGAAAGAAAAGAGTGTGGACTACTGGGTTCAACGCATCAAAAATTTAGGTTATAGCGTGAGTCTTCAAATCGAAACTGCTTAAAAAATGCCTAGCGATTCGATTTTTCTCTCGAAATAGGAGAGCTTTTTTGCTGTGCCAATTTCCGGATATTCATTTTCGTATAAAAATGGAGGTATGTTACGCCGAACGCATCTCTCTTTCGATGAACATCACAACAGTGAATCAATTCTCGCAAATCAAGACGTACGACCTCATCAAGGTATTGGGAAATCTCTTTGATAACGCCATTCGAGCAACCTCTTACGAATTGGAGGAGAATCGTTTTATCCGTGTAGAATGGGGCCACTCAGAAAATGAGCAATACCTGATGATTGAAAATAGCGGGCCTACCATTCCCAAGGACAAGCTTTCTGCTATCTTCCAATCAGGCTATTCCACCAAAAAAGACGGGGATGGCGGACTCGGCCTCGTTATCGTCAAAACTGTTACCGATCGTTACGGCGGCAAAATCCATGTGCGCTCAGAGGATGGCGTCACCCGTTTTCGAATTTCCTTTCTAGCTCGATAGTTGATGAGATATATAGGGAGGCCAAAGCATGACAGGGATGGAAAAAGTATCGATGCGTCTCGCACAGCGTTTAAAAACAGAGGAAATGCCCTATTCCGTTGGCACGCTTGCTCATGGTATTGAAATTTTCCTTTTCAATCTCGTCGGTCTAGTTGCCATATGCTTGGGCTCCTTTTTTCTCAATCTATTCAAAGAGGTTATTTTTTTCTTTGCTTTCTTTTACTTTTTCCGAACGATCACAGGCGGTGTGCATTTGCGCAGCCCATGGACCTGCCTTCTTGCCACGCTGGTGCTCATGCTGGCAGGAGGCTTCCTTATTAAGCATTTCCCCCTCTTGTCAGCACCGTACGCCCAGTTGTTTATTCTTGCCGTCTCGGGGCTTTCGTTCGGGGTCAACTATCGACACGCACCTGCTGCCCATACCTATGCACCAGATAAACCTGCCATCCAGCGAAGAAATAGACTTATGATCCTAATAATGATTCTAATAGGTTGCACAATTTCGATCATTTTGGTAGGATATACCTATCAGCTCTCCATGACCTACACATTTGCGATTCTCTTGCAATCTGTTCTTCTCATGCCGAGTTCATTCCGACTACTTGCACGTTTGGAAAAAACAATTTGAGAGGGTGATTGTCAGTGAAAAAATTTCAGGTGATTCTTGGTAGTTTTTTTGCTCTATTATCATCATTAAACTTGATTGGTGTGCTAAAGGTTGGGGTTCTCTACGAGCCTATTCCGCCTCATCTACGAGAAGAGAACACCCAAGCTAACGACAAATAGTTACGGCAGCTGGTTACATAAGATAACCCGTGTCCACTCTACGCGAGAGACACGGGTTTTTTGTTTGTTTCCGCCAGCTACTTCTTCGTTTTGCTGACTACCCAATCAATCAGCCACCCAAACACACTCATGAGTGCAGCCGCAATGATGACAATACCGATATTGTCAGGCCATGGCCCTACTTCGAAACCATTGATGAAGTAAGCCGTCAACGAAAACGTCAACGCATTGATCACAAACCAGAAAAGACCCAGTGTCAAGATCGTGAGTGGCATGGTGAAAAAAGTCAGGATCGGGCGAATAATCGAGTTGACGATACCCAAAATCAATGCAGCCAAGACTGCAACCCCGTAGCTGTTAATTTGGATGGATTGAAACCAGTTGCCAATCAAAAGCAGGGCGCCTCCGTTCAAAAGCAGCTTGATAACCCAACGAAACATGCTCAGCTCCCCTTCCCCGTCAAATTTTGTTCTGTTTGTATTATCGGTTGCCTTGCACTTCTTCTTTCCACTGTTCAAAAAACATCGTCATAAATCGGTGCCTCTCCAAGGCGATATCCCGTGCCGTTTGCGTAAACAGCCTGTCTTTGATGCGCTGAAGCTTCCACTCATACTCTTTTAAAGGGGTATGCTGTTCCTCTTGGTCCGATTGAATCACTTGACCCAATACGCCTGAGTAGGCAAAAGCACGCGCTACTCCAATGGCCCCGATGGAATCGAGCTTGTCTGCGTCAAACAAGACCTTCTCTTCAATCGTAACAGGTGGACGGTCCTTGCGAAAGCGATGCGCGAGAATGACAGCCTGCACACGCGTGATAATGCTGTCAGAGAGCCCTTCTTCACGCAAAAGGACTTCTGCTGACCGGGCACTGATTTGCGCATGACACTCCCCTGTCCGTCGCTCCTCCGCCCGTCCGACGTCGTGCAGGAGCGCCCCCAAGCCGAGAATCATCAGATCCGCGCCTTCTTCTCTTCCGATGCGCTCACACATCGCCATTACCCGAAGATTGTGCTGCCAGTCGTGAGCAGGGTCCTGTCCGTCAAAGTGACTTCGTGCTGCTTCGACTAATCCTTGTGGCAAACGATCCAAACAAGCCTTGCGATAATCCATTTGCTGCTCCCTTCCGCGAAGCCCAGAGAAGCTCATCATTCCCTGACAGAAAAAGGGGCGGTCCCAGTCACTCGAGTTCGCCCCTCTTTCTCTTCTTATTATTTTATTTGGAGACCAATTGTTCCATTCTTGCCGCTGTTCGGGAACGGTCTCTCTCGAGGATCGGTCGCAGATACTTTCCGGTGTACGAGCCTGCAAGCTCGGATACCTCTTCAGGTGTACCCGTACCGACGATTTCTCCACCACGGGTACCGCCCTCTGGTCCCAGGTCAATGATATAATCGACCGTTTTGATGACATCGAGATTGTGTTCAATCACGAGCACCGTATCCCCGTTCTCCACGAGTCGCTGCAGGACCTTCAACAGCCGGTCAATATCATCCGTATGCAAACCTGTCGTCGGCTCATCGAGAATGTACATCGTGCGTCCTGTGCTGCGGCGATAGAGCTCAGAAGCCAGCTTGACGCGCTGTGCCTCCCCACCGGATAGGGTAGTCGCCGGCTGCCCCAGCTTCATGTACCCCAAGCCTACATCCACGATGGTTTGCAGCTTGCGCTCGATTTTCGGCAGATTGCGGAAAAACTCCACAGCATCCTCAATCGTCATTTCCAGCACGTCAGCGATGCTCTTGCCTTTGTATTTCACATCGAGTGTTTCCCGGTTATACCGCTTACCGTGACATACCTCGCATGGTACGTACACATCAGGCAAAAAGTGCATCTCGATCTTGATGATCCCGTCCCCGCTGCACGCTTCGCAGCGCCCGCCTTTGACGTTGAAGCTGAAGCGGCCCTTTTTGTAGCCGCGCACCTTCGCCTCATTGGTAGAAGCAAACAGATCGCGTATATCGTCGAATACACCTGTGTACGTAGCCGGGTTGGAACGAGGGGTACGGCCGATCGGCGACTGATCGATATCGACTACTTTGTCCAGATGCTCCAGTCCGGCGATGCGCCGATGCTCCCCTGGCTTGACCTTGGCCCCGTTCAGATCACGTGCCAGTGTCTTTTGCAAAATCTCGTTGATCAGCGTACTTTTTCCAGATCCAGAGACTCCTGTTACGGCTACGAACATCCCCAGCGGAATCTTCGCATTGACACCCTTGAGGTTGTTTTCTTTGGCTCCCTCGATCTTGATCCATTTGTCAGAAGGCTTGCGGCGCTCCATCGGCACCGGGATAAACTTGCGTCCGCTCAAATAAGCGCCCGTAAGTGAATCGGGATTCTTCATCACTTCATCGGGAGTGCCTGCCGCGATCACCTGACCGCCGTGAATTCCCGCTCCTGGACCGATATCGATGATGTAGTCACAAGCCATCATTGTATCTTCGTCATGCTCCACAACGATCAGCGTATTGCCCAGCTTGGTCATATGCTCCAGCGTTTTGATCAGTCGCGCATTATCCCGCTGGTGCAAGCCAATACTCGGTTCGTCCAAAATATAGAGAACTCCCATTAAACTGGAGCCAATCTGCGTCGCCAAACGAATCCGCTGCGCTTCCCCACCTGAAAGGGTTCCGGCTGCCCGACTTAAGGTCAAATAATCCAGACCGACATCGATCAGGAAGTTGAGACGCGCCTTGATCTCTTTCACGATCAGGTTGGCAATCTTCGTTTCTCTTTCGCTCAACTCCAGGCCATCCACAAATTGATGGGCATCCATGATCGACAGAGTCGTCAGCTCCGAAATGCTCCGTTCCCCGACTTTTACCGCGAGGCTTTCCTGGCGCAAACGCTGTCCTTTGCAGACTGGACATGGCTTTTGGCTCATAAAGCCTTCAATTTGCTCGCGGATGTAATCCGAGCTGGTTTCCAGATGGCGGCGCTGCAGATTGGGGATGACCCCTTCATAAGGTACGACTGCTTCACGCACTTGACCAAATTCGTTTTCATAGCGGAATTCAATCTTTTCTCCCATACTGCCGTACATCAAAATCTGTCTCTGCTCAGCTGGCAGCTCTTCATAGGGCAGGTCCATGCGAATGCCGAAGTGACGGCAAGCCGACTCCAGCAATTGCTGATAGTACGTGGAGGACTTCGGCTCCCACGCCCCGATCGCGCCGTCATGCAGGGTCTTGGTCGCATCTGGAACGACCATGTCCGGGTCCACCTCCAGCTTCACACCCAAACCGTCACACTCCGAGCATGCGCCGAACGGACTGTTAAACGAGAAGATGCGCGGCTCGAGATCCCCGATGGAAAAACCGCAGACCGGGCAAGCGTGCTTTTCACTGAAAAGCAGTTCCTCCTGCTCCATTACGTCGACGATGACTTTGCCATCCGCCAGGCGCAATGCCGTTTCCAGCGAGTCCGCCAGCCGGGACTGCACATCAGGTTTGACGACGATCCTATCCACTACTACTTCGATGTTGTGTTTTTTATTTTTTTCCAGCTTAATATCTTCCGAAAGATCGCGAATCTCTCCATTTACGCGCACGCGAACAAAACCTTGCTTGCGGATGTCTTCCAGAAGCTTTACGTGCTCGCCTTTTCTCCCTTGCACCATAGGGGCCAGGATTTGCATGCGCGTACGCTCCGGATATTCCATCACGCGATCCACCATCTGCTCGACGGTTTGGGACTGAATCTCGATACCGTGATCCGGACAGACAGCTCTCCCCACACGGGCATACAGAAGACGCAGGTAGTCGTAAATCTCCGTAACCGTTCCTACTGTGGAACGCGGGTTGCGGCTGGTCGTTTTCTGGTCGATGGAAATCGCTGGCGAGAGACCCTCGATCGAGTCGACATCCGGCTTGTCCATCTGCCCGAGAAATTGACGGGCATAGGCAGAGAGGGACTCCACGTAGCGGCGTTGACCCTCCGCATAAATCGTATCAAAGGCAAGAGAAGACTTCCCCGAGCCGGACAAACCCGTCAATACAACGAATTTATCCCTCGGGATCACCACATCAATATTTTTCAGGTTATGGGCACGTGCACCCTTTACCACAATATGTTCCAATGGCATGAAAAAAATCTCTCCTTAGAGTTCGGCCTTCAGCTCAAGTACCAAGTCGCGCAATTCCGCCGCGCGTTCGAACATGAGGTTGCGGGCCGCTTCTTTCATTTCTTCTTCCATACGTGCAATCACCGTTAGGCGGTCTTTCTTAGGCATCTTCTTGAATTCTTCGTGTGGCAGGTAATCCGCTTTTTCTTCTGCCACCTTGGTCGCTTCAATCACGTCGCGAACAGCCTTCTTCACCGTTTGCGGCGTAATGCCATGCTCTTCATTGTACGCCTCCTGGATGGAACGTCTGCGCTCTGTCTCCCGGATAGCGGCGGTCATCGAGTCCGTCATTTTGTCCGCGTACATGATCACGCGTCCTTCCGCGTTTCGCGCAGCACGGCCAATCGTCTGAATCAGGGAACGTTCGTTGCGCAGGAAGCCTTCCTTGTCAGCATCGAGAATCGCCACCAAGGATACCTCGGGGAGGTCCAAACCTTCCCGCAGCAGATTGATCCCGACCAGAACATCGAATTCACCCAAGCGCAGCGAACGTAAAATCTGCATCCGTTCGATCGTTTTAATATCGGAGTGGAGGTAGCGTACCTTGATCCCCACTTCTTTCAAGTAGTCCGTCAAGTCCTCCGACATCTTTTTCGTAAGAGTCGTCACCAGTACGCGCTCGTCTTTGGCAATCGTCGCCTGAATCTCTCCGATGAGGTCGTCAATCTGGCCTTTGATCGGACGCACCGAGATCGTTGGGTCGACCAGACCGGTCGGCCGAATCACTTGCTGTACAAATTCCGAGCAATGCTCCATTTCATACGGACCAGGTGTAGCGGAAATGTAAACGGCCTGCTTGATCTTGGCTTCGAACTCCGCAAAGGTGAGCGGTCGGTTGTCCTTGGCGGAAGGCAGACGAAAGCCGTGCTCGACCAGCACTTCTTTGCGCGCACGGTCTCCGTTGTACATCGCCCTAACCTGCGGCAAGGTCATGTGAGACTCATCCATCATGAGGAGGAAATCATCCGGAAAATAATCAATGAGGGTATACGGCGCATGCCCCTCCGGTAAGCCCGTCAAATGGCGGGAGTAGTTTTCGATCCCAGAGCAGAAGCCCATCTCGAGCATCATTTCCACGTCGTAGCGCGTGCGCTGCTCCAGCCGCTGGGCTTCGAGGAGCTTTCCTGCTTCGCGCAGCTCGGCCAAACGCTTTTCCAGCTCCGCCTCGATGCTCTGTACAGCGAGCTTCATTTTTTCTTCCCGCGTCACATAGTGGGACGCTGGAAAAATCGCGACATGATCACGCTGGCCCAGGATCTCTCCGGTCAGTACATCGATGGCTGTGATCCGCTCGATTTCATCTCCGAAAAACTCTACGCGAATGGCCTGCTCGCTCTGTGAGGCCGGGAATATCTCAACGACGTCTCCGCGAACCCGAAATGTACCGCGGATGAAATTGATGTCATTGCGGTTGTATTGGATGTCGACCAGTCGATGCAGGATCTCGTCACGGCCCTTTTCCATTCCGACGCGCAAGGACAAGAGCAGCTCCCGATATTCCTCAGGAGAACCCAAGCCGTAAATGCACGAAACAGAAGCGACAATGATGACATCCCGACGCTCGAACAAAGCGCTGGTCGCCGAGTGGCGCAGCTTGTCGATCTCGTCGTTGATGCTGGAGTCTTTTTCAATAAACGTATCCGATTGGGGAATGTATGCTTCTGGCTGATAGTAATCGTAGTAGCTGACGAAATATTCAACGGCATTGTTCGGAAAAAACTCCTTGAACTCTGCACACAACTGTGCCGCCAGCGTCTTGTTATGCGCCATGACCAACGTCGGCTTGTTCACCTGAGCAATCACCTGGGCTGCCGTAAAGGTCTTTCCCGTACCTGTCGCACCCAAGAGGGTCTGGTGCCTCTTGCCTGCCTGAATACCAGCCACCAGTTCAGCTATGGCAGTCGGCTGGTCACCGGACGGCTGATACTCCGATACCAATTCAAAACGCTCCATTCCCTCGTTCATCTCCTCATTACAAAAAGGTTATCTATTTCCATTATAACACAATACGTACAAAAATAAGCCGAAATTCGAACAAATGTTTGTCTTTACCCGTCGCACCCTTTTTCCGATACTGATAGTGGAAGAACATGCCCGCACGGAAAGACCCGTACAGGAAGGGAGTCTCGACATGTCTGATAACACTACGGTAAGCAATAGCTCAATGGTGCCTTCCCACCTCAGTTATAAAGGAAAAAAGGAATTTTCCACGGAGCTCGATAACAATGCGTTCATGAAGCTTCTGCTGGAGCAGCTGAAAAACCAGGATCCCATGTCTCCAATGGATAACTCACAGTTTATTCAACAGACGAGCATGATGACCATGGTGGAAAAAATGACACGGATGGCAAGCTTGATGGAACAATCCAACAACAGCATGCTCACCTTGGAAAAATACGAGTCTCTGGTCGGTAGAACGGCTACCTATGAACTGACCACCGCTGATGAAATTACCGGTGATACCTCGACAGAAACCAAAGAAGGCGTCATCCAAGCTGTCTATATGGACAATGGCAAGATCTACTTCCGTCTCGAGAACGAATCGAACCCGATCCCGCTGGCAGACATTAAGGGGCTGGAGTCGCAGGGCATGACCGGAAATGCACTGGACAGCAGCCTGAAATACATGGATATGATCGGCAATACCATCTCCTATAAAGCGACCACGCAGGTCGACAAAGATGGAAACCCGGCTACAACAGACGATGTCACTACCGTCGACGAAGTCAAAAATGCCGTGATCACAGGCTTTAGCATGAAGGATGGCACGGCCCTATTCACGCTGGACAACGGCAATACTGTGAAGCTGGATGAGATCGTGGGGATGAGCGTCAAGCCGGATAACCAGGCAATGAGCAATTCCCTGCAGTACGCCCAGATGATTGGTTACACCATTACTTACAATGATCCTCAAACCAACACTGACGGAAGCACTTCTACAAACAGCCTAAATGGTGTGATCCAAGCCGTCAGCATGAAAAACGGACTGGTCGAATTCGTGCTGGAGGATGGAAAGAAAGTGTCCCTCAGTCAAATTACCGGCTACGAAGCGAAAGCCGTTTAAACCAAACAAAATCCGCCCTCTTCCCTCAGGATGAGCGCGGATTTTTTGTACTCTATTCTTTTACGATGACCTGCCCTGTCACTGCATCCAGATGAACAGTGAGATCAACCTTGCTCTCTACCCCACAGAAGCAATGCGCTCTCGTCTGGCGGAAAGAAAGGTCGTATCCCAGCTTCCACGAAATGGCCCCTGACTGCAAATCCGTCTGGTGAATATACGTGAGCTCCAGCGGGTACGCCTTCAGCAAGCGTTCGACGGCCCCTTGCTCCATCAGTGCCTTTGTTTGGGCAGGGGCGATGATTTCTGTTGGCCTGTTCATTTGAATCTGAATCACTTTTCCCGTAGCGGAATCCACGCGCAGCGAATACATGCCATCCTCTACAATCTGGTCGGCTTGATAGACGGGGAGTCCATTGATCATCAGATCGGCGGTGATCAGCGTGGATTGGTCATTCCCCACATCTCGCACACGTACCTGGCTGGTTCCTGTAGGCAGGAGGCGTTTCAGTGTCGCTTCCGCTGCGCTCCAGTCCCTTGCTTTATCTGTCTTCGCGCTGACACTGGTGCCATCGCTCATCTCGAGTCGAAGCAGCTGGCCCGTTGTAGCGTCTGTCTCCACGAGAACATGCAGGCGTTCATTCGCTTTTACACCCGCAGGGATTTGCCCCATTTGAAACCTCTTGTCCTGATCGGCCGTTCCCTCTGCAAAATGTCCCCAAATATACAGGCGCCGCTCCTGCCCATCGCCGTATGCTTCCGTGTAGGTTGCCAGCGGCAGCTTCTCAGGCTCCACGCGCAGCAGTTTCCGCACGATGTCTTTCGCTTGCGCCTCTGACTGAGCCACCCACTTTTCTCCTGTTCCGTTCACCGCAATCGTTTTCGCAGGCTGCAGCTGAGCAGGAGACGGATTGCCCAATCGTTTACCCGTAAAGGCATCCAGCGCACTGCCCGTATGCGACTGTGTGATGACGCCATCTTTGACTACGTAGGCCAGTTTGGCTTGAACTGGGTTGCCCAAGCTGTATTGGCTAGGGAGTAAATAAATGAGCTCCAATGGATGGCTTTCCTTGTACTTTTCCACGGCTTGCTGAGCGGATATGACACGATTGGCGGAAGGGAGAGCGCTCAAGCTTATTTTTTCATAAAGCCTGCCATCAAACATTCGAAAAGAAATGATTCTGCCTGCAGCATCGAAGGAAACGAAAGCGTCATAGGCGTCATCTAAGACCACGTTGTTTACGGTCCTCACCAGTCGAACTGTCGTGAGCGAGGACTCTCGTGTAATTTCTTTTGGCTGGTATGCGCTCCCACCTGCTTGCAAGCCTGCTACAAATGCGGATGCCTTGGTTCTGGCCTGCTCATCAGTCATGGCGACGGGCTTTTGTGCTGCTTTCGGCTGCAGATTCAGATTCAGCAACTTCCCTGTCGTTGGATCAAATATAGCTCGATCCGTGGACGTTTCTTTATCTGCTGCCGTTGCTGCAAATATGACTTGAACACCGCTTACTCCAGGCCCATCGACATCTCCACCGAATGACACAATGCGTTGGGATAATTCCGGAATCAGCCGTACAAGCTGCTGGACGCCTTTGGCCACTTCAACTGGAACAGGTACAGCTGCAGCTGCAGCAGCTGCAAGCGTACTTGGCGCGAGATTTTCTGCTTTTGCATAAGGTGTCGGCATCATCGGTGAAGTATAAAGACTGACAGCCGCTAGCGCACTGGTAAGTACACACAGGGCAGGTTTACGAAGCATTCCCACGGTCAACATTCACTCCCTCTTTTTTCCTCTAAGGTTGAGACGCACGATCGCGGTTTTTGTTTCTGAATAAACGTGCTATTCCGCAAAAAAAATTCTATTGAAGATTTCATGCATTCAGGTTCTACTCGTTTAGTCCTTACGGGAGTGAATCTATCTGACTCCTTACGATATTTTGAGTGACTTCATTGCCATACACTCCTGGAGTCAGAACGTTCTCATCTATCCAATAAGAAATCAGTACACTGGAACGATCCTGAAGGTATATTCTAATGAAATACTTTTCTCCGCTAAGACCACCCCTTGATTTATATACTTGTTGAAATCCAACGTATTTTAGTTTGAGTAGCTCCTCCATGAACTGTTTTGAAGCGTCATCTGTAAAATCCTTTATGATCGGATTCTCTTCATCAGTTTCCAAAGTAACTTTAAAAACTTTTCCTTTGATATCAAATAAGTCTCCGAGCGAATACGCATCTGGATTATGCCTTACTTCATACAAATCATCGCCTACAAGTAATCTGAATTTCTCGGAATAACCCTTTACACGATAAATAGGAGTGCCTATTGGTGCGAGCGTTGCATCTCCGTTCTTCATTTGGTACCCTGGGCAAACCATTCCTGCCATCGTAAATCTTACTTCCCCCACTTTAAGATCGCGGATTAATCCGTTCGTTTCTGAATGATAGCTTTTTCCGTACTCTAGGCTGTCCCACATGATAAAGCCATCGTACTCAGACAATTTGTTCACGCAGTTCCCGTTTTTATCTGAATCTTGTTTTATTTGCGTCTGGATATTTCCCAAAAGTAATGAGAAACACACCAGGACAACCGCTATCTTCAAAGGAATCACTCTCACTCCCTTTCCGATTAACCAAATTTTACCACGTTACGTTAGTTCCCAGGAAGTTCCCAGTACACAAAAGCGGGAGCGACGTAATCGTCACTCCCGCTTTTTCCTCTATGCACCTATATGCAGCTTTTCCAGCCTCTGCTTGATCAGCTCTACAACACTTGCGCGCTTTAGATCTACGTAAACACTCGTGCGGGCATCCGGCACGACGATGATGCCCAGCTGATGGTGATTGCCAGCATAAACGGCGCACTGCACAAATTTCAGCTCGCCATCATGCGTCAGAACCTCCATTTTGCAGAAGGCCGAATTCGCCTGCAGGGCCGGGTAGAGATCTTCCTTATTGCGAACGTTGATCCCATTCACTTTTACGATAATCTCCCCAGGTACGATACCAATCTCATCTGCAGGTGTATCAGGGATGACTCCCATGACCTTGATCCCTCGCGAAGACTGGATAAAGTACGGGGTGCGCTTTCTCTCCTGCACCTGACTGATGTAGAACAACGTTTCATGCCCCACAATGGCAAACAAGGCAGCCAAGAGCATCAAAGGAGGCAACCAGATGGCAAGTGCGGAGAGCCCTAGTAAAATAACGGAGTAAAGAGCTAGCTGCTTTGCGATTTGTGAAGACTTCTGTCTGGGCGTCATGGATTGCGTCATATCGGAAAACCCAGTCACTGTCGGCAAAAGCATCAAGCCAAACGTGGACGCTTCCGGCCAAAATAGCGGCCAGCCTGGAAAGATCGATCCGCTTATCGCTCCGTTATCCATTTGAACAAACATGACCAGCGGAGTCAGCCAAAAGGAATGCAGCAGGTACGCGCCGACAATTCGACCGCGCTTCCCTTCTATGAAGAGTGGCGAGGCATCCCGACCGCCATTCCAACGAACGAGCATGGCTTCCATCAAGTGCATGATCGCGACCAATGCCAGAAGAGGAAGCGGTTTTGCCTGTCCAAGCATCTCCCACAAGGGGCCAATTACCGGTACCGTATTTCCAACATGGATGATTTGCGCAATGCCGTTTAAAAGCGTCAGCAAGCCTGCCGCATACGCGAAGCAGAGAAAACGTAAACGGATCAGCGCCATCACGATCGCCAATCCCCATAGCAACCACAAATCCTGAACCTGCACGACGACTCCAAGAGCGCCCGCAAGCACGGAAATCAACAAGCCCGCCGTGATTCCCATCCCTACCGAACGGATCGTCTGGAGCATAGGCGATTGAATACGTACTGCGAACAGTTGTCTTTCCAGATTCATCTGCCGTCGATAGTGCAGATAAATAAATATCAGGAACAAATAAAGAATCGGATTGAGAAAAATGGCAGCCAATCCGTACACAATGGAGAGCATGTCTGCCTGTATCGCCAATTGTCTCACCACCTCAAAAGGAAAAAGAAAAACCACGGCATGTGATTTACCGTGGTTAACCATTTCTACGAATGTCAGGGAATTCCCTGCCTCAAAGGGTTGGATTATTTTGGCTGACTGACGACCTCCAGCGCTTTTTGCAGCTGCAAATCGTTTTCTGGTTTGCGCATGGTCTCACGCAAGCTGTCTTCCAGCTGTGTGCGAGTTGCTGCATCCACTTTTCCCGTCGCCGGCAGCTTGTGCGCGGTCTGGAACTGCTTGACCGCCTGCTCTGTTTTCTCGTCGAAGTATCCATCATCCCGACCCGGAGACAAATTCAATCCTGTGAGAATCAGCTGCAGGTTTTTCACATCATTTCCTGCCATGTCGCGAGCCAGGTCCTTGTCTGCTGGAAGCTGAGTGGCGTTGAAGTAAGCAGGCTGCGTGACCTTGAAGTCAGGCTCGATTCCTTTTTTGTGAATCCAATCTCCCTTCGGTGTCAGCCACTTCGCGATCGTAAGCTTCAGCTGGCTCTTGTCCGTCATTTCCATGGTGCTTTGGACAGTACCTTTCCCGAAGCTCTTCTCACCGACCAGCTTGTAATTGCCGCTATCGCGCAGAGCACCTGCCAAAATCTCAGAAGCGCTGGCGCTGCCACCGTTGATCAGAAGCGAGATCGGATATGGCTTCGCTGCGTCGGTCGTCGAGCGATACTCTTCTTTTTGTTGGCCGTGTGCTCCGTATTCGATTTGGACGATCAAGCCCTTTTTCGGAACGAGCACTTCTCCGATTTCTTTCACTGCAAGCAAATAACCGCCCGGGTTTCCACGCACGTCGATGACCAAACCACCGATGCCCTGTTTCTCCAGGCTCGCCAATTGCTCTTTGAAATGCTTCGCAGTATCTGTAGAGAATTGGGTGATGGCGATCACACCAACTTTTACGCCGTTCTTGTCAATGATTTGACTGTTGACCGTTTCGATCGGAATATCGTCCCGTACGCAGACAATGTTCAACGGTTCTGCCACGCCTGCACGCACGACTTTCAGGACAGCCTTCGTCCCTTTAGGTCCACGAATTTTGGTCACGGCCTCATGCAAGTCCAGCCCTTCCAACGATTCACCGTTTACACTGATGATCTGGTCGTTGGGACGCAGCCCGGCACGCTCCGCTGGCGAGTCCTTGAACGGAGATACCACCGTTACTCTGCCGTTTTGCAGCGTCACTTCTGTCCCAATCCCTTGGAACGTCGAATGCAGGGTCGATGTAAACTCTTCCGCCGACTGTGGGTCCATGTAGTCACTGTACGGATCCTCCAGAGAGCCCACCATGCCGCCGATCGCACCCTCTACCAGCTGGTCCGTGGTGACATTCTGGATGTAGTCCTTCTTGATCGCAGAGTATGCCTCATACAGCTTTTTAAACTCCTGCGGATACTCTGTACTGCTAGGTAATAGGGTGCTGCTTGATGCTGTGAGCGACCCACTTTGACTCGCGTTGGCATTTGCCGATGTTTTCATCATCGACATGGTCAAAAAGCTGCTGGCCACCATCGAGACGAGCACAAGCGCAAATACGGTACGTCCCTTCCATTTCACTTCGCGTCACCATCCTTTGTGCTACCGGCAAAAAGATATGCTGCTAGTGTATGCCATTTCCGCTAGCGATATTTGCGAGACCGGATCTTCTCTTACTTGAGATACGGCATCGGATTGACAGCAACGTCGTTCTTATAGACCGTAAAGTGTACGTGGTTACCAGTTGAACGACCAGTAGAACCGACCTCAGCAATCTTTTGCCCTCTCTCTACTGATTGTCCCACAGAAACCTTAATTCCGCCCTCCCTAATGTGCCCATAGAGAGTGGTAATTTCTGAGTTGTGCTTGATCATGACCGTATTTCCGAAGCCATTGGAATAGCCTGCAAAGATAACTACCCCTGCTGCTGCAGCCATAATCGTGGTACCTTTTGGCGCTGCCATATCAACACCATTATGCCCAGCTGAGCGCCCTGTAAACGGGTCGGAACGCATCCCGAAGCCGGAGCTGAAGCGGAAACTGCCGTCCGCGACTGGCAGACCGAGCTTTCCGCCCTTATACCCACTGGAGCTTGTACTCATTGCACGGACACGTTCTGCGTATTTGGCCGATTCCTGCTTGGTCAAAGCGAGCAGCTGCTGTCCGTACTGCTCCAGATCTTCTTCCAGCGCATCTTCTTTTTTCTTCAATTCCGCTTTGACCACGAGGCTCTGTTTGTACTGCTTGTCCAATTCGGCTTTGAGGCTTTCCGCCTGATCAAACATGTCTACATACACTGTCAGCTGATGGTCAATTTCTTGCTTTTTCGTTTCGATCGTCTGTTTATCACGTATGTTGTCTTCCAGAATTCGTGTGTCTTGCTCCAGAATCATCTGCAGGCCTTCCATTCGGGTGAGAAAATCCCCGAAATCAGAAGAACCGAGCAGTACGTCGAGATAGGATACATTTCCGCGTTCATACATGGACTTCACACGTGTTTTCAAAAGGGTTTCCCGCTTGGCGACGCGATCCTTTGCTTCATCGAGCTTGTCCTGCGCCTCGGCTGCCTTTTCCTTTGTTTCATCCATTTGCGTCTCGAGCTTGTCCAGCTTTTTCTGCGTCTCGTTTCGACGCAAATCGATCTGCATCAGCTCGGTTTGCAGGTCTTTCTGCTCTTTTTGCACGGCGCTGATCTTCTGTTCGACCTGTTTCACCTGCTGTTTTTGACTCTCTTTCTTGGCTTGAATCTCTTTGAGTTCCCGATTGATTTTATCCAAAGATGCCTTGCTCGCTGCCCAGCTCACATTTGTCGGGATTGCAGATCCGGTTACCAGACCGGTTATCAAGAGTGCCAATATAATCTTTTTCCTCATGATACTCCTCCCACATTTCCTGAATTAAACCCGCAAGAATCGGCGAACCGACACCAAGCTGCCCCAGATGCCAATAAATGCGCCAATCGCAATCAGAGCAAGTGCCACTTCATAAACCAGCGGGAACAGTGGCAACAGTTTGAACAGTTGGGCAGCCTCAAAGCTTGACTGAATCGCATCCAGCAAATAGTAGTAGCCAACCGTCAGCATGGCCGTAGGAATCAAAGCACCCAGAACTCCCATGAGGAGCCCTTCTACAAAGAAAGGCCAGCGAATAAACCAGTTCGTCGCCCCAACCAGCTTCATGATCTCAATCTCGCGGCGACGAGCGACAATCGTCAGCTTGATCGTATTGGCGATCAGGAACATCGCGGTAAACCCAAGCCCGATGATAAAGGCAATCCCGACATTGCGGATCGCTCCCGTCCAGGCGAACAGCTTTTCAACCGTTCCTTCCCCATAATTGAGGTTTTTCACGTACTGCAGCTTTTTGATCTGCGCTGCAACTACGGATGTGTCCTTTGGATCCTTGGTTTTTACGACAAAGGTATCCGGCAAAGGATTGTCCTTTTCCAGTCCTTCAAACAAATAAGCCTTTTCCCCGAGGCTTTCTTTAAATTGCTTCAATCCTTCATCTTTCGGGATAAATGTGACCGACTCCACCTTGTCGATCGTCTTGATGTTCTGCTCGACCTGTGTGACGTTTTCCTTCGTTGCCAAAACATCGAGGAATACACGGATTTCTACCTGTTTTTCCACCGATTGAGCAAAGGAGTTGACGTTCATCGCTAGGACGAGGAAAACTCCCAGAATGAAAAGAGTAATGGTAACGGCACTGATTGAAGCGAACGACATCCAGCCGTTCCGACCGAGGTTTTTTACCCCTTCACGGACATGGCGTCCCAGCGTTCTAATCTTCATAACCGTATTCCCCTCTCTGCTCGTCACGGGCAATTTGTCCCGCTTCAATCGCGATAACGCGCTTTCTCATGGTGTTTACAATTTCTCGGTTATGCGTTGCCATGACGACCGTCGTGCCGCGCTGGTTGATTTCTTCAAACAGCTTCATGATCTCCCACGATGTCTCAGGGTCCAGGTTACCGGTCGGCTCATCGGCAATGATAATCCCAGGGCTGTTGACAAGCGCACGTGCCAGGGCGACGCGCTGCTGCTCCCCACCGGAGAGCTCGTTTGGAAGCATTTTCGCTTTGTGCTTCAGCTTCACCAAGCCCAGCACATCCATCACGCGAGGCTTGATCTGCTTCGGATTGCTCTCGATAACCTCCATGGCAAATGCCACATTTTCAAATACCGTGAGTGTCGGCAACAGTTTGAAATCTTGAAATACGACGCCAATGCTGCGGCGTACCAGCGGAATCTGTCTTTCCTTGATCCGGCTTACGTTGAAGCCGCCCAGAAAAATCTGGCCTTTTGAAGGCTTTTCTTCGCGGTACATCAATTTGATAAACGTGGATTTCCCTGCACCACTGGGACCCACGACATACACGAATTCACCTTTTTCAATGCGAATGTTTACACCCTTGAGCGCATTTGTGCCATTGGGGTACGTTTTCCATACGTCAAACATCTCGATCATGCCCATCACATCCTACAATGTCAGATCCATCTATCTCTTGATCTTTTAAATTTCGACGAAAACCCAAACCTTCTGCCATCCACTGCCGCTCTATCCTGCGTATCGACAAAAACAGCGGAAATTTCCATCGTACCTATTATACCACCCTGTTTCGTGTATGGTATCCACTAAATCTCTCATTTCTTGTCGAAACCGTTTTAATTCGCACATCGCAGCCTAGCCTGCTTTCCGATCCGTGGGATACAATAAAAGAAGTTTGATTTAGAAAGGAGCCATGCACGATGAACAACTTTGTTTATCACAATCCAACAGAGCTTATTTTCGGGAAGGGTCAGCTTTCCCTCTTGCAAGAAAAGGCCAAACAGCTTGGGTCCACTGTCCTGATTGTTTACGGTGGCGGAAGCATCAAGCGCTCCGGTTTATATGACAAAACCGTTTCCCTGTTGCAGGATGCGGGTTGTCGCGTGCTTGAACTGCCTGGTGTAGAGCCAAATCCTCGACTGAGTACGGTAAAGAAAGGAATCGAGATTTGCCGTCAAGAAGGCGTTGACTGGATTCTCGCAGTAGGCGGCGGAAGCGTCATTGACGCAGCCAAAGCAGTAGCAGTGGGTGTTCCCTATGAGGGAGATGTGTGGGACTTCTACTCGCGAGTTGCACAGCCACAGGCAGCTTTGCCGCTGGGAACGGTGCTGACTCTCGCAGCTACCGGCTCTGAAATGAACCGCGGCAGCGTAGTGACCAACTGGGAGACGCAAGAAAAGCACGGAGGCACGACCACCTTCCCGACGTTCTCCATTCTCGATCCGGAAAATACATTCACGGTTCCCCGCGATCAGACGATTTACGGAATCAGCGATATCATGTCACATGTGTTTGAACAATACTTTAGTCATACACCGGAAATTCCTTTGCAGACACGCTTTGCCGAATCGATCCTGAAAACCGTGATTGAAAATGCAGAGCGTGTACTGGAAAACCCAGAGGACTACGACGCGCGTGCCAACATCCTGTATTGCGGGACAATGGCCCTGAACGGAACCCTGCCTGTTGGTGTTGAGACGGATTGGGCGACCCATTCTATCGAGCATGCCGTCAGTGCTATTTACGACATCCCGCATGGCGGCGGACTGGCGATCATCTTCCCGAATTGGATGCGCTACGTTTATCGTGAAAATGTGGCCCGCTTCACTCGCTTTGCCGTTGAAGTATGGAATGTCGATCCAACCGGAAAATCAGATGAGGAAGTCGCTCTCGAAGGAATTGCTGCCGTAGAAGCCTTCTTCGCACGTATCGGCGCTCCTACTCGCCTCGCTGACTACCAAATCGGCGACGACAAGCTGCAAGTGATGGCGGAAAAAGCAACGCCATTTGGTCCAATCGGAAGCTTCAAGAAGCTTACCAGCGAAGATGTGGCGGAAATCCTGCGCATGTCGCTTTAACCACGCGAAAAAAGCCGGACTCCCCATGAGGAGTTCGGCTTTCTTGTTGTTTCTTAATAGGGTCCCCAGTTGATCGCAACACCGATCATGACGAAAACAATCGACAAAACCGTCCATATCGCAGTCAGCGGGAGCATGAACCTCAGCCATTTGCCATAGGAGATTCCGCTGATGGCGAGAATGCTCATCAACACCCCTGAGGTCGGATTGATACAATTGACCACGCCTTCTCCGAGCATCAGCGCTTCTACGGCAACCTGACGCGTGATGTTCATGAGGTCAGACAGCGGCGCGAGGAGCGGCATCAGCATGACGGCTTCCCCTGAGCCTGACGAGATCAGGAAGTGCAAGGCAGCGCTTCCCAGGAACATTCCTACTGCTCCTGCCATCGGCGACAGCGACTCCAAGAGGGTAGCAAGTCCATACACGATGGTATCCAGGAACTTTCCATCCTCCAAAATGACCGTGATCGAGCGGGCCATCCCCACGATCAACGCACCATAAACGAGGCTCATTTTGTTGATCAAGCCTACACCAATCGCAATAAAGATAAAGATTCCGGCCATTTCGTTGACGTCCCATTTGAACAAAATGGTACATGCAATAAAGGCAATTAACACAATCCCAGTGAATGCCAGCGTCAGCTTGTGGCGCAGGGTAAAGAGAATGTTGCTATCCAGATCTCCTGCAGCTGAACCGCTATCGGACGGGAAAGGAGTGATGCTCCCTTTCGGCACATGAAAAAGCGGACAGGCTCATCGCCCATCCGCTTTTTTCTTTTACAAAGCGCGCTGCACCGGTGCACCGATGTCAATCAACGCCTCGATCATAACCTTTTGGCTGTTGGTGTCCACCCATGCATGGGTATCAACCAGCTTGCTGCGATACCATTCGATCTGTTGTTCCACTTGATTGCGAGCCGTACCACCCAAGACATTGCGCGCGTTGACAACCGTCTCAACCGCAAGCGCCTCGTATACGTCTTCGCCGATCACTTCGGAAAAGCTTTGGAACTCTTCCACAGACAGATCCAGCAAATACTTTTGCTGCTCAATGCAGTACAGAACTGCTCTGCCTACGACTTCATGCGCTTGACGGAAAGGCATATCCTTGCGTACGAGGTAGTCTGCCAAGTCTGTGGCGTTCGAGAAGTCATTGGTCACTGCCTGACGCATACGCTCGGTTCTCACCTGCATGGTTTGAATCATAGGCGTCAGGAGAGCAAGTGCACCGTGGATTGTAGTAACGGTATCAAACATGCCTTCCTTGTCTTCCTGCATATCTTTGTTGTACGCCATCGGCAAGCCTTTGAGAACGGTCAACAGACCAACGAGATTGCCGTACACGCGACCTGTTTTTCCGCGTACCAGCTCCGCAACATCCGGGTTTTTCTTTTGCGGCATGATGCTGGAGCCTGTGCAGAAGGCATCATCCAGCTCTACAAAGGAAAACTCCTGGCTGCTCCAGATCACGAGCTCTTCGCACAAACGAGAGAGATGCGCCATCAAGAGAGAAGCGTCTGCCAAAAACTCTACGATGAAATCGCGATCGCTGACTGCGTCCATGCTATTTTGATAGATATTGTCAAATTGCAGCAGCTCTGCTACAAAGGCGCGGTCGATCGGGAATGTAGTCCCAGCCAATGCACCTGCTCCGAGTGGCAGCACATTTACCCGCTTCCAGGTCTCTGTCATCCGCTCGATATCACGTTGCAGCATGGATA
The DNA here is from genome assembly GCF_003710815.1 of Brevibacillus centrosporus. Taxonomy (GTDB): domain Bacteria; phylum Bacillota; class Bacilli; order Brevibacillales; family Brevibacillaceae; genus Brevibacillus; species Brevibacillus centrosporus. The sequence continues at coordinate 31,349 of NZ_RHHP01000050.1, forward strand.
CGTACGCCATCAGATGGTAGCCGAAGAGAACCGGTTGCGCACGCTGCAGATGAGTGTATCCTGGCATTACGGTGTCCAGATGCTGGTTCGCCTGCTCGATCATCGCTTCCTGCAGATACATTGCCAGCTGGATAATCTCCATCAGCTTTTCCCGGAGGAACAGGTGCATATCGAGTGCAACCTGGTCGTTGCGGCTGCGGCCGGTGTGGAGTTTCCCCCCCACCGGACCGATTTCCTCAATCAGCATCTTTTCGATATTCATATGAACATCTTCATGAGCAACGAGGAACGGGGCTTGCCCATGCTCGATCTTTTCTTTTACTTTTTTCAGACCAGCAATGATTTGTCGTACTTCCTCCATCGGCAGGATACCGCACTTCCCCAGCATAGCGACATGTGCTAGGCTACCGACGATGTCCTGACGCCACATCTTCTGGTCGAAAGAGATAGAAGCAGTATACTCTTCTACGAGCTGATTCGTCGGCTTCGTGAAGCGTCCTCCCCAGAGTTTCATTGCTTGATCGCATCCTTTTCGTCCAAGATCTTGATGTCTGTATTCATGTTCTCATGCAAGACACCTTCGTTTACTTGTGCGTATACCTTGGTTGGCAGACCCCACAGCTTGATGAAGCCGAGCGCTGCTTTGTGGTCAAATTGGTCACCTGCATTGTAGGTAGCCAGCTCATGGCTGTACAGCGAGGAAGCGGATTTGCGGCCCACTACGATCGCATGACCTTTGTGCAGTTTCACACGTACGATACCTGTTACGTGTTTTTGTGTTTCTTCGATGAACGCTTGAACTGCATTGCGGATTGGCGAGTACCAGAGACCCTCGTAGATCACCTGTGCCAGCTTTTGCTCCACGATTGGTTTGAACGATGCTACCTCGCGAGGCTGAGTCAGGAACTCGAGCTCACGGTGAGCCAGGATCAATGTAGTTGCTGCAGGTGTTTCGTATACTTCACGGGATTTGATACCGACCAAGCGGTTTTCTACGTGGTCGATACGGCCCACACCGTGGTTGCCAGCGATTTTGTTCAGCTTCAAAATCAGCTCGGACAATGGCAGCTCTTCACCGTTCAGTGCAGTTGGCTTCCCTTGTACGAAAGTGATTTCGATTTCCTCTGCTTCGTCTGGTGCATCTGCAATGGATTTTGTCAGATCATACGCACCTTCTGGAGGAGCAGCCCATGGATCTTCCAGTACGCCGCACTCGCAGCTTCTGCCCCACAGGTTTTGGTCGATGCTGTATGGATTATCCAGATCGATCGGGATTGGAATATTGTTCTTTTTCGCATATTCGATTTCTTCGTCGCGAGTCCAGCCCCACTCACGCACGGGAGCTACGATTTTGATATCTGGGTTCAACGCTGTGAAGGATACGTCAAAACGTACTTGGTCGTTTCCTTTCCCTGTGCAGCCGTGAGCAACAGCAACAGCGCCTTCTTTTTCTGCGATCTCTACCAGTACGCGCGAAATCAGGTAACGGGACAGCGCAGACACCAGCGGATATTTTCCTTCGTACATCGCGTTTGCTTTCAATGCAGGCAATACGAACTCTTCTGCAAATGCTTCCTTCGCATCAACGACGATTGATTTCAGCGCACCGACTTGCAGCGCTTTTTTCTGTACGAAATCCAGGTCTTTCCCTTCCCCTACATCCAGTGCTACCGCAATTACATCGAAGTTGTATGTTTCTTGGAGCCATTTAATTGCTACGGATGTATCTAAGCCGCCCGAGTAGGCCAACACAATTTTATCTTTTGCCATCGTTCTCTCTCCCTGTTCCGAAGATTTATTCATGTGAGTAATTATACAAACGAACTAATAAAAATACAACCACTTTTCTTATTTGTCCTCTACTTTTTCCCCGTGCAATTTTAGGAAGACAGAAACAAAGCAGCCGGACCTGTGAGAAAGCTAAGCTGCACCAAGGTTTTGGTGTTGCCATAGCTTCTTGTGTACGGGATAGGAAAATAGCATCCCCGTACAGGATCACTCGTCCGGCTGTTTTATGCTCTATTATTCATGCTTTGTATACGACACCTGCGGGACAAACTCTACACCTTTATGCTTGCGAATCCACTCCAGCTCAGCTAACGCCAGGCGCTCGAAGTTCTCTGCGATATGGATGTCCCCCTCCGCTCTCCACGAGGCGATGATCGGATACATCCGACTGTAAAACCCATTGATATACCATATATCAAACAAGAGATCAGAATGTATAAGACCGTTTTTATGCAATACACCAACCATTTCAAAAAAACCGTAGAGCGTCGTAAACTGCGAGAATTCTTCACCTGTTCGTGGATACTTCTTCCAAAATATTTCGGGTGCTATTTCTTCCTTCTCCCCTAGAACAGCTATAAACCACGCTCTTGCTTTCCTGAGCCGCTCTGATTCATACTGCTCATAAAGCTTTACCATCATATCCGCATCTTGATAGGTAGGAATCATTTCTCTATCACCTCATCGACATTTCCATTCCCTACCAGTATGTCTGCTATTGATTCGTGATGCAAGCGAACAACGCATGCGCTTCCCAAAAACAAAAACAGCTACAGAAAAGGCATCGTTAATGGATCGCCTCCTGTAACTGTTTTTGGCTTTGGGTTTCTTGGCTGATAATGCTCTCCAATTCTTCCCGCGGCAGTCTTTCTACAATCTCGATGAAATGAACTGCCAATATCTCATCAAACTGAGTGCCCGATCCACGCCTGATTTCATTTAGCGCTTCCTCAACAGGCAGGCCTTTTCGATATGGTCGATCAGCAACCATCGCGTCAAACGCATCAGAAATCGCCAATATTTTCGCCATCAACGGAATTTCATCACCGACGAGCCCATCCGGATAGCCCTTACCATCAATTCGTTCATGGTGAGAACGAATCGCCGGAAGCAGCTCCTTGAACATTCCCGCCTGTAAAATGATCTCGTACCCGATGACGGTATGCTGTTTGATTCTGTCGTATTCCTCAGGCGTCAATCTGCCCTTTTTATTCAGAATTTCATCTTCAATACCTATCTTCCCGATATCATGCAAAATGCCGCCTACATATATTTCCTCGACTTTTTCGGATGACATCCCTATTTTCCTGGCGATTTCTCTACCCCAATGGGCGACTCTTTGTGAATGTCCGCTTGTGTAACGATCCCTTGCATCAATAGAGGCAGCCATAGTGGTCAAAAAGCGATGGTTAAACGATTTTGCTTCCTCAACCTTTTGATGAAGCTTTTGAATACTGTCATAATAATGATGAAACACAACACTGATCGTAATAAATGCAGCCATCATAGGAATCAGCGTAAGCGGGCCGTATGACTCAACTAAACGTGCTCCCACTCCAGCCAATATCATAAGCAGTAAATATGTAGAAGTAAAACCTCTTGCCATGTCTTTTATCGTTGTAATCCAATTACTTTTATAAAAATAGGAGATACCCAGCCCACAGAGGGTGAGGTTTACGAACCAGTAAATGACCGCTAATGAAAGATCTGTAATGATTGGAGAAAATGCCTCAAAACTGCCTAGCCAATTCTTCAACTGGTCTACTACCCATATAGTCATCATTAATTGACCAATATTGGCCAAAGCTTTAGATGGGTTAAACCGAATCAAAAACCCAATAATCAGCGCTTCAATAACCGCAGACCATACACCGACCCAAGAACCAAAGAGTAGTATACCTGAAAAAATCACAGCATTATTTAAGGTTAATATCGTATTTGACAATCGAATCGGTGCAAAAGTAGAAAATATGGTGAGGAGAGTATATGTACATAATACTCCCCAGTGATCACGCGGTTCCCATTCAGACAAGGAAGAAGCAAATATAAGTATGGCTGATATTGCAAAACCAAATTGCACAATAATACCTTTTATGAAGATTAGAATATCAGCTTTTTGTCGCATAACTTTTTCCTTCTCGGAGTTGTAATAATGAGATTGGTTTATTCATTAAGCGCTGAATAAGTAAAAATGCCCCTAACATAATAAAAATGTCCCCAATACTAATAACCCGCGGAATAATAGACGGCATATAGATGACATCCGTTAAAAACGGAAGATTGGAAGCCTCCGTCAGTACATTATGCTTAAAATTTGTGCCATTAATAACTCAACTTTCGCACCATA
>NZ_RHHP01000051.1 GCF_003710815.1 Brevibacillus centrosporus
CCCCTCACCGCCGGGAGGGTTTCCCCCACCCCCATCTGCACCGCCGCCAAGAAGGACACCGAGTTCACCAGGGGAACGTGGATTCGGAGGGACACGTACGATTGATGCACGCAGATTCTCACCCTGCTTGTTCCGATTTGCATATGTATGGATGAGAAATGGCAACTCCTTCTGGTTCTATCCTGTTTTTATCAGTCGTAATTTTGTTGCTGGCTACCGATGGAGATTCAATCGTTGGGTCTATTTTGGTACAAATCTCAATAGGATCGCCTACTTTACATGCTAATCGAACAAGGCGCATTTCCCCTCTAACGTTGGGAATGCGCCTTGTTCATTTTTCCTACAACAGGGCTATTGCACGGTGAGTTGAAAGGTCTTGTGATCGTGTAACTCGCCCTTTTCTACATGGACGTTTACAGTGTAGCTGCCAACTGAAGGAAGCGTGGCGGTGGCACTGTATTGGCCTGGAGCTGTTTCTTTTGTCTCTACATACAAGTGCTTCTCGTCATTTCCCTGCCAAATCTCGTATTTGACCTTGGCTTCTGCAATAGCCTGATTGTCTTTCATCAAGTGAACCATGAAGGAAGCGGGCTGACCGGCCTTGGCTGGCTCTTCTGGCATAAAGTGAAAGTCAACACCGCTCGAATGATGATCGTTTTGGCTGGGGGTGGAGGGATTTCCATGTTCGTGGGCTTGCGACGAGCCTGTGCTTGGGTCCTTCACTGTAAAGGCGACTTTCTGCATATTGTGAAAATCTCGAGCAGTTACATGGTAATAAACAAAATAAGAGCCAGGTTCATCAATCGTCTGCTGTGCAGTATATACGCCATCTGCTTGAAGGGCAGCAGGAATGGTAACATGCTGTTCCTGTCCGTCCTTCCACCACTCAAATTTCACTTCCTTCGCGTCGTTGACAGCTTCCCCCTTTTGGGTCACTTTGACTGTAAAAGTGATGGCTTCCCCTTTTGCGGGCTCAGTGGGTTGAATGGAAAAATCGGCCTCGATCGGGTCAGAGGAGGGAAGAGACGTCTCCTGTTGATTTTGACCACAAGCAGAGATGCAGAATGCAAATACGCAAAGCAGGGAGAAAACATAGCGTTTCATGATTACAATCCTTCCTTGTTCTTGGATACGAGCTCTTGATAAATGAGATCGGTGTTAAAATCGTCGCCCATCCCGAAAGTACGGATGACTTCGTTGTTGGCGTTGACTAAAAAGGTGCTGGTCGTATGGGAGATGAAACCATCGGCTGACTTTCTGGCGACAAACCCAAGCGAGCGGGTCACTGACTGAATCGTGCTTTCGTCTCCCCGCAGAATCGTCCAGCCTTGTGTTTGGATCTGCAATTGATCAGCGTATCTTTGCAGCACATCCGCCGTATCGTTGTGCGGGTCGATGGTAATGGTCAAAAACTCAACGCTTTTTCCCATTACTCCTGCATCCATCAAGCGTTTTTGCAGCTGGACCATTTTAAAGGTCGTGGTCGGACAAACATCCGGGCACCGCGTATAAATCAGCTCTACCAAGCGGGTTTTTCCAGGGCTGGCAAGCGGGTAAGGCTTTCCATCCAAAGTCTCTAAGGTCAGAGAGGGCAGGGCAGCTTTGGCTTGCTGCGAGTCTGCCCAAAACCAGGAGGAGACAAGGGCTACAAGTACGAGTACCGGCAAAAGCAGCAGCACCCGCTTGAGGCGAATGGCATTCACAGATGCTTCAGACATGTCCAGCCTCGCCTCCTTTCCAAATTTAATGAGGAAGCAGTTGATCATCTGGCTGGTCTCTTTCCTTTCGATACCAGGCCGTGAATATGTAAGCGAGGACGGATCCGTAGGTCAGCTCTTGCATCAGCTTCATGATGATCCCGCCCAATCGTTGATCATCGAGAGCTTCCAGGGAGACGGCAAACATGGATTTGTCGATGGGTGCGGAAAAGAAAGGTGCGCACAGCATCGTAGGTCCGTTCACGTATGTCTCGTACAGCGGAGCAGCCGAGAAAATAATTAAAGCGCACGCCGGAGTGATCAGGACGCCGTTTGCAAAGATATACGCCAGCTTTTGCAGCTCCGTTAAGCGGTGAATCTGTGGAAGCGGTGCAATGACAGGCGTCCACATCAGAAGCGAAGTGAGGAGCAAAAGCAGATGGATCAGATTGTGCATCGCCAAGCTATTCATCGCCATGTCCAGAATAACAGGCATGTGGTAAAAGGAAAACAGGGCATTAAATAGAAGAACGGCAGGAATGGGATGGCTAAGCAATCGGATCAGTGCCTTCGACCATTTTCGTTCCAGCAGGGGCGATAGCAGCCAGCCAGGTGTACCTGCGAGGAGCAGCAAAGGCATCACCAAATAGAGCAAGGACTGCTGCAGCATGTGTGCACTGAACAAGAAATGCCCAGCGACATTTAATGGACTTCCCATCCCGAAATAGAAAAGCAAAAGCCCTAGGGCAAACATCCATTTTTGACGGAGCAGCACCGGAGTGGAGTGGGCAAAGGTATGACGAAGCGGGCCGATCAAGGAAAAATAGGTAAAGCCAATCAAAAGGGTCAGGAATATCAATTCAGGATTCCATGTCGCTCGAAAACCAAACGTCGATGTGAAATAGGTGAGTATCATGATCAAACCTCCGTTATCCCAGGAACTTCCCCATCCATCATTATAGGCAAAGGAAGGAGAAAGCCTTATGACTCATTCGGGCTATTTTTCCAGATATAACCGGAGTGTTCACATAAATGTCACCTTCCATACAAAGACCAACCTCCCAAAGAAGAAGGGAGGCTGGAGATGGAATTATGATTTTTTCTGTTCTTCTAACCATTGCTTCCATTCGTTCGCTTCGTGACCACCAACGAGGCGTGCCACTTCTTGTCCGCCTTTGTAGTGAACAAGGGTAGGGGTGAATTCAATTTGGAAGTCATCCCAGCTGTTGGTGAATTCGAGCAGGTTATGCTTTTTCATATCGATCTGCATCTCTTTGACGATTGGCACGAGAACCGGCGTAGTAGCTTGGCAGTGCTCGCACAGCGGGCTGTAGTAGTAAACGAACAAATCTTCTTTGTTGGTCAGGCGCGTCTTTAGTTCATCGGGCATGATCAGGTTGTCGTACAGCGGATCATTCAGTTGAGCGAGAGTAGCCGGGTTGAGATTGGCTTTGCCATACGGGTTTCCAGCAGCCTGCTGACGATTGGAGATGTCCGAATAGACGATCGCTCCGATGAGCAGGGCAGCTACCAGGATAGAGAAAAAAATGATTTTTTTCATGGATTATTGCTCCTTTCCACTTTTCAAGACGATAAATTGCAGCACGCTGATCAGGGTAAATGCCATCAGGGCCAAAAACGGAATCGTGATAAAGCCAAACCAGTTGATGTAGTCGGTATTGCAGGGCACGATGCCGCATGCGTTGCCGAGTTCATGCAGAGCAGGCACCTTCTGGATCAAATAATGATAGAGCGAGATCAGCCCTCCAATGACAGAGAGGATCAGCGCATACAAAGACATGTTGTAATCCTTGCGAGCCGAAGCGACTCCCAGCAAAATAACGAGCGGGTACATGAGAATCCGTTGGTACCAGCACAGGTTGCATGGTATGTATTTCATGACTTCTGAAAAAAAGAGACTGCCTGCCGTAGCAATCAGGGAGATTCCCCAGGAAGCAAACATGGCCTGTTCCATGGCTTGTTGACGCATCATAAAAACACCTCGGTCCTCATATTAGCACAGTAAGCTAGGGTTGTAGATTGGTAAAAACGGTGAGACAAGACAGGGCTTGTCTGACATCGAATTGTCCGATTCCACTACCCATTGTAGTGTAAAAGCGGACAAGAAACAATATGGCAGTTTGGACAAACTGCTGTTCTATGCGTTTACCTGGACGATCGGATAAGGATGGACGTCTTGGATAGGAACGAAAATCGACTCCAGGGAAGGCCACTCTACCAGCAAGATTCCTCTGCGAAAGGCAGCTCCGCCGTCGATCCCGACGATGTTGTCGCGACGCCAAGGACCTCTGCCGCGATAACCTGGCAGCTTGGGGACGGGGGTATGACCGAATACGACGGGCATTTCGCCACCATAGCCTTCAAAAAAGGGCTCGCGAATCCACAATAAGTCTTCGGGGGCTTGCTGTGAAAGAGGGATTCCCGGACGGATGCCGGCATGGACTAAAAGGACAGCCGGGGAACCGGTCTGTGCATCTGCGGGGAGCTGGATAGAAAGGGGGAGGGCTTGAAGGGCAGGCAGGAGAAAGGGGGACTGCGCAAGAATGATTTGACGCGCCTGCTCCTGAACTTCCGGAGATGGCAGTCCGCCATTGGCAAACGCCCGACGCAAAGGATGATTCCCAAGCAAAGAGCGCACGGTCGCGTCCCCTCCATTAAATCGCAGATAGTTCTCATCATTTCCTCTGCGGTCCAGCCAGTCTTCAAACATTTGTTCATGGTTGCCTTTGATGAGAAACACCTGCTGGGGATATTGCTGGCGCAGCTCAAGCAGCGAGAGCAGGACGTCCTTTGACTGCGGGCCGCGGTCGATCATATCGCCAATGACGTACAATTTATCTCCCTGACTGGGTGAAAAGGAAGCATCCTGAAGCGCTTTTTGAAACGCCTGGTACTGTCCGTGAATATCAGAAACGAAATAGGTCGTCATGGACGAGCCAACCTCCTTTGTGTACAAATGGCTTCATACTCTACTACATTATGAGAAAGAGCGAGATGGGTGAAGGAGGGGATAACATGAACAAGGATCAGGCGGAAGTTTTGGCCGAGTGGATAAAGGCGGCTTCTTCGTGTGTTGTGTTTACTGGGGCGGGTATGTCAACGGAAAGCGGACTGCCCGATTTTCGGTCACAGACTGGGATGTGGCAAGGCCAAGATCCAACCAGGCTGGCAAGCACGGAAGTCAGAAGGTGGCGCAGCTACATGGCACACTTGCCTCCGTTCGATGCTTGCGCTGCGTGCGGGAGTATGCCAGCAGTCGGTATTTGGAGGAAACGGGTGCCAACTGCGAGTGTGGCGGATTTTTGCGACCATCGGTAGTCTTGTTTGGTGAGGGGCTCCCCCCATTCGATTATGAGCGAGCGGAAGAGTGGACAGAGGAAGCCGACCTGTTTATCGTCCTCGGTTCGTCTCTGCTTGTCAGTCCTGCCAACCTGTTTCCACGGAGAGCCAAACAACGCGGAGCCAGGCTGGTGATTGTGAACCGTGACACTACCCCATTGGATGAGAGGGCAGATATGCTGATTCAAAACGAGCCGATTGGCAGCATTTTGCAGCGAACCGAAAAATATTTGAACGCGTGAGACTTCCCCCTTGTTTTTTGGAGAGGAGTTGACTAAAATATTTTTTGTAATCGTCGTGCTAGCGTAGCACAGGGGTAGTGCAGCTGATTCGTAATCAGCAGGTCGGGGGTTCAAATCCCTTCGCTAGCACCTGAGAAACAAGAAAACCAGGGAGATTTTTCCCTGGTTTTTTTCATTATAGACCGATTTATTTCCATGAATCGACTGCACCTGTAAGGGCATTTACGTAGCGGTCAGCTGCTGAAAAGGAAGGGACGTAAGCCAAAACAGGCGAGTCCTTTTCCGGGTCCAGATCGCTGGGATATACGTATGCCAGCTCTGCTGACAGAGCTTTCACCCAGTTCTGCTTGGCTTCCTCTAATGAAAGGACGCCTGGTGTCGCAGCGGAAGAGGGGGCGTAGGTCCGGGCAGTTGCGGAAGTCAGGACATTTCCATGCAAGTCCATTGTGATGACGACGAGTGGTTTGCTAGACCGCACACCATTTGTACTTGCGTAAAGCTCCATCCGAGCTTTGGTCGGATTCGTGGCGTTCTCGGACGATTGGGGATACGCGCGCAGTATGTAATCCCCAGGCGCAAGTGGTATGTACCGTTTCATAAATGCCAGGGCTTGCCCTCGTGCCTCCGACAGATCGACGAGGGCGGCGCTGTCATCGTCTGCACGATTCGTGCTGAGTTGAATGGAAAGCAGTTCGCTCGTTTGTTCATTGACCCGAACCTGTAGGGTCTGCTTATCATTTTCCACGCTGTAAATGGAAATCGGCAGTTCATTTGGGTGACTCTCCCTGCTGGCAGAAATCGAAAGCTGGTCCGACTTCAAACCAAAAAAGGTGGTCGCGATCTCCTTCGCTGCTGCAGGCGTCGTGATGGACTGTTTGGTCGACTGCTTTTCTATAGTGATGTGAGTGTCAGTGAAGTCCGCCGATGCTTCAAGGGCTTTTCCGGTTTTGGCATCAATGGCGCTGTAGGGAAGGGCCGCGTATGCATAGCGCCCGTTCTCGTCGTCATAAGTCAGTTCCAGCTGGAGCTGGCTGGAAAATTGAGGTATGGCTTGCTCCCTGGAAAGAATGCCGGCTTTCGAGGGGAGATTGTTTTCCTTAAAGTCGGCGTCCCGAAGTTGATAAGAGGATACGTGACCGCTTGAATCCACGAAGATCTCACCGACCGATTTCTGTACAGGAATCTCATTGACGACGGGATATACGGGGAAGATCGCCATCTTGGAGCTGCTCCACAACGTACCGCGTTCTGCCGAGGCGAATTTCTCACCGAGCACCAGCTCTACAAAGTCTGCAGCAGTACTTCGGGCTGCTTCCAAATTGGGGGGCTGATCCTTTGGAGATTTGGACCAAGCTGTATTCAGCTGTGTCAGCCTATCATCCTTGTCTGAAAAAGAGAGGTAAATCGTTGTAGGTACGGATGACGGACTGGAGTCCACCTCTTTGTTTTGCAAAGTGACATGGGTTTTCTGAGCGGAAATCGAATACGCTGTCAGTCCGAAGTATTCGATCGTTTGCTCTACCGTGCGCTTGACACGTGGCGAAGCGCTCTTCAAGGCATCTGTGTTCTCTTCCAGTGATAGTGCTGCAGCTTTTGAAAGGGGGATTACGGGTAGGGTAGCCAAGAGGCTTGAACAGAGGGCAACCCCGAGCATAGTGTGCAAATGTTTCAAAACGATCTCTCCTTCATACAAATAGATGGGTAATGCAGCTTAATTCTGAAGTATCCTAATTTTACCATAAGGATATTTAAAAACCATTTGTTTCCAATTACTCCGCTTCACGAAATGTTTTCTCCGCCCTAGAGCTTCCTAGCAAAACATGTTACCATCGAAGAAAAGTATTCATTTGCATTTCAAGGCAAATAGAAAAGTACAGGTGACTACCATGCAAATCGTAACGGTTGAAAATCTCTCCAAAAGCTACGGAGAGAAAGTTCTTTTTGACAACATTTCCTTTCATATCGGAGAGCAGCAGCGAATCGGCTTGATCGGCGTAAATGGGACAGGGAAATCCACCCTCTTGAAAATTATCGCGGGCTTGGATACGGCAGACAGCGGAAAGATCGTGCACGCCAACCGGTTTCATGTAGAGTATTTGCCGCAGAATCCGAGCTTTGATGAAGATTCTTCTATATTGGATCAGGTGTTTTATGGCGAATCAGCGCTGATCCAGCTGCTGCGGGAGTACGAAGGTGCTTTGGCAGACCTGCAGCTCTCGCCAAGCGATGAGAAAAAGCAGTCGCGTGTCTTGGCTCTACAGACCAAAATGGACGCCGCGGATGCCTGGGAGAGCAATACACAGGCGAAGACGATCCTGACCCAGCTAGGCTTGCACGATTTCACGCAAAAGGTGGGCGAGCTTTCTGGCGGTCAGCGGAAACGGGTTGCCATGGCACGGGCTCTGATTCAGCCAGCGGACCTGCTGATTTTGGATGAGCCGACCAACCATATTGACAATGAAACCGTAGAGTGGCTGGAAGAGTACTTGTCCCGCTATAAAGGAGCATTGCTGCTCGTCACACATGATCGCTACTTTCTGGACCGTGTGACGAACCGGACCTTTGAGCTGGATCGCGGGAAGCTTTTCAGCTACGAGGGCAATTACGCGACCTTCTTGGAAAAAAGGGCGGAGCGTGAGGATAATGAAGCCGCAGCAGAGAGCAAGCGGCAAAATTTGCTGAGACGCGAGCTTGCTTGGCTGCGCCGGGGAGCCAAAGCGCGAACCACCAAGCAAAAAGCGCGTGTACAACGAGCGGAGGAGCTGCGTGATCGTGTGGTCGAAGGACCAGGCGCCAAGATGGATATGGCGCTGGGAGCAAGCCGTCTCGGCAAAAAGGTCATTGAGCTGGAACAAATCAGCAAGTCTTACGGGGATCGCCAGCTGATCAAAGACTTCAGCTACATCGTGCTTCCAGGCGACCGTGTAGGGATCATTGGCCCAAATGGAAGCGGAAAATCGACGCTGCTCAACATGCTGGCAGGAAGAATTCAGCCAGATGCAGGGACGATCGATATTGGCCAAACGGTGAAGATTGCTTACTACACGCAGGACAGCGTCGAAATGAATGAAAAACTGCGCGTGATCGAATACGTAAAGGAAGCGGCGGAAGTCATTCAGACGAGTGACGGGGAATCGATCACGGCCTCGCAAATGCTGGAGCGTTTCCTGTTCTCTCCGCATATGCAGTACACACCGATTTCCCGCCTGTCTGGTGGAGAACGCCGGCGTCTGTATTTGCTCCGCACGTTGATGGGGGAGCCGAATGTCCTTTTCCTGGATGAGCCGACGAACGATTTGGATATTCAGACGCTGAGCATTTTGGAAGATTATCTGGAGCAGTTTCCGGGTGCGGTGATCACCGTTTCCCATGACCGTTACTTTTTGGATCGGACGGTTGACCATCTGTTCGCTTTTGAGGGGCAGGGCCGTATCCGGGATTTTATGGGGAATTACTCCGAGTACCTGGAGGAGCGGCGGGCACAGAAAGCTGTCGCAGCGCCTACCCCTGCCGTTTCTAGTGAAAAAAGCGAGAATAGCAATGCCAACCGGGGAAACAACCGGACCAAAAAGCTTTCTTATAAGGATCAAAAAGAGTGGGATGAAATCGAAGGCAAAATCGCAGCGCTGGAAGAGCGCAGCGTAGTGCTGAAGAAAGAGATTGCAGCATCCGGCAGCGATTACGGAAAAATCGAGAGGTTGTACGCCGAGGAACAGCAGGTAGCATCTGACCTGGAAGCGACGATTGAACGCTGGGCAGAGCTCTCCGCCATGGTGGAAGAGCTGGAGCAGGGAAAATAAGAATTCTTGCTGCTAGTGCCAATCTCTGTGTATGTAGCCAGTAATTGTGGCTGTGAAACGACAGTGGGCTTCTGTAGACTGTAATAGATTACTTAGTAGAGGAGTCGCTGTCGTTGCCTGCCTACAAGTTAGACCCAGAATGGGTAATGTCTTATCTAACCATGCAAGAAGAGAAGCTCACCCTGGAGCTTCAACCAGACCAAAAAGATGTAGTGATGAACAAAATACGAGAATTGACATTGTCTATCATGTACAAGCAAGCCAGAAGATACCTGGTGTATTTTGAGTCTAGTGAACCGGATGAAGAAGACAAAAACGTAAGACTCATGTGAAAAAGACCCGCCTCAAAGCAGTAAGAGGCGGGTCTTTGCTGTTTGTGAAAAAAGAAAAAGAGTGCACTATGTGGCCCTGATTCTTACAGGAGTGCCAATGGGGACGAGGCTTGCCAACGTATTCACATCTACGTTATACATTCGGATACAGCCGTGAGAGACGTATTTGCCGATGGAGGAAGGGTCATTGGTACCATGAATGCCGTAGTGGGGCTGGCTCAAACCAAGCCAATACGTGCCGAAAACGCTCAAAGGTCCGCCGGGGTAGGAATCCGGATAAGGGACTTTATTGATGATGGTGAAATCTCCTCGAGGAGTGGAAGTCGCAATTTTCCCCAATGCAACCGGAAAGGAGCGGACCCGTGTGGAGGCATCATACAAATCCAGGCGCAGCTTGGCGATGGAGATGCGGATGCTGTAATCAGGCATGATCTCACCTCCTGGCAAAATAGATCAGCGCGCACGAAAATCCAGAGAAAAGGGGTCGGGGTAACGCAAACCATCCCGGTAAAATAAGGTGCGCACCCAAGCGTACATACGCAGAGGGATAGACGGAAAGACGATGGCCAGCTGTCCCTTTTCCAGAATGGGCAAATCCACCGGGGACAAAATCTCGTACGGAACGCCTTCTTGATCCAATAACAGCTTGTATTTGTGAGCTTCACTCCAGCTGACCGGGTAGTAAAAGGATCTTTCCATTTCATCCAACACCTTTCCATGGTTCACTATTACCCATTGTATGCGAACTCATTGAGATAAAAAAAGAAAACACAGCCTATTGAAGGAAAAATAGGCTGTGCTTGGATGAGGAAAAGGGCTTAAGGCAAATCGATCAGCATGAAATAGGTATCTTGGGTCGCGCGGATATCCAGGCTAGATGTTTTGGTGATGCGTGCGGCATCTCGTGTCTCAAGCGTGGCGTCCTCGTTTAGCACAAGCTCTCCTTCCATGACGAACAGATAGATGCGCCTGCCAGGATTTTGTTCAAAATGAACCGCTTTTCCTGCTTCCAGGCGCGAGAGGTAGAGCGTCAGGTCTTGATGGATTTTGGCCGTTTCTTCGCCGCCCTCGGTGGATACGACCGGGAGTAGCTGGTTCACCAGCTTGGCTGGATCGTATGACTTTTGCTCATAGGACGGAGTGAGGCCGTACTCTGCCGGCTCAAACCAGATTTGCAGGAACTTGACTTCCTCGGTCGCCGAGGGATTCATCTCGGAGTGAACGACCCCAGTGCCTGCACTCATCCGCTGTACTTCTCCCGGTCGAACGACCTCCTGACGTCCCGTGCTGTCGCGGTGACCGAGCTGTCCTTGCAAAACGATCGAGACGATCTCCATTTCACGGTGAGGGTGTGAGCCAAATCCGGTTTGCGGGGCAACCGTATCGTCATTGAAGACGCGCAATGGCCCAAATCCCATATTGTCTGGATCATAGTAATCCGCAAAGGAAAAGCTGAAATTGCTTTTTAACCAGCCGTGATCTGCTGTGTAGCGTGATGCGGCTTTATGTACGTCAATCATGAGAAGCCTCCTCGTCATTCTAGGTTCTGTCCGTTATCGTAACGCTATCCCTTACTTTTGTGAATGATTTTCGCCCGATTTCATTGTAAAGTGGAAGCAGGTGGCAATTAGGAGGGACTCTCGTGTGACGCAGACTCATTTGCACTTCAACATGCATATAGGCAGAAAGAAACCGGAAAGCGTGATCAATCGGGAAACTGCTTGTCCATTTTGCGACACCAATAACCTGACGAATATCCTCGAGCAGCGCGGGTCCATGATCTGGCTTATGAACAAGTTCCCCGTTTTGCAGGATACCTATCAGACGGTTCTGATCGAGTCGGATGATTGCGAAGGGGATTGGTCGACTTATTCAAAAGCACACGTGCATGAGCTGCTCTCGTTTGGCGTAGAGAAGTGGCAGGAGCTTTCGAATAGCGGATCTTTTCAATCTGTGCTCTTCTTCAAGAACCACGGACCGTACTCCGGGGGCAGCATTCGCCATCCACATATGCAAATTGTTGGCTTGAATAACTACGATTATCGCAGCCAAGTAAAGGAAATGGACTTTGAGGGAATCACCATTGACCGCGGGCGAGGGGTGGAGTGCAATCTGTCTACCCATCCGCGCGCAGGCTTTTTTGAATACAACGTGATCCTAACAGACTGGGATCAGCTGGACAGGATGGCTGAGTACTTACAGATTCTGGCACACTGGATTTTGAACCACGTCAATCGCCGTTGTCTCAGCTATAACTTTTTCTTTTATCGCTGGGGAGACAAGCTGATCGCAAAAGCCGTGCCACGCTTTGTTACCTCTCCGCTCTACATCGGCTATTCCATTCCGCAGGTGGCCAATAATTTGGATGATATGGTTACAGAAATGAAGCATCTTTACTTTTAGGGGGCATGGAGAGTATGGGGTATCAAGTTCGTGGAACCACACAAATGACAGCAGAAGAGCTGTCCGCAGTAAAGCAGCTGGTGAAAGTATGCAATGAGCATGACGGAATTGACCTTAAAATAAATCCAGACATGCTCACTCGACGTTCGGGTACTCACTCGGAAGATTTTTTGTGCTACGAAGACGATCAGCTGGTAGGTTTCTTGGGGATGTACGTATTTCATGGAGCAGAGGCGGAAGTAAGCGGCATGGTGCATCCGCAGTATCGCAGAAAAGGAATTTTCCGGGCGATGCAGGCTCAGGCGGCAGAAGAATGTCAACAAAGAAAGATTCCTGAGCAGCTGTTTATCGTTCAAAGAGAGTCTTTGTCGGGAAAAGCCTGCATGGAGCATTTGGGAGCGCAGTATAAATTTTCGGAGTATTGGATGGACCTGGAGGGGGAAAAGAAAAACGTCCCCGTGTGCGCTATCCAGATGCGTGCTGCAGAAAAGGCTGATTTGGAAACGTTGATCTGGCTGAATGTCCACGGCTTTCAGATGGAGGAAGAGCAGGCGAGAGAAATGAGCAAGCGCATCGAAGGCGAGTCGAACAGCAAAACGTACCTCATCTTAGTCGAGGATAAGCCTGTCGGCAAGATCAGCGCGATGATCAGTGAGGGAAAAGGCTTTATTTTCGGCTTCTGTGTGCATCCCGATCATCAGGGAAAAGGGTATGGACGGCAAGCGTTGGCGAAAACGATCGAGCTGATTTTCGAGCAAGGCTACGAGGAAATGTCACTGGAGGTCGCCTGCGAGAACAGTCATGCGCTCGGTCTTTACGAATCGTGCGGATTTGTCGTCAAATCGGCGAACGATTACTACAAGCTACTACTTTAATTGCACAGTTGCACCCCACGATTGGAAATGTAGTTTGGTTCCGTGCTACGATAGAGAAGATTGAGGGAAGAGTGCGGAAAAGGAGTGACGAGTGATGAAGCTGTTGTCCATCGAACCGACGCCGAGTCCAAACGTAATGAAGCTGAACGTAGACGAGCGTTTGCCGGATGGTGTCCAACATGTCTATACAAAAGAGAATGTCGCCAAGTACCCGGAGTTGATGGGGAAGCTGCTGGCGATTGAAGGAGTTACCTCTATTTTTCATACCGCTGATTTTTTGGCGCTGGAAAGAAAGTCAAACGCGGATTGGCAGCGCATCTTGACCCAGTCCCGAGAGATTCTTCAGGCAGGAGAAGGAACGGCCATACCGGTATTGGCAGCAACGGATGGAGCCGCTTTTGGGGAGGCCCAGGTCTTTATCCAGATGTTCCGGGAAGTGCCCATGCAGGTAAAAGTCACGATGGGGACAGAACAGATCCGTGCAGCATTGCCGGAGAGGTTTGGACAAGCAGCGATGCGAGCTGGCTCGGCCTCGCCAAACCTGATCATGGAGCGCAAATGGGTGGAGCACGGTGTCCGTTATGGCGATCTGCGAGAGATCGGAGAAGAAGTCGCACAAGAGATCGTGGCTTCGTATCCGGAAGAGCGAGTGGAGGAGCTTGTGGAGCGTGCCTTGCAGTTGGGGGAAGGGGAAGCACCAGAGCCTGTCATCCGTGAAAAGAAAGTCGTTACCCTGCAGATGCTGGATGATCCGGATTGGCAAAACCGGTACGCGGCATTGGATCGCATGGAGCCAACGGAAGAGGATTTGCCTGTGCTGGAGAAAGCTCTGAAGGACACGAAGCCTTCGATCCGCAGGCTGGCGGTCGTCTATCTCGGGATGGTTGGAGGAGATGCTGTCTTCCCGTTGCTGTTCCAAGCTTTAAAGGATGATTCGGTATCCGTCAGAAGAACGGCTGGAGATACCTTGTCTGATCTGGGGGATCCACGGGCGACGGGACCGATGTGTGAAGCATTGCAGGACCGCAACAAGCTCGTTCGCTGGCGTGCAGCGCGTTTCCTGTACGAAGTGGGAGACGAGTCAGCACTTCCAGCATTGCGAGCGGCCCAGAACGATCCGGAGTTTGAAGTCAGCCTGCAGGTGCAAATGGCTGTGGAGCGGATCGAAAGCGGGGAAGCCGCCAGCGGTACGGTCTGGCAGCAAATGACACGCAGAAACGAACAAAGCGAATAAGAGCGTGACTCTCATATATAGAAAACAGGGGTGCACTGGCCCCTGTTTTTTCTTAAGTACAGTAAAAATGAATAAGTTACTAGCCGTTTTCTAACGTGCAGCTCTGCTTTCGGTCAATTCACCTGCAAAATGCCTCCGTAAAAAGCATGGTCATGACGGCGAGCAGTCGCCCATGCCTGATTTCCATAGTCAAAATGCCACCACTCATCCGAATAGTTCGTAAATCCGGCTTGAATCATGATGTGATACAAAAGTCGGCGGTTGCGCTGGATTTGCCGCTCCTGGTCGTCACTGGGCAGATGGATTTCGAAAAAACGTGTATGGGCCCGATCAGTAAAGTCATCAAAGGGAGTACCCATGTCCAGCCAGCCGTTGAGACCTGCTATCGTCAAGTCAACAGCACCGCCAGTCAAATGACGGGGAGGACGCTCAGGATTGTGGGAGGGCCGGGCTACGAACCGGTGGAGCTCCTCGTAAAAAGCTTCTCCTTCCGTCCAGCCTTGTGAGAGGAGCTGGCTTTTTAGGCGATTATACAGGGATTGCTGCACTTCTAGCGGGCGCCACCCATCCAATACAACGAGATGATGGTCGGGTGGGAGCAAGCCCGCGGCTTCGACCAGACGGTCAGCAACGGAACGCCGAACGAAGCAATCGGATCGCGCGCCAGCCACCCCCTCGTGATAGTAAGCAGGATATACTGCTATTGCGGGGGCATACTGCAACAGAGGGACGACGGGTTCGTTGGTTTCCAGGATCTTTGGCAAGCTAGCTAAAGCGGCGCTTGATTCCGATTCTGGGATGGGAGTGGTAAACTTCATAGGTCGAAAACACCCTTCTGCGGGATTTTTTTCATTATAGCACGAGATGCATAAGGAAATTATTGGTATCAACCAGTATAAAAATAGACACAGTTCAATAATGGTTGACTACTTGTGATCTATCCCTTATTCTAGGAGAGGGTTTTCGATCATGTTATCAACATTGCTAGTGCGTAGGGGAGATTGTGTATGACAACCAATCACTATGACGTAGTTATTGTAGGTGGAGGACTCGCTGGTTTATCCAGTGCCGCCTATCTTTCGTCGAAAGGCAAAAAAGTAGCAGTTTTGGAGCGCGGACAACTAGGCGGTCGTGCCGTTACGCTGAAGATCAAAGGATTTAACTTTAACTTTGGTGCACACGCTATTTACGCTCGTGATAGCTCCGTTTTGAAAACGTTTGAAAAAGAGCTGGACCTTCACATTGACTGGCAAGACTTTAATCCGACAAAAGCGAAGTACGATATCGGGAACGATCTGACAGCTGTTCCAGCGAATGTACAAGGCTTGTTCCAAACCAAGCTGCTCAAAGGCTTGGACAAAGTATTGTTTACGTTTGAAATCTTGAAAACGATGCTGAAGATGGAAACGGGACATCCGCATATGTCTATCCAAAAATGGATGGAGAAGAAAAACGTCAATGAAGAAGTAAAAGAAATGATGCTGACACTGGCTTCCTCCAACTTCTTTACACGTGAACCGGAAAAAATCCCGTCTGACGTATTCTTTTCCTATTACAGCAGACTGTTCACGACCAATAAGCCAGTAGCGTATATTGGCGGAGGCTGGCAGGCGCTGATTAACGAATTCGTTCGTGTCATCGAGGCGAATAACGGCGTCATCCTGACGAAGACAAAAGTAGAAAGTTTCCACGTAGAAGAAGATCGCGTCGTGGGAGTGGTAACACCGGAGGGCGAGTTTACGGCAGATGAGTTTATCAGCTGTATCCCGCCGAAAGAAATGGTGAAGGTATTTGCGGAAACGCGGTTGGAGCATGCCATTGCCCAGCACGCAGAATACGAGCCTACCGTTGTTATTGTGTACGACATTGGCTTGAAAGAGCGCATCGATGTTCCGTATTCCTATATTTACGACAAGCAAAACAACATCTTTATCACGGACATTTCCTACTACGATCAGACCTGTGTGCCAGAAGGCGGTCAGCTGCTCCAAGCGACAGCGTACATGCGCCAGTCTGATGTAGGGAACAAGGAATTGGCAGAGCAACGCAAGCTGGAAATCGAAGCGCTGTACGACAAGCACTTTGCCGGCTGGCGTGAGCAGCTGGTCGTTCCTCGCGTCTCCACACGTGCCATCGTACAGGAGATCAAATGGACCATGAACCAGAAGCCTATGCCAATCTTCATGCCTGACTATCGCAACCTGTTCTTTGCAGGTGACTGGTGCGAAGGCCAAGGACAACTGTCCGAGCTTTCTTTCTCCAGTGCCATGAACGTTGCGAAGTTAATTTTGGAAAAATAATTCATCTGTTAACGGGTGCTTTTCTCAACTGTTGCTTGAGCGAAGCACCCGTTTTTCCCTTGCAAAAAAGCCCCGCAAGATACGCTTGCGGGGGAGGGATAAAACTAGGCCCTCTGGTACAGATTGTAGACGAGGCGGCCAATTTCGGCGATCGTTTGGGCGGCTGGGATTTGCTCCAGACCTTTGTTCAGAGCGCAGATGGTCACAGCATGCGGGCCGACGAACAGCACACCGGTATCATGCGTGATGTGGGTAACGGAGCCGGTCTTGTTGGCGAGCTCCCATTTGGGAAGCATGCCGATCACGTCTCCATCTGGATCGGGGAAGTGGAACGGAATGCGGTCTCGATGCTGCTGCTGCTTTAAGATCGCCATCATTTTCAGACAGCTGTCATAGGAAATGACTTTTCCGGAAGCTAGATAGCGGAAATGAGAGCCCATATCTGCAGCCGTCAGCTCGTTGTAGCCTTCCAGCTCGGCAGGCACGACCATGAGCTTGTTGTAGAACTGACTGTTTGCCATGCCTGTCTTTTGCATCGCTGCTCGAATGCTCTCGGTTCCGACCAAGTCGATCAAAATATTGGTCGCCGTGTTGTCGCTTTGGATGATCATAAGCGTGACGATGTCCTGCACGGTCAACTCAGTGCCGGGGGTCATGTGCTGAAGCACCCCAGCGCCGCCTACCAAATCTTCTTGGCGGAGCTTGATTTTTTGTTCCAATGCGATGTTGCCAGCGTAGGCTTCTGCAAAAACTGCCGTCATGATCGGTACTTTGATCACGCTAGCCGCATAGAAACGTTTATGCTCATTGAACGCCAGCGTTTCACCTGTTTGCAGGTCTTCCAGGTAGATACCCCACTCGCCGCCAGCATTTTCAACCAATTGAGCGATTTGGGTGGATAAACTCGAGAGCATTTTTCTTCATCCCCTTTTTATGTAGACAAAATTTTCTCAAGATAATATTATTTATACATGCTCCTAACAATCAAGAAGAATTATTCCAGAGACGGGGGTTTTTTCATGAAACGGTTTAAGAAACTATCATTTTGTGCAGTGCTGCTCACGAGCTTAGCGTTCGCCGGCTGTGGCACTCCACAAGGGAGCACGTCGGGAGAGAAGGCACCTTCAGCTTCAGCAGGTGAGTCTTCTACCCCGCAAAGCATGCAGGTGAACCTGAGCACAGGTGAGCCAAACACAATCGACCCTGGACTGGCAGAAGATATCCCTTCGATGTCTGTTGCCCGTGCAGCATTTGATGGCCTGCTACGGCTGAATGAAAAGGGCGAGCTGAAAGAGGCGGTCGCGGAGAAGTACGAAGTATCACCAGACGGACTGACCTATACTTTCCATCTTCGGGATGCGAAGTGGTCCAACGGCGAAGCAGTTACTGCGCATGATTTTGAATATGCGTGGAAGCGCGTATTGAATCCGGAAACAGCATCTTCCTACGCGTATCAGATGTACTACCTGAAAAACGGCGAAGCTTTCAATGCGAAGAAAGCGAAAGCAGAGGATGTTGGCGTAAAAGCAACCGATGACAAAACGCTTGTCGTCAACCTGGAAAATCCGGCACCGTTTTTCCCTGAGCTGGTTGCATCTGTGACTTACTTCCCTGTAAACCAAAAAGCAGTGGAAGCAAACAAGGATTGGGCTTCCAAGCCAGAAACCTACGTAGGGAACGGACCATTTGTCCTGAAGAAATGGGAGCACAAGTCGGGTATCGAATTCGAAAAGAACGATACTTACTGGGATAAAGACCACGTAAAGCTGTCCAAGCTCAACATCAACATGATCGAAGACGCCAATACAGAGCTTTCGATGTTTGAAAATGGTGATTTGGACTGGGCGGGCTCCCCGCTGGGTGACTTGCCGCTCGACGCACTTGAGTCCTTGAAGGATTCCGGCAAAATGCAATCGCAAGCAACGGCAGGAACCTACTGGTACATTTTCAACACCACGCAAAAGCCTTTTGACAACAAAAAGATTCGCCAGGCATTTGCCACCGCTGTAAACCGCAAAGAAATTACGGAGAGCGTCGTTCCATTCAAGAGTACAGCAGCGCTTGGAATTTTGCCTCCTACCATGACGCTCAACCCTGACGGCTACATCAAAGACGGTGATGTGGAGACAGCAAAGAAGCTGCTGGCTGAAGGAATGAAGGAAGCGGGAATCACCAAGCTGCCTGAGCTCACCATTTCCTACAATACGACAGAAGCCAATCAACGGATCGCGACTGTCATCCAGGATCAATGGAGAAAAGCATTTGGCATCGAAGTGAAGCTGGTGAATAAAGAAAATAAAGTACACCGCGAGCAAATGAAGGAAGGGAACTTCCAAATCGGCCGCGGCAGCTGGATCGGCGACTTCAACGATCCGATCAACTTCCTGGAAGTGTTCAAAGGCGGTTTGAACACCTCGAAATGGGAGAACAAAGAATTCCTCGACCTCTTGGCTCAGTCAGCCAAAGAAGGCGACGTAGTAAAACGCAAAGAAATCCTGAAAAAAGCGGATGCCATCGTGATGGATGAAATGCCTGCTCTGCCGATCTACTACTACACTTACGCATGGGTGAAACAAGACTCTGTAAAAGACGTAGTTGTAGACGCACTCGGCTTCATCGACTTCAAATACGCATCCAATGAAAAGAAATAAATAGAGAATAGGGAGTGACGTGTGTGCGTCCGATAATTGGTGTGGCGTGTACGAAAATGTATTTCCCGAATAACAATCTCGACCAGTTCTTTTATGTAGGCTCCGGCTATGTGGAGGGGATTGCACGCTGTGGTGGAACTCCGTTGATCCTGCCTCTCCTGACAAATGCAGATGCGCCATTTCGCGCGATGCTGGAGTCGCTCGACGGCCTGATTCTTACAGGCGGAGACGATCCTGCTCCTCATTTGTACGGAGAGGAGCCGCTGCAAGGACTGGGACATATTGAATACGAACGGGATTTGGCAGAGCTTGAAATCATCAAGCTGGCACTGGAAATGAAAAAGCCAATCCTCGGCATCTGCCGGGGAATGCAAATTCTGAACGTGGCGTGCGGCGGTACCCTCATTCAGGACATTCCAAGCCAGGTGCCGGGAGCATTCCAACACGCCCAAAAAGGCTCACGCCAATACGGCGCACACAAAGTCACTCTTCAGCCAGGATTTGTAGCAGATGCGATTGGCAAGACGGAAATCCTGGTCAACACCTCGCATCATCAGGCGGTAAAAGACGTCGCTCCGGGCTTTGCCATGACAGGGGCAGCGGCTGACGGTGTAATCGAGGCGATCGAGAGTCTCGACGGGCTGCATGTCGGGCTGCAATGGCATCCAGAGCGGATGTGGGGCCACGACAGCGACATGCAAAAGATAGCGGAGGCGTTTGTAGCCAAAGTCAAACAAGCGAAGCTGCAAGCCAGATAAGATCAGGCAGAATTTCGCCAGAGAAAAAGGAATAGCAAGCCGCTCTACGGACGGGGGTCAGTCCCCTGCAACATGTGGAGCGGTTTTTCTTTGTCTTGCTGGAAATGTATACTAGAGACAGGCTGACATGTGAGGGGAAGCACACTATATACGAGGTGAGGGAAATGCTGCCAATAGGAACAAAAGCACCGCTATTTCGAGCGGACAGCACCAGAGGCCTGATCGATTTGCAAGAATACATGGGGAAAAAGAATATCGTCCTGATCTTCTATCCAGGGGATGATACGCCAGTATGCACGAAGCAGCTGTGTGCTGTTCAAGACCATTATGCGGCCTTTGAGCACGCGGATACTGTCGTCTTCGGGATCAATCCTGCCGAACGGGCAAAAAAAGAGGCGTTTGCAGGTAAGTTTGGTTACCGCTTCCCGCTGATTGTGGATGCTGACCAATCGATCCGCCAGTCCTATGGCGTAGGCAAGATATTGGGGCTGTTTTTCCAGCAGCGGATCGTCTATATCATTGGGAAGTCAGGCAACATTATCTACGCAAAAAAGGGCAACCCCCCTGTCTCAGAGCTGCTGCATGCTCTGGAAGCACAAAGCTAGCCCTGCCTAAGAAGAGAGAAAGGAGTTCATCCTATGTCTGTTTCTGAAAAAATAACAGGAGTCCTACTTCTGGGAATACTTGCATGCTTATTTGTGATTGCGCAAAAGCCGGCGCCTTCTTTTTACAGTCCGCCAGCTTCGATTCCATTTCCAGAAGTGCCTGATTCCTCGAATGCTTCTGTCGTTTCGCTGGACAAGAACAAAATCGCGGTAGTCGACACGCGAAATGATTCACCGACCTTTGGGAAAATCCTCGTTCTTACCTTTGATCCGACGACCAACAAATTCACGCAGGTGGCCGATCATACCTTCAGCTTCGACATCGTATACAGGTAGGCTTCCCTGCCGAGTAGGTGTCCGTACCTTGCGCAATGCTTGAAAAAAGGGGATAATAAAACAAAATGAGAATGTATGTTTGGTGGTTATCCCCATATGAAAAAAATCTTGCACATGGATATAGATGCTTTCTTTGCCAGTGTCGAGCAGCTGGATCGTCCTGAGCTGCGTGGAAAGCCCGTTATCGTCGGCGGGACTGGGAATCGAGGTGTCGTGTCTACATGCAGCTATGAGGCGCGTAAATACGGTGTCCGGTCTGCCATGCCGATCGCAATGGCGCGTAAAAAATGTCCCCAAGGCATTTACCTGCCCGTCCGATACTGGCGCTATGTAGAAAAATCAGCAGAGGTACGGGAGATTTTTTCAGCCTATACCGATCGCTATCAGACGGTAGGATTGGATGAGGCTTATTTAGACGTGAGCGATTACGAGGATGCTGTTCCCGTCGCGCGGGAAATCAAGCGGCGTGTGAGTAAAGAGACGGGGCTTACCTGCAGTATCGGACTGTCGTACAATATGTCACTGGCCAAAATAGCAAGTGATTTGAAAAAGCCGGATGCGTTTGTCATTATCCGTCCTGAGCAGGCATTGGAAGTCCTGCGGCCTCTGCCGATTGGCACCCTGAACGGAGTCGGGAGAAAGTCGCAGGAGGTTCTCGCCAAAAAAGGCATCAAGACGGTAGAGGACTTTTGGGCACTTTCCTTGGAGGAGGTGGTCCAGCTCTTTGGCAAGATGGGACGTTCGCTCTATCATCGGGCGAGAGGCGAGGACAACC
Source organism: Brevibacillus centrosporus (assembly GCF_003710815.1). GTDB lineage: Bacteria > Bacillota > Bacilli > Brevibacillales > Brevibacillaceae > Brevibacillus > Brevibacillus centrosporus. The sequence goes on from NZ_RHHP01000051.1 coordinate 21,369, forward strand.
GGGAAATTGTCACAGAGCGTACGCCGAAATCCTCGAGCCGCGAAACCACACTGCCCTTCGATTTGTTCGACAGAGAATCCATCGCACCGATCGCCATGTCTTTGCTGCGAGAAGTCGAAGAGGACATTCGCGAGGAAGGCGTCCATCCTCAGACCATCACGCTGAAAATCAAATATGCTGACTTCACACAGCGAACCAAGCAGCATAAAGCGGTACCGGATGCCAATTGGCAGGAGCTTTTGGATGACTTGCTGGATGCCTTTGATTACACGCCGGGAGTTCGGCTGGTCGGAGTGGGCTTCTCGAATTTTACAGAGCCGCAGCAGGAGCGCTACGAGCAGCTAACGATGTTTTCCTGGAAACAGGGGAGATAGGAGGGGGAGCTGGTGGAAGGAAGCAATCCGTATCATTGCTGTGCGACCTGCCAGCATTTTCGCGTGGAAAAGACGACGGGAAACGTTTCCTATCGCTGCTCTCGGTTGACGTACGAGACAAGACCGGAGTATCAGTTTCAATGCTGGTCCCCAAAAGAAAGCGTCAAGCGTCTAATGGACGCAAGACATGAGAAAACTGAAGAGTAGCTGTGGTGAGGGTATAAAGTTACAAGAATTCAGACGAAAAGCTATGCTGGCTGCTAGATTGTCAGCTCAGCAAGAAGCGCACGACTACCAAAGGAGGCGGACCAGCTTGAGAATCATCGTTACCAGTTTATTCGTACAAGATCAGGGCAGGGCTCTGGAGTTTTATTCAGAAAAGCTGGGGTTCATAAAAAAAGAGGATGTCCCCGTCGGAGAATTTAGGTGGATTACGCTTGTTTCTCCCGATGATCAAGGCGGTACGGAGCTTTTGCTCGAACCAAACAACCATCCGGCCGCAAAGGAGTATCAACAAAGGATATTTGCTGATGGCATTCCAGCCACCATGTTTGGCGTTGCAGATATACAAGACGAGTATAGGCGTTTAAAGGAAAAAGGCGTGACGTTTACGATGGAGCCGACAAAAATGGGCGATGTCACAATAGCTGTCTTCGACGATACTTGCAGATTTTGTCATTTTCGGAAGGAGTGTCATAGTCATTCACCTCTGTACTATTCAAGTTAACCAAGAAAACTAAAAACGTTTAAATCGTTTTCGCGTAAAAAAGGGGAATAAAAGACTTATCTTTTATCCACCGGAACGAGGCCGAATAACAACACATCGGCAATCGCAGCGAGTGACTCCTGCGTGGTAATATTGTTTTTCGTGTAAAAGCGCTGATCGAGGGCGGAGTTGCATGCATCGATGATGATCTTCATCATGAGTGTGACATTGCGGTCGATGATCAGACCTTCCCGAATCCCCTGTTCAATGAGCTGGCGGAGCATCGCCCAGTCACTGGAAAGAGAAGCATCTACGATCGCCCACTGCTCAGGATAGTAGCGTTTCATCTGCTCGAGTATGCGCAGGTCGTAAAAGTCGTTATGGGTAGGCACGACCATGATGACCGAACGGATTTTTTCGAGGAGAGTAAGGTTGCTGTCCTCTACAATTTGTCTCGTCTTTTCATCGAACTCCTGCGCTGTTTGTTCGATGATCGTCTCGAGGATCTCGACCTTGGAGGAAAAGTGCTCATAGAGTGTACGCTTGCTGATACCAAGTCTGCGAGCTAAGTCATCCATCGAAAACTTCATGCCTTTTTCCCAAATTTCTTCGATGAAGCCGCGCATGATTCTGTCTCGGATAAAGCATCGCCTCCTTGTTTGTAATCTGCAAAGAAAACCAAATAAACGATTTTAGTTTTATTGGATCAAGGCAATTCTACATGGTTTTCCTTTAGGATGCAAGCCGGCGCTACCTTTTTCTTTTGCAACAGAGTGGCCGATTATGGTATAGTAGGTGCCGAAATCGCGGTTGATTGCTTCACATCATTTGGAGGTGCCCCGTGTTTTTACAAAAGCTGGTGCCCAATCAGTACGTGGATTCGATCCACCACATTGATATAGATCAATTGAAACGAAATAACGTCCGTGCAGTGATTACGGATTTGGACAATACGCTGGTGGAATGGGACAGGCCGGAGGCGACTCCTGAGGTTGTCAATTGGCTGAAGCGCTTGCATTACGCAGGCATTCAGGTGACGGTCGTCTCCAATAACGGACTCTCGCGTGTTGAGCGTTTCTGTAAGCCACTGAATATCGGATTTATTTGCGCGGCTCGCAAGCCCACAAATCGTGCTTTTTTACAGGCAGTGCGGCAGATGAACGTGACCATTGCCGAGACAGTCGTTATCGGCGATCAATTGTTTACGGATGTGTTGGGAGGAAATCGTCTCGGGTTTCATACGATCTTGGTCGTACCGGTAGCTCAGACGGATGGTTTTTGGACGCGCTTCAATCGTCAAATGGAACGCGTTGCCTTGATTTGGATGGAACGGAAAGGAATGGTTTCGTGGAGGAGAAAAGCATGATGGATCATGAAACTGCTGCCTGTGCTGGCTGTGGTATCCTGATTCAGTCGGAAGATGCGAAACAGCCCGGTTATGCGCCACCGTCTGCCCTAGGCAGAAAAGTCGTGATTTGCCAGCGCTGCTATCGGATCAAGCATTATAATGAAGTAGCCCCTGTAAGCATGGGGGATGATGATTTCCTGCGGATTTTGGATGGCATTGGCGCTACTCAATCCCTTGTTGTCATGGTCGTGGACATCTTTGATTTCCAAGGCTCTTGGCTGAAGGGGTTGCCGCGTTTTGTCGGTAAAAATCCGATTCTGCTCGTAGGGAACAAGGTCGATTTGCTCCCACGCAACATCAATCTGAATCGCGTGCGAAACTGGATGCAGCACGAGGCGAAAGAGCGCGGTCTGCGTCCGGAAGACGTAGTCCTGATCAGTGCCGAAAAAGGTCTGCATATCGACGAGCTGCTCGCACGGATTGGAGAGCTGCGAAAAGGCCGCGATGTTTATATCGTCGGTGTTACGAACGTGGGCAAATCCACGATGATCAACCGTATCTTGCATGACTACGGGGCAGCCGAGCTGGAAATCACCACTTCGCCGTTCCCGGGAACGACGCTGGACAAGATTGAGATTCCGCTGGAGGATGGTCGCTCCATCTTTGATACGCCAGGGATCATCAATCGCGATCAGATCGGACATATGATTCCGCCAGCAGACTTGCGGAAAATCACGCCGAGAAGCCGGATCAACTCCAAGGTATATCAGCTCGATGACGGACAGTCGCTGTTCTTGGGCGGACTTGCCCGCATCGACTTTGTCCACGGCCCTCGTCAGCCTTTTGTCATTTATGTGGATAACGATCTGTACATCCACCGCACCAAGCTGGAAAAGGCGGATGAAGTCCTGGAAAAGCATCATGGCAGCTTGCTTGTTCCACCGACTGGGGAAGAGGCAGCCAAAGCGTTACCGCCGTTTGTGAAGCATACATTTAAAATTAAGCCGACTGGAATCACGACAGACGTTGTCATTTCCGGATTAGGCTGGGTAAGCCTCCAGGGCAAGCATGATGCCAGTATTGTCGTGCATGCGCCTAAAGGGGTTAGTGTGGGGATCAGAAAAGGGCTAATCTAGCTCCTCCGAAGAGAATAGGGCCGCCCTTGTTTCTTGGTTGTTTGTAAAGAGAGCCTATAGGGGGTAGGAGAGCAAAATGATTACGAGTAAAACACAGCTGGTTGGTTTGTTCGGCCACCCGGTTTCCCATTCACAGTCGCCTATGATGCAGAATGCCGCCTTCTCAGAAACAGGCTTGGGCTATGCCTATGCTGCCTTTGATGTAGAGCCTGACAACCTGGAGGATGCCGTGGCAGGGATTCGCGCTCTGGGTCTGAAAGGAATCAACGTGACGATTCCGCACAAGGTCGCCATCATGCCGATGCTCGATGAGATTGACCCCTTGGCCAAGCGGATCGGTGCGGTAAATACGGTCGTGATTGAAGACGGTCGTCTGATCGGCTACAACACGGATGGTATGGGCTATGTCCGTTCCCTCGTAGAGGAGACGGGGATTGAGCTTGAGCAGCAGATCGTGACGATGGTAGGTGCAGGCGGTGCGGCGCGTGCAGTAGCATTTACCCTTGCAGAAAAAGGTGTGAAGGAAATTCGCATCATCAACCGTTCACGTGAAAGAGCCACCCTTCTGGCCGAATCCTTAAAGTCGATTGTGTCGACCCGCATCGTGGAGCAGGGAGAGGGGAAAGAGGCGATTGCGGATGCGTCCTTGTTGATTAATACGACTTCGATCGGCATGCTGCCGAATGTGAATGAAATGCCTGTTCCAAAAGAGTGGCTGCACGATCAGCTGACAGTCAGTGATCTGATCTACAATCCACTGGAAACCCGTTTGCTTGCAGAAGCAAAAGCGATTGGAGCACGTGTTCACTCAGGTGTTGGCATGTTCGTTAACCAAGGGGCATTGGCCTTTGAGCTGTGGACCGGGAAAAAGGCTCCGACAGAAGCCATGCGCCAGATCGTCCTTTCGCAATTGACAAAAACAGCAGAATAACGATAATGATACGTTCATACGTAGAAGGAGGCATGCCGATGTTGACCGGCAAGCAAAAACGTTTTTTACGCGCAGAAGCGCACCATCTGACCCCTATTTTCCAAGTGGGAAAAGGTGGCGTAAATGAAAATATGATCACGCAGATCAAAGAGGCGCTGGAAGTGCGTGAATTGATCAAGATAGCGATCCTGCAAAACAACAATGACGACAAGCATGAAGTCGCAGAAGATTTGGCGGCAGGTGCAGGAGCGGAATTGGTTCAGCTGATCGGGCATACCGTTGTACTGTACAAAGAGTCTCGGGAAAACAAAACGATCAAGCTGCCGTAGCGAACATCATGGATGAACGCATAAAGCATGTCGGAATTTTAGGTGGGACGTTCGATCCGATTCATTGTGGCCATTTGCTTGCTGCAGAGCAGGCGAGGGAGCAAGCGGGTCTGGATGAGGTGTGGTTCATGCCCACACATATCCCGCCGCATAAAACACGTGACGGGCTGACGGACGCTGCTACTAGGCTTGAGATGGTGGAGCTTGCGGTAGCGGATCACGAATCGTTTCGGGTGACGGATGTGGAGCTCAGACGAGAGGGACCCTCTTATACCTACGACACGATCGTTCAGCTGGTCGAGCAGTACCCAGATTGCCGTTTTTCCTTTATCATTGGGGGTGATATGGTCGAGATCCTGCCGAAATGGTACCGTTTTGAGGAGCTGAGCCGCATGATTCGATTTATCGGTTTGGCGAGACCTGGTGCGGATATCGACCGTGTGCCGAATGACACAGTAACCTTTATTGAAATGCCGGTTTGGGATATCTCATCCACGCTGATCCGAATGAAAGCAGCGGAAGGCCAAAGCATTCGTTATTTGGTTCCTCGTTCAGTCGAGCGTTATATAAAGGAGAACGGATTCTATGCGTGAGTGGAGCAATCGGGAGGAGCTGCTCGCACAGGTGCGGGCCCAAATGCATGATAAAAGGTATGACCACACACTGGGCGTAGCGGAGTCCGCAAGGCAGCTGGCGATACGCTATGGGGCCGATCCTGACAAAGCGCAGCTTGCCGGATACTTGCATGATTACTGCAAATGCTGGCCAGTAGACAAGATGTTTGAGATTCTGGTTCGCCATGATATGCCAACAGAGCTGTTGGAAGGCGAGAAAGAGCTGTGGCATGCTTTTGCCGGAGCGATTGTCATCCAGTCAGACCTCGGTATTACGGATCCGGAAATATTGCAGGCTGTCCGCTATCACACAACGGGGCGTGTAGGCATGACTCTGTTAGAAAAAGTGGTATGTGTGGCAGACTATATAGAACCGAACCGCAACTTCCCTGGTGTCGAAGAAATCCGCGCCTTGGCGCAGGAGGATCTGGATGCAGCGCTTGCCCTTGCTCTAGGAGGCACGATGCAGTTTTTGATAGAAAAGAAAAAGACGGTATTTCCGTTGACATTATTGGCTTATAACGATTTGATATCCTTAAAAAGGGAGAATAGGAGGGTTTAATGGTTAAAACAGTAGAAGATTTGGCCCGTTTGGTTGTGAAGGCAGCAGAGGACAAGAAAGCAGAAAATCTAATGGTGCTGGATATCCGCAATCTGTCTGTGATCTCCGATTACTTTATGATTTGCCACGGGAACAACGAGCGTCAGGTGCAAGCGATTGTAAAAGAGATCCGTGATCAGGCACACAAAAACGGAACGAACATCCGCGGAATTGAAGGTGCTGAGGAAGGTCGCTGGGTTCTCGTCGATCTGGGAGATGTGGTGATCCACGTGTTTCACCGTGAGGATCGCGAGTTTTATAACCTGGAGCGTCTGTGGAAGGATGCAGAGGTCGTATCCTTCTCAGAACAAGGGTAATAGCTATGGCGTACGCGCATATGGCAGCTGTGTATGACAAGCTGATGGCGGATTCGCCTTATGATCAGTGGCTGGACTGGGTGGAAAGCAACTGGGAAAAAGGGGATAAGCCTAAGCAGGTGATTGATTTGGGCTGCGGGACCGGCACGATCGCCATCCCGCTCGCAAAGCGCGGCTATCGTGTGACCGGTGTCGACCTGTCTGCCGAAATGCTGGCGGTCGCCTATGATAAAATGCGCCAGGCGCAAGCTGACGTTAACTGGGTCGAGCAAGATATGCGTGAGCTGGAACTGCCTGTGGCAGATGCTGTCATTTCCTTGTGTGATTCGCTTAGCTATCTGACAGAGGAAGAAGATGTACAGGAGACTTTTCGCAGGGTGTACGCCCATCTCGCCTACGGAGGCAGCTTCTTGTTTGACGTACACAGTCCGTACAAGATGCTGCACATTTTCGGAGACGAGACGTTCACGTACATGGATGATGAAGTTTCGTACATTTGGCAATGTTTTTGCGATCCGCTCCGCCTTGAAGTCGAGCATCAGCTGACCTTTTTCATCCGCCAGGAAAATGGCTTGTATGAGCGAATGGAAGAGGAGCATTTTCAAAGGGCATATCAGCCGATTCAACTGATTCGCTGGCTGAAGGATGCAGGTTTTGAAGATATCGTGCTGTCGGCAGATTACTCCAACCAACCGCCGCATGAAAAGAGCGATCGCCTATTTTTTGCAGCACGAAAGCCGAAACGTTGACACGGCAGGTTCACATTTACTATAATCGTGTTATAACTGCAAAATTCGACGCGTTGAAAGAGGAATAGTAGGTAATCACTCCGAGTCTTAGAGAGTTGACGGCTGGTGCAAGTCAACCCGGAGTAAGCTGAACTCACCTCCCAGCACTTGCCCCCAAGGCCGGGTACAGCTCGGTTGAGTAAGGGTGGGCGAATCCTCCACGTTACGGATGGAATCAAGTGGGTGAATGCAGGACATTTGCCAATCTGGGTGGTACCGCGGGAGTAAACACAACCTCTCGTCCCTTTTCGTCAATCGATAGGGACGTGGGGTTTTTTTATTTTTTTACCATTAAGGATGGGAGTGCTTTACCATGGTTTTTAGTCATCACAACGTAGAAAAAAAGTGGCAGCAATATTGGGAGCAAAACAAGACCTTCAAGACTTCTGAGGACGCGGGCAAAAAGAAATTTTATGCACTCGATATGTTCCCGTACCCTTCTGGTGCTGGCCTGCACGTAGGGCATCCAGAGGGCTACACGGCGACGGATATCTTGTCCCGCATGAAGCGCATGCAAGGCTACAACGTACTTCATCCAATGGGCTGGGATGCGTTTGGTTTGCCAGCGGAGCAGTACGCACTGGATACGGGGAATGATCCTGCAGAATTTACGGAGAAAAACATCCAGACCTTCCGCCGTCAAATCAAATCACTGGGCTTCTCCTACGACTGGGATCGCGAAGTCAACACCACGGATCCACATTACTACAAATGGACCCAATGGATCTTCACAAAGCTGTATGAGCACGGTTTGGCTTACATCGATGAAGTAGCTGTAAACTGGTGCCCTGCACTGGGAACGGTACTGGCGAATGAAGAAGTCATCGACGGAAAAAGCGAACGCGGTGGTCACCCGGTAGAACGCCGTCCGATGAAGCAGTGGGTCCTGCGAATTACAGCGTATGCGGAGCGTCTGCTGTCTGATCTGGAAGAGCTGGATTGGCCAGAGAGCATCAAGGAAATGCAGCGCAACTGGATCGGCCGTTCTGAGGGTGCGGAAGTCACTTTTGGCATCGAAGGGCATGATGAGACCTTTACCGTCTTCACGACGCGCCCTGACACCTTGTATGGGGCGACCTATGCGGTTCTGGCGCCTGAACACAAGCTGGTGGACCTAATTACCACCGATGCACAGAAAGAAGCGGTAGCGGCTTACCTGGAGCAGGCAAAACACAAGAGCGATCTGGAGCGTACAGATTTGGCGAAAGAAAAAACCGGAGTCTTTACCGGTGCATATGCCATTAACCCGGTGAACGGCGAGCGCCTGCCGATCTGGATTGCCGATTACGTATTGATCAGCTATGGTACCGGCTCCATCATGGCGGTTCCTGCACATGATGAGCGCGACTACGAATTCGCGAAAACGTTTGACCTGCCTATCAAGCAAGTCATCGCAGGCGGAGATATCTCCAAGGAAGCGTACGCAGGGGACGGAGCCCATATCAACTCCGAATTCCTGGATGGCTTGAACAAAGAGCAGGCCATTGCCAAAATGATCGAATGGCTGGTTGAAAACGGCAAAGGAAATCGCAAAGTGACCTACCGTCTGCGTGACTGGTTGTTCAGCCGTCAACGCTACTGGGGTGAACCGATTCCAATCATTCATCTGGAAGATGGCACGATGAAGGTCGTTCCAGAAGAAGAGCTGCCTGTCATTCTGCCGAAAACAAAAGAAATCAAGCCGTCGGGTACAGGCGAATCGCCACTCGCCAATATTACCGACTGGATCAACATCGTAGATCCTGTGACGGGTCAAAAAGCTCGCCGCGAGACCAACACGATGCCACAATGGGCGGGTAGCTGCTGGTACTTCCTGCGCTTTATCGATCCGCACAATGACAAAGCGCTGGCAGATCCGGAAAAACTGAAAGAATGGCTGCCGATTGACATTTACATCGGTGGTGCCGAACACGCGGTATTGCACTTGCTGTACTCCCGTTTCTGGCACAAATTCCTGTACGACATCGGAGTCGTTCCGACGAAAGAACCGTTCCAAAAGCTGTTCAACCAAGGAATGATTCTGGGCGAGAACAATGAAAAAATGAGCAAATCCAAAGGCAACGTAGTGAATCCGGACGATATCATCAACAGCCATGGTGCCGATACACTGCGCATGTACGAAATGTTCATGGGCCCTCTGGACGCTTCCATCGCGTGGTCGACAAAAGGCCTGGACGGCGCACGCCGCTTCCTGGACCGTGTCTATCGCCTGTTTGTGAATGACAGCGGACAGCTGAATGAGAAGATCGTAGATACCTCCGAAGTGGCAGGTATGGAGCGCACGTACCATCAAACAGTGAAGAAAGTAACCGAAGACTACGAAGGTCTGCGCTTCAACACGGGTATTTCCCAACTGATGGTATTTGTAAACGAAGCATACAAACAAGAGGTATTGCCGAAGAAGTACATGGAAGACTTCGTGAAAATGCTGTCCCCAATCGCTCCGCACATTGCGGAAGAGCTGTGGGAAAAGCTGGGACATACAGAAACAATCGCATACGAGGCTTGGCCAACGTACGACGAATCCAAGCTGGTAGAAGATGAGGTAGAAATCGTTCTGCAGGTAAATGGCAAGAACAAAGAAAAACTGCTCATTGCCTCCGATGCAACAAAAGAACAAATGGAAGAGCTCGCGATGGAAAATGAAGTCATCAAGGAATTGATCGAAGGAAAAACAATCGTCAAGATGATTGCGGTTCCTGGCAAACTGGTAAACATCGTCGTTCGCTAAAAAAACGAAAAAGGAGTGGAGACTGTGCAAAACAGGTTTCCGCTCCTTTTTTTGTACTACAGCAAGAATGTAGAAGATTCTCAGCCAGTATAAGGGCAACTAAGGTTCCCCCACAAAGCTTGGCGCAGCCAAATTTTCCAATTAGCGCTGATGGTTTGTAAGCCGCTGTTCTACCAGCTCTTGATCTTCTGCGAATTTCGCATGTGTACGGCGATACACCTCTGTAAAAAGACCAGAGATCCCTTCCTTCAAGGGAATCAAACCTTCGCCAGTAATGCCTCCTGGTACGCAAACTCGCTGCTGCAGAGAAGGCAGGGTGAAAATATCTTCTTTTAAGAGATCGGCCATGCCAATGAACATCTGCGTTGTCAAATAAGTGGCAGCGTCCTCGGAGATGCCTGTTTCGTTTACGGCCTCCTGGATCATTTGCTGGAGGATGTAGCTCAAGAAAGCGGGGCCGCAGCTGGTGATGTCGGAGGTGACACGTAAAAAGGCTTCTGAGACCATCGTCGGGTGGCTAATGGACGAGAAGAGTTTGAGAATGTACTGCTTTTGCGCCTCGTCAATCCGCGAGCCGAACTCGCAGAGGCTGATACCACTCCGGGCAGCATTTGTAATACTCGGGACCACTCTCGCAACAGCGCAAGGTACTCGCTCCTCCAGCAAAGACAGCTTGATCGGGCTGGTAATCGTGATTAAGAGATGCTCGGGGGTCAAGACAGGAGTAATTTGCTCCAGCAAAACCTTATACTCCAAAGGTTTAACGCACAGAAGCAATACCTTGGCGGCTTCAGCCAGCTCAGCATTACTCGGTGCGACGACCAATCCGGGGTACAGTTCGGCTAACCGTTCCGCTTTGGCGGGGGTGCGATTGCCAATCATGATCTGACCGGGGGACAGGGCTTTGGACGACAGCAAAGCCTCAATCAAGATCGTGCCCATGCTACCTGTACCGATGAACCCGATCCTATCCATCTCCATACCTCCCTCCGTTATTCTTTCCCCATTCTATGTGCGCCGGGGAGCCATCATGACCAAGAATCCAAAAGGACTAATGGATCCGTATGCGCGGAGCGATTCTCTCATACAGCTTATCACCGATACCTTCGATGCTCTTCAGCTCCTCAAGTGCCCGAAAGCTTCCCTTTTCCTCGCGGTACTGCATAATTGCTTTGGCACGAGCTTCGCCAATCCCGGGCAAGGTCATCAGCTCCTCGGCAGTAGCCGAATTGAGCGAAACCGTTTGATCAGAGGAAGAGGCATTGGACGTATTTTTCCCATTGGCGGCGTATGCAGGTGCAGACAGATTTACCGGCCCTGCTGCAGGAGAGCTCTCCTTTACAGGTATGACGATCGCGGTACCATCTACCAGAGGAGCCGCCAGGTTGATCTGTGCAAGATCGGCAGTGGGATTGGCTCCCCCTGCCTTGGCGATCGCATCAGCTACACGCATGCCAGCATCCAGAGGGTATAAGCCGGGCTGCTTGACATCACCTTTCACATCGACATAAAGGGGAGCGGGTGCAGAAGGCGTTTTTTCTAAGGCTGGTTTGCCAGCCACAGTGCTATCTTTTGCCTGTTCGTCAGCAGGCAAAAGATCATCCGAAGCGTAAGCGGGAGGGACGAGGGGGAGTGCAGTGTCCGTACCCTCGTGTCCTGCCACACGAGTCTGATAAAGCCAAAAGCTGCTCGTTACAAACAAAAGCGCGATAGCTGTTAAAAAAATTTTCCGATATCGGTCCCACCATTCAAGGAACACAAAAAACCCTCCCTTACTTGGTCGATTCTGGAAGTAGAGGATACTGCTTCTACTCCTGATGCTACGAAAAGTAAGGGAGGGTGTGCAAATCTATTTGCCAGCTCTATCCAATATGCTGGAGCGAGCTTTTTTTGCGTCGAATATCGACGTTCGGACTGACATAAGGATCGAAGTTGTACTTTTGCTCAATGAAGATCTGATGCCACAGCATGAAGACGAGGATCGTCCAGATTTTGCGGCTGTAGTCGGCATTGCCTTCGCGATGCTCATCCAGCATGTACAGGACGTAAGCTTTGTTGATCAAATCGTCCACTTTGGATTCGAAAATGATTTCCTTCGCCCATTTGTAGAATTCATTTTTCAGCCAATGACGAGTCGGAACCGGGAAGCCCAGTTTCTTTCTCATCTTGATTTCCGGCGGCAGGAAGTCTTTCATCGCCTCGCGCAGGACGTGCTTGGTCGTACCGTTGGCGATTTTGTACTTCGTCGGGATGGTCGCAGCGAATTCAAAGACTTTCAGGTCAATGAACGGCACGCGAAGCTCCAGAGAGTTGGCCATCGTCATTTTGTCTGCCTTCATCAAAATGTTTCCGCGAAGCCAAGTGTGAATATCGAGGTATTGCATCTTCGTCACATCGTCGTACTGGGATGCGCGCTTGTAGATTTCCTCGGTAATGGTAAAAGGAGAGACATACGAGCTGGAGCGTGCGATATCTTCCATCACGACGCGTTTTTTCATTTCTTCACTGAAGATCAGAGCGTTTCCGAAGAAGCGTTCTTCCACGGTTTTGGAGCCACGGATCAGGAAGTTCTTACCTTTGACTTGATCTGGCAGACGCTCTGCCATGTAACCGATCGATTGACGCATCCAGCCAGGCATTCCGGAGAACATTTTCAGCGAGTTTGGCTCGCGATAGATGTTGTAGCCACCGAAAAATTCATCGGCGCCTTCCCCTGAGAGAACGACGGTTACGTGCTCACTTGCCATTTGAGCGACAAAATAGAGGAGAATCGCAGACGGATCCGCTACCGGTTCATCCTGGTGCCAAATCAGGCGAGGCAGCTCGTTCATGTACTGCTTGGCGCCCACGACCAGTTCATGGTGCTCGGAACCTAAAAATTGTGCTGTTCGTCTAGCGAAGTCCAGCTCGCTGTAGCCAGGGATGTCAGAACCGACAGAAAAGGTTTTGACAGGCTCGAACGTGCGAAGCATTCCGACAATACTGGTAGAATCGACACCGCTAGAGAGGAAAGCTCCGCGCGATACCTCGCTGATCCGGTGTTTATCGACCGATTCCAGCAGTACGCTGCGTGTGCCCTCTACATAATAAGAGAAAGGCTTGCTTTCGTCCGGATTGAACTCGACATCCCAGTAACGGGAAAGCTTGATTTGATCGTTTTCGATGATAAAAGAGTGAGCAGGAGGGATGCGGTAAATACCTCGGTACATCGTCTCAGGATCTGGTACGTATTGGAAAGTCAGATAGTGATAAAAAGCCGTATGGTTCACTTCGCGAGTCAAGCCAGGCATCTCCAGCAAGCTCTTGATTTCGCTGGCGACTCCGATAGAATCGGCCGTCTCCACGTAGTAGAGCGGCTTGATTCCAAAGTGATCACGGGCACCAAACACTCGTTTTTTGCGAGAGTCATAGATAGTAAATCCAAACATGCCCCGCAAATGCTTCGGCGCATCTGTTCCTACTTCCTCGTAAAGGTGAAGGATGGTTTCGATATCAGAATCGGTATGAAAAACGTGTCCGATGTCTTTTAGCCATTGTTGCAATTCCTTGTAATTGTATACTTCCCCATTCCCAATGATCCAGATGTCCCGTGTTTCGTTGAACAGCGGTTGATGTCCGCCTTCCACATCAATGATGCTTAACCGACGAAAGCCCAGGGCGACGTTATCCTCCAAATGAAAACCATCGTCGTCTGGACCGCGGTGCAAGATGACACCGGTCATTGCGCTGATCGCTTCTTGCACGACAGGTGTTTGCCGTTTGTTGTAGAGTGATACGATTCCACACATATGAAATGACTCTTCCTCTCACTGGATTGCTCCTGCTAACTCTATCATGGATCGACAGTCAGTGCAATCACTCCGAATGCCTACGAGCTTGCTCTCAAACGTGATGTATAGCCTTTTCCTCCCTATTTTTGTCCCTTGTGAGCAGGATATACTCGCGGATACGAAAGAATGGTTCGACAATGGAAGGGAGGAGTGGGCATGACGATATATAGAGCTAGTCTCTCTATGATTGCGGGATTGCTGCTGTCCGCTTATCTGCACCCCGTATGGATACTTACTGCTCTTGGGATGGCTGCCGGCTTTGCTGTCCTTGCGTTTCGCACGAGCTTGCGAAAGCACCTCGTCTTCTGCACCCTTTCGGCGGTCGTGGCAGGCAGTTATTTTCTCGTCTACGATGCTTTTCATGCTTCCGAGCTGAAAGGGTACGGGCGAGAAGAGATCAGCATCTGGGTACGCGGCTCGATTGATTCGGCCGTTCAACGGGATGGAGATATCGCCAGGCTCTATGTGGAGGCAAGCGATTGGTCCCATGACATGAAACAGTGGGTTTCTCTGCGCCACTCAGAACGGATTGCCGTACGCGTCCGTCTAAGTAAGGAGGAACAAGCGGTGCAGGCAGACACCTGGAAGAGAGGGAGCACAATCACTGCAAACCTTCAGCTCTCCTTACCCGCTTCGGCTCGTAATCCGCATGCTTTTGATTATGCCCAGTACCTGCGCTGGCAGGGGGTACATGTGACAGGGGAAACCTCGTACTCCGAGATCAAAGTCGGAGGGGAGCGAGGACTATGGGGGTATTTTCAACAATGGCAAAAGGATGCTGCGGAAAGGGTAGAGCGGCTGTTTGAAGCTCCCGAGGTCGCGGGGTATATGAAATCGCTGCTGCTAGGGGTAGGTGATGAGGTAGATCTCGAAACGGCAAATATGTACGCCGATTTGGGCCTGAGCCATGTGCTGGCCATATCCGGGCTCCATGTCACGCTTGTCAGCAGCATGTTCATGTGGTTTCTGGAGCGGGTTGGAATGAGACGGAGAAGTGCGCTGGTCACAACGGCTTGTTTGCTTGTCGGCTACGTCCTGTTGGTTGGTGCGAGCGCATCTGCCGTCCGTTCGGGAATGATGGGCGGAGTTGGGCTTGCCTCGCAGGTGGCAGGCAAAAAAGTGGACGGAAAGGATGTATGGGCCGGTGTGCTGATCGTTATGCTGCTGACCGATCCCTATCAGCTATGGCATATTGGCTTTCAGCTTTCCTTTGCCGTTACGCTTGGGCTCATTATTTTGGTTCCGTTTAGTCAGGATGTGCTTGTTCGGATTCCTCTTTGGATTCGCACGCTGCTCGCTGTCACTCTTGCAGCACAGGTCGTGTCGTTTCCCTTTCTCATCTATCATTTTCATCAATTTTCCATGGCGTCATGGCTGGTGAATCTAGTCGTGACTCCCATTTTGTCCTTGGTCGTCCTCCCGCTTGGATACATTGCTCTCGTAGCCGGGATGATTCATCCCGCTCTGGCAAGCTGGCCCGTTCTGCTATCCACTGAACTGCTGCACTGGCTTCACGAGCCTTTATTCGTCATGCAAAAATGGAGAATTCCCTTTTCCCATTGGCCGCATCCAAGCTGGTGGTGGCTCGTCTTGTATACCGGGTTCCTGATCATATTGCCCATTTTGTGGAAATTGGGTTATCATCGGCAAAGAGATGTCATCGTCTGTATAACCCTATTTATCGGGCTATTTGTACTGGCTAGGCAACCTTTTTCGGCAGGGGACGAAGTGAGGATTACGTTTTTGGACGTAGGCCAGGGGGATTCCATCGTTGTCGAAATCAGTGATCAGAAGGTATACTTAATTGATGCAGGTGGGACACTCGGTCTTCCTGTGCGTGAATCCTGGAGGGAAAAGCGCGATCCTTATGAGGTGGGAAAAGACGTACTACTCCCCTTTTTGCGAGCGCGCGGGATAGAGAAGATTGATCGTGTAGTCATGACGCACGGGGATATGGACCATATCGGAGGAATGGCAGCGATTGTTCCCCGTTTTTCCATAGGCTCTGTGCTTGTGAATGGAATCACACCTGAAGGAAAACAGAGAGAAATCCTTCATCAGCTGCAACGAGAGGGAGTACCGATCTTGACGGGAAGCCCCGGGCAGACGTGGTCAGATCTTCCGGGAGTGGAATGGACATGGCTTTGGCCGGGACAAACATCAGAAGCTTCTGGCAACGATGCATCCGTCGTACTGCGACTTACTGCTTATGGAAAATCGGTGTTGTTCACCGGCGACATCGAGCGTGAAGGGGAGAGGGCAGTAGTCCAGTTGGGAATGTCAGAAGTGGATGTATTAAAGGTAGCTCATCATGGGAGCAGCTCGTCGAGTACAGAAGAACTGCTGGCGTCATTGCGCCCAAAGGCGGTGGTCATTTCCGTCGGGGCAAACAATCGCTATGGTCATCCGTCGCGAGAAGTATTGCAACGGTTCAAAAAAATGGGATCGCAGGTTTTCCGAACGGACATGAATGGGGCAGTAACGCTGATTCTGACACCGGATGGCATGTCCTGGAAGACCCAAGGATCAAATACATAATATGGTTGCAACCTTTTCTTTAAACGTACCGTCTGTAGGGGGGAGAGGAGAATATGCAGGAAGCAGAGCTGATCAGGAAGGCGCAATCCGGGGATCACGATGCGCTAGTCGAACTGCTCCGATCCATTGAGACCTCCGTTTACCGCAGCGCTTACTATATTCTTGGGAATGAGCAGGACGCACTCGATGCAGCCCAGGAAGTGCTTATTCGCATTTATCGAAAATTAGATACCTATCAGGAAAAGGCCAAATTTTCCACATGGGTGCAACGAATTGTCAGTAATGTCTGCATGGACAAATTTCGAGCGAAGAAGGAAACGGTCTCAATTGAGGAGCATGAGCTGATTATCCCTGATCGTAACAACGTAGAGGATGAAATTCTTCTCACTGGATTGTCAAATGACATTCAGGAAGCCATCGGGAAGCTGCCCAGACAGTACCGGATGGTCGTAGTACTCCGCTATCTCGAGGATCTGTCCTATCAGGAGATTGCGGAAGCATTGGATTTGCCGCTTAACACGGTAAAGTCGTATTTGTTCCGGGCTAGGCAACAATTGCAGGAACTCCTGTACGACTACCAGAAAGGGGGGATCGGTTGATGACCAACGAGGAAATTTGGGAATGGATGCAGCGGGACTTGGATGGAGATCTTTCTCCGACGGAACAGGACGCGCTGTTCAATCTCATTCGCAAAGATTCTGATCTGCAACTGAAATACAACCGTCTGAAAACTGTTTCGCAGCAGCTTGAACAGCTGCCCCCTGTCGTACCTTCGTTCAGCATCGTGGATTCGATTCTGCCTCGGCTAGAGTCGGCTGCTGCCGTTCCAGCAGCTTCATCTACGCTGAATGAAGAAGTCCTGCCCACTCTGGAAGTAAAGCGCAAGCAATCTTCGCCGTCGGTATCGAAAAAGTGGAAGAAGACAAATGTGTGGTTGGCCAGCATTGGCAGTACCGCAGTGGCTGCCTGCCTCTTGATTGGAATCATGTTTACTGGCAGTGATGGAAAGAAGATCGAGGCCGACCCGTACCAGCAAGGATCGGAAGCGGTCAATCCGGCACTAAAAGAAGCTCCGATTTTGGGGCCGCCTGTGCAATCTCCACCTCCAAGCACTAATCCCCCTACATCCAATTCTCAGGAGGAGGATAAAAAGGCGACACAAAACACTGGAACTACGAAAAAGGCGCCTGCGAAGAATACTTCTTCCAAGTCGCACCAGAACAATTCCAACAAGAAGCCCGTTTCGAATCCGGCACAAACGAAACCAGTCGTTCCGCCAAAGCCTGTTGTCAGAGATCCAAAGCCACCAGCATTCCCGTATGGTGTAGGAGAAGAATCGGACAAAGACTCACGCGACAGAGACAGTGACTCCGAGGACAGGGAAAAAGTGAAGAGTAAGGACAAAGAAAAAGACAAAGACAATGACCGAAAAAAAGACAGAGAGAACGATGATGATTGATGTGAAAAAAACGTCTGGCAAACGTGGATTTCACATCTGGACCGGCACCGAACAGGGGAGTCTTGCGTATCCTACATTATCAAGCACCCCCTGCTTACCGTTTGGGGAGGAGGAATCCCGGGGCTTTTCCCTAGACGTTTACATAGAGGTGCCAACAGATGGAAAAACCGCTACCCAACATGGAGAGCGGTTTTTTTCTTTCTATTTAAGGAAGCGGGGCAAAAGATCATCGCGGATGCTTCGCTGCCTCCATTCGATCCGTTTTATGCTATAATAGCGCAGGACAGAACATAGAAGGGAAGGGAAGATCCATGCCATTGCTATCGGCCATTCGGGAAATACGCCAAAAACAGTACGCGCCCGTCTACGTTCTCCACGGTCCGGAATCCTTTCTGGCAGAAGAGTTTCTGTCTTTAGCTCGACGGGAAATGATCGATCCTGATTTCAGTGATCTCAATATAAGCGTGTACGACTGCACGGAAACAAGCCTGAGTGATATTCTGCAGGATGCGGAAACACTGCCATTCATGGGGGAGCATCGGCTCGTGATTGCGCGACAAGCGTACTTTTTAACGGGGAGCAAGCCTCCCTCGAAGGTAGAAAGTGATCCTGATGCCTTGCTCGGGTACATGCAAAATCCTCCTGCCTACACGTCGTTGATCTTACAGACAGAAGCGGAAAAGCTGGACGAACGAAAAAAACTGGTCAAAACCTTGCAGCAAAAGGCAAAAGTAATTCCTTTCATGCATTTGAAGGATGGAGATCTCTACGCTTGGATTGAACGGCAGGCAGATAAATACCGGGCGTCTATACAGCGGCCACAGTCGATGAAGCTTGTAGAGCGAGTCGGCAGCGAGCTGCGCCTTTTGGACAAGGAGATTGAAAAGCTGGCGATTTTTGTGGGAGAAGGCGGAACCATTACTGACCAAATTATCGAGGACCTCGCTGCTCGAACGCTCGAACAGGACGTATTTGCCCTGATTGAACAGGTAGCGTCGGGAAGGTTGGACAGGGCGCTGCGCATGCTGTATGACAGCATGAAAACCGGTGAGGAGCCCATCAAGCTGCTTTCCCTTTTTGCGAGGCAATTTCGCATGCTCCTGCAAGTAAGGCAGCTGGCCCCACGAGGCTATTCGCAGCAGCAGATGGCCGGGATGATCAAAATGCATCCATACGCCGTCAAAAAGGCAATGGAGCAGGCCCGTCATTTTTCTGAGGATTCCTTGAAAAAATTGCTGCTGATCTTGGCCGAGGACGATTTTCGGATGAAGTCCGGTCAGGTGGACAAGCGATTGGCCCTCGAGCTGTTTATTACGCGTGCGTATGAGGAACGGAGCAGAACGAGCAGATAAAAAGAAAAAACCCGTGAACGCTAGGTTCGCGGGCTTTTTTTGTTCCATGGTCTCTTACGCTACAGGAGCGCTCAGAACGTTAAGCTTTTTCATCAAACGAGACTTTTGACGGTTTGCTGCGTTTTTATGAATGAGACCTTTCGAAGCGGCCTTGTCCAGCTTTTTCACAGCCACCAGAAGAGTGGATTTCGCCAATGCTACATCGGAAGCGGCGACAGCTTTCTCAAAGCTCTTCAGGGAAGTGCGCAGATCAGACTTTTGAGAAGCACGGTGTGCGCGGCGCTTTTCAATGGTTTTGGTGCGCTTAATCGCGGATTTAATGTTTGGCATGTGTGTCACCTCCTTAGAACGACCATAGACATACAGTCATACAACAAAGTAATTCTAGCATGCACGGAATCCATTTGCAAGAAAGGATTCGGAATAAAAATGAAGGATTCAAGCAACCTAGTAGCAGGAACAAAATGGAGAAGGGAGCGATTAACCATGGAACACAATATTGATCTGTCTGGCTACTCGATTCGAACCGATTTGGCGGTAGAAGCACACGAGCTGGCGCAGCAGCAAAATGAGAGCAATATCCCCGGGATTTGGCTGCAGGCAGACGATGAAGAACCGAATATAAAAGTCACCAGACTTCACGTGGAAAATGAAGAGGCAGGCCGAGCGATTGGGAAACTGCCGGGGCGTTACCTCACGATCGAAGTACCCAAGCTTCGTGACAATGATACTTCTATAGAAGAGCAGGTAACGAGACGATTTGCTCTGGAATTCGCCAGCTTCCTGATGAAGCTCGGAATTACGGAAGAGAAAAAGGCACTTGTCGTAGGTTTGGGCAACTGGAACGTAACGCCAGATGCGCTCGGCCCGATGGTGGTGGAAAACCTGCTGGTGACCCGGCACCTGTACCAGCTGGCTCCGGATACGGTTGGAGACGGCTATCGGGAAGTGAGTGCGCTGTCTCCAGGAGTTCTCGGCATTACGGGTATTGAAACGAGCGAGATTGTCTTTGGTGTAGTGGAAAAAAGCAAGCCGGACTTTGTCATTTGTATCGATGCTTTGGCTTCGCGCGCTTTGCATCGGGTGAATACAACCATCCAGATTTCGGATACGGGCATCCATCCAGGCTCGGGTGTCGGCAATAAGCGTAAAGCCATTGACCAGAATACGCTTGGGATCCCGGTTATCGCGATCGGTGTGCCAACAGTTGTCTTTGCCTCTACCATCGTGAACGACGCCATTACGTATCTGCTCGGTCACTTTGGTCAGTCCATGGCGGAGAGCAAGCGTGCCTTCAACAAGCTTTCCATGAGTACACTGCCGGAGCGCAAAGAGCCGTATACAGAAGATGATTTGCCTGATCTGGAATCGCGCAAAACGTTTATGGGTCTGGTAGGGTCTCTTCCCGAGGAGGAAAAGCGTCAGCTGATTCACGAGGTGCTGCGTCCGTTGGGTCAGGATTTAGTGGTAACGCCAAAAGAGGTGGACGATTTTATCGAAGGAATATCCAATGTCATCGCGACTGGCCTCAACCGTGCCTTGCACAGAGCGGTAGATGAGGAAAATAGCGCGTCCTACACGCACTAGACTAGCGATCCAGTAGAGAGTCTGCCACGATTTAAGAGAAATGCTAGGGAAAGGGTTCTATCGTCTCTATGAGGCTCATAAGCTAAAGCATAGACAAGCGGGAAGCGAAAGAGAAAAGCCCGCGACAATGCTACAGCACGAGGAGTGAGACAGATGGCATCCTTTATCCAACGCCAATTCGTTGTTCTGTCGTTTATAACAGCCTTTCTATTCGTCATGACCGGTGTGCTTTCCCTCGGAGGCAACAAGCTGATGATCGCCTCCTCTACTGTCCAGCAGGCGGCTACACACATCTCCAGTCTAGCAATTCTAGGGTGGATGGGGCAGGAGATCCCGGTGCTAAGCGAAATCGTGCAGACCGGATCTGACCGACGAACCAATAGTGTGTCCGGCTTTTTATTCCAGCTCGCGACTAGCATTCAACCCGGTGATTTGCGAAGCCTGCTTGGAAGAGAGCTTCCTGGCATGGTAACCACGGACGACGCCAGATTCGTAGTAGCCGGAAAAGGGGCGAGTCTCTCTGATTTTTACATTGAATATCCTCCGCACCCCAAGCAAGTGATTGACGCTTCTGACGCCATTCCTCTGTCGCCCAAGCCCGCTGAGAATGAAACAGACAAGACAGCTGAACCGCCAAAGCCCATTGCGAAGCCGAATACGGGCGGCAAGAAAGTCGTTTATGTGTACAACACGCACAATCGGGAGTCTTGGTACAGTGAGACTAAGCCAGTCGGATCCTCTGTGGATCACCCGACGAGAAATATTTCGATGGTAGGCAAGCATTTGGCTGAGGCATTAAACGAGAGAGGCATTGGAACGGATGTGAGCACAGACGACATTTATCAGGAGCTCCTGAATCAAAAAAAGGATTACGCCCTGTCCTACGCGCAGTCACTGCAAGTCGTGAAGGCCGCTTCCGATAACAACCGCGAGCTGCATTACTTCTTTGATCTGCATCGCGATACTGCCCCAAGGGATCGAACGACCGTCACGATAAAGGGAAAAACCTATGCGCGCGTCCTGTTTGTCATCGGAAAAAGAAACAAAAGCTTCGAGAAAAATGAGGCGTTTGCTACCGAGTTGCACAAGCTGATGGAAGAGATGTATCCCGAATTATCTAGAGGTGTGATGGAAAAAGGAGCAAAGACAGATCATGGGGAGTATAATCAGTCCATTTCACCGGGAAGCCTGTTAATGGAAATAGGTGGCACGGAAAACACCCTGCAGGAGAGCTACAACACGGCGGAAGCGCTGGCAGATGTGTTTGCCGCTTACTATCTCAAGGCGGAAAAAGTGGACAAACCGGCTTCGGATGAGCCGGCAAAGAGGTGACGAGCGTGAACGTGACGGTAAAATTGACGGGGCTATTACTGATCCTATTAATCGGAGTCGTATTAGGCTTG
Organism: Brevibacillus centrosporus; assembly: GCF_003710815.1. Classification (GTDB taxonomy): domain Bacteria; phylum Bacillota; class Bacilli; order Brevibacillales; family Brevibacillaceae; genus Brevibacillus; species Brevibacillus centrosporus. Next base: position 43,413 of record NZ_RHHP01000051.1, read on the forward strand.
CAAACGGCAGAACGCGGCATATCAAAAGTGAGCGGAACGGTGGAACAGGAGCAGCAAACCTTTTACATCAAAAAAATGGATCAAGGCAAGATGGAAATCGCTGTGATGGGCAAGCAGGTGCAGACGGAGAATCCGGAAAAAGTGGTCAACTACATGAGTAATATGGGGATGACCCTCGGTTCGACAATAAAGAGCGGAGCGCAAACTTTTGTCGATTGGGTAGGGGGACTCTTCGCACCGTAACAATTGTTTATGGACAAAAAAACCATAGGCAGAAAGCATGAGAGACGAAAGGCCCGAGCCATTGGGCCTTTTTTGTTTTCCCAAATGGCTATGAAAAAAGTGACAAAAGCCATGAATCATAGACGGGGCTTGGGATCAGAAGATGTGAGGCAACTATTTTAACATTCTATTTCGAGTTAAAACAATATTTTATATAGTCAGCGAAAATATAATTATTTGAATTTATTGTGTTGCCAAAAAATTGTACTAATGGCATAATATCTATTGATAGAACTATTTCTATTGAATATATCGGTAAGAGAGGTGCGCCCCGTGTCACACCCTGTCCTTCAAATCGAAAACTTGCAGACGCACTTTTTTACAGATCGCGGCCAGATTCCTGCCGTAGACGGAGTCACCATTACCGTAAACAAAGGTGAAGTTGTCGGTATCGTCGGTGAGTCCGGCTGTGGAAAAAGTGTAACCTCCCTTTCCGTAATGAAGCTGGTTCCGAATCCTCCAGGGAAAATTGTCGGCGGTTCGATCCGCTTTAAAGGAGAAGACCTGGTAGCGGCAGATGAAAAGAGGATGCGTGAAATACGCGGAAATGAAATTGCTATGATCTTTCAGGAACCGATGACATCGCTCAATCCCGTGTTTACGATTGGCGATCAGATCGGGGAAGCTGTTCGTTTACATACGAAGGCGAGTAAAAAGGAATCCAAGCAGCGTGCGATCGAAATGCTGAAAAAAGTAGGCATTCCACGAGCGGAAGCGATCGTAGATGAGTACCCGCACCAGCTGTCTGGAGGGATGCGGCAGCGCGTCATGATCGCGATGGCGATGGCCTGTGATCCCGAGCTGTTAATTGCGGACGAGCCGACAACTGCGTTAGATGTAACGATCCAGGCGCAGATTCTGGACTTGATGCGCCAGTGCAATCGAGAGTCGGATACGGCTATTTTGCTCATTACACACGATCTGGGTGTCGTAGCGGAAATGTGTCATCGAGTCGTAGTCATGTATGCCGGAAATGTGATTGAAGAAGGAGACGTGCGGACGATCCTGAAAAATCCGCAGCATCCATACACGGTTGGCCTGCTGCAATCATTGCCCAAGCTGGACCAATCCCAAGAGCGTTTATATTCCATTCCAGGGAACGTGCCTATCCCGGGATCACTCACGGTTGGGTGCCGTTTTGCCCCGCGCTGTGACAAGGTGACAGATCGCTGTCGCCAGGAGATGCCCGAGCTAAAAGCAGTAGGCGAAAATCATCGCTCGCGCTGCTGGATAGCCGAATAACCCGAAAGGAGCATGCAGGTGACTGAAGAACTGCTCGTCGTTAAAAACTTGAAAAAATACTATCCGATCACAGGCGGTGTCCTCGGAGGGGAAATCGGAGTCGTAAAAGCCGTAGACGATGTCTCGTTTACCGTGAAACGTGGAGAAACATTGGGATTGGTTGGAGAAAGTGGATGCGGCAAATCGACGACAGGACGTTCGCTGCTTCGCTTGATCGAGCCGACAGCAGGAGAGGTTTATTTTGATGGCGTAAATGTATCCGCTCTCTCGATAGAAGAAATGCGGAAGATGCGCAGAGACATGCAGATTGTCTTCCAAGATCCATTTGCTTCTCTAAACCCACGTCACAATATTGAGAAGATTCTGGAAGAACCGTTGATTGTTCATGGCATGGGTTCATCTGCTGAGCGCAAAAAACGCGTGCAGGAGATGCTGGAGGTCGTGGGACTGAGCAGCTATCACGCCAGGCGCTATCCACACCAATTCAGTGGCGGCCAGCGTCAACGGATCGGGATCGCACGCGCGCTGATGCTCAATCCCAAGCTGATTGTGGCGGACGAGCCTGTATCAGCGCTGGATGTATCGATTCAATCCCAAGTGCTGAATCTGATGCAGGACCTGCAGCGCGATCTCGGCTTGACCTATTTGTTTATTGCTCACGATCTGAGTGTGGTCCGCCACATCAGTGACCGGGTAGGGGTCATGTACCTCGGCCGAATCGTCGAGCTGACGAGCAGTGCACAGCTGTACAGCAATCCCCTGCACCCGTATACCAAAGCCTTGCTTTCGGCAGTTCCCACGCCTGACCCAGACGCTGCACGCGAACGAGTCATACTCCAAGGCGATGTGCCAAGTCCAGCGAATCCGCCAAGTGGCTGTACGTTCCATACGCGTTGCCCTCATGTGACAGATGAATGCCGCACGACTCGACCACTCTTCCAGGATGTGGGAGACGGACATTTTGTGGCTTGCCATCTATACAAGTCTTAATTGGGGAAGGATCCTCATCAAAGGGGGGATGCGAAGCAAAGCCATGCCAATCGATTCTCTACCAACTGTAAAATCTGAAATTCTAGAAGAGGGGGATTATTCATGAAGAAGAGAGTGCTCTCGACTGCCATGACCGGCATGCTTGCATTTGCTATGCTGCTTGCGGGTTGCAGCGGAACTCAAACGGCACAAAAACCGGCAGAGCAGCCAAAGACAGAAGCGCCGGCAACAACACCTGCTGCTGAACCTGCGAAAAGCAGCGGACCGAAACAGCTGATCGTAGGTCGCGGTGGCGATACGGTAGGTTTGGACCCCATCGCACAAACAGACGGGGAGTCTTTCAAAGTAACAGAAAACGTATTTGACACGCTGGTAGGTTACGAGGAAGAGAGCACAGCTGTCGTTCCTTCTCTGGCGGAGAAATGGGAAATCACTCCTGATGGTTTGACCTACACCTTCCACCTGCGCTCTGGTGTAAAATTCCACGACGGCACTGATTTCAATGCGGAAGCCGTGAAATGGAACTTCGAGCGCTGGATGGACAAGAGTCATCCACAACACAACAAAGAAGGCTTTGAATATTACAACGACATGTTCGGTGGTTACAAAGGGGATGAGACCCATGTAATCAAGTCCGTGGAAGCCGTTGACCCACAAACGGTGAAGTTCACACTGAACCGTCCTTTGGCTCCATTCATTCAAAACTTGGGCATGTCATGCTTTGCGATCGCTTCTCCAAAAGCGGTACAAGACATGGGACCTGAGAAGTTCAACGAAAATCCAGTAGGTACAGGTCCATTCGTTTTCAAAGAGTGGAAGCGTAACGACACAATCACACTGGAAAAGAACCCGAACTACTGGAATGCAGGCTTCCCGAAATTGGATAAGCTCGTATTCAAAGTCATTCCTGAGAACACAGCTCGCCTGACTGCATTGACTTCGGGTGAGATCGACATGATGGATGGTCTGAACCCTGATGACGCTCAAGCAGTGAAAGACAATGCAGAGCTGCAGCTGATTCTTCGTCCTTCTATGAACATTGGCTTCGTAGGTTTCAACGTGGAGAAAAAACCACTGGATAACCCAAAAGTTCGTGAAGCCATTGCCTATGCGATCAACAAACCAGCTATCATCGAAGCATTCTTTGCAGGATTGGGAGAACCAGCTACCAACCCAATGCCACCTTCCATTTGGGGACACAATGGCAACATCAAAGACCGCGAATTCAATTTGGACAAAGCAAAACAATTGCTGTCCGAAGCTGGCTTCTCGAACGGCTTCAAAATTAAGTTCTGGGCAATGCCAGTTGCTCGTCCGTACATGCCAGATGGCGTGAAAATCGCAGAAGCAATCCAGCAAGACCTGAAAAAAATCGGTGTAGAAGCAGAAATCGTAACGATGGAATGGGCAACGTACCTGGAAAAAACAAAATTGGGCGAACAAGAAATGTTCATGCTCGGTTGGACTGGCGACAACGGAGACCCAGACAATTTCCTGGCTACCTTGCTTGACAAGAACAACATTGGCGGTAACAACCGTACACGTTGGGCAAATGAAGACGCGCACAAATTGCTGATGCAAGCGCAATCTGCTACGACGAAGGAAGAGCGTGAAAAGCTGTACATGCAAGCGCAAGAGATCATCTTCAAGGATGTGCCTATGGTTCCACTGGCTCACTCCACTCCTGCCCTGGCAGCAAAAGCAAACATCATCAACTACAAGCCGCATCCAAAAGGATCCGAGAGCTTGGAGAAGGTTGATTTCAAAGAGTAAGCTCATGCTGTGATTCATGAATAGGCGGAAGGGTAAGAGGAGTTATCCCTCTTCTTGCCCTTTCCTTATTTTTCTGCACTTATCCTTGCCATATTGGCAAGAAAGACTGCGCCTGCTTCCATTCAGAGGCAAAGTCAAGTTTTCTATTAAGGAAAGCGAGGAGATGGCATTGCTATCCTACAGCATCCGAAGAATTCTCATGCTCATCCCCGTTCTACTGGGCATGTCGATCGTCGTTTTTTCTATTATTCGTGCCATCCCAGGTGATCCGGCTCTCACTATTTTGGGGGAGAAAGCAAGTCCAAAAGCGATCGAAGATTTACGAGAAGTACTTGGCTTGAACAATCCTTGGTACATTCAGTACTTTGATTATCTCAAACAGATTTTGACGGGTGATCTCGGAGTTTCCTTGCACTCCGGCGCGAGTATTACGCAAGAAATCATGCCTTATTTAGCAGCAACGACCGAATTGACTATCGTCAGTATGCTGTTCGCTGTAATCATCGGTGTGAATGCAGGTATTTTATCTGCGTGGAAGCAAAACTCCTGGTTTGACTACTGTGCGATGTTGATCGCCTTGATTGGTGTCTCCATGCCAATTTTCTGGTTGGGTTTGATGGAGCAGTGGTTCTTTGCGCAAGAGCTGAAGTGGCTGCCATCCGTTGGTCGTGACAATTCGCGTAATCCCGTGGAGGCCATTACGCAGTTCTATATACTGGATACGATTCTAGCTGGACAATGGGATCAGCTGTGGGAAGTAATCAAGCATCTTATTTTGCCGGGAGTGGCTCTCGGAACGATTCCAATGGCGATTATCGCTCGCATCACACGCTCCAGTATGCTGGAGGTCATGCGTGCGGACTACGTGAGAACGGCGCGAGCAAAAGGACTGGCTCAATTTTGGGTTGTCTACAAGCACGCTTTGAAAAACGCGATGATTCCGGTGCTGACCGTAATCGGCTTGCAAACGGGCTTGCTGCTGGGGGGAGCTGTTTTGACCGAGACGATTTTCGGATGGCCTGGGGTAGGGCGATACATTTTTACCGCCATTGGGAACCGCGATTATCCGGTCATCCAGTCAGGGATTTTGGTGATCGCTACTATCTTCGTGCTGATCAACTTGCTGGTCGACCTCCTGTACGCCTATATCGATCCACGTATTAAATATCGCTAAGGAGGCAGGAGATATGGCAGATACACAAGTGCAAACAGTGCCTTTGCAAGTAAAGGACGAACAAATTATCTCACCATGGCGAGAAGCATGGAGAGCCTTGCGTAAAAACAAGCTAGCGATGGCAGGACTGGGTATCATTCTCTTCTTCGTCGTCGTAGCGGTCTTTGCGCCAATCATCGCGCCGTATCCGTACGACGAAGGTGAGCTTGTCATGAAAAACAAGCCACCATCCGAAGAGCATTGGTTTGGAACGGATTATAACGGTCGGGATGTATTCAGTCGCGTCGTGTACGGTGCTCGCATTTCGTTGTGGGTAGGTACGTTCTCCGTTATCGGTTCGGTAGTAGCAGGGACGGTGCTCGGACTTCTTGCAGGTTATTATGGGAAATGGATTGACACGCTTATTTCTCGTATTTTTGACATCATGCTGGCATTCCCTAGCATTCTGCTGGCGATTGCGATCGTAGCGATTTTGGGTCCATCCCTGCAAAACGCCTTGCTCGCCATCGCGATTATCAACATTCCGACGTTTGGTCGTCTCGTACGCTCGCGGGTTCTGAGCTTGAAAGAAGAAGAGTTTGTGATGGCGGCTCGTGCCATTGGGATGAAGGATTCGCGCATTTTGATGCAGCATATCTTGCCGAACAGCCTGGCTCCCATCATTGTAACGGGGACGATGGGCATTGCCACAGCGATTATTGAGGCGGCAGCCTTGGGTTTCCTCGGTTTGGGTGCGCAGCCGCCCGAGCCGGAGTGGGGAAAAATGCTTTCCGATTCGCGGCAATACATTCAAAAGGCACCTTGGACGGTCATCTTCCCGGGATTGTCGATCATGCTGACGGTATTGGGCTTTAACCTCATTGGGGACGGTTTGCGCGATGCGCTTGACCCTCGTATGAAAAACTAAACATGTGGGCTCGTGTGGGAGGGAGGTTCTTACCCTCCCTTTTCCTATGTGGAGAACTCCCGGCACAGACGATTCAATTCGGGTGCAGCCTTGGTAACCACTTGATGGGCGACTCCCGGGATCATGACCATTTTAGAATTCCGTATGCCTTCACTAAGCAGCTGCCCATAGGGGTGAATGCTTCGATCTTCTGCCCCGTACACGAGAAGGGTGGGCAAAGTAATCTCGGGAAGTCTTTGGGTACAGTTGTAGGAATGACCTGCCTTGTAGAGGTGACTCAAGGTGGTAGAGTCGGTCAGAGAGGCGTGCTTGATCCATCTCTCTTGCAGCTGTGGGTCATCGATATGAGATGACGTAATGCTTTGTGCCAAGAGGGGTACTCCGTGAATGCCTGCCATGGCTTGCGCGAGGTAAAAACGACTGTGCAAATAAAGATCATTTACTTCAGAAAAGGCGCTGACCAAGATCAGTCCACTCACCTGCTCGGGAAAGCAAAGAGCGTATTCGAGAGCGATCGAGGCTCCCTGTGAGTAGCCGAGCAAGTAAGGCTTCTCCAAACCTAGCGTTTGTATGAGCTCATGCAGGCACACGGTGAGATCATGAATAGAGAACGGTTCAGGGAGCGGGCTGCTATGTCCATGACCAGGTAAATCGGGTACGAACAGCTGGAACGTATCGGCGAGAGGGTGCTGAGAGACAAAATTGATAGAGCCAATGCAGGGCGCATGAATGCAGAGGAGTGGAGTGCCTTGTCCGACAATGGTGCATGCCAGGGTTCCGTTTGGTAGAGTAATTGTGTGTTCCATAGCAATATTCACCTCAGCTATAACTTGGTTTTGAAAAGGTTTTTTTCTCGGATAAGCTTCTTTTTTACAGAGGGAAATGGTATTCTCGCAATAGAATAAATGGAGAAAGCTAGGTGACGAAAATGTTCCAAGAACGCATCCAAAAGCTGCACGATTTTCTTAGCGAACAAGAACTTGACGCGGTGTTGATCACCTCTCCCAAACATGTTTATTATTTGACAGGCTTTTTCACCGATCCCCATGAACGTTTTCTGGGTCTGATTATTCCGGCGGAGGGAGAACCATCTCTGATCGTGCCTGCGCTGGATCGTGAAGCCGCAGCATCCGCTTCGAGCGTACAAAATATTTTCACCCACACTGATATTCAAAATCCATATGAAGTCTTAAAGCAAACGCTTCCTGCTGGCTTGAAGCAGCTGGGCATTGAAAAAAGCCATATGACAGTCGAGCGCTATGAGGCAATGGGCGAAGTGGTTGGCGCTTCCCGTTATGTCGATGTAGAAGGGCCTCTGCGTGAAATGCGTCTGATCAAATCCCCTGACGAGGTGGATCGTATGAAGCATGCGATCCAGCTGGTGGAGGACTCCTTGCGCGAGACCTTGAAAAAAGTGAAGCCTGGTGTAACCGAAACGGAACTGGTGGCTGAGCTGGAGTTTCAAATGAAGCGCTTGGGTGCTGACGGCCCGTCCTTTACGTCGATGGTATTGGCTGGAGAAAAGTCTGCGCTGCCGCATGGAAAACCAGGCTCTCGCCAAGTGCAAGAAGGCGAAGTACTCTTGTTTGATATCGGTGTGGAAGCAAACGGCTATGTCTCTGATATCACGCGCACATTTGCGGTCGGAGAAATCAGTGAGCAATTGCGTGAAATTTACGAAACCGTTCTGGCTGCGAATGAAGCAGCGATCGCACAGGTTCGTCCCGGCGTGACCTTTGCTCACCTCGACCAAACAGCACGCGATGTGATCGCAGCGAAAGGCTTCGGCGAATACTTCATGCATCGTTTGGGCCATGGACTCGGCATGGACGTACATGAGTATCCATCTGTACACGGACAAAATCAGGAGACGTTGCGCCCAGGTATGGTGTTTACCATCGAACCGGGAATTTATGTTCCAGGCGTAGGCGGCGTGCGGATTGAAGACAACGTACTCGTAACAGAGACAGGCGTTGAAGTCATGACACAATTCCCGAAACAACTGACTGTTATCGGATAAAAGCAAGCCATAATTGAATAGGTGTTTGATGGTGCTGCTGGACAAGAGGACAAGTCCAGCCAGCTTAATAGGGAAGTCCGGTGAAATTCCGGCGCGGTCCCGCCACTGTAAGGAGGAGTCCTCTGCGATGAACCACTGTTCCGCTGTTTGTAGGGAATGGGAAGGACGTAGAGGACGATGATTCCAAGCCAGGAGACCTGCCATGAAACCATGCACAATCGACCCACGCGGATGGGATGATGTGGAAGTACAGCAGCATGTGTAAAGGCGGAATCCCGTTTATTTGCCATACTCTGTCCACATTGGAAAGCATCTCCCGTTTGCGCGTGGGAGATGCTTTTTTTATTTCCGCGAAAGCTCCGTTGAAGTCTTCACGATGCCAAGCTTTCAAATCTGGAGAGGAGGTGAGGCGAGATACCTTTCGCTGGCGAAATGATGAGGATGAAACCAAACCGATAACTGGGGGACGAAAAAAGGAGAGAAGAGAAAGATGAAAGCACCTGAAAAGAAATGGCATCGACTGTGGAAGGGGAGCTGGTCAGTGCTGATTCTGGCGCTTATGCTGGTCGCAACGGCATGCGGCTCGCCGGCAGCTAGCGGGCAGGGAGAGCAAGCACAAGGGAATCCGGCTCCTGCTGCACAGCAGCAAGCACAACCAGTAGCAGACAAGCCGGTCACGCTGCAAAACAACGGCATGGAAATGACTTATCCGGAAGCACCAAAGAGAGCGGTCACGTTGAACCAGCATGTAACAGAGGTCATGCTGGCTTTGGGCTTGGGCGACAAAATGGTTGGGACAGCCTATCTAGATGATCAAATTCTGCCTGAGTTGAAAGAGGCGTATGACAAAGTTCCTGTGCTGTCTGATAAGTATCCAAGCAAGGAAGTGTTGATGGCAGCTGAGCCTGATTTCGTGTATGCAGGCTGGAAAAGCGGTTTTGGTGACAAAGGCGTAGGATCCATGGAGGAATTGGAGAAAGCAGGGATCAAGTCGTACTTGCATGAATCGTCTAATAAGACAGCTCCGACTGTAGAAGATGTATTTACCGATATTCAAAACATCGGACGCATTTTCCGGATGGAGGATCGGGCGAATGAGCTAGTGAGCAAAATGAAAACAGAAATGGAACAAACGACGAGCAAGCTGGGCCAGGTAGATAAACCGTTAAAGGTATTCGTTTATGACAGTGGGGAAGAGCAGGCCTTTACAGCTGCAAACAACTATATGACTGCCTTGATTAACATGGCGGGAGGCAAAAATATTTTTGACGACATTCAAAAAGGCTGGGCTGATGTGAGCTGGGAAGAAGTCGTGAGTCGCAATCCTGACGTGATCATCATCGTTGATTACGGAGACAAGAGCCAGGAGCAAAAACGTGAGCTGCTCCTGAGCAAAAAAGAGCTGGCAAGCGTGTCAGCTATTCAAAACAATCGATTGATCGTTTTGCCGCTATCGGCTGCAAGCGAAGGGGTTCGCGGGCCGATTGCCTTGAAGATTTTGGCGGAAGGGCTCTATCCGGAGAAATTCAAGCAATGAGGGCGAGCGTTAGCAAAGTGACGAAGGGTAACAGACAAGGGCATCTTGCAGGAGGGGGAGTCAGAATTGCGTAGGACAAGCCTGACTGTGCTTATCCTTTCTCTAATGATCGTGCTGCTTGTATCGATTACGCTCGCCATTACACTGGGGTCTGTAGACATTCATCCTAGGACAGTCTGGAGAATTGCACTGAACCATGTCCCCTTCCTCGGGGAATGGACGACAGAAGATTGGACTCGCGCGCAGCACTCGATCATTTGGGACATTCGCTTTCCTCGTGTTCTGCTGGCCGCAGTCGTTGGCGCTGGTCTGTCTGTGGTCGGTGTAGCCATCCAGTCGTTGGTTCGAAATTCCCTGGCTGATCCTTACATACTAGGTGTTTCTTCAGGAGCCTCGGTGGGTGCCACGCTCGTCATCCTGTTTGGCGCCTTTAGCATGTACGGTCAATACGCCTTGTCGGTAGGCGCATTTCTCGGCTCTCTGCTATCCATCGTGCTGATTTTCTCGCTTTCTCGGATAGGCGGACAAAATTCAACCGTCCGCCTACTCATGGCAGGGATTGCGATTTCGGCTATTCTATCGGGTGTCACGAGCTTGATTATCTTTTCGGCTCCGAATGAACATGGCATACGCTCTGTCCTCTTTTGGCTGAGCGGCAGTTTGGCAGGGGCCAAATGGGAGTATTTGACGATTCCCAGCCTTGTCGTCCTGGTATGTCTCGCAGTCTTGCTGGCGCAATACCGCTCTCTTAATTCCATGTTGATGGGCGAAGAGTCGGCGAGCACTCTTGGTGTGAATACGGTGCAATTTCGCAAGCTGCTTTTGGTTATTACGGCGCTATTGACGGGTGTCATCGTTGCTATCAGCGGGTCTATCGGATTTGTTGGTCTGATGATGCCACATATCGTCCGAGTCATTGTCGGATCCGATCATCGACGTGTCTTGCCCGTCAGCGCACTCTTGGGAGCCATCTTTCTGATCTGGGCGGATGCTTTGGCGAGGCTTTCCTTCGCTCCTGAAGAATTGCCCATAGGCATTATTACGGCACTCTGTGGCGGGCCATTTTTTATCTGGTTGATGCTTCGCAGCTCGTATTCATTTGGAGGTGGTGGGCGATGAAGCTTGTTGCAAGTGACATAACCGTCTCCCTGACCAACAAGCGAATCATTCACGATATAGGCATGGAGGTAAAAGAAGGGGAGTTCGTGGGGCTAATCGGACCAAATGGCAGCGGCAAATCCACGCTGCTCAAAAGCATCTATCGTGTCATGAAGCCAACTGCGGGCTGGATCGGGCTGGACGGGGACGATCTATACAAGCTGTCTCCGAAGGAAAGCGCCCGGCGTATGTCCGTTGTTCGACAGGAATCTTCGGTCGAATTCGATTTTTCCGTGCAGGAAATCGTGATGATGGGACGTTCGCCACACAAAAAAACGTTTCAGCTGGATTCGGTAGAGGACAAAGATATCAGCGACAAGGCGTTGGCACGCGTTGACATGAGCGATTATGCCGAGCGCAGTTTCTTCTCGCTGTCTGGAGGAGAGAAGCAGCGTGTCTTGATTGCCAGAGCATTGGCACAACAAGCTGATTTTCTGGTTTTGGACGAGCCCACGAATCATTTGGATGTGCGCTATCAGCTGCAGGTCATGGATATCGTCAGGCAGCTGGGGATTACCGTTCTGTCTGCTCTGCACGACTTGAACATAGCGGCCATGTATTGTGATCGGTTGTATGTATTAAAAGAAGGCCATCTTGTTGCATCGGGTTCGCCAGATGAGATGCTGACGTCCGATTTGATTCGAGAGGTTTTTGGGGTGGAGACGGACGTATCTGTGCATCCGATTACGGGAAAGAAGCAGATTTACTTTATCTCGACAGCATTTCAGGCAAAGGGAATTCGAACCGCTGAGGTATCGAGTGGACCGTGAACATGCCTTGCTTTTGCCAAATGAGCTGGAGCTGCTCTTAGAGTCCGAGGGCTTCCAGGTGATCGGGAAGACCACGCATGACACAGAGGAGAAAGATTATGACCGGGACCGGTGGCAGCACGGGGGTTATCCTTTCGTCCGATCGACAGATGCCTCCGCCGGTGGGACTCACTGGACTGTGATCGCCAAAAAAATATCCGGAATCGTGTAACAAAATGTCAGCAGCTGCATCTAACCAGTAACGAATTCATGCAGAGGAGGCGCGCACGTGGAGAAATTGCAGCCCACGGAGGATGCCGCATTTGAACAAATCATGCGGGAATACGGGACGCGCGTGCTTAGGCTGGTGACGTTTCTGGTAAAAGAGCGGAATGACGCGGAAGATATCACGCAGGATGTGTTTGTGAAGGTATACAGAAACCTGCCGCGATTTCGTGGACAAAGCACCCTGCAAACGTGGATATACCGGATCGCGGTCAATGAATGCAAAGGATACCTGCGCTCATGGGCCTTTCGAAAAATATGGCCGGGCTCCTGGATCAAAGCGGGGAGCGATGCTTCTACCGAGCATGTCGTGATGAAGCAGTATGAGAGGGATGAACTGGTGGAGCAGGTGCAAAGCCTTCCTCCCATGTACCGTCAAGTGATCGTCCTTCATTACTATGCAGACTTGTCCATAGCAGAAGTGGCAAACGTCCTGTCTGTATCGGAGGGGTCCGTACGTACGCGTTTGCACCGGGCAAGACAGCAGCTGAAAAAGAGGATGGGAGAGGGGCGTGAGTGGGAATGGACGAGAACCAGTGGATCGAACAATTGAAAGAGAAGGCGGATAGCAAGATGTTCCGCGATGTCCATTTCACGGCTGCCATGAAAGAAGGTGTCAGTCAGCGCATCCACCAGCGACACTCCAAAAGGATGGTCAGGTGGTCGAGGTTTGCTTTCCCTGTCCTGACCGTATTGCTGCTGTTTCTGGCATGGCAGGTAGGGCTTTTGTCTCTCTTCTCTGGAGAGAGACAAGCGTCAAAACCCTCTGAGCAAACCACGTCCGTACCAGAGCTTTTACCAGGCGGCTCCCTGGATGTTCCTCTTCTGTGGAAGGCATCCCCTCGAACAGAAACGACCGCTAATGGTCAGCCCTTCTTCTACCTCGGAAACAAGCCGGTGAGAATCATCACCGATCCGTCCGGTTTTTATGAAGATCAGCAGCAACGAGTCTTTTGGCTGCTAGATGCTGGGCAAATGAAAAAGGTAGAGCTGGTTGCCTACAACAGTGAGGGAAGGCGTGTAGAGCTGGGATCGTACTCGGTTAGTGGCCCCTTGTTTGATGCGCAGCGCCATGTGCCCACTGGAGTCACGCTGCCCGATCCAGGGATCTGGAAGCTGCAGGTAAATGCAGACGGGAAGCATCTCGGTCAAGTGTTTGTAGAGGTGAAGACAGGCGTTTCTCCTGCCAATCGGGAGTTGGTCGAGCCGATTATCCGTGAATATGTGGAGAGGGAAAGCTCCGAACTGGGCGATCTGGGGAAAGAACGAGACGTGACGATTGAGCTTTTGGGAGTAGAAGCGCCAGATGCTGCCAACCGCAGCGTTTATGCTTGGGTAAAAGTATTGAGCAAGGACCCGCTCAAATCGTCAGGGGTCAGCGCGCCTATGGCTTTCCAGATTGCTTACGACGGGAGCAAGTACAAAGTGACCGGCTTTCAGATGCCAGAGGACGGGAACCGCTACCAAAGCAGTCTGCAACAAATCTTTCCCCAAAAGGTATTGGAACGAATACAAACCCGCCCATAATAGGGATGAGGAAAACGGACCGATTTTCTTTTCGGTCTGTTTTTTATCCAGAAAACCTAAGCGAAGTGATCTGTGCGCGAAAAAGCGGCGAAAGCCTGTTTCTCTTTGGTTGCACGGGAAGTCATGCGTTTGATATAATAAACGTTAGTGTATTTTTTGCGACCGCAATCCGTCAGCGAGTGAATGGATTCGCGTGGGAGGGAACGAACAACACATGGATCGCCGTGAAAGACAAAAGAGGATTCGAAATTTTTCCATCATCGCCCACATTGACCATGGAAAGTCTACGCTGGCTGACCGGATCTTGGAATTGACCGGTGCACTGTCAGCGCGTGAGATGGAAGCCCAGTTTCTGGACACAATGGAGCTGGAAAAAGAGCGCGGGATTACAATCAAGCTGAATGCCGTGCGTTTGAACTATAAAGCGGAAGACGGAGAGGAATATATTCTCCACCTGATCGACACCCCTGGACACGTAGACTTTACGTACGAGGTTTCTCGCAGCTTGGCTGCTTGTGAAGGGGCGATTCTGGTCGTCGATGCCGCGCAAGGGATTGAAGCACAGACTCTCGCAAACGTCTATCTGGCGTTGGACAGCAATCTGGAGATCATCCCGGTCATTAACAAGATCGATTTGCCTAGCGCAGAGCCTGAGCGCGTGAAGCAAGAGGTCGAGGACGTCATTGGTCTGGATGCGAGTGATGCCGTTCTGACCTCGGCGAAAGCAGGCATCGGGATCAAGGAAGTGCTCGAAGCCGTGGTGCAAAAAGTGCCGGCTCCAGAGGGAGATCCAGACGCTCCGTTGCAAGCCCTGATTTTTGACTCTTACTTCGATGCTTATCGTGGCGTTATTGCCTCGATCCGTGTGCTTAACGGTACACTGAAAAAAGGTATGAAGATCAAGATGATGGCAACTGGCAAGGCGTTCGAGGTAACCGAGATCGGTACGTCGACACCTCGCCAGACGCAGGTAGAAGAGCTGACCGTTGGGGATGTAGGCTACGTGGCTGCTTCCATTAAAACCGTGGGAGATACGCGCGTGGGGGATACCATCACAGATGCGAGCCGTCCTGCTGCTGAGCCTTTGCCTGGTTACCGCAAGATCAACCCGATGGTATTCTGTGGTCTGTACCCGATTGAGACGAATGAGTACAACGACCTTCGGGAAGCCCTGGAAAAATTGCAGCTGAACGATGCGTCTCTGCAGTTTGAACCAGAGACGTCTCAAGCGCTTGGTTTTGGTTTCCGCTGTGGATTCCTCGGACTTCTGCATATGGAAATCATTCAGGAGCGCATTGAGCGCGAATTTAATATCAATCTGATCACGACCGCACCGAGCGTTATTTATCGCATTACCAAAACGAACGGGGAAGTATTCGAGATTGACAACCCGTCGAAAATGCCGGAAGCGCAAAAGATCGAGACTATTGAGGAGCCGTATGTTCTCTCCACCGTCATGGTGCCGAAGGAATATGTAGGTGACGTGATGCAGCTGTGCCAAGGCAAGCGCGGTGATTTCCTCGACATGCAGTACATGGGGGAAAATCGCGTTCAGCTGAAATACGATATGCCTCTGTCTGAGATCGTATACGACTTTTTCGATCTGCTGAAGTCTAGTACTCGCGGTTACGCTTCGTTCGATTACGAGCTGGCAGGCTACAAACCATCCAAGCTGGTGAAAATGGATATTCTGTTGAACAGTGAAATGGTGGATGCCCTGTCGTTTATCGTGCACAAGGATACGGCGTACGCGCGCGGAAAAGTCATCTGCGAAAAGCTGAAGGAACTGATTCCTCGCCAGCAATTCGAGGTGCCGATTCAGGCGACAATCGGTCAAAAAGTAGTAGCACGCGAAACGATCAGCGCCCTGCGTAAAAACGTATTGGCGAAGTGCTACGGCGGGGATATCTCGCGGAAACGCAAACTCCTCGAGAAACAAAAAGAAGGAAAGAAGCGCATGAAATCGGTCGGTTCCGTCGAGGTGCCACAAGAGGCTTTCATGGCCGTTCTGCGCATGGATGATAAGAAGTAGGCCTGACCTTGGTGTCAGGTCTTTTCCATTCTTGTATTCAGGAAAAAAGGAGGGGAAGGGACATGCTGCCGCAATCGGTTTACATCCACATTCCCTTTTGTACCAATAAATGCTTTTACTGTGATTTTAACTCGTTTGTGACGAACAACCCCCAGCTGGTCTGGGACTATCTCGATGCCTTGAAAAAGGAGATGGAGCTGACCTTCGCCAGCAAACCGCCTGAGCGGGTCAAAACGATCTTCGTTGGCGGAGGGACACCGACTTTCCTCGATCACGCTCAGATGCGTCAGTTTTTGGAGAGTGTTCGCGATAACCTCGGTAAGTATTGGACGGATGATATCGAATTTACGATGGAAGCCAATCCAGGGACGACAGATGTAGAAAAGCTGGCGATTATGCGAGAGCTAGGAGTGAATCGCCTGAGCTTTGGTGTGCAATCGTTTGACAATGCACTGCTCAAGCGGCTCGGCCGGATCCATGACACAGAGGATGTGTATCGCAGTATTGAAAATGCGCGGAAAGTCGGCTTTGATAACGTCACCATTGACTTGATGTTCGGCTTGCCTGATCAGACGATGGACATTTTCAGGGATACGCTGCGCCAGGCGTTTGCGCTTGGAACTACGCATTTTTCGGCCTACAGCTTAAAGGTAGAGGAGAACACCCTCTTCCATACCTTGTATCAAAAGGATCAGCTGCCGCTGCCTTCGGAAGATACGGAGCTTGCCATGTACATGCTTTTGATCGAGGAAATGGAGAAGCACGGCTACGAGCAGTACGAAATCAGCAATTTTGCCAAAAAAGGTTTTGAAAGCAAACACAATAAAACCTATTGGCTCAATGACGAATATTATGGTTTGGGAGCGGGTGCCCACGGCTATGTGAGCGGGGAAAGACATGTAAATGCCGGACCGCTAGCCGTCTACATGCAAATGAGCAAAAGTGGCTTGCCGCGTGTCGAGCAATTCCCGGTTCCGCGCGAGGATGCGATGGAGGAGCAAATGATCCTGGGTCTTCGTTTGCGAGAAGGCGTCGGTCTTGAGCGATTCTCAGAGCGGTTTGGCGTATCTGTTCGGCAAGTCTTTGGGAACATAATAGAAGAAGAGATTGCCAAAGGCATGCTGGAAGAGGAACATGGCCATCTGCGTCTGACAAAAAAAGGACTGCCGCTCGGCAACGAAGTCTTTGCTCGTTTTTTGCGATAAGCCCACGCTTGCTGGCGAATGATGTGATTTTCGCACTGGAACACACGAAGTCCGTTGACAAATCCTTCTACTATTGATACCTTAGTAAGTAGAATTAGCACTCGATCGAGATGAGTGCTAACAACAGGGAGGCGAAAGACATTTATGTTATCTGACCGTCAACAATTGATTCTGAATGCGATCGTCGATAATTACATTCATTCAGCCGAACCTGTTGGCTCCCGCACGATTTCCAAACGGGACGACATCGGATTTTCTTCGGCTACGATCCGCAATGAGATGTCCGATTTGGAGGAGCTGGGGTATCTCGAACAGCCACATACATCGGCAGGGCGCGTGCCTTCTACAAAGGGCTATCGTTTTTACGTCGATAACCTGATTCAGCCCCATCTTTTGGATGAGGGTGAATTGGGTAAACTGAAACAGTTGTTTGCCGAGCGTATTCTACATGCTGAACAAGTAGTAGAGTACACCGCTCAAATCCTCTCCCAGTTGACGAACTATACAGCCGTCGTACTCGGACCCGAGATTTTTGAGCATCGGTTAAAACATATACAAATCGTTCCTCTCAACGACAAGGAGGCTGTGGCCATCGTGGTCACCCATACCGGTCGTGTGGAAAACAAGCTGATTGAATTGCCAGAAGGGATAGGGGCGTCCGAGATCGAGCGTCTCGTCAATCTGCTGAACAGCAAGCTTTCCGATGTCCCGTTATGGCAGCTGCGCCAGCGGTTGTATCAGGAAATTTCAGGAGAGATGCGCCGCCATGCGGAGCAGTATGAAGAAATGTTGAAGCTCCTTGATCTATCCCTGATCCAGCCTGAAGAGGATCGAGTATACTTACGCGGTGCGACCAAGATCATGAACCAGCCAGAATTCCGGGATGTAGACAAGGTCAAGGATATTTTGGAGCTCTTAGAGCGTAATGATCAGCTCCTTCACCTGTTCGGAGTGCCGGCAGATGGACTCACGGTGCGCATCGGCCAGGAAAACCAGCTAGACGCGATTAAGCAATGCAGTATCATTACTACCTCGTATTCTTTGGGCGGCAAGCCTGTAGGGATGGTAGGGATACTTGGCCCGACGCGAATGGAATACGGCAGAGTCATTACGGTCCTGAACTATTTGGCAGAAGGCTTATCGCGCATGCTGACTTCGCAGTTTGAGAAATAAATGGATGGAAAGGCTCCTGCTCTACTAGCCGGAGCTTGGCCGCAGGAGGTATCGAAGTTGAGCGAAGAAAAAATGACGCAAGACCCGATTGCTGAAGAGCAAGCAGAAGCTGCAGAT
This sequence comes from Brevibacillus centrosporus, assembly GCF_003710815.1. Classification (GTDB taxonomy): domain Bacteria; phylum Bacillota; class Bacilli; order Brevibacillales; family Brevibacillaceae; genus Brevibacillus; species Brevibacillus centrosporus. Next base: position 61,584 of record NZ_RHHP01000051.1, read on the forward strand.
ACGCAGGAATCGGCAGAAGTGAACTGGGAACAGGAAGCTGCCCATTGGAAGGCCCAGGCAGAAGAGCATCAAAGCCGGATGCTTCGCGCCATGGCTGACATGGATAACCTCAGAAGACGTGTTCGCAAGGAGCAGGAAGACTTAGCTAAGTACGCTTCCCAGAAAATCGTGGAAGAGCTGCTGCCTATTCTGGATAACTTCGAGCGTGCCTTGGCAGCTGACAAGGAATCCATGACAGTAGAAAGCCTGCTGACGGGCGTCGACATGGTGCATCGTCAAATGGTGCAAGTCTTTGAAAAAGAAGGCTTGGCTGCTATTGCCGCAAAAGGTCAGCCTTTTGATCCACATGTCCATCAGGCTGTCATGCAAACACAGGATCCAGAGTTTGATTCCGGTGTGGTTGTAGAAGAGCTGCAAAAAGGATACATGTTCAAAGATCGCGTCGTTCGTCCGGCGATGGTCAAAGTAAACGAGTAAGATCCATTTCTTATTAAATAGACAGTGAAGCGTTAGGAGGACATATAGTATGAGTCGCGTAATTGGTATTGACCTTGGAACCACCAACTCTTGTGTAGCAGTAATGGAAGGCGGAGAGCCAGTCGTTATCCCAAACCCAGAAGGCAACCGCACCACTCCATCTGTTGTTGCGTTCAAAAATGGCGAGAAAATCGTAGGGGAAGCAGCGAAACGTCAAGCGATTACCAACCCTGACAACACCGTAATTTCCATCAAGCGCCACATGGGTACTGCTCATAAAGAAACCCTCGAAGGCAATGAGTACACCCCTCAACAGATCTCTGCGATGATCCTGCAAAAGCTGAAATCTGACGCAGAAGCGTATCTGGGTGAATCTGTGACGCAGGCAGTTATTACGGTTCCTGCTTACTTCAATGACAGCCAGCGCCAAGCAACAAAAGACGCTGGTAAAATTGCAGGTCTGGAAGTTCTGCGTATCGTAAACGAACCAACGGCTGCAGCGCTTGCATACGGTATGGAAAAGTCCGAAGATCAAACTGTGCTCGTATTTGACTTGGGCGGCGGTACGTTTGACGTATCCATCCTTGAGCTGTCCGAAGGCTTCTTTGAAGTAAAAGCGACCTCCGGTGACAACAAACTGGGTGGGGACGACTTCGACCAAGTCGTAATCGATCACCTGGTGAGCGAATTCAAAAAAGAACATGGCATTGACCTGTCCAAAGACCGCATGGCTCAACAGCGTTTGAAAGATGCTGCTGAGAAAGCGAAAAAAGACCTCTCTGGCGTATTGACTACTACCATCTCGCTGCCATTTATCACAGCAGATGCGACTGGTCCAAAACACTTGGAGATGAACCTGACTCGTGCAAAATTCGAAGAGCTGTCCGCAAGCCTCGTAGAGCGTACGATGGGTCCAACTCGTCAAGCGCTGAACGATGCAGGACTGACTCCAAACGAAATCGACAAAGTAATCCTCGTCGGTGGTTCTACACGGATCCCGGCTGTACAAGAAGCGATCAAAAAATTCACAGGCAAAGAGCCTCACAAAGGTGTAAACCCTGACGAAGTAGTAGCACTGGGTGCTGCTGTTCAAGCGGGCGTACTCACTGGCGATGTGAAAGACGTTGTACTGCTCGACGTAACGCCATTGTCCCTGGGTATCGAAACCTTGGGTGGTGTATTCACTAAGCTGATCGATCGCAATACAACCATCCCAACGAGCAAATCCCAAGTGTTCTCTACTGCAGCTGACAACCAGCCAGGCGTGGAAATCCACGTACTGCAAGGGGAGCGTCAAATGGCTGCAGACAACAAAACACTGGGTCGCTTCAACCTGAACGACATCCCGCCAGCACCACGCGGCGTGCCACAAATCGAAGTATCCTTCGACATCGATGCGAACGGTATCGTAAACGTTCGTGCGAAAGATCTGGGTACCGGTAAAGAACAGCGCATCACGATCACGGCGAGCTCTGGTCTGTCCGATGAAGAAATCGACCGCATGGTAAAAGAAGCGGAACTGAACGCGGAAGCTGACAAACAGCGCAAAGAGCAAGTGGAAGTCCGCAACGAAGCTGACCAGCTCGTGTTTACAACCGAGAAGACCTTGAAAGAGGTTGAAGGTAAAGTAGACCAAGCGGAAATCGACCGTGCAAATGCTGCGAAAGACAAAGTGAAAAAAGCGCTCGAAGGTACCAACATCGACGAGATCAAGGCAGCGAAAGACGAACTGTCCGAGATCGTTCAACAAATCTCTGTGAAGCTGTATGAGCAAGCGGCTCAGGCTGCACAAGCTGCACAAGGCGGAGCAGAAGGTGGCGCAGAACCAAAGAAAGATAACGTGGTTGATGCAGACTACGAAGTGGTAGACGATAAAAAGTAATCACGTTGGAGTCTGGCAGGGGAGGTTCCTCCCCTTGCCTCCCCGCGATGTGACCCATGAAAGTCAAAGTCACGGAATGCTGACTTTGACTTTTTTTCAAGTCTGTCACATGCTATGATAACAGTTGACTGTCATGGGAGTGATTTTAGGAGATGAAACGCGATTACTATGAGGTGCTGGGAGTCGGCAAGGGCGCGGACGCAGATGAAATCAAAAAAGCGTACCGCAAACTGGCGCGCCAGTATCACCCGGATGTAAATAAAGCCGCAGATGCGGAAGAGAAGTTTAAAGAAGTAAAAGAAGCGTATGATGTCTTGTCTGAGCCGCAAAAGCGTGCGCAGTACGACCGTTTTGGACATCAGGATCCAAACCAGGGCTTTGGTGGCGGCGGATTCGATGCTTCCGGAATGGGCGGCTTCGGCGACATCTTTGATATGTTTTTCGGCGGTGGAGGCAGACGGGCAAATCCGAATGCACCTCGCAAAGGCTCTGACCTTCAATTTGGTCTGAGCATCGATTTTTTGGATGCGATCTTTGGGAAAGAAACAGACGTGGAAATTCCCAAGGAAGCAGAGTGTGATACATGCCATGGTTCAGGTGCCAAGCCAGGTACTGGAGTCGAGACGTGTAAAACATGTAGCGGTACGGGGCAGCAGGAAGTGGTCACGAACACACCATTTGGCCGGATTGCCAACCGCCGCACTTGTGCAACTTGCGAAGGAAAAGGGAAAGTCTTCAAAGAAAAATGCTCGACCTGCCGTGGAAGCGGCCGCGTGAAGGTACGCCGCAAAATTCATCTCAACATCCCAGCGGGTGTGGATGACGGTGCGCAGCTGCGCGTGACGGGCGAAGGCGAACCGGGTATGAACGGCGGCCCTCCAGGAGATCTGTACGTTGTCCTGCGCGTGAAGAGCCATGAGTTTTTCGAGCGGGAAGGAAATGATATCTACTGTGAGGTTCCACTCACTTACGCCCAAGCTGCCTTGGGTGACGAGATTGAAGTGCCGACTGTAGATGGCCGTGTGAAGCTGAAGATTCCATCGGGTACACAAACCGAGACATTTTTCCGCCTGCGGGGGAAAGGTGTTCCGCATCTGCGAGGCAACGGTCGTGGAGATCAACATGTCAAAGTGCGCGTGATTACTCCAACCAAGCTGAGCGACAAGCAAAAAGAGCTCTTGCGGGAGCTGGCTGAGCTGTCGGGTGAAAAGCCAGGACAGCATGGCGGCGAAGACGAAGGCTTTTTTGAAAAAATGAAACGGGCATTCCGCGGCGAGTAACTGCCGCGGTTGTCCGCTTTTACACAGCATTATTAGGGAGCATACGTGGGGAGTGGTAGATTCGTGAAATGGTCAGAAATCAGTATCCATACAACAGCAGAAGCTACAGAGGCGGTTTCGAGTATTCTGTACGAGATGGGTGCAAATGGTGTCGTAATTGAAGACCCTGAAGTACTATATCGTGAGTGGGATACGCCGTTTGGTGAAATCTACCAGCTTTCCCCGGATGATTTTCCGGCCGAGGGCGTATTCGTCAAAGCATACTTGCCGGTTGATAGCAGTGAGCTGTTTGATGTTGTAGAAGAATTGAAGGAGCAGCTCGCACAGTTGACCGAGTACGGTTTGGACATCGGTAAGGCGAACATTGCTGTAAACGATGTGCACGAAGACGAGTGGGCCCACGCCTGGAAAAAGTATTACAAGCCTGTGCATGTAACCGATCGGATGACGATCAAGCCTGTATGGGAAGAGTACGAGCCTAGACATGACAAGGAGATTATCATTGAGATGGACCCGGGGATGGCCTTTGGAACAGGCACACACCCGACGACCATTCTGTGTCTGCGTGCGGTAGAGAAGTATGTAGACGAAGGAGACCGTCTCTACGATGTTGGGACAGGCACTGCGATTTTGAGCATCGCTGCAATCAAGCTTGGCGCAGAGCATGTGCTGGCGATGGATCTGGATGAGGTAGCGGTTCGTTCCGCACAAGCCAATACGGAGCTGAACGGGGTTCATGAAAAAATCACTGTCCGTCAGAACAACTTACTAGACGGAGTAGAAGAGCCAGTCGATGTGGTCGTTGCCAATATTTTGGCGGAGGTCATCGTGCGCTTTACGGACGACGTATATCGCGTTCTCAAACCAGAGGGCGTATTCATCGCATCAGGGATTATCCAGGCGCGCGAAGCTGACGTGAAGAAGGCTTTGGCTGATTCCGGACTGGTGGTAGTGGAAACCATTATGATCGACGACTGGGTAGCAATTGTGTCGAAAAAAAGATAGAATAGTGGGGTTGGCGAGATGCAACGATATTTTGCCCTGCCAGATCACTTTCACGAGCATGAGGTAACGATTGTTGGAGACGACGTCCACCATATCGTAAACGTGATGCGGTCAAAAGAAGGCGAAAAAATATTCGTCTCTGACGGAGCGGGCAGATCTGCAGTGGCCAAGCTTGTGTCACTGTCTGCGAAAGAGGTCAGAGCAACCATAGTGGAGTTATTGAATGAACAGCGTGAATTGCCGATTCGCGTAACGATTGGCCAAGGGCTGCCAAAAGGCGAAAAGATGGAGTGGATCCTGCAAAAGGGGACGGAACTGGGAGCGTATTCCTTTTTCCCATTTTCCTCGGAGCGCACCATCGTCAAGCTCGATGCCAAAAAAGAGGCGAAGAAGCTGGAGCGCTGGCGAAAGATTGTAAAGGAAGCGGCGGAGCAGTCTCATCGCGATGTGCTTCCCGAGCTTTTGGCACCCGTATCGTTTCGGGAGGCGCTCAAAGCTGGCGAGCAGTATACTCGTTGTGCGATTGCCTATGAAAAAGAGGGCGGTACGACGATGCATCAGGTGCTGACCGAGATGACTGCAGATGAGTCTTTGCTCGTCTTGATTGGACCTGAAGGGGGCTTTACCTCTGATGAAGTCGCTCAAGCCGAAGCAAAGGGCTTTCTTTCTGTCTCACTCGGCCCACGCATTTTGCGAACGGAAACAGCGAGTCAGTATGTGCTGGCCTGTGCTTCTTATCAGTTTGAACGGACGACTCCATCATCACGCTAAGTTTGACAAGGAAGAAAGGAGGAATCGCAATGTCTACCGTTGCATTTCATACATTGGGCTGCAAAGTGAACAGCTATGAAACTGAGGCTATCTGGCAGCTATTTAAAACAGAGGGCTATGAGCGCGTCGACTTCGAACAGGAGGACGCGGATGTGTATGTCATCAATACATGTACGGTTACCAATACAGGTGATAAAAAGAGTCGTCAGGTCATTCGCCGGGCGATCCGCCGCAATCCGGAAGCAATCGTCGCCGTTACGGGTTGCTATGCACAAACCTCTCCGAGCGAAATTGCGCAAATTCCTGGGGTGGATATCGTCGTAGGGACGCAAGGACGCGAAAAGCTGATCGAGTATGTGAACCAGATCAAAGTGGAGCGCCAGCCGATCAATGCCGTTGGAAACATCATGAAGGCTCGTGAATTCGAGGAGCTGGATGTACCGAACTTCACAGACCGCACGCGCGCATCCTTGAAAATTCAGGAGGGCTGTAACAACTTCTGCACCTTCTGCATTATTCCATGGGCGCGTGGCTTGATGCGCTCCCGCAAACCGGAGAGTGTGGTCGAACAAGCTCAAAAGCTGGTGGATGCAGGGTATCTGGAAATCGTGCTGACGGGTATTCATACCGGCGGTTACGGCGAGGATTTGGAAGATTACAATCTGGCGAAGCTGCTGGTTGACCTGCACCAAGTCGAAGGGCTGAAACGCATTCGGATCAGCTCGATCGAAGCAAGCCAAATCACGGATGAAGTGATCGAAGTCATCAACAATTCAGACCGTGTCGTGCGCCATCTACATGTCCCGCTGCAAGCAGGGGATGATGAGGTGCTGAAGCGCATGCGCCGCAAGTACACGACAGCTGAGTTCTACGAAAGAATGGTAAAAGTGCGCGAAGCTCTGCCAGGTGCAGCGATCACGACAGACGTCATCGTAGGCTTCCCTGGCGAAACGGAAGAGCAGTTCATGAACGGCTACGAGTTCATCAAAAAAATCGGGTTTGCCGAGCTGCACGTGTTCCCGTACTCGATGCGTACAGGTACACCTGCTGCCCGCATGACCGATCAGATTCCGGAAGAAGTGAAGCACGAGCGCGTGACGAAGCTGCTCGAGCTGAATCAACAGCTGACCATGGAATACTCTTCGAAATTCGTTGGCGATGTTCTGGAAGTCATTCCAGAGCGCCCTTACAAAGAAGCTCCAGAGAGCGGGCTTTTGATGGGGTACTCCGACAACTATTTGAACGTCGTTTTCCCAGGTGACGAGAGCATGATCGGCAAAATTTGCAAGGTCCGTCTGGACGAACCAGGCTCTGAATATTGCAAAGGGACACTCGTGCGCGTCTTGGAAAACGAACATCTGCCCCTCTTGAAGGAGCGAGCCATATGAAAGAGATCTCGGCAGGAGGCGTTGTTTACCGCGAGCAAGACGGAGAATACATGCTTCTCTTGATTGAGGATCGCTATGGGAAGGTAACGCTGGCAAAAGGGAAGCAGGAAATCGGGGAGACCATCGAAGAAACCGCATTGCGTGAAGTGCTGGAAGAGACCGGTGTAGCAGGGCGTCTGGGTGGAAAGCTGGATATGATTACGTATGTATACCACCATCCGGTGACGGGAGAAGCCGTCGACAAGGAAGTCCACTACTATTTGGTTGAAGCCTACAATACAGAGATCACGGTGCAGCTGGAAGAGATCAATGACGTTCATTGGCATCCGGCTGCAGAGGCTTGGGCGCTCCAGCAGGCTCGCGGCTATCGAAACAACGACAAAGTGTTCCTACTGGCTTTTGAACAATTAGGGATAGAGGTGTAGCCTATGAATATCAATAAATATATCGACCATACCTTGTTAAAACCGGAAGCCACCGCAGCGATGATTGACAAACTGTGTGCAGAAGCAAAGGAACACGATTTTGCTTCCGTTTGCGTCAATCCTTACTGGGTAAAGCGTTGTGCAGAACTGCTGGCGGGGACAGACGTAAAAGTCTGCACGGTGATCGGTTTCCCTCTGGGTGTAAATACAACAGAGATCAAAGCGGCGGAAACGCGCGATGCGATCGCCAATGGCGCAACTGAGGTAGATATGGTTCTAAATGTAGGCGCGCTGAAATCCGGAGATCTGGATGCAGTGAAGCAAGATATTGCGGCTGTGAAACAAGCAGCGGGTTCCGTTCTGCTCAAGGTTATTCTGGAAACGGGCCAATTGACTGATGCCGAAAAAGAAACCGCGTGCAAGCTATCTGTGGAAGCAGGAGCAGACTACGTCAAAACGTCCACGGGTTTTGGACCAGGTGGGGCTACGGTGGAAGACATCGCCTTGATGCGTAAGACAGTAGGACCTGACATTGGGGTCAAGGCTTCTGGCGGCGTCCGCGACGGAGAAGCGGCACAAGCGATGATCGCAGCAGGAGCGAGCCGGATCGGCACCAGCTCTGGCGTAGCGATCGTGACAGGTGCAAAAACGACAGGAAACGGATACTAGGAGCAGAGTAAAGCCTGGCCAAGGAAAGGCCGGGCTTTTTCTTCATCGTCAAAATGAGAAAAAGAGAAGCACCGATGGGTGAAAATTGGGGGAGAGGGGTTAGCAGGGATGAAGCTCGTTTCTGGAATTTTGATCTTGCTTGCCTTTTACGGAGTAGGGACCTTGGCGAGCAAATGGCTGCACATACCGATGCCAGGCAATCTGATTGGCATGCTGCTGTTGACCCTGTGCTTATGCATGGGCTGGATTCGAATGGACTGGGTTGAACGAGCGAGCGCCTTTTTAGTACGGCACATGATGTTGTTCTTTGTGCCTATTATTGTGGGAGTCGCGTCTTATATGAGCGGAATCGCGAAAGATCCATGGACGATCCTTCTGTCTTTGGTACTAGGACCCGTCATCGTTATGCTGGTTACCGGTCGCGTCGTCCAATGGTATTTGAGCCGACACAAGCACAAAGAAGAGCCATCCGTTCAGCACGAAGGGAGGGCTCTGGATGCTTAGTCAGCTGTCTGCCATTGTGGTGACCCTCATCGGCTACAAAGGAGCGACCACAATCAGTGCTCGCTTTCCGCGCTTACAGCCTCTTATTGTAGCGGTCGTACTCGTCTGGCTTTTGTGGTGGCTTGTGAGCGGCGACTGGGAGGCATTCTCGGCAGGAGGTCAATGGATCTCCTTTTGGCTAGGCCCGGCTACGGTGGCACTCGCTGTTCCTTTAGCCAAACAAATCAGAGAGTTCGCTCATATATGGAAAGGTGTCTTGTTGGGGGTGGCTATAGGCTGTGCAGTTGCGATACTCACCGTGTACGTTATACACTGGTGCCTAGGCTCCGATGATGTCCTTTTGAAAAGCATGCTGAGCAAGTCAGTGACTACGCCGATCGCTTTGGAGCTGGCACGCTCGGTTGGCGGCGTACCTGCTTTGGCTGCCTTCTTCACGGCACTGACCGGGATGATTGGCGTTCTGGTTGCCCGACCTGTCCTCAAATGGGGGGGTATCCGGGATGACTGGGCGATTGGAATCGCAGTAGGAACGAGTGCCCACGCCATAGGAACGGCCAGTCTGAATCGGATCTCTCCCGTTCAAACCGCGGCGTCCAGTGTGGCGATGATTGTAGCGGGAGTCATCACCTCGATCTATTTGATCCCATTCTCCTTTTGAAACGCTGCTGGATCAGGAGCGTTTGATCGGGATTCGCTTGTCCGGAATCAGCCACTGAATAAAGCTGGCGATCTGGCTGGTAAAAGGCAGCGCGACGAGCGAGCAAACCAGATTGAAAATGGTTTGAGAATGGGCGATTTGCATAGAAGGGTTGGACGTTAAAAAGGCGCTGACCAGGGAAAGCTGAGGAAGAATAGGCAGAAAGGCAAGAGCACCGGCGACATTAAACAATGTATGGCACCACGCTACTTGCTTCGAGGCTGTATTGGTTCCGATGCTGGCGATAATAGCGGTAAAGCAGGTTCCGATGTTGGCGCCAAGCACGATCGCGATGGCAGTCTCCATCGACAAGATATTGTGGCTGAGCAGCCCCATCGTGATGACCGTTGTAGCCGAACCGCTGTGGATCAACCCGGTAAAAATGATCCCGGTCAATAGACCTACCCCAATCGAATGGCTGCTCTCCAGAAATAGGGAGCGAAAGGTTTCCGATTGCTCCAGAGGGGCAGCCATGAGCTTCAAGGTATCGATCCCGAGAAAAATCAGCCCAAACCCTGCGACGACAAGCCCTGTGCAGCGAATGTTGCGCCGAGGCATGAGCCAGAGGGCGACTCCGATGAGCAGCATGGGTATGGCGAACGACTCCAGCTTGAGTGCGATCAGCTCTGTGGTAACAGTCGTACCCAGATTGGTGCCGAGGATGATGCCGACGGTTTGGCTAAAGCGGATAATCCCTGCATTGGTCAAGCCGATGGTCAGCACGGTGACAGCACTGGAGCTTTGCAAGACAAAGGTAGATAAAAGCCCCATCCAAAAGCTGTGGATAGGCGTACGTGTAAAGCGTCCCATCCATTGCTCCATTTTTTTGCCTGCAAGATTTTGAAACCCGGTCCTCATGGCATACATACCGAACAGAAAAAAACTGAGCCCAAAAGTGAACGGGGCGAGGATGGACACGATCACAAAGCAAAATCCTCCTTCCCTAGACATACATGCGCAGATCCTTTTGTTCCTTAAGGAGATTTCTGCAAGATATTACTACGCTATGCCTGTACGGAGACGAGCATGACAAGGAGGCCCTAGAACAGTGGCAAAAGTACTTTTAAATCAACATCGAAAAAAACGGCTGGAAACCGGTCACCCATGGATTTATCAATCGGAGGTTTTGGAGATCCAGGGCGATGTCGTGCCAGGAGAAATTGTGGAAGTGACCAATCACAAAGGTCATTTCCTTGCAAAAGGCTACATCAATCCAGCGTCTCAAATGATCGTTCGCATCTTGAGCTTTGATCCAAATGAAGCGATCGACTACGATTTTTTCCTGCGTAAAATTAGACAAGCGGCAGAGTTTCGCACGCGCTTTGTGGACAACCCACATGCCTGCAGGGTGATCTATGGTGAAGCCGACTTTTTGCCGGGCTTGATTGTCGATCGTTATAACGATGTTCTGGTCGTGCAAGTACTGTCTCTTGGGATGGAGCAGCGAATCGAATGGATCCGTGATGCGCTGGTAGAAGTCTTTGCTCCGGAAGGTATTTATTTGCGCAATGACGTTCCTGTGCGCAAGCTGGAAGGTCTGGAGCAAGGAAAAGGGGTTCTGTACGGAGAATGCCCGCGTGAAGTACTGATCGAAGAAAATGGGCTCAAGTACTACGTAGATATCGTCGAAGGCCAGAAGACAGGATTTTTCTATGATCAGCGTGAAAACCGCGCATCGATCGCGCCGTTGATGAAGGGGTGGGGGGAGTCGCATGGCATCTCCTTGCAGTCGGTTGAGGTGGATGGAGAGCTGAAGACCGTGCCTGTAGACAAGCGGGGGAAAGCCATCAAAAACCCGTTCTGGGACGGAGCCGAGGTGCTGGAATGCTTCACTCACACAGGCTCGTTTACGCTGAATGCATGCAAGCATGGAGCGAAAAAAGTAACCGCACTCGATATCTCCGAGCATGCGATCGAAACAGCGAAACGAAACATCACCTTGAACGGCTTTTTGCATCGCGTTGATTTTGTGGTAGCCAATGCGTTTGATTACCTGCGTGAAAATGTGGAAGCGGGACGCAGCTGGGATGTCGTCATCCTTGACCCGCCAGCCTTTGCCAAATCTCGTGGTGCCGTAAAAGGGGCCATCCGCGGATACAAGGACATCAACCTGAACGGCTTGAAGCTTGTCCGTCCGGGAGGCTTTCTGGTGACTGCTTCTTGCTCGTATCATATGTCGCCGGAGCTGTTCCTTGATACGATTCAGGAAGCCGCGATCGATGCGAAGAAAATTCTGCGCCTGATCGAGTGGCGTGGAGCAGGGAAAGACCATCCGCAAATTAGCGGAGCCGATGAGGCGCACTACTTGAAGTTTGCCATCTTTGAAGTGCGCGATCGAAAATAGAGCTAGAAAAATAACCCCCGTGATCGCGATCGGGGGTTTTGCCATGTCCTCCAGTATTCACGCGAACTGCTTGTCGCTGCGAACTTTGCGCAGTACCTCCAGAGATTGCTTGAGACCTAATTCCTTGCCTAGCATGACTTGTCCTTCTGCAGGTGTAGATGCTCGAGTTTGCGTCATCATTTGCAGCTCGTGGGTGAGCAAATGCTCGACGAGATAAAGCTGTACCTGACCAATTTCCCGCTCGCTTTTCCGATTCCGCTCACTGAACCTCATTCGGTCCTGGCTCTCTTCGACGTACTTGTCGATGTCATCCTCTAGAAAATGGGAGGCCGTACAGATGATGTTTCGATAGTCTTCCGTTTTGGAAGGAATCGAGCGGATGGTATGACCGAGGTGAGAGAGCAGGAATTTGTTCAGCACGACACTGTTTCGCGTGTAATCGTTGTGCAGGAGGGAATATTCCCCTAAAAACGAGCCACTGTCTTTGTCAAAGCTGTGCAACAGCGTATAAGAAGAGCAGTACGTACAGTAGACGAGATAGTCTCTCATGGACATCCCTCCAACATAATAGCTCCATGTCAGGAAGTTTATTTGCTATGATATGACGGATGAAGTCCATGGGTGAATCCCTTGAAATCGGAGTACAGTTTGTGTATGCTGATTGATGGGCTCGGCCCAGTGATAAAGAACAGATGCTGGGCTTTCGCATAGCATAGGAGAGAAAGATACTGGGTAGGCTCTCTGCCGCAGCAGAGGGGAAAGGAGTAAGGAAGATGGGAAGCGAGAAAATTCGTCTGGGAATTATTTACGGTGGAAAATCCTCGGAGCATGAGGTTTCTCTGCGGACGGCGATGTCTATTATGCAGGCAGTCGATGCTCATAAATACGAAGTGACCCCGATTTACGTTCAGCTCGACGGTTCATGGGTAAAAGGAGAGGTCATTGCCGGACAATTGCCTGAGGGAATTGATGCTCTTCGATTGACACCAGGACGTCCAGACGAAATCAACAACCAAGAAATTTCGGGACAGCAATTGGTCCCTTCCTCTAAGCCTGCTTCTCTGTTTTCGATCGGCCAACAGATTGATGTTATTTTTCCGGTCGTACATGGACCCAATGGTGAAGACGGCACCATGCAGGGGATGCTCGAATTAGCGAACCTGCCGTATGTAGGAGCTGGTGTCATGGCATCCGCTGTAGGTATGGACAAATGGATGATGAAAACCGTATTTGGCCAAGTGGGTCTGCCACAGGTGAAATATATTGGACTGCTGCGTTCCCAATGGGAAAAAGATCAGGAAGCCGCAATGGACCGCATCGAGGAAGAGCTCGGGTTTCCTTGTTTTGTAAAGCCTGCGAATATGGGCTCAAGCGTAGGTGTCAATAAAGCGAAGAACAGGGATGAACTCGCGGCCGCTCTCGATGTTGCAGCCAAGTTCGACCGCCGATTGATTGTCGAAGAATTTGTGAATGCGCGCGAATTGGAAATCGGTGTGCTCGGAAATGAAGAGCTGATCACGTCCGTAGTCGGTGAAATTATCGCTGCAAAAGAATTCTACGATTACGAAGCGAAATACAAAGGAGCGGGGACAGAGCTGTCGATTCCAGCGAATGTACCCGAGCATGTTTCCGAGCAAATTGCTGAGATCGCCAAAAAAGCTTTCCATGCGCTTGATGGCTCCGGCTTATCTCGGGTAGATTTCTTTTGGGACGAGAAAAACGACAAGCTGTATATTAACGAAGTCAACACGATGCCAGGATTCACGCCGTTCAGTATGTATCCGATGCTGTTCCAAGCTGCAGGGATCAGCTACAGCGAGCTGATTGACAGGCTCGTACAACTGGGGATTGAGCGCCATGCAGATAAGCAGCGCAACATCGTGGATGCAGAAGAACTGGAATAGCTGCGCAGGAACGAATATGCGAGCGTGGGAAACGAGGGGTGCCGGCGAAGGCATCCCTTTTTTGCTGTTACCTGCAACAAAGCGCGTGCAGAAACGTTTCTTTTTACGTAGCAGATTGGTCTTAGGTGCACTTTACTGATTTTGCGGCCGACAAGCTGGACGAGCTGGAGCGAATTGTTGAAAAGACTGGGCCCTAGAAACGGAGGAGGAGGAACACTATGCTTACTCACATTTATATGGTTCGACATGCGGAATCTCCATTTACCTTAAACGCGGAAGAGACGAGGGAGCTATCGAGGAAAGGCTGGAAGGACGCAGAGCGTATCGCAGAGATCCTGCAAAGAGAGGGCGTGGACGCGTTTGTTTCCAGCTCGTACAAGAGAGCCATTCAAACGATCGAGATTGCGGCAAAACGATTGGGAAAATCCATTGTCATCGACTCCCGGTTCCGTGAACGTGACCTTGCACGGCACGATCATTTTTTCGAAGACATGGAGCAAGCGGTAGAACGAGCTTTCTCGGATCCTGCTTTTTCCTACCCAGGCGGTGAGTCCAACGCAGTCGCAGGCGTGCGAGGGGTGAAGGCTCTTGAGGAGCTGCTCGCAGCATATCGGGGGAAAAAGGTGGCGGTAGGGACGCATGGAAACATCATGACTATCATCATGAATCGCTTTGACTCCGCATACGACTTCCAATTCTGGAGGAAGACTACGAAGCCGGATTTGTATCGATTGACATTCGCCGAAAATGACTTGAGAGAAGTCGTACGATTGTGGGAGGAATAAAAAATGACGCCACTGCCCGTGAGTGCTTCACAGGAGTGGCGTCTTACTTATGACAGGTTCTCCAGATCGGAAATGACAGTCCAGAGCTCCATGCCGCGAGAAGCTTTCAGCAAGAATGCATGCTGCTCGTTGCGCAAAGAGAGCAGGGCGGCTACAGCTTCCGCCTTCGTGGCGAAATGGAGCTTTTGTCCCTCGTACGTCTCGCTGATGTGGCGAGAGTGTTCCCCGACCGTTACGAGCAAGGAGAAGCGGTCGCGCAGGGCATTTGCATAGGCTCCGACTTGTATATGCATCGCATCACTTTCAGCACCTAATTCGTACATATCTCCGAGTACCAGTACTTTTTTACGATTGGGGAACAGCTCGGCAAAGGTACCGATCGCTGCCTCCATGGATGCCGGACTGGCATTGTAGGCGTCGCTGATATAGAGAGCACCATGAGCGGAAGTCACCTGTTCAAAACGCATGGCAGACAGCTTGACAGTCGAGAGAGCGTCCGTAATCTGCTCGACAGACATTCCCAGGCGCATGGCAATGGCAATAGCTGGGAGGGCATTCAGCACGCTGTGCGTTCCGTACAATGGCAGAGCGGCTACAAAGCGTTCTCCAGTAGGAAAGCACACGGTAAACTGCATGCCGTCATCGGTTGACAGAATATCCTCTGCCCAAATATCCGCAGGGCCTTCGACGGAATAATAGGCGATTTTCCCCGGATATAGATGAGCGATCATGCGCAAGTATTCGGAGTCGCCGTTTAAAAGGACGAGCCCGTCTGGCGAAGTATGGGGCAGCAGCTCCGCTTTGGCGAGAGCAATTTTTTCACGGGAGCCGAAAAACTCCATATGGGAATCCCCTATGTACGTAATCACGCTGATTTCCGGCTTGGTCAGGGAGGCGATCAGATCGATTTCCCCTGCATGATTCATACCCAGCTCCAGGACAGCCGCCTGATGACTCGCTTCAATTTGCAAAAGCGAATAGGGCACACCCAGATGATTGTTCAAATTTTTGTAGGTTTTATAGACCGAGTAGTGGCTTCCCAGCACATGGGCAATGATGTCCTTTACGGTCGTCTTCCCGATGCTGCCCGTTACTGCGATGTGCGGGATCGTCAGTTCTTTGCGATAGGCGGCGGCCAGCTTTTGAAAGGCACGCAGCGTATCGTTGACCAGAATCAGCCCAAATCCTTGAGGCAAACCCTGTGGAACTTTGCTTTCGTCTGAAATAACCGCTGCAACGGCACCTTGCTCCGCCGCTTGGAGGAGAAAATCATGGCCGTCCCTGGCACCGCCGGTCAAGGCTACAAATAGGGATCCGTCTATCAATTGGCGGGTGTCGAAGTGAACTGCTTGCAATAGCAATCCGGGATCGCCTGCTCGTACCATCCCTTCTGCTTTGATGGCCGCATGTTCCAATGCGATTGGTTTCATGTCCAAGAGCTCCTTTATGATGAAATAAGTCCAAACCTCGAAGTCATGCTAACACGCTGGCAAAGCAGCCGCAAGGGGAACGTGCTGTCGAAAAGATTGCTTTTCCTCTGGATTGTCCGCTATCATGATATTATCTTAGCGTACATAATCGAACGAAAGTTTTCCCGCATCTACGGAAACGAAAGGTGATTTGAGATGGAAAAAAGTATTTTTACGAGAATTATGGAAAAAGAAATCCCGGCTCGTGTAGAATATGAGGACGAACAGGTCATCGTGATTCATGATATTGCTCCGAAAGCCCCGGTGCATCTGTTGATCATTCCACGCAAGCCCATTGCTACGCTCATGGACGTCCAGGAAGAGGATTTGCCACTGATCGGCCATATTCATGTCGTCGCTCAGAAGCTGGCAAACAAGCTTGGACTCAAAGGATTTCGGTTGATCAACAACTGCGGTAAAGAAGGTGGACAGGAAGTTTTCCACATTCACTATCATTTTCTTGCCGGATTTCAGGAAGAAAAATGAACTAAAGGTTGACCTTCTTTAGTTAATTATCCTATAATGAAGTGTGACAGTCTGTTCGTACGTTCGATTCAGGCGTCCCACGGTTTTAGCGGAGGGAGGGAAGACAAATGGCAGAAATTCGAGTCAAGAAAAACGAGTCTTTGGATAGCGCACTTCGCCGCTTCAAGCGTGAGAGCGCAAAATCCGGGGTGATGGCGGAACTCCGTAAACGTCGCCACTTTGAGAAGCCAAGCATCAAGCGCAAGAAGAAATCCGAAGCAGCTCGCAAGCGCAAGTTTTAATTGACGGAGGGCCCATCATGAGTGTAATGGAGCGACTCGATCAAGATATGAAGCAAGCAATGAAGGACAGAGCTGCTCTAAAACTCTCTGTTATTCGCATGGTGAAAGCCGCGTTAAAGAACGAAGAGATTAACAAAGGCAGACTTTTGTCTGACGACGAAGTGCTGACCATCTTGACTCGTGAGTTAAAACAACGCCGTGAATCCCTCCACGAATTTGAAAAGGCAGGCCGGGATGACCTTGCCTCGAAAGCGCGCGAAGAGATTGACGTGCTCGCCGCTTACTTACCCGCTCAGCTAAGCGAACAAGAAGTTCGTGATATCGTTCGGGAAGCGATTGCAGCCACGAATGCCTCCTCGAAAAAAGAGATGGGCAAAGTAATGGGTGCGATCATGCCGAAAGTGAAAGGCAGAGCAGACGGAAACCTCGTGCAGAAGATTGTATCTGAGGAACTACCAACGTAGACGAGTAACACCTCATATAGATACGAATAGAAAAAACCCAGCCGTTTGCGGTTGGGTTTTTTCTTTTTGGGGATCGGGACGCATAAAAATGAAACGTTTCCTGCCCCCTTTCGTATACCATAGTAGCCATTCGTGGAAGCTGATAGGTAGAGAGGGGGGAGAAGAGATGAATACAGCAGCCGCACGACCATCCATTCGCCGCATTCGGTTCTGGTTATCACTGCTCAGCTTGCTTACTGGACTCATGATGTTCGCTTCCATGCAAACAGCAAAGGCTGCCTCTTACCAGAAAGCTTTCTGGATTCCGGTGGACAACACGATTGAACGCGGACTGGAAAGCTTTCTGAAGCGAGCGTTTCTTGAGGCAGAGCAGCAGCAGGCTGATCTAGTCATCCTGGATATCAATACACCGGGTGGTGAAGTCAGAGCAGCAGGAGAGATCGGGCAGCTCATCCGTGAGGCACCGATGCATGTGGTCGCTTATATAGACAATCAGGCGTTTTCAGCGGGGACCTACATTGCCTTGAACGCGAATGAAATCGTGATGACGCCAGGCAGCAGTATGGGAGCCGCTACGCCGATCGATTTGGCGGGGAATGCAGCAGATATTAAAGTCATCTCCGCATGGTCCGAGCAAATGCAGGGTGCTGCCAAGCTAAATAAGCGCAATCCGGAAGTGGCTCGGGCGATGGTGGAGATTGACACCGAGTTCCCTGGATTAAAGCCAAAGGGGACGGTGCTCTCGCTGGACGCCCAGACGGCTCAGAACGTAGGGTATGCGGACCGGGTCGTCGCCAACAAGGAAGAGCTGTTTCGTCAATTAGGTGTGAACGCTTCCGCTGTACAAAGCATCGATCCGACAGCAGGCGAACGTGTTGCCAGATGGGTGACCAGCCCAGTCGTCATGAGCCTGCTCTTGGTCATTGGGCTTGTCGGGATCGTTGTAGAGCTTTTTGCGCCCGGATTTGGTGTTGCCGGAACGATATCGTTGGTGTCTTTTGGATTGTATTTCTTTGGTCATTTCGTTGCTGGATTTGCCAACTGGCTCCATATTGGACTGTTCGTCATCGGGATCCTGCTTATGATTATGGAAATTTTTCTACCAGGTGGTATCGTCGGAGCTCTCGGATTCATCAGTATCGTCACTGGCTTGGTGATGGCAGCCTATGATACGCAGCAGGGACTCGCATCGCTTGGCATCGCCGCGGTAATCACGGTGATCGTCACGCTCCTGCTCGTGAAACGATTTGGGGTGAAGGGATTGTTCAACAAATTCATTCTGGGAGATGTACAGCGAAACGAAGAAGGCTACGTTGCACCAAAAGATCAGCGTGAATTGCTCAACAAGGAAGGGATTGCGCTCACGCCATTACGTCCTGCAGGGATGGTAAAGGTAGAAGGTAAACGAGTCGACGCTGTAACGGTTGGCGGATATGTGGCGGCAGGTACGCCTGTCATTGTTGTCCAGGTCGAGGGCACACGCGTCGTGGTGCAAGAACTAGAACTAAAGGAGTGATCGGATTATGCTAGAAAGCGGATTGATACCACTTATTTTCATGGTGGCAGTCGCCATTGTTGTCCTATCTATATTTTTCTCGTTCGTTCCCGTCATGCTGTGGATTTCAGCATTGGCTTCGGGCGTGCGGATCGGAATCATTACACTTGTTGCGATGAGACTGCGTCGCGTTATTCCATCCCGGATCGTAAATCCGCTCATTAAGGCCCGCAAGGCTGGTCTCGAGCTGGATACGAACCAGCTGGAGAGTCACTATCTCGCAGGTGGTAACGTAGACCGTGTCGTAGATGCTCTCGTTGCGGCACAGCGCGCAGATATTCCTCTGGGCTTCGAACGTGCGGCTGCCATTGACCTGGCAGGACGCGATGTGCTGGAAGCAGTACAAATGAGCGTAAACCCGAAAGTCATCGAGACGCCGATTGTGGCCGCGATGGCCAAAGACGGGATTGAACTGCGCACGAAAGCAAAAGTGACAGTACGTGCGAATATTGACCGCCTGGTCGGTGGTGCCGGGGAAGAAACAATCATCGCCCGTGTAGGGGAAGGGATCGTCTCTACCATCGGTTCCTCCAACAGTCACAAAGACGTTCTGGAGAACCCGGATCTGATTTCCAAAACCGTATTGAACAAAGGATTGGATGCAGGAACAGCTTTTGAAATTCTTTCCATTGATATTGCAGACGTCGATGTCGGCAAAAACATTGGTGCACAGCTGCAAACAGACCAAGCAGAAGCTGACAAGCGAATTGCTCAGGCAAAAGCGGAAGAGCGCCGTGCAATGGCAGTAGCCCAGGAGCAGGAAATGAAAGCCCGCGTACAGGAAATGAAGGCGAAGGTTGTGGAAGCGGAGGCGCAAGTACCTCTTGCACTCGCAGAAGCATTGACCAGCGGCAAAATGGGAGTCATGGATTACTACAACATGCAAAACATTGCTGCTGATACGCAAATGCGCCAATCCTTTGGACAGCCGGGCGACAAGCAAAAGAATACACCGCCTAACGGACAGGAATAAGGGCGACCGCCATGGACGCACTCCTTGATCTGCTTTTTGATCTCCTGGGCTGGGTTATTCCACTGATCGGCAAGTTTTGGCTTCTCATCGTGGCGCTGATCGGCTACAAGTTTTTTGGAAAAGGTGCCAAGAAGATGGCACAAGGAAAGCCTCGCCGTCAATTGACCCCTGTGGAAAGCGGTGGATATCCGAACACCGCACCACCGGAAGAGCGCCAAATCGTTCGTGCCTCTTCCAAATACGAACCAATCGCTTCCGAGTCGATGGAAGGCGTAGGTGTCGAGCAGGAGTGGGCTTTTGCTGAGAGCGACGATGAAAGAAAGGCCGCAGCAGAGCGCAAAAAGCCTGTGCAAGCTGAGGTGCAGAGCGAAGCAGAACCTACGGCACCTCACATGGATCCTCGTGAAGGGATGAAGTGGGCAATCATTTTTGGCGAGCCTCGTGCGAAAGCTCCACATGGGACACCTGCTGCAAGAAATAGGCACGTATAAGAAATGAGTAGAGAGACGGGTGGGCCTGCGGGTCTGCCTGTCTCTTTTTTGGTAGGCGAAAGGCGCGAAGAAAATAGCAAGCTGATACAGAAAAGTGTCGAAAGAACACGAATATCTTGTCTTGTGTCACATCCTGCGGTTGACTATTCTGATTATATAGAAATATCTTCCAATCGGGATGAGGGGTAGTGGACAAGCGATGAATCAACAAGCTTTTGAAAAAATGGGGAGTTTTCGTCAAAAGGTCATCCGATGCGTGTATGAAGAAAAGAAATCGGTCTATGAGACAGCGATAGCTTGCGGCTGCACAGCGGAAAAAGTGAAACGCGTCATGAAAAAATGGAAAGCACTCTCTCGAAACGAAATGGAAAACCTACCTCTTAAAGATGATCAATAGCTGACAAAGGCCCTTGTTGCACGAGAAATCGTGACGGTTAGGGTCTTTTTTCTTTTCATGAATGCCACCTTCGTCAGCCGCATACGCATAGGTAAGAACGGTTTTGCACGGCCATTGGAAAGTATATTCGGCGCAGTAGCGCTAGTAAGAGAGGGGGCTTATCCATGAAGCGTTGGAGCCGCCGTCTGCGCCAACTGGCGGGAGGGGTTTTGGAGCTGCCGCAGGATGTTGTCCTGGAAGTCCCGCGCATCACGATGATCGGCCATTTGCAAATGTACATAGAGAATCACCGTGGAGTTCTCCACTTCAGTGAAAAAGAGCTCCGCTTGTTGTTGACGAATGGACAGATGATCGTATCTGGCGAGCAGCTCGTGATACGAGCCATCTTGCCCGAGGAAGTGCTCCTAGAAGGCAGGATCGGGGGCGTAAAATTTCTGGAAACCGGGCCGCAGGGCTCGTAACACTTGAAAGGGCGGGAAGTCACATGCGAAACGGGCTGAAAGAGTGGATAGACGGACACGTCACCATCACAGTGCGAGGGAAGCGGTTTGAGCGCTTGTTGAATATGGCGATCCGAGATGGGATTCGCATCTGGAACATCCGCCGGGTCGGTGAGGATTTGACTCGCTGCGATATTCTGATTCGGGATTATTTCCGGCTGCGGCCGTTGCTCAGGGAGACAGGCTGTCGCAGCCATGTAGAGGGGCGAGGGGGACTGCCGTTCTGGTTCATTCGTCTTCGCAGGCGAGCAGGACTGGCTATAGGCGCTTCTCTTTTTTTTCTCGGATTGTACATGCTCTCTTCGTTTGTTTGGTCGGTAGAGGTCACGGGCACACGTCACATGGATCCGCAAAAGGTTCTGCTCGCTGCCGAACAAGTTGGGATTAAAGAAGGGGCATGGAAGGTCAAACTAAAGGAACCACTGGTTTTGCAAAAAGAGCTGATGAGCTTGCTTCCGGAAGTGACGTGGGTGGGAATCGATTTCCAAGGAACCAAGGTGCAGCTGCAGGTGGTTGAAAAGGATGCCCCTGTCAAGCCACTGCCGACAAGTCCACGCCATTTGGTCGCAAAAAAACGTGCCGTTATAACCAAGATATTGCCAGAGGTTGGGAAGAGTCATGTGACGATCAACCAGCTGGTTGAAAAAGGACAGGTCCTCATTTCAGGGATAATCGGAAATGAAACGCGTCAGCAGGTCGTTTCCGCGCGAGGGACTGTACGTGGAGAAGTATGGTATGTCAGTGAAACGTCTGTTCCCTTGACGCAAAACATGTACCGCTTAACCGGTGAAAATCAGGAGCAGCAATACTTGCTTGTTGGGCCTTACGCTGTCCAGGTATGGCCATTCAACAAAGAGACTTTTGTCCATGCGGAGAGTACGGAATCGCGCTTTATTCCTTCCTACGCAGGGTACACCTCTCCGATTGGGTGGAAGACCGTTCATACTGCGGAGACAGAACCTATCCAGCGCAAGCTAAGTGTGGAGGAAGCGACCGAGATCGCGAAACGCTTTGCCAGAGAGGACATCTTGAGGAAAGCGGGTAAGGATGCGGAGATTTCAGACGAAAAAGTTTTGCACGTCACTACAGAGAATGGTAAAGTTTACTTGAGCATTCATTTTTCCGTCATTGAGGATATTGCCGTTGAACAGCCGATTGTGGGAGCACCGCAGCCGCCTGCCGATGCTGGCAAGCCGTGATGGATTGCTGATAATCATTGCAAGGAGATGGAAGCCTGTTGCACCTACAAGATGAGGTAAGAATCCCATTTGCAGACGCATCTGAGGCCTTGCTGTTGTTCGGACCACACGACGCGTACTTAACATTGATCGAAGAGAAAAGCTCTGCCAAAATCATGACGCGCGAAGGCGAGCTCGTGATTTCTGGCGACAAGCCTGAGGTGGATAAGCTGGCTGAATTGGTCGGCATACTGCTGCAGCTGATCCGCAGAGGGATTGCCTTGTCCGAGCGTGACATCTCGTATGCGATGATGCTCACGAACCAGGGAGATGCAGCCCAATTGCTGGACGTCTATGACGAAGAAGTAGCCCGAACCCAACGCGGGAAGCTCATTCGTGCCAAAACGCTAGGGCAGCGTCACTATTTGTCGGCGATCAAAAAGAAAGACATCGTTTTTGGAATCGGACCAGCTGGAACTGGGAAGACGTACCTAGCTGTTGTCACAGCGGTTAATGCATTGAAGAATGCTCGGGTAAAACGGATTGTTTTGACCAGACCGGCTGTGGAAGCAGGAGAAAGTCTCGGATTTTTACCTGGGGATTTGCAGGAAAAGGTCGATCCGTATTTGCGGCCTCTCTACGATGCCTTGTATGACATGCTAGGCAATGAGCAGGTGGCCAAGATGATGGAGAGAGGGCTGATCGAGGTCGCTCCACTGGCGTATATGCGTGGCCGTACGTTGGAAGACTCTTTTGTCATTTTGGACGAAGCGCAAAACACCACTCCCGAGCAAATGAAAATGTTTTTAACTCGTCTCGGCTTTGGCTCGAAAATGGTAATCACGGGTGACGTTACCCAGGTTGACTTGCCAAAAGGCAAAAAGTCTGGCCTGAGGGAAGCCCAGCGCATTCTGAGCCCGATCGCGGATGTGGCCTTCATCCATTTTCAAGAAGGGGATGTCGTGCGGCATAGCCTGGTACAGAAGATTATCCAAGCGTATGCGAAAGAAGAAGTCGAGCACAATTATGGATAAATTGTTTTGGATAAAGGAGATTAGGCATCTGTGCTATCTGTAGAAATTCTTCATGAAGATATCGAACCGATCGATGAACATTTGCAAAGCTTGATTGTAAAAAGCCTCGAGGCGGCTGCTGTGCACGAGGACGTGAGTGGAGAAGTCGTTGTGACGATTGTAAGCAACGAGCGGATTCACGAGTTGAATCGCGACTATCGGGATGTTGATCGGCCAACAGATGTTT
The DNA here is from genome assembly GCF_003710815.1 of Brevibacillus centrosporus. Taxonomy (GTDB): domain Bacteria; phylum Bacillota; class Bacilli; order Brevibacillales; family Brevibacillaceae; genus Brevibacillus; species Brevibacillus centrosporus. The sequence continues at coordinate 84,769 of NZ_RHHP01000051.1, forward strand.
TGTCCTTTGCCATGAATGAGCCGGGTGAAGGCGAGATGGAAATCTTTCTGGATGAGAGTGATCTCGAAGACTTCCCGAACATGCTCGGAGACATCATTATCTCGCTCCCAAAAGCAAAGGAGCAGGCAGAAGACTACGGGCATTCTTTGGAAAGAGAATTGGGCTTTCTCGCTGTGCATGGCTTTCTGCACCTGTTAGGGTACGACCACGGCAGCGAAGAAGAAGAGAAAGAAATGTTTTCCCGTCAAGATGCGGTATTGGAGCAAATTGGCTTGACGAGGTAGGCGATGGCAGTGAAAGAGTGGAGTCGCTTGATGCGTAGTTTTTCCTGCGCCTGGCAAGGGATTGTTTATACCGTGAAGACACAGCGAAACATGCAAATCCACGTAGCTGCCGCTCTCCTCGTGCTGGCGGCGGCTTGGTGGCTGCAAATTCCACGCAGCGATGTTTTGCTGGTCTTTTTTTCTATCGGGCTGGTCACATCCTTGGAGCTGGTCAACACAGCGATCGAAGCAGCGGTGGATCTGGCCTCGCCGGATTGGCACGCCAAAGCCAAGATTGCCAAGGATGTCGGAGCGGGTGCCGTTCTCGTGGCAGCCATCGCGTCAGTGGTGATTGGGTGCTTTATTTTCGGACCTCCACTGTATGAAAAAATGTTAGAGTGGTTTCTTTCTTGAAAATATGGCATGATCAGACTACTATGGACCAGATGCTTTCCTCTACCAAGAGAAAGAAGTCTGGTCTCTTGGTGTCTCCTAGGTGTTAGAGAATACCGATATGAGGAATGATGAGAATGGATAAACAAGCATTGATGAAGCAAGCCATAGAAGCTCGAAAGCGCGCCTATGTGCCGTATTCCCAATTCCAAGTGGGGGCTGCACTCCTGACAGAGGAAGGCAAAGTCTATCTGGGCGGCAATATTGAGAATGCGGCGTATTCTCTGTGCAACTGTGCAGAGCGCACGGCTTTGTTTAAGGCATATTCCGAGGGGGATAAACAGTACAAAGCACTCGCAGTAGCGGCAGATACTCCAAAAGCAGTGTCTCCGTGCGGTGCTTGCCGTCAAGTGATGGCGGAGCTGTGCCCGCCTGAAATGCCTGTTTATTTAACAAACCTGAACGGAGATGTTTGGGAAACGACTATATCTGCCCTGCTTCCAGGGGCGTTCACCAAGGAGGATTTACGTGGATAACCGCAAGACCAAGAAAAGCTTTAAATCCGGCTTCGTCTCTATTGTGGGACGGCCGAATGTTGGAAAATCGACACTGCTGAACCATGTGGTAGGTCATAAAATCGCTATCATGTCCAATAAGCCGCAGACAACACGCAACAAAATTACGGCTGTCCATACGACAGAGGATGGGCAGATCATCTTCCTCGATACACCAGGGATTCACAAGCCGCAGTCGAAATTGGGCAACTACATGGTGACCGTAGCGGAAAATACGCTGAACGAAGTTGATCTCGTTTTGTTTGTTGTGGATGCGACGGAGAAACGCGGGGCGGGAGATGAGTATATCATCGAGCGTCTGAAACAGGTAAAAACACCAGTCTTCCTCGTCATCAACAAGATCGACAAGGTACATCCGGAAGCGCTTCTGCCGATCATCGACGACTATCGCAAGCTTTATGATTTCAAGCAGATCGTGCCGATTTCCGCTCTCGAAGGCAACAATACCAATTCTTTGATGCAAGCTATCATGGGCGAGATGGAAGAAGGTCCGATGTTCTACCCAGCTGATCAGGTGACGGATCATCCCGAGCGCTTTGTAGCAGCTGAGCTGATTCGTGAAAAGGTACTACACTTGACGAGGGAAGAGGTACCGCACTCGATCGCTGTCGTGATTGAGGAAATGAAGCGTGGGGAAAACGGCAAGACTTTGTACATCTACGCAGCTATCTACGTAGAACGTGATTCCCAGCGAGGTATCCTCATCGGCGAAAAAGGTCAAATGCTCAAAGAGATCGGGCGCCGTGCGCGCAAGGACATTGAGCGGCTAATGGGGGACCAGGTCTTCTTGGAGCTGTGGATCAAGGTGAAGAAGGACTGGCGAAACCAGGAGCGGATGCTGCGCAATTTCGGTTTTTACAACGAAGAATAGGACGAGCTTTATACGTGTTAATTTTTCCAAGGCATAGAAAAACGGGCTAAGGTGATTCTAAGAAGGAAGTGGATAGACCCGATATAGGAAAGGATGATGCTCCATGCTTCGTGACTTTTCTTGGAGAGTTTTCGCTTCAACCGGTGACATCCATGCGTACCTTCTCTACCGGGATCACCATCAAACGGATGGTGCTGTCGAGGAGGCCTCCTTTGATCTCGCCCAGGAAGAATTGGGTGACTCGCAGGCATGCTTGTAAAGTGGGAAGGAATTGTCATCCGTAGTGTGGACTATGGCGAGTCCAGCAAAGTGGTGACGTTGTTTACCCGGGAGAACGGCAAGCTGGGTCTGATGGCGCGCGGAGCCAAAAAGACCAAGAGCCGACTGGCAGCCGTCTCCCAATTGTTTTCACATGGGTACTATCTATGCAAAGCTGGACCCGGTACAGGTATGCCTGATCTCTCGCAGGGAGACATCATGGAATCGTTCCGGGACCTGCGGCAAAGCCTGGGTGCGACGGCTTATGCCGCGTACATAGCAGAGCTGTTGGATCGACTGACACATGAGCGAGAGCCCAATCCGTATCTGTTTCAGCTGCTTCTCCATACATTTCGATATTTGGACGAAGGGCGGGATGCGGAGATCCTCTGTCGCATCTTTGAAACGAAGATGCTGATCGTGGCAGGGATCTCGCCACAACTTTCCGCGTGTGCAAACTGTGGTGCGCAGAGGGAGCCTTATGCGATCAGTGTCTCGCAAGGAGGCCTTTTGTGCCCTGTTTGCCTGCCTGCAGATCCATATGCGTTAGCGGTGACACCCTCGACCTGGAAGCTGCTGCGGCTGTTTCAGGTTTTTGATTTGGAGCGGCTGGGGGATATCGAAGTGAAGCCTGCGACGCGCAATCAGCTCAAGCATGTACTGCGCAGCTTTATGGATGAGCATCTCGATCTTCGCCTGAAAAGTCGTTCGTTTCTGGAACAACTGGAGCGGATGGAACGGCTGCCGATGAAAGACAGCGAGTAATTGACATCCGTTTGTCTTTTCGTTATGATAATTACCAAACTTGATACCGAATGTTGCCATGAAGGAAAAGAGTAGTCGGCCGCTGGATGTGTTAGCGAACCGGGGATAGTGTAAGCCCGGTCACCAAGCTGATGAAGGGCGTTCTGGAGCAATGCATAATCCAAGGTGGGCGGAAGCTTTTTTCGCCAAGTAGGGTGGAACCGCGAGAATCCTCTCGTCCCTACACTGTCGCAAGTAGACGGTGTAGGCGACGAGGGGTTTTTATTATTTGAGGAGGAAAGAGCATGAAGATGACGTTTCAAGACATCATTTTGACGCTGCAAAACTTTTGGGCAAAACAAAATTGCCTGATCGTACAGCCGTATGACGTAGAAAAAGGGGCAGGTACGCTCAATCCTATGACATTCCTGCGCTCCATCGGTCCTGAGCCGTGGAACGTAGCTTACGTAGAGCCTTCCCGTCGCCCGGCAGACGGACGTTACGGAGAAAACCCAAACCGTCTGTACCAGCATCATCAATTCCAAGTGATCATGAAGCCGTCGCCTGACAACATCCAGGAGCTGTACCTGGACAGCTTGCGCCAGCTGGGCATTGAGCCATTGGAGCACGACATTCGCTTCGTAGAAGACAACTGGGAGCATCCTGGCCTTGGCGCATGGGGCCTCGGTTGGGAAGTATGGCTCGATGGGATGGAGATCACCCAGTTTACGTACTTCCAGCAGGTGGGCGGTCTGGAGTGCAAACCGGTAGCCGTCGAGTTGACTTACGGACTGGAGCGCCTTGCTTCCTACATTCAAGAAAAAGAAAACGTGTTCGACCTGGAATGGGTGAACGGCTACACCTATGGTGACGTGTTCCTTCAGCCGGAATACGAGCATTCCAAATATACCTTTGAGCTGTCTGACGTGGACATGCTGTTCAATCTGTACAACACCTATGAAGCTGAAGCCAAGCGTCTCATGAAAGAACGCCTGGTTTATCCAGCTTACGATTACGTGCTGAAATGCTCTCATACCTTTAACCTTCTGGATGCGCGAGGCGTTATCTCCGTGACCGAGCGTGCAGGCTACATCGCTCGTGTACGCAACCTATCTCGTGAAGTGGCACAGACCTACTACGCCGAGCGTGAAAGACTGGGCTTCCCGCTTTTGCAAAAAGGAAACAATGGTGCGGTTGTGGAGAAGGGAGAGAATTCGAATGAGTAAGCGCGATTTGCTTTTGGAAGTCGGTCTCGAAGAAATGCCTGCTCGCTTCGTCGCTTTGGCAGCAGCGCAGTTGAAAGAAAAAGTGGAAAAATGGTTGGCAGCAGAGCGTATCCCCTTTGATCAAATCATCTCGATGGAATCGCCGCGTCGTTTTGCTGTATTGATCCATGGCCTTGCAGAAAAGCAGCCAGATCGCAATGACGAAGCGAAAGGTCCTGCACGCAAGATCGCCCAGGATGAAGCCGGGAACTGGTCGAAAGCGGCACTGGGCTTTGCCCGCAGCAACGGAGTAGAACCAGATCAATTGTACTTCAAAGACGTGAATGGCGTGGAATACGTGCATGCGCGCAAATCAGAAGCAGGAAAAGAAACCAAGACGCTTCTGCCGCAGCTCGCAGACGTCATTGCCGGGATGAACTTTCCGAAAAATATGCGCTGGGGCGCAAACGATCTGAAATACGTTCGTCCGATTCGCTGGATGGTAGCATTGTTTGGGGAAGAGGTCATTGAATTGGAGATTGCTGGTGTAAAAAGCGGCCGAATCTCCCGTGGTCACCGTTTCCTAGGCACAGATGTTGAAATCAACTCGCCTGCTGAATATGCAAGCAAGCTCGCTGAACAGCATGTAATGGTCAATCCGGAAGAGCGCCGTGCCACGATCGTGGAGCAGATTCGCCGGATGGAACAGGAAAATGGCTGGAAAATCCCGATGGACGAAGGGCTGCTGGACGAGGTCGTGCATCTGGTTGAGTATCCTACTGCCCTGTACGGAACATTTGAAGAAGAGTTCCTGACGATCCCGCGCGAGGTTCTGGTAACCTCCATGCGTGAGCACCAGCGCTACTTCCCTGTGGAAAACGCACAAGGCCAACTGTTGAACCACTTCGTAACGGTACGCAACGGTGATAGCCGTGCGCTGGAAAACGTAGCAAAAGGAAATGAAAAGGTGCTTCGTGCACGTCTCTCTGATGCTCGCTTCTTCTATGTAGAAGACCAAAAGCTCCCGATTGAAAACTGCCTAAAACGTCTGGAAACCATCGTTTTCCACGAAGAGCTGGGAACGATCGGAGACAAAGTACGCCGTGTTCGCAAAACGGCTGCTCAAATCGCAGAAAAGCTGGGTGTGAGTCAGGAAGAGGCAAAGCAAGTCGATCGAATCGCAGAAATAGCCAAATTCGACCTGGTGACCAACATGGTTGGCGAGTTCCCTGAGCTGCAAGGTATTATGGGTGAAGACTACGCCCGCAAAGCAGGGGAAAACGAGATCGTTGCTGGCGGTGTATTTGAGCACTACCTGCCGCGCTTCGCAGGTGACCTGACGCCGAAATCCGCGCAAGGAGCGATTGTGAGCCTGGCGGATAAGCTGGACACGATCATCGGGATCTTCTCCATCGGCATCGTGCCGACTGGTTCTCAAGACCCATACGGATTGCGCCGAATGGCAGCAGGTATCGTTACCATTTTGCTGGAGCGAGGCTGGCAGCTTTCATTGGATCAGCTATGGGATGCAACTCTCGAGACGTATGCAGCTCAAGGTGTGAACAAGCGCACGGTTGAAGAAGTGAAGAAGGATCTGGTCGACTTCTTTGGCCTTCGTTTGAAAAACGTTCTGCAAGAAAACGGCGTGCGCTACGATGTAGTCGATGCTGTCCTGTCTGCGGACCTGTCCTATGTGCCAGAAATTTTGGCAAAAGCAAAAGCGCTGATGACAGCTGTAAGTGACGAGGAGTTCAAGCTCATCGTGGAGCAGTTCAACCGTGTAAACAATCTGGCGCAAAAAGCCGAAGCGGATCAAGTAGACGAAGCTTTGTTTGTGGAGGACGTGGAGCGTGGCTTGTATCAGGCGTACCTGTCCGTACAACAGGAAGTAGCGGGTCTGAAAGATCAGGAGAAGGCACTGGCAACGCTGGCAATCCTGCGCGAGCCGATCAAGGCGTTCTTCGATAAAGTCATGGTCATGGCGGAGGATCAAGCGGTGCGGGCAAACAGACTGGGCTTGCTGCTGCGTCTCTCTCGACTCATTTTCGCTTATGCTGATTTTTCCAAGCTTGTATTTGCCTAAGAAAAAAGATATTTCTTACTAGAAATAGAGTGAGAATCACCGGGTGCCTTCGTCCATATACTGGCGGAGGTACCTTTTTTCCATGCGAAAGAAGGAATATCCGGTCGAATAGAGTAATACTAGGAAGAGGTAAACAGACGTAAACCGGGGTGATTGGTCATCGAGCTCACCAAACGACAAGAGCAAATCTTACAGATAGTGAAGGATGAAGGTCCGATTACAGGCGAGCATATCGCAGATCGATTGAATCTGACCCGTGCGACGCTGCGGCCCGATCTTTCCATCCTCACCATGTCAGGTTATTTAGAAGCCAGGCCTCGGGTCGGGTATTTTTATGCGGGGAGACCAGCCAGCTCGGTCATAAGTGAACGGCTTCACAAGCTTCTCGTCAATGATTACAAGGCGGTTCCCATCGTTGTGTCCGAATCAGCCTCTGCATACGATGCGATCGTAACGCTTTTTCTCGAGGACGTAGGGACGTTGTTTGTCGTGAATCAGAAGGGCTACCTGGCAGGTGTCATCTCCAGAAAAGACTTGCTGCGTGCCTCTCTTGGCAACAAGACGCTGGAGGATGTACCGGTCAGCATCATCATGTCACGAATGCCCAATATCATCACCTGTGCTCCTGAGGAAACACTGTATGCAGCAGCCAAAAAGCTGATCGACTTCCAGATTGATTCCCTGCCAGTGGTTCGTCCCAGCGAGGATGACCCCAAATTCATGGAGCTGACAGGTAGAGTCACGAAGACAACGATCGCCAAAGCGTTTGTAGAATTGGGCAGCGAACCGAAAGTGTAGGAGGAGAAGCAATGCAAGGAAATCAACAAGGACAGCTCATCTACGTAGTTTCAGACTCGATCGGTGAAACCGCCGAGCTTGTTGTTCGCGCTGGTGCTAGTCAGTTTGACCGTTTTTTGATTGATGTACAGAAGTATCCCTACATAGAAGATAAAGAATCCATCGACGAGATCATTGCTTCCGCAAAAGAGTCCAAAGCAATGATCGTTTTTACGCTAGTCATTCCCGAGCTGAATGCCTACATTACGAAGCAAGCGGCTCTGCACGGAATCCCAGCCATTGATGTCATGGGGCCACTCATGCATACGCTGCAAAGCATGCTGAAAGAGCCGCCAACAGGCAAGCCTGGACTGGTTCGGCGTTTGGACGAGGAGTATTTCCGCAAAGTGGACGCGATTGAATTTGCCGTGAAATACGATGACGGACGTGACCCGCGTGGATTGCTTCGTGCTGACGTTGTTTTGATCGGGGTCTCCCGCACATCGAAAACACCGCTTTCTATGTACTTGGCCAACAAGCGGCTGAAAGTGGCAAATGTGCCGCTGGTTCCTGAAGTGGAGCCGCCAGAGGAGCTGTTCCAATTGCCTCCTGAGCGCTGTATTGGGCTGACGATCAATCCAGAGCAGCTGAACGGCATCCGTACCGAGCGGCTGAAAGCGCTGGGTTTGACGTCACAAGCGAATTACGCAAATCTGGATAGGATCGCGGAAGAACTTGCTTATTCGAACAAAATTATTGAACGCTTAGGCTGCCCGGTCATCGATGTTTCGAAAAAGGCAGTGGAAGAGACGGCCAACATCATTCTGGAGATGATTCGCAAAAACAACCTCCGGAACGAAAAGAAATAGGCCAAAAGAAGGAAAATGGCGGTTTTTGTAGAAAACGAGTAGGGCAGGAATCACGATCTTGCCTTGTGACGAGCGTTTATTGCATGCGGAAATGTGGAAAAGTAGAAATGAAGAAAAGAAGTGCGATCACAAGAAGGAAAATGACGAATTTTGACGAACTAAATAATCTCGTCGTTCGATTCTCCTGAAAAGGTGGATAGTGATGGCTGGTCACACTTCTGATGAGTTTGTTAACCAAGTGCGTGCCGCTGTCGACATCGTAGACGTTGTAGGAGAGTATGTACAGCTGAGAAAAAGCGGTCGTGCCTTTCTCGGTCTATGTCCATTTCACTCTGAGAAGAGTCCTTCCTTTAACGTGAATGCGGAGCGACAGTTTTTTCATTGCTTTGGCTGTGGAGCAGGTGGGGATGTTTTCTCCTTTCTGATGAAATTGGAGCAGCTGACGTTCCCGGAGGCACTTCACAAACTGGCAGAACGTGCCGGAATCGATGTGCCCAAGCCGCCACAAGAAGAGGCATCTCCAGAAAAACGGGCGAAGCAAGCGATGCTAGAAGCTCATGAGCTTGTTTCAAAGCTTTACCACTACGTACTGACGGAGACTCCCTATGGTGTGGAAGCAATGAAATACCTCACCAAACGAGGAATGTCCAGTCAGACGTTAACCGAGTATCAAATTGGGTTTGCCCCGGATTCGTGGGATTTCGTGACACAGTTTTTAAAGAAACGGAGCTTCTCACAGGATTTGATGGTAGAAGCAGGCTTGCTTGCGAAAAGTGAGGCCGGAAAAGTGTTCGACCGTTTCCGTGGGCGGGTCATGTTTCCCATTCATGATTCACAGGGACATGTCATCGGATTTGGTGGAAGACTATTGGACAACACGGGGCCCAGGTCGTCGCAACCCAAGTATTTGAATAGTCCGGAAAGCCTCCTGTTTAACAAAAGCGCCACCCTCTTCAATCTTCATCGGGCTCGCTCGACTATGCGCAAGCGAAAGCAGGCATTGCTGTTTGAAGGATATGTGGATGTGGTGTCAGCGTGGCAGGCGGGCTTTATGCAAGGTGTCGCCACGTTAGGAACAGCTCTGACCGAGCAGCAGGCCCGAATCCTACGGCGGAATGTGGAATCGGTAGTACTCTGCTATGACGGAGATGCAGCAGGTCAGGAAGCAACAAGCAAGGCGATTCATGTTTTGCAGCAGGCGGGTTTGATCGTAAGGGTGGCTCCGCTCCCACAGGGGGTAGACCCGGATGATTACATTCGCCAGCATGGGGCCGAAGCGTTTTCTCAGCAAGTTTTGTTGCAGGCAATGCCAGTGACAGCGTTCCGACTGAAACATTTGCGGAGCCAGTACGTAATAAATGATGAGACAGATAAAACGCGCCTGATTGCAAAGGCGGTAGAAATCATCAACGAACTGGACAGCCCGGTAGAAAGGGACTTGTATCAGCGGCAATTGGCAGAAGAATACTCCCTGACTCTCGGCGATTTAAAATGGGAGTCAAAACGCGCGTATAAACAGCAAAAAAGTGAGCGCCAAAGGGATAAAGTGTCGCCAGCATGGAATAATAGTATAAATAATGGCAAAGTTACGCTCGCGAAAACACTGCCACCCGCTTATCACACGGCTGAGCGCAAGCTGCTGTTTTACATGATGCGAAATGCAGAACTTGCCTTTCGCGTTCAGCAGGAATGCAACGCACACTTTCAAGTGGACGAACATGATGCGCTTTCAGCCTACCTGTATGCTTACTATGCAGAGGGAAACACGGAAGACCCTGGAAAGTTTATACATTACGTGCAAGACGAATCGTTAAAGCAATTAGCCTCGGGATTGGCCATGATGGAGTATAAGGAAGACGTATCTGATTTAGAGATCGGCGACTACATCAAACAAGTGAATAACTACCCGAAGCGTGCCGAGTTGGAACGATTGCGCGAAGAGCAGCGGAGCTTACACCTCCAAGCGGCCGCAGCGGACAGCGAGGATGCGCGCAAACAACTGGAAATTCAAGCAGCCATCATAGGGATGAAGATTCTTGAATTGGAAAATGCTTTAAAAGAAGGGTAGCATCAGATCATTCCCGGGGAAGGAGGGATAGTAGATGAACAAACAAAACATCACTTCTGACATGGAAGCTATGTCCATCGAACAAGTGAAGGAACAATTGGTCGAATTAGGTAAAAAGCGTGGTGCGTTGTCTTACAAGGAAATTACAGATCGCCTCTCTGGTTTTGAGCAGGATTCTGATCAAATCGATGAGTTTTTTGAATACCTGGGTGATCAAGGCATTGAAATAAACAACAATGAGAACGAAGACGACGATGAAGAAGTCGATCGAATGATCATGAAGGACGAGGACAACGAAGAATTCGATTTTGACGATCTCTCTGTTCCACCTGGAATCAAGATCAATGACCCTGTAAGAATGTACCTGAAAGAAATCGGTCGTGTGCCTCTGCTTTCCGCTGAAGAGGAGATTAAACTGGCTCAGCGTATCGAACAAGGGGATGAGGAAGCGAAGCGCCGATTGGCTGAAGCCAACCTTCGTCTGGTGGTTTCCATTGCGAAGCGTTATGTAGGTCGCGGCATGCTGTTCCTCGATTTGATTCAAGAAGGAAACATGGGTTTGATCAAAGCGGTGGAAAAATTTGATTACCGCAAAGGCTACAAGTTCAGTACGTATGCGACATGGTGGATCCGTCAGGCTATTACCCGTGCGATTGCTGACCAGGCGCGTACGATTCGGATTCCTGTGCATATGGTGGAAACCATTAACAAGCTGATACGTGTATCTCGTCAGCTGCTGCAAGAGCTGGGCCGCGAGCCAATGCCAGAAGAAATCGCGGAAAAAATGGATCTCACACCGGAAAAGGTGAGGGAAATCATGAAAATTGCCCAAGAGCCGGTATCGCTGGAGACGCCGATCGGGGAAGAGGACGATTCCCATCTGGGTGATTTTATCGAGGATCAGGATGCACTAGAGCCATCTGATGCCGCGGCTTACGAGCTGTTAAAGGAACAGTTGGAAGACGTGCTGGACACGTTGACGGATAGAGAAGAAAACGTATTGCGCCTGCGATTTGGTCTCGACGATGGACGCACTCGTACACTGGAGGAAGTGGGGAAAGTATTTGGCGTGACGCGTGAGCGGATTCGTCAAATCGAGGCAAAGGCCCTGCGCAAACTTCGTCATCCAAGCAGAAGCAAGCGCTTAAAAGATTTCTTGGAATAACCGATATAGTAATATGTGGCCTACGTACAGCCTACGTAGGCTTTTCTTTTTCCACCAATCAGACCTTTGCCGTCGATAGTAAGGAGGGGCCGCGTTGGACGACCAGCGCAAACGTATCATTATTGCAGAGATTGAAAACTGGCGGAGAAATCATTTGCTGCCTGAACATTACTGCATTTTCCTATTAAATCTGTATACGGAAGGAGACCGGCCTCAGGCTTCTTCACCAGCCGTAGCCAAAAGCGAAAGGAAGAAATCGGAGGTCATTTATAAGACACCTGCTTCCTACTCGTCTCCTATAACCGGTAAAATGGTAATGGCATGGCTCCTAGGTGCCTTTGTTATTGCAGGTTTGATCTTACTTGCTTTTCATTTTAACCGTTTTCAAACCCCAATGCAAATTACCATCTTTGCCTGTTTCGCACTTGTTTTCTATATTATGGGACTAGTATTTCGCCGCACGGCACCGCCTCTCACCCATCTTTTTTTAATTCTCTCCTTCATCGTCTTGATCGCGGGTGGGATATACAGCATTATCCAAATGGGTGGCTCAACCCCGATGATTCTGTTTTACTTGGGTCTGATATGTGTTCTGCTGTGCGCGAGTGCGTTTCTGTTTGGGTTTACCTACCTGCTTTATGGCGGCATGCTGGGCTTGGCCCTTTTATATGGATTTGCTACAATGGGCCGAATCAGTCAAGAGTATTCATGGTGGCGTTCGGAGCTGTACTGGGTACCGTTGGCTTGTGTGTGGACAGGATTGGGCTTTCTCATGAACAGCGGCAATCCCAAATGGGCCGGAGTCTTTGCCTTCTGCGGATTGGCTGCCTTTTTCGGAGCTGAGGTGCAGGCTCTCTACATACCGGAAGCGAAACGTGACGTGATCCAGCTGCTGCTATTTCTAAAGGTTTTTCTGGCTTCTGCCTTGTTTTTCTTTACGCGTGGTTATTGGTTTTCCTGGCTGCGTCTGTAGAGAGGATGACTTTGGATTTCCCTGACACGGTGGTTTGCTGTTTGCTACAATGGGTGGGGATAAGGGGTTGAGGTGATAGAGTGGACAACAAGTGGAAAGTTTTGATCGGAATTTTGCTCGCCGTCATTTTTCTCGGAGGGGAAACGGCTGCTCAGCTTATGGGCTACAAGACCTATAGTATTGGGTACATATTGGGAGCTCTTTCTTTTATCGGGGCTATTGTAGTGGGAGCACGCCAAAAATAAGGCGTGCTTTTTTCTGGCCAAGGAGATTATAAATGTAACTCCACAGGAGGGGAGCTATGGTGTATAATGGTAAGAGAATTCTGAACAAACGCTCAGTCAAAATGCCGCAATCCTTTTTACCACTACACTAAAGCGCTTTCAAGGGGGCTTCAAAAATGAACTATGATTTGACCCAGGAACAGCTTATGTTGAAAAAAATGATTCGGGAGTTTGCGGATGAGGTAGTCGCGCCTGGTGCAGATGAGCGCGACAAGACGAAGCAGTTTCCTGTTGAGGTATTTAAGCAGATGGCAGAATTGAACTTGATGGGACTGCCTTTTTCAGAACATTATGGCGGTGCAGGGGCAGATACCACGAGCTTTGCGATTGTAACGGAAGAGCTCAGCCGAGCTTGTGGTTCGACGGGAATTACGTACTCGGCGCATATATCCCTAGGAGGGGCTCCCCTTTCCTTATTTGGAACAGAGGAACAAAAACGTACGTATCTGTCCAAAATTTGCTCAGGAGAAAGCTTTGGGGCATTTGGCTTGACGGAGCCGAATGCGGGATCGGATGCAGGAGGCACGAAAACGTCAGCAGTGCTCGATGATCACGGTTGGCTAATCAATGGATCGAAATGCTTTATTACCAATGCTTCCTATGCATCCTTTCTCGCTTTGACAGCTGTTACGGATAAAGAGAAAGGGGCGCGCGGAATCACCGCCTTTATCGTGCCGACGGATTCGCCTGGCTTTACCGTGTTGGCCAATTACGAGAAACTCGGCCTGCATAGCTCCAATACGACAGAGCTGGTTTTGGAGAATGTGCGCGTTCCAGAAGAGAATGTGCTGGGGAAACAGGGAGAGGGCTTCAAGCAGTTCCTGATTACGCTAGACGGAGGACGGATCGGAATTGGGGCGATGGCTGTAGGAATTGCGCAGGCTGCCTATGATAAGGCCCTGCAATACGCCAAGCAAAGAACCGCTTTTGGAAATTCACTCAGCCAATTCCAGGCGATCCAGCACAAGCTGGCAGACATGGCGATGCAAATCGAGCTTGCGCGAAACATGGTGTACAAAGCTGCATGGCTGAAGGACAACGGTCGTCGCTTCACAAAAGAAGCCGCCATGGCAAAGCTGTATGCTTCCGAGGTTGCCATGTCCGCCACTCATCAGGCGATTCAAATCCATGGAGGGTACGGTTACATGCGCGAATATCAGGTAGAGCGCTTTTTCCGTGATGCCAGACTACTGGAGATCGGGGAAGGGACATCCGAGATTCTGCGCAATGTCATTGCTCGTGAAATTGGCTGCTAAATCATACTTTGAAGAGAGCCTCGCTGAGAAACGCCAGCGGGGTTTTTGTCGTTCTTTGCGCGCTCTTTGTCAGGTATTTAGCATTGGGCAATCGCTCCCAAATAGGGTAGAATAGAGGGAACGGAAGGTGAAGAGACACATGACATATGTAACAATTTCCAAGCGTCTGGAAACGATTGCTCGCTATTGCCCCCAAGGAGCCCGCGTCGCCGACATCGGGTCGGATCATGCGTTGTTGGCTTCTTATTTGCTTCTATCGGGAATCGCATCGCATGTAATCGCAGGCGAAGTAAACGAAGGACCTTATCAGGCAGCGCTTAAACAAATACATACGCTGCAACTACAGGACCGCGCATCTGTACGAAAAGGAGACGGTTTGGCCGTACTCACTCCCGGTGAAGTAGATGTGGTCTGTATCGCGGGGATGGGCGGACAGCTTATTGCTTCCATCCTCGAAGCCGGCGTGGACAAGCTGGTTGGTGTGAAACGGTTGATTCTACAGCCAAATGTGGGGGAGGAAATCGTCCGCCGCTGGTTCTTGGAGCGTGGCTGGGAGTTGATCGCTGAAACGATTCTGGAAGAAGACGGGATCGTCTATGAAATTTTAGTGGCAGAGCGTGGAAATGTGGAGCTGCCTTATGAAAACAAGGACCGAACCAAGGTAGAATTGCTGCGAATCGGTCCGTTCCTCTGGGAGCAAAAACAGCCTGCTCTCGTACAAAAATGGCTCCATGAACGAGAAAAATGGGCGAAGGTACTTGTGCAGCTAAGCCGCTCGGAAAAACCGGAAGCAGCAGCCCGGATACAGGAAATTACGGCAGAAGTTGAATGGATCGATGAGGTGATTGCATGTTTGCGCACGGACAGACTGTGATTCAATACGTGGAGCGATTGGCTCCCAAATCGTTGGCGTATGAAGGAGACAAGATTGGCCTTCACGTAGGCACTTTGCAAAAACAGGTGAAAAAGGTAATGGTCGCACTGGACGTTCTGGAATCCGTCGTTGATGAGGCGATTGCAGAAGGCGTGGATCTGATTGTTGCGCACCATGCGGTCATCTATCGCCCGCTTAAAAACATTCGCACAGATATGGCAGCAGGCCGTGTCTTCGAAAAGCTGATTAAGCATGATATTGCCGTCTATACGGCTCATACAAATCTCGATGTCGCTGTCGGTGGCATGAACGATTGGCTGGCGGAAGCTATCGGCTTGAACAAGGTGGAGGTACTGGATGTCATCCACCGCGACAGCTGGAAAAAGCTCGCGGTCTTCGTACCCGCCTCGCATCGGGATGCTGTTTTTCAAGCGATCTCAGAAGCTGGAGCAGGCTTTGTCGGAAACTACAGCCACTGCTCATTCCAGACAGAAGGAACAGGGACCTTTATGCCAGGGGAAGGCACGAATCCGTTTATCGGGACCACAGGCAAGCTGGAAAAGGTCGAAGAAGTCAAGCTGGAGATGGTTGTGCCGGCTTCTCGACAGTCCGCGGTTGTAAAAGCCATGCTCGCTGCGCACCCCTATGAAGAAGTCGCCTATGACATCATTCCACTCGAGCAGGCTGGAACAGGCTATGGCATCGGCCGAATTGGCGTATTGCCACAGCCGATGACGCTGCGACAGCTGGCAGAGCTAGTAAAAGAGCGCTTCTCTTTGCAAGGCTTACGCGTTGTTGGGGATTTGGACGGCCAAGTGAAAAAAGTGGCTGTGGTGGGAGGCGACGGAAGCTCCTTTGTTTCCAAAGCGATATTTAAGGGAGCGGATGCCTACTTGACGGGCGATATTGGCTACCACACCGCTCACGACGCACAGGCAGAGGGTCTTTCGATTATTGATGCTGGCCACAATATCGAAAAGATCATGAAGCAAAAGCTGGCTGATTACCTAAATGAACTACTGAAAGCAAACGGCTATCAGACAGAAGTAATTGCATCGACTATGCACACGGATCCGTTCCAATTTGTATAGGAGACCAGGCGTATTGGCCAGTCGGTTAATGGCCTGCCAGTTGAAGTGTAGGAGGGATTCACGTGCAAAAATTCATACGAACGTTATCCTGTGTTCTTCTCGCTGCTACGCTGCTTACCCCCGGCTTTGCCTCTGCGGCTGGGGGCTTTATGCCTTACGGGGACATTAGCAACCATTGGGCAAAGACCTCCATTATCCGTGGAGTTCAGGCGGGGCTTTTTGCAGCAGGCAGCAGTGCCCCACTTTTTTACCCAAATCGCGATATGACCCGAGCAGAGTTTGTGGCTTTAATCGATCGCTTGTACAACGGAGGACAGTACCAGCTATATCCCCTGACATTTTTGTCGGAGCACGCGGAATGGAATAGGGGCGAGGGCTTTGAAGAGCCGTATTTGCCCTACAAGGACGTCGACCGCCTGACTTGGATGTACACGCCTACGCTGCGTGTTTCGTATATCTTGGATCGTTTGTATGGTCCACATGCGATTGCTCAAGTGTTTCCTGGGGAGCAAATGAAGCCGAATCAAGCGATCACCCACGAAGAAGCGGCTAAGCTCATGCAAATGTTTACCATGACAGGTGACAACCAAAGGGCATGGGAGGAAGTGAAGAGCTGGGGATGGCTCGAGGGTGAGAGCACAGACCTTTTGAAAAGAGGAGAGGCAGCCGCTGCAGCGGATCGCTTGATGACCTACCTGCTGCAGGATACCATTCTGCCCTTGCTCGATTACGATGGCTCGAAATTTCCGATGGTTCCCGAGATTCAGGAGCTTTTCCCTTTGTTTGTAACGTATACGGATTCCAAAACGTCAGATGAGAAGATGTATGTGAACGCGGTGGAAGCCATTCGCAATCATGAGGATACAGATAATACCTACCTTGATCTGGAGAAGCTGGCGAGCAACTCGTTTTCCAATCAGATCGGCGTTCATTTCTATTTAAGCTGGAACCCCTCGACACCTTTGACAGACAATTTGGAAGAAGCATTCCGTTCTATTGATGCGTATTTTCAGGATAAGATCATTTTGCCAGATACTTTGCGCCTGCTGAGTGCGAACGTGTATGATATCGCTTTGCAGATGGGAGCGAATGATTCGGCGGAGTATGAAAAAGTATTGAAGCGTTTGGCAGCGTATGAGCCGAAGCTCAAGCAGGATACAGAGGAATGGGAATCCTTGGCGATTTATCTGGGAGCCTTGGAGATCAAAGCTGGGCTGACAGACAAAGCCCTGGTTCGGTATGAAACGTTTGCTTCCAGGCATGCAGAGGCGCTCTTGAATTCCGCTTATTACCTAGTTCAGGAAGGGCGGATCCAAGAGGCGGAGTCTTTGCTCGCAAAACAGAAGCCAAAGCCCTCGGATGAGCGGATGACACAGCTGGTTAAGCTCTTGGGACAGGAGCTTGCCTCCCTCAAGCAGCAGCCATCGATTGCAACTGATCTGACCTATACGTTGAACCATCTGGATCGAGTCTCGTCTTATCAGGTAAAAGGGGAAGCGTTTTTGAGTGGTTTTTCCTTCAAATACACGCAGGATGTAGACGCTACGCGCAATTCCAGCCATACGCAGGGCTTTTACCAATCTCCCCAGCAGTTGGTTTCGGACAAGCTTGAGACGTATACAGACGGTCAGAAAAAGATCCAGTATTCGTATGACACGAAGAAACAGGGCTGGGTGCAGCATCCGACAGACAAGCTGGATTTCGTGCATGAATGGGTAGGGACCCAAAGCATCCAAGATCGGATGAACAATTTGCATGCCCGCTACTACAAGCAATCATTTGGTCGATATGACATCATCACAGAGTGGATTCCGGGTGCCGCTCTTACGGAAAAAGCAAAAAGCCTTTCGTTTAGCAGAGGGAAGATTAAGAACGTTTCCCTCTATATGAATAAATACTATATTGACCGCGAAAGTGACGAGCTGGTCAAGCATGTATGGCGGTACGAAGAAATTTATGAGAACAGGGAGTATGTGGCCTATTCGGGGACGGATCAGTACAATCTGTCGTCTAACGTCAAGGTTTCCATCCCCGATGAGGTTCGGAAAGAGGTGACACCATGAAACGGTTGAGTCAATGGGCTTTAGCTGTTTTGCTTTTGACCACTGTGATACCAGCACATGCAGCAGAAAGACCCTATATGGAGACAGAAGAAGTTTTTTATCACGTCATGGAAAGTCACTTGAGCAAGCCGGAAGTCAAACAATTGGTAAAAGGCGCGCTGCAATCCATTAGCGAACATGCCAATGAGAAGCAGCAGCTGAAACTCCCTGTCTCCGCGGAGGACGATACGCTGGGGGAGATGGAGCAGCGTATGGCGGAATGGCAAGCCAAAGGAAAATGGGATTCCACCACCATCAATACGTGGGCGATCGACGGGATGCTCTCTACCTTAAATGATCCGCACAGTGTCTTTTTCACTTCGGATGAGTTGCGTTTGTTCCAATCCGATGTGGAAAATCAATTCGTCGGCTTTGGTTTCCGCATGCGGATGCAAAACAACGAGCTGATTTTACGCGAAATCGTTCCGGGTTCACCCGCGGCAGCCTCTAAGGTATTGAAGCGGGGCGACCAGGTGAAAAAGGTAGGCAATATTTCGCTGGTGGGCAAAAGCTTTGAAGAGGCATATGCCTATTTAAAAGGAGAAGCGGGAACCGAAGCGGTTCTGACTATTTATCGAGCGTCAGAGGACCGCGAGTTTCAGGTGAAGCTCCAGCGTGCTTCGCTTTCGTTGCCTGAGGCAGAAGGGCAGCTGTTCACCAAAGGCGGCATCGGGTATATCAGCCTGGAAACGTTCGGATCGGATGGGGCCATTCAGATGAGAGACAAGCTTGCCGAGTTTGCTCGTTCCGGGCAGCCAATGAAAGGGCTTGTTTTGGACCTGCGCGACAACGGTGGGGGGTATCTTTCGACTGCCCGTGACATCGCCAGTCTCTTTATGGAGGAAGGCTTGCTGATGTACACAACGAACCGCAATGGCGTGGAAGTGGAGACATGGGTCCGTAACGGCCGGGACATCGGTATTCCGGTTCGCATCTTGGTGAACGGGGGGACAGCCTCGGCGTCGGAGCTTTTATCCGGTGCCCTGCGCGACCATGGAATCGCTAAGCTTGTTGGAACCAAAACATATGGAAAAGGCAGCGCACAGCAAGTGATTCCACTCTCGGAAGGAGATGCTCTGAAGCTGACGCTGAACGAGTACTTTACCCCCGAGCATACGGTGGTCAACCACGTCGGTTTGGAGCCGGATATGCTGGTTGAGGATTACGGGGCGCAAGTTGTAGAAGCGCTGCATTCCTTGAACGTGACAAACTGGGAGCTGAGCGACGAAAATGGAGATACCATAGTAAATGGGGTTCCATTTCCAACGGTAGATCCTCTTTTCAAGCAGGCCTCCGATGGTCTGCAGATCAAAGCGGCAGTTCTTTCCCATCTGCTGGGCGACAAATCAATTGGAGAGAAGGATTACGTTTCTCTTGCTCCTTATTTGAAAAGTCATCCCTCCTTACAGCTGCAAAGTCAAAATGGCGTGCACACGCTCCGCTATCAAACGAATTAAAAGGATCGTACGCAAGCCTATCTGCCGAGCTATCGCGCAGGTAGGCTTTTTCAATTCGGGCGAATAGGGGGAGTGTGGGAATCAAAAACTACCATGTACGACGACATGACAGACGAAGGATGGCAGACGGATGAAAAAGGTTATTTTATTCCTGATCGACTCCATGATGCCAGATGTCCTGGAGAGATGCATTGCTGCAAAAAAAGCGCCGGGCATGCAGTTTTTGATGGAGCGGGGACAGTATATTCCAGATTGCGTCACTGTCTTTCCTACGATGACGGCTTCTATTGACTGCTCATTAATCACAGGCGTGTATCCTGATCAGCACAAGGTTCCTGGATTGGTCTGGTACGAACCTGAAAAAGGAAAAATGCACAACTATATCAACGGGGCGATTCCCGTCAAAAAAATGGGGTTAACACACTGTGCGACCAATGTGCTGTTTGACCTGAATGAACGACATCTGAGCAAAGAAGTAAAGACCATACATGAGGAGCTCGAGGAAAATCAACTTGTATCCGGCTCTATCAACGTAATAGCCCACCGTGGGCACAAAAAGCATCAGGTGCATGTTCCTCCCCTCCTGGATGCCCTTACTTCCTTTCAACTGCGTGAAAAGATGAGTGGGCCGACGATCATGAGTATGGGCACGTTGGTGCGACCAGAGATTTTCCGTCCGATCACGTGGAATTTGGCGCAGACCCTTACAGAAGGCTATGGCATCAACGATACCTATGCCATCGATGTTTTGATCGAAGTGATCCGCAGTGGGAAACAGCCGCACTTTACACTTGTGTATTTGCCTGAAAATGATCATAAGCTGCACAAATCTCCGTTGGATGCGATTCAACATTTGGCGGACGTGGATAAGCATCTGGTTCGCTTTCTGGACAGCTTTGACTCTTGGGAGCAGATGCTGGAGCGCAACGTTTGCATACTGATCAGTGATCATGGCCAGACGATCATTGGGGAGAGTGAAGATCATAACATTTCTTTGGATCGGCTCCTCTCTCGTTTTAGCATCCATCCGTTAGGGGCGAAGGTCACCCCGCAAATGGATGTGGTCATCTGCAATAACGAAAGAATGACGTTCCTGTATCCGACTGAGGAATCCAAGCTTTTGCCGATCGTCGATGCGGTTTCTGTAGATGAGCGCATTGACCTGATCGCGTGGCGGGAAAACGAAAAAATCGTGGTACGACGTGGCGGTACGGATCAAACTATGCGCTTCTGGAAAAATGGGCCGAATCGCGATATATACGGGTTAACCTGGGGCATCGAGGGTGATCTGGGCGTTATTGATGCGCGCATAGAAGGGGATGTCCTACTGTTTGACAAGTTCCCGGATGCCTTTTCGCGCTTGTATGGCTCTATTTTTTCACAGACTGGTCCCGTAGTCGTAATGAGTGCTGCGGAGAGCTATGAGTTTTTGTCGGAGTGTGCCCCGACTCATTTGGGAGGGGGAAGCCATGGATCGTTGCACAAGCAGGATTCCATCATTCCGCTGCTCATTGCAGGTTCGTCGAGCAAGTTTCGGACACCAGCCCGATTAGTGGATGTCAAAGGGTTTATCTTGCAGGAATTAGGCGTCGTGCAAACGTAGGTCCACGATCACGGGCAAATGATCTGACCAGGCTATCGGGTACAAGTCGTAGCGGCATACATCCCAATGCTGCGAGACGAAGATATAGTCTAGTCGTCTGCGAAAAGCGGGGAGCGTGTGCAAATTTTCTTTTCCATGTGCCATGGCGCAGTCAATGTAATAAGGAGAAAAGGAGATCGAGGACGCATTGAAATCCCCAAGTACGAGACGTGGCAGTTCAAGCTGTTGACTTGTCAGAGTCATTAGTAGCTGCAGCTGATAAAAGCGGCTTGCTTTGTTTAAGCTGCAGTGGGTATTCCAAATGGAGATATCCCGACCCTCCCATTTGACGGACACGTCTAATAACGTGCGTTTCTCGCGTTTTGCAGGGAGCGAAATGACCTTCGTATCGTGAATGGGGAGGCGAGTCAGAAAGGCATTCCCGTAATACCCTCCAGCCAGTGCGATCGAAGGAGCAAAGACAACCTGGTAATCCAATTGCTCAGCTATGTAATCCGCTTGATATCCGTATTTTGGGTTTTGGTGAACCTCCTGCAAAGCTATGGCGTCGGGCTGTATTTCTCTTAACGCCTGTACCATTTGTTCTAGGCGTTTGCGCCAAAAGAGATCTCGACCACTGTGAATGTTGTAGCTGACGGCACGGAGCATGTTCGTTCCTCGCGTTATGACGTAGGTTTTATCACTAGTATGGACGATTTTTCCAGTTGATTATAGCTAGTTGTTTTTGTTATATTTTAATACCTGGCATTTGCAGGGGGGAGAGTTATTAGCCAAAAAAACTCCCAACTTAATTATAATTTCCTGTTGCAATCCATTTTAGCCTATGCTATATTAAAAAACGTCGCCTCTGCTTGAAGCAAACGATGCGATGATAAATAAATGATGTTCCTTGAAAACCGGATAGAATGAATCTGTGTAATAAAGCTTGTGTTTTACTTGAAGTCAGTTTGTTTTCAAACTTTATTGGAGAGTTTGATCCTGGCTCAGGACGAACGCTGGCGGCGTGCCTAATACATGCAAGTCGAGCGAGTCTCTTCGGAGGCTAGCGGCGGACGGGTGAGTAACACGTAGGCAACCTGCCCGTAAGACTGGGATAACATAGGGAAACTTATGCTAATACCGGATAGAGTCTTCTCTCGCATGAGGGAAGACGGAAAGGTGGCGCAAGCTA
>NZ_RHHP01000052.1 GCF_003710815.1 Brevibacillus centrosporus
TCCTATCGTAAATGGCCGTTAGTGGCATAGTTCCACATATTTACATTCTCCTCCTACAGCTCGGAAATCGTCACCGTAGACGTTCCCCATCCCCCGATCCGCATCTTTCGTGCGGTCGTATCCCGTTCGAGTGTGGACCTTGCGATATAGGCACCTTTCTTGTAACTGTTTAGCATAATACCGAAACTCAGCGTATTCACGCCAACTGCCCAAATAAAACGCTCCTCAAACTGCTGATCATCACAAATGGTAACCTCTTGCCCGACCGCAAATCCCTGCGTCGATGCAACTGGAACTACAATAGTCGTGTCACTTGCCGTAATAGCAGCTGTGGCATAGGTTTTCGTCTCATCCAATTTTAAAACTGGGTCATCCTCTCCGTCATACGTATCAACAAATCGTGCTTGCGCCCCGGAAACTCCCCTGCTGTCCAAATCCAAATAGGCCTCGATACGAGTAATACGCCGGTTAACAAGGTCCATTTCTTCCGAAGTGACATGAATAGATGCGTCGTTCACATGCTCATTGAATGAATCGACTGTAACAAGAGCTTTCTCATCGATCACTGCAGTTACATTCTCGACCGTTCCAATAACTGTGATGAAATGGAAAATCTCCTCAACGACATTGATGCCATCTGATGGTGGAAGGAAATCTGCAAGTGAGCCTGCATTTGCAACTGCGTACAAGATCTCCCCCTCATCTGGATCAGTGGCGAATAGGCCGATTTCCCTTACGTATACCCCATCCGTCAGGTCCTTGTTACTGATCGTAGCAGTTACCTGTGATTGACCTTCTCCGATGACTTTGAGCTCCAAAATATCCAATGATAAGACTTCATGGACAAGTTCTGTCAGTTTACTTTGATCCTCGGCGGAATAGCCATCACCAATTCCGATCCGAGTAAATTGAATCCTTGTAGCTCCCGTCTGCGCTTTTGTCAGGAGAGCTAGACCAAGTTCGGTTAATACTGAGCCATTAAATTGCGCCAAGCATGCCGCCTCCGATCGGTTTTATCGTGTGTATTTTAAGAGTCGTCACGGTTCCTCCAGCGTACAGATTCATCTTGTTATCCCTGCGAATCGCAATAGACTCTAGACGACTTCTGGTGTTTTTCGCCGATTTAATCGCACGGATGATTTCTGCGTATCGTTTTGCATCCGTCATCCGGTCAGTAGTCGTTACTTTGAAATGAAAAGGATCTCCACCATACTCGAACCATTCCGAAACGAATCCGTCATCAAATGCCGTAGAAACAACCTGATCGACTGCCCATGGAGTTCCCTTGTACTTATGCATTAATTCAGCTTGTTTAACTAACTCACGTTTCTTTTCGATGGGGAGTGACTGATCATAAAAGTCAACGTGCTTCTCCCAAGCCAGCAGATCAATAATTGCCTCTGGTTGGTTATCCAAGTTCGAATAGAGAAGTAATTGAGCGATCGCAGCAGATACCTCGCGATGTTCTTTGTCAAAGGCAGCTGCACTCGCTTTGACATTCGGATCTCCCCTCAAGCTGGCAGGTAATATGTCGAGAAGCGATATCGTTTTGATATCAATCATCTTCCAGACCTCCATAAGTGATGTTTTCTGTGTTTAATTTGGCCACCTGATATCGCTCGACAGATTGGTAAATCGGTGCTGTAACCATCACCCTTTTGGCACCTGCGTTCTTCACCCGAGTGGTTAATTCTGATGGATCAATGTCTCTTCCCTGTTTAGAACACTGCCAAAGCTTATAATTCTTGATAGCCTGTTCAACATTAGATTGAATGGTTGCTACCATACTACTGTTGGATTTACCGATCCAATAAGTCACATTCAAGTCGTATGGTACCTGTTCGGGAACAAATGCTTGTACATTATCAGTCAGAGGACGCACTTTTCGATCGCTACATGTCTCCAGAACCAAATCAAGTATCTCCTGCCCCGGTAGTCCTCCATCTTTTAACAAAGGACGAATTTCCACCACACCTGGGGAAGTTTCGCGCACTGAAACATCAACGATCAATGGACTGGCAGACATCGCAAAGTATTCATATGCCCCCTCTGGTCCAGCAGTGCTGAATGATTCTGGAGCAATATGGATTCGCTCTCTATACGCATCGTCGCTTTCTCTGTCAGTGCCACCAGAGCTTGTCGTCACATTACTTACGTTTTGGATATAAGGAATCGGATCAATCAACACATTGATCTGCCCTGGTAAGTATCCGTTCCCGCTTTCACCTGGGGTTGTACAGATTATCTCCACCATACCGGACAAAGAGCCTGGTGAGATTTCTAACGTATCGATTGTTTCAAAAAATACGGTACCGCCAGCTTGAGGACCAACCCGTGTTCCTGCTGGAATAACGACTGTAGTGGTCAGAACTGTTGAAAGAACAAACTGCTGAGTGGAACGAGATGCCGCACTCTCAAGTCGAGTCACATTTGAACCAGCTCCGAGGTGATCCAAATTGTCCCCGTTTGCGTAGCGTAAGAGATTTTGCTTCCCTGTCTCGTTAATTAGGACCCGCTGCTGTATGATGAGCTGAGCTAGAGCAGTGAGGAACAATCTGATCGGGTCTCCTGGGTAAAGGGTTCGGTCTGCCAATCCTTCATAAACCGAGATGATGTCATTTGTAATTTTTTCGGCGTCAACAGAGATAAAATCAATGTCTGGCAAACCTGATAAATCCGCCATCATATCACTCCTCCCCTACCAGAATAAATCGAATGATCGGAATCAGCCGGCCATACATGCTAGCCTCAACGCTTTGCTCGTTAAATGTTATCCGTGTGACCTGGGCACGAGGTTCTTGTTCGCTGACCGCTGCCATGAGAACCCCTGTTATTCGTGCTTGAGCAATATTGATGGGTTCATCGACCATTTCCCACTCGACACCAATTCCGCGCGATCCCGGTGCAGTACCCAAAACTGTGGATGCGATTGTCCAGATGTTTTGCTGCACTTCCTCAAGCAACGTGGCCGGCGCGAAGTTAACCGCTCTACGTACTGGCGATATCTCTACTGCATATTCGCTCATTTGACGTACTCCTTCAGGGTAATATTTGCCGTAGCTTTCCAGACATAGCCCTGATTGTCGATCACATCCCATTTCTGCTCGAGCGCTGTGATAGACCACATGTAAACACCAATTCCAACCCCTCCAATTGCAAGCGGTAACGCTTTTCCTGCCCGTTCGAGTTCCACGAGTTGGTTCAGCTCTTTTCGTGGGTTGAGACCATATAACGCATCAAATGCCATAGAAAACGATATGGTATCCAGTCCAGGACCAATCCATTGTGACTTTGGCTTCTTTCCCAGAATTTCATGATCAGCATATCGGCTTGCACTACTCCGGGTAAAATCTTGAAACGTTCGTAGTGTTTCGTGTGTAGCTACAAATACGACGGGTCCAAGGTTCCCAAGACTACTCATGACGACTCACCCGTAAATATCTGACCTGTAATATGCAAATTGCCATCAATATACACGTCACTCACCGCTTTAACGTGCAGCTTCTTCTTCTCGCGGTCATAATACACGTGGCTACCGTCCTCGAACCATACCCCGCACAGGTTCTTATCCTGCACTGGCGGCAGGTCAACATCCGAGTAGATCGCCCCAAGACAGTAGCCATCCTGTGCCCCGTTCCCCTGGAACAGACAAATGACATTCTCCCCCACGTCTGGCAAGCTGAAATGTTTTGTTTTCAAGGTATGGGCGACGATTACGGGAAGCTCATAGGATACCGAGTCATCCCGATCAGGGAATACCACTCGAACTGTACAGTTCGCTTTGTTTACAGAGGATACAAGGCCCACTCGAAGCATGTTTTTACTTGCACTCATGATTACCACCCCAATACTTGCCGCATTGTGATATCCGTTGTATAGCCTCCACTTCCTAGTCTGTGACTAGCGCTAACAATGAGGTACTTCCCATCGAACGTCCCAAATCCAGCTACTGTGATTGTCAAACCTGTAGCCAGCCTAATATCACCCATTACGGTCATGGATGCTTGGGACTGCTCTTTATTCTTATCCCGTAGACTCTTCCGGGCTTTTCTCAATGCAGCTGACTCGCTATCGGCTTGTTCGTTAATTTTTAATATGGGACCAACTTTCGGCGCTCCAGGAGGCACGTATTTGACCTTGATCGTATTTTTCTTTTTGGCTTGGGTGTAACTTACTTCACAAGCCACGTAAGCTGCATAAGACGCGCTCCAGTCAAATTTATAGGAGATGATGTTATCCTTCCCCCGTGTAAATGTAGCGATTGGCTCGCCTTTCTCAAACTCAAATTCGTCAAACAACACCAGTTGGCCAGAAGCGATTTTCAGTGCAATGCCTTCTTCTTTGGCTTGGGCATACAAAAAGGAGAGGTCTTCCTGCTCAGTTTGATCCAGCCTCTCATAGGAAGGGTTAACAGGGGCCAGATAGTTAAGTTTCAAACCAGCTCTTTTGGCAATTTCGGAAGCGATGGTTTTTAACGATACCTTTTCCCATGCTTTGCTCCTCTTCTCTTGCTTTGCGTTCCCTGCAATCGGAAGGCTTGTTGCCTTGATACTCACCGTATCAGGAGGTCCGTTCGACGTAACTGAATCCACTTCAAAAGTTCCAAGTGGTAGCCGCTTTACTTCCCCTGGTTTGTCCCAACTGATGGTTCGGATTTCTGCCGAGATTTTGTCGCCCTTTAAAGGCATCCACTCCGGACTCTGCCACATATTTTCTCGATCTTCCAACGAGATTTGGATATCATCTGATTCACCAGAAGCAGCATCCGTATAGGTGAAATCCATCAGACTCATCGCTAAATCCACAGAAATATCCACACCGTTGTAAAACATGACTAATTCTGCCCTACGTGCATCTGTCATTTCCATGCTCTAACTCTCCCTCTTCCAAGGTGGGAGTGTGAAAGAAGTAGCCACTTCAATGGTTGGAATCGTAAGTCTTATATCTGCAGAGAAAATCACCGTGGAGTTGTGATCCGGATTTGCTTGAATCAGGTCAGGCATATGTTTATCGGTCCCAAAAAGCTTGAAGGAGATACCGTCCCAAGTATCTCCTTGAATTGTGATATAAGTATTCAATTGGCAAAGGACCTCCTTTGCTTATCTCGTTTCAATTCCGTCAGCATTTGCTCGAGCTTTCGAAGATTCATTTCAGTAGCCTGCTGCAGCTGTTGAAGTGTATCAGGAGAAGCATTTCCCTGGATTACATTTGTTGGGGAATACGTCAAATAGATATCTCCGCCATCACTGCCACCCGTTGAAGATGACGATACGCTTCCGTAGCTAAGCATACTTTCCAGCTTGGAGAGAGGAAGAACTGCTTCACTTTCCGCACCCTCACCGATCATTGCTAAAGTGGGTCCCGTTGCAATGGCTCCCTCTGCAAGCATCGGGATTTCCGGAAAACTAAAGCTTAATTTCTGCCCACCCATGCCAGGCACCCAATCTGGTACGTCTACGCTCAGTGCTCCGATCGATTGGAACGCTTGATTGATCAGAGAGATGACAGCGTTAATCGGTGCCTTTAGTAAGGATGCTAGCCCATCAAACACACCTCTAAAAATGTCCTTTACGCCTGTCCAGGCTAGCCCCCAGTCACCCGTAAAGGTACCTGTGATAAAATCCAAGACGCCGCCCAACGTCGTCATGAGGCCATTGAAGATGCCTGCGACACTATTGATAGCACTAAGAACGACCGCTTTGATAAAGGGAAACGCAAAATTGAAAGCACCTACGATACCGTCAATGGCAGGCTTAATCACGGTAAATATAGCGGATATGGTGGCTCCGATCTTACTCCCAACGCTTACAAATGTAGGGAGCATCGCCGAGAAAGCCCTTGATACAGCCGGAACAACATCATTGGCGATAAACCCGAATACTTTTGAGAAAATTGGCCAAAGTTTTGATTGCACATAGGTTACGATTGGAATCAGTGACTTGATCATTGATCCAGTATACTGACCGATTCCTGATCCAACCTTCTGAATGATCGGGATTAACTCTACAATGGTTTTTTGAACAGAACTGAAAATGCTCTGGATGTCAGGCAAGAATTCATCCCAACCACCAAATAGCCCCTGGAGCTCCTTCGTGGCTTCGCCAATAAACGGCCCCCACATACTGCCGATTTTGCTGAAAAACCCCTTTACTTTAGGAATGGCATCCTTAAACCAATCGCTGAAGGCTTGAAGTCCTGGAAGTGCTAAATCACCGATAGGCATAATCACATTTGTCATGATCTGCCGACCTATCCCCTGGAGTGCTTTACTCGCTGTACTGTACTTTACGTTTGCTACTTCATCCATGGTGCTTTTCGTCATGTCAAACTGACTACGCGCGCTACCCATAGCAGCAATGACGTCCTTCTCTAAGTCCTCAAATTGAGTACCAAATAGTTGAACTCCCAGTACGTTTTTCTTTACGGGGTCCTGCACCTTCGAAATGGCGTCCACGACTTTCGTGAAAGCTTTTTGAGCTGCGGGACCACCTTTTGCAAACGTCTGCGCCATTTCATTTGCATTAAAGCCGAGCGATGCAAACGCGTCATTGGTACCCTTTGAGTCGTCTTTTACCCGAATATTAAACTCTTTGACTGCATCCCCAACTTTATCCAAATTAAAAGCACCGGATGCAAGTCCAGCGCTGAAAGTGTCAAACATCTGGTTAGCTGTGAAACCGAGCGTACTGAAATACGGTGCATACTCGTTTGCCGAGTCGATCAACTCATCGGACTTATTCAGGCCTTTCTGAGCACCCTGAGCCAACAAATTATAAGCCTGGTCGCTAGTGATCCCAAAGTTTTTCATCATGGTATCACTGGCTTTGATTGATTGCTGAATGTCTTCTCCGAATACGTCCCGGTACACCATTGCATTTTTCGTGGTTTCCTCGAGCTCTGCCCCGGTCTGCTGTGTTACCTGCTTGACTAGACTCAGTGAGTTGGCCACATCGTTCCAGTCTTCACCTAGATTCTGGTTGTAGAGGTTCTTTGCTGACTCAGATAAGGCCTGCATGTCTTGGATGGTTGCCCCGGTAGACGCTCGCAGCTGTGCCATGGAATCTTGAAATCCGGTGATTGATCCAGCCATATTTCCGATTGCATCAGTAATACCAGAAATCAGTGCAAATGCACCAGTATATTGGGCAACCCTGGAAACAATACTCCCAAAGCCGCCAACTGTCTTGGTCAGATGGCTAAAAGCACCCTCTGCTTGCTTAGCATCGCCTGCCAGGTCACCCAGTCCACCACTCGCCTTTTTAACGGCTGTCGAAAAGGTTGGATCAAGTTCTCCTCCAAAAGAGAAGGTGGTTTTGTACTCTCTTGCCAATTACCTTCTCCCCTTTCGTCGCGGTGGTCTTGGTGTTGCGGTATTACCTCTTAACTTCTTCCGCTTTTGCTCCACCTCTTCATTCGCTTCAACCCATGCTCTCAAATCCGATAATGTCTCGTTCAGCCACTCCTGTGGACTTGAATGGGGCATAGAAGAAGAAAGGGCCACCGCAATAACACGGAGGCCCTTCCCGATATTCCCTTCTATCCCCGTCGCAATAAAAAATTCTCGGCCATTTGGGTGATAATTGTAAAATCGTCACCTTTCAATTTATCAAACAGTTCAGTCGGCACTCCAGCCGCCTTTGCTGCCACTGCGATCTGATAGGACAATGTCAACGCACGACCAGGATGAATCTCTTGTGGATCAATCCGGCGCGCCTGTTTTGCGCAAAGAATCAGGTCTTTCCCTGTCAATTCATCAAAGCGCAAATCCAATTTTTCAATTTTTTCCTCTTCAAACACAATCGGTCTTGACAATCGGTAGACGCCGGGTGCATCCGGTTCGATATTACTGGTGATTTCCTCATTCGTTGTTACTTCCTGGTTGTTTTTGTCTTCTGCTAGCATATTTATTCCTCCTACGATCCAAGATTTTTACGGACTTTAGCGAGATAATCCACACCATCAATCACGCACACATAGTTGAATTTATCGATCTCAACAACCGTTTCGCCGTCATGCATGACCTTGAGATAAGTAACTTCCAACTCGTTCGAGTTATCCATGGTTGAGCCCTTCGCCAAACTTCCAAGTGATGTGTTCTTGGGTATGCCGCGGATCGTAACCTTTACCGGAACCTGATCATACGTTCCGTTTCGTTTGTCGATCTGTTGAATGGAACCCCGGAAGTCGAGATGATGAACCTCTTGTCTTGCAAGCTTGAAATTGGCTCTCTCCAATACACGCCAGTTGATCGTTACTGTCATCGAACCGAAGTGACCAAGGATTGGACTGTCGATTTCCCCAGGAATTCCCGCACCGCTTATTGTTTCTGTCATAGACGCAAGATCAGGAAGATCAACATCGGCCACACCAAGGTAGTCCGTCCCATTCAGGTAGCCGTTAAAGTCATTAAGAATAGCAGAAATTTGTTCCGACATACTGTACTCTCCCCCTACGCTGCAAGGGCAGCCAGATAAGATGTGTCATATTCCAGAACAAAGCTAATACTTTGCGCTGGAGAAGGTGGCGTCAAGAACACACGGAATTTAATGCGCCCAGCCATCAGTTCGGTATCAGGGTTGTCCTCTCTGCGAAACTCGACTCGCCCACCCAACAGATATCCGGAAGAGGTCAACCCGTTCAACCAAATATTCGCACTGTCTGTAACGGTTTCGATCAAACGCCTGTTGGTTGGATCATCGACCTTATCCCAGTAGGTCAAAATCAAAGAGTTGATAACAAAATCGAACATACGGCGAACGGGGATCAGGCTATCTTTGGGGTCCGTGACTGCCGGGAAAGCCCCCGTGTAATTCCCCCAAGTTTTCCAACCACCAATAAAATTAAGGGCAGTCATAATGCCTTGGGCATTTAGGTAGTTCGCTTCTTCCAGCCCAAGGAATACCTCTGTTCCGTCTTTCAGCACCGCAGCGTTCGCTTTCAGTTCCTTGTTGGAAGGAGAAGCAAACGGGATACCGTTGTTCGCTGCATCGGTTGCCCCAATAGCTCCTGCCAACTGCGTGGAGAAGCGATACTTTTTCCCTCCCATAGAAACCATTGGCCAGCAAGGAACCTGTCGAGTATCTGTGTAGTTATTGCTGTTTTTCCAGGCTGGAGCATCCGCGTACTGCATAATATCATCAGTTGGCAGATCCGTTAGTGCAATGGCATTAAATACGCCGTTGATCTTACTTGCTTTGGCGGTCATCACCGCTGCTACAAGTGGATCTTCCGAATAGCCAGGAGCCAAAATCAGACCCGGTACCAGGCCAAAACGCGGGAATACTTGCTTGATTAGTTCAAGCCCAGTGAGCTTCCCGTTAACATCCACGCCACCAATGATATCCGAACTATCTACGGCTGCAGGATCAAGCATATCGTATCCGACCTGTAAGGTAGTCTCATTACCAATACTGCCACCAGATTTGACCGCCACGATCAAGTATCCGTCATCATCAAATGACAGTGTGTAGTCGTTATCCAATTCATAGGTTTTATCTGGCGTTGTAGTGGATTTTACAACTACGCTGCCCTTTAAGATTCCTTCTGCCTTAATTGTGGCCATACCTTGTACCAGGGACGCGCTTGCTGGGTCGACCGTTTTTTTATGAACGGAAGGATCAAGCACATTGACGAACACCACAGGGGACAGATTGAACAACCGGTAATGGGAGTCCATAAATTCACTAAGCGTATACTTTTCGAAGTCATTGGAGTATCCAATTGACTTAACTGCCTCTGGAAATGAGTAGCAGAGGACAGGTACATTCACAGGCAACGTTGCTCCCGTTGCCAGATTAACTGGAGCAGCGCCAAATACTACAGGCAAGCTCGCGGTAGATTCTACTGGAGTTAGTAGAGAGGTAGCTTCTTCACTACCAGATACACCATGATTAATTTCCATTTGCTTACTCCTTTCTGCTTAAAGCCTGATATGCTTGCTGCAATGCCGTTCCTTTGCGCTGTAATTGGGCTTGCGCCTCCAACAAATGTGCAATCGGAATGATCAGCGTATCTACCTGTGGGAACCTCTTCCGGATATCCTCCAGATATTTGGGGACACCGTTACGAAAGATCGTGTGTTGGGCCAAGAATCCTCCTGGAATATTTGGACCGATGTAAATCAGTTGCTTTTTTTCGGGCTGTTCTTCAGTCCCTGATACCGTTTCTTGCGTAGATTCGACTTCCGAAGCAGTCGCCTCTGTTTCTGAAGTCGCTTTTTCAACTGCTGCTTTCCTATTCAAGGTAATGCACCTCCTGTTGGACTGGCGGCAATGACCATGTCGTTTGCATGCCACCAAAGTAGAACGGGTGATTCTTTTCATCTTCGTCAATTGCCCAATCAAAGGGATATTCGATCTTGAAGCGACGGTCTATGATCCGCTTAGCAAACAGATGTATTTTGAGGCGGGTGATGGCATTTAGCACATCTTTGTACCCCTGATAGTCCAGCGAATCATCCCACAGACCAAAGAAGATCAAGACATTACATGCCTCTGCCTCCGTCAAGGATGGAATATTCCCCTCTTGTATGCGGACAATCGCATACGGAAAGTGGTCTGTGTCTTGTCCAGTACGCTTAGCTGGCAAGAACTGCGAATAGACATTCAGTTCCACTTCCTCGCCCTTCGAATTTTTAAATCCAGCACCAGCAAAGAGAGCCCTGATCTCTTTGACCAAGGCT
>NZ_RHHP01000053.1 GCF_003710815.1 Brevibacillus centrosporus
CTTCAGTGCCATGGGTGCCACATCGAAATATTTGAAACCTTTTCGATACAGCGCCATTCTAACGCCCCATCCGATACCACCAAGCTGGATGGCCTGCTGAGAAGAAAAGCCGAAGCCCTCGATGCAAATGATGTCCCCTGTTAGTACGTGATCCATGATTTCATCAACCAGTGTGGTCATTCGAATGGGGTCCTGGCTACCGATCCCGGTGAGCTCCTTCTGCTTGACTACGTTCCCCTGCTTGTCCAGGGCAACGAATCCCGTTTTGGTTGACGGGTCGATTCCGACAAATCGCATGCTCTCCCCCCTCATCACAATTTCTCTTTTGTTAAATGGCAAGCTACATTGCCTCTAAGAAAATCAGGCAGGCAGCATACGGGGCTGTTGAGCGTGCTTCAGAAGAATTGTGGAGAATTATATACTCACCATCCTCAAAGCATCCAGCAAGCCCGTAGTATCCACCACCTAGTGCATGTGAGAACTCCAGAAAGACTCCGTGTTTCTTCGCTTCCTCCACCAGTACGCCCATGCCTTCCCATGTGGTCGAAAACTTCGGAAGTTCAGGATGGTACTCGCCGTAATACCATCACAACGCCTCCGCCACTTTCGCATCCAACTCACGTCCTGCTTGCATGTTCAGCCACCTCCAAGAGTTCTGGGTTCTCAAAGACGTTGCCAATTACCCATGTGTTCTTAAGTGATCCGTCCGATTCAAAAGCAATGTATTCTACTTCAGGATGACTTACTAATGCTGCAAAGGAGCAATCTTCCAACATCCAAACAACTTCACCTGTGGTTCCTAAGGTATCCACGAGAATGTCCCCCTCGTAAATCTGCCTTCCATATTTGTCACGGATTCCTATGAACTGACCTACGGTCTCTGGGGCCACCTCGATAAAAAGTGGTTCCATCTCATCAAACATGGCACAATCTTCGTTATCGATGACGATGTAGTTTACTGGCGTCCTATCGGCATCTTTTATAAACAAGTTGTTCACCATCATGCCATAAACCCACTCGCCTGTTTCAACAGATTTACCACGAAATTTAATCTCACGTCCTGCTTGCATCCCGTTCCCCTCCTAATCCATTTGCTGAAACGTAAGAGTATCCCAGCCCAGGTCGTTCAGAGTTTTTGCCATTACCTCTGCAGCTTTGGCTCGCTTGTCACCTTGTCCACCAGAAGTTGGAGTAATAAAGTACCCTTGCCCGATCCAGTGGCTCTTTCTACGGCAGTATAAGCCAGCCTTTTGGATCGCGGCTAAGACCGATCTTTCTCTTGCCCGCGGTATTCGAAGAAATACTGAATCTCGATTGGCACTGCCTCCATCGTCTACCTGTGAAACAGCTTGGCAGGCCGCTTTATTTGCATGGTTTAAATCCGCCACCAATTTATCGTAATTAGTTGCCATCCCGTTCCCCTCGCTTCTCCCATTCTCCAGTGCCTTCGCATTGGCCACATCTAACGTACCTTAATGGACCCTCGTCATTTACTGGCCATGGATCTGTTCCTGTTCCCCAGCAGCATGTGCATATTTTGTTCTCGCTCATCGACAGCATCACCACGCCTGACTGGAGCCACTGCTCGCCAGCCAGCACATGGGTGACAGTCCGTGTCTCAACCTCACCCGTGTACTCGCCGGTCTCCTGATCGTATTCACGCAGCACCAGCACGTCCCCTGACTGATAGTTCCGATCATTTAGCCGCAGCTCAGCAGTTTTGATGCCTGCCCGAACATCACGGAAATGCTCTGGGAAGATTTTCAGATCGTGAATCATGACGTCCCCTCCTATAAAATTTCTAACTGCAGCTTTTTACGACGTTCTGAGAACAGCTTTGCCTTGGCTTCTTTACGGTCAATGGGGTGGATCGGACGAGCTGAAAAGCTAATCTCGATATCCGTTCCTTTGATAAGGAGCTCCGTGTACTCTTGGACTTTATAAGCCTGTCCCCTTATGTAATGGACAGTGCCTAATAAGAACTGTTTTATCCGATCGTCGTCATGCTTGATCTTCACATATGCCTCAACAGTGTGCGGCTCCTTGTATGCCTTTTTCATCGAAACAAAGTCTGTCACCAGCAGATTTTGGCATGTGTACCAAATTGTTAATGTGGAACCCCAAAGGTCAAAGCGTTCAATCCCGATAACCAGCAAGTCTGTTTCTCTCACGCGAATTACATCCCCAACTTTGTGGGGTTGGCGAAAGAGCCGGAATTCGGACTTGACTGTAACAATTAGTCGATCCTCTGCCACCTCTTTCCCCTCCCTAGATACAAAAGTAATGTTTTGTAAAACTAACGATCTACAACACCTTTCGCCCACTTTTCGAATTCCCATATCGCTACGCAATATGTAGTCTTACTGTTCGCTTTCATTTTGTAATTAACGAGATGCCCGTTAAATCCGACTACCGTTCGATGACGTCCGCTGTCATTGTAGTATGTCTTACCGACTTCGATTTGCAATTCCACTACTCATCACTCCTCATTTATCACATCGATTGCTTTGTTAAGTCACTCTACAGCTTCGTATGTGGCTTCAAAGATGTCAGGCTTGCAGGGATAGAATTCACCCTTGACTCCCTTGATAATGTAATCGCCTGTATTTGCCCTCATCGTGCCTTCCAAAGTTTCAATCACGATGATTTCCCTGTTGTATTCAGAGTCCAAAGGCTTTCCCACAAACTCACAAATCTCAATATAGTTTGATAAGCCTTTGTATTGCTTTGCTTCAATCACAACTGGCTTTTTGCGATACTTGGTCATCTTTTTACCTCCTATTTAACAAATCGTGTGGTTTGTTAAGCCTCGCTTTGTTCTAGTACTTGCTCAGCGATTGCAGAGGCAACGGCAGCCACTTGGATGAGTTCCTTGTATAGATCGTTCGCGTCCGTTGGTTTGCCCCAACCACGTTCTTTCATCATAGCCTCTGATACTTCCCCGACCTCTTCCATGAGTATCATCAGCCAGCCGCCTAAATCATGCCGTTGCTTTCCCCATTTCGCATCTTGTTTGCAGCGTTCTTCTAAAACATCGTTGTTCACATGGGCCATTACCGAAGTGACGATCACGCCATTTCCCACTTGTACCCCTCCGTTTACCTAAATTACCGTTTTGTTAAGCTGCCTTTACAGCAATGCCGAATCAATGCACAAAACATCGTTCAAATTTTCATTGAACACTTTTAGCATTTCTTTGACCGTCATTTTCTCGCCGCCCTCGACGCCACCAGAGGCAAATTTCACAAGAGCATAATCTCGATCCACTTCCCTAATCTCTTCGTGCAACGTGCCGTCATTATCAGCCACGCATTCCGTATATTTCGTAACGGCTTCCTCCTGTGTTTCAGCTTTCAACAGAGCGTAATATGGTGAATGGATTTCAAAGAATTTCATGGTATTTTCCTCCCTCATTTCTTGTATTCCACTGCCTTCGCAATACAAGCACATTTCATATTGGTCAAAACAGCCCTTTCCATCGCAAGCGTGGCACTTCACCATTTAAACCCGCCTTTCCTGAATAACTATTGTGATAAGTCGCCCTAGTCATATGCCTTTATGAGATTTCCGTCCTTGTCAAAATACTTCGTGCGCCACCAAGGATGGACGTTTTCTGAGTGCTTTTTACCATCGAAACGGACATTTATGTTTCCGCTACGGTTGCCAGCCGTTACAGTTCCCATCAGTCCGTCCACTTCAACTCGCATCCCCCTTTTGAGGAAAGGCATGTTTCTTCGTTCTTTGACGTAAGACAATGGTATCGCCATTGTTAGTCCTCCCTTATCTCCCTACACAAAATGTTAAACTGCTAAATCCTCGATAGTTATCTGGCCGGTATTCTCATCAAGCTGTCTTTCAGCCTCTTCGTAAGTCAGCCCGGCCAGTTGCAGCTTGCTGATTTCGATGCAACGCTTGATTAGCTCGATTCGCTCCTGGGTGTCCGGTATAAACTTCTTTTCCAGATAGTCGATTGTCTCTCGCGCCCTCACTGCTTTCTTACGTATGTTCAACTCCTGAAAATGCTGTTTTAGCTGATTATGAGCAATATTAAGCATCTTCATTTCATCCTGAAGAAACTCTTGATTGCATTGAATACTATCTTCTAGATGCCGGATGTCTTTTTCCGTCATGCCTTTATCGTCTCCCTTGAGAAAGAGAGCTTCCTGCCGCTGTTGAGGTATACCCTGTTCCAATCGCCGTACTTCGCTCGAACATTATGGGCGCCGATCCGTCCGATCTCGGCATGAGACATTACCGGTTGTGTGGCTGCTCTTTCAAGATCCCAACCAAGTTTAGTAACCCTGGCGTGCAACGTATGGTAAGCAATCCCGTTTTGTTCTGCCAGAAGGATGTACTGTCGTGGAATTTTCCGTATCTTTTCTGTAGCTTCTGCCGCTGCAGCTCGCCTATCTTGTAGTGGCTCTGTTGCAGCCCTTTCCATTTCCCATCCGTGGTTGTTCACTCGGTTCATAAATGTGTTGTACCCGATGCCGTTTTGCTTGGCGATCTCAACCCATTTACGTCGATCAGTCACCCTGCGGAGTGGTGTTTTGATTGCTTTTTCTTTCGGCCAGCCTAAAAGCCTTACTCGACGGTTAAGGTTTTCAGAATCAACACCATTTTTCGCTGCTTCCGTGTATTCTTCAGGTGTGATGTAGAAGTAATGACTCATCTTTCATCCCCCTGCTTTACATAATTGAGCTTGTGTTCCCAGCCCTATAGGCTGAATTGATTCACCGCGTCATCAATCAAATCTTGCGTGATACCGATGTATCTCAAGGTAATCGATGGATGCGAGTGATTGAAGATCATCTGGAGAGTTGCGATATCTTTTGTCCGCTGGTAGAAATGGTAGCCAAACGTTTTGCGAAGTGTATGGGTACCAATCTCGCTCAGCCCTATTTTCCGTGCAGCTCCGTTGATGATTTGATAGGCTCGTACCCGTGTTATTGGCAGCTTTCTTTTGGTTGAGGCAAACAGATACTCGTCCATTTTCTTGCCAACAGTGTATTGATCAACCTCATTACGCAAGCTGTCGTTTATCAGAAACCTCTTTCTCTTGCCTGTCTTCTTCTCAACCAAAATGATGTGACTCTTACTCTTCACGTCCGAAACTTTTAAGCGTAGCAAGTCAGATATTCGTAACCCGGTGTTGATGCCCAGAACTACTAGGAAATAATCTCGCTCAGAACGTTGTTTTAACAGTGATTTGAGCTCGTCCAATTTCTCCATGTCCCTGATCGGCTCGACAAAATTCATGTTCATCCCTCCATGGAGTGATGCCTGTTTTTTTGTCTCAAACGGGTATGCTACTCTATCAAAAAGGAGCGTGATTTCGTGGAGAAGTCTTTTTATTATTCGGTTCCTTGGTCTGGCTTGGGCTATTTGAAAGAGACGTTGCAGAATCTGGAGATACCGTTTGTCATCGAGCATCCCTCAGATAAGCTACCGCTTGAAGAAGGCGAGGTGGCTATTGTCTTTCCCGATATGCACGTTCGAGTCTACAACCATGTCCGAGAGCTTTTTGGTGGACACGGGAAACGATACGAATGACCCTCACTGCCTATATTGGCAATCTGTTTTGGTTTCCTGAGCTGGTGGGCAGTACGTGTCCATGAGCACCGCTCTGAGGTGGCACTTCTTCCAGTCGGACTTCGTGCATCCGCTGCAGTTACTTCCGATCGCATACATGGTCAGATCGTGCAACAGTGGGACATCGATAATCCCTTGGCTCTCGCCAGGCTGTGTTCGAGTTCTGATCAGAAGTTTGGACTCCACCGCAATTTTGTTGACCTTGTTCAAATCGTGCGGATCAAGCTGCTCTTTAATCGCCTCGTATGCACGCTGTGCGAATGAACGAGCCCGGCGCAAGTCGCCTGCTGCAAACTTGAACTTCTCATGCTTTGCCAGCTCCTCCAGCGTTACTATGTTAAGAGTCAGCAGAAGCATTTGCTCTTGTTGATCACGATTTAGGTAAGAGATCGCCATTGTTACTTCCTCCCATTCCAAGGCGGCAGGGCACCGCCAACCTTCCAATTGTTCACCTGCGGGTTTATGATCGATTGCTTGATGTGTTCGTTAACTTCTCTGGTGACAAACCCGCGTCTCCAGGGATGATCTGGCTTTGGCTTGTGCTTTTTCCCCATGTACCATCAACCTCTCACCTTAATCATCCAACCACGCAGACAAGTTAACCGGTTTTGCCTGTTGTGGGGCTGGCTCCGGATCTGGCTTCACATCCCCCGGCACTTCAGGTTCTGGTGCCTCAGTTCCGTCTATCCGATGCAGGTAAGGGAACTTGAGAAGTGTTTGCTCTCTCCGGTATTCCTCTACCCTTGATGAAACGAAATCGTACTTTGCCATCAGCTCAGCCTTGGCTTCCTCAGTCATAAGCGGATGCTCCATCTGCTTCGCTTTCTCCAGCAGCCAGTCCAATGAGTTTTTTAGCTGGTCATCGTTTTCGATTTTTCGCATTTCCGAAATCACGCTCTTTCGGCGGCAATTCTTCAAACCGTTGCATCCAGCCCTTGAAGAGAAGACGGAACTCTTTCACCCCGATGTCCCGGCCCTTAGCGATGAACGACTGGACCACTTTTCCTCCCTGATCCGTATCTTCTGAATCATGCCAGAGGAACTCCACTACATCAGCGTCCTGCTCGATGCTTCCCGATTCTTTCAGATGGGAAAGCTGTGGCTTTGAGGCATTTTCTGAATCACGTGTCATTTGAGACAGCAGGATGAATGTACAGTTCAATTCTCTGGCAAGTTGTTTGGCTGCCTTTGTGACTCGACCAATTGCCTCCGATCGAGATTCTCCTCGTTTTTGTGGGATGGACATAATCTGGAGGTAGTCAACTGCAATAGCAGCGATCTTTCCTTGCTTCCGTTTAAACTGGCGAGCAGTAGCGCGGATCTCATCGATAGTGACCCCGGCGCTGTCCTGAACAAAGAGCGGATATTTTTCCAAAGTGTCGTATCTGCCCTTCAGCTTCGCCATTTCGTCGTCGTCAAGGTTCTTGCTTTTAATGCGGTTGTAATTTACTCCAGTTGTCATCGACAACCAACGGTCATATATCTGTAGCACATCCATCTCTTGGGACCAGAGGAGTACTGCACCTGCATCCATATGGCTTTTCTTGTCTCGAAACTGCCTAGCTATCCCATACAACATCTGGAGTAATTTTGCTGTTTTACCTGCAGAGGGTCGTCCAGCAAGGACATATAACCAACCACGCCATACACCTTTTGCCCACTCATCGAACAAGTTGAAGCCGGTGAGAATAAATTCGGCCCTTTTTGTCAGGTGTTCAAAGTACCGTTCACGGTTTTCGCGAAAACTCTGCATCTTACCAGCCTCTTGTGGCCTTAGTTCTGCAATCGTAGATTCGATCGCTGAAAAGTATTCTTCATCCGTTGAAAAGTCTTCATTTGCTAGTGAAGCAACTTTCAGTCCTGCCGCTGATCCTCTTCGCCTTACTGCTTTTGAGCGGACGATCCTGGCGTAGTGTTCTACGTTCGCAGCTGTTGGGCACGATCTTGCTAGTTCGGTCATGTACATCGGACCACCCGAGTCCTCCAACCTACCGAACTTTAAGTACTCTTCCGTCACCGTGACTAAGTCAATTGGATAGTTTTCATCATGCATGTAACGCATGACCTCAAAAATCTTTTGGTGGCGGATTGCTGAAAAGTCCCTTGGTTCCAGAAAGCTTATGCGATCCATTGCGTCCTGGTCTAAAAATATTGCTCCCAGAACTGATTGCTCAGCTTGCAAGTCTGAGATATCAGCTCCAATCAAATTCATCTGGGTCATTTCCGTTGCTCACCCACTCTTGAAAAGCTAGTTCTTTGTCTCGTGAATCTGCTTTTGGCTTCTGTTGTTGTTTGGGTTTCGCTGATACCTTCATCTTCAATGCCAGTTCCCCAAATTTGTTCCTGAGTGTTTTGGCTGAAAGAACGTTTGTCTTCCAGAACGAGTCTGTCGTTACCCACTCGATCACATCCCGGATGAGATGTTTGTCATCCACTTTGTCTATCTCCACTATCTTCCGAAATTCGTCGGCCCATTTTTGGAGGTCTGCCTTAATTACTAAGTGGGTAAGTCCCTCAGCTGCCGCTACCGCACTGACTTTATCATGGAAGTAAACAGCCATTTTGAAGTACGTGTTATCTTCCTCATATTGTTTGGGCTTTCTCACTGGGTTCTTTTTTGGTTCAGGCGACGGCTTCTTCTTCCCCTTGCCTTTTGGTGCTTCCAGTGGTTGCTGTGGCTCCACCCATTCGGAATGGTTTTTATTGAAACGGATAACCCTCGACCCCCTTAAACCAGTCGCAACGACAGTGATGATGTTCCTCTCGATCAAGGCGGACAACTCTCTATCAACCTGACCACGACTTGCATCGATAGCCTGTGCGATAAATCCGATAGACAGTTCATGTTCTTTGCGCTGGAAGCCGTATGTAAATCGCCATACTGCCATCACGATTCGGAATTGTGTGCCGTTGAGACTGGCCTTCATTATGTGTGTCAAAATCTCGTTAGCCAGACGAGTATATCCATCCTCGATCTGAGGGGTTGTCATTCACCTCACCTGCTCTTTATTGCTTCATTTCACTCGTAACAAAAGTACTTATCCGTTCTGCCAGATCAGCTCCATCTGCCTGGTCATTGCCTGACGTTGGAATGGTTGTCCACTTTTCGTATATCTCCTGGACACCTTTCTTGAGCCGATCCTGTAGCGACAATTCAACCGTGTACCCGTGGACCAAAGCTTTTAAGAGCTTGTCCGCTCCCGTATCCCTCTCGGAATCCTCACTCGAGTAGGTGTATGTGTATTGTTTGATCACATAGAGAGCATCGATTACTTCGCTTGGATAGTCCCTGTACAAATTTTTGGGGTTAACGGATAGCGTGATTATTCCGTAGTCAGACATTTCAGCATCACGGCATTTCTCGAGCGCATTTGCTACATCTTGTGGCAAGATTACTTTTTCTGATATAGCTACGGTTTTGAGTTCCTGTTTGAGCTGCTGGTTCATTTTCCGCTGTTTTTCCCACGACTTTTCCCATCCCACAGCAGCCCTACGCCTTTCTTCAAGCCTCACCTCAAGTAAGGAATTTCGCCCCTTACTTACCTTCAATTCCTGGCGTACCTGTTGTAGCTCGTTTGTCAGAGTTTTATATTGCTGCTCCGTATACAGCTTTTCTTTTGGGATGGTGATAGCGTGCGTCTGAGGAATCTCAACCCCGGAATACTTCCCTTCGATGACCTGATATGGTCTACCGATATCAAAAGGATTGCCACCGGGAAGAATCCGTGCCTCTAATTCTTCGCCTATGCTTATCCCAAAAGGCCTTACGTTCAATGCCTTCACAATCCTGATCTTGAACACTTAAACCACCTCGCGAGCTTCGTATTTGTTTTGCGTTGGGAAGAGCGTTGCGTATGCCGGAACCCATTCGGGTGGATCGTACTTCTTCAGATAACCAAGCTTGTTTACGAAGGGGAGAACGGACTCCTGATCATTTAAAGCATTCAGAAGCTTCCAGCATCCCTCTACGTCATTAAGTGCCCGGTGAGCGCCTTCCATCTCTACGCCATATTTGGAGCACATGTCAGTCAGTTTGTGAGGATACGTGGTGCGTTCCCGCGATATGGTTAAGGTGTCGATGAACGGATTGTCGAAGGTTTTCCCGGCTAATCTCTGCATGCCCCAATGTAGAAATTGAAGATCGAATGCAGCGTTGTGGGCGACCAACAGGCTATCTTTCATGATGTTTCGAAGTATTCGAAAGGCAATGTTTTCG
>NZ_RHHP01000054.1 GCF_003710815.1 Brevibacillus centrosporus
TGATATGCTCCCCTTTAAGTAGACAGGTTTAAAAAACAAACCTACTACTTGGAGGGGAGTATTTCTTTTGGCTAAGAAGAATGAGTATAGTGGCGCGGAGAAATTGGCGATTTTAGAGGAGTTGAAAACAGGTGGGGGCACTCTGGTGGAAGTCGCCCACAAGTACAATCTCCATAAGAAGACCTTGCGAGCTTGGCGGCATCAGTATGAATTGTACGGAATGGAAGGGTTAGAAATCCGAATCAAGAATAACCGGTATTCCCCCGAATTAAAGCTTCAAGCGGTTCAAGATTATTTGTCGGGGAAGTATTCACAATATGAACTCATCGATACATACAAAATTGCAAGCCGAACTCAGCTCAGAAGCTGGATTGCCAAGTATAATAGTCATAGCAGCTTTAAATCGGTTAACGAGGGAGCATCGGCTATGACCAAAGGACGTTCTACTACGTGGCAGGAACGAATTGATATCGTGCTTTACTGTATGGCACATAAGCGCAACTATGGGAAAACAGCAGCGCAGTTTAATGTTTCCTACAACCAAGTGTACCAGTGGGTCAAGAAGTACGAGAACGGCGGACAAGATGCGCTTCAGGACGGGCGAGGACGGAAGAAAGCGTCTGAGGAGTTAACCGAGGCCGAGCGTCACAAGCTGGAGATGAAGAAGCTGGAATATGAAAATGAACGGCTTAGAGCGGAGAATGCGTTTCTAAAAAAGTTGAAGGAAATTCAAAGGAGGCGAGTTTGAGCAGACATCGACGGAGGCATGTGTATGTGGCCATACAAGCGGTACATGAAGAACAAGGGTTTAGCGTGCAGTTGTTGTGTGAGGTTGCACAGATTCAGCGCTCCAGTTATTACAAGTGGGTAAACCACAAACCCAGCCCGCAGGAACAAGAAAACGAGCAACTGACGAAGGACATGCTGACCCTTCATGAGCAGGTGCGCGGCATCTACGGCTACCGGCGGCACACTGTCCAGCTCCGTCGTCAAACAGGCAAACCCATTAATCACAAACGAATTCGGCGGCTCATGACCCTCGCAGGGATCCAGTCGGTAATCCGTAGGAAGAAAAAGCAATACCCGCGTTCCGCTCCACAGCATATTGCCGAGAACTTGCTAGGCCGCAAGTT
Source organism: Brevibacillus centrosporus (assembly GCF_003710815.1). Lineage (GTDB taxonomy): Bacteria > Bacillota > Bacilli > Brevibacillales > Brevibacillaceae > Brevibacillus > Brevibacillus centrosporus. Next base: position 1,134 of record NZ_RHHP01000054.1, read on the forward strand.
CCATGCTGAAGCGCCCAATGAGAAGTGGCTGACCGATGTAACGGAGTTCAAATATGGACATAGTCAGAAAGCTTACCTCAGCGCCATCCTGGACCTCCATAGCAACAACATTATTTCCTATGTGCTCGGGCATTCGAACAACAACAAACTCGTATTTAAAACGCTGGACCAGGCGCTTGAGGCTACGCCGGGCGCTACTCCTATGCTTCACAGTGACCGGGGGTTTCAATACACCTCGACGGCTTTTAAGAGGAAACTGGACAAAGCAAACATTACCCAAAGCATGTCACGTGTTGGCCGTTGCATTGACAACGGACCAATGGAATCTTTCTGGGGAACCTTGAAATGCGAGATGTATTACCTGACTACATACAACTCGTTTGAAGAGTTGAAGAAGGACATCGATACCTATATCCACTTTTACAATAACGAGCGATTACAGGCAAAGTTAAACGGCCTCAGTCCCACGGAATTCAGAACTAAGGCCGCTTAAAACTTTTACTTATTTGTACTGTCTACTTGACGGGGTGCAGTTCA
>NZ_RHHP01000055.1 GCF_003710815.1 Brevibacillus centrosporus
CGAAAACATTGCCTTTCGAATTCTCCGAAACATCATGAAAGATAGTCTGTTGGTCGCCCACAACGCTGCTTTCGATCTTCAATTCCTACATTGGGGCATGCAGAGATTAGCCGGGAAAACCTTCGACAATTCGTTCATCGACACACTAACCATATCGCGGGAACGCACCACGTATCCTCACAAACTGACTGACATGTGTTCCAAATATGGCGTGGAGATGGAAGGCGCTCACCGGGCACTAAATGACGTAGAGGGATGCTGGAAGCTTCTGAATGCTTTAAATGATCAGGAGTCCGTTCTCCCTTTCGTGAACAAGCTTGGTTATCTGAAGAAGTACGATCCACCCGAATGGATTCCGGCATACGCAACGCTCTTCCCAACGCAAAACAAATACGAAGCTCGCGAGGTGATTTAAGTGTTCAAAATCAGATTGGTAAAAGATATACGAACGGATAAGGGCTGGATCAGTGCTGGAGAAGAATTAGAAGCAAGAATTCTACCCGGTGGTAATCCTTTTGATATCGGTAGACCATATCAGGTCATTGAAGGGAAGTATTCCGGGATTGAGATTCTTCAGACGCACGCTATCACCATCCCAAAAGAAAAGCTGTATACGGAGCAGCAATACAAAACTCTGACAAACGAGCTACAACAGGTACGCCAGGAATTGAAGGTAAGTAAGGGGCGAAATTCCTTACTTGAGGTGAGGCTTGAAGAAAGGCGTAGGGCTGCTGTGGGATGGGAAAAGTCGTGGGAAAAACAACGGAAAATGAACCAGCAGCTCCAACAGGAACTCAAAACCGTAGCTATATCAGAAAAAGTAATCTTGCCACAAGATGTAGCAAATGCGATCGAGAAATGCCGTGGTGTTGAAATGTCTGACTACGGAATAATCACGCTATCTGTTAACCCCAAAAATTTGTGTAGGGATTATCCAAGCGAAGTAATCGATGCTCTCTATGTGATCAAACAATACACATACACCTACTCGAGTGAGGATTTCGAGAGTGATACGGGAGCGGACAAGCTCTTAAAAGCTCTGGTCCACGGGTACACGGTTGAATTGTCGCTACAGGATCGGATCAAGCAAGGCGTCCAGGCCATTTACGAAGAGTGGACAACCATTCCAACATCAGGGAATGACCAGGCAGACGGAGTTGACCTGGCTGAGCGGATAAGTACTTTTGTTACGAGTGAAATGAAGCTGTAAAGCAGGTGGGGTGAATGCCTCAAATCGAGGACGGCTACACACGGATTGCCAATGAAATACTCGAAAACATCATGAAAGTCAGCCTGAATGGCACTCAGTTCCGTATTGTGCTGGCCGTCTGGAGATACACCTACGGATTTCAGCGCAAGGAACACGATCTGTCACTGAGTTTTCTGTCCAAAGCAACAGGAGCAAGCAAGAGTCAAGTAGACAGAGAACTTTCGGCGTTGATAGACCGGAACATAATAAATGTCGTCGGGGCTGGCGGAAGAGGTTCACGAGTAGTGACTTTCAACAAGAACTATGCTGAATGGACTGAGTGTACTCCACGTAGAGGACTGTACTCCACGTTAGGTACAGAAGTGTCCTCCACGGTGAGTACAGAACCGTACTCCACGTCGAGTACTAAGAAAGAAAAGATTAAAGAAAAAAAGAAAGAAACTCGACAACGCAAAACGTATGCCGAGGACAGCACCTATTTTAAAATGGCAGTTTACTTCCACAGCAAGATCAAAGAGATGGCGGAGGCAGAAGGTTTCAACCATTCATCTATTGCAAAAGCTGACCTACATAAATGGGCTGATGAATTCCGGAAGCTGGTTGAAATCAACAAAGTCGAGGACAAGCGACTGATCGCAGAAGTCATTGACTGGGTAACTGCCGACTCTTTCTGGAAGACAAACGTTCTTTCAGCCAAGACACTCAGGGACAAGTTTGGGGAGCTGGCATTGAAAATGAAGGTTTCAGCGAAGCCCAAGCAGCAACAGAAGCCTAAAGCTGATCCCCGTGATAAAGATATTGCGTTACAACGATGGATACAAGAAGGGAAAGATCCAGATGAGTTTTATTGGGAAGATTGAAATAAGCGATATACAGGCGGAACAATCTGTCCTCGGTGCGGTCTTTCTGGATCAGAAATCTTTGGATTCGATTGGGTTTTTGGAGGCCAGAGACTTCTCAAATATACGTCATCAAAAGATTTTCGAGGTCATGCGGTACCTGCACCGAGATAACAAGCCGGTTGATATCGTTACAGTGACTTCGGAGTATTTGAACTACGGCCGGATTGATGATTCTGGTGGAGCTGCGTATCTCACTGAACTTGCCCGATCTTGCCCCACAGCGGCAAACGTAACCTACTACGCGGAGATCGTCCGGTCTAAGGCGCTCCGCAGACGTGGGACGGAAGCAGGCATGAAAATATCCAACCTGTACAGCGAGGACTTCACTTCTGACGAGGAATACTTTGCTGCAATCGAGTCGATTGTGAGCGAGCTCCGACCACAAGGCCTACGGAAAATGATGGGCTTTGCAGAGAGTGAGGAGGACTACTTTGCTCACCTGACAACGCCAGCTGAATTCATCCTCACAGGTTTCAAAAACTTCGACGAATGGGCCAAGGGGCTATGGCGAGGCTGGCTATATGTACTAGCCGGTAGGCCAAGCGCCGGGAAGACTGCGAAGCTTCTGCAATTCCTGTACGGCATCGCTCGGCAGCACCGAAATGGAAAGGCGCATATGGATGCCGGTGCAGTATTGCTTTGGTCGCAAGAAATGGGCAGGGAACAGATTTATGATCGTTGGATGGCAATGACTACAGGCGTCAATTACAACCGCATCAAGAGCAAGAACCTTGATTTTGAAGAACTGGGCAAGATTCGTCAGCGATACGAAACGCTGAAGAAGTACCCACTGTTCGTACAAGACAGCGCTGGCGTAACAATTGACGAAATACGATCAACTGCCAGGCTGTTCAAACGACAATACGGGAAAATTGGAGCTATCGCTGTTGACTACCTTCAGATCATGAGCATTCCTCAGAAGCGAGGGGAAACACGATCGGATGCCATTGGTAAAGTCACTCGGGCAGCGAAGCAACTGGCCAGGGAATTGGACTGCGTGTTCATTCTCCTATCTCAAATGACACGTGATTCGGAAAATGCTTCAAAGCCACAGCTTTCCCACCTGAAAGAATCGGGAAGCATCGAGCAGGACGCTGATGTAGTGGAATTCCTCTGGCATGATCCGGAAGATACAGATACAAGTGGAGGCAAAGTGGTGCAGTCATTCATCGCTAAGGGACGGGACATCGGAGTGAACGAATTCCGTCTTCTCTTTAAGGGATGGATGCAACGGTTTGAAGAATTGCCGCCGAAAGAGCGTGATTTCGGAAATGCGAAAAATCGAAAACGATGAGCAGTTGAAAAATTCATTGGAATGGCTGCTGGAGAAAGCGAAACAAATGGAGCATCCGCTTATGACAGAGGAAGCCAAGGCTGAGCTGATGGCAAAGTACGATTTCGTTTCATCAAGGGTAGAGGAATACCGGAGAGAGCAAACACTTCTCAAGTTCCCTTACCTTTATCGGATAGACGGAACTGAGGCACCAGAACCCGAAGTGCAGGGGGATGTGAAGCCAGATCCGGAGCCAGCCCCACAACAGGCCAAACCGGTTAACTTGTCTGCGTGGTTGGATGATTAAGGTGAGAGGTTGATGGTACATGGGGAAAAAGCACAAACCGAAGCCGGATCATCCCTGGAGACGTGGGTTTGTCACCAGAGACGTTAACGAGCACATAAAGCAATCGATAATAAATCCGCATGTGAACAACTGGAAGGTAGGCGGTGCTCTACCGCCGTGGAACGGGAGGAAATGAGATGGCAATTAATTATCTGAACCGCAATCAACAGGAACAGTTACTGTTGCTGACGCTCAACATGGTAACGCTGGAAGAATTGGCGAAGCATGAAAAATTCAAATTTGCTGCAGGCGATCTACGCCGCGCCCGTTCATTCGCACAGCGTGCATATGAGGCAATTAAAGAAGAACTGGACCCACATGATCTGGACAAGGTGAACAAGATTGCTGTTGAGTCCAAGTTGCTAATCAGGACCAGAACTCAACCAGGTGAGAGCCAAGCTATTATCGATGTTCCACTGATACACGATCTGACCATGTATGCGATCGGAAGTAACTGCAGCGGATGCACGAAGTCCGACTGGAAGAAGTGCCACCTCAGAGCGGTTCTCATGGACACGTACTGCCCACCAGCTCAGGAGACTAAAACAGATTGCCAATTTAGGCAGTGAGAGTTATTCATACCGTTTCCCGTGGCCGCCAAAAAGCTCCCGGACATGGTTGTAGACTCGAACGTGCATGTCGGGGAAGACAATCGCGACCTCGCCTTCTTCAAGCGGCAGCTTATCTGAGGGCTGCTCGATCACAAATGGTATTTCCATAGAGGTCAGAGCTTCTTTCAGGTAACTGATCTCTGACCAGGGGACAGAGTAATAAAACGACTTTTCCATATGCCCAACTCCTTTTGGTCATTATGCCATGGGGAGTTGGGACAATAAAGGCGGCTTAACACAAGCTCAATTATGTAAAACAAGGGGGATGGAATAAATGCCAAATTGGTGTAACGGTGCGTTGAAAGTGCGTGGAGAAAAAGAAGACGTGTTGCGGTTTCTGAAGGAAGGGTTAAAACCTGTTGGGTATCTCGGTGAAACAAAACAACCAGAGATTGAAGAAGACGAATGCAGTATTACGATCAAAAGCGACCTACACGCTCTACACATAAACGGGACACGGAGATGCTTCGTAGAAAGAACGGTCATCGAATGGTGGTATGATCAGATACTCGTTCTTGATGTGGAGTGCGCTTGGGCGGTTGACGTTGAAGGATTGGCCAAGGTCTCTGAAAAGTACAATCTCGACTTTAAAATCTACGCTTTCGAAAAGGGTATGGAATTCAATCAGGATATTGAGATTCACAGGGGCAAGGTAATCAAAGACGATGAAATACAATTCCACGATTACGAGTGGGAATGCATCGATCCGCGTATTGGTGGATGAATACAAATCGCTCAGTTTGTAACGAAAGGAGGCGCCGAAATGCGAAATCACATCATCTTTTTCAGCGGAGGGAAGTCGAGCTTTTCGGTTGCTGACTGGGTGAAAACCAATTATCCAGAGGACAATATCGTGCTTTACTTCACGGACACGCTCTGGGAAAACTTCGATCTGTATCGGTTTATCGATGAGGCATCAGACAAGCTGGAGCTGCCGATGCTGACGCACAGCGCTGGGCTCAATCCGGTGGAGCTTATGTTTGAAAAGAAATTAGTCTTCAACAGCATGATCGGTGATTGCTCGAAGGTTTTGAAGATGCGGGTAGCAGCAGATTTTCTAAAGAAAGGCAAAAGGCCAGCAATTGAGAAATGGCGGAACAAGAAGCACCTGAAAGACGAAGGCTTTACCACAGATGCAACCCTGTACTTCGGAATCGGCTTCGAGGAAATGCACCGGCAGGGACCGATCAAGAAGAACTGGCAACCGTTCCAAGTGGAAATGCCAGCGATTGACCACTTCATTGACAACAACGAGGTGCTGAAGAGGTACGGGATCAGGCAGCCTGTGATGTACGATCTGGGATTCAGCCACAACAACTGTAATGGGCGGTGCGTGAAGGCTGGCCAGGGGCACTACAAGAATCTGAAACAAAAGATGCCTGACGTCTTCCGTCAGATCATGGAGCAGGAGCATCACCTGAAAATGTGCGTCTCGGCATACCGGTACATTACGGATACCAAGGTGCCAGAGGCAGACAGGATACCGCCACATGTCCAAGAGATCATGCTACAGGAGTTGGATGATGCATACCGGGATTACTTCTATGGCAGAGCTGATAAGCCGAAACTGTACATTCATCCAGCGGCCGGGGCAATCTATGAATACGCGAAGATCAAGCAATACAGTTTCATGAAGAAGTCGAGTGAACCATACCCGATCAGGGAACTTCACTACGATGATGAGCGAGAGCCAAAGCAGATTGACATGTTCGATATCGGCGGGTGCGGCTGCTTCTCGGACCCGGATATGAACGCGGAGGTGTGCGCGATTTAACATTTTGTGTACTGTGAAAAAGGAGTTGAAGACTTTGAAAAAATATAGGGTCGACAGCCATTCCTGGTCCAGCAGGGAATATGAATCCATCGGGCAAGCAGAAGGACAGTATGAGCTGACCAAAGATCGGCTTATGGGCGAAGGTGTAGATGAAGACGGATACGTGGAATTAGTCAGCAGCAAAGACGACTTTGAAGATTACACAGTCCTCAAAAGGGCGTTAGTGGTGGTGGACGAGGAAAAAATGAAAAAAAGTACGCCACGCGAAGATGGCTACGATTTCGATTATTGGGCGAAGTGGCAAGAAGTAGACTTGCCACAATAGTTAGGGAGGGAAATTCATGGCAGGAAAGTCGAATGTCAAGGCCGACGAGATCAAACGGGCACTGTCCAAACGCCATATGGATGATTTGTTTCTTACCGAAGTAAAGACCGGCGCGACATGGAGCAATAAGGAACTGCTGAAGTTCGATGCTTTTGCAATCAAAAAGAGCTGGGCAAAGCCACGCCTGACTGGATACGAGGTCAAAGTGAGCCGAAGTGACTTCTTGCAGGATGAAAAATGGCCGGGATACCTGCCGCATTGTCACTGCTTCAGCTTTGTCTGCCCGAAAGGCTTGATCGCGCCAGAGGAGCTAACTGATGGGGTTGGCCTTATCTGGTATTACCCTGATACTGGCGCCCTTGTAACGAAACGACCAGCTAAATATCGTCTGATCGATATACCAGCTGACCTGCTGTATTACATCCTTCTGTCACGAACCGACTCTGACCGCCATCCGTTTTTCAGCGATCGGCGGGAGATGATCGAATCATACCTTACACAAAAAGAAGCACGTCTGCGAATCGGACAGGACTTTAAAGGCCGTTTGTTCGATGAGATCAGCGGACTGAGGACAAAGGTCAAAGAGTTGGAAGATGAGCTGAGATATGGCGGAAATAAAGGTGAACAGCTTACTCAGATCAAAGAGGCAGCTGAGAAAGCAGGTATTAATACTAATCGCAGATGGTGGCCGAACGATGTTGTAGAAATGCTTGGCCAAGGAATGCACCCTGATATGAAGCATGCGATTGAGAGGATCAAGAGAAATGTGGATGAGATGACAAAACTGGTTGAGGCATCTGGACAGTAGGAAGCACTTAACAAATCGGTAATTTTGGAAAGGTGGAATGATCGATGGAAGTCCAGGACGTCACAAAGCTTGATACGGTATTTGGTGGCAGCGTAATGAAACTGTTGCCGGCATATTCAGACATTCCGGACGGATTCGGGATGTACGGCAGCAATAAATGGGTCAGAGTTGTATCAGACTGGTTCTTCTACGGGTTGAAGAACTGCAAATGGGTTCCAAAAGAGGGAATTGACCAAGCGAAAGCATTGCGACACATCCAAGCTTGCATGGCATCCTTTGAACCAAAGCACGAACACAAAATGGAAGGCTGCGCATACCTGCTGAGTCTCTGGTTCAATGACGTGACGTATGAACGGGCGAAGTAACAAACCACACGATTTGCTAAATGGAGGGGAAGCAATTGTGCGTGACTGGTAATCGTAGAACAGTAACGATCACTCCATGTCCGTTTGAAATTGAAATAGATGATTGCATAGCGGATGAGATTGTCTGGCTGAACGAACAAGGAGTACGAACATTAAATAGTTGCTGCGGTCATTTACAAGGCAAGCCTGTCGCTCTCATAGACGCCAATCACGGATCGCTGCGAAAAGCAATCGAGCTAGGGTACAAACCAATACAATTCGATGGCTTGATGTACGAGATCGAGCTAAAGGGTTTACAAAACAATCGGTTTGTTGAATAGGGGGTATGTCCATGGGTATGCGGTGCAGTAAATGCAGCCGAGAAGTATTGTACTCAACACAAAACGGAAACATCGTCTGGTGGGAGTGCGGATGCGGAGCCAGTTGGCAAAAGGGTTCTGATATTAAACCTCCATTAGGGCTCATGCCTCGAAAGATTTGGGAAGAAAAGAGACTTGATGAGGTCGTATCTGCCATCGCTCGGTATCTCAATGTGAATCGGACCATTCCTAGAGAATGGGTAGAGGAATACAACGAACTGACAGAACGTTTGTCTTAACAAAACATTACTTGTGATAAGGGGAGGGTAGTACATGGGAACGGAACGGATAATTACTACGGTAAAATCGACCACCCGTCTCTTCAAGCAACCGCACAAGATCGGGGACGTTATCGAGATACGAGATAAGTCTTATCTCATTCTCGGTATAGAGCGATTTAAACTATATGGTCACGAACTGACCATCTGGTTCACATGTCAGGATCTGACTAAGACAGACTTTCTTTCGATGAACAAAGCCTATAAACAACAGCATGCTGTAGAAGCGTTTGTAAAGGCAAAGCATGACAATGAGCGTCTCAGATTGTACGAGTTAGGTACCGTCCACTACATCGAGGGACAGGCTTACAAGATTCAAGAGTACACGGAAATACTCATCAAAGGAACGGACATTGAGATCAGCTTCACAGTTCGACCGATCTACCCAATCGATCGGAAAGAGGCAAAAGCGAAGCTGTTCTCGGAGCGACGTAAAAAGCTACAGTTAGAGATTTTATAAAGATCGGCACGGATCGGTGCCTATGGGAGGGAACGGGATGCAAGCAGGACGTGAACTGGATGCGAAAGCGCCAGAGGAAGAAGTGCAATATCAGTTGTACAAACTACTCGCTTTCGCAATTCAGGAACTAAGTTTCTTTTCCAGCTACGAAAAAATATCCGAAGCTCTTGCACTTCCAAATCCGGAACAAATTCTTTCCAATCGCGCAAAAATGGCTGTCGATCGAATCGAAGCACAGGACCCGCACTTCTTTTCTGGATATGTAAAGTTCAAACGAAATAAAGTGTAAGGGACTTGGATTGAGTGCTTAACAAAAGAGAAAGTTCGAAGAGGGGAAACATACATGCGATTTGTCGGAATCGACCCGTCAACCAAAACGGGATTCGTCGCACTGGACAAGCAGGGAAATGTAGTCAAGCAGAAGGAGCTTACGGGGATCGGTAGCCAGGACCCCATTCGAATGACCACACTGGTTGATGAAATCATGGACCATGTGCAGACGGGGGATATCATCTGCATCGAAGGCTTCGGCTTTTCTTCTCAGCAGGCTATCCAGCTCGGTGGTATCGGATGGGGCGTTAGAATGGCGCTGTATCGAAAAGGTTTCAAATATTTCGAAGTGGCACCCATGGCACTGAAG
>NZ_RHHP01000056.1 GCF_003710815.1 Brevibacillus centrosporus
GGAAAGTACGCTGTTCGAGACTACGCTCTCTTTGCGACATTTCTGTACACCGGGATCCGTGTTAGCGAACTGATCAACCTTAAAACCTATGATGTGAATTTTGAGGAGAATTACATTCATGTCCGGGATGGGAAAGGTGGAAAGGATCGGATCATTCCTATGATCCCACAGCTTGCTAATGCGCTACAGCTTTATATGCAGACGGGAATCGTATACGACGAAGCAATCAAAAACGAAAGCAGATCTACCATCAGCCGGTATAAATGCGGTCGTAAATATTTCGTAACTGGACCCGACGATGAGACGTTGTTTCTGACGCAATATGGACAGCAGTACAGCCGAAAAGGGGTAGATTGGCTATTCAAGGGATACGTGAAGAAATTGGGCATCTACAAGGATGGGTTGAGCCTACACGCGCTCAGACGTAGCTGCTTGACGTTCCTGCACAAACAGGGTGTAGATCTATTCATTCTGAAGGAAATAAGCGGCCACGCGCATGTGTCAACGTTGGAGCACTACTTAGCTATCGATACCTCGAAGGTGTTGGACGCGATGAAGCAACATCCGCTTTCTCGTCATCAGATTGACCAAGGCCTCGTGAACATGGTACGTGCAAAGTGATAAAAAAATGCCCTTCGTCGGTTAAAGTCCGTTGAAGGGCATTCGTCTTCTCTAATGCAGTTGACTAGCATGTCTATCCTTAGTAAGGCCAACGGAAAGTGCAGCGCCGTCTCCTTCTGGAGGTCCGAACAACTTCTGATTTGGTTCATACGGACCTAGCTCCCATTCAGGGCCGGTATCTCTCAACGTGTAGGGGCTGTTGTTTTCTCCCGGCCCGCCAAACAAGAATGTCGTCCCGTCTTGCTCGCCCGGGCTAAGCGTTATGGGTTGCGGACCTCCGTTCCCTTCTGGAGGGCCGAAGTGATGCCACTTAGGACCGCTGTCAAAAGACCAATTCGGACCGGTCGCGAACATACCTCTTTCTCCAGCATCCAGACACCATTCAGGATCAGTGCAATCGAGCGCAACAATCCCTCGTTCTCCACCATCCAAACTCCAATCGGGGTCTGTCTCGAAAAATACAATTTGTCCTCTCTCCCCAAAATCAAACGATACTGGAAAAATGCGTTCTCCACCATCGATCAGGCACCATCTTGGTCCAGCATCAGTAAATACTAGAATTGGTCGTTCGCCACCGTCAAAGTGCGCTGGTGAAATCCTATCACCATCGTCAATAAGAGAAGTAATTGGACGCTCTCCAAGATCCCTTAAAATGTGGTATGCCATTCTATCACCGCCTTTTTCTCTATCATACATTTCCCCCAGAAAATAGAAAAGACCCTCCAGTGGATTTCTCCACCAGAGGGATTACAAGTATTGTTTGAGCCAGTCGGCTACGACCGGATGAACAACGTTGACAGCTTCATAGCCAGACGCCCGCTGCGCATGTGTCATTCCTTGTATGGGCATACATAAAACAAGCTAGGAGGTATTACCCATGTCCAATTCAGGAGGCGGCTCGACTGGCGGGCCATCATCTTCAAGCGGTAACAATAGCACCCTCAGCACCAGTTCAAGCCCAAACCCGTACAGCCGTGATGGGAGTAGTGCGCCTGATCCTTATCAATCCATCCATTCGGAAGAACAGGGTTTCATCGACAGATCATTGTCCAGACGCGCGGAAACAGGTATTGATCAGCGCCAGCAAGGGTAGGTGAAACAGTGAGAGCTTCCGTCTCTACAGGAACTGTTTGAGCCAATTAGCCACAACTGAGTGTGTAACGTTGACCGCTTCTGATCCGTTGACGCGCGTCCAGTTCCCGCTTATCTTCACAGTCACGGGTGTTTCCTGTACGATCACACCAATCACCTCACCGTATTGATTGATAGCAGCTCCTCCGCTATCTCCTGGGTTTCCGTCGATCGAAGAGTCGAACTCCCAGGGAGTCGGAGGAATAGACGTGCTGATTGAGGGGCGATCCACCGCACCTCGCTTAACCTTTCCAAACGTATCGCCATGCACAACGGCAAGTAGTTCTTGTCCGGATGTGACACCTTGGGCTGAGAGTGGCAGCGAAGGTAGCGCGTTCTGTAGTTTGGTATCTGTCACCCGATACAAGGCTACGTCCACGTTGACAAGCTTACCGTCTTCGCCTTTATAACCCGGATGAACACCTACCAGGCTGGCTGTAATGGTGCCATTTGCTTTCGTGCGGACCTTAATCGTATCGATGCCATTACCCACATGTTTGGCTGTCAGCACGTAACCACCGGGGAGCAGGGTACCAGAACCGCGTCCAGCTGTCCCGAAGGTAATTTGCACCGAAGCCAGTGCGGTACGCCGCTCGACCTCTACCCATTCTAAAAGAGAAGGTGGTTGCGGAGTCGGTACCGGTTCTGGATCTGGCTTTGGTACTGGCGTAGGCTGCTGTTCCTGTGGCACCGTCTCACCCTTGCGGAGACGATTAAGCAACGCGAACAGCATCCATTGTGGAACTGCCTCATCCAAGCTGGCAGTATGATCCGATGTCAGCAGCCCTGCCTTTAGTAATTCGTCATGGTCCTGCTTTTTCCATGCAGGTATTTCAACCGGCTTGTCCACAGGTTTTTCCACCTTCTGTGGATTCGTCCATTCTGTCCAAAAGCTCATCTCCATTACGTTCATATCGACATTACCTGCGATGCCAGCAACTTTGCCGCTGCTAGTGTATTGGAAGACGGCCCAACGGCTCCATGTAGGGTTGTCCATTGGGTCGTCCGTGCCGTAATGAGCCACCCACAAGTGGTATTTGCCCAGCTCTTTATTGGTGAGCTTGCTCTTGGCAAAATAGGCCCCTGTATAAAGCATTGGCACCTTGCCTGTCTTTTGTTGCAAATAGGCCATGAAACTCGCCGAGAAAGCGTTGGCCGTGGCAGGAGTCCAGTCGTTGTCTCCCTCGATGTCCAAGATTAGCGGTAAGTCGATCGGTAGCCCCTGGATCGTCTTAAGGAAGTGGTCTACCTGGGCTGTTGGGCTTTGATCCGGCTCCGCAAAGTGGTAATAGCCGACTTTAATTCCGTTTGCCGCAGCCGCCTTCGCATTCTTCACTAGCGTCGGGCTGACGAAGCTTGTTCCCTGGGTCGCTTTGATAAAGGCGAATTTCACGCCGTCCGCTGCGACCTTCTTCCAATCGATCGCTCCTTGGTGGTGGGATACATCGATCCCCTTGATGTTTGCGGGGCTACGAGCCTGCATTACTGATCACTCTCCCGTTTGTCTGTCGTCTGCTTCCATAGCTGATGCGTCAAGTTGGCGATGCCCGAAGCCAAGATACCCTGCACCACGTTCACTACACTGAATGCCCCTAGCAGGCCGCATGCCATGACGATCCCGACGATGATCAGCGCCCACGGAATCATCCAATCTGCCACCTTTGGCGTTCTTTTCAAGAAGTAGCCGATGAACAGGAGAACAACTACGACGATAAGGGCTTTATCCGCCATGTATTGTTTAGCCAGTACTAGCAAATCTGTTTCACTCAATGTGTTCCTCCACCTTTCAGGAAGTTCAAGACAATAGCAACCAAGGCGAGTGCGGTACCTACCAGCCATTTCTTGTCGTCCTTGCCGCCCTTCTTGTCTTCCTCAATTTTCTTCTCCAATGCTTCAATCTGCTTAGACATATCGTCCAAGCGTTTGTGAGCAGCCTTTGTACTCTGCAGGGCTTCGATGGCCATTTTCTCTGTCTGTTCTAATTTCCCTGACATACTGGATAGCTGCTTGATCTCAGTCTCGATCTTGCCGATTGCCACCAGAATCTCGGTAATCCCCTTTTGCAAATCTTTGATTTCATCCACGGCTGGCCGCCCTCCTCACCCCCTTGGGGCAAACATGAAAAGGGAGCCGCAACAGCAGCCCCCATGAAAAAACGCCCTCTCTTTTTGGAAAGAGCGTTACGCATTTTGTGCAGCCAGGTATTCAGCAACCGGCAAACGATATTCCTCAGGTACCACTTTCTCACCTGCAGCACCAGTTGGTTCGATTACCCACCCACCAGACTTCACCAGCAGAGCGTAAACAGGTACCATGTACTGTTTAATCATTGTCATTCACCCCCCTTCAAAGAAGCTATTTCAGCTTTTAGTGTTGCGATTTCAGACTTTAAGTCCTCCGTCTCCATTTGCATCATAACGATCGCCTCAAGAGCAGCTAGCATTTCAGGTGCTAATTGTTGTTGACTCCAGGGTGTTTCAACCCAGTCCCCAAGTGTTCCATCAGGGTTTCGCTTTCTGTACTTCATTACTCAATCGCCCCCACTAGGCTAGTAGCTGCTTGTGTTGAAGCCGTATTTGTCCGCAAGAAGATCTGTTTGAACATAATGTCTGCCTTAGCACCATTGAATGTTGAATATACAATCTCGTCCTCAGCGATATCTGGAGTAAGATCGACGCTGGATACCATGCACGCTGCGTAATTCTCCTGCTGCCCTGCATCCACAAATGACGCATAGGATTCAACTGAAAGATCGCCTTTTTCACGTTTTAACCAAGCAAGAATACCTTCAGCTGTCCCGAGTGGAGGAATCACCTTATAACGCGCCGTCCCCTTCTTCAAAGGAACCTTTTGCTCTGCTTTTGTCAGATTGAATTTCTTTTCCCTTACTTTCCCGAACTGATCTGTAGCCGTAATGGTAACTGTATTAGCTCCAGATTGCAGTGAACTAACAGGGAATGTGTAAGACCATGCTCCGCTTGCCACGCCATTCAGGAGTGTTTGGGCAGCACCACTATTCAGCTGGCCCGTTACCGTCATTGTGTTCCCGTTCGGATCAGTTGCATTTCCCGACAAGGTGATAGTATCTGGCTCGATCAGCCCCGTCTGAGTTGGGGTGTACGGGTCAACAGTGATGGTTGGAGGATCATTGATCTGGATCGAAAAAGATCTCGTTACCTCGTTCGATTTCCCCTGCTGATCATCTTCGGCCCACACTTTCAAGGTGTTTGTTGTTCCCTCTGTCAGTGGCCCTGAGATATCTACTCCCTCGAAATAGATGCGGTCGCCGGTGAATACAAGATCTTTTGCAAAAGAAATAGGGCTGCTGCCATTCGATACCTGCGAATGGAGTGCCCTTCTTGGCTGGCTGTTAATTTGGCCGTAAATCGTGACGACATTCCCGTTGTCTGCTTCCGTTGCTGAGCCCTGGACCGTCAGCTTGTTGCCTTCCGCCAATGTTTGATTATCCGCAGGG
>NZ_RHHP01000057.1 GCF_003710815.1 Brevibacillus centrosporus
GACTTATCCACACTCTTAGCAAACATGCAGATCCAGTTTTGAAGGCACGAGGCAGCCATCCATAGAGGATGGTTTTTTTATTGCTATGGAATAGGATAGTGGCTAGGAAGTAAAGAACACCCGAGGGCGAAAGATTGCCTCGGGTGTTAGTTTTGAGCAACAGGATGGAGAGGGAGAAGGATACGAAAGATGGCACCAGCGACATGCCCGTTTTTGACTTCGATCGCTCCTCCAGAGCGCTCGACAATTGCTCTGGAAATGGCCAGTCCAAGGCCAACATCTCCGATTTTTCCTTTTACAAAGCGATGAAACAGGTGTGGCAGCAGATCAGCAGGAATTCCTTCACCATCATCTAAAACTTCGATAGTCGCATGACGCTTTCCAGACTCAATCCTTACCTCAATATGCTCCTCGGAATGGCGGAGGGCGTTTCCAATAATATTGAGTAATGCTTGAAGGGTCTTCCCCTCATCAACGTAGAGAATAGGATCCACACCATTATTGCGGATGCTGATGGTCACATTCTGCTGCAGCATGATGGGGCGTAATCGTTCTACGGCCTGTTCGACCAACTCTGTGGCGGAGTAGTAAGCAGGATGAAATAGATCTTCTTCACTTTCCAGTTTCGCGAGCAGGATGATTTCAGTTACGATATGCTTCAATCGATTGGTTTCCGCGACGATGACATCGATCCCTTGCTCAGCGGACTTGTCTGTAAAAATACCATCTCGAATCCCCTCTGCATATCCTTGGATGGACATCAGAGGAGTTTTTAATTCATGGGAGGCATTTTGTAAAAACTGGCGCTGAATCTCATGAAAGCGATCCAGCTCTTGAGCCATGGAGTAAACGCTCTCAGATACCTCTGCTATTTCGCCGCGTGCAGGTACATGACGGACTTCAGAAAAACGGCGGAACTGTACTTTTTTAATTTCTTTCACCAACTGGTTCAGGGGTCGCACTGTACTTTTCGTTATAAAATAACTGAGAAGAATCGTAGCAACTGTACCGATTACCAAAATGACAATAATGTTTTGCGTCAGCTCCATCCTAGCCTCCTTCAGTCCGCGGACAGGGGAGGCTAGGATCAATCTCTGCTTTTCGTCATTTTTAAAAGGAAGATTGACCAAGACGTAATCGTCTTTGCCAATAATCCAGATGTTCTTGTCCTTTCGCTTTTCTGCTTTTCTCTCCAAAGCATCCAACCAATTATTCAGATTTGAGGAAGGTAGAGTGGTATACAGGACCTTTTTCTTTTTACCAAGCAGCAAAACCTCTACTTTACGGTTAGAAACGAACTGCCTGGCAAGCTCTGCTATAGATTCGGGTTTTATGGCTTCAGATTCTCTGTTGTTTTTGTCGATCCAGGCTTGTCCTTTTATAGTCAGTTCATTTCGTTGCTGTTCAATCATATTTTCAAGCAAAAACGAATGAATCAGGCCCGCAGAAATAGAGGTTACTACTAACAGTAACAAACCAAACATCAACGTAATCCGTGCTTGAAGACTCATCCCTCTGTTGCCCTCTCCGTAGATCGCAAGCGGTAGCCGAATCCCCAAACAGTCTCTAACGGGATTTTGTCCAGTTTTTTGCGGATCCGCCTGATTAAGTCATCGACTACACGATCGCTGCCGAAGTAATCGTCTCCCCACACAAGTGTGAGCAATTCATCACGGGAGAAGGCGCGGTTTGGATGTTCAGTAAGAAGAGAAAGCACTTGGAACTCCTTCGACGTCACCTCGACTTCTTCACCGCACGAGTAGACAAGCCGCCGTTGTTTATCTAGCACCAGGAGCTCACTTTGATGCGAGGCTATCGTTATTTGATGATCAGCGCTCGAGTTCAGGTCACCACGTTGTATCATTTGTTCCCATCTACGCAGTGCACGGTTGGCACGTGCTACGAGTTCACGCGGGCTGAACGGCTTCGTCAAGTAATCATCACTTCCCAATTCTAGGCCGAGAATCTTGTCTACTTCCTCGTCCCGGGCGGAAATCATGATGATGGGCTTTTCCGATTCCATCCGGATGCGGCGGCAAAATTCATAGCCGTTCATACCCGGCAGCATAATATCCAAAATCCATAAGTCGGGTGGCTGCGTCTCCTTTAAGTGCAAGGCTTCCTCCGCAGACTGCACGCTTGTAGTCAAATAACCTTCTTTTCGCAAATAGGCCTCTACGATTTGCCTGATATTCGGATCATCATCAACAATTGCAATGGAATAGGGCTTCATGAGAGTACCTCCGAGACTTACTTGTTCATCTGTTATTGTACATCAGAATAGGTGGCAAGCAGAGATTATGGAGGTTTTCCCACACTTTTCCCATACTTCTTCAAGGGAAGCATTCCATAGAAAAGCAGCCCCGATTTTCAAACGGAGCTGCCATCTATAGCAAGTGTTTGGTTTATTGCAAAGCCTCGAAAATAGATACCTTCTGCGACAGTATTTCCGATTTCAGTGAATTCAGCTGCTCGGTCAAATCCTTGGCTTCGTTCAGAGAAGATTGCCAAGCCGTGTCACCACTTTTGAAAGCTTCTTTTGCGGAAGCAACCGTGTCTTTGATTTGTTGTTTGAGCTGCTGGGCTTCTTCTTTATTGGCTTTCTTGGCGTCACGAATCGGTTTGACTTCAGCCAGAGGCTCCTTCAAATTCTTTTTCCCTTCTTTTACTTGAGCAATCTGATCAGCGATGGGGGATAGCTTGGCTTCGATCGTCTGGTGGTTGGCTTCGATCTCAGCTTTAAGGGATGCGACCTCTTCTTTGTCCTTGGCTTGTTTCGCTTCTTTTAGCTGAACGGTGAGAGCTTTGTTTTCCTCGCGAATCGGTTTCAGATCGGTCATTGCTGCTTTTACGGCATCAAGTACTTCTTGCGGAATGTCGCCTCTAAGGGAATCCCAGAGTGCTTTGTTCTTTTCCCCTTGAGCTTTTAAATCCGTATTTAGCTCTTTCGTTTGTGTTTGCAGGGTTTGCAGCTGCTGATATTCAACAGTTTGCTTTAGCTTAGGCTCTTTTGCAGACTTATCTTCTGCATGAATGATTCCTGCGCTGCTCGCAAGTAAGCTGGTGGTTAACAAAGAGACAGAAAGAATTTTTTTCATGGGTCGTTCACTCCCCGTTATGGTATTGGTTGTACGAGTACTATGGTAGAGCGGAAGTATGAGAAATTGATGGGAAAAACGAGGGGAATGAGTGAGGAAATGTCGAGAAAAATATTTTCGGGCAGTCAAATGATTGACATATACATACTTAATAAATAATAATGTATATAAAATAAAGCGGTATGGGAAGTGAGAGGATTGAAAGAGGGAAATGCACTGTGGACGAAGGAGTTTATCATACTCGCGATGTCCAACTTTATGCTATTCGTTGCTTTTCAGATGCTGATTCCAACGTTGCCGGTATTTATTACAGATAAAGGGGGAGACCAACTGGCTGTAGCTCTTGTAGTGAGCCTTTTCACGGTCTCCGCTTTGCTGGTGCGGCCATTTACCGGGAAAGCCCTGGACTCGATGGGGAGAAGACCCGTTCTCTTGAGTGGTCTCGCCATTTTTTTGTTTTCTGTGTTCGGGTACTATTGGATGGCGAGCGTTGCTCTGGTACTTGCCTTGCGCTTTGTACACGGAATTGGCTGGGGCATCGTCACTACAACCTATGGAACGATTGTATCCGACATTATTCCTGCTGAGCGCAGGGGTGAAGGCATGGGATACTTCGGGATGTTTACAAACCTAGCGATGGCAGTAGGACCGTTGATCGGGCTTTCGGTTTCTCAATCCTTTGGGTATGGCTGGCTCTTTGGAATATCAGGAGGATTGACCGGTGTTGCGATGATATTGACGAGAATGGCTGAAATTAAAGCTCCAATCGGAATGACACAACCGTTTGCTGCGGCAGGTGGAGGTCTGTTTGAGAAAAAAGCACTGTTTCCAGCGTTGCTAGCATTACTGACGGGTGTGATGTACGGGGGCGTTGTAAGCTTTATCACCCTGTTTGGCCAGGAAGTAGGCATAGAAAATGTAGGACTGTACTTTCTCTTCAATGCGATCTCGCTGATGCTGGTGCGACCGCTGGCAGGAAAGCTGTTTGATAAAAAGGGACCGTTCTGGGTGTTAATGCCAGGTGGTGTCCTGACAGGGATCGCTGTAGTTGTTCTATCCTACAGTACGACGGAGCTTGGATTGATTGCTGCTGCGATTTTGTTCGGCATAGGAGCCGGCTCAGTGCAGCCATCCTTGCAGGCGTGGACGATTCAACGCGTGGATCCTTCCCGACGAGGTGCTGCTACAGGGACATTCTTTTCCGCGTTTGATCTTGGGATTGGCGGGGGAGCGATGATCTTGGGCGCGATCGCTAAGCAGACTGGGTTCGCCATGATGTATCGTTATTCACTATTTGCGATGATTCTCTACCTGATCATTTATCTCTTTTATGTAGTACGACAATCCAAAAAGGCTTCTACCCCCAAAGCGGTTTCTTCTTGAACCGTTTTGGGGTTTTTTCTTGAAGGCAGAGCCGTAAAATCGGGAATTTTCTGGAAATATATAGGGGATCGCCTTAGAAAGGGAATAGAGTCGGTTATAGCGAATGGAATCAGCGACAATCAGCGGAAATAACCGGATTTTTTGGACGTGTCGTCTTTCTATATGGTATAATGAAGTATTGCGATAACCAGTTGGAGGTTTACCTTTTATGGCAGAAGAAACTGCTCGGTTTCCAAAAGTCGATATTAGCCAAGAGATGAAAGAGTCGTTCATCAGCTATGCGATGAGCGTTATCGTGAGTCGGGCATTGCCTGATGTTCGAGACGGACTCAAGCCTGTACACAGGCGTATTTTGTATGCCATGCATGACATGGGCCTTACTCCTGACAAAGCCTTCCGTAAATCGGCAAACACGGTCGGGGAAGTAATGGCGAATTACCATCCACATGGTGACTCTTCGATTTATGAAGCAATGGTCCGGATGGCACAAGATTTTAACATGCGCTACATGCTGGTTGAAGGTCAAGGGAACTTCGGTTCTGTTGACGGTGACCCGGCAGCGGCAATGCGTTATACCGAGTCTCGCTTTTCTAAGATTGCTCTTGAGCTTTTACGCGATATTGATAAAGAAACAGTCAATTTTGTTCCAAACTACGACGGGCGTAAAGAAGAGCCTGCTGTCTTGCCTTCCCGGTTTCCGAACCTTCTGGTCAACGGATCGGGTGGTATTGCCGTGGGTATGGCGACAAATATCCCGCCACATAACCTGACAGAAGTGATCGATGGCGTAACAGCTATGATCGACAACCCGAATATTACTATTCCTGAGCTGATGAGGATCGTGAAAGGTCCTGACTTCCCTACTGCTGGGGAAATCCTCGGCTACAGTGGAATTCGACGTGCTTACGAAACAGGTCGAGGCTCGATCATCATGCGCGCCAAGACACTGATTGAAGAAGAAAAAGGAAAACCGCGCATTATTGTGACGGAAATTCCTTATCAAGTCAACAAAGCCAGACTCGTGGAGAAAATCGCTGAGCTGGTTCGTGAAAAGAAAATCGAAGGCATTACCGATTTGCGCGATGAGTCTGACCGCAAAGGGATGCGGATCGTCATGGAGCTGCGTCGCGACGTGATTCCAAAGGTTGTTTTGAACAACCTGTTCAAGCATACCCAAATGCAGACTACCTTTGGCGTGAACATGCTTGCTCTCGTAAATGGTCGTCCACGCGTATTGAATTTGCGCGACATGCTCTTTTACTACTTGGAGCATCAGCGTGAAATTATTCGCAGACGTACGGAATACGATCTGAAGCAAGCAGAAGCACGTGCGCACATCTTGGAAGGTTTGCGTATCGCGCTCGATCATATTGACGAGATCATCAGCCTGATTCGCGCTTCCCAAACAACGGAAGAAGCACGCGATGGACTGATGACCAACTTCAGCTTGAGCTATGAGCAGGCACAGGCGATTCTTGATATGCGTCTGCAACGCCTGACCGGCTTGGAGCGGGAAAAGATCGAAAACGAGTACCAGGAACTGATGGCGAGAATCGCAGAGTTGCGCTCGATCCTCGCAGACGAAGGCAAAATCTACGGCATTATCCGTTATGAGCTTGAGGAAATCAAAGAGAAATTCGGAGATGACCGACGCACAATCATCACGGTTGATGAAAATCATATTGAGGATGCCGACCTGATTCCAGAAGAAGACGTGGTCATTACACTGACCCATGATGGGTATATCAAGCGTCTTCCTGTCTCTACGTACCGTGCGCAAAAACGCGGAGGACGGGGAATCCAGGGGCTGGGTACCAAGGATGATGACTTTGTCGAGCATCTGTACATTACCAATTCCCATGACTACATCATGTTCTTTACGAGCAAAGGGAAGGTATACCGTTTGAAGGGCTTCGAGATTCCAGATCTCAGCCGGACGGCAAAAGGTACGCCGATCATTAACCTGATTCAGATTGAAAAAGGTGAGCGGGTCAGTGCTGTTATTCCGGTGAAGGAGTTTGATCAAGAGCGCTTCCTGTTCTTTGCTACCAAAAAAGGGATTATCAAAAAGACTACACTCGAATCGTACGAGAATATCCGAAAAGGCGGGCTGATTGCGGTCAATCTGCGCGAGGATGACGAGTTGATCGGGGTGCGTCTGACTGATGGCAACCAAGAGATCATCATGGGTACCAAAAATGGTATGTCCGTTCGTTACAAGGAAAGCGATGTCCGCACGATGGGGCGTAATGCTACCGGGGTAAAAGGGATCACGCTGGACGACGACGATGATGTTATCGATATGGACGTAATCAAGCCGAACGCAGAAGTGTTGATCGTTACGGCTAACGGATATGGAAAACGCACTCCAGTAGACGAGTATCGCATCCAAAGCCGCGGTGGTAAAGGGATCAAGACACACAATGTAACCGAGCGTAGTGGACACGTAGTAGGACTGAAAGTAGTGGAACCAGAAGAAGACCTGATGATCATCACGACTTCGGGAATAATTATCCGTACGGAAATGAAGGGAATTTCCGTCATGGGCCGCTATACGCAAGGGGTTAAATTGATCCGCTTGGGCGAAAACGAGCAGGTTGGCTCTGTTGCCAAGTGTCCGCCAAACGATGAGGACGAAGAAAACGACGGATTGGAAGCGGATGAGGATTTTGGAGCAGACGAGATGATCGATGAAGGCGTCGATATGGAAATGGATCCAGGTACGAATGACGATCCGATTGAGCCAAATGAAGAGGAATAATTAGCGGTAAATAAGGGGCACTCCTTTCATAGAGGGAGTGCCCTTCACTATGTCATGTGTAAGAAAAATAGCGATTTTTCCTGCAATTGGTTTCAATCTAATATAAAATTGGGAATAGAGAACTATATACTACTATTTATCATGTTGGAACGGATGGTGACCAGCGTGCCCATCGTGGACGTGAAACAACTGAGCACAGGATCAAAATTAGCGGAAGAAGTACATACGACATTGGGCGGCTTGCTATTTTCGAAGGGCACAGCGCTCTATGAAAAAGATATCGAATACCTGAATGCCTTTATGATTAAGCAGGTAATGATCGAGGAGCAGGAAGAGGCGACGGGAGTAGAACCGTCTGTGCAAAAGGAAGCGGTACAACAAGAGGTAGCTGCTGCCAAGGCTCGGAAGGATAGAACCGATCGACCGGAAGCTTTTCAGCAGTCTTTTGAGAATGCAGTTTCGACACTTAAAAACCTGTTGATCCGTGTACAAGGTGGCGATAATATACCTGTGATGGAAGTGAGGGAAGTGGTCGCACCGATTCTCTCCCAATTCCAGTCTCAACCGCAAGTTATGCTGTCTTTGCGCCATTTTGCAAAGATGGATAGCTATGCGTATGAACATGCGATTGCAGTAGGTATTATCTCGTATATGATCGCGAAGTGGATCAAGGTGCCGGAGAAAGAATGGATGCAGGTAGCTCTAGCGGGGACTCTGCTCGATGTAGGCAAGACCAAGATCGATCGGCGAATTCTGCAAAAACCGGGTAAATTGACGACAGAAGAATTTGAAGAGATGAAAAAACATACCGTGTACGGATACCAGATTATTAAAGCGTCTCACGGTTTAAGCGAGGGTGTGGCTCTGGCCGCTCTGCAGCATCACGAGCGAGAGGATGGCTCTGGTTACCCGCTCGGATTGCCAGGAACAAAACTGCATCTGTACAGCAAAATTGTTGCAGTTGCGGATATGTATCACGCGATGTGCTCAGATCGGATTTATCAGAAGGCCCAGTCTCCTTATATGGTAGTTGAACAATTGGTGCAGGACAGCTTTGGCAAGCTTGATCCGTACATCGTGCGTGCATTTGTCGATGGAATTACTCAGTTTGCAGCTGGAACAGTTGTAGAGCTGAGTGATGGTACGATTGGAAAAATTGTATTTACGGATCGAAATCAACCGACCCGACCTATGGTAGAGACAGGTGGAAGAATTATTAATTTGGTCGACTCCCGGCACTTATCTATTGTAAAGGTACTCGAAAAGTAAAAAACACAAGGCGTAGATTCAGTTGCGCCTTGTGTTTTTTACTTATAGTGAATATCATGCGTGATTCTTATCACGTACTTATTGACGCCAAATGGTGAAGAGGTTAGTCGTTGAAGCTAAACAGGCCTATTAGCGTGGAGCTAACAGAGGCATAGTAAGAGAATGAATCAACTACGATTAAAAAAATTCAATAAAAATGAAAATAGGTATTGTATTTGTTTGGCCAACATGTTACGATACTTCTTGTCGCTAGAGAGAAGCAAACGAAGTCATGCATAAGCAGCTAAGAAGTTAATGACTCGCGATTCTCAATCGATACTATTTATTCGGTGCCCAATACTGATTGAAAAAGTTTTTCAAAAAACTTCTTGCAATCACTTAGGTAACGAAGTATAATAGAAAAGTCGCTCGAAGAGAGCTTGACTGAAAAACAGATGCTCTTTGAAAACTGAACAGCGAAAGCGTTGATGAGTCTATCATTAAATGATTTGCCAGCTTTGAACCAGATACAAACTTTATTGGAGAGTTTGATCCTGGCTCAGGACGAACGCTGGCGGCGTGCCTAATACATGCAAGTCGAGCGAGTCCCTTCAGGGGCTAGCGGCGGACGGGTGAG
>NZ_RHHP01000058.1 GCF_003710815.1 Brevibacillus centrosporus
GCAAAGTTAAACGGCCTCAGTCCCACGGAATTCAGAACTAAGGCCGCTTAAAACTTTTACTTATTTGTACTGTCTACTTGACGGGGTGCAGTTCATTCTTCAAGGGCAGGCTGTTGGCTTATATGTTTTAGATTGGCAGCTTAGTTTTTCACGAGCAGTACTTCTTCAACAGAAGCATATGGCAGGTTGTGAGCGTCCGCTACTGCTTTGTAGCTTACTTTTCCGTCGATGACGTTTACGCCTTTTGCCAGTGCTTTGTTGTCGCGGATCGCTTGCGCGTAGCCTTTGTTTGCCAGTTGAACCGCATAAGGTACGGTTACGTTGGTCAGAGCCAGTGTGGAAGTGCGAGCAACCGCACCTGGCATATTTGCTACTGCGTAGTGAATCACGCTGTGTTTTTCATACGTTGGGTTGTCATGAGTCGTGATGCGGTCGATCGTTTCGATGGAACCACCTTGGTCGATCGCTACGTCTACGATTACGGAGCCTGGAGTCATGTCTTTTACCATCTCTTCGGTTACGAGACGAGGAGCACGAGCGCCAGGGATCAGAACGGCCCCTACCAAAAGGTCAGCTTTTTTCACAGCGTTTGCGATGTTGAAGGAGTTGGAGATCAGTGTTTGCACGCGGCCTTGGAACAGGTCGTCGAGTTGACGCAGGCGATCAGCGTTTACGTCGAGGATCGTCACGTTTGCACCCAGTCCGAGCGCCATTTTCGCTGCATTCGTACCTACGATACCGCCGCCGATTACTACTACTTCGCCTTTTGGAACGCCAGGTACGCCACCGAGCAATACGCCTTTACCGCCGTATTGTTTTTCGAGGAATTGCGCACCGATTTGTACGGACATGCGGCCTGCTACTTCAGACATTGGCATCAAAAGCGGCAATGCACCATTGTCGAGCTGAATGGTTTCGTAAGCGATCGCAATCACTTTTTTCTCCATCAGCGCACGAGTCAGCTCAGGCTCTGGAGCCAGGTGCAGATACGTGAACAGGATTTGGCCTTCGCGGAAATGACCGTACTCAGATGGTAGTGGCTCTTTTACTTTCATGACCATCTCGGCAGCCCAAACTTCTGCAGCCGTGTCAACGATTTTGGCGCCTTGTGCCGCATAGTCTTCATTTGTGAAGCCGCTGCCCAGACCTGCGTTGTTTTCTACGAGTACGCTGTGTCCGTTTTGTACAAGCGCTGCTACACCAGCTGGGGTGATGGCTACGCGATTTTCGTTGTTTTTAATTTCCTTCGCAATTCCGACGATCATGATAGGTAGTCCTCCTTGGAAACGCCGATTTGGTGAGATTGGTATCATTGTACAGCGTTTTTTGCGTCCATTTCCTTGGGGATTCCTTTAATCTTGTCGTCCTCTTGTTTGTGAAAATTCACAAACGAACTACCGTTCGCTATTTAACTTCTCCATTTTCAGCTCCAGATAGAGCGCAGCACGCTGATTCATGTTCTCCAGATCCACTCGGATGATCTCTTCGATCCGGCGAAGTCGATAGCTCAATGTGTTGATATGCACATGCAGGCGCTGCGCCGTCACATTGACTTTGCCTGCTGCGTCCAAAAACGTCTCCAGTGTCTCCAGCATGGCCGTCTGGTTGTCCCTGTCGTACAGCTTGAGCTGCTCGATACGCTCGTTGCGGTAGCCCTGCTCCTCTTCCCACTGCTTTACCTGCAGCAGGTAGCGATAGATTCCGAGCTCGTGATACCCGTGAATGCTGTCCGTCTCACGCGGAAAAAGCTTTTTCACCTTTACGGAATGAAGAGCTTCCCGATAGCTTTTCACGATGTCCGTGTACGCCGTGT
Source organism: Brevibacillus centrosporus (assembly GCF_003710815.1). Taxonomy (GTDB): domain Bacteria; phylum Bacillota; class Bacilli; order Brevibacillales; family Brevibacillaceae; genus Brevibacillus; species Brevibacillus centrosporus. The sequence continues at coordinate 1,814 of NZ_RHHP01000058.1, forward strand.
ACGAAAGGCCATATCCAGCCGTGACCTGTCCCTCGCTGACGTGCGCTTCCAGCTTTTCCAGCGAGTCGGACAGAAATTGCCTCACTTTGCGGATCAGCACGTCGCTCTGATCCTTTTTGGCGCCAGCCTCCGTGAGACCGATCAGCAGGATGATTTGTGAACCGTCAACGACCCAGTACAGCTTGTCGCGCATCATCAGCGGGTACAAATACTGATCGAGCCTCGACGCACCCGCTGCCTCGACCACACAAATCAGGTAAGAAGCAGGCAGCTGCATCTGCAAGCTGTCTGCTTTTTGCCTGATCGCGACTTCACTCGTATGATTGCCAAGCAGAAGCTCCCACAAAAACTCTTTTCTCCGCTGTTCCTCCGCTTTGCGCTTCCCCTGCCGCTGCATCAGCCTCGACACAGCCGCGCGAGCAGCCTGACGCAGGATTTCATCGTCACCTTCTGTAATCGGCCGGTTCACTTCCTGCGCCCAAATGTAGCCCAGTACATCACTACTGCGGCGGATTGCGATGGCCACCCGCTTTCCCAGACCGATTTCATCCTTTGCCGGTACATGTACCGGATCGTCCTGCGTCAGCAGCGCCTGGAAAACACCGTCTTTCCAAAGACGCGTCAGTACTTTCTCCGGAACCCTGCGCCCCATGATCGTCGACCAGCGCGCCTGATCCGTGCTTTCTCCATGCGAGCTGTACGCGATGAGTTTGTGATCAGCGTCCTCGATCGTTATCGGATTTTGCAGCAGCTCTCCAATCACATCGGCTAATTCATCGATATCAGCGTTCTGATACTGTTGAAAATAATTCGGTTGAAGAGACAAGAATTCCACCTCAGATACGATAGATAATAGCAAGGGGCGTACGAGCCTCTCATGACGTGCGCATCGAATTCACACAGAGAAAGCGAACGATCTCCCGAGTGCGATTGAACCAATTGTGGGGGGTAGAAGAATCCATGTGAATGCTGTCTCCCGGGTACAGATCGTGCTCCTCTTCCCCTAGCAGCAAGGTGAGTACGCCTTCGAGAACGTACACGAACTCCTGACCTTTGTGCACAAATGGGGTCCCCTTCTCATCATGAGGCTTGAGTGTGACCAGAATCGGCTCCATCGCAGGATTTTCGAGATCGCCGGACAGATCCTCGTAAATAAAAGGAGAGGGGTGGTTGTGGACAGACGTATGGCCTCCCCTTCTCAGCTTGGTTTTCGATTGGGCAGGTGCATCCGCGAAAAAATAGCTCGGACTGACATCCAGCGCTTCTGAAATTTTCTTTAGTGATTCCAGCGTGATCGAGGATTTCCCCCGCTCCACCTGTGACAAAAAGCTTATGGAGAGTTCTGTTTTTTCAGATATTTGCTTGAGTGTTTTCCTTTTGCCGACACGTAAAGACTTGATGAGCTTTCCCATGTTTGTATCCATTTACGTTACCTCGTAATAGGCAGGATATCTCTATCATACCTTTTGCCAGTCAAAGGTGCAAAGGATTCGCCCGTCCCAGCAACGGAATTGGCAGAACGCCGCATCTCTGTTTTTGCGGTTGCTACAATCCTTGTTACACTTTATAATTTTCCTAAACAGCGCTCTTCGGGAGACTTTTTTTATCTCATGTAATTGAAGTGACACTTCAATTTTGACGCCCGCTGTCTCTGCGCTCGCTTGTTATCTGGTATGGACTTGACCATTGCTTGGGAGGCGCAGCACGTCTTTCTGTCGAATAGTCCTGCGAGGGCATATGTGGGCTTTTTAGGATGGATTGGAATCTACAGGGGCAATTCCCCTTATGAAAGAGAGGAAGGATCACATGCTGGTTTTGACCCGGGAAGATATTTCACGCATCTATACTATGAAAGATTGTCTGCAAGACGTGGAAAAGGTATTTCGTGATCATATAGAAGGACGTGTGGTAACCCCTGTCCGCACAGCCATCGATCACCCCAAATACGGCGCAACCAGCCTGTACATGCCCTCTTACCTGGAGGCGGACGATTATGTCGCAGTGAAGGTCATCAGCATTTTTCCTGAGAACCATGCCCATGGAATCAAGGCTCTCCAAAGCGTCATTCTCCTGTCGGAAGCGAAAACCGGACAGCATGTGGCGATGATGGACGCCAGCCTGCTTACGGTAATGAGAACGGGTGCCAGCAGTGGTGTAGCGACCAAATACCTCGCCAAAGAGGATGCCACAAGCTGTGCCGTCCTTGGGTGCGGCGCACAAGCTCTGGGACAGGTCCAAGCTGTCATGGAGGTGCGCGCTTTAACGGAAATTCTTCTGTACAATCGCACAAAGGGGAAAGCGGAAGAATTGAAGGAGACGCTCCTCGCCCACGATCCGAATTGGAACGGAACGATCAAGATCGTGGAGGATGCAAACGAAGCCGTCGCACAAGCAGATATCATCATCTGCAGCACGAAAGCGACAGCTCCCCTCTTTGACGGTGACAACCTCCGGCCAGGCGCGCACATCAACGCGATCGGTGCCTTCCTGCCGCATATGCAGGAGGTCGATCTGACCACACTGATCCGAAGCAGCAAAGTCGTCGTGGATACCGAGGAAGGCTGCCTACACGAAGCAGGTGATCTGCTCATCCCTGTCAGCAGAGGGGAATGGAGCTTTGATCAGCTTCACGCCGAGCTGGGAGAGATCGTTGCCGGCAAAAAGGCTGGACGCGATCATGCGGATGAGATCACGTTGTACAAATCAGTCGGTATTGCCTATCTCGATACAGCGGTTGCGAAATCGGTATACGAACGAGCATTGGCTGCCGGCGTCGGAGTCAGTATCAACCTCTAGCTCCGAACAGAGCAATAAGACCGCCTGTCCCCTGGAGGATGGGCGGTCATTCTCTTTCATCATTGCAGGATCCGTGTGATCGCGTCTAAAATCTGTTCTTTCTGGAATGGCTTCACGACAAAATCTCTCGCGCCCTTTTTCATGGCTTCGAGCACTTTTTGACGGTGACCGAGCGCAGAACAAATCAGCACTTTGGCATTTCCATCGTAATCCAGAATCTCTTCCATCGCGTCGATCCCGTGCATTTCCGGCATCGTAATATCCATCGTCACAATGTCCGGCTTCAGGAGCTTGTATTTTTCGATTGCCTCCAAGCCGTTGCAGGCTTCCCCGCAGATCTCGTGCTTGGCACCTACCATATCGGTCAGCATACGTCTCGTAAAGGCAGCATCGTCTACAATCAGTACTCGGGCCATGATGTCCCAATCCCCTCGCTTCACTAACTCACGTCTACTTTATAATTTTGCAGAATTAGAAGCGGTTGTCCACGAGAGATAATGACTTCTTTTGTCGAATTCACCTTGTAATTGTCGAACACATAAAAAAATCTCAAAATTAAGTTGTTCAATCCCCTTTTTTCTCGAACTAAGGAGATACAAAACCGATGGGGCGGTCGTTTTCTCCTGCACTTCCGCTTTCGGTATGTCCAGTCGATTCGTTTCCAGCAAGCGGACTTTCCGGTTTGGGATGCGGAGTCGTTTCGCCAATCTCTGGAAGTTCCACCTGTCTTACTTCATCCGGTATTTCCGTTTGCGGCATTTCCACCAGATCGTTTTCCATGTTCATGTTAACTCCCTTCCTTTCCCTGCCTAGGTTGGTATTCCCCTTTATCATTGTCCCGCCTGCCCTTTTCCATTCTCCCACGCTGCATGATTCCACTTCACTCTTTTTCCCAGAAGGATTTTCCCCGATATAAAGAGAAGATTGTTTATTTGCCATTTACACACAGAATTACTTTTGCCATGATCTGGAGGCGCTTCTCATGCCCAAAATACAGCCATTCCCTGCCTTGTTTGCTGGCTTGGTCATCGGGATGCTTTTGCTCATTACGAGCCAGTTTTTGATCAGTATGAATCATCTGCGCGTTCTCAACGAGCGTGGCTACTCAGCAGAAAAGCTGCGGGTCGCTTTGCTTCTCGAAGGTCCTACCTATGATCAAGGATGGAACAGCAGCGCACTGGAGAGCATGACGGAGCTTCAGAAAAAGTTCGGCTTCACTCTGGAAGTTGCCAATAATCTCAAGCCTGAGCAAATCAAGTCAGCTGCCATCAAATTTGCATCCAACGACTACCAGTTCGTTCTCGGGCATGGCGTCATTTTTTCCGAGCCATTCAATCAAGTCGCACGATCCTACCCGAAAACGCACTTTGTTTCCTTTAATGGCGATGCACCCAATCGGAATCAAACAACGATTCGCTACGATATGAAGCCTGCCGGTTACATGGTTGGATTCTTGGCAGCCAAGATGTCCAAGACAGGCAAGGTCGGCTACATCATGGTGGACAAGACGCCTGAATACGCGCAAGTCCAGGGGTTTCGCGAAGGCGTGAAAAAGGTCTCTGCGAACAGTTCGGTCTTCGTAGGGAAGGTTCCTGACTTCAACGATTCTCCTAGTGCAATCAAGATGACGCAGAAAATGATTGCCCAGGGCGTCGATGTGATTTACACAACGGGAGACAGCTTCAACCTCGATGTCATCACGGAAGCACAGCGCGCCAAGGTCTACACCATCGGCTATATTGCCGACCAGCGTTATATCGCCCCGGATTACGTACTCATCGCAATGATGCAGGATGTGCGCCAATGCTATCGTATGATCATGGAGGCTGCTATGCAAAACAAGCTGCCTAGGGGAACTGTGATGTACGGCTTGGGAGAGGGCGTCAATCAATTCAGTCCGTTTGGGCCAATGGTTCCACAAAAGATTCGTGAAGAATTCAATCGGGAGCTGGAGAAGTTTCTTCAGCGCCCGGTTTCGTATGGAGGTTAACCCTTATGTCTGTATTTTCCAATCTGGGCTTCCAGAAGAAAATGATGCTCAGCTACCTCGTCATGATGCTCTTGATCGGCTGTGTAACCAGTCTGTTCAGCTATCAAATGACAAAGGTCACTTCAGACGAGATGTATTTAACCCAGCATCTCCTGCCGCAAACGAGCGCCCTGCTGGAAGTCAAAAACCAGATCTACACAAAGACCTTCGCGCTGAAAACCTATACACTCACGCGGGATCAATCCTATCTGGACAGCTACTACACGCATCTCATTGACACCTCCCGCTTTGCCGCCGTGCCGCAGACGAAGGAAACTGTCGAGTTCTTTTCCGTTATCGATTCGATTTCGAAGCTGGATTTTCTGTTCTTAAACAAAATCAATCCACTTCTGAAAGCCGACAATGTCCCTGCTGTCAGCTACGTTCTTTTCAACGAAGTCCAGCCATTGCTCGACAAGCTCGAGCGGGACCTTTCTTTTTCCTTGAATCAGCTGGAATACACGACTAACAAAGAGTTCCAACGCACAAATGAAAGCATCCGCGTCTCCCTCATCCTGACCTATTCCGTATCTGTCGCTTCGATGCTGTTTGGTCTGTTCTGCACCTTCTACTTTCGAAACCAGCTTCTGCGTCCTATCCAGTCCTTGATGCAGCAGGTGCGCGAAGTATCCAGAGGGACGTTCGGGCAACAGATCATTTACAAGCATCAGGACGAATTTTTCGAGCTAGCTGAGGAATTCAATAAAATGTCCAGCAATATCGCCACCTTGTTTGCCCAAGACCAGGCGCAAAGACAGGTATTGATCGAGGAGCGAAATCTGCGGGAGCAAATCCTCAATTCGCTCCCTGTCGGTATCATTACCCGCCCCATATCCGCTGACATTCACGTGAACCAGCTTGCACGGGAACTGGTCAAGCTGGATGAAACCGGGCTCCCGCTCACCAAGGATGCAAAGGCTGTGTGGGAAAATGATTCGCATACGCCTTGGTTTGTAAACCGGAAAATGACGTTGCTGAAAAAAGACGGAACCCCCTTCACAGCCCTCGTTTCCTATATTCCTTTGCACAATCATCTGCAGGATACGGAGACCGGCTGGATGGTCGCTCTTTTGGACATCACCGAGCAGGAGCAGGTCCAGGAGTATCTCAATCAATCGGAAAAGCTGGCGATGGTCGGACAGCTGGCAGCCGGTGCAGCCCACGAGATTCGCAATCCTTTGACGGTCATCTACGGCTTTATCCAGCTATTGCAGCAGCAGCTGTCCAAGGAGGAGAAGGAACGGTATTACTTGCCTCTCATCTTGCAGGAAATTGAGAGGGTCAACCAGATTGTCACTGAGCTGTTGATGCTCTCCAAGCCTTCTCTGCCGAATTATCGTGAGGTCAGGATTGCGGAGGTCTTCCACTCCATCTTGCCGCTGATGAACGCGGAGGCAATCCTGCACGGCATTGAAATCGTCTGCGATTGCGATCCAGAAACAAGGCTACACGTCGATGTCGAGCAGCTGAAGCAGATCTTCCTCAATCTGATGAAAAACAGCATCGAAGCCATGAAAGAAGGCGGCATTCTCACAGTAGAAGGCCGCCTGGACGAAAAATATGTGCATATCCACGTTCGAGATACCGGTGATGGCATTTCTCCGGAATACCTCGTCCGCATTTTTGACCCGTTCTTTTCCTTGAAGGAGGACGGAACTGGACTCGGTCTGCCGATCTCTCGCCGCATGGTTGAAAACCATGGAGGCGAGATGCAGGTAAACAGCAAGCTTGGTGCAGGCACGGAAATCATCGTTTCCTTGCCGCGCACGCCTTCTTTCTCTTAATGCTTCTCTTGCAGCCGTGACGGTTCTACGCGCCGCTTTCCCTGTTCATCCAGCCAGGCAAACATGCGGCGCGTATACGACTCGAGAACCGCTCCTTGAAACAAGTGGCTGGCCCCTTCCTCCAGCCACATTTCATACGGCTTCCCCACTTCCTCTAGGGCATGGGCTAGCCTGTGCGCATGCTCGACTCCTACGTTTTCGTCGTCTTCCCCATGAATAATCAAAACCGGACAAGCAATCTCCGAGATGCGGTACAGCGGCGTGCGGTCCCGATAAGCTTCCTCCTGCTTACGTGGATGTCCCACTGTGCGGCGGAGCATGCGGCGCAGGTCTACTCGCTCTTCATAGGTTAAAAAGAGATCACTGACCCCGCCCCACACAACGCAGGAGAGCATCTCCTTACATTCCATTGCAGCCATCAGAGCCATGATGCCACCGCGCGAAAAGCCGTATACGCTAATGCGCGCAGGGTCTACGCCCGGCATCTCGCGCAAAAGCTCGTAGGCAGCAAACACATCGTGACGATCTGCCCCACCGAATTCATCGCGTCCCTCCCCGCCTTCATTGCCACGATAATGAGGAGCGAGCACGACATAGCCAAACTGTGCCATTTGACTGATTCTCTCCGGTCTGACCTTTCCGACGCCCCGTATTCCGCCACGGCAGTAAAGCAGAGCGGGCAGAGCAGGGCCAGTCTCTGCATACGTTTCTGGCACGGCCAATGCCGCCTTGACGAGCAGCCCCTCGCTGTAATAGCTTACGGTGTAGAGTCGAACGCCTTCGACGACTGACTTGTCCTGTGTCATTTTCATCTGATTTCTCCTCCCTCGCCCGCGATGCTGTTTATCCATTGCTCCATCGCCTGCGAAAGCCATTTCCTTTTGTGATAGACCAGTTGAATGAAAAAGGGCTGCCTGCCCGTTTGAAACGGAACAGCCACAACTCCCCCTTCCCTGATCTCCTTTTCCACGGCCATCCGCGGCAGAAGGGCTACCCCAAGACCGCATTGCACACACTGCTTGATCGCTTCCGGATTGCTGAACTGACAGGCGATGCGATAGCTTACTCCAACGTCCTGCAGCAAAGACAGCAGCATACCCCGATATGTACAGCCTTCTTCGGTCACGATCAAAGATGCGTCCTGCAAGTCTTGCACAGTGAGCGCTGAACGAGTAGCCAGCAAATGATCGGGCGGCATGATCATCACCAGCTCCTCCTGGCGTATTACTTTTACCACCAGCTCGTCGTCTGAACAGAGCCGATCGTAGATAAAGCCTATATCCACGAGCCCTTCCTTGATTTGCTGTAAAATGGCAGCTTCACTCCCTGTCTGCAGGACGAGATCGACCGCAGGGATTGCTTGCCGAAAACGCTGCAGGTGAGGCGGTAGGAAAAAAGCCGCCAACGTATCAATGGTTCCGATGCGGACAGGTCCACTCAGCTGCCGACTCACGACCTCCTTAGATTCCCCATACAGACGAATCAATTCTTGCGCGTATGGCAGCAAAACTTCTCCAGCCTGTGTCAACCTCAGCTTGCGGCCAAATCGCTCAAATAAAGGCGCTCCATAGGAGTGCTCCAGCTTTTGCATCTGTGCGGTCACGGTTGGCTGCGCATAGCCGAGCTCTTCCGCGGCCCGGGTAAAGCTGCCCCATCTGGCTATTTCGCGAAAGGTGTGCAGATAAACCAGCTCCATATGACAACCTCCCATAGAAATTAGTAATGATATGAATCAATTAGTATAGATAACTGTGATGATATATCCCATGCTACGCTAAACGCATCCCATTCACAAGGAGGAATCATTGATGTCACTCGTTCTGCAAAGTCCTGCTGCTCTTCCCCAGCAAGCCGCCCATCATTTTCTTTCCAAGCTGTCCGTGGAAACGGATGTCTCTGATGTGTGGAGCGACCTGCAAAATGGTGTCACCGACTTTCTGCTCGTCGATGTACGCAGTGAAAAAGCTTTTCTGGAAGCGCATATCCCAGGTGCTCTGTCACTTCCCCATCCGACCATCTGCGAAGCGTCCACTGCCGCGCTCGACCCCGATAAGCTCCTCGTTGTTTACTGCTGGAGCCCGGCCTGCAACGGCGCGACCAAAGGAGCAGCCAAGCTCGCCGCTCTTGGATTTCGGGTCAAGGAAATGATCGGGGGAATGGAATACTGGAGACGGGAGGGGAATCCGGTGGAGGGTACGTTGGGAACCGATGCCCCATCCATTGGGTAGGCGAAAAGGAAAAAGGACGGGATGTGGATCCCGTCCTTTCGCGTTCCGTTATAGCAAGGCTTAGTAGCCGCGTTTTGCGTTCTTTTTGTTGATCGTCGCAAGGTTCTCTTCGCTATGCTTCATCCATTTTTTGAGTTTGTCCTCGAAGGATGCTCCCGTATCGCGTTTTGCATTTCCTCCGCGGTCTCCCCCACGATATCCACCACCACGGCGCTCTTCACGTTCCGGACGCTCAGGCGCTGGGAGTGCGGCGCGAACCGAAAGCGAGATTTTGCCTGCATCATCAATGGAGAGAACTTTCACTTTTACTTGTGCTCCAACGGTAAAGTGATCATTGATATCCTTTACAAAACCGTTTGCTACTTGGGAAATGTGGACCAGCCCCTGCTCGGTTTCGCTGACTGCTACGAACATCCCAAACGGTTTAATCGCTGTCACTTTTCCCTCGATGATGCTTCCCACTTGTACTGCCATCCAGTTTGCACTCCTTTTATCATTTCCGAAAAATGGTGAGAACCTCAACCCGAAGCCTCATTCTCCTAGTATAACAGAGAAATTCAAATACTGAAAAGCCTATTCTTTCTGCGTTGCCCATAGGAGAGTGTGCCTCTTTGAGAGTCCTGACACCATATCTATTATGACATGGTTTTTCTGGAATACAAGTGAACAATAGTTACCACTAGCAGCATACTGACAGATCCGGAAGCATCTAGCAAAACATCTCCGACCATCCCTGTTCGATCTGGGGTAAACGTTTGATGCCACTCGTCGAGGACTGCCACCAGAAGGCTCAGCAGAGCGCTCCAGGGCAAGGCAACCGCAAAGGAGAGACGGTAGCGCAGCACCCGGTAAAAAACGAGGGCAAGAACCGCGAAGACAGAGAAATGGGTGGCTTTGCGCAAGAAGAACTCGATAAATCCAGCCACTCCTTTTTCCTCGACGCTGATTTCCTTCCCTGCATAGTCCACCGACCAGTCTGCCATCTGCTCTGCCAAGCCATTCTTGTCCACCACTTTCGACAGTGTTCCACGGATGTCTTGTTTGTAGTAGGGCGTAGATGAGGATATGAAGAGCCCGATCAGGATCGCGGCCAACAGTGTAAAGTCAATGAGCTTCCTGTATCTGTGCACGGATGTCCCTCCCCGTTTCTTTTCTGGTCTCTCTATCTTACCTGAGTTTGGGCCATGTGGGGGCTATCTATCTGTACAAAGAAGGCTGCCATTTGTTCTGGCAGCCCTAAGAGGTTCTCTGCGGTTGTTGTTAATCCACTACCGGTTCAAATCATTGGATGGCGCAGACAAAGGCAAAAAGTCCTGATGAGTCAAATCCTTCTTCACAGGAGCATCGTTGTCCATCCGGCGCTTACGCTGCTCTTCCCTTCTTTGCTTGAGCCATTGCTTGCGTTCCTTAGCGTCTTGCTTGCGGATTCGATCATTTTCCCACCAGACGTAAATGCGCTGCAGTACGATCGGGAGTGTGATTTCGACCTTGGTGGCTTGCTTCCACTCGGCGGCATAGTACATGGCTGGCAAAAGAGCGATGACAGCAAATGCCGCGAGCAGCGTACCAAAAAACAAGGTGCTGGCAAAAGAGGCAAACGGATCGATCTCGCCCACCCACCCGAAAGTCAATGGCACCGATGCCAGTGCGACGGCGCCAAACACGGCTGCTTGGCTGGCAAAAGCACGTGCTGTCCCGGCCTGAACCGCATCCTTGATCGTGGATTCCTCAGCCCGGGCCGCGTACAGATCCTCCAACAGCACTAGCGCTTGCTGTACGAGCAAAGCGATTGCTCCTGTCATCCCGTAGATGGCCATACCATTCATCGGTCGATCCATTACGAGCAGCCCCAGCATGACACCGCCCGCCAATACCGGAAGCAGCGCCAAAGCGAAAATGCCGTCACGGGTCCTTCTCTGCAAAAGCAGACTCGCCAAAAGCACAGCGGTAATCACGGCGATTACAGCAAGAACACGCCCACCCCAGTCGGCCTTGTCCGACTGCTCTTCTTTCAGCTTTTTCAGCTCATCCGCATTCAGAACGGAATACCCCTCGGGAATAATCATCGTCTTTTGCATCCGTAGTGGAAGCACATACGCGAGCGAATCGATCCGTCCTGCATCCCGAACTGCACTGCTAACGGTAAACACGTACAGGCCATCTTCTCGCTGATAAGTAGGAGGCTCTTTCCCAAGCTTCCACGAAACGAGGTCTCCCAAATGCACCTTACCTTCCGGAGTGCGGATCAAAATATTCTTCACCTGCTCCGGATATTCCATCCAGTTGTCCGGAAAGCGCACGACAACGGGTACACTTTGCTCATTCCAGAACACGCTGCCCGCCGATTTTTCGCCTAGATAGCTCTCCAGCTGGTGTTTGATTTCCGCCTCAGACACCTGATAGCGTGCCAGCATGTCTGGTTTTGGACGAATTTCAATAATCGTTTTGGCCGTGCCAGTTCCGATTCTTTCGTCGGTAATGATCTCTTGTCCATCCTCATCGCGAGCCGTGTATTTTTCCAGCTGCGTCAGAACCTCCTGTGCGATCGCCTGTGCAGTCAGCAAGGAAGGACCTTTTACCGTAAACTCCAAACGCGTCTTCACATCTTCGCTCGCCACAAACGCGAATGGGTCCGTTCCCGGAATATCCCGGAGCCGCTTATCCAGCTCTTTCTCCAGATCCACTCTCGCCATCGTCCAGTCGTACTTGTCTGCCAGCTTTAGATGGATCGACAAACGTTCTTTGGAGGCAACTGTATAAAGATCACGTACTTCTGCCAAGCTGCGCAGACGCTCCTCGGCGATTTGGGATGCGCGCATGGCTTCATCGATACTGCTGCCCTGTACCATTTCCAGGGACAGGTCCTTCCCGTTGGTCGCAAGCTCCCCGTAATCGTCCACCAGCACAAAGGAATGGAGCATCACGACCACAAAAATGGATACAACGAGTGTGAGTCCATAAGGGAGAAACCCCTGCTTGACCAAGCGTTCCCAGCGTGCGAGTACATAACCTGCCGCTTTCCCTGACAGACGAAGACGGGAGCGCGGGCTTTCCTTTGCCACGGGATGAGTCAGCCATAGTCCTGCCAAAACCGGTGTAAGAAAACCGTAGACGAGAATCAACCCACCCGTTCCGAGAACAAGCACTGGCCAGGCATTATCCAGCACGATTCTGTCCGTTCCCTCGAGAATGTCAGTCATCATCAAGCCCATCCAGCACGACGTCCATACGACAATCGCCAACAGAAGCGGCTTCATCAGCTTCCCGGCGATCCGCAAGCCGCCGAGAAAGGAATCTGCTTTTTGGCAGTGCATTCGGTGAAGCAATGCCGAGCCCGCCCCCGTGAACAGAAGAGCAAAAATGGCGACTGGCCCCACGGTGGAATAGCTCAGTGGGACTCCCGAAAGCCACATCCCTCCAAGCGTGAATCCGGTTGCCATGACAACCGAGAACAGCAACAAGAGGGACACAGCCATTCGCTTGTGAGCGAGATAGAGAAACAGAGCGCATGCGATTGCCGCAGCCGCTGCGAGTAATGTCAGCTGATTAATCGCACCTGACAAGGGCTGTGCATAATCGTCAAATAGGTCGATCCTGTATTTGTCACCTGCCGCTTTGTTGAGAGACTCAATCACATCAGCTGCCTGCTCCCGGATGGAGGGCACCTGCCCCACGTCAGCAGCCAGCAAGGTGATGCCGATCGCAGGCGAACCGCGATACACACTAACCTCGTCCCCTTTGCTGCCTCGCAGATCGCGAATATCTGCCAGCGTCTTCAACGTGACGTATCCCCGGTCTGTAGCGATCAGCTGTTTACCCAGCCCCTGTGGACCTTCCGACATGCTTGTCCAGTAAAAGGCAGATTGGTCCTTGTTTTGACCGACGCTTCCCACTTGCTCGTTGACTACGTCTCCGGGCAGCTGATCCAGCACATCTTTTGGCGTCAGCCCATAGGCTAGCAGCATGGAGGGACGAAAAATCAAGTCTACCTGCTGCTTCGCCGAGCGGTCATCGATCTCTACCCGCGCAACGCCTGGAAGTCGAATCAAATTTTCATAGACGGTATAGCGCGCAATATCAGACAAGGTTTGGACATCGTTGCCATGCAGCACGTAAAACCCGACGCGATTGTCTGCCAGGTTGTCCTGACTGATGCTCCACTCCGTGACAGGAAGCTGCTTCGCTACTTCTCCCAGCCTCTTTTCCAGGCGTTCTTTGTAATCCGATCCAAGCTTCTCCGACGTCTCTACGGTCACCGATGAAGCGCCGGGACGGGACTCTGCTGTGATCGTAAGCGCATCCCCTACTGCACGAACGGATTCTTCTATGGGACGCGTCACCTTTTCATCGATTTTCTCGGATGTCAGCCCGGGTGCTGCCAAATGGATCGTGTACACCGGCACAGGGCGTTCGGGAAAAGTGGTTACGTCCATCCGCAGGAATGCTCCTACCCCAAGCAGGCAGCAAGCGACGGCGAGAAGACGTGCCAAGGCAGGAACACTAGAGACAAACGACCGGTTACTCATCAGCCACCTTCACCGCCTCGCCATCTACTAAATAGGACAGACCGGATCCGACGACCTGGTCTCCTGCTTCCAGACCTTCCAGCACTTCGTAGAACGTTCCGTGGATAGCCCCTAGCTTCACTGGTGTCTTTTTCACCGTATTGTCCTGGATTTTCAACACGTAGTTTTCCTCTTCACTAATCCCGACACTGCTCACAGGCACGAGAGCCGCCTCTTTGCCTTCCCGCGCGTACTGACAGGTGACCGTCATGCCGCCCTTCCAGTTGACCTCGCTTCCCGCCACGGTTACTTCTACCGGATAGGAGCCCAGCGCTTGATCCATCACAGGCGAGACGAAGGTTACCTTCCCTTCCGCTTCCGTCCCATCCTGCGCTTTTACAGTGATTGCCGCGCCTGGCTGCCAGCTGCTGATTTGCTCACTTTCCACCTGCAGTTTGATCAGCCAGGAAGAGGTATCCACCAATCGGATGACCTCGCTTCCGGGACCCGTCTGTTCCGACTGCGCTTGGGGAATCGCAGCCACGATCCCTGAGAACGGGGCCTTCAGTACGGCATCGGCTGCTTCCTGCTTGGCGCGGGAAAGCTCGACGTTTGCCTGCTGCACCTGTGCATTGGCCTCCTCTACATCGAGTCGATCCGCCCCTTTGAGCAGCTTGCCGTACGCGACCTCCTCTTCCTGCAGATCCAGCTTCGCCTGCCGATCCGCCAAAGCAAGCCTGTCCAGCTCGTCTTTGGAGATCGCTCCGCCCGCATACAACGCTTGGGCTTGCGCATGCTCCTGCTCTGCTTTCGCGGCCGTTTGCTTTGCCTTTTCCACCTGCAGCCTCTGCGTCTGCAGCTCATGGGCTTCCGGGCCTTGCGCAGCTTTACTGCGGCGGATGTTGGCACTCGCCACCTGTCCTTGTGCCGCATTTATCCCTTGCTGCAATGCGGCTGTGTCCAGCGTAGCCAATGTCTGCCCTGCCTTGACCACAGCTCCTTTTTGAACCAGGATTTGTGCGATTCTGCCTGATGTCCCAAAGGACAGAGCCAGCTCCTGCCGCGGAGAGACGACACCCGATACCTCCGTCGTGAGGGCATCCTGATTCGGTTCCACTGTATAGGCGTTGACCGTTTTCACCTTGATCACGGTCTCTTCCTCGTTTTTCTTCAACTGAGCGATTTCGCTGTCCAGTTTTTCGCAGCCTGTCAAAAGCAGCGCCACTAATGAAAGAGAGATCCATTTTTTCATACTTTACACTCCCGCAAAGCACGCATATTTCGCCACGTTTCTACCATATAAGAATCATAATTGGCAAAATATATTTTACAGAAATAGTTCGCAGTTGTATCACTTTTCAGTTATTTTTTATATTTTTTTATTAACTCATCCCCACTCCCCATTTATGCTAATTTTTTTCGTATCTATTCGTTTCGTCACTTTTTTGTAACTCGAATCCTGTATGATAGAAAAGAGCAATCTACTTACATTGTTGCGCTATGGATTGTTAGCGCTTACCTATCCATTATTAACGTCATTTTTTCACGATAGGAGTGATCGACATGGCTAAAATTTTCACCTCTTACACAGACATCGTGGCAGATATCCATGATGGAGCAACTCTTTTGGTAGGCGGATTCGGACTCGTAGGGATTCCTGAAAATCTGATCATCGCCTTGCGTGACAAGGGAGTGGGCAACCTCACTGTCGTGTCCAACAACTGTGGAGTCGACGACTGGGGACTTGGGCTTCTGCTGCGCGAAAAGCAAATCAAAAAAATGATTTCCTCTTACGTTGGGGAAAACAAGGAATTCGAGCGTCAATTCCTCTCCGGCGAGCTGGAGGTTGAACTGACTCCTCAAGGTACACTGGCTGAGCGTGTACGTGCTGGCGGCGCTGGCATTCCTGCTTTCTACACTCCGGCAGGCGTAGGTACCCCGATTGCAGAAGGCCGTGAGACACGCGTATTTGGTGGCAAGGAGTATTTGCTGGAGGAAGGCATCACGGGAGATTTCGCGCTGATCAAAGCGTGGAAGGCCGACAAAATGGGCAACCTCGTGTTCCGCAAAACGGCTCAAAACTTCAACCCAATGATGGCGGCTGCCGGAAAAATCACGATCGTCGAAGTAGAAGAAATCGTGGAAACAGGCGAGCTCGACCCTAACCAAGTTCATACACCAAGCGTCTATGTGCAACGTATTATCCAGGCGCCATCTTTCGAAAAACGAATTGAGCGCCGTACCGTCCGCTCCTAACTTTTGCGGAAACGAACGCCATTCATAAGGAGGACACTGATATGTCGCTGACTCGTGAACAAATCGCCACTCGTGCTGCTCAGGAAGTCGAGGATGGCTTTTACGTAAACCTGGGGATCGGGATGCCTACACTGGTAGCCAACTACATCCCCGAAGGCAAAACTGTTGTGCTGCAATCGGAAAATGGCCTGCTCGGAATCGGGCCGTATCCGACAGAAGCAGAACTCGATCCAGATCTGATCAATGCCGGTAAAGAAACCGTTACCGCTATCCCAGGTGCCGCTTACTTCTCTAGTGCTGAATCGTTTGCGATGATCCGCGGTGGACACATCGACCTCGCTATCCTCGGTGCGATGGAAGTATCCGCGCAGGGCGATCTGGCAAACTGGATGATTCCAGGTAAAATGGTAAAAGGCATGGGCGGAGCGATGGACCTGGTGCACGGCGCGAAAAAAATCGTCGTCATCATGGACCACGTGAACAAACATGGTGAAACCAAAATCTTGAATGAGTGCGCACTCCCTCTCACAGGGAAAAAGGTCGTGAACCGCATCATCACCGACCGTGCTGTACTCGATGTCACCCCTGAGGGTCTCGTCCTCGTGGAAGTGGCAGAAGGCTACACGGCTGAAGACATTCAGGCGTGCACCCAGCCTCAGCTGATTGTCTCCCCTGATCTGAAAACGATCGGGCTGTAAGCAGCAACCGCATCATAACCACATTCATTCCTTGACCTTGGCGCAGATGCGCGGGGTCTTTTTTTACAAATTTTGCGCTCAGACACCCGCGAAGTCGCTTCCGGACTGCTCGCGGTATATAATACGTAGGCAGACTACTTTTACGCGATTGGAGAGGCGATGCGAAATGAACGAAACAGTCGGTTGTCTCCTCATTCATGGCTTTGCCGGAGACATTAACGACATTCTTCCCTTGGCGATACGACTGCGCGAAGAAGGCTACCAGGTGGAATGTCCCACGCTAGAAGGACATGGAACCACACGTCGCCAAATGGCAAAAAGCACCCGTCATGACTGGCTGCGCTCTGCAGATGAAGCCTACAAGCGGCTGCGCATGCGTGCGGATTCGATTGTCGTTATCGGCTTTTCGATGGGAGGGCTGCTTGCTTTCCACCTGACCACCAACTATCCGGTGGAGCTGCTCATCACCCTCAATACGCCATACAAATACTGGGACGTAAAAGAAGCCCTCCACTACTTGCGCGAAGACTTCCCTACACATTCCCGCCGCTACATACACGGTATCGGCAGAATTCCCCTGAGCAGCATGGTCCAGTTCCGCCGTCTTTTATCTGAGACCAAGCCGCTGCTGCCGAAGATCACCACTCCGTACGTGCTTTTGCAAGCTCGCCACGACGATACGGTACACGCCGTGAGTGCAGAAATCCTGGCTTCCACTGTGAACGAAGCCGCCTCTGCGGAAATCAGCTGGTATGAACACTCCAACCACATGATTTTGCACGGACCTGACAAAGAAGAGGCGATTGCACATGTTCTGACAAAAATCAAAGCGCATTTCGCTTCCAAATACGAGACTGCTGATACCCCCACCAGATCGCCAGAGCCAGCAAGATAAGGGCGATCCCCCCGAACATGGACTCCAGTCCCAGACGACCGTCCAGCCAAAAGGCAAGCAGCGGCCCAAGTGCAGCTCCTATATCCGTCACGACCGAGTACACGGTCATCAGTGCCGTGCTGTTTGCCTGTCTGGCCGCCTCATCTGCTGCCAACGCATCCATGACCGTAGTCAATACAGTTGCCGTCATTTGGATCCCCAGCAGAAAGCAGACCCAGAACGGAAAGGCAACTGGCGTTTGCAGCAAACCGAAAAACAGAGCTGCTGCGAGAAGTGCACAAGCAAAGATTCGCTTCCTCCCATAACGATCAGATAGCTTGCCAGACCACGGAGCTGCCCACGGCTCCCATCCCCAACGCATTCCTTGAACCAGACTTGCCATGACTGCGGCTCCCAGCACCAGTCCCCCGAACTCAAAGACAGACTGCCGAAGCTCAATAAGCCGGCTCAGCGCGGAGGCGAACATCCCCTGATACACCATCGCGACGACGAGTGCTGTCGCCATGACTGCCCAGACACTTCGCTGCTTCCAAAAGCTCTCGGATATCGCAGCAGCGTCTGTATATACGTGTCGCTTCGAAAAGGAGGGACGTATGTAGCGAAAAACCAGAACCAGTGCAGGCAATGAAAAAAATCCCAATACCACAGCTGTCGTCGCCAAGCCGTAGATCGATGCCAGAAACGCCCCTGCGATCATTCCGCCCAGACTGCCCAATCTGTACAAGCCATTGTACAAGCCCATTAACTGTCCGCGATTGTCTTCCTCCGACACAGATACGATCAGGGAGTACGCTCCCAACCGCAGAAAGGTCCACGCAATCCCCCACACACTGCGCATCACCAGCCACAGCCAAAATCCATGCAGCCCATACGACATCGTGGTGACGAACGCAAGGATGACGGCTGCGATCAGCCCGACTCTTCCCCCTGAGCGCTCGTACCACTTCCCTACCAATGGCCCCAGCGGTACGCGAACCAGCCGATTGACGGAGAGCAGAATCCCGACCTCCCATAGTGAGGAAAGCCCGGCCTCCTGCCAATAGATCGGCAAGACGATGTACAGCATGGAGTCCCCCAACAAGCAAAAGGCGGTTACCAAAGCAACCGCGATGACCTGTGTCTTCCCCTTTATCTCTCTCATGATTTTCTCCTTTGCGCGATCACGCTTCTATGCTATACAGTACAGAGGAGTCCTTCTCATTTCCAATACATATTACTGACGAATTCATAAGCAAACGTGATGAATGGAGAATGATTATGAACCTGCATGCCCTTCGGATCTTCGTAGAAGTAGCGCGAAGAGGCAGTGTCACAGCTGCTGCCGATGCTCTCTCCATCAGCCAGCCTGCCGTGAGCGCACAGATTCGCAAGCTGGAAAACGAGCTGGATATTCCCTTGGTCGCTCCGAATGGACGAGGCATATCCTTGACAGAGGAAGGCCGCTTTCTCTATGAGCAAGCGAGCCGCCTCTATGATTGGGAAAAGGATATCGAGTCGCAGCTCGCAGAAATGAAGGAAGGAACAAAAGGGCGGCTGCGCCTCACCTCCACTTTCCTTCCGTCTCACTACTTGGTTCCCCAGTGGCTCGCGAGCTTCAAGCAGAAGCATCCCCAGGTGGAAGTGGACATTCGTACCGGCAACTCACAGAAATCCATCGAACGGTTGCTGCGCTGCGAAGCCGATCTCGCCATCATTACAAATGAAGTGTGGAATGATCTCCCCATCCAGCGCATCCACCTGATGGACGTCCGATTCTGGTTCATCGTCCCTCCCACCCACCCAATTGCCGGTCGAGAGATTTCACTGGAGGAGCTCGTTCAAGAGCCTTTTTTGCTGCGTGAGCCGGGCAGCTCCACTCGAGAAAAGCTGTTTTCGCTCTGCCGCGAGCATCAAGTCCAGCCACCGCAAATCGGTCTGCAATACCACGGTCTGTTTGAATCGATCCAATCCGTTCGCGCTGGCTACGGTACCATGCTCGCCCCCGAGCTCGCTGTCCGTGAGCCGATTAGCCGCGGCGAAGTGGGACAGGT
>NZ_RHHP01000059.1 GCF_003710815.1 Brevibacillus centrosporus
ACTGAACTAGGATCAAACTCTCCAATAAAGTTTGTATCTGGTTCAAAGCTGGCAAATCATTTAATGATAGACTCATCAACGCTTTCGCTGTTCAGTTTTCAAAGAGCATTCTCACAACAACCTCTATATTTTATCGGGTTGTCCATCGCTTGTCAACAAGTTTTTATAAACATGTTTAATGGCGACTTAGTTAATCTATCACACACTTAGTTAGAAAAGCAAGTATTAATTTTCCCATTCAGTTGCGATCGATTATGTAACGAGAAGAACAGTAATTACTATATCACCTCAAAAAGTATAATGCAACTAAAAAAATCCACCTGTTTTTTCATCAGGTGGATTTTTGCTTCCTAGTCGCGGGAACGCATATGTGGGAACAGCAGCACGTCACGAATCGAAGGAGAATTGGTAAGCAGCATCACTAGGCGGTCAATCCCGATTCCGAGACCACCCGTTGGCGGCATACCGTACTCCAGTGCCTCGATAAAGTCATCATCCATCTCGTGTGCTTCGTCGTTTCCTGCTTCTTTCTCCAGCAGCTGCGCTTCAAAGCGTTCGCGCTGATCGATTGGATCGTTCAGCTCTGTAAACGCATTTGCGTGTTCTCGCGCAACGATGAACAGCTCAAAACGATCCGTGAAGCGTGGATCCTGCTCGTTCTTCTTCGCCAGCGGAGAAATCGCTACTGGGTGACCGTACACAAAAGTCGGCTGGATCAATGTGTCCTCCAGCTTTTGTTCAAAGAACTCATTTACCACGTGACCAAACGTGTGGTGCGGCTCTACTTGTACGCCGTGCTCTTTCGCCAAGGCGCGAGCTTCATCGTCCGTCATCTCTTTCCAGAAATCAACACCCAGCTCATCCTTGATCAGATCAACCATGTGCACACGACGCCACTGTGGTGTCAGATCGATCTCGTTGCCTTGGTATTGAATTTTCATGGTACCCAAAACTTCTTGCGCAATGTGCGCAATCAATTCTTCCGTCAGCTTCATAATGTCTTTGTAGTCTGCATACGCTTCGTACAGCTCGATCATCGTGAACTCTGGGTTGTGACGGGTGGAGATACCTTCGTTGCGATAGACGCGGCCGATTTCGTACACTTTCTCTAGGCCACCTACAATCAGGCGCTTTAAGTGCAGCTCAATCGCGATACGCATATACAACTGCATGTCCAGTGCGTTGTGGTGCGTAATGAACGGACGAGCAGACGCACCCCCAGCGATTGCATGGAGTGTAGGCGTTTCTACTTCAAGGTATCCAAGGTTGTCTAAATAACGGCGCATCGAAGTCAAAATGCGGCTGCGCGTAATAAACGTATCGCGCACCTCTGGATTTACGATCAAATCCACATAACGCTTGCGATAGCGTGTCTCGATATCTTTCAAGCCATGATACTTCTCTGGCAATGGACGCAGAGATTTTGTCAAATACGTCAGCTCTTTTGCTTTTACGCTGAGCTCGCCGGTCTTTGTTTTGAAAACAACACCTTTTACACCGATCAAGTCACCGATGTCACTCAGATCAAACACTTTGTGAAGCTCTTCACCAATGGTATCCTGACGAACGTAAATTTGAATTTGACCGGAACGATCCAGCAATTGAGCGAAGCTTGCCTTCCCCATCGCACGCTTTGCCATCAGACGTCCTGCGATCGTTACGATGTGCTCTTCCGCTTCCAGCTCTTCTTTGGACTTGTCCGCAAATGCTTTTATGATTTCATCTGCATGATGAGTCATCTCGAATTTTTTGCCAAACGGATCGAAGCCCCACTCGCGCAGTTGATCCATTTTGTCATGACGCACTTGAAGCAGCTCGTGCAATTGTTCTTCTTGTTCTTGTTCCTGTTGCAAGTCTTGCTCGTTAGACATTCTACTCACTCCTCTAAAAAATACCTGCATTTACAGATTTGCGCAGGTCGGATAAATAGTGATACGGCGTACCTACGAAAAGGTACGCCATGTGTTTGCAGCTTACAGGTTAATGTCGAGAATTTCGTATTGGATAACACCCGCTGGTACGTTTACGTCAACGACAGCGCCTTTCGCTTTACCCAATAGCGCTTGACCTACCGGAGACTCGTTGGAAATCTTGTTGTTCATCGGATCGGATTCAGCAGACCCTACAATCGTATAGTCTACCACATCACCGAACTCCAGGTCTTTCAGTTTTACGCGGGAGCCGACACTTACTACACCGGTATCGACGTCCTCGTTTGTGATGATACGCGCATTGCGAAGCATTTTTTCCAGGGTCAGGATGCGACCCTCAATGAACGCCTGTTCATTTTTCGCTTCTTCGTACTCAGAGTTCTCGCTAATATCACCAAAGCTGATCGCTTCTTTAATCCGAGCAGCTACTTCCTTCCGTTTAACCGTTTTCAAATCTTCAAGCTCTTGCTCCAGTTTTGATAAACCTTCTGGCGTAAGGATGACTTCTTTTTCAGACATGGTTCAATTCCCCCGTTTAAAAAAATGATTCCATTCGCACTGGGTAAAGTACAAAGGATTATATGTAGTTGTTCTATACAATATACAGCAGATCTTAACGGCAAGTGAGGATTAATAGGTAAAGCTGCCAGGATGAACTGGCAGCTTGGCTCCCAATATTACGGAGTATTATAGGATATGAAGGAACCCTTGTCAATGTTTGGAATGGCGTAGAAAATTAATAGCTAACTGCTTCGTTCTGCGCTGTTTCCAACGGTTCCGTCACATCATCTGCGTAGTTTTCTACCCAATCGACATACTCCATCAAAATACGACGAAGCTCATCTTCTGTCTCTACACCATTGATCAGATTCTTGGTGTGCGTAGAGCCCTTCAATCCCTTCAAATACCAAGCAGCATGCTTTCTCATTTCCAGGACACCGACGCGCGGTCCTTTCAGCGCAATCAATCGTTCTGCATGCAACAGGCAGATATCCATTTTTTCACGTACAGATGGTTCTGCCGCCAGTTCACCTGTGGTCAGGTACTGAATCGTCCGATATAGCATCCACGGATTACCCAATGCTGCACGGCCGATCATTACGCCGTCGCAGCCTGTCGTATCCAGCATGCGTCGTGCATCCTCCGGAGTCGCGACATCGCCGTTCCCAATTACCGGGATCGAGACCGCTTCCTTCACACGACCGATCCAGCTCCAGTCTGCATGTCCTTTGTACATCTGCACACGCGTACGACCGTGGACAGCTATCGCTTTTCCACCTGCGCGCTCGACGGCCTTGGCATTTTCAATTACATACAGATGTTCCTCGTCCCAGCCCAGACGCATTTTGACAGTCACGGGCTTTTCAACAGCATCGACTACAGCGGAAACGACCTCGTAAATCTTGTTTGGATCGAGAAGCAGGCGGGCACCTGCATCACAGCTCGTGATTTTCGGCACCGGACAGCCCATGTTGATATCGATGATGTCGGCATTGGTATGCTTATCGACATGTTTCGCCGCTTCTACCAGCGTTTCCTTGTCTCCGCCAAAAATCTGCAAGCTCAACGGCTTTTCGCGCTCATCGACATAGAGCATTTCAATGGTTTTTTTGTTGCCGTGCACGATCCCTTTATCGCTGACCATCTCGGCACAGACCAACCCGGTCCCAAATTCCTTTGCAATCAAACGAAAAGCAGGGTTACAAACCCCAGCCATCGGTGCAAGTACGACATTATTTTTCAGTTCAATATTTCCGATTTTCATTTATGTTTACCTCCTAAATCCCGTAACGCAAGCGATCTATCGTCGCTGGCGGGTGCTTGGAGAGGTGTGACCTATCCAAAAGTCATCATTTATTTATAGCACATAATTCGTCGTAGTCGACCTGTAAAGTGCTGGCGATCTTTCGCAGGACCGGCTCTGTCGGCACGCGAGTCCCACGCTCCAGCGACCCGACGAACGATAGTGACACTCCCAGCTTTTCCGAAAGGGATTGCTGTGTATACCCTTTTAGCTTTCGGAAGGACCGGATTCGATTTCCAAGTGAACTGTTCCCCACTTACGTACCCCCTTGTGATCCTCTGCCAAACGCGATAGAAAATGATCAATCGTCTGGTTGTACACAGGCAAAGCGCCTCCCTCCCAAACGTCACGAAGAGGGACCAACACAAAAGCTCGCTCTGCCATCGATGGATGTGGAATCTTGAGATGTTCTGTCTCGATGGTACGATCGCCAAACAGCAACAGATCAATATCAATCGTGCGAGGTCCCCAGCGTATGAGTCGGACTCGTCCCAGCTCTCTTTCTATAGTCAGCGCTGTCTTAAGCAGCTGATCAGCAGACAGCTCTGTCTCGACGGCTATCACCATATTGAGGAATGCATCCTGGTCGACATAGCCGACCGGATCGGTTTCGTATATATTGGATACCCGAAGAACGCGGATACCGGGCTTCTCCTGCAGTTTATGTATTGCTTTTTGCAGCGTTTCCTCCCGCTTGCCCATGTTGGACCCGAGCGCTAGGTAAGCACATACCGTCATGAACCAAAGTCCTCTCTGCGGCGAACCATCTCGATCGCGACGGACTCATAATGTCCATTGATCGGCGGATTCGGCTTCGTCACTTTTACTTTGACCTCCGCAAATGGAAACTCGCAAAGTAGCTTCTCTGCGATCCGCGCCGTCAGCCTTTCCACCAGATTGTAGCGCTCGCCCTCAACGATCTGCTGCACACAGGTAAAAATCTCTGCGTAGTTCACAGTGTCGTTTAGATCATCGCTAGCCCCTGCACGAGACAGATCCAAGGACAGATCGAGATCGACGTAAAACCGCTGTCCCAGCTCCGCCTCTGCTCCAAACACCCCATGGTAGCCGTAAAACGACATACCCTTGAAGTAGATTTTATCCAACAGTAATGCCTCCTCGAAGCATCGCATCCATCATTTTGGCAACGCGCTTCATTTCTTTTACATCATGGACCCGAACCATATGGCAGCCTTTGGTCACTCCGAGAGCAACCGTCGCTGCTGTCCCCTCTACCCGCTCATCCACAGGGAGATCCAGGACATTGCCAATCATTCTTTTTCGCGATGTCGCAAGCAAGACTGGATATCCCAATGCGACCAAATCATCCAGCCTGCGCATGGTCTCCAGGTTTTGTTCCTGTGATTTCGCGAATCCGATGCCCGGATCAAGGACAATCTGATCAGGTTTCACACCTGCCGCGAGTGCAATCTTTACCGACTCCCGCAAATCGCGAATGTAATCCGCAAAGAAATCGCCGTAATTCGTATCTTCCCGGTTGTGCATCAATATGATCGGAACCTGATGGCGTGCAGCTACTTCTGCCATTCGCTTGTCCCGTCTAGCTCCCCAGATATCGTTCACAATATGAGCTCCAGTCTGAACCGCTCGCTCAGCCACTTCTGGCTTGTACGTGTCAATCGACAGCGGAACGGACAATTCCTGCGACAAAATACGAATGACTGGCAGCACCCGATCCAGCTCCTCCGCCTCACCCACGGGTACAGAGCCAGGCCGCGTGGATTCTCCGCCAATATCGATGATGTCCGCCCCTGCCTCAACCATGGCACGAGCCTGCGCCAAAGCCTGATCCAGATCGACAAACTTCCCTCCGTCCGAGAATGAATCCGGGGTCACATTCAGAATCCCCATGATCAAGGTACGTTGACCGAGCGGAAGCACTCGGCCCCTGCATACCAATTCTCGTTGCTCGCGTAGCCGCTTCGGACCAGCCAAAACCTCCCGTAGCTCTGCAGAAGCCGTACGCAAGCCGTCGCTTCTTTTTGCCGCAAGCTCAATCAACGCCTCCAGCTGGGAACGTGTGGACATGAGAAAAGCCGTGAAACGATCGGTTTTCCCAGGCTGATCTGATAGAAGGGCTTCCCCTCCAACCGTCAGCATGTCCGCCCGCAGCTGGCTCGCTTCTTCCTCACTCAAGTTTTCCAAGTGCATGCGCAAGCCTCCATCAGCTTCCGCCAAACGCGCTCTCTCCACGGGACCTATCCCCCGCTTGGACAGCTCGGTTTCCAGCTCCTCGCGAGACGCTGCATGGATCAAAAATGGATTGTACTTCATGAGCGTGACTCCCTTTTCCGACGTAACATGTTGATTAGTAGCATACCATAATTTACTCGTTGATCGCTACAGACTCGCGATACGCAAGGTGCAGTTGTAGTGTGTGAACCCCATAGGTCGAAATGACTACATGATCGTCAATTTCCTGCACCGGGACAATCTCCTGAACGGAGTTGGTCACAAACACTTCCTCTGCTTCCCGAAGCACTTCTGGTCGATATTTGCCTTCTTCTACCGACATGCCCATTCGTTTCGCCAGTAAAAGAACATGTTGACGTGTCACTCCATCCAATATTCCCGTTTCCAGTGATGGGGTAAACAAGCAACCATCTTTCATCCAGAAAAGATTGCTGACGATGCCCTCCGCCAGATAGCCGTCGTGCGTTAAAAACAAGCCCTCTACATCCATGCGCGCCCCTACCTCTTGCTTCGCCAGCGCGTTGTTGAGGTAGTTGTGGGACTTGAAGCGCTGGTGACCTTCTGCTGTTTGGCGAGCCAACGACAGCGTCTGTAAACGTTTCGGCAAGGGCGGATCCGCGAGAGGGGCTACCGGCTTGGCAAAAATAAATAGCGAAGGCCGTGAATACCCGTCCGCTACGAGCCCTACCCCTTCCGGCCCCGCCGTTACGCTAAGCCGAACATAAGCATCCCGCAATCCATTCGCATCAACCGTCTGCATCACGGCCTCCGCCAGCTCCTCCGACGTCCACACTGGCGCGATGCGCAATGCCAAAAGCCCGGAACAGAGCCGGGCATAGTGAGCTTCCCATAAAAACAGGCGACGATCGTAAACACGCAGTGTCTCAAACAACCCTATTCCGTATAAAAAGCCATGGTCCAACACTGAAACAGAAGCTTGTTCAGCCGGTAAGACCGTTCCATTTACATAAACGCGCATGCACACTCTCTCCCGCTAACATGATCGAGAGCATCATACCATACTTACGCAGATAGCGCAGTTTCCCGAGTGCGTTTACGGTGTATCACGCGAGAAATCGATATCGATATTTCGTACAACACAATCAACGGCACGATCACCATGATGTCCGAGAGAAAATCTGGCGGCGTAATCGTAATGGAAATCACTGACAGCACCAGATAAGCGGGCTTTCTCATTTTTGCCAGGCGATGGGGATTCAAAATTCCCAGATGGCTCAGAAAAAGCACGACAACAGGCAGCTCAAACAAAAGCCCGAACGGCAGACAAAGGTTAAGCATGAACGTGAAATAATCGTTCGCCGTGATCACCAGATCGAAATTGCCGTTAGACAGTCCCAAGACGAAGTGATACATCATGGGAAACAGGATCAAATAGGCAAAGGATAGACCGAGCAAAAAGAGCAGAAACAGTGCCGGGATGTACATCAACGCGATTTTGCGCTCCCTTTCTTGCAGGGCCGGAACGACAAACTTCCATGCCTGGTAAGCGGCGATCGGAATGGTAAAGGCAATCCCTCCAACAGCAGACAGCTTCACATAGATCGACAAAATATCGCCTGGCCCAAGAATGGCCAATTTTTCCCCTGAACGACTCGCTAGCAGCTGATAAATGTGATCGACAAATAAAAAGCAGATCAGCACACTCAGCACAAGCGCAACTGCCACAATCAATAACCGGCGACGCAAATCAGTCAAATGCTCCAAAAACGGCATTTCTTGACCCATGCAAAGTCCTCCCCTGGCCAATAGAATAGGTGTGTGTAAAAGGAAAAAGGCAATGCGCTCTCTCACGCACCACCTTTTCCTCGAGCTGGATTAGTTGACTCGCTTCAACGTATCTTCCGGAAGTGCCGATGCGGAAAGCTCGACTGTCGAACCCTTCACAGCCTTTTCTTTGCTCTCATCGTCATCTTTCGTCAAATCTTTTGTAGCTGATTTGAATTCAGTCAACGTCCGACCAAATGCGCGCCCGATTTCCGGCAGCTTGCTAGGTCCAAAAATCACGAGAGCAATGATTAAAATCAAGATCAGCCCAGGAATTCCGATAGACGATAACATAGGTGGCTACACTCCTTTTCCTAGAAACCGGTGATTGCGATCACGCTCGGCAACGCAACGGAGCTTCCGCCTTTTGGCCAGTGGCTGGTTGGTTGGTCATAGCCTTTCAGGTTTTCACCTGGATGCTGCACGGAGAGGAACAGTGTTTTCTCGTCCGGTGTAAACCAAGGACCTGTCATTTCTGCACCAACCGGAGCAGAAGCAAATTGCGCTGCCATTCCTTTACTATTTCCTGTCGTTGGAATAAAGAATACGCCATTGTTGCCAAAACTTTTGTAAATGCCGCTATTCATAGAGGAAGAAGAAATATCGGTTACGACCCACAGGTTGCCCGCACTGTCAAACGCCATGTTGTCCGGCGCTGCAAAGCCGCTTTGTGGACCGCCCGCTGCGAAGATTTCAAACGTGAACTCTCCACCCGCATGATTGTTGTCTTTTTCAAACAGTCGAACGATTTGGCCATAGAAGTTGCCATGCTTGTCGTTGTTTGTCAGCGCGATGAAGACGGAACCGTCGATCGGATGCACCTCAAGGTCTTCCGGGCGATCCATTGGTGTAGCTGCAACGGCTTTGGAGGCTTCACGGCAGTTGACCAGCACATCTGCCTGGGAAGTGAACAAAGGCTCGCCATCGCTGTTTGTCGCTTTTTGCAATGCTTCATTTGTGGCATAGTCCAACGCGATCCATTTTCCTTTTCCAAAGTTCGCTACGTACAGCGTACCTTCTTCCAGCAGCTTGCTATTGGATTTGCCCGCTTTCGGATCGAATTTTCCTTTGGATACGTATTTGTACACGTATTGGTCTTTGGCGTCGTCGCCCATGTAAACAACCAATTGTCCAGTTGGAGCCAGTACCATTGCTGTATTCTCATGAGAGAAGCGGCCCAGTGCGGTATGCTTCTTTGGCGTAGATTTCGGATCGAACGGATCGACCTCAATCACCCAGCCGTAGTGTGTTTCGTCTGGAAGCTTGCAATCGCCGACCACATCGATGAAGTTTTCCTCACAGGACAGTACAGTGTGCCAAAGCGTTACCCCACCGGAGCAGTTCGCAAAGGTCCCTGTTACTTCTTTGGCAATGGATGCAGCTGGACCCGTCAAAGCATGCTTGGTCAGCCCGCTGACGCGACGGCCGTATTTGGAGTCGGAGATGAGCTTCCATTTTCCGTTTTCTTTCTTGATTTCAATGACGGAACCGCCCAGTGCATACAAATATTTTTTGATTTGATCCGAAGTACGCGTGTTGTTCTCTGGATCTGCGTTCAAGAAGTCATAGCCCGTCACGTAATGCTCCAGCTCTCCCAGGTACTCGTGGTTCACCCACAGAAGTCCGTGGTCTGCCTTGCCATCAATCGGCAGGAAACAGGTGAAGTCATTGTTGAAGCCAAAGGTATCGCCAGCAGCGTTGATTTTATCTCCATAAGAAGCGACTACGTCATATTTGAAGCCTTCTGGCAAAACGACATCGTCTTGGGTCGTTGGGTGGATTGCTTTGAATTTCGGATTGAAATGATGTTTTTGATTCTCGAGGCCAAACAAGTGATCTGCCGTTTTGCCCGAGAGATTGCCACCTGCTGCAAGTGCAGGAATCCCCGTTGCCATCGAAGCCAAAGCCGCTGTACCTGCTCCAAGATAAGTCAAAAATTGTCGACGATTTACATCCATGTCAATCGCTCCTTTTCGTCATCTTTTTCACATTGTACAGGCCTAGTGTCGATATACCGTTAACGCCGTATAAAGAGGATGTTAAGAATTGCCAGGGTTCTGTTAACAAAAAAAAACCGCCCTGCTAGGCAAGGCGGTTGTTCTATTTACTCGATCTATGATTTTACCCAATCGTATGGCGCGCATAGGCGGTCAGAAAGTTTTTCAGAAGCTGCTTTCCATGCTGGGTGATGATCGACTCTGGATGGAACTGTACCCCTTCGATCGGGTACTCCCGGTGGCGAATCGCCATGATCTCGCCCTCAGCCGTACGTGCCGTTACTTCCAGCTCTTCTGGGATCGAGGACTCCTCCACGATCAAAGAGTGATAGCGCGCAGCTGTAAACGGCGACGGGATGTCCTGAAAAATCGTTTTCCCATCATGAAATACTTCGGAGGTCTTCCCGTGCATCAAACACTCTGCACGAATGACTTTTCCTCCGAAAACCTGACCAATGGACTGGTGACCGAGGCAGACCCCCATGATTGGAATCTTCCCGGCGAAATGAAGAATGGCATCCATGCTAATGCCCGCTTCATTCGGCGTGCACGGTCCAGGTGAGATCATCAGATAGTCCGGGGACAATCGTTCGATCTCCGTAAGCGTAATCTTGTCATTTCGATACACCTGCAGCTCTTCGCCCAGTTCCCCCACGTACTGCACCAAATTGTAGGTAAAAGAATCATAGTTATCAATCATCAAAATCATCTAACACTCATCTCCTCTCAACTCATCGTTCTCTGCTCGGCAAGCTCTAACGCTTTCCACAACGCTTCTGCCTTTTTCAAGGACTCCGCATACTCTGACTCTGGCACGGAATCGATCACGATCCCCGCTCCCGCCTGCACGTGAGCCATGCCGTCTTTTACCACCATCGTACGGATGGCGATATTGACCTCGACTTCTCCATTGAATCCGAACCAACCGATAGAGCCTGTGTACACGCCACGCTTGACTGGCTCCAGCTCCTCGATGATCTCCATCGTGCGGACCTTGGGTGCTCCTGTGATCGTACCTCCCGGAAAAGCAGCGGCAACGGCATCAAAGGCATCCTTGTCTGCGGCCAGCTCTCCTTTGACATGGGAGACGATATGCATGACGTGGGAGTACTTCTCCACGACCATGAACTCGCTCACTTCCACACTGCCAAAGCGGCACACGCGCCCCAAATCGTTCCGTTCCAAATCGACCAGCATGACGTGCTCGGCGCGCTCCTTTTCGTTGTCGATCAGCTCGCGAGCCAATGCTTCATCCTGCTCATCGGTTTGTCCCCGTGGACGCGTCCCTGCGATCGGACGGGTACTTACCTCGCCACCCTTTACCTTTACCAAGAGCTCAGGTGACGCGCTAACCAGCTGAAACTCAGGAAAGCTCAGATAGCCCATGTACGGCGACGGATTCAGCTTGCGCAGGACGCTGTAGACTTCCGTTGCTGTCACGTTCATTGGCTTGCTCTGGCGAACGGACAGGTTGACCTGAAACACGTCTCCCTGGGCAATATACTCCTGAACCCGGCGAACGGCATCCTCGAATTGGTCTTTGGCGAAGGAAACAGATGCTGGCGTTTGTTGCGTAAGCGGTTTCTTCCGCAGCGCATCCCAGTCGATATCATCCGAAGTCATGACCAAATGATCCAGCGCCTTCGCTCGATTTTCCAGCGAATCTGCTGTCTTTTGATACAACTCTTCACTCAATTGCTCCGACTTCACATGGGTCAAAAAAGTCATTTCACGGGTCGTATGATCAAAGACGAGAAGGTCTTGCATTATCATAACATACAGGTCCGGCAACTGTAAGTCGTCTGTCGCGATCTGAGGCAGGCTTGGCTCAAAAAAGTGATTCATGTCGTAGCTCATATAGCCTACAGCACCGCCGGAAAAGTCTGGCATGTCTGGAAGCACAGGTGTACGGTACTGCTCCAAAAGAGAGCGCAAGGCATCGAAGGGCGCCCCGTTTACACTGTCGACGCGTCCATCTCGGTAAGAAATGATCGACTCTCCCCGCTTGCTGCGAAGAGCAGCGACTGGCTGATAACCCAAAAAGGTGAACCGCCCGACTCTTCCACTTTCCAGCAGCACGCTATCCTGCAGGGACGGATGAAGGCTTGTCAGCACTTGCCACGGGTCGAGATGAGTCGGCCATTTTTTGCGAAGGGCAATAGGCACGTATGGGTAAGCATTTGCATGTGTCTGGCAGTCAGTAAACGTAGGGAACAGCAATCCTTTCACGCTCCGGTCTTTTCGTGATATATATCATCCGTTCATTATAAGGGGGTCTGATACAAAAAGAAAAGACCACGACGGCCAAAACTGACCCTGCGTGGTCCTGGAAGCTGCTACCGTTGCCCTTAGTCTTCGAAAGAGTACAAAGGAGTCGACAGGTAGCGTTCACCGTTTGAAGGAATAATTACGATGACTTTTTTGCCTTTACCCAGCTCAGCAGCTACTTTGATCGCTGCAAAAATCGCTGCTCCAGAAGAAATTCCACCCAGGATTCCTTCCTCGCGAGCTACACGGCGGGAGGTTTCAAAAGCATCATCGTTTTCGACTTTAATGATCTCATCATAGATTTGCGTATCCAAAATTTCCGGAACAAAGCCCGCTCCGATCCCTTGGATTTTGTGAGGGCCTGGTTTGCCACCGGAGAGAACCGGAGAAGCTGCTGGCTCAACCGCTACAATTTTCACGTCCGGGTAGCTTTCGCGTAGCACTTGCCCTACACCTGTAATGGTTCCGCCTGTACCGACACCGGAAATGAACGCATCTACGCCACCGATTTCTTTCGCTTGCTCCAGCAGCTCGACAGCTGTCGTTTCACGGTGGATAGCTGGGTTAGCAGCGTTTTTAAATTGCTGCGGGATGAAGTACGAGGGATTTTCCTTTGCGAGCTCTTCTGCTTTGCGAATGGCCCCGCCCATACCTTCGCTGCCAGGTGTCAGAACCAGCTCAGCACCGTATGCACGCAACAGGTTGCGACGCTCGATACTCATCGTCTCTGGCATGACCAGAATCGCGCGGTAGCCTTTTGCGGCAGCAACCATCGCCAAACCGATCCCTGTATTTCCGCTCGTTGGTTCGATGATGGTATCGCCCGGTTTCAGAGTGCCATCTGCTTCAGCTGCTTCGATCATCGCCAATGCAATCCGGTCTTTTACGCTGCTGCCTGGGTTGAAAAATTCCAACTTCAAATAAATGTCTGCAATATCTTCGCTGACAACTCGATTGAGTTTTACCAATGGTGTAAATCCAATCAAATCTGTAATGGAATTCGCCACGCGCATAAGTCCTGCCCCCTTATTTATTATAGCCGAGTAAATAACTTGGATTTGTTGGTTAAATTATATCAACCACTGCCCAATTGGTCAATGCTGCATTTGCTCAGAAATTTCAACGCCTACCGACTGTCGCAGCCGATCCAAAACCTCATCCAGCGATTCTACCTGTGCGAAAGCCAGCTCTTTGCGTATCGCCTCTTTGACTTGTTCGAAGGATTGCTGCTCGGCTTTTCTGCGATCCGCCATTTGATAGATCACATAGTTCTCTTTGACCTTCATCGGTGCACTGATTTTCTTGGTTTCCAAATCCGCTACTACATCCTGTGCCTCATCCGGCAATCGGGAATCGCCAAGGGACAGCCAGCCCATATCGCCACCGTTGCCCGACGTCAAGGAATCGATGGAGCGTTCTTTGGCAAGCGCTTGAAAATTGGCGCCCTGCTTTAACTCCGCAGCGACTTGTTCGGCTTCCTGCTGCGTTGCAACGACGATCTGCCACAGCCGCATCTGCATAGGTCTGGCGTAACGCTCTGGGTGGTTGTTGTAGAAGGTAAGTAGCTCTTCGTCACTGATGACAATATCCTTGGTAGCCAAAGCCTGCAAGAGGAGCTGGTACGTAATTTCACGCCGAAGTGCCTCTACTGTCGTACCCGCCTGTTTGATCAATGCCTGCTCGAATTCGCTATCGCTCGAGCTCTCATAGCTTTCGCGAATCTGTGCCATCTCTTGATCCAGCTCGGCCTGATCCACTGTTACTCCCTGCTGCTTGGCTGCCTGAAACACCACTTCGCGATTGACCATGTCTTGCAGGACCTGATCCCCGAATTTTTGCTTGAGCGCTGAGATGTAGTCTGCCTCGCTAATGGTAGATCCGCCCACCACCGCTGCCGGCTGCAGCTTGGTAGACGTCTGGTACCACGACCAGGTGACGACCAAGAGCAGCACGACAAGCGCTCCGATGAATGCCCACAACCCTTTTGTGTTGGTCATTCCATCCTCTCCCCAATTCGTTCGCCGCGCTTACATGTCTTTCATGAGGTCCTCCAACGCGGACTTGTCAAAATGGTATCGCTCGTTGCAAAAATGGCAGTGTACTTCTGCCTCTCCTTGTTCCTCGATCATGCTTTCGATTTCCACGCGGCCCAAGCTGATCAGGGCCTGGCTCACTTTATCAGCCGAGCATTTACAGTGGAAATTAATTTCCGTACGGCTGAGGAACTTCGGTTCTTCCAGCACTTTTTCCAAAATCTCTTCTGGGGATAAGCCTTCGCCGATCATGCGCGACACTTGTGGGAGACCACTCAGCCGCTCTTCCATCTTGGCGACAACTTCCTCAGGCGTATTTGGCAAGAGCTGAAGGATAAAACCTCCCGCTGCCAGCACAGAGCGGTCTTCCGGGTTCACCAATACGCCTACTGCTACTGCGGATGGCGTCTGCTCCGAGGTCACGAAATAGTACGTAAAGTCCTCTCCGATCTCACCGGAAACAATCGGGGAGCTGCCCTGGTACGGCTCTTTCAGCCCCAAATCCTTTATCACGTAAACAAAACCGTCCGTTCCTACTGCCCGCCTTACGTCGAGCTTGCCTTTTTCATTGAGGTCGAAATGAACGTGCGGATTGGTTACGTAGGCTACACCTTCCCCATCCGCATTGGCTTCCGCGATGATCTGACCAATCGGACCTCCCCCTTTTACTTTGACATACAGGGTCTCGTCTCCTTTTAACATCGCGCCCATCATCAAAGTAACGGTGAGTGTACGACCCGCTGCTGCTGTCGCCGTATTCCACATGTCGTGACGGCTGCGAATTTCTTCTACAATCGTAGTCGTACGTGCTGCAAAGGCACGAACATGTCCGTTATATCCAGTTGCTCTTATTAAATAATCGCTCATAATGGCGATCCTCCTTTTCACAATGAACAAAATCTAAAAGACCGTATCTATACAGTTTACCACAAGAAAGAAAGACTACGCCCGCCCCCTGCGCTCGCCCGACACTTTACTGCCAAACAAGAAAAACCCCCTCCGAACTCGAGGGGGTTTTTCCAATCTATTTGCTTACAAATAATCTTTCAGAACACGGGATGCCTTTTGCGTGCGCAACCGATCGATCGTTGTCGCTTCGATCTGGCGTATGCGCTCACGGGTCAAACCGAACATTTTGCCAACTTCCTCTAGGGTGTAAACCTGATCATCGTACAGACCGTACCGCATGGAAATGATCTCTTGGGCGCGAGGACTGAGTCTTTCGAGAGCAGCGCGCATCTGGGAGCGCAGATCTACTTTTTCAATCCAGTCATCGAGGGACGATTCTTTATCATCCATGACTTCCGCATAGCTCAATAATTCGTCTTCCTGTCCTGCTAGCCACTTTTCGTTTTGCAGCTCAGCATCGAGAGACTCCATTTTCATCATCAAAGCCAGCTCAATCGCGTCCACCTTTTCCAGTGGCAGGTCCAGCAAGCCCGCGATTTCTTGGCGGTCAGGCGTGCGGTTCAACGCATGTACCAGGTGAAGCACCTGCTTTTGATACTGCCGTATTTGCTCATGCATGTGAACAGGGATACGGATCAATGTCCCCTTGTCATTAATGGCACGAGTGATGGCCTGCGAAATCCACCAATGCGAGTAA
Source organism: Brevibacillus centrosporus (assembly GCF_003710815.1). Taxonomy (GTDB): domain Bacteria; phylum Bacillota; class Bacilli; order Brevibacillales; family Brevibacillaceae; genus Brevibacillus; species Brevibacillus centrosporus. Next base: position 15,639 of record NZ_RHHP01000059.1, read on the forward strand.
TGGTAGAGACGCACACCACGCCCTACATCAAACTTGTCAATGGCGGTAAACAAACCAATCGTACCCTCCTGGATCAGATCCAGAAATGGCATGCCGCGTTTTAAATGACGCAAAGCTGTATTTACGACGTAGCGCAAGTACGCTCGGACCAGGGTTTCCCTGGCTTCGAGATCGCCATGTTGTTGATAGCGAACCAAGCATTCCAACTCTTCTTCTTTGTCCAACATGGGTGTTGCAGCGACACTTTCCAAAAACAACAGGGCGGACGTGTCTGATCGTAGGGATCGGGGCACGGTAATTCCCAGCTGTGTCTCTACTTCCCGCCAACGACGTGGCGTTGACTGGAACGAGGATGTACTCAGAGCCATATGCAACCCTCACTTCTCTGGAATGGAAAATCGACGAAGTTAGGCCTAGTTGTTACCAGATGTTTATAGTATCGGTATTTCGACAAAAGTCGTCCAATTCCTGCGTGTTTACAGAATATTAACAGCACTTTACACAAATACCTGATGGTAGCGCTTCCACAAAAAGGAGGACATTCCCTTGCGTTCTCTAACAAAAAACCACCCCCGCAGTCAGGGATGGTTTTTTGTAAATTGTGTCGAATGATGGAGAAAAGTCAGTCGATTATTGGTACAAGTGACAGGCTACATAATGGCCGTGGTCTACCTCTTGCCAGGTCGGTTTATGTTGCGCGCAAACTTCTTTGGCAACCGGGCAACGCGTCCGGAATACACACCCGCTCGGTGGATTGATCGGACTTGGTACGTCGCCCTCGATAATGGTACGTTCGCGACTTTTTTCCAAGTCAGGATCAGGGACGGGAATGGCCGATAACAATGCTTGGGTATAGGGATGCTTCGGTGATTCATACAGCTTTTCGCTCTCTGTCATTTCCACCAGATTCCCCAGGTACATCACGCCGATCCGATCGCTAATGTGCTTTACCATCGCGAGATCGTGCGCAATAAACAGGTACGTGAGGTTTTGCTCCCGCTGCAGGTTCTTCATCAAATTGACGACCTGTGCTTGCACGGACACATCGAGTGCCGATATCGGTTCATCTGCAATGACAAACCGCGGATTTACAGCAAGCGCACGAGCAATCCCAATCCGTTGACGCTGACCGCCGCTGAACTCATGCGGGAAACGATTGGCGTGCTCTTTTTGCAGACCGACCATCTCTAAGAGCTCGATGACCCGTTTTGCACGTTCTTTTCCTTTGTACAGCCCATTTAGCTGCAGACCTTCTCCAATAATCTCCGAGATGTTCATCCGCGGATTTAAGGAGGCGTAGGGATCCTGGAAAATCATCTGCATATCACGTGTAAGCTTGCTGCGTGCACTGGAGGATGCTTTATGCACGTTTTGGCCGTCAAAGATTACTTCTCCTGACGTCGGGTTGTACAGGCTGATAATCGTGCGACCTGTCGTAGACTTACCGCAGCCCGACTCGCCTACAAGACCAAAGGTTTCACCCTCGTAAATATCAAAGGACACACCATCAGCTGCCTTGAGAGACGCCCCTTTACCCACTTCGAAGGTTTTCGTTAGGTTTTTTACCTGGACCAGCTTCTTTTTTTGCATCTGGCCACTCCTCCCCCTGTCATCCGTTTACCAGTATCTTCTCGACACGCAGTGCTCTTTTATCAACCGGTAAGTGTCATCGAGCTTGACGATCTCGATCGCACCCCGTGTGTCAGGAGAATGAATCATTTCCTGATTGCCCATGTAAATCCCGACGTGATGGACTCTGCCTTTCCCTTCCTCGAAAGCAAAGAAGAGCAAATCACCAGGAAGCAGGTCTTCTTTTTCCACCAGTTTGCCCTGTGTAGCTTGGTCAGAGGCATCGCGAGGAATCTGAATCCCGATAGAGCGGTGCATGTTGTAGGCAAAGCCGGAGCAGTCATATCCGTACGAAGACATGCCGCCCCATAGGTATGGCAGGCCCAGGAAACGTTTGCCGTTTTCCACAATCGCTTCTCCTCGGTTGCCCGCTACCTCGATATTTTCGTTAGCCCGAACAATTTTTACGTCCTCGGCACGCAGAAAGCCTTCTCCAGTAGGTGTCGCCACGATGACGCCGTCTTCTGTCTCGGACAAAAGCGGCAATCTGGTCAAATAGGCAAGCTCCACATCTTCCTGTCTGTCTTTCGTGTACAGTTGAGCCATGGAGGAAGTCACCAGTGCCAGCTTTTGGCCATCCTTCCCCTCAAACGCTTCAGACCACGGCGCCAATTGGTTTGTGGGAATCCACCCAGGGTAACCAATCGTGCTTTTTTTGGAAAACTGGTCGGGAATGAGGACCTTGGACCAATCCCCTAGTTCTTCTTCTACTTCCACACGTGTACCGTAAAGAGCCTGGGTTTGAATCATGTTATCGTCGTAAAAGCCCAGTTTGTCTTCGATGGTAAGAGAGGTAAGCCAGCCACGAGGATCTACGGGTGCAGCGAGCGCCGCACGATCGATGTCTCGTGGAGATTCTGGCTTGGTCCAAACAGTCGCTACCGAAACAGCTACAAGGGCGGACTTCATCTTACTTCTCCCCTTCCCACAATTTGACCGCTTGAATTCCCAGTCCAGGTGCCTCTGGCATGATCATGCGTCTTCCTTCGTATTCAACCCCACCGACGATTGCGTCATGAAGGAGCATCAGTGGAGCATCAAAGTCATAGCGTGTAATGTTTTTCTTACTAGCAGCAAAGTGCGCGGCTGCCGATACGGACAGACGAGATTCGATCATGCTGCCAACCATGCATGGAATACCGTGTTCTTCTGCCATTTGGTTGATCAACTGTGCTTTGAAAATGCCGCCTGCTTTCATCAGCTTGATATTGATCAGATCTGCTGCATGGCTGCGCAGAACCTGCAATGCTTGTGCAGGAGAGAACACGCTTTCGTCAGCCATAATAGGCGTGTCTACCGAGTCGGTCACTACTTTCAGGCCTTCCAGATCATGAGCTTTTACTGGCTGTTCGATCAATTCGATATCCAGGCCCATGTCTTCCATTTTGCGGATTGAACGTACAGCCTCTTTTACATTCCATCCCTGGTTGGCATCAAGACGAATCTTCACTTCTTTGCCTACAGATTTACGAATTTCCTGGATGCGCAAGATGTCTTCCTCGATGTCGTCCTTTCCTACCTTGATTTTCAGGACATTAAAGCCATCCTTCAAATAAGCGGCCGCATCTTCGCCCATTTCCTTTGGCGAGTTTACACTTACGGTGTAGTCCGTCTCCAATTCATTGCGGTACCCACCGAGGAACTGGTACAGTGGCATACCGGCACGCTGCGAAATCAAATCGTACAAAGCAATATCGACTGCTGCTTTTGCACTGCTGTTTCCCACCATGGATTGGTGAAGCGTATGGAAGACTTGCTCGTAGGAGAGCAGATTCAGTCCGATCAGCTGCGGCCTCATGGTGTTCAAGATCGCCGATTCGATGCTCTCAATGCTGTCGCCGGTAATCACCACTGTCGCGGAAGCCTCTCCCCATCCTACCATGCCATTGTCGCAAGTAATTTTGACGAGAACGGACTCCAGGCTCTCAACCGTACGCAATGCTGTTTTAAATGGCTTTTTCAACGGAACAGAAATTCTTTTTACTTCGATGGCTTGAATGATCATGTTTTCCTCCATCTTCTCTTGTGCTATGACTTGTTGTTTTCTTATGTTTGTTTGATTAAATCATAAATTATTATAGCACCATTAAAACAATCGGCAAAAAAGGGGGAGAGTCATTCCAATCTGCTCTGAAATGACTTCTCCCAGCAATTGCTTATTACTTCACAACAACCTTTCTCAAGTCGGTATAGCTCAGCGATGTGCTCACGATACCGCTCACTTTGTCGCTTTGGAGGAGAGATGTGTTATAGAAGTACAATGGTGCAATCGGCGCTTCATCCATCAGGATTTTTTCTGCGTCATGCAGCATTTGCAGACGTTTTGCATCGTCGGCTTCTTTGTACGCGTCTTGGATCAACTTGTCGTATTGAGGGTTGTTCCAGCCGGTACGGTTGCTTGGGCTCTTCGATTGGAAAATGTCCAGGAAGTTGATGGCATCACCGAAGTCAGGCAACCAGGAAGAACGAGCAAGCTGGAATTGCAGCTGCTTTTGCATATCGGTCAGAACTTTTCCTTCTACCTTTTGCAGCTTCACATCGACACCCAGGTTTTGCTTGAACATTTCTTGCAGAGCTTGAGCGGTTTTCTCATAGTTGGTTCCGCTGCGGTAAGTCAGGGTTACTTCTGGCAGAGTGGTATACCCTTTTTCTTTCATGCCTTGCTCCAGCAGTTTTTTCGCTTCTGCCGGATCGTACTTGATCAAATCTCCGCCAACTTCGCGGAAAGAGCCTGTTCCGTTTGCATCTGGCAAGCCGAAGGAAACGAACGCATTTCCTGGTTTTTGCTGACGCATCAGGACGAGGTCGACGAGTGTTTGACGGTCGATCGCCATGCTGAACGCTTTGCGAATATTTTTGTTGTCAAATGGCTCTTTGGTCACGTTAAAGCGGTAGAACTCGGTTCCCGCTCCATCTTGCACCAATACTTTGCCCTCTTTGAATAATTGGTCTGCCATATCGGAGGGAACAGTTGTCGTTCTGTGCAGCTCCTCATTGGTGAACATTTGGTACTCGGTATTTTCATCATCGATCATTTTCCAAACGGCACCAGCCAAGGTTACGTTTGCCGCATCCCAGTAGTTCTCGTTTTTCTCAATTTTCAATTCGCTGTCATGTGCCCATTCTTTCAGCTTGAATGGTCCGTTACCAACGAAGGTAGACGCTTCTGCAGCCCATTTTGGATCCTTTTGATCAACTGCTTGGTTTACAGGGAAGAAGGCCGGGTTGGATACGAGCAGAAGCGTCCAGGAAGCTGGCTGTGCCAAAGTTACTTCCAATGTTTTGTCATCCAGCGCTTTTACTTTTACGCCATCTGCTGGGCCTTTTCCGCTGTTGAATGCCTCTGCTCCTTCAATCATGTAAGCGAGAGGAGCTGCTGAGGAAGCAATCTTTGGATCGAGCAGTCGTTTCCAAGCATATTCAAAGTCTTGTGCTTTTACCGGATCTCCGTTTGTCCATTTGTTGTCACGCAGCGTAAACGTGTACACTTTTCCGTCCGGAGAGATTTTCCACTCAGAAGCTGCTGCTGGCTGAACTTTTCCATCTGCATCTAGACGGGTCAAGCCTTCCATCAGGTTGTTCAAAATGTTGTAGGATGGTTCGTCAAAACCGATTGGCGGATCCAAGGAAGTAGGCTCCTTGATGTTGTTCAAGAGCAGGAGCTTCGCCGCTTGATCCTGTGGTGTAGGAGCTTGCTCGTTGGAATTCGCTGCAGGTGCTGGTGTTGCTGTGTTCGCAGGCTGGCTGGAACATCCTGCAATCAGCATGGAAGCGGCCAACGATGCAGACAGCACAATGGTCGATATTTTTTTCACTGTTCTTCTTCCCCCTTATACTTTTTTTATATGTCGTAAAAGGATGCGTCGACGGGCGACACCCTCTTTTACACCGAAGAATGATCAGCCTAACGAGCCTCAGGCGAAAACAGAGAAACGATCAGGTACCAGTAGGCGCCTGCGTGGATGCCAGCAGCTTTTTCGCCCGCGGATCCTGCAGCCAACAGGAGACAGCGTGGGCGTTGTGTACCTTTGTTTCCTCCGGCTGGTAATTCCGACAAACCTCCAGTGCGTGATTGCAGCGTTCTGCAAACGCACAGCCGAGTGGCGGCGAGAACAAATCAGGCGGTGTACCCGGTATTGGACTGAGCGGAATGTTGCGATCCGCATCCAGACGGGGCATGGATGCCAGCAAGCCTTTTGTATAAGGGTGTTGAGGATTATAGAAAATGTCACTCACAGGGCCTGATTCCACTACCTTCCCTGCGTACATGACGTTTACTCGGTCGGCGATTTTGGCTACTACTCCCAAGTCGTGCGTGATGATGATGATCGATACGCCTGTTTTCTGCTGAATGCTTTTGAACAAGTCGATGATCTGCGCTTGGATCGTCACGTCCAATGCGGTAGTCGGCTCATCAGCAATCAGGATAGAGGGATTGCACACGAGAGCAATCGCAATCATGATCCGCTGTCTCATCCCTCCGCTGAATTGGTGCAGGTATTGCTTTAAGCGGCTCTCTGGATTGGCAATGCCCACGAGCTGGAGAATTTCAATCGCTTGTCTTTTCGCTTCGGAGCGCGGGACCTTTTGATGGCGAATGATCCCCTCCATGATCTGCTCCCCGATGGTAATCGTCGGGTTCAGCGAAGTCATCGCATCCTGGAAAATCATCGAGATTTCCGATCCGCGAATGCCCTGCATTTCTTTCTCAGGCAGCTTCGCCAAGTCTTTTCCTTTGAAAAGGATACTTCCCCCTGCGATTTTGCCGATATGTTCAGGCACCAGTCTCATAATGCTTTTTGCGGTTACGCTCTTTCCACAGCCGGACTCCCCTACGATCGCCAGCGTCTCTCCCTTTTTCAAGGAAAAGTTGACATCCCTCACCGCACTGATTTCACCACCATGCGCTCGAAAGGTTACTTTTAGCCCGCTTACTTCCAGTAAAGTCTCCCTTTGTTCCATGCTGACTACCTCCTCGACTTCGGATCAAACGCATCCCGCAAACCATCACCGAGCACGTTGAAAGCTAGCATCGTCAAGGAAATGAAGAAAGCTGGGAAAAAGAGTCTCCACCAATGCCCGGATAACAACGTCGACAATCCATCGTTGGCCATTACCCCCCAGCTCGCTTGAGGAGCCTGGACGCCCAGACCGAGGAAGCTCAGGAAGGCCTCCGAGAAAATAGCACTAGGGACAGAGAGCGTCACGTAAACGATGATGATCCCGATTGTATTTGGCAGCAAGTGCTTGCGAATGATGTAGAACGGCTTTGCGCCCATGGTTTTCGCAGCCAGAACATACTCCGAATTTTTCATTTGCAGCACCTGGCCGCGAATCGTACGTGCCATACCGATCCATCCGGTTGCACTCAAAGCGACGATAATCGTCATCAACCCCGGACCCATTACGACCATCAGCAGGATGACAACAAGCAAGTAAGGAAGACCGTACAAAATATCCACGAAACGCATCATCATATTGTCGACGCGCCCACCGAGGTAACCGGCGATTCCACCGTACAGAACCCCGATAAAGAAATCGATCAGGGCAGCCATCAGACCAACAAACAAGGAGATTCTGGCCCCATACCATACACGTGTAAACACATCTCGGCCAAATTCATCTGTGCCGAACCAGTTCGCATCAGATGGTGCTTTATTTTTCGAAATGATTGACTGCTTGGCGTAGTCGTGACCCGAAATCATGGGACCGACAATCGCCATCCCAACGAGCAGAATAATAATTACTAGCCCCATCAGAGCCAGTTTGTTGCCCCGCAGACGAATCCAAGCTCCCTGCCAATAGGTCAGTTGAGGTCGTACAATTGCTTCCGCATTAGAGCTGTCTTTTCGCATCGGGATAAACAAGTCATCAGAAACAATCATCCTTTGCTCTCCTTTCCATGGAACTTGATCCGCGGATCAATGATTCCGTACAACACGTCTACAACAAACATCATGAAGATGAGAAGGGCACTGTAGAATACGGTGGTCCCCATAATAACCGAATAATCGCGGTTATTGATCCCGGCAACGAAGTACTTGCCCATTCCTGGAATCGCGAAAATCTTTTCGATAACGAAGCTTCCTGTCAGTACATTGGCGATCAATGCTCCGAGCAGCGTGACGACTGGCAATACAGCATTGCGCAGCGCATGCTTGATCACGATCGTCGCTGGTGATAGACCTTTCGCGCGGGCCGTTTCAATGTACTCCTGCGTCAGCACTTCCAGCATGTTGGTACGAGTGAGGCGGGCGATGATGGCAATCGGGCCAAACGCCAAAGCCAGTGCCGGCATGATGACGTGCTGCCAGGTCCCCCAGGTTGCAGTCGGAAGCAGCTTCCATTCAACAGCCAAATATTTAATTAGAAGCGAAGCAACAACAAAGCTCGGTATGGATATACCCACCACTGCGATGATCATCGCGATGTAGTCGATGAGACGGTTATGCCTCAAGGCTGCTACTACGCCCAAAGCAATCCCTGTCACAATCGCAAACAGCACCGAGACAATCCCAAGCTGGAACGATACAGGAAAGCCGCGAGCAATCATTTTGTTTACGGTATCCGAGCTGTTGGCAATCGATGGCCCCAGATCGAATTGGACAAGCTGTTTGAGGTACAGCCCATATTGAACAATCAATGGCTTATCCAAGTTGTAGTAAGCGTTCAGGTTGGCCGCTACCGCTTCATTCAATCCCTTGCCATCCTTCTCAAAAGGAGAGCCGGGTACCGCATGCATGAGGAAAAAGGTCAGTGTAATGATGAGCCACAAGGTAACGATCATGGAGATAAATCTGCGAATAACAAATGATAGCAAGGAATCTCCTCCTTCTTGATCAATCGGTTCTGATGAGGCATGGAACACTGCACGGAGTTGGCAAAGTTTTTGGCGCTCCCCTGGTAGAATTGAATATTTTTTATTTTCAGATCTACAGAGGTAAGAATGAAAAAAACCCAGCAAATGCACAAAGCTCTGGCATTTGCTGGGTTTTACTTACGTGTATGCCTCGCATACGAATAAATAAAGCAGCTATGTACTATTTACCGCTCCTCCGGTTTTGTTCTCACGGCAATAGCTTGTTTGTATTTCTTCTGTGCGTCTTTAAACGCTGCCATCAACGTTTTTTGAGAAGATCCAAAATACCGATAGCGAATCTCCTCTCCTATTGCATCTGAGTCAAAAATCGAATGTCCAATAAAAATAGACCTAGCAAAGTCTGACGTCAGCTGTACAGTAGAAGAGCAAGCAGCCTCTACAATCTTGTCGTTCGACGTATCTACGACCAGCCCAATAAAAAAGGCACTGAACTGTTGGGTAATCGGATTGTTAGAAGAAGACTGCGCATCGCCAACGATATAAATGGTATCTTTGTCAAACAATTTGAAAACCTCGCCTTTTGTGCTTATCGATCCGGCAAACGGGACGTTCGGAGAGCTACTTCCTCACACTCGCAAGCTGGCTAAGCACTTTCCTACATAGTACCAAAGAAATTCATAATTTGTAAATAACTCAGACTAATGTTTCAATTCTTCCACGGAAACTACGGGAAACGAGTGACCTGGGAGTAGGGGAAGAAAGGGGCTTTCGTCTACAAAGGCAATTACGACATGGGATGGACCCACCATCGTTTTTGGCGCAAGACGCAATTCCTCTCCCTCTTCCGTCACCACAGTGATATGCAGTCTCCCCCCTTCTGGCCGACTCGCTCCAGGTACGAGACGGTCCTGCGAGAGAGATTTTCCGTTATAGCGCAAGTAAATATCCAGATCCTGCCGCCATGCCCGAAAATCGATGTTATAGCGTGTAAAGACGAGGGAATCTGTCGTTACACTGTTGTTCGCAGGCACAAATGTCTGCAGCTCACGATGGTATCCACCATTTTGGTTCATTCTTTCCTCAAACCGATCCATCGCCTCATCCTCCAAAAGGTCGATCACTCCCTCTGTCTTCAAGACCGGATCCACGGCAAACGTCGCATGATGGTTGGCCAGCTCCAGCAGCATCTTTACTTCTGTTTTTTTCTGCATCGCCAAGTCAGCATCTACAACAAACAGCCCTACTAGCAGAAAGAAGAGAATAGACGAAATGGACAAGACGTTGATACCCGTACAAAGAACCTCCTTATTCGGTTTTGATTGATTGGTTTATAAATCGTAATCCATGACGTTTACTGTGCCTTGCCGTGTTACCTGCATGCGCTCAGCCGGCAATGGAAACAGCTCGGTTAATCGCGGATATGGAGCTTCCAGCCGCAGCTCAAATTCGTCTTCATGACTCCAAACAGTAGGGTCAGCCGAATATGTCCGAGTAATAGTTACGGCAAGGTCACTTCCCGAGCGTGACAGCTTCTTTTCGGATAACTCTCTCGAAATGAATGCCTGAACCGCTTGGTGGATAGTCGCATCATCCGTTCCGCCATGATTGCTCACATATTTAGCGGCCGCTGCACTTACCTCCAGAAGCTCATTCTTCGCCTGAACAACCGTATGAACCTGCATAATCCCCAATGGGACAAGCAGCAGCACCATCACATTTAAAAGAACTGCAAACAATTGTCCCATCAGCTTGTACCAAACCGGCTCACACTTCCAAGCAGTTCACCGAAAAACGCGGTGCAAGCATCCATCAAATTGTCTGGTCCCGTAAGCAGGAGATTGACTGTTAAAGGTAATACCAGTACGAGTAAAACCAATGTGGCAATCAGCTTGTTCAAGATCTACCACCCCGGGTCAAAATATTCAGAAGGACGGGTGCCTATGAAGGTAAACGTCACCTCTCCCTCTACAAATCGGTTCAGCCATTGTGCGACCTTGGAAGGAGTAACGGTGATGGCAAGTGTGACAGCCTCCTGTCGTTCCTTTCGCGCCCGCTGGTTCTCCGCACGAGGGCCACTGCCCGCGAAGACGTCACCTGACACATCCCACCCCAGCTCCGCCATCTCTTGCGAGTAATACTCGGCCAACGCAGGGTCCAGATACCCAATATCCTGCATGTCATCCAGCATATCGGCATAGATGCTGCGGGCAATCGCCCTCTCCATCGCATACATGTGGTAGGCCCCCAGAGCTGACAGAATGGCAAGCATGACTGCCAGGCTGATTATAAATACTTTCAATTTGACCATTGTCCTCGCTTGCTCCGCCTTTCTTCAATGAAAGATAACCGTAGCCGCTCTGTGTATGCGCACTTCTTGCGTTTGACGCAACTGCTCCTCTGGCTGCAAGCTCCATAAGACGGAGCAAAGACTGCCTACCATGATTAAAATGATGAGAAAAACGTGCTGGGCGAGCATTAGTTGGATGTGTAGGACGTTCCGTTTTGCGTCCGGAAATGGATATTTTCATTTTTCGTATCGTAATTGAGGGAACCGATTGAGTTATTGATGCTCTCAGCGGATTCATTTGCCGCTGGGCTCAGTTCATTGCCGTATGAGCTTACGCCAATCCCAAGTACCATTACGCAGGCTAAAAAGATGAAGAACATTTTTGACATGTAGGACACTCTCCTTTGATTTTTTAGTTGAGGAATTGATGCGCTGACCCTTCTATTTATGTGGATCAAACTGGGAGACATCAAGGAATTGCCTGATCAATCCAGCTGACTGCGCGATCTCGCAATCCACCATCTTTGACGATCGACTCATTTATTTCGGAGAGACTCGAAACGATGATACCCAGGGTGAATACAATACACATCATGATGGACAGCAGCTTTGTCATGAGGCTCCCCCACTCAGGTTAAATATTTGTCCAATATTTCTGTAAGCAGCTTGTACCAAGGAAACATAGCAACCAACAGCCCCATGTAAAACGCTGGATAGACGATGATGCTGTAGCCGATTCCCAATGACTTGATTTTTTTCCGATGGCGAAACATTCGGCGGTGATCGACTGCCCATTCCATGCGCTGCATGGTCACGCTGATTTGCCCTTCCGTCAATTTTTCTACTGTCCGCATACTAGATACGAGAATGATGCCGTCGTCCACGCCCATTTTTCTTTTGAAGCTTTCCAGTGCTTCGTCCGGATCCTTATTCCACTCGGAGAGCGTTGGGAGGTACTCTTTTAATTTTCTGGTTGGTCGTGCAGCTTTGACCATTGCACTATAAATGGGGACCTGATTTTCCAACAAAGTGACATAGCGATTAATAAATCGTGCGATATCCGTGCTAAGCATATCCTCTCTATGCCCGGCCCACATTTTTAAGCCTATGTACGGCAGCATGAAACTCCCGGCAGAAGCCAAACACATTGACAACACGGGGAATGATTCAAACCCGCTCACGACCGCCCACAACACAACTAGAAAACAGACAGAGCTTCCACTGACCAGCTGGAAAAAGACCCATTCTGCTTTTCCCCAGCCAAACGGTCTCCCCGCACGATCCAATAGCTGTTGCCACCCCTCATCCTCTTCTGATTGCAGTGTCTGCTCCCATTTCCTCCACCAAATATTCGAAACAAAGAGCTTGGGGCGTTGCATGCTGAATAGATACTTCCCTATTAATAGAAAGGCCGTAAAGACGAACAGCGAGCCCAGACCCAAATAGGTGTACATCACTACGATCGGCATCAGCGATACCTCCTTCCCCAGATGAAAGCCAGCACGATTGAAAATGCCCATACCGTAACGCCAAGTGCCAATATTGCTTGCCCGTCAGGTGTGTAAAAATAGAGACGATAAGAGTCCTTCAACAAGCTCTGGTTGTATGGAATCAGACAAATGCAGATGGCAATGACAATCAGCAGGCTGATCCATATTGAATGGATTTCACTGTCTCGTTCTTCCTTCTCGTCCTGCTGTACAAACATCTCGTTGGTAAGTCGATTGAGAGGAGCTTGAATATCTTCTGTCTCTCCTTCCAGGCCGCTTGTGACATACATGGCAAAATCAAACGCCCAAGGGTGATCCAATCTCTCTGCAAATTGTTCCACTGCGGCCACCGGGTCACCCCCATCTGCCAGGCTGTTGTTGACCAGCAGCAAGTCCGGCAGCAGCTCCTTTGGACATTCATCAATAATCTCGCGGAAGGTTAAAACGATATTTTTGCGACTGTTATAGTAACGGGAGAACAACTCTACGAAACGACAGAATGAGCTGATCTTTTTGTTGATGCGCACCGTATAGCGAGCGTACAGCAATAAGGTTGGCAGCATAAGCAGGAGTAAAAACAAGGAAAGAGATACGATTACATTTCCAATCAGGACCCCCGATACGAAGCCTGATACTGCTCCTATCAGTGAAACCAGTAAATGAGCTTCAGGATTTCCGCCAGCCATTTGGCACCATCTGTCGTAACGGGTGTATAGCCTTCGCCGTAATGCATCTTTCAGAAACCTTTCTCGCCACACCTCAATGGTTCGGGGAAAAAACACCTTCGGAGCAGACCATCCTTTGTACAGGTAGAGACCCATGAACAAAAAGCCGCTAAAAATGCATAGGAGCATGGGGACCAGTAATACGTATTTCATAGCTGCCTACCTATGTCAGTTAACCGCAGATCCTTTAATACATTCATGTCTGCTTTCCCAACGTGACACATGTATTCGACCAAGTGTGGTGCTATTTGTTTCCCTGTCCATTCGTACTCTCCCGTCTGCATATTTCGCCAGACAAGCGGGATGGATTCCAATCGATTAAACGTTTCATCCCACTCAGTGACGTGGACGGCGTCAATGAACCGATGCCCACTATTCCGGTAGGTAAGAGAATTGACAAAATTAACTGCCCTGCTTATCCGCTCCTGAGTAAGCTCGATGCTTCGACCTCCGTACTGATAAACCAGATCGGTCAAATCCTGCAATGCTTTATGAGGGAATCTTTCATGCATAGCCCCGATCGTAGCATCCGTTCCTCTCACTCCTGCATTTATGAAGTGATAGGCTTCGATAGGCTCCCTGATCTCACCAATAAGGATTGTATTAGCTGTCGACCGGTACATGTCTTTGAAGCAGTGTGACAGCTCGATCCCAATTTCCTCTACGTTTTGCAGTTCAATGACTTCACCAGGCCAGACATCCCCGAATCTCATCTCATGCTCACTCTCGAATATCGTCACGTATTCCGTATTTGGATCCTTTAGCTTCAACATACACAGCATCAAGGTTGTCTTTCCAGCAGCCATCGGACCGATCACCAGCACATTCCCCCGTCCGTACACCTGTTGTTCAATCAACATCTGCACTTTCTCATCGAAGGTAGGCTGTGGCTGCGCCCGTAGACTGCCTAGTGAAAAGGTCGGTGTTGTAAACCTCCTAACCAGAATCGTGGGCACGCGAGAATAGGGAAAAGTAAACATCGTGAGCCTAGCCTTGATAGAATCCAGGTACCCGCTCAGCCGAGGCTTTTTCTCATTAAAGGACAGACCAGCTGTGTTGGTTAGCTTTTGCTGAAGTGTCTCTACCTCTCTCCAAGAAGGAATGTAGGCAATAGATTTTTTCACTCCGTGCTCGATGTACGCTACTTTTCGGTTCGCAGAAATACGAACCTCCTCTACCCACGGAGATAAATGAAGGACAGCATCGAGAATTCCCCATCCATAAGTGGCGAAAGCAAGTCCCTCATATCCATTGACGTGAGGCAGGATTTCTTCTGTAACGGGTCGCTTCATCACTTCCTCAAAGAAATGCTGCAGTCGCAAAATAATATGATTGTGGCTATCCCGATTTCCTTGCTCTGCGGAAGATAATATTTTTTGCATTTCCAGCTTTTCTTCTCGGGTGTTTCCAAAATGATTCAGGTAGTCCCTGGAGGCCTGTTTCAGGTCTTCCACATCTCGTAAGCGGCTGGCTGTCCAGGTTTGCTCAGTTGCTCGCATCAGCTCAACACCGCACTTTTCTCGTAATATTCCGCTTCTGCTATCTGCTTGAGACTAAGCATATACGGCTTCGGCGGAAAGAACTCTTCAACAAGCACACTGCTACTGCGATGGGATTGCATCAAACGGCCTTCTGAAATGCGCGGAACAACGCCATAGACGGAAATGTCTTCCCCGATTCGAAACGGCTCCCCTTTATCCATATGACTGAGCAGCACTTCGCAAGTGACTCCTCTCTGGCTCCATACTCGAATCCACTCTCTCGCATTCTCGATGCTGAATGGGTCTGCCCGAACAAACAGCAGGTTGCGGTCAGCTGAATACAGCATGTGCTGCAATGCCTCAGATTCCGGGAAGCAGTATCCCCAATCGACATAAACAAAGTCAAATTGATCGCGGAATGCAGCCATCATATTGGCGATTTCAGAGCTTCTCCACTTGTTTGCTGCGTGTGCATAATACAGGTTTGGCACATGAACACTTTGCTTGCATACTTTTCTCCAATTCCGTTTTTTAGCGGTGCTCATATCCAAAAAATCAGGTCGAAAGAGTGCCAATTGATGCTTTTGCAGCTTAAAGAAGCGCGTCAGATCTGGTTTAGCTTCGTTCATATCCAGAACAGCAATTCGTTTCTCAGGATTCTGTCTAGCCAATACCAGCGGATAGTTAATGCAGAAGGTGGTGATTCCTGAAGATCCGTAGCTCATCAGGGAATAGACGACTCCCTTGCCCTCCCCTGCTCGAGTCGGCTGGATCCCCTTCACGAAACCGAGGATGTGGCTGATTTGATCCCGTATCTCTTCCTGCGATAATTTAGCGGATAGGGCATACACACCTGTTAAGCCTATTTCTTCTGTTACCCTTCCAATCAGGGCCTCATCACGATAAAGTGGGACAACAATCAAAGGTGTTCCTTCTGGAAGAGCTTCCTTCGCACGTGGGAGCCATTCCCAAACGGGCGAAGAAAACATCTCCGAAAACAGGACAGCTGCATCCGGCTGATATAGCTGCACGTAACGAAAAAACTCTACAGGAGTCTCCGCAACGAGCACTTCACTAGTCTCAGGCATATAAGTTTTAGCCAACGACTTCATGGGGTAACAAACGATAATTTTCATGAAGCTTGCTCCTTTGTCACCATGATATGTCCTACTTGAAGCATTCCATATGACATGGCTTCCGAGAGTATGATGTACTGTTGATCCGTTAGATTGAATCCAACAAAGGCCGGTAATGCAGTAGGCTGCACGCGGTAGTCCCGATACCGCTTTTCTCCGTTTTGCAGCGGCTTTTCCCGTGAGCCGTTAAACACCGCATCCATATGATCTGGCGAGGGAAGCCCACTTGGTTTCAGCGTGTAGATTTCGATCCCGTTGCTGTCCCTCACGCTAGCAAGTTGACTTTCAAACAACAACTCTGCTGTATCGTTCGTTTGACGAAACTGAGCTGGTTCAGGCATCCCCTGCAATTCAGTAAGGGGCTTGTACTTGACCCAAATCTTCACATGATCACCCTTGCGCAGCTCAGTTAACGGTTCGATAGCCGTCAAAGGAAATTCGTATCTCGCCTGACCTTTGTCCGGGAGCAGCTGAGTTTCCGTCAGCTTGCTCATAAGCAGCTGCTCTCCCTCAAAGATGCTCTGGACACTTCTTTTTCCGAGTACACTCTCAATATCTCGAGCAGAATCTGGCAGGATCTCATCTATTTCTTCTGAAACAAGCACGACATCTTCCCGAGTAATAGGTTCAAACGGAGAAATTTCCTTCCCTTGTGCCACCTTGACGACTGGGGCAAATAATCGCTCGGCAGCCATCGCATCAATGTATTTCGTAGCTGCGTAAAAAGAGGAGCCTGCCAATAGAAAGGAAATCAGACATATCAGAAACAGGGTTTGCTTTTTCATAGGACCCTTCCTTTGTACGTGTGGATCAAGGGAGAAAACGCATGCTCTTCTTCTGGAAATTGTTCTAGCAGCAAAGATGCCTTCACATGTGCATCTCCCACTTTTTCGCCATTCATGAGTGGAAGTACATACTCTACCTCTACTGGACCACTTTCCTGATCCCAAAGGGACAAGGTTCCACTAATTCTTTTCATGACACTGGTCCGAGAAAGCTGCTGGTTCCATTTGTTTGCGATCAGCTTGATTTTTCTTTTTTCGGTCATCCACCATGAAGGTGCCGGCTCAACCAGAAACAATCGGGTAAGGCGGGCAAGATCAGTATCAAACACGACCCAGATCTCATCGACCAGTTCAAATATTTGTTGGGCCGCTTTTTCTTTCCAATGGGAGGAAACATCAATCATAACAACGGGACTGTCCTTGCACGTCCGTAGCAACCAATGAGCTGCGTCTATTGGGGGAGTCATTTTTTTCTGGAAAGGAGGTTCGATCTGGATGCGTAGAAAATCGTTCTGTATGAGGAGCATGGGTGCGGATGTATATGGGTTTGCCTTTCGGTTTAACCTGCGTTCATAATCGAGTGCAAAATAGAAGTAAGAGATGGTGCTGGGCAACTCACTGAATGTGACCGGAATTCTATTTCCCGCCCAGATATATGCGACATTGGAGGAGAGGAAGCTCGCCCCTGCCTGAGCATATAAACTGGTAACTGCGATGCATCGGCGACTCAATACGCTCTGATGATCTTCGCCTGTTTGGGGGGAGGAAAGCTTGTCCTTTAATGTTCTCCACTGTCTCTCTTCCTCTGGAGTATGTGAGAGCGCCTGTTGCTCCAGGTCACGAAACCGTGTGACAAAACGATTCATTTGGTGAAACATGTTATCCTACCTGCGTATCGTCGTCGGACTTTGTTTTACTGCTTATATAATTTTTAAACTTCACGACCATTTCTCGAATAGTCAGTGATTTACGATGATAGTAGTAGATTTTTCGCAATCTCTCCCGCTCCTGCGGGGTCATTTCAGGCTTAAACTCGTAAGCCATTTCTATAAGCAAGGCTAGCTCGACGTTATTGGGTCTTCCCCGTCTTGGTGGATTTGCAAATAACTGCTGCTGCTTTTTATCAAAGGCATTCGGGTATTCAACCAACCACATATCTACCAACGTTTCAATATCTTCATGAGAGCGAATGCCTAGCTTCATCAAATATTTAAAGTAGGTCGGCAACGATCGATCCCGCAGCAGGCCATTTTGCCAGCGAGCGATAAAGCCATTTGGAATCGTTAGCAGCTTCGTTACGTCGCGAATGAGTGCGATCCGGTTTTGTGACTGATATTGCACCACCGCTTCTTTTACAAGGGTAAATAAAATATCGTGGTAGTTCACATCCTCTGCCACGGGGCCATATTGGACTACAAACCATTCCTCTACTGCCTTGTCAAAATCTCTCCGGCAGTTCGTCAATTGAAGGTAATCCAAATGCTCGTAAAAATCCTCTAAATCGTACTCCTTCAAGAACTCATCCTGATAGTCTCCAAAGACGTAAACGATAAAAGATTCCTTTAACTCTTCCAAAGATACCAAGCTGAAAGTTTCCTCGTAGCAGCGGTTGACTAATTCGATTGCACTATTTGCCAACACGACAAAATACCCCCAAATTTTTACATTTTTGTTTTTTTACTAGACATTTTGCTACATCTTTCGTCACTCGTCAAATCTTTTTTGTATATATTTTCCTGTTTTCTTATAGAGATAATCGCCTCACACGCAACCGTGCAAGGCGATTGCGGGAGACTACTCTACCGTGAAGTAAAGCTCCTCACCCGTTTTCAGGAGAAGGCCGATCCTTCCCCTGCGCTCCATGACGGTAGGAGCATCCTCCATAACAATCAGCCCGTCATTGAGTACTACTCTGCTCCCAAATCGATGAATCGTCTCGATCTGAAAGCTTTCCTTTGGCAGCCTTTCCACTGAAAGATGTCTGCCTGGCTTGTGCTTCTGGTAGCGGACCGTCCGCCCAAGAAGCTGCTCCACTGTTGCAGCGGAACGAGGTTGGTGAGCCTCTACTGTTGCCATGCGCAACGCCTCCTTCTCTCACCTTTAGAGTACGGCCGTTTCATGTGCTTATAAGCCAATGAAACTATTACTACCGTAAAAAAAGACAGAGGGGTCACGCAAACTTTTTTAGCACCTCTAAGTAAAGACGGTCGCTACTACGGGAAGTAGATCGGTAAAGATCTTCTTAAAACTCTTCCCAAAGTGCTGGAACATTCAAATGTGGGTACATCTCTGTCACCATATCAAACGGCGAGAAGTACAACGTATCTACGAGTATTTTCAGCTTATATTTTTTCAAAAGGCTGTAGGCCCTCTCTGTTTTTCCAAATATTCGAGGCAAATGGCTAACATCGGGCAGCTTCATGAGATGGCTGCACATGTAATCAACGCAGATCTTTGCACGCTCCTCGCCTTTGATGCTTTGAAAATAGAGCGGTGGGAAATGACGGCGAATTCCTGACAGCACCTCTTGATACACCCACAGCACTCGCTGTTCCTCAGATGGACGCGGCAAGTAAGGATAGGCGAAGTCGACCATGTAATAGACGTCCTCAGACTTGGCCTCAATCGGAGGTTCGATATACTCTCGCACTAGATGCAGCTTGAGCTCTTTCACATCCTGAATACTCAATTGCTGTCGGGCCTGCTCTGGTGTCCATTGCTTTACATTTTCGATCGCGTATCGAACAATCAGCTGAACCTTTTGCTTCCGGTACTGTATATCTTCAAATTCGTATGGAGAAAAACGTTTTTGTTCTCCACTGAGGATCCTTTTGTACCGTTCTACTACTTTTGATGGCATTGCACATTCACTCCTATCCCCCATTTTTTGGTAGATACTTCAAAATTACCATGTGGGTTTAGGACAAAAATAACAGCACTCATCAATTGTTTCATGTCATTAGTCGTACGTTCCAGATTGCGAGACACGTTCCAGCTTTACCTGATGATCTTCCGTGAAAGACGGCAGACGAGTCTCCACCCCAATCCAAATGTAGTATATACCCTGCTTGTACAAATGCTGCTTTTCGCCTTTCTGATGAACACGTGCGCGTCATCCAATTTTCCCCGCTCTAGTGAAGCGCGGTTATCATTCCAAAGAATTTCAGCCTCTTCTCTGGCTCCCCTGATAATTTCCGCTTCCGATCGGATGGCCTCTTCCTTTGTAGCAAACAATCGTGTTTGTCTGTTCCCCTCCGCATCGACGTACTCCCACTTTCCTGCAGCACGTGCACCTTTGGAGATGAGGTCAGCTGTTTGCTGGACGTTCATTTTCAGAAAATGCGTCTGCTCCTGAAACAATACCAGAGAAAGCAAGCCTCCCAGGCAAAAGAGAAAGAAGATCATCGTCAGCAAGGTAGCGCCACGTTCATCAGCCAGCTTGGAACGGACTTGACTCAGACGCCTCATTTCTTGTCCTCCGCATTTTCAATCATCATGGAGTAGCTCTCCGTCAATTCATACTTTTTTCCGGTCGCCAGCAAATAGAAAGTCATCGAAGCTATTGCGGAGATGTGGTTTCCTTTTTTCCAGCCTCCCCCTCTGATCTTTAGCTGAATATCGTGATCGGCTACGCCCACACCCTCTTTGAGCTCTGCTTCCCCCCGCTCTTTAGCATAATAAGCAGCTAGTCCGTAATTGGGCTGAACAGCTGCAATCCGCCCTGCCTCGTAAGCAGCCGCTAAGGCTTTCTGCTTGTTGTACAAAATACTGAATTGATCGAAGCTGAAAACAATCAGCAGCCAGACCAAAGGGAAAACTAAAATAAACTCCAGCAATTGACTGCCGCGTTCATCATGAATCAAGGTGTGCAGCCTCTGATGCAAATTCTTCCTCATGGAGCCAGTCCGGTACTACATACAAAAGGTTGGATACAAAAAGCACCGAGTAGAAATACAGCGTACGGAAAGGTGATGGAGGCTCGTCCAGCTTCCGGTAACCAAAGCTGCCGATGTGCTAGCCAACCGACGGAGAGCTTTTGCAGATTTTCCCGCAAACGTGACCAGGTTCTAGGCAAAAGCAATACCGCCAGCAAACAAAGAAGGAGGGAGTGTACAAACAAAGGATATACTTCCGTCCAGTTGCTCCAAGCCCCCACAGCCATCAGCAGCTTTTGATCCCCCATCCCCATTCCCCTAAAAGCGACGGGCCCTACGGTAAGGATAAACGCCCCTGCTACCCCGCTCCATGCTTGCCAGATCGTTCCGGCCTGCCACTGGTAGCACAAACCAAGCGCCAAAAGCGGAAGGGTAAGCTCGTTGGGAACCTTGCGCTGTCGCCAGTCACAGCAAGCGGCTACCACCAGCAGTCCTAACAGAACAATGTCACTCATTTGCTGATTTTCTCTTGAAGCTCTGCCAGCTTTGCGTCCTCTGCTTCACCGAGAGAAGCCAGGGTAGGAATAATCAAAATGAGAATGACGGCAACGATGATGACCATCTCTACTATCGTGACGCCATCCTCTTCGTGCCAAAAACGCTGTGCATACTTTTTCATGAAGGACATTTGTGCTCACTCCTTTTGGATATCGCTCTTCCTACACTCTGTCAAAAGACAGCAGTCCTTCGCAAAAATATTTACAGTCGATCCTCAATTCCGATCAGAACTGGCCCCATCACCAGGAACAACAGCGGCACCCCCATCAGAATGATCACTAACGGCAGCAGCCTAATATTCAAGCGATTCATGCTCGTCGATGCTTCGTCCTCGAGCTGCCTCAATTGTTCCTCAACCTGTACGGCTAGCATGCTGCCAATGCTTACCCCTTTGCTCATCGCTTCATTGATCTCCAGCGCAATCGTGGTCAGCGCGTCTACCTCCCAACGAAAGGCCAGCTCCTCTAGTCCCTTTCTCCACGTCCCCAGACGTTTTTCTTCCTTCTCCAAGCGTGTCAGTTCATACCCCAGTCTTGCATCAAATCTTTGGGCAGTTTCTTTTACAGCCATTTGAATGGGCATTCCCGCTTCAACCAAGGCAAGTACAATACTAAAAAAGACTGGTACCTGCTCGCGAATTTCTCCTTTGGCGCGTTTGTCTGCCCAGTCCAACAGCCAGGTAGGCAGCAGGTACAAGGTCAAGCAAAGCACCAGTGGCAAGCTGCTCACCATTCCAAATCCGTGTCCTTGAAAAAGCCTTACCATCAGGTACAGAAAGGCAAAAACTATCAATACCAGGCAAATAGCACGAACCAGCACAATTTCCGCTAAACTCACTCTTGTACGAAGCCTCAGAAGCATCTCTTCTGTCTTTTTCCTGTCAATTCCCATCCAACCACATAGCTTAGACAACATGCCGTCATGCCTCTCCAAGTACCTTAGGAGCCTCCATTTGTCTTGCCCGCGTTGAAAGGCATGATTCAGCTGAGCTTGCTGTTCTTGTTCAATCCTGCCAAACAGGGAGAGAATCATCCCTCCTTCCCTCCCCAAACATGCAGGCAGGCCATACAAAAAAAGCGCTAAACTGATAAGCGCACAAATGATTTCCATTTTAGCCTCCTCTGTGCACACTTTTTGACGCTACATAACGTATGGCCTCGCCACCTAGGAGAATGCATGCGAAAGACGCTAGGATCATGAAACGACCTCCTAGCGTAGCTGTCAAAGAATCAAAGTGGTGAGGATTATTCGCAAAGAGCGCGGTTATGAATACAAACGGCATGACACTGAGCAAATTCACCTGCGAAATTATTTGCGCCATCGCAGCTTTTTGCCTGCGTAGCGATTGTCTCCGACGCAATATAGTCGAGGCAGCCAGATCCAGCGTCTTGGCCATATCTCCCCCCATCTCCCTCTGAATCTGCACAATGGTAGCCAAGTACTTCACATCGGCTGAGCCCGTTCTTTCATAAAAGGAGCTCATGACACGCTCTAAAGGAATTTGCGCACGCAGTAATTCCACAATGCGGTGATATTCCGCTGTCACGCTTGCCTCAAGAAAAGAGCTGTTCGCAACTTGTTCAAAGGCGTGCAAGTACGAAGGCGAAGTCCGCAATGAACTTGCCATAAGTCGTATGGCCTTAACGTTTCCTGCTTCAAACTGATCCTTTCTCCGCGCTCCCAAAATGGCAACAATCCGCTCGGTAAAAAGGACTCCTGCCAACCAAGCGGGTAAGGCAAACAGCCATGATTGTAAAATTTGCATCGTAAGTACAAACGACAGCAGACCGAAAAGAAAAGAAGAGGTAATATACAGATTAACCCCCCAGCCAGACCTTGAGTGGAGTAGTCTTTCCTCCAACCGGTTCCAAACCGTTTGCCGATCCCGTTGCATCTGATCGATGATCGCGTGCTTTCCGGCAGGCTCCCGCACAAACCAATTGTGTGGAGCAAGTATGAGGAATAGTCCCATGCCGATTCCTGATGCAATAGGCCAGCTTACATCTCCCATACACGTCCTCCTAGATTGAAATCGGTTCTGTAAAAAAGACCCGATCGATTTCTTCTCTTGTCATCCCTCGTTCAATCCAATGCTTAATCAGCTTTTCCGGACGATAACCGGTCCAGCGAAAGTGGCCCGTTACTTTTCCATTACGAACTCCCGTTGACTCAAACACAAAAATATCCTGTAAATAGACTCGGTCTGGTAATACCTGTTTAATATTACACGCGCGTTTAATCCACTCTTCATGAGATTGACCAGTACCTACAACCTCTGTAATCGCCACAACTTTTCTGCTCCCGTCTTCCTCAAATCTCTTCACTTGCACGATCAGGTCCAGAGCTGAGCCGATCATCAGATTTCGCTCTTCCGTACTGTATAGCTCGTCCGCTTTTCCGAATAAAATGGGCAGTGTGGAATCGACCAAGGCTCGAGGCGAGTTGGCATGCGCTGTACTCCAGCTCCCAGGGTGATCCGTATTCATCGCCCAAAGCATATCGACAATTTCTCCCCCACGGGCTTCTCCGACCATGATGACATCCGGGCGCATGCGCAAGGATAAACGAACACAATCCTTTATCGTGAATCCCCCTTTGCCTTCGTAATTGGCTGGCTTGGCTAAAAAGCGGCGGACATAAGGATGCTGCAGCTTCATTTCCAGTACGTCCTCAATCGTGATGATGCTGAGAGAAGCAGGGACAAATTGCGAGATCAAATTGAGCAGGTGGGTCTTTCCGGAGCCGGTACCCCCACTTACCATTCCTGATGCACGCGATAGCCCAACAGCGCGTTTCAGAAACAAAAGCATGGGCTCACAAATCGATCCATAGCGTAAATAATCAGCTTCACTAAGCAACTCTCTATGTTTGCGGATCGTGAGCATGTGACCGTCTGGGGAGATCGAGCGATGGGTAGCTGTCACACGTGAGCCATCTGGCAGCTGGGTGTGCAATTCGGCTTTCGTCTCATTAAACTCTCTGCCCATTGTCGCCGCGATCTGCTCCAATAGCCGCAGCATTTCCTCTTCGTCCCGAAAGACGGGGATCTCAGGCACTTCCAATCGCCCCGTGCTTTTTCTTTCCACCACGAGATAGTTGTATTTATGAAACAGGATCTCGGTAATATCTGCATCTTCAAGCAACTGATCCAAGGGTCCCCATCCCGTCAGAGAATGCAGCAACCGCCTTACTTCAGCTTCAATCTGTTGCGTAGAAATTGGGGTTTGTGCCTCCAGAAGCATCTGAATGTCAGCCGTCAGCTCTCTATGGAAGCTCTGGGAGCCCTTCTCTTCCCACAAACGTTTCCCATACTTCTCCACCAGCTGAGTCCGAATCGCTACCTCTGCTTCAGGAGCGATTCGGCTATGATTCTCTACAGCGTGATTGGCTTGTATTTTTTCGTTCAATGTATGTGGATATCGTGCGGCTTCTTTCCCGGCTGTTCGCAAATCCTGCATCCCACGCCCCTGATTGGGAATTCCAAGCAATTGTTTTTTGTCGAACATCCAATCTCCTCCTTAGCTCCATAACCATCGAAAAAGGGATGACCGCTCTTTTGCTTTTGCCTGTTTAGGCTGCTTTTCCATGCCTGCATCAATCGGAAGCAGTGCCCTCCCCAATGTTTCGATGGCTTCCTTTGCAGCAGAACGCCCCGGGTGGAGCATGACAGGGATCCCGCTGTTAATCGATTTTTTTACTTCGGCATCGTCCGGTATGGAGTAAATCCTTCTACTGGGATGTAGTTGAAAGTAAGCTCTGATTTCATCTAGGGTAAACATCTCTTTCCGTTGCAATCGATTCATGCACATTTGGATGCGTTCTTCCGGGTATTCCGCTTCTCTTAACAATTTCAAGAGGCGTTGAATATTTTCGATAGAGTCTACAACCGGATTTCCTACCATAACGACTTGTTCTGCAAAGAATAAAGCTTGTATCGTGGCGTCTGTCGTATCTGGCGCTGTATCAATGAGGATCACGTCATAGTCGCTGTGCTTGAGCGTCTCCAAAATAAGATAGAGGTGGTAGTCCTTGATTTCAAAGCTATGGCGTATATCTCGAGGAGAAGTCAGTACATCCAGCCCTGACTCGTTGTGACGTACGATGTACTTGGATATGTCTTGGGGGGATAACGGAAGTGCTGATACATAATCCTGCCACTCTTCCAGCCGGACCGTATTCGGGTCACGTCCATGGCGTTTCACTACTTCCTGCAGCTGCACGTCCATATCCTGTACCCATGTAAATATATTCGGAGTCCGCGGCAGGTTTAGCGCTGTTGCAAACGTTCCCAGGTCTAAATTAAAATCAACTGCCAGTACTCGCAGCGACTGACCTTCTTGTTTCTGCATGGAGAAAAAAATGGCGAGCTCACGCGAAATAAAAGTTTTTCCCACTCCACCTTTTGGCCCGTACACCGTAATTAAATGCTTTGGCGTTGCTCGTAATGGCAGGGCTGTTGCAGGCTGCAACGGAAGTTCTGTGATTGCAGGCTGCACCGGTTTCTGAGTTTGAACAATGACTGACTCTCCTCCTGCACCTCCTGGTGTCATCATGGCGAGAGCTTCTAGTTGATCAGCAAGCACGGGCTTTGCTATTACCCAGATGCCTAAGTTTCGGAAAAACGGCTCCCACACGAGCTCTTGAGTGGAACACGCTGCGATAAAGGATAAATGTGGATATGCCAATCGAAATTGCTGACTTAGCACTCCCCTCTCCGTGTCTCGAATTCCTCCTAACAGCACGACATCAGGGCGCGCTGTCTGGAGCATTTGCCAGGCCTCCTCCACGGATGTCGCATGGCCGCCAACCACCAGTCGCTGACTCGCAGCCAACCGTTGCTGTAACACCATTACGGATTCAATATCATCATCTACGATCAGTAAGCACTTCTTCACTCTTTTTCCTCCTCCTGTTGTCCCCAACGCTTCTGTGTTTTCATTAAATCCGCTGCAAAGGCGGCATTGCCAATCCCTGCTTTCTGACCGTCCACCCCTGGAGCCAGGCCCAATCGAATTTTTCCATAATGCAGTGCATGTGTTAACAAAACGGCTTCATTCTGTGACAGAGAGAGGCTTACAGCTACTAGATTGGGCTCTTCCCCTTCCATTTCTCGTTGAACGGCAATGACCGGCATATATTGCAAAAGCAATCCTGAATGCGCGCCATCATCGTCCTCAAAGGAGGCAAAGACATGAACTCGCTCACCGGCGGTCAAATGAGGCGAAATGCCTGCGACGTTATCGACGGGAATGCTCATTCCAGTCATGGATGGGTTTAGCTTCGTCGTAGTTCCTCCCTTCATCAGAGTAGGCTGCTCTAAATCACTTGCAAGCAATGGCCGTCCGCCTTGCACCTTTCTGGTCAATGCCTTCCCTAAAAAATTTGGAGACTCGGTCCAGTGAAGCAACCCTGGGATCGACTTGTTTTGGTCCTGAAATAGGCCACCCATGTTTACTACCAAAGGCTCGATATCCGCTGCTTCTAGCAGCTGACCGCTTTCTTTCTCTACTGTTGACCGCAACTGTATATACGTCACCGCTTGTGGCTTCACAACCATATAGGCACCTAATCCTATGCACGATGCCAGTAATAGCAAGGCCAATAGCCGCAACGGATGTATAGACATGGTGCTAAATGCCCTCCTCTCGTTTTCATTAAAGCTAGCTTATACGGAGAATTAGGGACAAAAAAAACAAACAAAAAAACCGTGCAGTCATTTCTGCACGGTTCTTCTTTATGTACGCTCGTACCTTCAAAACTGGATCTGCA
>NZ_RHHP01000006.1 GCF_003710815.1 Brevibacillus centrosporus
GCTTTCTCAACAATCTGAGAAACCTTGATATTTCAAGGTTTCATTTTACATGTTGGGAATAAAGCGGTAGTAAATTTGTGGAGGGTTTAGTGCATTCAATAATTAGTGCGATCATAAAAAGCTTATGTTTGCCGGCGAATGTCCAAAGGGAAAATTCAAATCTGTAAGAAAATGGTATAAAATAAAGGCCATGATGCCTATAGTTCAATCAGTCAATAGAAATGATGGAATCAGTAATATACATTGGAGGCACTTATGATACTAAACGAAGAACTCATCACAGCATTTATTAAAGACTTCTGTTTCAATCAGCTTGGATACATGAAAGGATTTTCAATTTCCGTAGAGCCAAATGTACATTATGAGCCACAAACAGTTATGGAGATTCCATTAATAAAATCTGAATATGAAGAAAGAAGGTGAAGCAGCTATGCATGATAAGGGATTATATGTTCTCTATCTTGTGGGTATACAGGTGCTTCTTTTTATCTTATATCCACTACTGGAATTTAGGATTAAAAATGACGGCCTTACATTTGCTGTATTGCTGATTGCATCTCATTTCATTGCAAAGACATTATCGAGTCCCGCAGGTGTTTGGAGTGATCATTCAAAAAAGAGTGCGGTAAAGAAAAAAGACTTTGAACAATAAACAGTGATTTGCTTGAATGAGTGGAGTATTCCTTTAACGCTATGAAAAACAATACCCTAGCTGTAAGCTTTTTTGAACTAGGAGAGAAGATAATTTCCGCGCCGACCCATTGGAGTAGGAGCAACGCTAATACAACTTTAGTTATTAGCAGTAATGTGACCGCCTCCTTCACCATCACAAAAGGCGTACAAGTAATGATCCCCAAAGTCGTTGGAACCCCAGAAGTCCGACTGAATGAAAGATCGATGAAGCTGCATGAGCTTGAAAAAACCCTCCTTCTACTGACATGAAAGAGGCACGATTCGATCTATCTTTCTTTGACCTCCAAATAGCAATAACAACTACGAAAACGGCAGAAATGCCGTTTTTTTGTTGCTGAAAAGAAGATCAGCCTGTAACGCCCAAGATAAAATAGCCCTTTCCACTTTGCAAAGGAAAAGTTGCCACCCCGTTTACATTCCGTTTAAATTCGCACGTTATTGTATCCGTATTAAATAAAACATGGGGTAAGGAGATGCGGCAATGAGTAATGCGTACAACACGGAATGGGCGGTCGAGGCCCGAGGGCTGGTAAAAACGTTTGGAGATAATCGCGCGGTAGACGGAGTGGATTTGAATGTGCGGGCGGGTTCGATCTACGGTGTGCTCGGGCCGAACGGAGCAGGCAAAACGACGACGATTCGCATGTTAGCGACCTTGCTTCGGCCGGATGCCGGGCAGGCGCGCATTTTTGGGCACGATGTCGTGAAAGAATCGCATATTGTGCGCCAGCTGATTGGGGTGACGGGGCAGTACGCCTCGGTAGATGAGTCGCTCAGCGCTACGGAAAACCTGATTATTTTTTCACGCTTGCTCGGGCTGGGACGATCGGAAGCACGGAAAAAGGCAGAGGAGCTGCTGGAGGAATTTGGATTGACGGAAGCGGCGAAGCGTCCGCTCAAGCATTTTTCCGGGGGGATGCGCAGGCGGTTGGATTTGGCAGCCAGTCTGATTGCCCAGCCCCCTCTCATTTTCCTCGATGAGCCAACGACAGGTCTTGACCCGCGTACGCGTTCGCAAATGTGGGATACGATTCGTCGCCTGGTGGTCACCGGATCGACTGTGCTGCTCACCACGCAATACCTCGATGAAGCAGACCAGCTGGCCGACCGGATCGCCGTGATTGATCGGGGGCATGTCGTGGCAGAAGGTACGGTGGATGAACTGAAAGCATCTGTCGGGACATCGGCCCTGCATCTGCGCGTGCATGATGCAAAAGACATTGCGGGTGCAAAGGAAATCGTGGAGCAGGTCCTCCAGGTTCGTTCCAGTGTAACCGCAGAAGCAGCCAAGATTACGGCACCCATGGCGGATGCGGATCAAGTAACGGATTTGCTGATTGCTCTTCGCACGAGAGGAATTCAACTCGCTGAAATCAGCGTCCAAAAGCCGACCTTGGACGAAGTATTCCTCACGATTACGGGACATGGGGCTGCTGCGAATGAAACGAAAGCTCAAGGCCAACAGGAAAGAATGGAGGAAGTCAGAGCATGAAAAGCACATCTTTAGGGCGAGAGACGAGTCGTCCATTAAAAAATCATACCAGCTTTGGTCAAACGCTTCGCAACTCATTGACGATGGCCTACCGCGGTCTGCTGAAGATCCGCCGCACACCTGAGCAATTATTTGACGTTACGCTTCAACCGATTTTGTTTACGTTGATGTTCACCTATATTTTTGGTGGTGCCATCTCAGGTAATGTGGAAAATTATTTGCCGATTATCATTCCGGGAATCCTCGTGCAAACGGTTATCGGGACTTCTGTTGTCACGGGCGTACAGCTGCGAGAAGACATGGATAAAGGCGTATTTGACCGATTCAAATCACTGCCGATCGCTCGTATCGCGCCTTTAGCCGGTGCCGTGCTCGCAGATACTGTGCGCTACACCATTGCTACTGTGCTGACCTTTGTCATGGGGTACATCATGGGGTACCAGCCAGTTGGTGGTCTGGGGTCTGTTGCCATCGCTGCGATCCTCGTCATTGCTTGCTCATGGGCTGTCAGCTGGATTTTTGCCTTTTTCGGTGTCATTGCCCGAACGGCGGCGAGCGTACAAGGGATCTCCATGATCGTTCTGTTTCCGCTCACGTTTCTTTCCAACGCTTTCGTACCCGTGGAAACCATGCCGACCTGGCTCCAGTGGTTTGTCAATATCAACCCGATTTCCCATCTCGTCAGCGCCGTCCGGGAGCTGGCCAATAACGGAGCGATCGGCTTCGAGTTTATCATATCCATCGTGAGCGCCGCTGTTATCGTGGCGATCTTCGCGCCGCTGACGGTACGTGCTTATATGCGCCGAACGTAAAAAGGGAAAAAGGATAGAATGCTTCTGGTAATCGTGTAAAACGCTTGGATAGAGATCCGCATGGCGAAAACGCAGGAGGCCCTCTCTATTGAGAAGCTCGGAGATATGAATCCGGATTATTTGTTTGTACAAGTTTCCACGAGTGAAAATCAGGATTCGACCCATGCCTTAGATGAATGGGAAAAGAATCCTGTTGTCCAAAGCATCAATGCCTTTAAAGAGAATCACGTCTTTGTCAACGTGGTTGATCCACTAATGGAAGGCGGTCCCGCGTATAGCCGAATCAAGTTTTTGGAAAGTGTGCAAAAGCATCTGGACCAATAAGGAATAACAGGCTGCTCGATAAAAAAACCGCTCAGGTGAATGAAGGATCACTTGAGCGGTTTTTTGGTTCAGTTGGAAGGGTTACCCTGCTATTTTTTTCAATCGCCCAACGAGAGGCAGGACGATAATTCCAGCAACAACGACTTGAAGCAGATTGCCAGGGATTGAGCCAAATGGTTGAATCCAGTTGGCGTACAGGATAACCTCGGCAAAATAATAACCCACGATTTTGATGACCAGCGCTACGATAATAGCCAGAGAATAGACCCAGATTCTGTTGCCCGGTGTCTTTTCCGCCAGGAGGCCAGCTACATAGCCCATCGCACCTACGATGACAAAGGTAAACGGTGCCCACGTAGTCCATCCCGAGATCAGGTCAAAGAGACCCATCCCGAAAGCGCCTGCGATGGCTCCGGTCCTTTTGCCAAAAACAAAGGCGGCAATAAACAGAGGCACGTTGCCGAGGTGAATGAGGCCACCGTTCCCCATGATCGGGAGCCGCAGGTTGATGAACATGGTAAATACGAGAGTTAAAGCGATGAAAAGGGCGTTGATAACCAAGGTCTTGGTTTGTGATGTGTTTCTCGAAGATAAGGAACCCATATGATTGCCTCTTTCTTTTTTTCTCTTATCATACTCATAATCAACCAATTAATAAATATGGTATGTGCTACTTATGTACGAGGGTGCATAACTATATTTGTTTGGGAATCTTCTCCATAGGGTTCCCAAGGCGAAGCGTGTATAGTAATATCATTCCAAAAACAGCCAACAAATAAAATAAAAGGAAGTATAGAAGCTGGAATCACCTTCAACTGTGCAGAGCAATGCGATGATGTACGGGAAAGCCGTTCTTTTTCGCGATAGGGAGATTTTCGAGAAAGTATTGAAAACGGCAGAGCCACGTAGTTAGGCAAAAGAAAGGAGAGCCTCCAAGGTGGATTATCAAAGGCTAAGCAAGGAAATGTCGTATGCTCTACGACATGCGCCGCATGAGTACGAGCTGGAGGTGGATGAGTACGGATGGGTGGAGATCGAGCAATTGATTTCCTCCTTGCAAGAACAGCCGGTCTGGCGCCACGTTTCCGAGCAGGATTTTCATATCATGGTTGTGTCTCCCCCCACCAGTTGACACCACATCAGGAATTCACTATACTGTCTGTAATCTTATATGCGATATACGTTGAAAGAGCCTAGTAGCAGCTTGGTCCCTGTTTCAGAAAGCCGGGGGGTGATGGAATCCGGTACACACGAAGCCTGCGAATTACAACTCTGGAGTATCTCGGGTAATGCTGAGCGGAATGGCGAACGATAACTCGCCGAGAGCGGCAGGAATGGGCGCGATGTGCGCAAAATCCATTCGTGCAATCTGGGTGGTACCACGGTTAATCAATCGTCCCTATGTCTTCATGACTAGGGGCGATTTTTTTATACAGGAAGAATTGATAAGATTCTTAGCCAGTATAAGTGCAACTAAGGCTCCGCCTCAATGCTTGACGGAGCCAAGTTTTCTACTTTCTCGCAATCTAATTCGGTTTTAAGTATCTATGAAAATGAAGGAGTGCTTAGCAGTGAACATTATCGACGAGCTCGCATGGCGCGAAGCCATCAACCAACAGACGGATGAAGAAGGTCTTCGCGAATTGACCAGCCAAAAATCGATCTCCGTGTACTGTGGCGTAGACCCGACTGGAGACAGTATGCATATTGGGCACCTGATTCCTTTCATGGTGCTGAAACGCTTCCAGCTTGCTGGTCACCGTCCCGTCATTTTGATTGGGGGCGCTACAGGTACGATCGGAGACCCAAGCGGACGTCAATCCGAGCGTTCCTTGCAAACCTTGGAGCAAATCCAGGCAAACGTGGATGCGCTGACTGCCCAAATGAAAAAGCTGTTCGTGACAGAAGGCGACAACCAGATCCGCATGGTCAACAACTACGACTGGACGCATAAAATCAACGTGATCGAGTTCTTGCGTGATTACGGGAAAAACTTCAGCATCAACTCCATGCTGGCAAAAGACGTGGTAGCGAGTCGACTGGAGAGTGGTATTTCCTTTACTGAATTCTCCTACCAAATCCTGCAGTCCCTCGACTATCTGCACCTGTACAAACATGAGGATGTACAGCTGCAAGTGGGAGGCTCGGACCAATGGGGCAACATCACTAGCGGTTTGGAGCTGATCCGTAAAAAAGAAGGACACGAATCCAAAGCATTCGGACTGACCATTCCGCTGATGCTGAAATCCGACGGTACGAAATTCGGGAAAACAGCTGGTGGCGCGATCTGGTTGGATCCGAACAAGACTACGCCATTCGAATTCTACCAGTTCTGGGCGAATACCGATGACCGCGATGTCGTGAAATACTTGAAGTACTTTACGTTCCTCTCCAAAGAGCAAATCGAGGAGCTGGCGGAAAAAGTGCAGACTGAGCCGCACAAGCGCGAGGCGCAAAAAACGCTGGCAGAAGAAATGACCCGATTTGTGCACGGCGAAGAAATGCTGGAGCAGGCAAAACGCATTACCGCAGCGCTGTTTACGGGCGACATCAAATCGCTGACGGCTGACGAGATTGAGCAAGGCTTTAAAGAAATGCCGACTTTTGAAGCGACGAAGGAAGCGAAAAACATCGTCGACTGGCTCGTCGATCTCGGCATCGAGCCCTCCAAGCGCCAGGCGCGTGAGGACATCAACAATGGCGCGATTTCCATGAACGGAGAGAAGCTTAGCGACCTGGCTCTCGAAGTAACACCGGATCTGGCAATTGGCGGACGTTTTATCATCATCCGCAAAGGCAAGAAAAACTACAGCTTGGTGAAAATGCTTTAGACCAGTGAAGAGACAACAAGAACCCCCTTGGGAGACCAAGGGGGATTTTGCTGTCGATCGGATAGGGAGTCTGAGGGTGCCTACTCGACCAACGACCGTATCTTCGGAAACACCTTCAAAGCTGTTTTATAAAACACATCCTCGTGATACTCGGCAGGGATCAGCTCCAGCACGAATTGGATGTAAGGCATGATGGGCGCAAGCGGCCAGTCCGTTCCAAACAAAAACTTTTCATAGTGGTCGCAGTAAGTGATAGCGTGACGGAGGTGGGAGAAGAACAGCGGGGAATCCTTCAGCCGCTGGCAATTGGCTGCGTCCCCGACCATGAGGCCAGATAGATCCGCAAACATGTTCCGGTTTTTGTAAACGACCTCCGCCCCATCCAGCACCCAGGGATCTCCGAAGTGAGCCATCATGAAGTTGACCTCCCGATGCTTTACCGCTACTTCGTCCAATGTGAGTGGATGGGAGTATTTCAAAAGTCCGCGCTCCGAGTAGGTGTCGCCCGTGTGAAAAACGACAGGAACTTGGTGCTTCGCTGCCAGCGCATAGACCGGATCGTAGACGCTGTCGTAGGCGTAGAAGGGATAGTAGCCCAAATAGATCTTCAACCCGACTGCGTTTGGCTTCTTCAAGTCCTCATCCAGTCGTGCCACTGCCGCTTGATCCAGCGTGAACGGATTGATCCCCAGGCAATAAACGAGCTGAGGGGGAAGCTCCTCCGTGAGGTCCAGTCCCATTGGCGTGACCGTTTTTGCATCGGGAAATCCATCCGGCTGCGTCTCCGTTAGCCCCATGCCGATCCCGAGCACGACGCCATTTTCCGCGTACTCCTGCAGGATGCCTGTGACGGAGTAATCGACGAACGATTTCTCAGCCGCTGTACGTTTGAACTCTTCAATCTGGGATAAATGCATATGGGCATCAATGATTTTCATCCGATATCCTCCCTTGGCTCGTAAATCGAATCGCTCGCAAAGCATCCAAAGACGTGGAAGGAAGCTCTTTGTCTGCGAACAGGAAAAAGACGGGCGGGGTAAAGGCCGAGGTGTTGTTTGGCAAATCTAGCTCGCGTACAACCGAGGCGACAGCCACTTCTTTGTTGGCGTATGCACTCAAATCGGACTGGTCCAAGTCCGTGATGATCTGCATGATATCTTTGCGGGCGGCGCTGCCCACGGTATAATCAGAGGCCTCGTTTACAGCCAGCTCGCCCTGTGCCAGCTGATAGGTGAGCTGCATGCCATCTGCTCCGGTCGTCTTCAGCCAAACGGGCGCGTCTTCGTCACCTGGTTGCAGGAATACGTCAGTCGTCCAGCCCTTCGACGCAAAATAGGTACCGGTTTTCTGTTCGATTTCTACGGTATGGCAGAGGAGCGGTACTCCGGGAAGCAGCAAGAAGTACTGGTGGCACGTCATGTTGCGTAGCTTCTCTTGTTTGTTCGCCGTGTAGCTCAGCTTCATTCCCTGCCACCTGTTTTGCTGATTATCGGTCAGTTCGACGAAGGCGGCGGTGTGTTCCTCCTTTACGAGAGAAAAGGCACTCAATCCTTCAATCTCTGTGCGGATTCCTCCTGTCCACGGGTTCCACCAGGATTTGGGCTGACGCTCGGGGAAGGAGCTGGCCAACCATTCCTGCCCATTGATGACGAGAGAGTAGAGCGCCGGATAAAAAGCGGGTGCTGCTTTCAGCTGCAACAGACCGTTGTCGACGAGGAACGTCTCTCGTCCTTGATCCACGACCTTCTCCCGGATCACTTCACCTCGTCCGACAGGAAATATGACGCTTCGCAGTGGAGACTCGTGCGTAGCAAACCGGGCATCTACCTGTATGAGCGCATAGCCCTGATCAGGAGTGGCGAGCGAAAAGCTGCTCTCTGTTACTTCCTCATCCTCCGTGAAATGCTGGATTTGACCAGCACCGGCTTCATGCGCGAAGGATGCTGTCAATTCGCCATCCAAATACTGCTGCTTGTATTCGTTTACTTGGACGCGTATTTCTTCGTCATGGATAAACGGATTGTAATCGTTGGCAACCAGCTCCAAATGAGGCGTCAAGGAGACGTCTTGGGGCAGAGCTTCTTTTCTGGCAAATGCACGGAATTCCTTCCAATCGGGAAAGCTGCCATGTGTGAAATGAAGTGGCCCGTACGTTGTTTTTCCGAGCGGTGCTACAGGTCCAACATCCTTTTCAACGGAAATATACCAGCCTTGTAAGTCGGCGCGACACTCTTTAGGCCAAGTCATCCCCCATGGTGCGGACTCGTCCCGTGAAAACAGCCAATTCTCGCTGATCAGCTCTCCATCCCAATAGTCCAGGTCACTGCCATAGGAGGAGGGGATTTCGACATAGCGGCCTTGATAGGGAAAGATGGGTCTCTCTAAATCATGAGAGATCCCTTGATTCACCCAAAGCTCTGGAGACATTTGATCGGCTGACCGATTCTCTACTTCAAACCCGTGCTCGACAGTGCCATCTCCGAAGAGGAGAGTCTTTCCGATCAGGCGAATGTGCGGGTGTGCTCCTGGCTGATAGACAGCACGGATCCCGATACCGCCCCTCTCTTGGATGCAGGTGATCTGCTCCGCTCGTTTTTTCGAGAACTCGCTGGAATACGGTTTGCCGACTTTCGGATGTAGGAGAGTTGTCGGCTCCCCTCCCGTACCGCTGAAGATCGTAATCTCGTTGTCGTCCTTGCTGAAATACAGAGAATGATAGCCATGATGGACCTGCCAGGTTTGCTCTGTTTCGCCAGACAACAAAGCTCCCGGACCGGCAAAGGCAACGCCGATCTTTTTGGAAAACGAGACAGAGGTGCCGTCTGATAGCTGTGCGTTGATCTGTACGTCTCCCCCGTAAAACCCGTAATCATGCAGGTCTGCGACGAGAGGAACGGAGGTGCGTTCTTTGCCTTGAAGTCGTAGTGTACGCGGCTGATCCGAGATGGAGAGAAAGGAGCGGGAAGGCAGTTCAAAAGCAAACACAGCCTCTTCGGCAAAATTGTTCTCTACGTCCAAATAAAACTGCACAGACCTACCCGGATAGGCGAGACCAGGCAGCTGCAAGGTGAGAGATGCGGGAAACTTGGGGACAATCCCAACATGGAATACAGCTGATTTTCCGTTGATCACCAGATTTGTGCTGACCCGGGGGTGTGTGCGCCAGACGCTTTGCTCTTCTGTGATCGGATGGACGAAAAAGCCTGCCGATAAAGCCGCCTCTCCTGTAACGATAAGCTCCTGCTGGTAATCAAAGCGGATCGACTCGTTGGATTCCCCCTGCAAGGAAAGCTGGAGCGGCTTGCCAGATTTATTCACGATGCGGTAATGAATTTGATACTCTCTGCCAAAAACGAGCTCCAGCTTCTCTACCTCAGCTGACACGAGATAATCCTCGGTTTCAATGAGACGCATGCCACGGCCCAGCCGTTCAAACTCTACCCGCAAGCTCGTGTCTCCTTTTGCCCAGGAGTAGGTGAAGTAGTCGAAGCCATTTTCCTTTCTTCCATCCGGCTCGACCACGATCTCTCGGGTGGAATCCTGATACCAGTCGAGATGCTCAAAATAGGGAGCGAGCGCCTCGGTATGCATCACAGTAGGGATCATGTTCATCAGATGAGTCGAGTCATCCCGGTCTTCCCAGAAGAAACCGAACTTTTTATAAAGCGGCACGGCTTTGGTGTTCCCCGCCCACGTATAGAGGTCCAGTCGAGGCCATCTGAGCTCAATGGTTTTCTCCAACGCGCGGGCAAGCAGCATGCGGCCGACCTTTTTTCCATGATAGTCCGGGCGTACATTGAGGAGGGGTATGTATAGTGCACCAGTATCTTCCCGATATTCTCCCAGGCTGCAATAGCCTACGACCCTTTCCCCTTCCATTGCCAGGTAGACAAAAAGGGCATCGGAGCTCGCTTCTTCCTGTTGAATCTGCTCAGCGGTAGAGATCGAATTGCCGCCACCCCAGCTGTCCCGGCTTGCGTTCCACATGTCGGCCACGGCTGCTGCCAGCTCCGGTCGGTAGGGGACGATCGAAATCAATTCCATGGTGCTTACACCTCTCTCATCATGTAAATTTCTGTATATTTTACTAGAGTGTACGGTAGAAAGATAGGCACAGTTTCGCTTGAAAGAAATAACAATGCGAATAGCAATCATTGTATAAGGAACCATAAAAGGCAGTGGTTTTTCTGTGATGTGCGGCAAAGTGCAGCGATTGGTTGACAGCAACGAATGGTGAACAGTAAGATAATTCCGTACCGATCAGTACAAAAAGGAGACGAAAGAGCATTCATGGCACGAAGCAAGGAGTTCGACGAGCGAGCCGCATTAGATGCTGCCATGCAGGTGTTTTGGGAAAAGGGCTATGAGGCAACCTCGCTCAGCGACCTTACTGCACGAATGGGCATCCAACGGACGAGTTTGTATGCGACGTTTGGCGATAAGCAGTCTCTCTTTCTAGCATGCCTGGCAAAGTATTCGGAAGCCACCATGGCCTATTATCAAGCAAAGCTTCAGAAGGAGACGACGATTCGAGAAGCCATACGGTCTTGCTTTGCAGACATCATTGCTGCCGCCTATGATGCCAAGCCCAATCGTGGCTGCTTCTCGATCAATACGATGGTTGAGCTCGCACCGCATGATCCCGAATTCGCTCGTATTACCAGACACAATCAAACGCAGCTGCAAGTACTATTTCAACAGGCAATCGAGCGAGGAATGGAGACGGGGGAGCTTGCCGAGAAACTGGATGCGGCGGCAGTATCGCGATCGCTCGTTGTGTACATGGCTGGACTTTTGGTGACGCTGAAGTCAAAGCCGGAAAGAGAATTCGTGGAGGACTCTTTGTCCACCTTACTACAATTGCTGAAATAGGTTTGTCGCCGCTCGTGTATCGCTGCTCTCCTTGGTGATCTTCCATGTGACTCTATTTGCTTAGCATTCCGCTTCATTCACAAGACCATATCTGGAGGGAAAAGCCCATGACTACTGCCTTGGACATATTGTTTCAACCGATTGAGCTTGGAGGTCTGAAGCTTGCGAACCGCATTGTAATGGCTCCGATGACCCGAGCCTTTTCTCCTAATGGTGTGCCTGGTGAGAATGTGGCCGCTTACTACCGCAGACGCGCGGAGAATGGTGTTGGCTTGATCGTAACGGAAGGCACGCTCATCAACCATCCAGCGGCGACGGACAATCCGAATGTGCCGAATTTCCATGGGGAAGCAGCTTTGCAAGGCTGGGCAAAGGTCGTAGAGGAGGTCCATGCTGCCGGCGGGAAAATCATTCCGCAAATTTGGCATGTCGGTATGACGCGCAAGCCGAACTCCCTCCCTCATCCGGAAGCTCATTCTATTGGTCCATCCGGTTTGACGCTCGAGGGGAAAAAAGTCGAGGAACCCATGACAGAAGAGGAAATCACGCAAGTCATTGCGGCATTTGCCCAAGCGGCGGCTGATGCCAAGAAGCTGGGCTTTGACGGCGTCGAGCTTCATGGGGCACACGGCTACTTGATCGACCAGTTTCTCTGGGAGCGGACGAACCAACGCACGGACCGTTATGGTGGAGACCTGGTAGAGCGGACCCGGTTTGCAGCGGAAATCGTGGCTGCATGCCGCGCCGCGGTAGGACCCGATTTTCCGATTGTCCTGCGGCTGTCGCAGTGGAAATCCGCGCAATACGATGCGAAGCTGGCGAAAACGCCAGAGGAGCTGGAGCAGCTGCTGAAGCCGCTCGTAGAGGCAGGCGTCGACATTTTCCATTGCTCAACCCGCCGTTTCTGGGAGCCGGAATTCGAAGGCTCCGACCTGAATTTCGCGGGCTGGACGAAAAAGCTGACAGGAAAACCCGTCATTACGGTGGGCTCAGTAGGTCTAAATGAAGAGTTCATGCAGCTCTTTAGAGAAGGAAAAGGCGCAGATGTCGCTGACATCGATGGCTTGCTCGAACGTTTGGAAAGAGGCGAGTTTGATCTGGTTGCTGTCGGGCGCGCGCTTTTGGCTGATCCTGCTTGGGCGGCTAAGATCCGGGACAATCGACTGGATGAGCTGATCCCAT
Organism: Brevibacillus centrosporus; assembly: GCF_003710815.1. Taxonomy (GTDB): domain Bacteria; phylum Bacillota; class Bacilli; order Brevibacillales; family Brevibacillaceae; genus Brevibacillus; species Brevibacillus centrosporus. The sequence continues at coordinate 12,207 of NZ_RHHP01000006.1, forward strand.
TCCAGGCTGAAGCTCTGAAAACACTGGTTTAAGCGTAAAGCTTTTACCTGAACAATGAGAAACACGCCCACACAGGCGTGTTTTTTCATGCAGAAGAAGCTTTTCCATATTTGGCTTACCCAGGTTAACGGATCATGGCAGTGGAAGCATTTGGCCTTTCACGAACTCCTTGATGGGAAATTTAAATTTCGATATGATAGTTAGGTATTTTATAGAAGCGGAGAGAGAACTGCTCTCATCACGTATAATTCATCGAAATACTTACTTACGCAATAGAAAAATACAGAGACAAAAGGGAGATACCATTGAGAATCAACAAAAAATATGAAGCAATTCTGTTCACCTTTTTTATGGCACTGGGGATGTCCTGCATTATTTCCTTTTTTATGATGCTGATCAATTTCGGCTTTAACGCGGAGTTGTTGGGCAAATGGCTGAAAGCTTGGCCGGCGGCGTTCATGTTCGCCTTTCCGTGTGCGTACATGTTTCCGAAGCTTATTCGCAAGTATATTATGAGAAAAATCACATTTATCGAAAGCAAATGATACGAAAAAACGCAGCCCGTGGAGGTTGCGTTTTTTTCGGTCCACTCGTCTAGAGAAAGGGACGAATGCTCTCTTTAAGGACTGTGGTTGGATGCCCCAGCAATTGCTCCAGGTCGCGGGAGACGCTGGACGTGTTGATCTGCCGCAAAAATCCGTACAGCCAGCTTTGCATCTCGGGATTCTCCTGCAGCACAAGCGGCTTTCTGCTCAACTCGGACAAAGCAGCTGTCAGGTCATGAAATGTCCACGGATGGGAGGCAGTGAGCTCGTAGGTTTTGTTGAGATGCTTCTTTGGCTCTGCAAGAACAGCAGCAATCCCTTTGGCCAGATCAGCGCGAGAGACCGCATTGAAGCGCCAATCGCCAGGAGGGACGGTGAGGCAGCCATTTGCCACGGCGGAATGGAGCGGAAGAGAACCGACAAAGTCGATGTACAAGGCGTTCCGCAAAAATGTGAAAGGAATCCCGGTGTCGAGGATGGCTTGCTCGGTAGCCAGATGAAGATCCGCCAGGGAGCTTGCGCCAGGAGCGGGAAACGCAAAGCCCGTATACAGAATGTGTGAGACGGACGCTTGCTTTGCCGCCGCGATCACTTGGGAATGCTGCTGCAAGCGTGCAGCATTATCCAGTATCGGACTGGAGATCAGGAGGAGCTGTGACACGCCTTGAAAAGCATGGGCAAGGGAGGCGGGTTGGTCGTAATCGCAGAAACGAATGTCTGCTCCTCGCGCTTGATACGCATGCATGGCTTGTGGATTTCGTACGCAGGCAATGATATCCCGGGCTGGAATGTGGTCGAGGAGGTGGGAGAGGATGAGAGTTCCAAGCTTTCCGTTTGCACCTGTAATGGCAATCGACATCGATCTGTTCGCCTCTTTTCAATGACATATAGTTAAGGGCTTAACGAAATGGACAAAACGTATAGAGCTCTACCCCCGCCGGAGTTTGTTTAATAAGAAAAGCAATTGGCGCTGCTCCGTTTCATCGAGAGCACGCATGCTGTCTTCGATGCGCTGACGATTGCCAGGCAAATGCTTCAGCAAAACCTTTTGCCCCGCAGCAGTTATGATAATGACCGTTTTTCTTCCGTCGACTGCATGAGGCTCTCTACGAATCCATTGTTCACTCTCCAGCGGTCCGAGCAGCAGGCTGATATTGGCTTTGCTCACACCGATGCGCTCGGCCAGCATCGAGGGGAGGATTGAGCCGCCTTCCTTCATGATCTCGACGAGGATGCGAATTCTTGCCCCGGTCATCCCCTGCGACTGCCAATATTTTTCGGAATGGTCGACGAGCTTGGCTGTTGTCTCGACCAGCGCGAAGAAAACGGTGGAGGGCATCGGCAAATCCTGTACGTATTTTTGCAAATCCTCTTTCATTGAAAACACACCACCGAAAAAATAGTTAAGGTCTTAACTATATGAAGCTTACAGGAACTGGATGAAAACTGTCAAGATGCATGCAGTTTTGCGGTACGTTTTTGTTGTTAATGATAATCATTATCATATATAATAATCACAATCAATTCGTACAGTGAAGCACGTAGTAGGAGGGATGGGAGTTGTCCTTTCAGGATCAATTGATGCTGTGGAATCACGCGGCTCTCAAGGTAGTGGACGTTCGCCGCAGTATCCTCGCACCGGGAGAGGTTCTTCCCCCGTCGAAGCTTGCGGCAAGCACATTTCTATGTACAGTCAGGGGCAGGGCGCAGCTGTGGCTGGATCAAACACCGTATGCGACCGATCTTTATCCCGTTTGTCATGCAGGGAAGGGGGCGTCATTTACAGTCGTGGAGGTAAGCGAACCGCTCGAATACTATATGATCCTCTACAAGGCAAGCCTGATTATGCCATGCAGGGAAGAGCTGCTTCGGATGCAGAGAGCGAGTGATCCCTTTCAAAGTACGCTTGGATTTGCCCCGCATGCTCCGTTTTCTCTTCTGGCTACGGTAGAAAAGCTGTACCAGCAGTGGCTAAAAAACAGTGCCCTCGACAAGCTTCATGCCAAGGCGCTGTTCCATCAGTTTATCTATGAAACGCTTCAGCAGCTTTCTGTACATAAAGAAACGGCAACCTCGCAAAGATTGCTTGAACACGCAGTCCAATTCATGGAAGAAAATTATGCCCAAAAGATTTCCTTGGATCTACTGGCAAACCAGCTAGGCTGCAATCCGCGGCAGCTGCAACGCTTGTTCAAAGCAGAGCTGCAAATCGGTCCCATGGAGTACTTGCTTCGGCTGCGATTGGAGAGGGCAAAAGATTTGCTTACGCGGATGCAAGCGCCTTTGATTCAAATCGCGGAGGCGGTGGGCTATTCAGACAGCTATTACTTCAGCCGGATGTTCAAAAAGTACAGCGGGCTTTCCCCCTCACAGTTCAGAGAACAAGCTGGTTGTCGTGATAATCCATCCGACTTGTCGCCATCGTACATTGTGTCCCAAAAAACGCCCATGTATAGTGTTACTGACGAGAATGCGATTCATTATCAATATCAAAATACAGGCTCGTCGCCTAGCAACAGTGAAGCTCATAGATTGGCCCAATCCAAGGGGGGAGTGACAGAAGCTACACACCGAACAATCAGTCATCGTAAAGGTGAACTAGACCTCGCTCATACACCTGAAAAGATAGTCGTATTGGATTATCAGTATATTGATCAATTGTTTTCGTTGGGACATTTGCCGATCGGAAGTGTCTTCGGTACGAGTGATACGTCGGTCTTATTGCCGGAGAACCTATCGGGAAAGCTCGAAGGAATCAAGCGCTTAGGGACAAAGGATGAGCCAGATCTGGTCGCCATCGCCGAGACATCACCTGAGTTGATCATTTGCACGCAGATCCATGAGCATTTATACGAAGAGCTTGTCGCCATAGCGCCAACCGTTGTGCTGGATAGAAATGAAGATTGGCGAGTCTCGCTCCCCGTCCTGGGAAAAATGCTTGGAAAAGAGAAAGAAGCGCAGAAAGTCATCGATGATTACAATCAGAAAATCGTCTCTTTGAAAGATGCGCTAGCTGCCAAGATGAATGGAAAGACCGTCTCTTTGATTCGCCCCAGGGACAATATGATCAGACTGCATACAACCGCGCATCGAACAGCCAAAATCTTGTATCGCGATCTCGGAATGGCAGCGCCGTCTATGGCAATAGACAGCAAGAGGACGAGTTCGTTTATCGGACTAGATGCGATGACAGAGCTGAATGCCGATCACCTCTTCGTTCTGAAGGACGATTCAAACGAGGAGCTGACTCGTGAATACCAGAAGTCTGCAATCTGGAAAGGCCTTCGCGTGGTGAAAGCCAATCAGGTGAGCACGGTCAATACCACGATGTGGATCGGTTACTATGGTCCGATTGCCATTAACCGGGTAGTGGATCAGATCGCAGAAGCGTTGCTGTAAAAGAAGCCGAATCCATGTCCCCGAAAAGGGAGAGCTTGTCATGAAAAACGATCCGCTTGAAGCAGATGAATGGGAGTATTTGAATAAGCATTTTCGCATGAACGAGGCATCCGCTCTACAGCTCACGCCAACCCATCCGGCTGCTCATTTGCTGGATGAGGAGAAGTGCGCAGGCTATTTGGATCAAATGACAGCGTTCATGGCGTCGCCTTCTAGAAAGGTGACCGCCTCTTTGCTTGCGAAGCGATATGCGTTTCTGACCGTCGCCCCGACGCTGTACGCGATGACCATGTACAACAAAGGGCTGGATGCATCCATCGGGAATTACTGTCTCGTCTTATCCGAGCAGTCGAGCGATCCGTGGCTGTCTCATATGGGCATGCGGACTTTGGCGGTTAGCTCCCCGAAAGACGGGAGTCGAAACGAATGGCGTGATCGCGTCCTGGCGGGATTGTTTGCCGAAAACATAGCCCCAGTCTGGCGAAATCTTTCCAAGCTGGCGAGAATCCCTCGGACGATTCTATGGGAAAACGCAGCGGTGCGACTGTTTTCGCTATACGAAAAGCGGATGGAAAAAGAGGCAACGGGTGAGCTCATCGAGCGCATACGGGATGACTTCTCGTATCTGGTAAAGCTAGCGCCACCCGCACTCTTTGGTGAAGACAGCCATCCATTTGCTCCGTTTTACGGGGAAGAGCCAGCTGTCCATGCTTCCAATCAACCAGCGCGCATCCGAAAAACATGCTGCTACTATTATCAGGTCGCGAAAGAAGAAGATTATTGCGATGCTTGCCCGAGAGCGAACAGGCGATGACATAGGGAAAGGATTGTGTCATCCACGTGGAAAAATGGAAGCGGAATCTGTACATATTGTGCTCCGGACAATTTTTGACCATGTCGTCCCTAAGCTGTGTCACGCCTTTTCTACCGCTTTATTTACAGCAGATGGGGCTTACGGATCCAAAGGAAGTACTGTCCTGGACCGGGCTGATTTACGCCGCCAATCTCGTCACTGCCTTTTTGTTTTCACCGATATGGGGAAAGCTCGCTGACCGCTATGGACGCAAATCCATGCTCGTTCGCTCCGGTATTGGGATGGCGGTTACCATCACGCTGATGGGGTTTGTGACAAGTCCGCTACAGCTCCTGATCCTGCGGCTGATCAACGGTATGATGACAGGCTTTAGTCCGGCGGCCATCGCCTTTACGGCTACGAACACTCCACCGGAGCGGAGCGGTTATGCCCTCGGTATTTTGCATGCGAGTGCGGTAGGTGGAACCATCTGCGGACCGCTGCTGGGGAGCCTGCTTGCTGTACAATTCGGTTTTCGCGCTGTTTTTAGCTCAACCGGCCTCTGTATCTTGCTTGCTGCTATTATAGTAATTTTTTGGATAACGGAGAGCTTTGAGAAGAAGGAACGGAATGGGGAAAAAACAGATTTTGTACAAGATTTCCGGCAAATTGTAGCCAGAAAGCCGATCGGTGCTTTGTTTGTCTCCGCCGCTCTTGTTCGGGCAGCGATGGTAGGAACGCTGCCGCTCATTCCGCTGTACGTACAGCAGCTGGTGCCTCACCAGGACAACGTGGTCATTTTGGCGGGAGTGGCTACAGCTGTAATGGGCATTGCCAACATGCTTTCGGCCCCCCAGCTGGGGAAGTGGGGAGACAGGTTTGGCTCGGAACGCGTGTTTAATCTGGCAGTTCTCGGCACGATCACGTTCTCGATCCCGCAGGCGTTTGTCCAACAGCTGTGGCCGTTCATTGCCCTACGCTTTTGTACAGGAGCCTGTCTCGGCGGCATGATGCCTTCCTTGCACGTTTTGATCCGCCAGTATGCCCCGAAAGGGATGGAGAGCAGGACATACAGCTACCACAACTGCGCGGTGTTTTTGGGAGGGATCGCAGGGACGTTTCTGATGGGGGCGATTGCGACGCATTTCGGATTGTCTCTCATTTTTATCGGGCAGACGCTCTTGCTGATTGTCAACCAGCTGTGGATGCGCTTGCTGGTAGTGCCCAAGCTTCTTGCCAGCGCGGAGAAATAAAAATAAAAATCATGATAGTCATTAGGGGAGGAACTACAAGTGATTCGTTCACAAAAATGGTCTTGGTTATTGATCGCCATGCTGCTGTCGGTAGCTGTGCTTGCAGGATGCGGAGGAAAACAGCAGGAAGCAGCCCCTGCACAGCCGGCACCAGAACCGACAAAAGAAGCAGACAAACAGGATGTCAGAGTCATTAAGCATGCGATGGGTACGACAGAAGTAAAAGGAACCCCGCAGAAAGTCGTTACCCTTTTCCAAGGCGCGACGGACACGGCTTTGCTCTTGGGCGTCAAGCCTGTGGGTGCGGTTGAATCGTGGATTGAGCAGCCTTGGTACAACTACATCAAAGACAAGATGGACGGCGTGACGAATCTGGGGAATGAAAATCAGCCGAATATAGAAGCAATCGTTTCCCTTCATCCAGACTTGATTATCGCTTCCAAGACTCGTCACGAGAAAATCTATGATCAGCTGTCTGCGATTGCGCCAACCGTCATGACGGAAGAGGTGCATATTTGGAAGGATACGCTGAGCCTCTCAGCAGAGGCGATGAACAAAAAGGCGGAAGAGGCCAAGTTCTTGGAGGAATGGTCGAAAAAAGTGGCTGATTTCAAAGAGAAAATGGGCGACAAGCTGAAGCTGCAAGTGGGGATCGTCGACTTCCGTCCAGATCATGCGCGTATCGTTTACACAGGTTTCTCTGCTCTGGTCCTAGATGAGCTGGGAATTTCCCGACCGATGAACCAAAAAGGGGAAGAGTGGGGAGTGAAGCTTACTTCCAAAGAGAACATTTCGCAAATGGATGCTGACATTCTGTTTGATCAGACCAGTACGACTCGCGATGATGGGCGGATGGATTTGAGAAAAGAATGGACGGAGCATCCGCTGTGGAAAAACCTGCGTGCTGTAAAAGAAAATCGCGTCTTTGCGGTAGATACAGCAGTATGGAATAACGGTTCGGGTCCATTGGCTGCGCTCGGCATGGTGGATGATCTGTACGAATTTTACCAATTGAAATAATGCGCGAGAAGAAGGCTGTTGACCAGCGATGGTTTCAACAGTTTTCTTCTGCTCTGAAAAATAAAAAGGCGAGGAAGGATTTTTGTGCGTTCATACATACACAAGACCTTTGTCAAAGCAATCGGGCTTGCGATCGGCATCCTGCTCCTTTTGCTGTTGTTTGTCGCCAGCATTGCCTGGGGTACCACGCCGATCAGCTTTCAAACGGTCATCGAGTCCTTTCTTCATTACGATGGTTCCTCGGACGCACATGTCATCATCCAGACGACTCGGCTCCCGCGTGCCATTTATGCAGCGCTCATCGGTGGGAATTTGGCGGTGGCAGGTGCACTGATGCAAGCTCTGACGCGCAATCCACTCGCGTCACCCAGCATCTTTGGCATCAATTCCGGGGCGGTGTTTTTTGTGGTTCTGGCCTTGGCCTTTTTGCCCGTCTCTTCGATGGATCAACTGATCTGGGTTGCCTTTTTCGGTGCAGGGGTGGCTGCCTTATCCGTCTATTTTCTTGGCTCGCTGGGCAGAGACGGCATGACGCCGATCAAAATCGTGCTGGCGGGCTCGGCCATGTCAGCACTGTTTGCTTCCTTCGCGCAAGGCATGCTGGTGCTTGATGAATCGGGCTTGCAAAACGTACTGTTCTGGCTGGCGGGCTCGGTAGCGGGAAAGGATTTGGACGGACTGCTTCCCGTGCTGCCGTATATGCTGGCGGCAGGTATTTTGGCGCTCGCACTCGGGCAGGCGGTTAACATTTTGTCTTCGGGCGAGGATGTCGCTAAAGGCTTGGGACAAAAAACGGTTCTCGTCAAAATGGCGATTGCCGCAGCGGTCATTCTCTTGGCAGGAAGCTCTGTTGCCGTGGCAGGGTCTATCGGATTCGTTGGACTTGTCATTCCGCATATTGCCCGGTTTTTTGTCGGAGTGGATTATCGTTGGGTCATTCCGTATAGCGCGGTGCTGGGCGGTATCTTGTTGTTGATCGCAGATATCGCGGCACGCTTTTTGATCATGCCTTCGGAAATGCCACTCGGAGTGATGACCGCACTGGTAGGAGCGCCGTTTTTTGTCTACACGGCCCGCAAAGAGTATCGTGCAAAGGGGGCAGCCCAATGAATCGGCTCTTTACGATGCGTAGCAAAACGGGGCGTTATTCCTTTCTGGTGGATAGGAAGACCGTAGTTATTCTGACTGTATTGTTTGTCTGCACAGTAGCTGGTTTGATCTTGAGCATCCAAGCGGGGAGCAAGACGATTTCTTTCGGGGATGTGGTTCTAACGCTGTTAGGACAAGGCACCCCGGATAACAAGCTGGTAATCGGAACCCTACGTATGCCTCGCGTGATCCTCGCCGTCCTCGTAGGAGCTGCACTAAGTGTGTCCGGAGCGCTTCTACAGGGTGTGGTGCGCAATCCGCTGGCTTCCCCGGATATTATCGGAATTACAGGAGGAGCGGCGTTCGCGGCTGTCGCCTTTATTACTTACACGGCCGGTGCCGTGAGTGTGAGGTGGCTCCCGTTAGCCGCATTTTGCGGAGCCGCACTGGTGTCTGCCCTCATTTATTTTCTGGCATGGAACAAAGGAGTCACCTCGACACGACTCGTCTTGATCGGGATCGGCGTAGCCGCGACGACCAGTGCGCTGACCATGCTTATGCTCGTCCTCAGTCCGATTACGGCAGCCAGCAAGGCGTATATCTGGATGACGGGAAGCATTTATGGTGCGTCCTGGGAAAATGTGTACTCGCTGCTTCCGTGGGTCCTCATTTTTATTCCCCTCGCCCTTCTGTATGCTCGCAGCGTCAACGTTCAGGAGCTGGGGGACGACATGGCGAGAGGACTGGGAGCATCTGTGCAGCTTCATCGTGTCATCCTGCTGTTTATCAGTGTGGCACTTGCAGGCTCGGCGGTTGCGGTAGCGGGAGCGATTGGATTTATCGGGCTCATCGCCCCGCATATTGCGCGCAAGCTCGTTGGATCTGCACATGGGGGACTAATTCCGGTAGCGGCATTGATCGGCAGTCTGATGCTGCTGCTGGCGGATACTGTTGCCCGCACGTTGTTTCAGCCGCAGGATATTCCTGCCGGGGTCTTTACCGCTAGCATAGGGGCACCCTTCTTTATTTACCTGCTCTACAAAAATCGCAATCAATAGAATCTAGGTTTCAGGCGGGATCGCAAAAGTGAAACGGGGAGCCAGGCGCCTTCTCAGGTTTGACTGGAGGATCGATCGCTCCATTCAAAATATCGCAATCGAGAAGAAGCGCCCTGTCAAATTTTTCATTACGATAGGGGCATGGCAAGGGAGTAAAGGGAACTCCCGCGAAAAAGGAGGAATCTTTTTGTACACGACGATTTCCAAAGGCCGTCTGTGGACGGCGCGAATCATGTCCGGACTGGTGATCCTGTTTATGCTGTTCGATAGCATCATGAAGTTTGTTCAGCCTGCCCCTGTTGTGGAGGGAACCCTGCAGCTCGGGTATGCCGAGCATCATATCGCGGTGATTGGCGTTCTCGGACTGATATCTACTCTTTTGTATCTATTTCCACGCACGACGTTTCTGGGCGCAGTCCTGTTAACCGGCTATTTTGGCGGCGTTATTGCTACCCATATTCGGATGGATGCCCCGCTGTTTACGCACACCCTATTCCCGGTGTACTTGGCGGTGCTGATGTGGGGCGGGATATGGCTGAGGCATGAAAAGGTCCGCAATCTCGTGCCCTTTGCCAAGAACGAAGGATGAGTCCATCAGGGGAAAGGGAACAAGGACAATATTCCCTTTTGGAAATAGGTGGTTGACAGCCCCCAAGATCACGGAATATAATTTCAATTATCAAATAATTAAATGTTGTGATTAGAAATAGTAGATCTGAACCGATCTTTCAGAGAGCCGTTGGTTGGTGCGAAACGGCAGTATCGTTCATTTCGAACTCGTCTATGAACTGCTGCCTGACAATGTAGGGTAAGCCGGATTTCCACCGTTATTTAGGATAGATGGTGATAGCCATCGAATTGAGTTCATTTCCTAGTGAGATGAAGTAGAGTGGTACCGCGGGATATACCTCGCCTCTATACGTAGAGGCGGGGTTTTTTTGTACAGTAAGAATGATAAAATTCTTATCCAGTATAAGGGCAACTAAGCTCCGCAAAAGGCTTGGCGGAGCAAGTTTTCTAATTGGTTAAAGACCGGGTTTAACCAATCCCGCTTGAACATATAGATAACCGAGACATTGGAGGAGGATGGAAAGATGACAAGAAAAATTATTATGCTGGATACGACTTTGCGTGATGGAGAACAGGTGCCAGGTGCCAAGCTGAACGTACATCAAAAGGTGGAGTTTGCCCAACAGCTGAAACGTCTGCAGGTGGATATGATCGAAGCGGGATTCCCGGCTTCCTCGGAGGGGGATTTTCTCGCTGTACAGGAGATCGCTCGCAGTGTAGGAGATGCCGTCACCATTACGGCACTGGCGCGCGCAGTGAAAGGTGACATCGACGCTGTTTACAACAGTATCAAGTCTGCTCAAGATCCATTTATTCATATCGTACTCGGCACATCGGATATTCACGTGGAAAAGAAATTCAATCGCTCGAAGGACGCTGTATTGCAGCAAGGGGTCGATGCGGTCAAATATGCGAAAACATTGCTTCCAGCCGTACAGTATTCTACCGAAGATGCATCTCGCTCTGAATTTGAATACTTGTGGAAAACGATCGAAGCAGTGGTGAAGGCAGGGGCTACGATTATCAACGTACCGGATACGGTCGGCTACGCGGTTCCTGAGGAATTCGGCGAGCTGATCCGAAAACTGAACGACCGTCTCAAAAACCTGAACCCAGACGTCATCCTCAGCGTGCATTGCCACAACGACCTCGGCTTGGCGACCGCGAATACACTTGCTGCGATCAAAAACGGGGCAGATAAGGTGGAATGTACCATCAATGGCTTGGGTGAGCGTGCGGGTAACACATCGCTGGAAGAAGTCGTGATGGCACTGAAGGTACGGGAAAACTACTACCAAAGCGGAACCAATATCAAGACGAAAGAGCTTCTGCGTACTTCGCGCTTGCTCACCTACTTGACAGGTCTCGATGTCCAGGTAAACAAAGCGATCACGGGTGATAACGCGTTTGCTCACTCATCCGGTATCCATCAGGATGGTTTGCTCAAGGATAAACAGGTGTACGAAATCATGTCGCCGGAGGAAGTCGGCGCAGACAGCATGGAGCTGATCCTGACTGCCCGTTCTGGTCGCCATGCCTTCAAGAACGCTGTAGAAAAAATGGGCTTTGATGCAAGCGATGCCGAGGAGTTTGAAGAGTTGTTTGCGAAATTCCTCACCCTGGCTGATGCGAAAAAAGAAGTATACGACCACGATGTCTTTTATCTGGTGACCAACCACCGCACGATGGACACGCGAAACAGCCATCTGTACGAATTGGAATCCTTCCAGGTCGTGACCAATGACATGTATCCGACAGCGACAGTCAAGCTGAAGCGCGGGGAGGAAATCTTCAAGGAAAGCGCGGTTGGAGACGGTCCGATCGATGCCCTGTACAGCGTCATCAAAACACTCGTGGGTCTTGATGTTGAGCTGAAGGACTACAAAATCAACAGCATGTCCCGCGGAAAGGAAGCGATCGGCCGCGTCAATATCCGCATCGAATACCAAGGCAAAACATACTCGGGTCGCGCGATGGACACCGACATTATCAAAGCCAGTGCGATGGCGTTCCTAAACGGAATCAATGCCGTGCTGCTGGATGTGGCAAACGAGAGCTTGAGCCTCGTGGAGCAGTCCTAAGAAGGTGTGTTCTCACAGAAGAAAGGTTGCTTGGTCCCCTTAGGGAGGCCAGCAACCTTTTTTTCTTGTCGTTTTCGGAGATGAGGGTTCAATGCTTTAATTCCACTACGGGATAGGTTTCCTCTATTATATCGCAACGGATACGGCAAATGAACTTGCATGGAAATTGAACAATTCGCTCCGAAATGTACAAAATCGCAAGCATTCTAGACGTACACTATTGCTCGTGTCGGGTAGTGGACAGTGGGCAAAGGAATGCTTATTGAGGGCTCCGCTGATCGAGAGGTATCCTAGAGTTGTAAGAGGAACGAATAAATCCGGATTTATCGCTCGAAAGAAAAAGCAAGAGAAAAGGAGCGAATACGCTATGAGTCAAACAACAGCAAAAACAGCCGTTATCACAGGGGCAGCAGGCGGCATCGGCAAAGAGCTTGCACGTCGCATGGCTGAACGCCGTGTCAATCTGGTGCTCGTCGATCTGAACGAGGATGCCTTGAAAGCAGTTGTACAAGAGTTGAACTTGGACGACACCCATTCCCTGATCGTCGCAGCTGACGTTTCGAAGGAAGAGGACGTTCAAAATTATGTGAATAAAGCTGTCGAGAAATTCGGCACCATCGATTATTTTGCGAACAATGCGGGTATTGAAGGTCCTATGGGAAATATCGACGAGCAAAGCGTGAAAGCACTTGATTTGGTATACAACGTAAACGTGCGCGGAGTTTTCCTGGGTCTGCACTATGTGATTCCTGTCATGAAAAAGCAGCAATCCGGTGCGATCCTGAACACTTCTTCTCTCGCAGGCTTGATGGGAGCGCCGGGCATGGCTCCTTATATCATGTCCAAGCATGCGGTGATCGGGCTGACCCGTGTAGCGGCCAATGAAGTCGCTTCCTACGGTATTCGCGTCAACGCTGTTCTGCCTGGAACCATCAACACCCGCATGATGCGCCAAATCGAGGCTAACTCCGGTGCAGCAGATCAGTATCAAGAAGCGAACAAAGCAGCTACTCCTTTGGGCCGCTATGGAGAACCACAGGAAGTTGCAGCCGTGATGAACTTCCTGCTCTCCGACGAAGCTTCTTTTGTGACCGCGTCCCTGTATACCGTAGACGGTGGTATGGTAGGCCAGTAAGATCGCTTGCTGATCCCGCTGCATCTTGAAAAGGAAGACCGAAAGCTCTTAAACCGAGCTTTCGGTTTTTTTGTGCAACCATTTCCTAAAAGATTCCAAATTTTGTATAATAGGGAGCGTGAGAAAAAAGAAGGGGGAAATCATGCAGCGAAGTCTTGTAGCGAGAATCATAGACTGTATCTTCTTGAGTATCGGGATCGCCGTGGTAGGCCTGATCGTGATGTTCTTTTCAGCCCTTTTGGGAGGGCTCACGTTTTATACGCTACTGACGGCCGCCATCACCATCGGAAGTATCACACTCGTCATTGTCTATATGTTCACGTCGATAAAGCGGCGTCTGTTATCCAGGGTGATTATCGGATTTATTGTGCTAGGGGCTTTGTCAGTCGCAGGCCGCGAAGGCTTTCAAGCTTACGAGGCGAGCATTACCATGATGAGTGATCAGGATGTGGATCTGCGAGAATACAAGCCTTTTGCCGAGCATACCAAAGCCAAGAGACTGGAGCCGTCATCGAAGCTTGTCTTGCGGGATGACCTGCCACGACTGGATGGCGCCACAGCTCTGTATCCTTTGTATTCCGCTTTTGTTCAAGCGGTCTATCCCGAAAAAAATTACGATTTGTACGAGAGCGAAGTCATGGCAAATACGACTCCACAGGCATACGAGAACCTCATCAACGGAACGGTCGACATCATTTTTGCTGCCGGACCATCTGAAGAGCAACGGGAGATGGCGAAAAATAAAGGGGTCGAGCTGACTCTGACCCCGATTGGCAAGGAAGCCTTTGTCTTTTTTGTCAATGCTGCAAACCCCGTAACGGGGCTGACGACCAAGCAAATACAGGATATTTACACAGGAAGTGTTACGGATTGGAGCGAGGTCGGCGGTAAGCCAGGGGCGATACAGGCGTTTCAACGCCCTGAAAACAGCGGCAGCCAGACGATGCTTCTGAAGGTCATGGGCAACAAACAACCGATGGCGGCACCCAGGGAGGATATAGCTTCTGGGATGGGAGGGATCATCAGTCAAACCGCCGATTATAAAAATTACAAAAATGCGATCGGGTACTCGTTTCTGTATTTTGCTACGGAAATGGTGCAGAACGGCAATATTCGCTTGCTAGAGGTCGATGGGGTAAAGCCGGACAAGCAGACTATTCGAGACGGCACGTATCCGCTCACCGCAGAATTTTATGCAGTGACTGCCGGCAGCAGCAATCCACATGTCGGCCGCTTTATTGAGTGGATCCGCTCTGCCCAGGGACAGACGCTGGTCGAACAGACGGGGTATACACCAATGATCGATTCCCACTGATAGAAAAAATAAGAGAAGAACCAAAAGGAGGCTTCGCTATGTATCGAATCGGATTGATTGGCGATTACAATCCGGAGGTGGTCGCGCATGGTGCCATTCCTCGAGCAATCGAGCTGGCTGCAAAAGACTTGGGAAAACAAGTAGAGGTCGAATGGATTTTGACTCCTAGACTTTTGCAGGCACCCCCTGAAGAAGTACTTTCCGATTTTGATGGTCTATGGGCGGTTCCAGGAAGTCCCTACAAGAGCAAGGAGGGCGTCCTTCAGGGGATCTCGTATGCCCGGGAGAACCTGATTCCTTTTCTGGGGACTTGCGGTGGGTTTCAGCACATGGTTATTGAATTCGCCCGCAACGTACTGGGTCTGGCAGAAGCAGATCATGCAGAGGACAATCCAGCTGCGTCTCTCTTGATTGTCGCGCCACTCACATGCTCGGTCAGTCAGCAAACCCACATCTTTACCTTAACGGAAGGTTCCCGGATTGCCAGAATATACGGAAGGCTGGAAATCGCCGAACAATACGGAACCTGTAACTACGGAGTCAATGCAGCGTTTACAGAAAAGCTTGTGGAAGCGGGACTCTGTGTCGGCGGGGTCGATACCAAAGGAGAGGTACGGCTCATGGAGTACGTCCAGCATCCTTTTTTCATAGGCACGCTGTTTCAGCCGGAGCGCTCTGCCTTTCAGGGAATTGTGCATCCGTTACTCAAAGAATTTGTCTTTCAGGCGACTCAGCAGGCAAAAGGCGAGTAAACGTCTGAATGGCAAGCCTTGTGGGTATTTTAAGTTGCGTGTGGGTTTGCTATGATGTGGGAATGAAATTGTAAATTGTACTTAAAAAGGATGGAAGAATGATGAAAAAGAAAATGGTTCTCGTGCTAGACGTGGAAGTGAATCAAGATATCGATATGCAAAAGCTCGCCGATGAGATGTCCAAAGCGATCAGCACGGTAAGCGAAATCAAGCTGCAGGATGTTGTGCTTTTTGACAACGACGAGTCCAGTGCAGATAAATGGGTAGCGAATATGGATGTGAGCGCGAAGTAACCATGAAAAAAATCAGCAGCGGGAGTGTCCTTGGCAAAGCCTACTTCCTGTCCTATCTTCAGCTGGTGATGAACTCCAGGGGATTTGATCTGGATCAAGCCACTGCGTATACATTGCAAACTTTTTTTCAAGGGGATCTGTGCGCTTTTGGACAACAAACATACGAAAATTACCTGAGTGCTGTTGATGAGCTGCGGGGGTAAACCCGACACTTATCAAGTAGGGGGAGAGGTATGGGGGGAATTCTTTTTCAAACAACTCCTGAACCTCTTCCTCGTATTGACAGAAAAAAACAGGACTGCTATAAAAATAGTGAGTAGCACTCTGTTGCTGAGAGTGCTAATTGCTTTTTCAACGAGCATACTTACGAAAATTCAAGCCTGTCTACATTAGAAGGGAGAGATTCGAATGGAAAAGAAGCAGTTTCAAGCTGAATCCAAGCGCCTCTTGGAAATGATGATCAACTCCATTTACACCCAAAAGGAGATCTTTTTGCGTGAGCTGATCTCCAATGCCAGCGATGCCATTGACAAGATGTACTACAGAGCGCTCACCGATGATAGCCTGGTCTTTGACAAAGACAGCTACTACATCAAAGTGATCGCCGACAAGGATAACCGGACACTGACGATCCGAGACACCGGGATCGGGATGACAGCGGATGAGCTGGAAAGTCACCTTGGGGTCATCGCAAAAAGCGGCTCTCTCGCTTTCAAAAAGGAAAACGAAACAAAAGACGGTCACACGATCATCGGGCAATTCGGGGTCGGATTCTATTCCGCTTTCATGGTGGCGGATGTCGTCACCGTGATCAGCCGGGCTGTTGGCAGTGACACCGCGTACAAATGGGAATCGACAGGAGCAGATGGCTATACGATCGAGCCGGCCGCTAAAGACGCTGTCGGTACGGACATCATCCTGAAAATCAAGGAAAATACGGAGGATGAGAACTACGACGAGTATTTGGACGAATACCGTCTCAAAGCGATCATCAAGAAATACTCCGATTTCATCCGTTACCCGATCAAAATGGATGTGTCCAGCAGCAGGCTTGTGGAGGGCAGCGAGAGCGAATACGAAGAGGTAACCGAAGAGACGCGCATCAACAGTATGGTGCCGATCTGGCGGAAAAACAAAAGCGAGCTGACCGACGACGATTACGAGCAGTTCTACCAGGAAAAACGCTACGGCTTTGACAAGCCCCTGAAGCATCTGCATGTCAGCGCAGACGGAGCTGTCGTGTATCAGGCCATTCTCTTTATCCCGGAGAACATCCCGTTTGATTTCTACTCCAAGGAGTATGAAAAAGGGCTGGAGCTGTATGCCAATGGTGTTTTGATCATGAACAAGTGTGCGGATCTGCTCCCAGACTATTTCAGCTTTGTCAAAGGAATGGTCGATTCCGAAAGTCTGTCGCTGAACATCTCCCGGGAAATGCTCCAGCATGACCGCCAGCTGAAGCTGATCGCCAAAAACATCCAGAGCAAGATCAAAAATCTGCTGCAGACCATGCTGAAAAACGAGCGCGAGAAGTACGAACAGTTCTACCAAGCATTTGGCAGACAGCTCAAATTCGGCGTGTACAGCGACTTTGGCATGAACAAGGACGTATTGCAGGACCTGCTCCTGTTTACCTCCTCCAAGGACAAAAAGCTGGTCACCCTGGATGAATACGTGTCCAGAATGCCGGAAGACCAAAAGTACATCTACTACGCTTCCGGGGAGTCCAACGAACGGATCGAGAAGCTGCCACAGACGGAGCTCGTCCTGGAAAAAGGCTACGAAATCCTGTACTTTACCGAGGATATCGACGAGTTTGCAGTCAAGATGCTCCAGAAGTACAAGGATAAAGAATTCAAATCCGTATCTAGCGGCGACTTGGGCATCGAAGCAGACGACAATGATAAAAATACGGATGCAGAAAACGAAGCAAACAAAGAGCTGTTTGACTACATGAAGAACCTCCTCGCCGGAAAAGTCAGCAACGTGCGAGCGTCGAAACGTTTGCGCTCCCATCCTGTTTGCTTGACGACAGAGGGCGAGATCACCATCGAGATGGAAAAAATCTTGAACGCCATGCCGAACAATCCGAGTGTGAAAGCGGACAAGGTGCTGGAGATCAACGTCAACCACGATGTATTCCAATCGCTGAAGGCTGCGCTGGCAAACGACAAGGAGAAGCTGGATCTGTACACTGCTCTCTTGTACAACCAGGCGCTGCTCATCGAAGGCTTGCCGCTGCAGGACCCAGTCGAATTTACAAACGATATTTGCAAGATTATGGTGTAAGGGGAAAAGCAAAAGAGGAAAAGCCTCTTGGTCAGCCAAGGGGCTTTCTTCATGATGCATAACCGTACCAATAATTAGGAATCCTTAAAAAAAGCAATCAGGAGATGGGTTCTCCTACCTTTCCGAAATGGACAGCTAGAAGTAGCAGAGAGGAAGAGGAGCGGAAGTGGCAAACAAAGAGTTGAAAAGAGGTTTGGAAGCCAGACATATCCAAATGATCGCGCTCGGTGGGACGATTGGTGTCGGGTTGTTTATGGGGTCTGCAAGCACAATTAAATGGACAGGCCCATCCGTCATGCTGGCGTATGCAATTGTAGGAATTTTTATTTTTCTCATCATGCGAGCGATGGGCGAGATGCTGTACGTAGAGCCGAGCACAGGTTCCTTTGCTACATTTGGTCACAAGTACATCCATCCCATTGCCGGTTAT
This sequence comes from Brevibacillus centrosporus, assembly GCF_003710815.1. GTDB lineage: Bacteria > Bacillota > Bacilli > Brevibacillales > Brevibacillaceae > Brevibacillus > Brevibacillus centrosporus. Next base: position 30,229 of record NZ_RHHP01000006.1, read on the forward strand.
CTCACGGCTTGGAGCAACTGGTTTCAGTGGGTGGTTGTAGGCATGGCCGAAATTATTGCGGTAGGAACCTATATGCAGTACTGGTTTCCCGATCTTCCGCCGTGGATACCTGGCATTATCGCCATGGTGATTCTGGGAGCGGCGAATCTGTTCTCGGTAAAATCCTTTGGAGAATTTGAATTCTGGTTTGCCATGATTAAGATCGTAACGATCGTCGTGATGATTATTATCGGTTTGGGCTTGATTTTCTTTGGAATTGGCAACGGAGGAAACGCGATCGGATTGTCCAACCTGTGGGCACACGGAGGCTTCTTTACCGGTGGCTGGTCAGGCTTCTTCTTTGCTCTTTCATTGGTGATCGGGGCTTACCAAGGCGTCGAGCTGATCGGGATTACCGCAGGTGAGGCAAAGGAGCCTCGCAAAACACTGACGAGTGCAATCCAAAGCATTATCTGGCGCATTTTGATCTTCTATATCGGAGCGATTTTTGTCATTGTCACGGTGTATCCATGGAACGAGCTGCAGGCGATTGGCAGTCCGTTCGTGGCGACGTTTGCCAAAATCGGGATTACCGCTGCTGCAGGTGTTATCAACTTCGTGGTGATTACCGCAGCGATGTCCGGCTGTAACAGCGGCATCTACAGCGCGGGTCGAATGCTTTATACACTCGGTGTAAACGGTCAGGCCCCGAAAGTTTTTACGAAGCTGTCTGTGAATGGCGTACCGCTATTGGGAACCATCGGCGTGCTCATCGGGTTGTTTGTTGGTGTTATCTTGAGCTACATTGCTCCCGAAAACCTGTTTGTGTATGTCTACAGCGCAAGTGTGCTGCCGGGTATGGTACCGTGGTTTGTCATCCTGATCAGCCAAATCAATTTTCGGAAAGCGAAGGGAGCAGAAATGGACAAGCATCCATTCAAAATGCCCTTTGCCCCAGTGACGAACTACGTGACGATTGTCTTTTTGCTGCTGGTTCTCGTCGGCATGTGGATCAATGATGAGACGCGTGTCTCCCTCATTGCGGGGCTCGTGTTCATGGCGATTGTCGTCATCAGCTTCTATGCGTTTGGGATCAGCAAGGCGAAGCCATTGAGCACGCAGACAGATGATGAATATTAAAAAATAGGGACATAGGCAGTCAGGGACTTTTATGGAGTCCCTAGCTGCAGCTGTCCTTTTTATTCGCAACGATTCTCCGCGGTTGCGAGATCCTTATTCATTTGCATACCAGTACAGGGCATAATCGGTCATGGTAGAGGCATAATCTGCTTGGCGCAGCATGGCGCTAATGTTTCCCCGATGATAGGTAGCGTGCGTGATGATATTCATAAGAATCTCGGTGTAGCTCGTTTCACGAACCCTCGTGTAAGGATTGTCGAGGACAATGGTTTGATCCAAATCGTCGTGGGCGCTGATGAACCCCCGGTACTTTTGCGCGACCTCGTGAAAGAATACTTCCAGTTCTTCGAGGGTTTTCGCTTCCAGCTGCTCCATTTGAGAGAGGTTGGCTGCCATTGCGTCCTTCATTTCCGCTCCCTTCATAATTTCGATCCACGTGGAGTCGACGAGATAAACATGGACAAGCGTCTTTGCGATCGTAGGAAAAACGCTTTTCATTTCCTGGGTGTACAGCTCGCGGGGTACTTCCTTCAAACGATTGATCAAGGTTTGATTGGCCCATACGTGATAATCGTACATCGTGATAACATGGTTGCTCATTGTGTTCGCCTCCTGAATCTTTGATGGCTTAATTGTATGGGCTCTTACCTGACAAAAGCTGTCAGTAGATCGAAAACTTTTCACCAGATCGTTGGTATGGTAACGAGATGGGATAAGTGTAAAATAATAAGCATGAAAATAACGAGGCAACTCGGCCATTCGTGACAACTAGGAGAGAAGAACATGCATCCACTTCGCCCCTCCATGACGGTAGAAGAAGCTGTCGCCCATTTTTCTCCCGGCAGTGCGGAAGTTCAGGAGGTCTATAACGAGGAAGACGAATTTGTCGGCTATTTGACTGTGGAGTCGATTTCCCTAGCGATGCAGAGAGGGGAGCTGACCCGGCCGATTTTGGAGTTCGTGGTTCCCGAGGTATCCTTGCAAGATCAGGAGCACCAGACGAGCTCACGATCGCAGTTGCACGCCTTTTTTCAAAGTCCGATAAGTGGCATCATTTTCAATTCGTTGTACGATGGTGTCTACATCACGGATGACGTGGGCATCACGTTGTTTATCAATCAAGCCTATCAGCGAATTACCGGGATCAGCGAAGAAGAGGTTAAGGGCGTGCACATGGAGGCGCTGATCAAGCAGGGCATCATTTCTGTATCTGCGTCTTTGGAAACGATCCGTACGAAGCGGCCTGTGACCCTCATCCAAACCATTCGGAATGGCAGGAAAATCATCGTGTCCGCTACGCCGGTTCTGGCTCCTAACAAAGAAATCTTGTACGTCATCAGCAGTGTGCGGGACATCACGGAGCTGATTCGTCTCAAGCACGAGCTGGACAGCCAGAAGCTGCGGAGGCAAAGCCTGAAGGAAGACGCCCTCGAACGACCCGCACCCGGGCAGGGCAATATCGTGGTAGGGCCAGCCACAAGATCGTTGTTTCAGCTGGCAGAAAAAGTGGCAAAGACAGATGCAAAAGTGCTGCTGCAGGGCGAGACCGGGGTAGGAAAAAGCATGATCGCCAAGTATATCCACTCCCGAAGCGCGCGCAGCAAGGAGACATTCATGGAGCTGAACTGCGCGGCGATTCCTGGACATCTGGTCGAAGCGGAGCTGTTCGGTTATGAGCCGGGCTCGTTTACTGGTGCGCTCAAGAGTGGGAAAGTAGGGATTCTCGAGAGTGCACACCGGGGAACGCTGTTTCTGGATGAAATCGGCGATCTGCCGCTTGAGCTGCAGGTCAAGCTGCTGAAGGTCGTGGAAGAAAGCCAGTTTATGCGGGTAGGATCTACGGAAGTGCGCCATGTCGATGTCCGGATCATTACGGCTACACACCGGGATTTGGCAACGCTTGTACGGGAAGGGCTGTTTCGGGAGGACTTGTATTATCGGCTGAACATCGTCACCTTTGAAGTTCCTCCGCTGCGCAACCGCAAAGAAGAAATCGTTCCGCTGCTCGAAACGTACCTGGGCAAATTCAACGAAAAATATCAGGAAAACAAGACGATGACGCTGGAATGCTACGAATGGCTGACCAACTACCAATGGCCGGGCAATATCCGGGAGCTGGCAAATCTGGTTGAGCGGCTCGTGGTTACGACCTACCATGATTCGATTGATGTCGGTAACTTGCCGTCCTTTCTGCAGCAGGTATTTCCGGCTTCCGAGCCTGCTTCCCTCAAGGAAGCTGTCGCCAGGCTGGAGCGGACCATGATTACGAATGCGATTCACGCTCATGGGACGACGAGAGCGGCAGCAGAAGCTTTGGGAATCAGTCAAAGTGCCATCGTCCAAAAAATGAAGAAACTCCATTTGCGAGTAGAAAACGAATCAAGGTAGATGGCTTTGATTCGTTTTCTACTCATTTTTGTGATTCTGACTGTTTTTGAGAACGGGTTCATTTTGTCAGAAAATGTCTAGAACCCAGTAGTACCAACCCGTACAGGACGCTGTTTTTTATTGCAGCGCTTTCAGAAAAGCCATCAAATGTTCACGTTTTTTTCTGGTTGGCATGGAAGTTGCGTATAGATAGCTGCATAGACGAAAGGAGAGAACAGCATGAATATCTCAACATTTGCAGCAGCGAACAAATTGGTAACGGGACGGGATTCCCTGCAGCAGCTTCCCGAAGAAATCGCTCGACTGGGTGTGCAACGACCTCTGATTGTAACAGACAAAATTTTGATCCAAGCAGGCGTGGTTGCACAGGTGGAAGAGCTTCTTTCGATGAAGGCCGGCATATTCTCTGACGTAAATCCAGAGCCAGAAATTGAAATCGTGGACCAATGTGTTCAAATGATCCGGGAAGGCCATTACGATGGTCTGATTGCCGTAGGTGGCGGCAGCGCGATCGATATCGCAAAAGCTTCCTCGGTCATGTCAACAAATGAAGGCAGCATCGAATTGTATTTCGGTACCAATCTGGTCAAAAAGCCTGGTCTGCCACTCGTAGCGATTCCAACAACTGCAGGGACGGGCTCTGAAGTGACCAACATCTCGATTTTGTCCGACACGAAAGAGCAAGTGAAGAAAGGGATTGTAAGCCCTTACCTGCTGCCGGACGTGGCGATTGTCTCTCCGATCATGACGCTGACCTGCCCTCCAAGCGTTACCGCTGCGAGCGGTGTGGATGCCCTGGTTCATGCGGTAGAAGCGTACATTTCCAAATTTGCGTCTCCTGTTACGGATGCCCTGGCTATCGGCGCGATGAAACTGATCGCGGTTCACCTGCCAAAAGCATATGCGTGCCCGGACAACATCGAGTCTCGTGAAGCGATGATCACGGCTTCTCTGATGGCTGGCCTAGCTTTCGGAAACGCAGGCGTAGGTGCAGTTCATGCGCTGGCTTACCCACTCGGTGGACGTTATCATATGGCGCATGGCGTGAGCAACTCGCTGCTTTTGCCTTATGTCATGAAGTGGAACAAGATTGCATGCTTGGAAAAGCTGCGTGAGGTAGCCGTTGCACTGGGTGAAAACGTAGAGGGTTTAAATGCGGACCAAGCGGCAGAAGCAGCAATTGAAGCGATGACTCGTCTATGCCGTTACGTAGAAATCCCGCAGTCTTTGCGTGAATTCAATATTCCGGAATCAGCCGTGGTGGAAATGGCAGAAGAAGCGATGAAACAGACTCGCCTCCTGAAAAACAATCCTCGGACCTTGCGGAAAAAAGATATTGAAGACATCTATCGAGCAGCATACTAAGAGGGGGAAGTTCCATGAAATGGAAGCAAAGAAAGGAAGGTGCTGAGGCGCCTTACATCCCGGCTGGTCCGTTTAAGCTTCGTTTGCCGTTTCTTCACTACCGGTTTGAATGGCCTGACTATGTGCAAGGGCTGTTCATGTGTGCGGTAGACCTGGGTGCGATCACGCTTTTGGCGGATCATCTGGGTATGCCGTTTGAAGTCGGCTTGGCCATCGTTATTTTAAACGGTTTCATGTACTTGCTGCACCATCTACTCGGGGACCCAGTCATTCCAGGCTGGATCACCCCGGCCATTCCGCTGATCGTCTTGTTCGTCGAGCAGTTCCCGGAAGGTCCGGAGCGTATTTATGCCCTCATCGCCTTCCAGATGTCCCTCGGGATATTATCCATTCTCCTCGGGGTTACTGGTCTAGCGAAAAAAGTCGTGAACTTTGTACCGAATGCCATCAAGTCGGGGATCATCCTCGGGGCAGGGATCGGCGCGATTACGTCTATTTTTGAAAAAGGCGGGAAGTTTGATGTATTCCCGTATACCATTGCCATTTGTATCGGTTTTTGCTTTTATCTGGTCTTTTCCAAGCATTTTGAAGCTCTGAAAGTAAAAGGCAAGGGCTGGGCCCTCATCGGTAACCTGGGAATCCTGCCTGCTATTCTGCTGGCGGTATTCGTAGCTCCCCTTTTTGGTGAAGCGAAATGGCCCGATATTCAATGGGGCTTCAGTAAACCTGACTTTGCTGCACTGTGGTCGCAATACACGATTTTTGGATTAGGGTTTCCGAACTGGTCGTACTTCTTGACGGCGATTCCGGCCGTATTTGCTACGTACCTCGTCGTGTTTGGTGACGTGCTGAAAACGAAAGCGCTTTTATCGGAATCCGATACGGTACGTGCCGATGAGAAAGTCGATTACAATGCGGACCGTGCGCACATGATCTTTGGTGGACGCAACTTCATCATGAGCCTCATCGGTCCTGACATCACGATGTGCGGTCCGCTGTGGGCAGCGATGCAGGTAGTTGTGGTAGAGCGTTTCAAAAAAGGGAAAAAGGCGATGAACTCCTTCTTTGGGGGAGCAGGTTCCTTCCGCTGGGGTACCAATACAGGTCTGCTCTTGCTCCCGATCGTGAGTCTGGTACAGCCGATCTTGGGTGTCGCTGTTGCATTGACTCTGTTGGTTCAAGGGTATGTAAGCGTACGCATTGGTGTCATGCAGGCGCGCAGCCAGCGTGACCTCGGAATCGCGGGTGTCGTCGGTGCTGTGCTCGTAATCAAAGGCGCTTCTATGGCATTTGCAGCGGGGATCTTGCTTTGTGTCCTTCTTTACGGTAAAGATTGGTTACGTGGAGAAAAAGAAAAGCTGTTTGCAGCAAACGAAGGCGAGAAAGTCAGCTTGAAGGAGGAGAAAGCATCTTGAAACAATCAGAAATGAACATGGGCATGTATGTGAACGGGGAATGGGTCAAGCTGTCCAAAACGATCCCAGTACTCAACCCGGCTACACTTGCGGAAGTCGGCAGCGTACCGGATGCAGGTGCAGTCGAAGCCAAGCAAGCCGTTGATGCGGCACATGAAGCGTTCAAGACATGGTCAAAAACGACAGCGTATGAGAGGGCAGCTCTTTTGGAGCGCTGGCATCAAGTGATCGAATCCCGTCTGGATGAGATCGCACTGGTTATGACGCTGGAACAAGGCAAACCGCTGGCAGAAGCAAAAGGCGAGGTGCAATATGCCAACAGCTATATCAAATGGTACGCGGAGGAAGCAAAACGGATTTACGGAGAAACCATCCCAGCCTCTTCCGGCTCCAAGCGGATTCTGGTGCAAAAACAGCCAGTGGGTGTCGTAGCGGCCGTGACGCCGTGGAACTTCCCGGCGGCGATGATCGCACGCAAAATCGCGCCAGCCCTGGCAGCAGGCTGCACAACGGTTTCCAAGCCAGCTGAGCAAACACCGCTTACGGCGCTTTTACTCGCAGAGTGCGCCCATGAAGCCGGAATTCCAGCGGGTGTCATCAACATCCTGACGACCTCCAACGCAGGAGAGCTGGTCGACGTCTGGATGGAGGATTCACGCGTGAAGAAAATTACCTTCACCGGATCGACGCCAGTAGGCAAAATGCTGATGCGCAAAGCGGCAGACAATGTGAAAAAGGTCTCCCTGGAGCTCGGCGGATTGGCACCGTTCATCATCACAGAGGACGCCAACATCGGGGAAGCGGTGAAAGGCTTGATGCTCTCCAAATTCCGCAACGCGGGTCAAACCTGCATTTGCGCAAATCGTATCTACGTGCATGAAAAGGTGAAGGATGCGTTCCTTGCCGCTTTCACAAAAGCCGTAGCAGAGCTTCGCGTTGGAAACGGGACGGAAGCAGGCGTGGAGATCGGTCCACTCATCGACGATCGTGCTGTAAGCAAGGTACAGCATCAGATCGACGACGCTCTGGCAAAAGGCGCTACGCTGCACGGCAGCCCGGTATTGGAAGGAAGCACTGGCTACTTCATGAAGCCAGTGGTTCTCTCCGGTGTAACCGATGAAATGGTGTGCATGCAGGAAGAAACCTTCGGACCGATCGCACCTGTCAGCACGTATACAGACGATCAGGAAGTGGTGGAGCGCGCGAACAATACGCCATTTGGCCTGGCCGCATACGTCTTTACCCAGTCCTTGACCAAAGCCTTCTACTTCTCTGAAAATCTCGAGTACGGCATCGTGGGTGTCAACGACGGTGGGCCATCAGTGGCACAAGCTCCGTTTGGCGGGATGAAAGAAAGCGGTCTCGGACGTGAGGGTGGTCATCACGGGATCGAAGAGTATTTGGAAGTGAAATACGTTTCTTTGGCCTTGATTTAAACAAGCAGTTCAAAGTAGGCATTTCATAAGGAAAGCAGCTTCGGGATCAAGACCGAGGCTGCTTTTTTCATTTTGTCCCCCATCCGGCTATAAAGGAAGAAACGCACCCGCTGCGTCAAAGGACAGAGCGGATGCGTTGGGAGACCGTGCTATGCAAGGAGAGGGAAAGCTACGCTCTCGGACTTACGAGAATTTTCACCTGATTTTTTTCCTTCAGCAGGGCTTCAAAGCCTTTTTCCACGACATCGTCGAGCTTGATGCGCTGGGTAACCAGCTTCTCGGCAGGGAAGAAGCCTTTTTCCATCAGCTTGATGACGGCTGGGAAAACATTGCGGTAGCCGATGATCCCTGTCATGCTGCGCTCCTTCATGACGATGTGGTTCGGTTTGATTGGCGCTTCTCTTTCGAAGATGCTGACAATCATGATTTGACCGGCGATTTTTGTAGACTCGATCGCTTGTGTGAGCACAGGAGGAACCCCTGTCACTTCAAAAGCGATATCCGCACCGCCGCCTGTCCGTTTGTGAATCTCCGAAACGACGTCGTATTCTTTCGGGTCGATGACGATCGCACCGAGCTCTTCTGCTTTTTGCTTGCGCTCTGGGGAAAGCTCGACTGCGTAAATTTCGGACGCGCCGGAAGCCTTCAATGCTTCGATCACCAAAAGGCCAATCGGACCTGTACCGAAGACGACAGCTTTATCGCCGACCTTCAGCTGGCTGGAGCGTACTGCGTAAAGGGCAACAGCGGATGGTTCAACCAGAGCGCCTTGCTCATAGGAGACGCTGTCCGGAATTTTATGGACCATGTGTTCATCGCAAGCCACGTATTCGGAGAAGCCTCCGCCACCGCCTGCCAAACCGAGGAAGCCCATTTTTTCGCACAGATTGTATTTGCCTTGCTGGCAAGCCGGGCATGTCCCGCACGCAAAAACAGGCTCAACGACGACGCGGTCGCCTACCTGGATGGAAGTGACACCCTCACCGATCTCCACGACCTGCCCAGAAAATTCATGCCCCATCACGATCGGTGCTTTTTCGTTCGTCAGTGGGTGAGCGGTCCCCTCGGGAATGAAGATCGGGCCAGCTACGTATTCGTGCAGGTCGCTGCCGCAAATGCCGCACCATTCCACGCGGATTTTTACTTTTCCTGTAAGCGCTTGAGGTTCTGAAATCGTTTCCAAGCGCAAGTCTTTTAGGCCGTGCCATCTGAGTGCTTTCATATCAGCCATCTCCTTGGTGGTTTCTAATAAGAAAATGAAATCAGAGAAATAGAATCGGAAACGTTTCCGAAATTAATATGTCATAACTTTGCTACCTTGTCAATTCGATTTGTGGATAACGAGGGGGGCAAAGTATCGAAGCCATCGTGCTGTTTCGGCGATGGAGCAGCAGGCACGAGAAGTGGCTCGGTGCTTGGCTCGCTGCGTCTGTCAGGCATTTGAATGTGGTATAATAGGGAGAAAAAGTGGACGATGTTTCGTCAGACCGAAAACGATTCCAAAATGGAAAGGAACACTCTCTCTTGACCACAAAGAAGAAAGTAACGATAGAGGATGTAGCGAAGCGGGCGGGGGTAGGGATTGCCACCGTTTCACGCGCCATTAATGACAGCGGGGGCATCAGTCAAAAGACCAAAGCCATGATCCTGCAGGTGATTGAGGAAATGGGCTTTACGCCCAATACGTCCGCGCAGAGCTTGAAGGTGAGGCAGACTCACCAAATCGCGTTGGCGGTGCCGGATATCCGCAACGCGATCATCCCGGAAATCGCTTGGTCCGTGGAGCAGACAGCCAAGCAGCACGGCTACCGCGTCGTGCAGATCAACACAGCCGGCAACGCCCGGGCGGAGCTGGAGATTGTGCGCGAAGTCAAAAAGCTGCATGTGGACGGACTGATCATCATGCCGCTCGCGTATCCGAAAACCTTGGTGGATTTGATCAACAAGACGACGGTTCCTGTGTCGATTATCAATTACGGAAAAAAGCTGGATGACAACGTCAAGGCGGATATTGTCAGCCTTGCAAGCCAGGAAGGCCGGCTCGTCATGGAGCATCTGATCAAGATCGGACGGACAAGGATCGCCTACGCAGGAGCGCCGAAAAACAAAATCGAGGAACGGTACTTCGCCTATGAGCAGTCTTTGCCACAGGTCGATCCGTCCCTCGTCTACTTTGGGGAAGATTTTTCGTTTGAGACGGGCTTGCGTGCTGCCGATTACTTTTACAGCTTGAAGCATATGCCCGACGCCATTTATGCCGTAAACGACATGGTGGCCATCGGGATCGTGAATCGGTTCAAGGAGCTGGGAGTTCGAGTACCTGAGGATGTGGCCGTTGTCGGGATTGACAACAACCTATGGACAGCGGTAACAAGCCCGCAGATCAGCTCTGTTTCCATTATGGGGGATGAAGTAGCTCGACTTGCCACCGAGCTGCTGATGAAGCGGCTTCGCGAGCACGGAGCGGGCGAGTATGAACGCGTACAGTTCGAGCCGCGGCTGATTGTGCGGGAATCGAGCGTGGCAGTCATTCGCCAGTCCCCTGCAAGCATGTAGTGGAAAGAGGGAAGTATCCTTACTTTCCTCTTTCCCAAGCTTCGGCGAGCAGTTCTCCGTTAATAGCCACAGCAGCCATAGAGCCGAGGGCGGCAGCAAAGATCAACTGGTATTTGTCTGACGCCGAATCACCTGCACTGTAAATACCGGGCACGCTTGTCTTGCCGAGGGCATCGACGACAATGGTGCCTGCGTCGGTGATCTGGCAGCCCATTTTTTGTGGCAGGTCTGAGCCGGTTGCAAGCTTGGGGGCAAAGAAGATCCCTGTGCAGGGGATTTCGGTACCGTCTTCCAGCAGCACGTGCTTCACCATTCCATCCTGTGATTCAATTCGCTGGATCGGAGCGGAAAAGACAGGAACGCCATGCTGTCTGAGGTCTTCTCGTTCCTCTTCTGTCCATTCATCGTCTCCATGGGTGCAAAGGGTAAAGTGATCGGTCCAGCCTGCTATCGTTTTTGCCAGATGCAGCGCTCGAGAACCTTTTGCAATGAGCACGAGCGGCTGATCACGCAGCTCCCAGCCATCACAATACGGGCAGACAAAGGCGCTTTTTCCATATACCTCGGACAATCCATCTATGTCTTGTGGAAGGTCTTTCATGCCGACTGCAAAAAGCAGTTTCTTGCTGTGAAAGTCCACACCTTGTGCAGTCGTAACAGTAAAATCGCCATCGGAACCAGCTGCTGCGACGACCTGCTCATCCACAAATTGGACGGAAGGATAAGCAGCAATTTCTTCCCTCGCCATTCGCCGAAATTCGCCTGGCTCGATTCCGTCGCGCGTCAGAAAGCCGTGAGACTCCCGTGTTACCCGATTCCGCGGCAGCCCCGCATCGATTACTGCTACACGTTTCCTTGCTCTTCCCAAGACAAGCGCCGCGCTCATGCCAGCAGGTCCGCCTCCAATAATGACAACGTCCATTTTCTTCTGCTCATTCATAATTAATCAACGCCTTTCTGGATCGTTAATATCCATAATGAAAGCACAAGAAGATCATGCCTTCTTGTTTCCAGCCCGGCTCCCTCTCTGTGCCGCTGCGTCCAATACACCCTGAATCGTATGCTGCTCCAAATAGCTATGCAAATGCATTTCGGCGCCGATCATCACTTTCTTGACCAAGCATTCCTCGCTGTCCATATCGTAGATGGCATCGGGAGTGGATTCTTCCCCGTGAAAGCACTCGTACAAATGCTGTCTGCCTTCGACGACCTGGATGACATCGAGAAACGTGATTCGATCAGCTGACCTGGCCAGCTCATAGCCGCCACTCGCACCGGTTACGGCACGAACGATGCCATCCTGGCGTAGCTTGGACATGATTTTGGATAAATAGCTTTCCGAGACGACGAGTGCAGCTGACAGCTCCTTGATCCCGACGTACTGACCAGAATCTTTTTGAGCCAGGTGGATGAGGGCATGCAGGGCATAGCCTGTGCTTTTGGTGTATTGCATGAGAGAGGCCGCCTTTCGTTATCGTACAAATTTCATTATGGATCGTTAATATCCATAATAGAGGATCCGCACCCATTTATCAAGTCCCTCCTAACCTTTCCATGGAATTCCACCATTGCCCTATAGGAGAAAGCAAGCATTTGGGAGAGAGCCGCAATATGCTATGGAATGACGATTCGTCGATAGTCTATCTCGCCCGATACCAATGGGAAGGGAGTGCATAGGTGGTGAACACACAATCTTGTATCAAGGCTCCCTGCTCGGGGACAAAGCCTTGTCAGAAACAGCCGAAGCAAAAGCCCAAGAAGAAGCCACAGAGCTGCCCGCAGCAATGCACCCAGCAAACGACCGCCCTATTAAATCAGCAAAAAGCGAAGCTGAACAAAAACCTGAAGCGTCTGAAAAAGCGTATCAAACGAAGGATCAAGGATCGGGAAAAGCAGCTGAGAAAACGACTCAAAAAGCGTCTGAAAAAACGGGAGCGAAAATTGCGGAAGGAAATCAACAGACGCATTGCGAAATTGCTGAGAAACCAGGAAAATGCGAGCTGTGCCTATGCGCTGTATGAGATGTTCGGAAACCGCACTGTGCAAATCCAGACGGTCACAGGGAACACGATCATTGGAACCATCAAGGCTCCGCTGTCTCCTGAGCTGGTCCAGGTGAGCACGGCGACGGGCATAGTGGCGGTTCCTTGCAGCAGTATTAGCTCGATCTCGATTATTTCTTAGATTGAACGATATTCAACCTTGTTGATCGGCTTTTCGTTAATCGCTATAATCAAAGATGAACAAGTGGAGAAGGGGATGTTTGTCATCGATCTGACCAAAATTGGGAAACGCATTCGCCAGGCGCGCTTGAGCCAGGGCTTCACCCAGCAAGAGCTAGCGGACAAATGCGGATTTACCAAGAGCCTTTTATCAAAAATTGAAAACGGACAAACAGCTTCTGCCGTGGCGACCTTGTCAAAAATAGCGATTCATTTGAAAACGCCGCTCGCATGGTTCCTAGAAGAAGACCGAAACGATTACCTCGTATTGTCTCCGCAAGGGCAACGTACATCCAAACTGGGAAGCAAGGAAATGGGCTATTTGTACGAAACGCTGGCCAATCGCTCTCGCTTTAGCAAAATCGAACCTGTCCTGGTCACGGTTCCTGTCGATATGCCGACGACCGAGCCGTTTACCCATCCGGAAGAAGAGTTCATCTATATTGTGAGTGGGACGATTATTTTATATTACGACGGCGACAAGCATATTCTCGAGGAAGGCGATACGGCGTACTTTGCCGGAAGCAAGCCACACATCTTCCTGCCGTACGGGGATGAGGAAGCCAAGGTGCTAAGCGTGTTTATCCAGCCATCCTCCTGATCGATAGGGGCAGTAAAAATAGCGTCCTACCAAAGAAAAGTACAGCCAAAAGACAAGGCTGTGCTTTTTTGGTCGTTAGGCTAATATGAATGAATAAGCTTGACAATTCTGTTAATTCAAAATACTATGAGCTTAGGTGATAATTGGATCCAATATACAGGATTCAATATATGCGCATCTTTGGATCTCTTATCGCGAAGAAAAAGGCATGTCTGGAGGTGGTTCATCAAGAGAGCAGATCTAGTGAAGGGAAAAGGAATGGAAATCACTTTTCAAGGAGATGAACGTTCATGTCAAAACCGAAATTGTTCGTTCTAGATACTGGCAGAATGCAAATGGACAAAGGCTTTATGGTCTCGATGTACAATCCGGCATCTGTGCTCAACCCGAATCCTCCTGCTGAGTTTATTGAATTTCCAGTCTATGCTGTCTTGATTGACCACCCCGATGGAAAGATTCTTTTTGATACCGGCTGCAACCCGGAAGGCATGGGGGAAAAAGGACGCTGGCCACAAGGGGTTCAGCAGCTGTTCCCACTGGCGATGTCCGAGGAATGCTACCTGATCAACCGTCTCGCGCAGCTGAAAGTGCGTCCGGAAGATATCAAATACGTCGTTGCTTCTCATCTGCATCTCGATCATGCGGGCTGCCTGGAGATGTTTACGAATGCGACGATCATCGTCCACGAGCATGAGCTGGCGAACACGATGAAAACGTATGCTATCAATAAAGACATGGGTGCTTACGTTTGGGCGGATATCGATGCGTGGGTGAGGAACGGCTTGAACTGGAAGACGATCCGCCCGAAAGACGAGGAAATTCAGCTCGTCGATGGCATCAAAATTCTCAACTTCGGTGCAGGTCACGCATGGGGAATGCTCGGCTTGCACGTAGAGCTGCCAGGAGCAGGCGGAATCATTTTGGCTTCAGATGCCGTGTACTCTGCTGAAAATTACGGCCCACCTATTAAAATACCAGGAATTATCTACGACTCTGTCGGCTTTACGAGTACCGTAGAGCGCATCAAGGCGTATGCCGAGCGGACGAACTCACAGGTCTGGTTCGGTCACGACAACGACCAGTTCAAGAAGTTTATCAAATCGACAGAAGGCTTCTACGAGTAATTCCATGGAAAAAGGAGGGCTGGGCATGAAAGGGAAAGTAGCTGTCATGAGTGAGCCAGGCAAGCTGTCGTTTGCGGAGTACGGTTTGCCAGACCCAGGAGCAGGTGCCGTTTTGGTAAAGGTGATCCGAACCAATGTGTGCGGTTCAGAGCTACATATTTGGCAAGGTCATCACCCTACGAAAAAATCCGGCGTAATGGGACACGAGATGGTTGGGGAAATCGCAGCGCTTGGTGAAGGTGTAGTCACGGACTATGCAGGCAATCCCGTTCAGATTGGAGATCGTGTCGCAGCAGCGTATTTCATTACGTGCCGTAAGTGTGCGCCTTGCCAGCAGGGGCAAATGAATTTGTGTGAAAACGCTTACAAGCATTGGGTAAAGGATCCAGAGGAAGCACCGCATTTCCATGGTACATTTGGCACGCACTACTATTTGCCGCCAGATCAGTACTTCTACAAAGTGCCTGACAACGTTCCGGATTCGGCTGCAGCGAGTGCCAACTGCGCGCTTTCCCAAGTGTATTTCGGGATCGACAAGACAGGAGTGCGCTGCGGCGATACTGTCGTGATTCAGGGAGCAGGCGGATTGGGATTGAATGCCAGTGCGGTAGCAAAAGAGTACGGAGCGACAGTGATCGTCATCGACTCTGTGACGAGCCGTCTGGAAAAAGCCAGACAATTCGGCGCTGATCACGTCGTTCATATGGGGGAGTACGACACGGTAGAAAAACGGGTAAAAGCCGTGCAGGAGCTGACAGGTGGAAAAGGGGCAGATGTCTGCATGGAGCTGACAGGCGTCCCAGCCGCTCTGAACGAGGGTGTGAATCTGCTTCGCTACGGCGGCAAATACATCAGCATAGGCAACATCTCGCCGGGCCAGATGACTCCGTTTGATCCAGGTCTGATGACGCGCAAAGCCCTGACGATATACTCCTACATGCGCTATAACCCTTGGTACCTGAACAAGGCTTTGCAATTTATTTCGAAAAACATCGAGAAATATCCTTTCGATGAACTGCTCGATGCGGAGTTTGATCTCGAGGATGTCAACATTGCCCTCGACAAATCGGCGGCACGGGAAATCACGCGTGCGACGATCGTAGCCAACAGATAGATCAACCAGGGAGGGGACGAGAGAGGAAATGAATCAATTGCAAACGAAACTGCAGATGTACATTGGCGGAGTCTGGGCAGACAGCGCATCCGGCGATGTCATTACCACGATAAATCCGGCAACCAATGAGGCATTGGCTACTTTTCCACGGGGGAATCAGGACGATGTGGATCGGGCGGTCAAAGCAGCGCGGGCGACCTTTGAGTCGAACGAATGGCGCGAGATTTTGCCTGCTGAGCGGGGGCGGATGCTGCTGCGCCTGTGCCAGCTCATTCGCGAGCAAAAGGACGAACTGGCTCATCTGGAGACGCTGGATACAGGAAAGCCACTGGCACAGGCTCTAGCAGATGTAGAAGTAGCGGCGCGCTATTGCGAGTACTACGCAGGGGCTGCCGACAAGATTTTGGGCGAGACGATTCCGATCCGCTCCGATATCTTGAACTACACCATCCGCGAGCCACTGGGAGTCACGGCACACATCGTACCGTGGAACTATCCGATTCAGATTGCGGTGCGCAGTCTGGCTCCAGCGGTTGCAGCAGGTAACACGGTGGTCATGAAGCCGGCTGAGGATACCCCTATGACGGCACTGCGTATTGCTGATTTGTGTGAAAAGGCTGGCTTTCCAGCGGGTGTCGTCAATATTGTAACCGGTTACGGAGCGGAGGCAGGTGCCGCTCTGGCTGCCCATCCTGATATTGACCATATCACTTTTACGGGCTCGGTCGTGACGGGGATGACGATCATGAAAACGGCCGCCCAGCAAATCAAGCCGGTGACGCTGGAGCTTGGCGGAAAATCGCCGAATATCGTGTTTGCGGACGCGGATTTGGATGAGGCCGCTCATTGGGTCGTGCGTTCCATCACGCAAAATGCGGGCCAGACTTGCTCGGCGGGGTCCAGACTTTTGGTAGAGGAATCCATTCGCGAGGAGTTCGTAGCGAAGGTAGCTTCGCTGATGTCTGCGCTACGAATCGGCCAAGGCCTGGAAAATGCGGAAATCGGACCGATCATCTCCGAGAAGCAGCTCACGAGAATCGAGTCATACATGCAGGTGGCACAGGAGGATGGAGCGATCATCCGCACAGGGGGGCGGCGACACACAGAGGCAGGAGACGGCTTCTTTTTCCAGCCGACTGTCATCGATGGAGTCAAACCCGAAGGCAGACTGGCGCAAGAGGAGATTTTCGGACCGGTCCTCGTCGTGCTGCCGTTTACGACAAAAGAAGAAGCACTCGCCATTGCAAATGGTACCGAATACGGCTTGGTCACAGGCGTCTGGACGTCGGACATCCACAAGGCGCATTGGCTTGCCAGCCGCGTGAAGTCCGGTCAAGTCTTCATCAATAACTACGGCGCCGGCGGTGGGGTCGAGATGACGTTTGGCGGCTATCGCAAGAGCGGCTTTGGCCGAGAAAAAGGTCTCGAAGCACTGAAGTACTACACCCAGGTGAAGAACGTAGCGATCAAAGTAAATGGATAAACGAGTCTACCCCTCGTTGGAAGACGGGGGGTTTGACCTTACAAGCATTGGATCCAAAATACAATATCCTGACACAGAATACAGATAGAGGTGATAGGGATGCGCCCATTGGATGGGATCACAGTCGTCGCATTGGAGCAGGCAGTTGCCGCCCCTTTTGCGACCCGCCAACTAGCGGAGCTGGGAGCGAGAGTAATCAAGATTGAACGGCCAAAGGTGGGAGATTTTGCTCGCCACTACGATACGACAGTGAATGGGATGTCGAGTCATTTTGTGTGGTGCAATCATTCCAAGGAATCGCTGACCTTGAATGTCAAAGAACCGGAAGCCAAGGAAATACTCGACCAGCTATTGGCGAAGGCAGACGTTTTTATCCAGAATTTTGGACCTGGGGCAATCGACCGCCTGGGATTTGGCATCGACGTATTAAAGGAGAAGTACCCGCAGCTGATTATTTGCAGCATTTCTGGCTATGGCGAAAACGGGCCTTATCGTGAGAAGAAAGCGTATGATCTGCTTGTTCAATGTGAGGCGGGCCTTGTCTCGGTGACAGGCTCGGAGGAAGTGCCATCCAAGGTAGGAATCTCTGTTGCGGATATTGCTGCCGGGATGTACGCGTACAGCGGCATCTTGTCAGCATTGATCGCGCGCTCGAGGACAGGAAAAGGAAGCGTGCTGGAAATCTCCATGCTTGAGGCATTGGGCGAATGGATGGGGTTTCCACTTTACTATACGAATTACAGCGGAAACGAGCCCAAGCGAAACGGAGCGAGTCACGCGACGATTTATCCTTACGGGCCGTTTCGCACCGGGAATGACAAAACCGTTTTTCTCGCGATCCAGAACGAGCGGGAGTGGGAGATGTTTTGCAATCAGGTACTCCAGCAGCCGGGAAGATCTGATGATGCGAGATTCGCGACTAACTCGGATCGCTTGCAAAACAAAGCCGTGCTGCAGGGCATCATCGATGAAGTCTTTTTGCAGCTGACAGCAGAAGAGGTCATTGCCCGTCTGGAGCAGGCCAAGATCGCCAACGCTCGACTGAATACCGTGCAGGACTTTTGGGAACACCCGCAGCTGAAGGCGCGAAATCGTTGGCGTCAGGTGGAGACTCCGGCAGGCCCTGTCCAAAGCTTGCTTCCCCCGGTCACGATGGAGGGCGTGGAGCCATGCATGGGACCGATCCCGGCGCTTGGGCAGCACAACGAGAAGATTTTGCTGGAGTGCGGCTTTGATGCCCAGACGATCCGCAAGTGGCAAGAGGCAGGTGTCGTGTAGATGAGAAGCGCCCGCACATGGATGTTTGTACCCGGTTCAGATGCGAGGAAGCTGGAGAAAGCAGCGCAATCACCTGTGGACGCCATTATTTACGATTTGGAGGATGCCGTCGCACGAGAAGAAAAGGCGATGGCGCGAGACTTGGTAAAAGTCGAGCTGCAAAAGCCATCCTCTCCGGACACGCCCGCTCGTTTCGTGAGAGTGAATGCGATGGATACCCCTTACTGCGAGCAAGATGTGAAAGCATGCCTTGCTGCAAAGCTGTGTGGGATCGTCCTGCCGAAAGCAGAGGAAACGGATGCGATTGCCAGGCTGGATGCATGGCTGAGTGAATGGGAGTCATCCGAAGCGAGCGACGGTCGAAGGGGACAGCAGCGGGAATCCCTGGAAATCGTGCCGCTGATCGAGTCTGCACGCGGGCTGCATCACGCCTATGAGATTGCCAGGTCGAGCAAGCGAGTACAGAGGCTGATGTTCGGCTCGATCGATTTTGCACTGGATATATCCGCTGAGCTGACAGCGGATGGGCTGGAGCTGCTCTACGCGCGATCGCAGCTGGTCGTCGTGTCTCGCGCAGCCGGAATCGGTGCACCGATTGATGCCGTTTACCCTCGTTTCCGTGATCTAGAAGGGTTGATTCGCGAAACGCAGCGCGCCAAGCAGCTCGGCTTCGGGGGAAAGCTGCTCATTCATCCCAGTCAAATCGCAGCGATAAGGGATGTATTTTCTCCCAGCCGCGAAGAGCTTGGAGAAGCCGAAAGCATCGTCGCAGCCTATGAAGCAGCGGTGGCTTCGGGGATTGGCAGTATCCAGTTAGGCGGAAAAATGGTAGATCTGCCTGTGTATGAACGGGCAAAAAGAATCGTCGACGAGGCGCGAAAGAGAAAGCTGTCCCTACATTCCAACCAAGGAGAAGAGCGATGAGCGTAAGCAAAGAGTTCGCCCGTTATGTGACTGGTTTGACATTTGCGCAGTTACCATCAGAAGTAGTGGCCTTTACGAAAACCTGCATACTGGATTGGCTGGGCTCTGCATACGCAGGGGCCAAGAAGCCGCCTGTTCAAATGATGGCGCAGGTAGCAGCTGAACTCGGGGGAGCCGAGCAAGCCACGCTTATGACAGGCGGCAGGTCTTCCGTGACTCATGCTGCTCTGGTCAACGGAGCGGCGAGCCATATCGTAGAGCTGGATGATATTCATAAAGCATCCATCATCCATGCAGGGACAGTGGTGATCCCAGCGGCGCTCGCTGTAGCACAGTGGCAGCAAAAAAGCGGGGAGGAGCTGATCGAGGCGATTGTAGCAGGCTACGAGGTGTGCTATCGCATCGGTGAGGCGGTTTCGCCGTCGCATTACTATTTCTGGCATAACACGGCTACGTGCGGCACGTTTGGAGCGGCGGTGGCAGCAGGTAAGCTGCTGGGGCTGGATGAAGAACAGCTGGTGCACACTTTGGGGAGCGCTGGGACACAGGCAGCTGGCCTTTGGGAGTTTATCGAGGATGGGGCGATGTCCAAGCAGCTTCACCCGGGGAAAGCAGCGATGAACGGCATTCTGGCAGCGCTTTTGGCGCAGAAGGGCTTTACGGCAGCCAGCAAAATACTGGAGGGCAACCGCGGCTTTGTCCGCGCCATGTCACAGGAGGCAAACGCCGAGCAGATGACGCAGGGGCTAGGCTCTACGTACAAGATCATGGAGAATTCCTTTAAAATTCACGCTTCCTGTCGGCATACGCACCATGCGATTGATTTGATCCTCGAGATGATCGCTCAGCATGCCATTTCGTGGAGAGAAGTGGAAAGAGTCCGCGTCCAGACATATCAGGTCGCACTGACGATTACAGACAATCCGAATCCCGCGAGTGTCTATGCCGCCAAATTCAGTTTGCAGTATTGTACAGCCCTCGCATTAGTAAAGGGAAGTGCGGGTCTGCGCGACTTTTCCGAGGAAGCCCTCTACGATCCAGCCATCCGCAAAGTGATGAGTCGTGTGGAAGTTGCCGTCGATCCTATCATGGATGCGCGCTATCCCGAGACCTGGGAGGCGACTGTTGAGCTGACCTTCACGGACGGAACGACTTTGAAAAAGCATACCGAGTACCCCAAGGGAGATCCGGAAAATCCGGTTTCGCACGATGATATCGTTCAGAAATTTCTGGCGCTCAGTGTTGACCTGCCACAGGATAGCATTCTGCACGATTTGCAGATGGTCGAACGGCTGGAGCAAGTCCCTGATGTGGCGCTTCTCTTTGCACAGGGGAGGGGATGGGTGTGAGCTCGAGCAAAGCGCTTCCTGTTTCAACCCCGTTGCTTCAAAAACATTTTCTTCTCTCGCGGCTGCATTCACTGGCAGGAATCGTGCCGCTTGGGGCTTTCTTGATCGAGCATCTGTATTCCAATGCGGTCGCACTACAAGGAGCTTTCGCCTATGACAAGCAGGTGGCGACGCTGCAAGGCATCCCGTTTGTATGGCTACTGGAAATTTTCTTGATATTGCTTCCCTTGCTCTATCACGCTGGCTACGGAATCTATGTGTCGCTTCTTTCAAGCCCAAATACCCGCACCTATGGATACGGAAGCAACTGGCGCTTTCTACTGCAGCGGGTAAGCGGCATCGTGACCCTCTTGTTCGTGGTCTACCACGTCTGGAGCTTCCGGCTAAAGAGCGCCTTTTTTGGTACAGAGGTAGATTTTCACGCTGTTTCTGCGCATTTGCTCAATCCGTGGATTTTTGCTTTCTACGTCCTGGGCGTTCTTTCTGTGACGTTCCATTTTACCAACGGCCTGTGGTCGGGACTCATCACGTGGGGGATCACGACAGGACCGCGTGCCCAGCAGATTTCAGGGAGGATTCTGCTGGTGCTGTTCGCATTGCTCAGTGTTGTTGGCTTGGGGAGTATGCTTGCATTTGTGTAGCGAGCACCCTCGCCTTTGTTTCACGCATTTATTCGTGGGCAGGCTCGGGATGGCAGAATGAGCCCTCCTTGTACTTGCCTGTCTACTGCGACGAGAAGAAGGATGTGAGAGAGATGAAAAAGGAAGATATCCTCGTAATTGGAGGCGGGCTGGCCGGCTTGATGGCAGCGATCCAGATCGCGGAAAAAGGGGGGCGCGTCAAGCTGTTTTCCCTTGTACCTGTCCGCAGGTCCCACTCTGTCTGTGCCCAAGGCGGGATCAACGGTGCCGTCAATACAAAAGGCGAGGGGGACTCGACCTGGGAGCATTTCGATGACACGATTTATGGCGGCGATTTTCTGGCAGACCAGCCTCCTGTGAAAGCGATGTGCGAGGCTGCACCCGAGATCATCTACCTGTTTGACCGGATGGGTGTGCAGTTTAACCGGACGGTGGAAGGGCAGATCGATTTTCGCAGGCTGGGCGGAGCGAAGTATTCGCGGACGGCTTTTGCCGGAGCGACGACGGGACAGCAGCTGCTGTATGCCCTCGATGAACAGGTCAGGCGGTACGAAGCGGAGGGCTTGATCGAGAAATACGAGTATTGGGAGTTTTTGTCCCTCATTTTGGATGACGAGCCGCGTTGCCGAGGGATTGTGGCACAGGATCTGCGGTCGATGGAAATTCGCCATTTTCGCGCGAATGCCGTGATATTGGCGGCAGGCGGCATCGGCTACATTTTCCGCAAAAGCACCAATTCCGTGATCAATACAGGGAGTGTGCACAGCATCGCCTACCAGCAAGGCGTGCATTACGCCAATCCCGAGTTCATCCAGATCCACCCGACCGCGATTCCAGGAGACGACAAGCTGCGGCTGATGTCGGAGTCGGCGAGGGGAGAGGGCGGACGGCTGTGGGTGTATCGGGACGGCAAGCCTTGGTATTTCCTCGAGGAAAAATACCCGGCCTACGGGAATCTCGTACCACGCGACATCGCCACCCGCGAGATTTTTCACGTCTGTGTCGATCTGAAGCTGGGAATCAACGGAGAAAACACGGTCTACCTGGATATCTCTCATCTCCCGACGAAGCAGCTGGATGAAAAGCTGGGAGGGATTCTGGACATCTATGAAAAATTTGTGGGGGATGACCCGCGCAAAGTCCCGATGCATATTTTCCCTGCGATGCACTACTCGATGGGCGGTCTTGCGGTCGATTACAGCCAGATGACCAATATCCAAGGGGTGTTTGCTTGCGGAGAGTGCGACCACCAATACCACGGCGCCAATCGACTGGGGGCCAACTCGCTCGTTTCCGCGGTTTACGGCGGGATGGTCGCAGGTCCGGCCGCTTTGCGCTATGTCTCTGGCCTCGCGAGCAGTGCAGAGGATTTGTCCTCGCATTTTTATGAGAGGGAGCAAAAGAGACAGGAGGAAGCTTTTGCAAAGCTCATTCGGATGGATGGACCGGAAAATCCGTACCAGCTGCATGTGGAGATGAGCGACTGGATGGTGGAGCACGTGACAGTCGTCCGCTACAACGATCGTTTGGATAAGACGGACGAGAAGCTGCAGGAGCTGCTGGAGAGGTGGCAGCGGATCGGTGTCGACGATACTTCTTTCTACCAGAACAGGACTGCTGCCTTTACGCGCCAGCTGCAAAACATGCTGCAGCTCGCACGCGTCATCACACTCGGGGCACGTAATCGCAACGAAAGCCGGGGCGCTCACTACAAGCCGGAATTTCCGGAGCGAGATGATGCCAAGTGGCTGAAAACGACATTGGCGACACATACCGCAGAGGGGCCGATTTTTCACTACAAAGACGTAGACATCTCTCATATTCAACCGCGAGCGCGAAGATATGACGTGGTCAAAGAAGTAGAGCCTGCGAAAGAGCAGGAGGGGATCATCCGATGACAGAGAAGCTCATTCGCATCAAGGTCAAACGGCAGGACGCTGCTGATCAGGTGCCGTACTGGGAGGAGTTCGACGTCCCGTACCGCAAAAATATGAATGTCATCTCGGCCCTCATGGAAATTCAGCGCAATCCTGTACGTGTAGATGGTGTGCGTGTACGCTCCGTATTTTGGGAGTACAATTGCCTGGAAGAGGTGTGTGGGGCTTGCAGCATGCGGATCAACGGCAAGGTACGTCAAGCCTGCTCTGCCCTGATTGACCGTCTGCAGCAGCCGATTGTACTCGAGCCGATGAGTACATTTCCCGTGGAGAAGGATTTGATTGTCAATCGTCAAATCATGTTTGATAGCCTGAAAAAAATCAAAGGCTGGATCGCAATCGACGGTACCTATCCGCTGGGAGCCGGTCCGCGCATTGCGCCAGATGAGCAGCAGGAAGCCTACAAATACGCGACGTGCATGACATGCGGCTGCTGTCTGGAGGCTTGTCCGAACGTCAATGACCACTCGCCTTATCTGGGGCCGCAAGCGATGGCACAGGCCAAGTACTTTAACAGCCATCCGATCGGCAAGATGATGGCAAAGGAGCGCCTCGAAGCTGTCATTAGCAACGCAGGTATCGCAAGCTGCGGCAATTCACAAAACTGTGTGCAGGTATGTCCAAAGGAAATCCCGTTGACGACAGCACTTGCCGAGCTGAATCGGGATGCAAACCGCTTCATGCTGCGAAAGCTTTTGAAAGGGTGACACAGATGCGGGAAGTGACCTATGAACAAATCGTCGATGCCGTGAAACAGCTTTGCATCGAGGCGAATGTCGATCTGGGGTTCGATGTCGTACGTGCCATGCAGGAAGCGAGAAAAAGGGAAAAATCAGCGGTGGCAGAAGAGGTGCTGTCACAGCTTTTGCAAAATGCAGAAATTGCTGCAGCTGAACGGGTGCCGATGTGCCAGGATACGGGGATGTCCGTCTTCCTCGTCGAGCTGGGACAGGATTGCCATATCGTCGGAGGGAGCCTGTACGATGCGATCAATGAAGGGGTTCGCAGGGGCTACGGAGAGGGGTATTTGCGCGCCTCCATCGTTCACGATCCGATCCAGCGTAAAAATACCGGGGACAACACACCGGGCATCGTCCATGTGGAGCTGGTGGCAGGCGACACATGCACGATTCATATGACGGCAAAAGGCTTTGGCAGTGAAAATATGAGCAGGCTGAAAATGATGAAGCCCTCTGATGGGATCGAGGGAGTCAAAGCGTTTGTCCTTGAAACGGTGAGGCTTGCGGGGCCGAATGCCTGCCCGCCGGTTGTAGTTGGTGTTGGTCTGGGAGGAAATTTTGAGATGTCCGCCTATCTGGCAAAGCGCGCCTTGTTTCGCCCAATCGGAGAACGAAATCAACGGGAAGACGCGGCACAGCTGGAGCTTGCGCTTTTGGAGCAGATCAACCAGCTTGGGCTAGGACCACAGGGAATGGGCGGTCGCACCACTGCTCTGGACGTCCATGTCGAGCTGTACGCCACCCATATCGCGGGGCTGCCTGTCGCGGTCAATATCAACTGCCATGCCAGCCGCCACAAGCATGTCACGCTGTAGGAGGAGCCGATGTCAGCCAAACAACTCATACTCCCACTGAATCAACAGCAGATCAGGGAACTGCGTGCGGGGGATCGGGTGGAGCTAACCGGAATGATGTACACGGGACGGGATGCCGCCCACAAGCGCATGGCAGAAACGCTGCAAGCGGGTGGCAGCTTGCCTGTGGATCTCGCGGGACAGACGATTTACTATGTGGGTCCGACGCCTGCCAAGCCAGGGCAGGTAATCGGTTCAGCAGGTCCGACTACAAGCAGCCGTATGGATCCGTATACACCACTCCTGCTCGCACAGGGGTTAAAAGGGATGATCGGAAAAGGCAGCCGGAGCGAGGCAGTCAAGAATGCCATCGTGCAATCCGAGGCTGTCTATTTCGCAGCGATTGGCGGGGCGGGAGCTCTGATCGCCAAGACGATTCGATCTGCAGAAATGGTTGCCTATCACGACCTGGGTACAGAAGCGATTTACCGTTTGGAGGTGGAACGATTTCCTGTCATCGTCATCAATGATGGGGTGGGTGGGGATCTGTATCAGCAATCGCTTGATTCCACTCGGAATGACTAGACAAAGGAAGGCGGATACCCTATCCTAATTCTAACATCTGGATGACAGATACAGTGAAAGCGAAAGGGCGAGCCATAGATGAGCAGAAAATATGAATTGCGGTTGGAAAGCCACGAATTGGATACGCTGCATATCAAAGTGTGTCGCGTTCTGCGGGAAGCGATATTGCGAGGACATTTCCAGCCGGGGGAACGTCTCGTTCAGGAAGAGCTGGCCTCTTCGCTAGGTGTTAGTCGTATGCCAGTCCGAGAGGCGCTCCGCAAGCTGGAAACAGAAGGTCTGGTCATCATCGAGCCGCATCGCGGTGCCATCGTCAAATCGTTGTCTGTGGAAGATATACAGGAAATATACGGTCTTCGCGCTCAGTTTGAACGGATGGCTGTGGAAATGAGCGTCGAGCATATGAGCCAGGAAGACATCCAACAGCTGGAAGAGCTGGTCGTCGCGATGGAGCAATCGACGGACTCCACCGTATTTATCGAATGCAATATTGAATTTCACCGGCTTTTGATCAGCCGCTGTACATGGAAACGCTTGGTGACATTTATCGAAACGCTGTGGAACGGTTTTCCTCAGCAAACACCCCAAATGCTCAGTGATCAGACTGAAAAATCAAACAAAGAGCATCGGCAGATATTGGATGCCATCAAGAACGGGGATGCAGCAGAAGCAGGCAGACTGGTTCATGGCCATATCAAGCGGACAGGCGACAACCTGGTCAAAAGCTTGCAGGAATCGCTCCAATAGCACGCAGGCATAGGGCTTCCCAGAAGGGGAACGGTCCTATGCCTGTTCTGTTCTTTCTGCCGGCGTTTTGACGTATTTCCTAGTGAGCTATTTGTCGATGCAGGTGAATGTAACGATGCCTATCCCCAATAAAATAACAGTCAGAACAACAAAAGATACGTGCATGCCTAAAAGAAATGACTGGCTCGCACTCAAGAGTGAGCCGATCATCGCGACACCGATCGTTGCTCCCAGCTGTCTAAATGCATTCAGAGCACCGGAAGCCGTGCCGGTCTGTTCGTTGGAAACAGATGAGAGGACGGCTGCCATCAGCGAGGGAATGGTAAACGACACTCCGAAGCCAATCAGCAACAGACTTGCCAGTGTAAGGGCGTAACTCGTGTCGCTATTTGACGAGGCTTGCATCCATGCTCCCAGTCCTGTGAGAAAAAGGCCAGCGCTCATGGGAAGCCGAGCTCCGATCCTCCCGACGATTCTGCCCGTAACGATCGGATTGAAGGCGAGCGGGATCGTCATCGGCAGGAGAGCGAGGCCAGTTAGGTGAGCGGAAAACCCGCGTACTTGTTGAAAATACAAGGGAAGCAAAAACAGGATACCCGACAATCCGATGTTGATGGCCATACCGGCAAGCATTCCTACAGAGACGTTGCGTCTACGAAATAAGTGTAAAGGGAGCATGGGAGCCGCCACCTTTGTCTCAATGAACAAAAACGAGAGGCTTGCCGCAAGCGCGATACCAAATGCAGCGAGGATAACAGGCGAGCTCCACCCGATCGCTCCGCCCTCCATCAGCCCAAAGGACCAGGCGGTAATTGCGGTAAAAATGGTGATTTGGCCTGCCAGGTCCAGACTTTTTCCCGGATTTCGATCTGTCTCACGAACGAGAAGAATCGTAATGGCTAAACTGATGAGGGCAAGTGGCACATTCAACAGAAAAATACTTCGCCAGCCTAGCATGTCTACGAAAATACCACCAACGACTGGACCCCCAGCCATAGATAGTCCGGTCACGGCCGCCCAAATCCCTAACGCACGGGCTCGCTCGGCAGAAGCCGGGTAGGCATGGGAGAGGAGCGTGAGCGAAGCAGGAAGCAGCGCTGCTCCGCCGATTCCTAGAACGGCTCGAATCAAGATGAGTCCCGCGAGCGAGGTGACAAAGGCAGAGATGGCAGAGGCAACGAGGAAAATGAGCAAGCCTGCGATATACACCCGTTTGGCTCCCAGCTTGTCTGCAAGTGACCCCATCAAGAGGAGCAAGCCAGCAAATACAATCGTATAAGCATTGACTGTCCATTGCAGGCCGATGATCCCTCCCCCTAAATCGTTGTGAATAGCGGGCAGGGCAACACTGACGACCGTCGTATCCAGGAGGACCATAAAATAGCCGAGTGAAAGGCCGAGTAGGAGGAGAGCTCTGGATAATTTTTCTCTTTCCAAGGGAAGTCCCCTTTCCAATTGAGCTGGGAGTACGCGATCCCGCATGGAAAGTGTAAAATGAGCGTTGAACTCAAAAAAGATGACAGTTAATCCTAGGAGTAACGCTCCTAGTGTAATAGCTGCAAAAGGGAATGGCAGGTGCAAAAATGGAGCATGGAGATCGAGAACGACTCTTGGAGCTTGCTCACTTTTTAAAAACGAGGCGTGCGCGTATTTCGCCAGAGCTGGCTGGTCTTCCCCAGGCAGGGAGGCGTCGAACGCCGGGATTGCGCCGTGGAGAGGTCGCGCAGCTCGCCGGTGTCAGCGTAGACTGGTACACCTGGCTGGAACAGGGACGGGATATTCAAGTGTCCACTCAGGTCATCGAAAGCATCGCCCGCGCCCTTCAACTGGACGCTACTGAGCGCAGACATTTTTTTTTGCTGGCCCTGCAACAGCTGCCGGCTGATCCGGTACCGCCAGCTAGTGAGATTAGCCGTGCGCTGCAGCAATTCCTGGATCTTCAGGGGATATGTCCTGCCTATGTAACAGACCCACGACTGAACATCGTCGGATGGAATCAGGTGGCAAGCAGGATATACGGAACATATGAAACGATGTCAGCGCGGGAGAGAAATTCGGTTTGGCGGACATTTACTTCTCCATACGTGCGAGAGCTGCTGCAGGAAAATTGGGAGAGGCATGCCCGGCATCGGTTGGCACACTTTCGAGCCTGCTATGGAAGCTATAGCGGAGATCCCTGGTGGATGGAGCTCATTGAGGATTTGAGCCATGCGAGTGAAGAGTTTCGTGAGTGGTGGCCGAGGCATGATGTTTTGAATGGTCCGGAGGGGCTGAAAGTCAACTATCATCCATCCGTAGGAAAGCTCGTATTTGAACAGGTCTCCTTTCTTCTCTCCGATGCCCCTCATCTCACCGTTACGATCAACATGCCAAGAGACGTTGGAGAAACGGCATCCAAGCTACGTATGCTTCTCTCCCATTCATAAGTCGAGAAAAGCGCGGTCTTTATGATCGCGCTTTTTTATATCGAAACCTATCGAACAATTTCGAATGCTCCCCATTTACAGACGCGAAAAGTTGTAGTAGTATATGGTCATTCAACAAAGTTGAACAGAGGGAAACACGAGTACAAAGTGAGCGCAAAGTCAGTTCTTGACTCTTTTTTGCGATAACGTTTTTATTTGCGAATGAAAGCGTTTCATTTTGAAAGAGTCGGGCGAAGTGAGCAATGTACCCGTATAATTCAACGTAGAGTAGGAGAATGCGAGATGACTACCAGTCGGGTATCCGGATTTTACAAGCTATCACCTGAGGAAAGACTAGAGAAGGTAGCGCAGGCACGTAACCTGAGCGAGGAAGACAAACAAATCTTGTCAGGAGCAGCTCCTTTTCCATTGCGTACCGCCAATGCAATGATTGAAAACGTCGTGGGTGTGATGTCTATTCCACTGGGAATTGCGACCAACTTCAAAATCAACGGTGTCGATCGGTTCATCCCGATGGCTACGGAAGAGCCGTCAGTCGTGGCGGCAGCCAGCAACGCTGCCCGTACCTCCTACGATCTGGGGGGCTTCCACACATCCTTGAGCGGTTCGATCATGCGAGGACAGATCCAGGTTGTAGATATTACGGATCCATATGGCGCGATGGCGAGAATCTATGAAAACAAAAAAGAGATTCTGGATCGCTGTAATGCAAAAGACCCGACGCTCGTTTCTTTGGGTGGCGGCGCGATTGACGTCGAGGTGCACGTGATTGAACGGGCGAAGCAGCCGATGGTCGTGCTTCATCTGCTCGTAGATACGCGGGATGCGATGGGCGCGAATGCGGTCAATACGATGGCAGAGGCCGTAGCGCCTTATATCGAGGAGATTACCTCCGGCCGCGTCGTGCTGCGTATCATCTCCAACCTGGCAGACCGCCGTCTGGTGCGTGCACGTGCCGTCTTCTCGACGGAAGAGCTGGGTGGCAGAGAAGTCGTAGACAATATCATCCGCGCTTACGAATTTGCAGAGTGCGATCCATACCGCGCAACAACCCACAACAAAGGCATTATGAACGGTATTTCCGCTGTCGTACTGGCGACCGGTAACGACACGCGCGCAGTTGAAGCAGGGGCACATGCCTTTGCATCTGTGACAGGCCGCTATCGTTCCCTGACTCGCTGGGAGCTGAATCGTGAGGGCAATCTGGTGGGAACCATCGAATTGCCGATGGCTGTCGGGATTGTCGGAGGGGCGACCAAGTCTCATCCAACGGCTCGTCTCGGACTGAAGGTCATGGACATCACAAACGCAGAGGACCTGGCAGGAGCAATCGCCGCTGTAGGTCTCGCACAAAACCTAGCAGCGATGCGGGCGCTGGCGGCAGAGGGCATTCAAAAAGGTCACATGGCGCTGCATGCACGCAACCTTGCCATGATGGCAGGCGCACAAGATGATCAGATCGACCAGATCGTGAAGCAAGCGATTCAAGAGAAGGATGTGCGCTATGACCGCATTCTGGAACTGACCAAACAATTGCAAGAGGGGGCTGTCCATGGAAACTGAAATGGTTCGTAACGAGCAGCAAAAAGCGACGTCGCAGAAAGAATACATCGAGATTTTAGGGGACACAGTCGTTCCCGTCCGTATTCTATCGGCAATCGTGATCAGCATTTGTCTGAGCATCGGCGGTTATTTCTTGGGGAAAAGCATTTTCCCCAAGTTCGCTGAGGCGAAGATGGTTGGATCATACTCCCTTCTGCTCGGCATCTTGGGCAGTGTGATCGGCTTGATCATCTGTGCCAACCTGTTTAAACCTAGCCGTATTTTGACAGAAGAGGAAACGAGTTCTGAGGGTCTGGAAGAGATTCTGCTCAGCATGCAGGTAGATCCGAAAGCGGAGTACGACTTGATTAAAGACGACCCTATCACAAGAAAAGAGATGGAAGAGTTGGGGATTTTGGAAACATTCAAGCGCAGCGGGGGGCGAACTGAGTAATGAGCGTACTAATGATATCTATTTTGCTCGCACTGGCGGGTGCCATTATTTTCTCCCTGATCGGCCTAGTTTCGGGTACAGATGAAACCGCTATCATGGTTCCGTTCACGCTGCTCGTCATTTTGCTCGGTGCACCTCCAGAAGCTGTTTTCTCCTTCTTCATGGCGGCTGTATTGGCCAAGCACCTTACGCATGCGATCCCGACGGCATTGATGGGGATCCCGGGCGATACGACGGCAGTACCACTGATCGACCACGCATCATCGCTGCGCCGATTGGGCGTGCCTCACGTGGCTTTGCGCAAAATGCTGTCCGGCGGTTTGATCGGCGCTTTCATCGCACTGCCTACAGCGGTTTTGTTCGGTCAGTTCCTGGGTCAGTTCGCTGACTTTTTCAAATCTGCTTCCGGCCTGATCTTTACGCTGGCTGCCATTCTGATTGCGTACTTCTCCAAAGGAAAATGGGTAAGCGTCCTGATGATCATCCCGTTTGCCTTCTTCATTAAAAGTATTGATACCTTCAGCTTTAGCGTAGTAGAAAAGCATCTGAGCACGAGCTTCTTTTTAGGGATCGCGATTGGGCCGATGCTCTCGGACATTCTGTTTTCCTTGTCTCCGAGCGCACGGAAAGCATTGGTTCGCTCGAAAGCCAAAGAGTATCACCTCGCACCGGAAACGAAATCCTGGAGGGGGTATTTTCCCAATCCGTTCCGCGTTTTGACAGGCAGACAGACTGCACACACGGCAGCGACTTCCTTTGTCTCTTCGTTGACCTTTGCATTCAGCCCTGTGGGAATGACTTCCCTGATGGGGGAAATCGTAGGCTCGCGCAACAAGGGTGTGTACAAAAAGGCATCCTCCAGCTTGGCTTCCATGAACGGTGTGACCGAGTCCACCTACATTGCCGAAGCGATCATTCCTTTGCTGGCATTTGGGATTCCGCTCAGCCCAGTTGCACTCGGCCCGGCATCTCCTTTGTTCAACGCACCACCTGTCTTTACGAGTGATCCTGTGAACAACCTGCACAACATGCTGACACCGTGGGAGTTCTTCCTGTACGGCCTGATCGGTCTGGTGATCGCTGCATTGATTGCGTATCCGTTCGCAATGAACTACGCACGTAAAGCAACTGTGTTTGTCATGAAAAACATCAGTCAGGAAGCCATCGTCGGTATGTTCATCGGTCTGGCATGTCTGCTTGCTTTCCATGAAGCACAACTCGTTGGGGTTATTCTTACACTGACTATGGCAGCAGTCGGAGGATTGATGAACCGCGTACTGGGCGTCAGCTCCGGGGTACAGTTCATGATCTTCTACGGCTCCACCTACATGATGTCAAAACTGCTTGGAGCTTGATGACGATGAAATTCGATCCGAAACAAATCACCATCAAAGAAGTGGGGCCGCGAGATGGCTTGCAGAACGAGTCTGTCTTTGTCCCCACTGCTGACAAGATTGCCTGGATCAATCAGATGTCTCATACCGGCTTGTCTTATATCGAAGTAACGTCGTTTGTCCATCCAAAATGGATACCTGCCTTGGCGGATGCAGTAGAAGTGGCGACAGGCATCGAGCGTGTGCCAGGTGTTACCTACGCGGCTCTGGTTCCAAATGCAAAGGGATTGGAGCGGGCGTTAACCGCCAATATCGATGAAGTATCGGTATTCATGTCAGCCAGTGAAACGCACAATTTGAAAAATATAAACAAGACACGCAAAGAAACCTATCCGATTCTGGCGGAAACGACGAAGGCAGCTTTGGCGGCAGGCAAGTCGGTTCGCGGCTATGTTTCCACCGTTTTTGGTTGCCCCTATGAAGGCGCAGTCGCGGTAGATGAGGTCATTCGCGTAACGGAAACACTGCTGGAGATGGGCGTACAGGAAATATCGCTCGGAGATACGATCGGGATCGCACAGCCTAGGCAGGTGCAGGAGGTGCTGGAGGTGTTGCTCCGACGCTTCCCGGAAGATAAGCTGGCGATGCACTTCCACGATACACGCGGTATGGCGATGGCGAATGTCCTCGTATCACTGGAAATGGGGATGACCACCTTTGACAGCTCGCTGGGCGGGCTGGGCGGCTGCCCGTACGCTCCAGGTGCATCAGGGAATATCGCAACAGACGATTTGCTGTACATGCTGCATGGCCTTGGGATGCAGACTGGGATCGACACAGATAAATTGCTGGAGGCCGCTCGCTTCATACAGGGCAAAATGGGCCGTTCCTTGATGAGCCACAGCATGCAGGCTTGCCAGTAAAAACGAAAAAAGCACAGCGACCAGAAGGAGCATGGAGAACATGCCCTCAAGGCTGCTGTGCTTTTTTTACAGGGGAGATTATTGCTGCGCCGCGTTTTGATCCATGTACACGATTTCCCACAGATGACCGTCCAAGTCCTGGAAGCTCCAGGCGTACATAAAGCCGTGGTCAACAGGCTCATTATAAGGAGTCGCACCTGCTTCCAGTGCTCGGTTCACCAGCTCATTTACTTCATCGCGGCTGTCCGCGGACAGTGCCACGATCACTTCTGTTTGGCGAGTAGCGTCCACGATTTCTTTCTTTGTGCTCTGAATGAAAGAGTGGAAGAACTCCTCTACCAGCAGCATAGCGTAAATACTGTCGCTGATGACCATGCAGGCTGCTTGTTCATTGGTGAACTGCGGGTTGAACTCGAAGCCTATCTTGGAGAAAAACTCTTTTGTTTTCTCCAGATCTTTGACCGGGAGATTGACGAAAATATTGTTCGTTGCCATGATCCAATCACCTCTATGGTAAATTTCCTGTAGGAACAGGATGCACATGCTCATAAGGGAAGTAAACCACAAAAAGGGAGTGGATGTTTCTTCTGAATTGCTATTTTATTTTCCTACTACGGTTTGCTAGCGCGGATGATGAGGAAATGCGGATGTGTCATGAGGCGTTCGTAGCTTTTCGCTGAATCAGGGAGCTTCTCGAGAAATTCGGGCACGGGTTGTGGCTCGATGAGGCGTTCGAGTGTAAAAAATTGAGTGGTTCGGTTGACAATTTCCTGCAAAGGACGGCGAAATATAGCCATCTCGACTCGTCCGGCTTCTTTTTTGTTCCATACGTCCAGCAGCCATTCGTGTGTAAAATAATCGGGGCGCTGGAACAGGGTGAATTCCATAAATGGATGGTGGACAGAGAAGAGGAGCTGCCCGCCAGGCTTCAGGATGCGCTGGAATTCGCGGAACGGGAGAGATAGATCCTCGATATAGTGCAAGGTAAGCGAGCTGACGATGTGATGAAAGGACTCATCTGGGAAAGGGAGCGGAGTATTCAGATCATGTACGAGCACGGCTGCGTTTTCGCCCACACGTCTTTGGGTAGCCGCAATCATCTCTGCATTCAGGTCTATTGCAGTAACGCTGGCGCCGCGATTTAACAGCTGCTCCGTATACCATCCTGCTGCACAACCAGCGTCCAGCGCGGTCAATCCCGTCATATTCTCGGGTAGCTGCTCCAGCATGGCTGGTCGCTCGTAAAACGCATTAAAGCCACTCTCGGTATCTACATTTTTTTCGTAGTCTAGCGAAAGCCTTGCATAGGCATCGATGATTTTCTGTTTCACGCGGTGCACCTCCGTTAAAAACTTATTTTTGTTCGGGTTGTGATGATTAGACTTTACATCCATCCAGGAAGATTGCTATTTTCTAAACAGAGGAAATGGCATCCAGGCTTTGAAAATCCGTACTCATCCATTGCTTTGCTCACTTCAAGAAGTGGAGGTTCCCTTTATGCTAAACATACGAAATGCAAAAATGGAAGATTTGCCTCAGCTTGTAGCCATTGAACAGCTTTGCTTTTCAAAAGAAGAAGCAGCAACGAAAGAAGCGCTGGAAAAGCGTATTGCGTCCATTCCAGATAGCTTTTATGTAGCGGAAGAGGATGGGGTCATTGCGGGTTTCGTGAACGGCCCTGTGATTGAAACAGCATTCATAACCGATGATTTATTTCGGGGCAGTAAGAAAAACCCCGCGACTGGCTGGCATCAAAGCATCTTGGGGTTAGCTGTTTCTCCTCATTTTCAAAATCGTGGAGTAGCAGCAAGACTGCTGACGCATCTAGAAAACGAAGCAAGAGAGAAAAAACGTAAAACAATTACACTTACATGTAAAGAGAATTTCATTCATTTCTATGAAAAACTGGGATATATCAACAAAGGTGTCTCGAGCTCTAAACATGCTGGCGTTACTTGGTACAACATGAGTAAAGAATTGCTGCCATAGACGCGCAAAGGCTGTCAACGAAAAACATCAAGTAACGGCTGCTGGTGATCAATCGGCAGCTGTTTTGTTACTCGCTAGTCATATTTTGTTTAGTAAAAATAATGGTTTAGAAGCCACCTTTGGGTGGTTTTTTGTTTCTGTTCATATTGAGTTCACAGAGGTGTATTACAGTGGCACTATGCAGTTAAAGCGGGAATTCTCTGGAGGGAAATTTGAATGTATAAATGGGTAATCGGAGCTGTTTTGTATGTGGCGCTGGTAATAGGTGGCTTTACGGTTTACGAAAAAGTGACTGCCGATGATAAACAGGCTGTTGCTTTGGCTAAGCAGGATAGCCATGAAAGTCACGGCGCGCAGGAGAACCATGGGCATGATACTGATTTGCATAAAGGAGGTAATAGTGAAGTAAATACGTTTGTTCAAGCGAATGAAAATGAAATCAAGATTTATGTAAAAGACAAGGCGGGAAATCCAGTTCATGACCTAGAAGTAAATCACGAGAAAATTCTCCATTTTATTGTAGTGGATGAGCATTTGCAAAAGTATTACCACTTGCACCCGGAACAAACAGGAAAGGGGCAGTTTACAATCAAAAGCACCTTGCCTGAAGGATTTTATAAGGCATTTATCGATATGAAGCCCAAAAATCTTGCTTACCAGGTAACGCCGGTCCCGTTTATCGTCGGCCATCCAAGTGTATCAGATCAGAACATTGGGATGAAGGTAGACAAAACGTTGACTCAACAGATCGATGGAGAAACCGTCACACTAAAGATGAGTAGCTTTGCGATCAATCAACCGGTCACGTTAACGTTTGATTTGGACAGAACCAACTTAACTACGTATTTAGGTGCCATGGGCCATGTGGTGATAGTAGACGAAGGTGCACAGCAGTATCTGCATGTTCATCCAGCTCAACAGGAGGAACCAGTATTTGAGACGCAGTTTGTGAAGCCCGGGATCTATAAAATTTGGGCGGAGTTCAAACAGGATGGAAAAGTAAGGGCATTTCCTTTTGTAGTAGAAATAAAGGGAGAGAAATAACATTGGCAAAGGTATTAGTGGTAGACGATGATGCTCATATCCGAGAGTTGGTCCGTTTGTATTTGGAGGATGAGGGCTTTGAAATAATCGAGAAATCGAATGGGGAGGAAGCGTTGCAATACGCTGAAAATCATATCGTGGATCTGGTGATTCTCGATATAATGATGCCGAAAATGGACGGTTGGGTCTTATGCGAGAATCTCCGTGCATTTGGTGAGATGCCCATCCTGATGATTACCGCGAAAGGGGAAGCCACTGATCGCATAAAAGGATTTAAACTCGGCACGGATGATTATTTGGTGAGGCCATTTGATCCGGTGGAGCTGGTTCTTCGGGTAAAGGCTTTGCTAAAGCGGTACCGCATCTCTACTGCAAGCGAGATACAGCTGGGCACAATTACATTAGATCGTAAGCGTTATCAGGTCATCTACAGCAATGGACAAACCATGACACTTCCCATGAAAGAATTCGAGGTGCTGTACAAACTGGGCAGTAATCCCGGGCAGTTATTTACAAGGAGCCATCTGATTGAACACATCTGGGGTATCGATTATGAAGGTGACGATCGGACAGTGGATGTTCACATTAAGAGGCTTCGGGAGAGGTTTACTGACTGTGAGTCTGATTTTCGCATCGTCACGATCAGGGGACTTGGTTATCGTCTGGAGGTGCGTCCGGATTAAATCGCTGTATACCCGCGTCGTATTGGTCTTTATCTTTATTGTGATGCTGAGCTTGTTCGCAGCTTTTTTGATCAGCACCTGGATGTTTGAAGGGCGGACGCATCATTTTATAGAAGAAACGTTGGCGAAAGACGCTAAAAACATCATCGAAGCATATCAGTCGAACTCTTCTGCTGAGTTGGGATCATTTGTGCAAGGTTTTTCTGGTCTCTCTATTTATACGATCCAACTATACAATAAAGAAGGTGTGCCCCAGCTTGAAGAAAAAGAGCCCATACATGTGGAACAGAGTCAAATTCAGCAGGTGCTTGGTGGCGATATTGCACGCAGTCTCGATGCAGAAACGCACGGTCTCCCAATCGTAGGGGTTCCTCTTTCCGTGAAAGGTGATCCCTACGCTTTGTTTCTCACATTGGATAAGAATACGGTAGAGCAAGAGCAAGAAAATATGCCTTGGATTCATGCATTATATATTCTTGTTCTGCTTATTGGCAGCTTTCTGATTTTGATTGCCGCCCGCTATGTAGTAAATCCGATCATGCAGTTAACGGAAGCGACGAAGAGGATGGCAAAAGGGACCTTCGATTCGGCGAGCCTCCCCATGAATCGTAGGGATGAGATTGGTCAATTAAGCGTGAGTTTTCATGAGATGGCAAAAGAGCTGGCGAAACTGGATCAAATGCGTCAAGACTTTGTTTCAAGTGTCTCTCATGAGATTCAATCACCGTTAACTTCCATTTCAGGA
The DNA here is from genome assembly GCF_003710815.1 of Brevibacillus centrosporus. Classification (GTDB taxonomy): domain Bacteria; phylum Bacillota; class Bacilli; order Brevibacillales; family Brevibacillaceae; genus Brevibacillus; species Brevibacillus centrosporus. The sequence goes on from NZ_RHHP01000006.1 coordinate 67,187, forward strand.
TTTACGAAAGCTTTAAAGCAGAAGAAAATGAGCGAAGAGACGCGTCTGCGTTATTTGACGATCATCGAGGAGGAGAGCGAGAGGTTATCCCGCTTGGGGCAAAATTTGCTTCAGCTCTCTTATTTACAGCAGGAGCAGCATCCATTAAAGGTGACTACCTACCAATTGGATGAGCAGCTGCGGAGGGCTGTCATCACTTTGGAGCCTTTATGGACCGTAAAAGAAATCAACATGGTTGTTGATCTTGAGGCCATAACCGTTCATGCGGACAAAGATCAACTGGATCAGGTGTGGATTAACTTGCTGAACAACGCTATCAAATTTACTGCGCCTCACGGGACGATACGCATCCAATCGATGGGGAAAGCACAGCAAAATATCGTATCTATCACAGACAGTGGGATCGGGATCCCTCAAGAAGAACTTGCTGATATTTTCAAGCCGTTTCATAAAGTGGACAAAGCCCGTAGCAGCTCTGTAAAGGGAAATGGGCTTGGTTTATCCATCGTCAAGCAAATCATAGAAATGCATAACGGAGAAATCCATGTGTCTAGCAGTCTTGGTGCCGGAACCATTTTTACGGTCGCACTACCGCGTGAGAACTAGCAAACCAACCTACGATTTTTCTAAAGGAAAAATATCGCCCGCGGGGGGCGGTATTTTTTTGTCTATCCTATCCGTTCATATTCAGTTCATGGAGCTGGTTTATCGTAATTTGAGGAAACAAATACGAAAAATTAGGATCAGAGGAGAATCGAGATGAGATCATTATTACGTATCGTTGTCTATGGAATAACGCTCGTTATCTTTTTCGGAGGGATCGGTGCGTTTGGGTATATTCACTCCAATCAGGGATATTGGCTCCCCACTCGGCAAACTTCGATGCCTGCTTTACAAGAGGTGAGCGTCCCTGAGCATCATCCGGAAAATCCTACAGTAGCAGTCATGTTATCCAATCCGACGACAGAGGTTTTTGATTTCATGGTTCCGTATGAAATGTTCGCGATGACGGGGGCTTATAACGTCTATGCAGTTGCCCCGGACAAAAATGTGAAGACACTTTCTGGCGGTTTGGATCTGATGCCGCACTATTCTTTTGATGAACTGGATCGCTTATTAGGAAAAAGTCCCGACCTAATAGTGATCCCGGCCATGCCTAGAGTTGACGAAGCCAAGTATAAACCAGTCCGGGAATGGATTCAAAAACATGCGGATACGAAGCTGTTAAGCATTTGCGCTGGAGCGGTGAATCTGGCCGATACAGGTCTATTAAAAGGGAAAGAAGCAATCACAGACTGGAAAAGCTTCGATTATGGCGAAATCAATAACTATCCTGAAACAAAGTGGAGAAGGGATGTGCGTTATGTCGAAGACGGGAATATCGTCTCTTCAGCAGCTCTCACCTCAGGAATCGATGCTGTGCTCTATGTGATCTCCCAGCAAGTGAGCGAATCTACAGCGGAAAAAATAGCAAAAGAGATGAATTACCCTTTTTATCATTTCGTAAAAAATCCGAAGGTAGATCCTTATTATGTGGATGGAACCGAATTGATTTTTTGGTTCAACCAAGCATTCCAATGGAGCAAAAAGGACGCAGGGGTATTGTTGTATAACGGGATGGATGACGGTGCACTTGCGACAATTTTTGATACGTATGCCGCTTCTGGAACAACAAGGGTCCACACCGTTTCAGACGCCAAGCAGCCTATCGTCACGAAGTATCACCTTAACCTAGTCTCCAGATATCATATGTCGAATGCGCCGAAGCTGGATCGAATGTTCGTTCCCGGGGTGGAGGCGGAGTCTTTAGCTGCGGAAGATGTCAGCCAGTGGAACGAAAAGAGTAACAACGTGGTGCCACAGTTCATTCACAGCGGCTCCGCTGACCGATTTATCTTTGATGCTCCACTTGAAGATTTAGCCAAACAAGAAGACGTCCTAACCGCTAAATATGGTGCCAAGCGATTGGAATACCGTGCCACCCATTTAACATACGAAGGCAGTCCGTTTTCCTATGAAGCTTTCGGTATCTCCGTTTTGCTTGGTTTAGCTGCATTTCTGACTGCTTTCCTTATTGATAGGCGATTCATTAATCGAAAAGGGAAGAGAGGTCCTCATCAAAATGGGCAGGGGAGTTGAGAAGTTGTTAACGCAAAATAAGGACCCTTAGGTTTCCCTAAGGGTTCGTTGATGGATGAGAATCAGGATATCCTTACCTCGAACTGGTCTGTCACTATACCGCCTTTACTATCGCTTGCTGTTACTTTCACAATGTCATAGGTCGAATTACCCGGAGCATCATGAAATACAATTTTTCCATAGTTTGGACTTGTAATATCATTGTTGAAAGTGTATACAAAGCCAGTTCCAAATTCAAACTCAATGGTAAAGGTTAGGCTGTCTCCATCGAGATCATCAAAATAATCTGTAAGAGAAAGAAGTTGAGACATTCCATTAGGAGGGATAGTGACATCCGGAATTCCTGAACCTAAAACTATGGGCGCATTATTGCTATTCTCAACTTATCCCATTCTGCTAAGGGTTTCGTTCGAGCCCACACCGTGCGAGCGACTTTCATCGCACACGGCGTTCCATCAACGGAAAAGAAACAAGAATTACAATGGGCAATCAAATTATACTGCTATATATGTCCTGATTTACATAAGTTGTTTTCGACAGAATTATAGTTTAGGAGATTCGCTGGATTTCCTCAATGTCTCTTGTTGCAAACCTCACCAAAGTTTTTTCCCAAGATTTAGTTTGAACATCTGACAAAAACGGCGGTGGCATTTAGATGAAAGTAATGGAGCAGGACTGTGCACATTAGCAATCCAAGAGAAACACGGTCTTGTGTTGGATGATAAAATGCAGACAAAAAGGAGGCGGCTTATGGGACGTGTAATCTTGCAAATGAATGTGACACTGGACGGTTGCTGTGACCACACGCAGATGATTGCAGATGAGGAGCTCCACCAGTATTCGGTGGACGTGATGGACCAGTCAGATGGTCTGCTTTTTGGACGTGAAATCTACCAGCTTATGGAGCGTTTCTGGCCAGCGATAGCCAGCAGCGGCGACGGACCTCAATTCATGGTCGACTTCGCACGCAAGCTTGATCAGAAACCCAAGTACGTTGTCTCGCGAACGCTGGATCACGTGTCGTGGCAGAACTCTTTCTTGTTGAAGGGGCCAGTTTCCGAAGAGGTGCCACAGCTTACGGCAGAAGGGAAGAACCTACTCGTTAACGGCGGTCCCGGCCTCGGTTCCACCTTGGCACAACTAGGTGTGGTGGATGAGTATCACTTGCTGGTACATCCAATCGTTGCCGGACGTGGCCCCCAATTATTGGGGGGAGTTCATGATCGACTGAATCTGAAGCTGACCGGGACTAAACCCTTCAGCTCCGGCGTCGTGCTGCTCAGCTACACGCCCGTTCGTTGACTGCTTGGCTGATCACCGAGGATACAGGTAATGTACCGACAAACAGATCTTTCCTCCGCTGTGCCACCTGTTGTGACAAGCTGCCTACGGTTGAACAGGAGGTCAATACGAGGAGCGGAGTAAATTAGACTACCCAACATCGGTTTGTTAAGCGAACGAGTTTGATAGTGCAATAACAATGTGGAAAGGCACTAGAATTAACCGGCTGCCTTTTCTGCACAAACGGTAGGGTAATGAAAGCGCAAGATCTTGAAATTTATATTCCCCTATACTAAAAAAGGCAATTAGTTGTGACGAAAAATGGGGGAACAAACATGAGCAGCAAGGTGGAAGGATTGTTAAAGAACGCAGATTTTCGCAGACTCTGGATTGGGCAAACGACATCACAGTTTGGGACTCAGGTTGCTTTATTAGGAATGCCATTAGTGGCAGCTCTCTATTTAGGGGCCAGTCCCATGCAAATGGGGTTGCTCGGTTTTGCCGAGTATGCGCCATTTATCATTTTCGGTTTGTTCGCTGGTGTATGGATAGACAGATTTCCTCGGCGGCCTATTCTAGTCGCCGCTAACTTTTTCAAGGTCGTGTGAATGCTACATTTCGCTTTATCTCGTGGGGGTCTTTGCCGCTAGGTTCGTTACTTGGAGGGATGATAGGGGGGACAATGGGTTTACGGTTCGCTTTACTTGCGGGTGGTTTTGGATTGTTAGCTTCAGCTTGTACGTTGTTGTTCACCCCATTTTTACAGCTGCGTGTGAAATCATTTCAATATTCAATGAACATACGGTGACATGGTGTTTTTTGTTTGGAAGGAATTTGTAATTTTTGATGAGAATAATTAGGAAGATGATCAGGTAGTCAATTTTAACATAGAAGGAGATAAAACTTTGGCAAAAAACAAATTACTAAGAATGGACAATGTCGGCATCGTTGTAGAATCCCTTGATGACGCAATCTCTTTCTTCGAGGAGATTGGCTTGACCCTCGAAGGGCGAGCCACTGTCGAAGGGGAATGGGCTGGTCGCGTAACCGGACTGGGTTCTCAGTGTGTAGAGATTGCGATGATGGTTACCCCAGATGGCCACAGCAGACTTGAGCTTTCGCGATTTCTCACCCCTCCTCCTATTTCAGATCACCGGACTGCTCCTGTAAACTCCCTCGGCTATCTACGCGTCATGTTCGCTGTTGAAGACATTGACGAAATGGTATCCAGACTTATTAAGCGTGGCGCTCAGCTCGTTGGCGAAGTGGTTCAGTACAAGGACTCATATCGGCTCTGCTACATTCGTGGAGCTGAAGGAATTCTAATCGGGCTGGCAGAACAACTCGGGAATAAATAAGGGAGTGACGTTTTATAACAAGTCTTTACTGGCTTGCCTGTGGGCGAGCTTTTTTACTCGGGGAGATCGTTAAAGGAGGCCGCGATGAACGAGACCGCATTTGACGAACCATTATTTGCAAGCTTGAAGCCGGGCTTAACCTCGTTCTGTTACCGAATGCTAGGCTCCATGGACGATGCGGATGATGCCGTTCAGGAGACGAGTATTCGGGTCTGGCAGAGCTGGAGCACGTTCAGACAGGATTCCTCGTTCAAAACTTGGGTCTATCGGATTGCATCCAACCTGTGCTTGGACAAGCTGAGACAATCCAAACGCCGCGCGCTTCCCGTTGACCTGTTCGATCCAGCCGTCGCCATCGTCGAGCCGCGCGACACGCTGCCGGACTCTGCCTGGATCTGGCCGTCTCCCGACTTTGGGGGCAATCCGGAAGATCGGCTCGCCCGGCGTCTTTCTTTTTGAACCCTAGTACGAGCGTGCTCTCTGTTAGCCTTAACCTTGTGCCGGGTCCATGTTCATGTAGTTAATGGCCCACAGATGGCCGTCCAAGTCCACGAAGCCCCAATGATACATGAACCCATGATCTTCAGGTTCAGCGTGCAATTTCCCGCCCAAGGAGAGCGCGGTATTCACGATTTCATCGACCTTTTCCCGGCTCTCGAAGGCCAATGCGATCGTCATCTGCGCATACTTGCTCGTATCGACGGATTCCTTCTCCGTGAGCGTATGAAAGAACGCTTGATTGATCAGCATGACCTGCAGGTTGTCACCGATCACGATGGCTACTGAATTCTCGTTCTCGGGGAATTGCGGGTTGAGCTCGAATCCGAGTCCGGTGAAGAACGCTTTCGATTGTTCTACGTTTTTTACAGGCAGGTTGAAGCTCGTGAATGCGGACGTTAATGCCATTTTCAAAACACCTCTTCGTCAAATTAGTTTGTGTTCATTTATGCCTTTGTTTATATAGACGGCAGTCGATCCGGAAATTCATCGGTCTCGTGGATTCGGAAGCGTAAATTTTGAAAAATAACCTGGTATTGAGTTGGGATACCCGCCATATTCCACAGTAGCTCTACTCCTGAAATCTCCTGCCCAAAAGAATCCCAGTGATGATGCACACCCCTCCGATAAACTGCCAGATGGAGAGATGCTTGCCAGCGATTAGGATGGAAAAGATGGCGGCAAACATTGGTTCGCTGCTCATCAACAGTGCCACCCGAGAAGGAGAAGTGCGACGGATCATGACCAGCTGAATGTAGTAGGCAAACATGGTTCCAAACACCACCAGGTACCCGATCGCAAGCCAAAAGGATGGGGTCAGATAGCTCCAGGAGGAGGGCTGGGAAAGAGAAAGCAAGCCGGACACGATCGCGACTGTGGAAAATTGAATGACGGTCAAGGCACGTGAATCCATGGTCTTTCCTGCTGTCAGCTTCTTCGCCATGATCATCTGAATCGCATACCCGAATGCGGCAGCTAGCACCAGCACATCCCCGATTTTGGGGTCAAAGCTGTCCTTCATCGTCAAGAGAGTAGTCCCAGTGATAGAGAGAAGCAGGACACCTGCCAACGAAATCTTCAGCAGCCTTCCATGAATCACATGATCGAGGACGGGGACCAAGACGACATACATGCCAATGATGAAGCCGGCATTGGAAGCCGAGATGTCAGGCCGAAAGTCTCGAGGAAATAGGTAGCACCGAGGATTAGCCCGAGAATCATGCCGCTGGTCCAGGCGGAACGGTCGGCATGACGCAGCACTTTGAAGGTAAAAGGAAGCATAATGAGTGCAGTAAGCGTGAACCGGATAAAGAGCAGCTGGAAGACGGGGACCGTTTCTACGACTCCCTTGATGACAATGTAATTGGAGCCCCAGATCATTGCAATAAGCAGCAGGGAGATGTCCGCCGTCCAGTGGGAATTCCATATGCTTTGGGCGAGCCTTCTCCACTTATGGAGACTATTTTCAAATGCACTTTGGGATTTCAGGTAGTTTTGCACAATCCCGGACATCCTTTCGTTGAAAATTCCGATTTCTTTAGTATAAAGTCCGCCATCCTATTCCTTCCACCAAAAAATCTTGGGTCCGTAAAATAGGCATTCTCATACGTATTTATTTGAGGGAAATGAACGACATGACAGGCATCATCATCGGAGGCGGCCATGCCAATCACTGCCTCAATCAGCAGAAGTCGGCGCGGAAAAGGTGGGAAGTGTGCGTCGGTCCGTGGCTTCCCGAACCGGTTCGGACGTCGGAGACAGAAACGCTCGAGACGACGGTTGCCCGCCGCGATCTTTTGTCCTGCGTGAAGGCTTGGGCTTTGATTATTCGGAAATGGCTGAACTGCTCGGCAATTGGAATGGGTCAACCGATTCCTCACCTCGCTCGAGCAAGGGAACGTCGATCATGTGCTGTCTCTGCTGACCGAGGATGTCATGATCGTCGCAGACGGTGGCGGAAAAGTAACGGCGTTCCGGCATCCAGTACAGACGCGCAATCAAGTGGCTCGAGTCCTGCTCGATGGATTCCAGGGCAAAGGGACCTTTTCATCATTGGACGTATGGCTTTCGATCATTCGTCTTACAGGAGTGATCGAAATACATGAGGACTTAAGCGAAGGGAACCCCCTAGACGCGAGTGTCTAGAGGGTTCTGCTTTTTCCATCCTGCAACCGGATCGTCCGAGGGCGAGGTGAGCTGCTTCTGCGGAATGCGCGAAACAGGTATCCACACAAGCCGCCTAGGAGAGAGGGAAGCAGCCAGCCTAAGCCAACCTCATAAAAGGGAAGATACTGAGTGAAATAGTTTTCAATGACGGCGATGTGCACGCCGGCCGCATTCAGGCCGTCGAACAAGCTGATGATCAAGGTGAAAAGCAAGCTTCCTTGGTACACCTCAGACCAACCACGAAATGCTCTGTGTAGAAAGGTTAAGAATAAGAGGGAGATCGCAATCGGGTACATCGTCATTAAGAGCGGAACGGACACCTTGATCAGCTGCGTTAGTCCGATATTTGCGACAAGTGTACTGAAAACCGATAAAATAACGGCAAACTTTTTGTAAGAGACAGTCGGAATCAATAGGTGGAAGAAGGAAGAGCAAGCGGTTATGAGCCCTACACTTGTGGTCAAGCAAGCCACTGTAATCATGAAGCCTAATAATATGGCACCGTAGGAACCGAAATAATAGCTCGAAACCTTAGCCAAAACCTCGGCTCCGTTTTCTAAATGGCCCAATTTTTCCACACTGGAAGCTCCCATATAGGAGAGAGCCGAATAAAAAAGCACGAGGAGCGTGCCGGCGATCAATGTCGCCTTTGCACACGTGGCTAACAGCTGTTTTTGGGTCGTAACTCCTTTTTCCTTAAGGGCATTCACGATAATGATCCCGAAAACAAAAGCGACGAGAGCATCCAAGGTTAAATAGCCTTCTTGAAAGCCTTTGAAAAATACATGACTCGAGTACTCTTCCGATGGTGCCTGCAGTGCTCCTATCGGACGGATCACGGCTGTAATGACGATAAATCCGATAAACGTCAATTTGATTGGGGTTAGAATTTTCCCGACCACACTGACGATCTTGACAGGATTGAGAGATAAGAGACATGCAGTGGTAAAAAACAGGATGGTGAATAGAATGAGCGGGATGGAACCTGCCTGGTCAGATAGGAATGGTTTGACCCCGATTTCATAGGATACATTGCCGGACCTAGGGATTGCGAAAAAGGGACCGATAGCCAAGTAAAGAACAACCGTGAAGATCATACCAAATAGTGGATGAACACGACTTGCTAACGAACGTAAGTCGTCTTGTCCAGAATAAACAAAGGCAATGATCGAAAGGAGCGGCAATCCCACGCCTGTAACTAGAAATCCTGCATTGGCTAGCCAGACATTTGTTCCTGCCAATTGACCGAGCATAGGCGGGAAGATCAAATTACCGGCTCCAAAAAACAAGGCAAACAACATAAATCCTATAATCACCAGAAAAGAAAACGGCACTTTTTGAAACATAAAAATCCTCCTATCAGCCTGAACCTGGAAGCAATGAAATACCGTACGGCTGACTGCAAAAAATTCAAATTTTACTGTCAATGAACGTCCAGCTTTCTGAACAACGAAATTCATTATAGTGCCTTTATGGAAACATTACAATTTCAGTATTTAGGAGAACGAAAAAAGCTGCCGATGCGAATTCGGCAGCTTCTTTGAAAGGAAAAGCAGGGAGCGTTCACCATGAGAAGCGATAGCCATTAAATCCTTTATGTGGTCCCGCAACCCCTAAATCATGGCGATGAGTGCGATCGAAGAAATCAATGATAAATACATTGCCATCTTCGTAATCATAACGAAAGGTCTTACCGGCATATACAGGGTTCAGCTGCCGATCATATTGATACGGCAGGTTGGGATAATCGGGATGGTGCATACAAACTCCTCCTTCCCGAGCAGTATATGTTTAATCTAGGTGAATGCTCTGAGGCGATGGCCTAATTCTGCCAGCGGAGTCACAGCCGAGCAGGTTCAGACGGTGGACGGACGTGAATAAGACTGGAGACGAAATGCAAGTGCTTCGATAGAATCGGATTGGATGCAAGGATTTTAGCTAGACAGATGGGAGAGGGAGTAATGGGAAATACGGATAAGTTTGAAATGATCGCGAATACATACGATCGACCAACGCCAATGACGCGAAGTCTGGATTCTCCAACTACGGCCGCTGGGTGGATGTGGCTGCTCCCGGAGAAAATATCTTGTCCACCTATCCCGGCAGTTACTACGCTTATCTGAGCGGAACTTTTATGGCTTCTCCCCACGTCGCCGGCCTGACTGCTCTGCTGGCTTCTCAGGGAAAAACGAACGTTCAGATCCAGAGCGTTATTCAGACAACCTCAGATCCAATACCGGGAACGGGTACCTTCTGGCAATTTGGACGAGTGAATGCTGCCAGGGCTGTGCGGTCCTGAATCACTTGCGCCAATTAGCACCAGAGTAAATAGAATAAAGAAGCAGCGGCGACCGCAGACCGGATAGGAAAGTCTGAGGCCGCCGCTGTTGTTTGTAGCAGCTCCCGGTTAGTCCAAGCGAAACTCCATTTTCCTGCTTTTCGTTGTCATTCCCATAGATTGATAGAAATGGATCGCATTTTGATTCGCCTCGATTACCCCCAATTCAATGCTATCTACTTTCAAGCCTCTTCCAAAGTCAAAAGCATATTGCAGCAGTTTACTTCCGATGCCCTTTTTCCGATGCGAATCAGCCACGCATAAGCTATCAACCAGTAAGATCCTTCTCGCATTCACAAATGAATTTTCGGGTATTTCTTCTTCCTTTAAAACTACGACGCCGACGATTTCATTTCCCAGGGTAGCTACAAAGATCTGCTGCTTATCATCCTTCAGCTGGTTATGAAACAACTCTTCTCCTACTGGAGTCGCGTTTTTTTTGTATAGGTCTGGTCGCTCTACAACGTGCAAATGATGAACCTGCCAAAACAAAGACAATAACGATGCGTAATCATCTGGCTGCGCACTTCGGATCAAAATATCCATGCTTCCCTCACCTCGCCCAAGGTTTTAACGTTTATTTTAGCTTATACACGCTGCAGGTCATACACTAAAATGAGGCGATCTCTTCTCGTAAAAATCAGCGTCAGATTAGGATCAGAAAGAAAGGTCCTAGTCTCGTGCGCTCAAGTATAATAGTTTATAGCAAAGGAGGGCGGCGTATTTTGGAATGGTTGATAGGGCTGGCCTGCAGCGCCGGTATTGCGGGCATGGCCTATGCAAGACGGTCGCTGTCCGGCTCCGGTTTTACAGCGGCAGTGATTGTGGGCACGGTGATGTACGCACTGGGAAGCACGATCTGGTTCGGATGTCTGATCGCCTTTTTCGTCTCTTCGACCCTGTGGTCCAAATGGAAAAGGCATGCAAAAGAAGAGGCAGAGATCGGCTATGAGAAGGGTGGGAGGCGCGATGCTGGACAGGTGCTGGCCAACGGAGGTCTGGGGATGCTGCTGTGTGCGGCCAATTGGATGTGTCCCCATCCCCTTTGGTGGTATGCCTTTCTCGGTGTGATGGCGGCGGTCACGTCTGATACGTGGGCTACCGAGATCGGTGGCTTGAGTCGGACACCGCCGATCTCGATCAAGACAGGACGCCCCGTTCCGCCGGGGACGTCCGGAGGTGTTTCTGGCCTCGGCATGGGTGCTTCACTGGCGGGAGGATTCTTTATCGGTGCTGTAGCCTGGCTGCTGCTGGCGGTGACCCCGTTTGCACCGGATACGGCTGCGAGCGGACTTGGACCTTTTGCCTGGACCGGAATTGCCGGATTGGCTGGCATGATTGGGGCGCTGGCGGATTCATGGATTGGTGCGACCTGGCAGCAAATGTACCGTTGCGATGTGTGTGGTCGCGATATCGAGCAGGACCGCCACTGCGGCAGGCAAGCTGTGCGGACACGAGGTCGCACTGGCTGGAACAACGATGCCGTCAATATCGCAGGCTCGATTGCGGGCGGCGTTTCGGCCATCTTGCTGGCACTCGCGCTCGGACTCGCCTAAGCAGGCAAATAACCGGAAAGACTTTGCAGCGTCAAGCGATGCTAGGGTCTTCCGGTTTTTTTATGTGGTGATTTCCAATTCATGGTAGATAGAAAGAACTATGAAATCAAGAGAATGACGGTTTATTTGTTAGAAAATTTGGTAAATGATTCCCACGAAAAAACAGAATGAAACCTTTATCATCGATGGTAGATGCTTCCAGATTCTGTGTGAGCGCACCAGACTCGACTATGTAGGAGAGGAGGTAGTGGCCGTTCATCCCTTGTATTCTACGAAAAGTGGAGGTGATCGTGCTTTGAAAAAGACTCGCTGGCTTCGCTATTTGTCGTCACTCGTTTTGTTCTGCACGCTGACTGCTGCAGGAGCTGCCGATCTTGGTTTAGCCAAGGAAAAAAAGAGTGGTCCCGCTGTCCAAACGGGAATCGAGCTGTTGCTTGAAAAGCCCGAAATGCTGAAAGGGAAGAAAGTAGGGCTCATCACGAACCCGACGGGAGTAACGGAGGATCTGACGCACGATGTGGATGCGCTGCTCGCAAAGAACGTGAATCTGGTAGCGGTATACGGTCCGGAGCACGGGATCCGGGGAACGGAGCAGGCGGGATCGGTCCCTGGCACCTACGAAGATCCAAAAACAGGACTGCCGTTCTATAACCTGTACGGAAAAACACCGCAGGAAATCTCCCCTTTGTTCCGCGATGTAGATGTCATCCTGTTCGATATCCAGGATGTCGGTTCGCGCTTCTACACGTACATTTCCACGATGGCCTACGCCATGAAAGCGGCAGCTTTGGAGGACAAGCCTTTCATCGTGCTGGATCGGCCCAATCCGATTGGCGGGGAGAAGGTAGAGGGAAGCGTTCTCGATCCTGCTTACGAGTCATTCGTGGGCATCTATCCGATTCCTGTCCGCCATGGCATGACGGTGGGAGAGCTCGCTGTTTTATTCAATGAGCAATTCCTTGTCAAAGAGATAGGGAAAAAGGCAGATCTCCAAATCGTCCAGATGAAGGGCTGGAAGCGGGACATGCAGTATGACGAGACGGGACTGGCTTGGGTGCTGCCGTCGCCCAACATGCCTACTCCTGATACTGCGCTGGTTTATCCAGGCAACTGCCTGTTCGAGGGAACCAATCTTTCCGAAGGCCGCGGAACCACTCGTCCGTTCGAGCTGGTCGGTGCCCCGTACATTAAAGGGTGGGAGATAGCGGAGCGAATGAATCGTCTGAATCTGCCAGGCGTAGCTTTTCGGGAAGCGTACTTCAACCCTACCTTCTCCAAGCACGCCGGTATCAACGTCGGCGGACTGCAGATTTACGTGACAGATCGCGAGAAGTATGACCCGATACGTACAGCTCTTACTATCATGGTGGAATTGAAAGAGCTGTACCCAAATGATTTTGACTGGCGCAGCGACAACTGGATCGACAAGCTAATGGGAACGGACAAGGTCCGCAAAGCGATCGACGAAGGAGCATCTGTGGACGACATCATCGCAGATTGGCAAGCTGAGCTGAACGCATTCAAGCAGCTGCGCAAGACGTATCTGCTCTACCACTAGGAGTGATTCCGATGAAAAAACGGATTGCCATTGCCAGTCTATGTGTCAGTATGGCTTGGGGAGCGATGGTTGTTCCGGCAGCCGCCGCAAAACGGGGGGATGGGGATGCCCCGTCTATCGAGAAGAAGGAGAAAAAAAACAAGCCAGTCAAACGCCCTCTCTCCCATCCATGGGATAAGCCCGGCACAAGCAACGGAAAGCTGCGTCCAGGGAAGCCTTCCGCAGCTGGCATGACCGCCGCGCCGCTAAAAGAGATCGATTCACTCATCGAAACTTCGATGAAAGAGGGCGTGATGCCCGGCGCTGTCGTGCTCGTTGCACGCCGCGGAGTCATCGTAAAAGAGCAGGCGTACGGCTTCTCCGCGCAGTACGCCGATGATAAAAAAACGCCGTTGGATCGGCCTATACGAATGGATACGGACACCATTTTCGATATGGCATCTGTCAGCAAGCTGTTCACCTCCACCGCGATTATGCAGCTGTACGAAAAAGGCAGGTTCGACCTGGATGATCCCGTCGCTGACTACCTTCCCGAGTTTGCTGACAACGGCAAGGAAGAGGTGACCATCCGCCAGCTGTTGACCCATACCTCTGGATTTGAACCGTTCATCCCGCTCTACCAAATGGGAGACAGCAGGGAGGAAAGAATGGAAATCGTCTTGCGCCATCCACTCGTCAACCGCCCGGGAAGCAACTACGTCTACAGCGATTTGAACCTGATTACACTGGGGGCGTTGGTGGAAAAGCTGACAGGCCAGCGCTTGGATCAGTACGTCCGTGAGCACATTACGAAGCCGCTGGACATGTCCGATACGATTTACAATCCGGCAGAGCGCCTGAAAAAACGGATCGCTGCAACCGAATTCCAGCCATGGACACAAAGAGGGATGGTCTGGGGAGAAGTACACGATGAGAATGCCTGGTCGCTGGACGGTGTGGCAGGACACGCAGGAGTATTCAGCACCGCACGTGACATGGCGGTTTTTGCCCAGATGATGCTGAACGGTGGCAAGTACGGCGGGAAGCGAATTCTTTCCGAAGAATCGGTCGAGCTGATGGCAGAAAACCAGATTCCCGAGTTCCCGGGAGATGATCATGGACTTGGCTGGGAGCTGTATCAAGGCTGGTACATGGATGCCTTGAGCGACAGCAGGACGATGGGGCATACCGGATACACAGGCACCTCGATCGTGGTCAGTCCCAACAACGAAACCATATGCATCGTTCTCACCAACCGCGTTCATCCTACGCGCAATACCGTTTCCACCAATCCAGTCCGGAGGGGAGTAGCCCGTCAGGCTGCCCTGGCGATACCAGTGGAGATCCCGTGGAAGGATGGAGCATGGTTTGCAGGAGTCGGCGATGAACAGGAACACACCTTAACCGCCGAGGTAGACCTTGAAGACGGGGGAACGCTCACCTATGATACCTGGTTCCGGATGGAGAACGAGTCTGATTTCGGCTACGTCGAAGCATCTGAGGACGGGAAGAACTGGACTGAGGTAGGCCATGCCGCAACGGGAGAAAGCGACTGGGAAAACGTCTCAAGGGAGCTTCCTTCCGGGACGAAGCAAATCCGTTTTCGCTATGCGACTGATGCGACCGTCAATGGACGGGGCTGGTTTGTCCATGATCCGGAAGTGAAAGATGAAGCGGGTCATGAAATCGATCTCGACTGGCTGTCGTATGGCTGGTCGCGAGAAGGAAAATAAGAGGAGATGAAGCCATGAGGGTTGGGAGAAAGAAAATCAGTGCGCTGCTGATGGTACTTGCTTTGCTGCTCAGTCAGGCTTTCTATTCACAGAGTGTTGTGAAAACGAATGCGGAAGAGAGGACAGATGTTGTCGATCTGATCATCAGTCTGAACGCTCCTGAAGCGGAATGGGGCATGGCAGCAGGAGACACCCTGCAGCTGCAAGCGCTCCATGTTTACCGAGACGGTCATTTTGAGAAAGCATCCGTAGGCTTGAAATGGAAAACCTCGAACAAAAACGTGGCGGCAGTCGATGAAAAAGGCATCGTGAGCTTCGCCAAGCATCCCGGCAGAACCTTCATCTCCGTGACCGACGGCAAGTTTGAAGACCGGATCGCCTTCGATTACAAAAACAAGGAAGAGCAGAAGGTAACGGTCGTGAAACAAAAAGGGGAGCGTTACCAGATCATTGACAGAGCAATCTCGGGCATGACGCTGGAAGAAAAAGTGGGGCAGATGATGATGCCCGATTTCCGCAAATGGAACGGCAAGGACGTGACAAACATGCTGCCGGAAATCGAGGCACTGGTCAAGAAATATAAGGTCGGCGGGGTGATTTTGTTCCGTGAAAACGTGGTCAACACGGAGCAGACCATACGCCTTGTCCATGATTATCAGCTGGCAGCAGATAAATACGGCCTCCTGGTAACGATAGACCAGGAGGGTGGGATCGTGACCCGTTTGCAGCAAGGGACAGATATGCCGGGGAACATGGCGCTAGGCGCTACGCGTTCGAAGGAGCTGGCTCTGCAAGTGGGAGATGTCATTGGCAAAGAGCTGGCTGCCCTCGGGATCAACACCAACTTCGCTCCCGATATGGACGTGAACAACAATCCGGACAACCCGGTCATCGGAGTCAGGTCGTTTGGAGAAGACCCACAGCTGGTCAGCGACTTGGGTGTTGCCTACGTAAAAGGACTGCAGCAAAACGGGATCGCGGCCACAGCCAAGCACTTCCCAGGTCATGGCGATACATCCGTCGACTCGCATCTGGGGTTGCCGGAAGTCCCCCACGACAAAGACCGTCTGACAAAAGTGGAGCTCTTTCCGTTTAAAAAAGCGATGGAGGCGGGCGTCGATGCCATCATGACGGCGCATGTCACCTTCCCGAAAATCGATGACACCAAAGTAATTTCCAAAAAGGACGGCACGGAGATTGCGCTGCCTGCCACGCTGTCACCCAAGGTCATCACAGGCTTGATCCGCGAAGAACTCGGCTTTGATGGCGTCGTATCGACGGATGCCATGAATATGCAGGCAATCGCTGATCATTTTGGACCGGTTGATGCGGCAATTCGAGCCGTGCAAGCGGGCGTAGATATCGTGCTGATGCCGATCGGTTTGGAAGAGGTAACGACGGGTGTTCTCCAAGCCGTGAAAAAGGGAGAGATCAGCGAAGAGCGGATTGAGCATTCCGTCAAACGCATCCTGACATTGAAGGTGAAGCGGGGAATCTTTAAAGCAGAAAATCCAGAAGGTGCAGACGCGCAAATCGAGCGTGCCAAGGCGATCATCGGCTCTGCTGAAAACAAGCAAGTAGAGGCTGAAGCTGCAGCCCGCTCCGTAACGATGGTCAAAAACAGTGGCGCACTGCCACTTAAGCTTCTGGAAGACAAAAAGATCGTGGTGGTAGGGACGACCTACATCGACAGTCTGGCTGACGCCGTGAAAAAACACCACGCCAATACAGCGACGATCCAAATCGCAGGCGAGGCACTGACCAACGAGCAAGCGAAGCTGGTGGAGGTGGCAGACGCTGTGATCATCGGTTCCTATACGTTCGATGTCAAAGGCCGGGCACCAGATAACGCTCTGATGGGCATTTACAAGCAAATCATCCAGAAAACGGATCAACCCGTAATCGCTGTCGGCATCCGCAATCCGTACGACATCATGGCTTATCCGGAAGTAGATGCTTATCTCGCCCAGTACGGCTTCCGAAATGCAAGCTTCGCCGCAACGGCAGACACGATTTTTGGTAAAAACAACCCAACCGGCAAGCTGCCAGTGACGATCCCGGATGGCAAGGGTGGCGCCCTTTACGAGTTTGGCCACGGCTTATCCTACCAGCCATGAGCTTCTGAAAAGGAAATCGAATAAAACAATTGAAAGCAAGGAAGATCCGGCTGTGAGGCCGTGTCTTCTTTTTTTGTACAGTAAGAATTTAAAATTCTTAGCCAGTATTGTTCTAGTTCCGTTGGAGGAAAGTCATCGAGAAGAGCTGCGTAAAGCCTTACATCATCCGGAAATTTGGGAGTATACCTGGCGGAAAATATCGTCGGAGAAAGATCTCGACGAAATCATCAGCCTGGCATTGGAGCAAAAAAAGCAGGGAACGCATATCCCCTTCACTATCCTGGAAAAGGTGTCCGGCGAAGTCATCGGTACCACGCGCATAGGCGATATCGACGTGACAAACCGCAATGCGGAGATCGGTTGGACATGGCTTTCTCCTGCTTACTGGAGAACGAGAGTCAATACAGAATGCAAGTACCTCCTGCTGCAATACTGCTTCGAACAAGCTGAGCATACTCGATCGGAATGGTCAGAAGTCAGAGAAAAACTGAAGCATTTGCTGGAAAGAAAATATGTGTAGGACGAGTCTAGGCATACCGAGTGCTGGAATGAATCTCAACCGCGACTCGAATCGCCGATTGTATCGCTCCTTGGATCCAGCCGTGATAATCTGAAGCGTGTTCACCCGCAAAATGGACTCTACCCTCTGGAGTAGAGATGTAGGGACCCAATTCCGTTTCCTGAAAAGGCTTGAACATGGTGAAAGCGCCAGCCGCAAATGGCTGCAGCACCCAGTTATGCGCAGTCCCTGTGACAAAAGTCTCGTAAACGACTTCCCCATGTATGCGAGCCAAGACTTGCAGTGCCTTCCCGACCTGTTCTTCCTCCGACAAATGGACCAAGACAACACCACCAGCTCCGCCAAAATGATGACTGGGATAATAGGAAAGGCGAATCGGTAAGTCTGTGACTGTTTGCCCCCCGTACAATCCATTTTCTTCCCAGAAGCGACGCGAGAACTGGATGCCGATCTTGGTGGAGGAGACGTAGTGAAGCTGATGAATGGCATTCCATTTGTGATAAGAAAACAGGTTGTTAGGCTCCACTTCTACTAATTGGAGGACGGTAAACGGAACCGTAATGATGGCGTGATCCGCCGTTACTTCAAACGGCTTTGCCCGGTCGGTAAAATCGCCAGCAATCGCTACGCTGTTCCCGTTGCCCTTGATTTTGGTCATCCTGCAGTTGAAATAAATGTTGTCCTGTATGAGATTTCATAAAACCGAGTAGAAGGCGTGAAGAGGATAAAGTCGCGCAAGATTTCCAGGAAGGAAAGCTCAGGGAACCCTTCGAAGCCAGACATCACATTGATCATGTTTACGGCCGCTGCGGACAAAGAGACGCCCACGGGATTGTCAAGCAAAAAAAGCTCCATGGAGTACTTATCAAATTCTTTGATGATGATAGGCCAATGCTTTTCAGGATCTTGATTGATAAAGTCTGTGATAGGCTTAACTGCAAGCTGAGCTAATTCGACAGCCGTCTTCCCTCTTTCCTTGGGAGCTACCGGAAAACGAAGGATGCTCGGCTTTTTTTCATACATCCACCGACGTGCTTTAACTCCATTCACATAGAACAGATCATTGGGTGTCGTGTTAATAAACTCGTTTAGGGGGAGACGAAATTTCGAGATGTATTCCAGCGTCAATAAGTGGGTGCTAGGAATTCGCATCGCCCCAGCCTCAATATACCCACCATCATGAAAAGGAGAACGAAGGGTGAAGACACGGCCGCCAACCCCCACCCCAAAAACCCCCTTTTCAAATCCCGAGTGGTATGATGTGATAGAGTAGGATTTTTCGTGCAATTGTGAGGATGGGGTGAGGACATGCGTTTATACACCAAATACATCAAAAAATACGGAGTCGTTTTTTGTGTCTCCCTCTTCTTTTTAACCTTGGAAGCGGTGTGCGACCTGCTGCAGCCAACGATCATGTCGCGAATCGTCGATGTGGGTGTGGCGCAGCGCGATTTGAATTACGTGCTGTCGACCGGGGGGCTGATGCTGGGCGTGACCGCGATCGGTGCAGTCGCCGCCACGATGCGCAACCTGCTGTCCACTTACGTTTCACAGAACTTCGGAGCTCAGCTGCGATCGGATTTGTTTAAAAAGGTCCAGTCCCTTTCGTTTGAGAACATCGACAGGTTCGATCGTGCCTCTCTCGTGACCCGGCTGACCAACGATGTCAACCAGGTGCAGGTATTTGTCAACGGCATGATGCGCATTTTCGTGAAGGCACCGCTCACTTGCATTGGCGGTCTGATCATGGCGACACAGCTAAATCCCCGACTGGCTGTGGTGCTGGCCGTGGTCGTGCCGATTGTGGGTCTGTTTATCTACTTGAACATGAAAATCGGGTTTCCCTTCTTCATGAAAGTACAGCAGTCGCTGGATCGGGTAAACGGTGTGATGCGGGAATACTTGTCCGGGGTTCGGGTCGTCAAAGCGTTCAACCGCTTCGATTTTGAGGTCGACAAGTTCAGCCATGCAAATGAGGAGCTTCAGACCAAGTCAATCTCGGCTACTCGCGTGATGTCCATTTTCAGTCCAGCCATTATGCTGACGGTCAATCTGGGGATTGTGGCTGTACTGTGGATGGGAGGCTTGGCTGCAGAGCAAGGAGACATGCAGGTCGGTCACATCATCGCGTTTACAAACTACATGACGCAAATTTTGTTTTCGCTCATGATGATTTCCATGGTGTTCAACATGTTCGTGCGGGCAAAAGCTTCAGCAGGGCGCATCGGTGAAGTGTTTGCCGAGGAAAATCGGATGACCTGGAAGGAGCAGGGAAGCCTTCAGGGAGATGGGAAGGGACGGATCGACTTCGAGCATGTATCCTTTTCCTATGAAGGCGGGCATGGAGAGAGTGTCTTAAAAGATATCACCTTTTCTTGCCTGCCGGGGGAAACGGTGGGCATTATCGGGTCGACGGGCTCTGGGAAAAGCAGCCTGGTCGGTCTGATCCCGCGCTTTTACGATGCCACGAAGGGAACCGTGCGGGTGGATGGAGTAGATGTCCGAGAGGTGGACCCGAAGCTGCTGCGCGAGAAAATGGCCATCGTCCCACAAAAGACGGTGCTGTTTACCGGGACAGTGAAGGAAAACATTCGTTGGGGGAAGGACGAGGCGACGGATGAGGAAATGGAGCTGGCAGCCCGAATGGCACAGGCCCACGACTTTATCGAGCGTACCCCGGACGGTTATCAGGCAAGAGTCGGACAGGGCGGCATCAATTTTTCCGGGGGACAAAAGCAGCGCCTCTCCATCGCTCGGGCACTGGTGCGCAAACCGGAGATTCTCATTCTCGACGACAGCACGAGTGCGGTAGACGTGGCGACAGAGACGAAGATCAAAGAGGCTTTGCGTGAGTACGCTCAAGGTCTGACGTGCCTATTAATCGCACAGCGGATTACGTCGGTGATGGATGCGGACAAGATTGTCGTGCTGGATCAGGGAGAGCTGGTCGGAATCGGGACCCATGAGAGCTTGCTAAAGGATTGCCGTGTCTACCAGGAGATCTTCCAATCCCAGATCGGCAAGGAGGTGCAATAGAATGTCCCAGCAAAGTCAACAGCCGCCGGTCTTTCCGAGCAGGCCCGGACGTGGCATCGGGCATGGGGCAAGAGGACCTGTGGTGAAGCCAAAAAACTTCAAAGGGACACTTCGCCGGCTGTGGCAGGCGTTTGACCAGGAAAAGCGCATGCTTCCGCTCGTGTTCCTGATCGTGCTGGTAGATGCGCTGCTGATGCTGTCGGCGCCGTATTTGATCGGAAAATCCGTGGATGCGATGACGGGGGGAGAAGCGACGCTCGGACTTTTGGGGGTCACGGTGCTTGCCCTTTTGATATCGTACATACTCGACGGAGCGCTGACGCTTTTGCAGGGCTGGCTGATGGCAGGCATCTCCCAGCGGATCGTGAAAAACCTGCGAAAGTCGCTGTTTGAAAAGCTGCAGAAGCTGCCTGTCGCCTTTTTCGATTCCCGTCCACACGGAGAGCTGATGAGCCGGCTGACCAACGATATCGACAATGTCAGCAACTCCATTTCACAATCAACAGCACAGCTGATGTCCGGGGCGATCATGATCGTGGGCTCGCTGGTCATGATGCTCATCTTGAGCCCGATCCTGACGATTGCGTGTATGATTACCGTGCCGCTCGTCTATTTACTCACGCGCACCATTGCAAAAAAGACCAGCGTACTGTTCAAAAACCAGCAAATCCAGCTAGGGAAGCTGAATGGTCATATCGAGGAAACCGTCTCCGGCATCGAAGTCGTCAAAGCGTTTAACCACGAGCATAAGGCTACGCAGGAATTTGATGAGATCAACACGGAGCTTTGCCGGATCGGGATGCGGGCTCAGATATTGTCAGGCTTTCTCATGCCGATCATGAACGTGATCAACAACCTCGGCTTTGCCGTGGTGGCGGTGGTCGGCGGCGTGCTTGCCGTCAAAGGGATGATTACTGTTGGTGTGATCGCCAGCTTTCTCAGCTATTCACGTCAGTTCGTGCGGCCGCTCAACGACCTCGGGAATATTTTCAACGTCCTGCAGTCAGGCGTAGCTGGTGCGGAGCGGGTTTTTGAAGTGCTGGATGAGCAGGAGGAGCCGGAAGATGTACCAGATGCGAAGACGCTTTCCCAGCCAAAAGGGCATGTCGTCTTTGAAAATGTCAGCTTTGGGTACAAACCGGATCAGTTGATCTTGAAAAACGTCAGCTTCGAATCCGAGGCAGGAAGCACGACCGCGCTGGTCGGTCCAACAGGGGCAGGAAAAACCACGGTGGTGAACCTGCTCACTCGCTTTTACGATGTGACGAGCGGGACCATCTATCTGGATGGCAAAGACATTCGCGAGTACACCCGTGACAGTCTGCGGCGCAGCTTTGGCTTTGTGCTGCAGGATACGTATCTGTTTTCGGGGACGATCAAGGAAAATATCAAATACGGCAAACCAGATGCTTCAGATGCAGAAGTCGAGGCAGCGGCTGCCATGGCCAATGCGAGTGTCTTTATCAATCGCTTGCCCAAACGCTACGATACACAGCTGACGGAAAACGGTGGAAATCTGAGTCAGGGTCAGCGTCAGCTGCTCGCGATCGCCCGTGTGATACTCGCAAAGCCTTCACTGCTCATCCTGGACGAAGCGACGAGCAGTATCGATACGCGTACCGAGCTTCACATTCAGGATGCCTTGCTCACGATCATGGAGGGCCGCACGAGCTTTGTCATCGCGCACCGTCTCAATACTATTCGGGATGCGGATACGATCATGGTCGTGGATCGCGGGGAGATTGTGGAAAAAGGAAGTCACGAGTCTCTTATCGAGCAACAGGGAGTCTACCATCAATTGTTTTTCAACCAGTTCAAAAACCTGCAAGCCTCGGCGGAGTGAGGCAGAGGGGATGAGAGAAGCTGTTTTCCGACACTACTCGTGATTGGAGGCAGCTCCTTTTTCTGTACGCCCAAAATGAGCGAGAACGAAGTCTTTGAAGCGCTGGGAGGCAGGGGACAAGTACGTACCCTCAATCAGCGCCATGCCGATCACCCGGTGGCATTGCGGCTCGCGGATCGGGATGTAAATGATTTTGCTTTTATCGATTCCCCGCAGATCGGGAAGCAGGGATACGCCGAGACCGGCCGCAACCAGTCCGGCCACAGTAGCCGCTTCTTCCCCTTCAAAGGTGATGCGCGGTTTAACCCCGATGTCATCAAACAGGCGGTCTGTCGTGCGGCGCAGCGCATAGCCCTTTTTCAAGAAAATGAACGCTTCATCTGCCAGCTCCTTCAGCAAAATGCTGTCGGCATCCGCCAAGCGGTGTCCGATGGGGACGATGGCAAAGAGCTCCTCTTCCCACAGCGGAGTCCATTGTATCTTCATTTTCGTTTCCGTCGGCTCAGCAAGCAGACAGAGGTCCAGCTCACCGGCGTCGAGATGCTCAAGCAGGGAATAGCTGTGGTTTTGCATGAGGGAAAAGCTGATTTGGGGAGCCTGCGCGCGAAAGGCACCGATCAGATCGGGAATCAGGCTCGTTCCCAGCGTGTGCAGGAAGCCAATCGAGACTTCTCCGTGCTCAGGGTGAGTCAAGTCTTGCAGCTCCTGCTTGCCGTCTTCCCATTCCTTCAGGATGCGGTTGACCCGTTTCAGCAAAAGCTGGCCGTAACGGTTCAGTACGATCGTGCGCCCTTGGCGGTCAAAGAGGGGAACGCCGACCGTATCCTCCAGCCGAGCGATGGAACGGCTCAGGGCCGGCTGTGACAGAGACAAGGACTCTGCGGCGCGGGTGACGTGCTGGATGCGCGCGAGTGTTTGAAAATATTCGAGCTGCTGCCATTCCATAGGCGTCCTCCCGATGAGATGTATGTGTTCAAATCATTACCCAAACGCATGAAAATCATGAATACAATAAATTATACAATATGAATTGTCAATGATAGTATAAAGCAGGAAAGGAACGGACTTTTGGGAGGTTGGCATCATCATGGGTTACATTCAGCAAGGCACAGCTGCTTTTCGCAAGTCCAATCTTGCCTTTTTTGCGGCTGGATTCAACACATTTGCGATTTTATACAGTACACAGCCATTATTGCCGGTATTTTCCGAGGAGTTTCACGTATCCCCGACGATGGCGAGCTTGTCGCTGTCCGTTACGACGATTGCTTTGGCAGTCAGCATGCTGTTTTTCGGAAGCATATCCGAGGTGTGGGGAAGGAAGCCTGTTATGATCGTGTCCATGCTGCTCGCTTCCGTCCTGTCCATTTTGACGGCGTGCAGCACCAGCTTTGAGAGCTTGCTAGTGTTTCGGATTATCCAAGGGATTGCTTTGGGTGGGCTTCCTTCTATCGCCATGGCGTACTTGGGGGAAGAAGTGGAGGCATCCAGTCTGGGGGTCGCGATGGGGCTGTACATCAGCGGCAACTCCGTCGGGGCCGTGAGCGGTCGGATCATCAGCGGCATGCTGACGGACTTTTTCAACTGGCATGTAGCGATGGGCAGTATCAGTGTCATCAGCCTGATCGCGAGCCTGATCTTCTGGCTGAATTTGCCGAAGTCGCAAAATTTCCATCCGCGCGCACCAGAAGTAGGAAAGCTCATTTCCTCGATGGGCAGCCACTTGAAGGACCCGGGCTTGCTCTGCTTGTTTGGAATAGGCTTTCTCATCCTGGGCAGCAACGTAGGCTTGTACAACTACATCGGCTACGTGCTGACTGCACAGCCATACGCTTTGAGCCAGTCGCTCGTCGGATGGATTTTCATCGTCTTTCTGGTGGGGACTGTCAGCTCGGTCTGGATGGCCAAACAGGCTGAAAAGCACGGACGGGCAAAAGTTATGATTGTCTCCCTGATCATTACTTTACTGGGGGCGTGCCTTACGCTCGACGCGCACTTGTGGGTGAAAATTTTAGGTTTGCCCGTATTGACCTTTGGCTTTTTCGGAAGCCATTCGATCGCCAGCAGCTGGGTTGGACGACGGGCCTTGCACGACAAAGCCCAGGCCTCCTCGCTCTATTTATTCTTTTACTACGCGGGCTCGAGTATTGGTGGAACCTTGGGCGGTCTGTTCTGGTCCTCCTTTGGCTGGGGGGGCGTCGTCGGGATGATCGCAGGCTTCTTGCTGCTCGGACTTGTACTCGCTGCCTGCTTGTCCAAAATCCCTACGGCTGTAGCCTTGGCGAATAAAAAAGGAACCGAAAAGCTTTCGATAGCCAAATAAAAGAGGAACAGCGGCACTCAGGAAAAAAAGGATAGTCCTAGATTGCCGCTGTTTTGTTACCCGTGCCAGCGTGGAGACGAAAATTTTCTCAGTGGCCTTCCTGCGATTCAAAAAGACCTGCTTCCCGATAGTTGACGTCCAAGCGAAGTCTCCCTGCGAACTGGCGGTCAATGTCGCCTTTTTCGTACAGCGCTTGAATTTCGTTGCGTTCGGATTGGATCGCCTTCAGCTCGAGCTCTTTGCGCTGCAGGCTCACTTGGCGTCTGCTGCCTGCCCGACGCTTGTTGGTTTGATATTGCAAAGCGAGCCCTTTGTAAGCCGCGAGTACGGTGAGCACGGCATCGCGATTGTCCTCATTCTCCAGCTGCTTCACTTGGCTGATCGCTCTTTGGACAGCTTCCAGCTTCAACGCTTTGTAGCTGTCCCACTGCGGGTCGGACGGAGTGATGGAAGACGGAATCCGGTTGCGTCCCTGAAACAAACGGCGGATGGCTGTCCAGGCGACTAAAATTAACAGCTTGATTTTTACCCGGTTGGTAAGCAGCAGCTCGACCCGGTTTAAGGAAGCCTTGAAATAAGCAGCAAGCTGTGGCGAGATCCGACCCTCACGGAGCCACTGCTCGCCGACCTCTCGTTCCGCTTGTACAGCTGCCAAACGGATGGCTACGACCTGCTTCCAAGCCTCGCCCATATCGGATATGCCTTCCAGCCTGGTTTGCTGAATGCGACGGGTATACTCTCCAATCAGTTCCAGACCGTCTTGCCTGTTCGCGTCGTCCATCTCTTCACGCACTGTGCGCAGCCCGGCATCGAGAACGCAGATTCGGGCCGATCGTTCTTCTTCGCTGCGATCCTCTGGCTGATGGGTGGCATCCTCCGATTTTCTGACGAGCATAGGTAGAAAAATGCTGGCGGATATCAACGTCAACAGGATGACACCGGCGCAAATAAACAGAATCAGATTGCGCTCTGGGAAAGGGCTTCCGTCCTGCAATACCAAGGGAATGGAAAAGGCAGCGGCAAGAGTCAGCGCGCCGCGAACACCCGAAAGGGCGGTGATCAAGGATGTGTGAAGCTGACGATCTCTCGCCCAGACGACGAGAAAGCGCAAAATCATGAGCACGGCAGTAATCAGGAAGATATATCCGATTACTTGCCCATTCTGATAGGCAGGGTCTTCCCAAATTTTCGTGACCACACCCGGGATCTCCAGTCCGAGGAGGAGGAACACAAGCCCATTCAGCGAGAAGAGAATGACTGACCAGGTGCTGTCAGACACGACGCGAAGCTGAACGGAAGATGCAGATTCCACGCGATCTCGTTCAATGGCATGCACGACACCGGCAGCGACGACGGCAAGGATCCCCGAGACGTGGAATTCTTCCGCTGCGATGTAGATAATGAAAGGCGTGAGGATGATGATCAGCATGTGCAGCGTCACATCCTCGATCCCGAGACGGCGCAGCAGGAGGCGCAGCCAGACGACCGCAAAGCCGAGCAGAGCGCCAATCAGCAATCCTCCAGCTGCGATGACGATAAAGCTACCCGCTGCTTCTGTCAGGGAGAAATAGCCGGTGACAGTGGCGGCTATCGCAAAGTTAAACGCGACCAGCCCGGAAGCATCGTTCATCAGTGCTTCACCCTCGAGCAAGCGCATGATTTTCCCGGGCAATTTGATTCTTCCCGCAATGGAACCGACGGCGACAGCATCCGTTGGAGAAAGGATGGCAGCGAGCGCGAATGCAGCAGAGAGCGGAATGGCAGGAATGAGCCAGTGAATGAATGGACCTGCTACTAGTACGGTGACAAAAACGAGGCCTAAGGCAAGCAGCAAAATGTATGTGCGCAGCTTCCACAGCTCATCGCGAGGTGTGATTTTTCCGTCGTTAAACAGGAGTGGGGCAATGAATAGGACCATAAATAACTCAGGATTAAGAGGAACGTGATGCAGGCTGGGCAAAAAAGCGGCAACAATCCCAAGTGCAATCTGAATGAGCGGGATGGGAATGAAGGGGACGAAGCGTGAAATGACATTGGAAACGCCGATGAGCAGTAACAGCACGAGCACCATGAGTAAAATTTCCATAAAAGAAGGGACTCCTTCAAAGTAGTGTCACATTAATTAAATACTGAACCAGTTAGGCAAAGCTTATTCTCTTTTTTCATTAGGGTGCAGAAGTTCACCTCTAGCTTCTGTCAGCTCCCATACATACGTATTTCATTCTATCGTATTTTATTTTTATAGTAAAACATTATACTTGATTAAATATTAAATGGGTGAAAAACAGGGGGGGATTCCATCAAAAAGCCCTCACAAAATCGTGAGGGCGACGGTCCTTCATATATTTACACCACAAGGGACAAGGCCATGATCAGGATAATGGCTACGACGGACAATATAGTTTCCATGACGGTCCAAGTCTTCAGGGTATCCTGCACGGACATGTTGAAATACTCCTTGATGAGCCAAAAGCCAGAGTCGTTCACGTGGGACAAGATCAAGGAGCCGGCACCGGTAGCCAGGACGAGCAGCTCTGGGCTGGTACCCGGGATCTGCAGGGCGATCGGTCCTACGATCCCTGCCGCTGTCATCATGGATACGGTGGCAGAGCCAGTCGCGACACGGATCAGAGCAGCGATCAGCCAGCCGAGAAAAATGGGAGAAATGGCGGATGCAGTAGCCAGCTCGGCGATGTAGTCGCCAACGCCGCTGTTGAGCAGCACTTTATTGAAGGCGCCGCCTGCACCGATGACGAGCAGGATCGTAGCGGTTGGAGCCAGACAATCATTGGTGAATTTTAGAATGTCATCCTTCGTAAACCCGCGATTGAACCCGAGCGTCCAGAACGAGATGATGACGGCGATCAACAGGGACGTGATCGGATTTCCGATGAAGTCAGCCCACTCGCGAAGCATATCTTCTTTCGGCAAATTCACATCCGCGATGGTCGCAAGCAGCATGAGCAAAACAGGCAGCAAAACGGTAAATACCGTGATACCGAAGCTCGGCAGATCGCGCTCGTCCTTTGGCTCGCTCAGCTGTGCGGATAGCTCAGGCGAGATGCTTGTTTGGACTCGTTTGCTGATCCAGGTACCATAGAGAGGACCCGCGATGATCGCAGAAGGCAGCGCGACAATGATGGACAGCATGATGGTTTTTCCGACATCGGCCTGGAACAGATCGACTGCGGCCATCGCAGCCGGGTGTGGAGGAACAATGCCGTGTACGATGGAAAGGCCAGCGATGAGAGGAATCCCGATTTTGACGAGGGATACCCCTGTTTGACGAGTAATCGTAAAGACGAGCGGAATCAACAGAACGAAGCCGACCTGGAAAAAGACCGGAATCCCAACGATAAAGGCAACGAACATCATCGCCCAATGGACGTTTTTCTCGCCAAACCGGTTGATCAGTGTCCGGGCAATGCGCTCGGCACCGCCCGATTCGGCCATCATTTTTCCGAGCATGGTTCCCAGGGCGAGTACGATGGCGATAAAACCAAGTGTTCCGCCCATACCGTCTTTGATCGAATCGACCACTTTGACGAGTGGCATGCCAGATGCGATCCCTACAAATCCGGCAGCGAGCAAGAGGGAGACGAATGGATTTACCTTAAAGCGGGTAATGAGGATGAGCAGCAAAACGATAGAAATCAACGTAATGACTAATGGCATGAGAGACCCTCCCTTGGTGTCGAATGCTTCCGTGATGGATTGGGATATCTATTTATTCAGCTGCTTCTGGAATTCGGAGATGAGCTTGTACTCCTCCAGCAGGTTGTAATAGACGCGCTCATAAATGTAAAACAGCTGCAAATACGTGCTGGAGCGCTCCAGATTGGGCTCATGCCGATGCGAAATGTGAATCATGTTTTTCACATCATGCAAATCGTTCAAGGCGCCGAGAGCATGCATGGCGAGCAGTGCTGCACCGTAGCTGGAGCTTTCGTGGCTTTCGGGAATCAGTACCTCGTAGCCGAACATATCGGACATGATTTGCCGCCATTGCCGCGAGCGGGCAAAGCCTCCCGAGGCGCGGATTTCAGTCGCACCACCGGCCAGGTCGCGCAGGGCGATGCCGATGCTGTAGACGGAAAAGAGAATGCCTTCGAGAACGGCCCGGATAAAATGCTCCCGTTTGTGATGCAACCCGATCCCGAAAAAGGAGCCGCGAGCCTGCGCATTCCAGTAAGGCGCGCGTTCACCGGAGAGGAAGGGGAGAAACAGCAGACCTTCGGCACCAGCAGGTACATGCTCGGCCGCCTCGATCATGACATCGTAGGGATCGACTCCCATCTGCTTTGCTTTTTCTACCTCTGGCCAGCTAAACTCGTCACGGAACCAGCGAAGCATGATCCCGCCGTTGTTGGACGGCCCACCGATCACCCAGTGGTTTTCTGTCAGGAGGTAACAAAAGGTACGGCCCTTTGGATCCGTGATAGGTTCGGGTACGACTGTGCGCACGGCACCACTCGTCCCGATCGTGATGGCGACCTGTCCCTGATCGATGGCACCAATTCCCAGATTGGCGAGAACACCGTCACTGGCACCCACGACGAAGGGCGTATCCGCATCCAGCCCGATTTCCTCAGCGTAACGAATCTTCATGCCGCGCAAAATATGGGTAGTCGGTACGGGCTCGCTCAGCTGTTGTCTCGTGATGCCTGCTACCTGCAGGGCATTTTCGTCCCAGTCGAGCTTGCGCAAATGAAAAAGTCCTGTTGCTGATGCGATGGAGTAATCTACTACATACTGCCCAAAGAGTCGATGAATGACGTACTCTTTGATGGAAATGAATTTGGCTGCCTTGCGGAATGTGTCCGGCGCTTGTTCACGCAGCCACATGATTTTTGGCAGCGGAGACATCGGATGGATCGGTGTCCCTGTCGCGAGGTAAATGCTGTGTCCGACGCCATCCTGCTTGAGCTGATCTACCTGGGAGGTGCTGCGGTTATCCGCCCAGATGATGCTGTGCGTCAAAGGACTGCCTTGGTGATCGACCGCAATCAAACTGTGCATGGCGGTGGAAAAGCCGATCCCGCCAATCGCACGCTTGTCTACATCTGCCTTCTCGATAGCTGTTTTTAGTGCCGAAATAACGGCAGCAAAAATGGTTTCCGGATCCTGCTCTGCCCAGGATGGCTGGGGAACGAGCAAAGGATAATCGACGTTACCGACACCGCGTACAGCACCTGACGGCGTAAAGACGATCGCCTTGGTACTCGTCGTCCCGATATCCAGTCCAATAAAATAGGTTTGCTTCATACGGGTTCACCTTCTCTTGTATACGCTTTCATGATGGCTCTAAAGGATAACGTGATTATAACGAAATTTTTTTCATTTGTTAATACTAAAGAAAAAAATTATTTCATATCATTCTGTATCTCGGTGGTAGTATTACCCACCGGACCGAAAAAGAAAAACGCCTGTAGAATTTACAGGCGTTTGAGCGAAATGGCTTCCCGGATATGCTGGATGTTTTGGATAGTCTCTTCTTGGCGGCGCAGAGAAACGGCGACGTACAGCAAATCAATCAGACTGAGCTGTGCCAGCCTGGAGGAGAGTGCTTCCGTGCGAAAGACCGTTTCCCGCGAAGTCGTGTACAGACAGATGTCTGCGAGCCGCACGAGCGGAGACTTGCCGTAGCTGGTGATCCCAATGGTTGTAGCACCCGCTTCTTTTGCGACACGGAGCGCTTCCAGGATATCTTCATTGGAGCCGGAATGGGAAATCCCAACGGCTACATCCCCCTCCGAGAGAAGGGAGGCAGACATGACCTGGTAATGGGCATCGGAGTGATGGATACAGGGGATGCCTGTCCGCATAAACTTGTGGTAGGCATCTTGCGCGATAGCAGCTGAGCCTCCCGAGCCATAAAACTCGATCCGCCGCGCGTTCTCGAGACAGCTGACGATTTTCATCAGAGCTTCCTTGTCAATAATTTGCTGAGTGTCACGCAAGGTCTCTATATTTGCGGTGAAAATTTTTTCGGCGATGGAGCCGAGATCGTCGTCGTCGAGATTGATCTCCTGATAGATGGATTGCTTCGGGTTTGTCACTTCACTTGCCAGAGCGATTTTAAATGCCTGATATCCGCGAAAGCCGAGGCGTCGGCACAGACGGAAAACGGTCGCATCGGCACATTGGCTTTGATCGGCAAGCTCGGTAATCGACAGATGAACAACGTCACTGGCATGCTCTAAAATGTAATCGGCAATTTGCTGCTCCTTGCCGCTCAGTTGTGAGTAGATGGCACGCAGCTGAGTGAGAACGCTGGGTGGATGATGGGTAGATGTATCGGCCAAAAGGAAAGCACCTCCAAAAGATGGCGATCTGCTACTCATTATAGAAAAGGATGGGGACGAATTCCTAGTTTCAAAAAAATTTTCTTCATTTCTAATGAAATGTGAAAATTATTATCATATAATCGAGCGAGTAAGAGACTTTCTCAAAGGAGTGACGTATCGACTATGAAACTGGCAATTCTTGGATTAGGGAAGATGGGTTACAATTTGACACTGAATTTGCTTTCCCACGAGCATGAGGTTGTCGCATATGACGTAGAACCAAAGCGGGCGGATGAACTGGGACGGGAAGGGGCCATTCCTGCTTATTCGATCGAGGATGCCGTCTCCAAGCTGGACGCACCGCGCGTGATCTGGCTGATGGTTCCGGCGGGAGAAATCGTAGATGAGCTGGTAGACAAGCTTTCTACGTTGCTTTCTGCGGGAGATATCGTAATCGATGGGGGCAATTCTCACTACAAGCAGTCGCTTGATCGATATGCCCGTTTGAAGGAAAAGGGCATTCACTTCCTGGATGCAGGTACGAGTGGGGGAATGGAAGGAGCGCGTCATGGAGCTTGTATGATGATCGGCGGTGACCAGGAGGCGTTTGATCATATCGAGCCGATGATCCGTGACATCAATGTAGAAAACGGCTACCTGTACGCAGGAGAAGCTGGTGCCGGGCATTTCCTGAAGATGATTCACAACGGGATTGAATACGGCATGATGCAGGCGATCGGGGAAGGCTTCGAGGTGCTGGAAAAGAGCCCGTACAACTACGATTTCGCAGAGGTAGCACGCGTCTGGGCCAATGGTTCGGTCATTCGCGGATGGCTGATGGACCTGACGGAGCGCGCTTTCCGCAAAGATGCGAAGCTGGACGAAATTCGCGGCGTTATGCATTCCTCCGGAGAAGGAAAATGGACACTCGAGACAGCACTCGATCTGCAAGCCGCGACACCTGTGATTGCGATGTCCCTGTTGATGCGCTATCGCTCGCTCGAGCAGGATACCTTCCATGGGAAAGTCGTAGCTGCCCTGCGCAATGAATTCGGTGGACATGCAGTCGAAAAGAAATAGGTTGGCCTCTTGCGGGTGCTGCTTGTGCTAGATAAGTGTTTAGAAAGGTTGCTATGTATAAATTTGGTTTTATAATCAAAGAGTGTGGCAGATTCCATCTTGGATCGTATGGAGGGAAACCAAATGAAAGTCGTAGCAATCGTGGGGAGCATTCGCAAGGAATCCTTTAACCGCAAACTGGCCGAGCATGTAAAAAACCGCTATCAAGACAAGTTCGAACTGGAAATTTTGGATCTGAAGCCACTTCCGTTTTACAATCAAGATCTGGAAAACGAGCCAAATGAGGCAGTCGATTCCTTCAAAGCAAAAGTGAAAGCCGCTGATGCTGTCCTGTGGCTCACTCCTGAGTACAACGGTACTGTCCCAGGCGTACTGGTCAACGCGATTGACTGGATGTCCCGTGTGGATAAAGTTCTCGTGGGCAAGCCGTCTTGGATCATGGGTGCTTCCATGGGGCAGCTGGGAACCGTGAAAGCACAGCTGCACCTTCGCGACATCCTGTTTGCTATGGGCGTCTCCTCGCCTTTGCTCCCAGGCAACGAAGTGTATGTGGGTGCTGCTCATGAGAAGTTTGATGCCGAGGGCAAGCTGATCCACGAACCTACCGTTCAGTTCCTCGATACGGTTGTAGAGAACTTCCTTACCTGGATGAACCGTTACTACCAATAATAGAATCGTTTGCGTAGAGAAAAAGCCGAAGAATCCATTCTTCGGCTTTTTTGTACAGTAAGAATTTATAAGATTCTTATCCAGTATAAGTGCAACTAAGACTGCGCCAAAAGGCTTGGCGCAGCCAAGTTTTCTAACATGGTTGTTCACCAGAATCAGCAGCACTGATAAGAAAAGTAAGTTTGGTTAAAGCGTTTGGCACGCAAATCGTCATTGGCAATGACAAAATAAATCGTCCCGACATCGCCCCACATGATCTTCAAGTTCGTCTCATCCGTATCGACCTGGAGCAGCAAGGTGTAGGGGCCGCCTGACTCTTCGTTGCGGAAGGAATCGATCTCCTCGAAGACGTCTCCCTGAATGTTGTGCGGGTGACCCAAAATCTGATGATTCCACGCATAGGAACCATTTATTTTGGCAAAGGCCGAAAGAAAACGATCGTAGTAGGCAGCCTTGCATGCATCAGGAACCGAGATCGCTTCCATGTGAAGAGAGAGCCCTTTGGAAAAATGCAGATTGTTTGCCGGGAGTGTCCCATGTGGATCGTCGCCAGGATACGGAACAGGAGTCAGTGCAGAGAAGTCTCCCTCATAAAAAAGCACTCTCCACCCATCCCGATCTGCCAGCTCTCCGTATACGGACTGTTCAACTGCCTCATAAAAAAAGTACAGCAGACCGCGCTGCGGAAGTTCGTTCGGGACGCCGATGGACTGAATTTCCTCGAGGTTTAGCTGCCCGATGAAAACGAGCGGCTCGTCGTGGAATACGGGATAGCTCCATCCTGCAGGCAAATCCGGGTTGCCGCCTAGCCTGCTTGCACCCAGCAGATGGGTTCGAGCTGCAGTGGGCTCTACATAGATGCACTCGTGCAAATGGTGGAGGATCTGCTCGGCCATTTCCTGCAGTCCCTGCTCGAGGATCAAGGCTCTTACTTGGTCAATCATTGGAATTCTCCTTTCCCAGATGACTCTGTGCCTGTGCCTGTTACACGGTGGACATGGAAATTACTTACAAAAACTATTGTAGCTCTTTTCGTGGGTCGAGGGAAGAAAGAGATAAAAACTTAAATTGATAGAAAATTATAAAGATACTTGCAATTACAGAAAGGGTGATCAATAATAAATTATGATCGTAATAAAAATTTATCATTGAAGGGGGGAATCAAACATGAATGGAGAATACCAGCTCAAAAAAGAGTTGAGTTTATGTGCTGTCCTCATCCTTACTCTTTGCTATGTAGTGAATATGTTCGGGGTGAAATCGGCTGCTTCCGCGGAAGGGTTTCTGGTCGTGGTAAAAGTAATAGCTGTGTTCGTTTTCATCTTGTGGGGTGTTTCCAAGATTCAGTGGGATACGCTTGCAGTTACAGGGATGCTTCCCAGCGGCTTAGGCGGTTTTTTAACGGCGACGGGCCTGGTCTCGTTTGCAACCGGGGGTGCGAGCATTGTCGCCGAGTTGGGGGGAGAGATGAAGAACCCCAAAAGAGACATTCCGCCAACAATCATATTAACGACTGCCTCAATCGCCGTTATCTACGCGTTCATGGCAGCCGTAGCGTCTGGTGTTCTGCCGATTGAGCAAGTCGCCGGGAAGCATCTCGATGAAGTAGGGAAAGCCATTCTTCCTCAGCCTTTATTTCTGTTCTTCATTATCGGAGGCTCACTGTTCGCCATCGCATCGACGCTGAATGCTACCTTTT
Organism: Brevibacillus centrosporus; assembly: GCF_003710815.1. Taxonomy (GTDB): domain Bacteria; phylum Bacillota; class Bacilli; order Brevibacillales; family Brevibacillaceae; genus Brevibacillus; species Brevibacillus centrosporus. The sequence goes on from NZ_RHHP01000006.1 coordinate 101,364, forward strand.
CCTGGGTGACCAAAGGCTTCCTCATTGCTTGCGATGACGGCTGGCTCCAAGGATTTTTGCTCATGAAGGAAATTCCAGCTACGGGTCTGTATTTTTCGATCGGCTTCATCGCATTTGCGGCATTGTACGTGTGGATTGTAGGAGCAACCCCGCGGATGAAGAACCGAAAAATGTCCGGGTTTGAGGACGAACGGCCGATAAACGTAGATCCCATCCATGATCATAAAATCGGAGTCAATCAATAAAAGGGAGCCTGCGAGCTAGAAAGAAGAAATAAAAAGCGAAGCAAGTACTATGCATAAGTAGAAGGGAGAGGTTCGCTTCATGAAAATGTTGATCATGCGTTTTGTCAGAGGGAGGATTCGAAAAATTTCGTTCGCTGCCAGGTCTCATCCAAAAATATTACGTTCGTTATGAAGAAACAGGCGAAGTTGGGGGAGTTTATTTGTGGGAGACGGGGGAGGCACTCCAAGCCTATTTGGACGGGCCGATCGTGAAAAGACTGCCTGAGAGGTTTGAGCTGCGGGCGGACCCGAAGATTGAGATCGTGGATATCCAGTATGCGCTGCGCAGTTGACTAGCTGTCTTTTGGGCTTTTGGGTATCGCGAGAAAGCGCCGGTTCACCAAACACAGGACGAAAAAACGAGAGGGGGCTGTCCCATGAAGTACAATTTTGATGAAATCACGGAACGCAGAGGGACGTATTCACTGAAATGGGATGGAGGGGAATTCATCAAAAGTCATGGGCTGACGAAGCGATATGACGAGGAGACGATTCCTTTATTCACAGCAGACATGGACCTGCCCGTACCGCAGCCTATGATCGATGCCCTGCATAAAACGGTCGATCATAAAATATTCGGCTACTACCCGCGAAGAGTTGGAGAAGCTGGCAGACATTTGCGCGGAAAATGACGTGCTGATCGTCGCAGATGAAATTCATGGAGATCTCATCAGGCGAAATCAAACCTTCATTCCAATAGCAAAAGCAGCAAAGAGTGCCGATCCTATCATCACGTGTACGGCGATCAACAAGACCTTTAACGTAGCAGGGCTGCACTGTACGAATGTCATCATACCCAACGAAGGGCATAGGGAGACGTTCCGTAAAACACTGGGCATGCACTTAGCGTCGCCATTTACGATCACCGCTCTGATCGCCGCCTATACAGAGGGTGAGGATTGGCTGGACCAGCTAAAGGAATACATCGATGGCACGATCGAGTATGTCATGGGCTTTTTGGCGGAAAGAATGCCGAAAGTCAAAACGAGGATTCCCGAAGGAACGTATTTGATGTGGCTGGACTTTAGCGGCTATGGACTGTCTCCAGAGGAGGTCCATGATCGGATTTACAATAAAGCCAATGTACTGCTGGAGGACGGGGGCATGTTTGGGGAAGAGGGGCGGCATTATCAGAGAATTTGTCTCCCTTCGCCAAGACCTGTCATCAAAGAAGCCTTGGAACGGATAGCCCGCGAATTTGAAGCTGAAAATGGAAACTAACGAGGAGAGCACCTGCTTAGAGGCAGGTGTTTTCTTTTTGGAGCCAATCCGCGATCAAGGAAGCGAAGTCGAAATCAAAACAATTTTTGTGAAAATAGGTTCCGCAGTTCCAAATTAAGGGTATAGTTAGGTGGGCAGTTTGGTAAACCGAAAGGAAGGAGGTATACGTTTCATGATTCGAAAAGTGGTGGTCGCGCTGATCTCCTCGCTATTGTTTTGCGTGGTATTGGCGTGGTTCAACTACATCCCGGCAGCACAGCAGCAGCCGAACACGTACTACTGGTCATTTTTTTCACTGGTGGCGATCTATCTTATTTATGCGATCCCCGTCTATGTAGTGGGAGGCGTGCCAGTTTCTATAGGAATAGAAGCATTGAACCGTCAAATCGCTTGGGCGAATCCCGTGATTGTGTACTTGTTTCGCTTCATCGCGTATGCGGTTGCAGGAGCTTTGCTGATGGCGCTGTTGCAATTCGGGATTACAATCCAGTTACTGACAAGCCGCTCCCTTTTCTCTGCGGGCTTTGGCATGCTCGCCTCATTGTTATACTTACATGTGTGGCTGGTTAGTTTTTGGGTGGTAAAAGAAAAAAGGAGGGTGTGGTAGTGTGAGCCTTGGCGGGTTTCAAAGCGGCTTTCACGCCAGAAAAGTCCCGCGAGCGGAAGTGAAGTGGGCGTCCTTTCTCATTTGCAGCCACGGTTGTGCGGAAATCATCCAGCTCATCTCCCACGTCTCTGGCGAAGTCGAATTTGAGCTTTGCCGGATTGAGGCCGAGCGGATGGGACGGGTTCTGCTTGAGGCAGCGAGTTCCCAAGATGATTGTGAATAATGGATGGTGGTAGCCGAGGAGCAGGCTACCACTCTTTTTTTAGAGATTTCTCTCCAGCAGTTTCCCCATTTGTTCTGCCAGCACTTGATGCGGCACTCGCCTTTCATTGGTAAACCACCATTCCACTAACCCCTCGATAGCAGATGCAACAAAAGGTCGGCCAAAGAAGGTCTACTACATCGATTTTGCAAGCCGCTAGATGCAGAAACTGCCCCTTTTGAAAACTGCCGTTCAAGGAGGGGGAGGCTGAAGCGGAGACTTGGGAATATGGGCATCCCAGTGGAAAACAGGAACGACCGTCTAATCTTTTCAGCCACCTCATATATTTACCAGGAACCAGAAAGAAATCAAACGAAACTTATATCCCCCCTATCCGTATGCCTATATAGACATATAAAAAAGAAAAGGGGAGGCGGAACATGGCAGACGATAATGTGGTGAAAATGAGTCCCTTTAAAGTCGGACGGCTGATTACAGCTATCGTTGTGATTCTTGTCGTGGTGTTGCTCGGAACTCAATCCTTTACGATTATTTCAGCTGGTCACAGTGGAGTGGTCCTGCAGCTAGGAGCCGTACAGCCAAAGGTCTTACAGGAAGGGCTTCATTTCAAGATTCCGTTCGTTCAAACGGTTATTCCTATGGAGGTACGGGTGCAAAAGTCCGAGACGAGTCAGACCTCGGCTTCTCGTGACCTGCAAACCGTTTCCACTACGATTGCGGTCAACCACCATCTGGACGCAGAAAACGTCAACAAGCTGTATCAGCAGGTTGGACTCGAATACGCCAGCCGAATTGTAGACCCGGCGATCGCGGAAGCACTCAAGGCGGTAACTGCTCAGTATACAGCAGAGGAGCTGATCTCCAAGCGGTCCGAGGTGAGCAACAAAGTAAAAGATGCTCTGAAGCAAAAGCTTTCGACCTACAATATCATTCTGGATGAAATCAACATCCGCGAGTTCACATTTAGCGACGAGTTCAACCGAGCGATTGAATCCAAGCAGGTAGCAGAGCAGCAAGCGCTCAAATCCAAGCTGGACCTCGAGCGGATCAAGATCGAGAAAGAGCAGGAGATTACGAAAGCGCAGGCTCAGGCTGAAGCATTGCGTCTGCAAAAACAGGAGGTCACTCCGGAGCTGATTCAGCTCAGACAGATCGAGGCGCAGCTGGAAGCCATCCGCAAATGGGACGGAAAGCTGCCAAATGTAACAGGGGGAGCGACTCCGTTTATCCAAGTAGAAAAATAAGGAACAGACCCAAGAGGCCTTTCGGGACGCGTATCGTCCGGGAGGCCTGTTTTTTGTTTCGATGGATGGAGCTTCCATTGTAAACGTGCCTTTACAGGATATTTACGCCGGGTTCAAGTGGAATTAACCCGTGCTGCTTGGTGCCAAGTTACAGTTACTTCATACGTACCGCCCACTCGGAAAAGGGAAAGCGAGGAGGTCATTTTATGAAAGTAGACCTGCATTGCCATACGAAGCTATGAACAAGTCTCGCATTTGGCGATTACCAATCATGATACAACCGGGGGGCTTGCCGAGATGGTCGAGCTGGGGAAAGAAAAAGGCGTAGAGATCATTCCCGGAATTGAAATATCTGCCTACGACTTTGCAAGAAACCGGAGAGTCCACGTACTCGGATACTATACCTACACAATGGATGACGTCACGATCAACTATACCGAGATCGGAAAGTACTGCTCGATCGCCTCTCACGTCTGCATCAATCCCGTTCAGCATCCGATGGATCGTGTCACTCAGCATCATATGACCTACCGCAGAATCGATTATGGCTTCGCAGCTACAGATGACGAGTCCATTTTTGACTGGCGCCGGCAAAATCGGGTGAAAATCGGCCACGATGTGTGGATCGGTCGTCGCTGGCGTCCCAGCCAAACCGATCAAGATTCGTTTCCCCGAGGAAATACGCGAAAAATTGCTGCAAATTGCCTGGTGGGGGTGGCCACGCGAGTTGGGTATGCCGTTTTCCTTTGATCGTGAGGATAAAGGGGCGGTTGGAATTGGTAGAGGAAATGGAAATGATCGATCATTTGATTGCAGATATTCACGCAGGCAAATACAAGGCAAGCGACAAGCTGCCTTCCGAAAATGAACTGGCAGATCAGTACAAGGTTCCCCGGATGACTGCGCGCAAAGTTTACAATCGGTTGCAGGAGCTTGGGTATGTGTATTCCAGACAAGGGATGGGGAGCTATGTGAAAGACAGGCTGCAGCAAATTCCGCTAGTTCTCACGGGCAACACCAGCTTCAGCAAAAAGATGATCGAGCTCGGGTACAACTACGAATCCCGCAATATTTACTGCGAGGAAGTAGAGGACCATTCCATGTTCATACAAACACTCGGTGTTGACGAGAAGGATAGCGTGTTTAAGATCGGCCGCTTGCACCTCGTAGATCACAAGTCCATCGCACTGCATACCTCCTTTGTGGCAGAATCCGTGTTTCCCGACATTCGCATGGAAGGAAGCCGGATCACGTCGATGCACGACTTCTATCAGGAGAGGGGCTTCACTTTAAAACAGATCTTTCCAAAGGACTAACAGCCAAAAAAACGCGAAGCCGTGCAAAAACGGTTCCGCGTTTTTTGGTTCAATTCCATTTTCTCAGCATATGCTCTCGTGCTGTTCATAGGCTGCGAGGATGGAATGGACGATATGTATCGAATCGAATTCGCCTTCGGATGCTTCTATGAGTGGAAGCTGCAGGGGAAAAAGGGCACGATTGATTTCGTCAGCTTTCATTCCTTTGCTGTGCAGGTGCAGAATCTCACCTGTGAGGTTTTCCAGATGCTCGAGCTTTTTTTGCAGTATTGCTTTTCCATTGGGAACATAGCCGGCATGTGCACAGTACATGGCCTGAAAATCGTGAGCCAGTACAAACCGAATCGAGTTCATGATAGTGGGGATCGACTCTTCCCGCAAAATGACTTTTGTCTTTACTCCCAGATACAGGTCTCCAGCAAACAAACGGCCAGTCTTTTCGTGAATCAAAGCGATATGGTCCTGGGCGTGGCCAGGGGTCTCGAGCACTTTCCAGTCCAGCGTGCGAGAATGGAACGACTTTCCGAGGGAATGGGCGTCAAAAGAATCGCGAACCCCCCAGGTAAGCTTTCGATACTCCGGGTAATCGGCAGGGCGGGAACAACGAGTCACTCCCTTCTCGTGGATGTAGATGGGAACCTGGAGATTAGCTTCGATCCAGGCGGCTGTTCCGACATGGTCTTCATGACTGTGCGTGAGAACGACCGACTCAAAGGCTGAAGACTGATAGAACGGGATTAACGAGGCTTCGAGCAATTTTGGTCCGGTATCGATCAGCGTGCCATCCGTCAAAAAGACATAGATGGAAGAATCGCGTCCTTGCCTGCTGACAATCCCTTCTACGCAGACGACATCTTCATGATGGTGGATGTGAATCACATGGAATCCCTCCTGCTTTAAGATCCTCTGTCCGTGGAAAAAAGCAAGCTCACCTGCTTATTATACGATTGTTTGACTATTCTGTCATTTACAAGAGTCTTTTTGCTGCGAGGGAAGGTGTGTAAGATGAGAGGATGAAGCTGTTTGGCAAGAGGTGAAAGAAGAATGCAACTGCCTATTGAAGAAATCATGCCATCCTTGATCGCGAGGCTTCGGGAGCATACAAACGCCGTTCTCGTCGCGGCACCGGGAGCAGGCAAAACGACACGCGTTCCACTTGCGCTGCGAGATGAGCCGTGGCTTGCAGGACGTCGGATACTCCTGCTGGAGCCCCGGCGCCTGGCTGCGAGGACTTCCGCGAGATATATGGCTCAAGCACTCGGGGAGCAGGTAGGAGAGACGGTCGGCTACCGGGTGAAAATGGAGGCAAGGGTAGGCCCCCGTACGCGGATCGAGGTGATCACAGAAGGGGTACTCACACGGATGCTGCAGGCAGATCCATCGCTGGAGGATGTCGGACTCATCCTGTTTGACGAGTTTCATGAGAGAAGCCTCCACGCCGATCTTGGACTGGCACTCAGTCTGCAAACGCAAAATCTGTTTCGGGAGGACCTGCGCATTGTTGTCATGTCGGCTACCCTCGATGCAGTGGCAGTAGCCGAGATGCTGGGGGGAGTGCCTGTCATTCAGAGTGAGGGGCGGGCATTTCCGGTAGAAACGAGGTATCTCAACCGGCAGTTGTCTGGGCGCTTGGAGCCAAATGTCGTCCAAAAGATTCGAGAAGCGCTGACGCAGGACGAAGGGGACATCCTGGTCTTTCTCCCCGGTGCAAAAGAGATACGAAGAGTGGAGGCAGGCTTGCTGGAGGGCAGCTTGCCCGCGAATACCGTCGTAGCCCCTCTCTATGGTGCCTTGTCGCAGGATGCACAAGATATGGCCATCCAACCCGGTGTAGCTGGGCAGCGAAAAATTGTTCTCGCCACATCGATCGCCGAAACGAGCTTGACGGTGGAAGGTGTGAGGATTGTCATCGACAGTGGTTTGATGCGGGCGCCGAGATTCTCGCCCCGAACAGGGATGACGCGTCTGGAGACGACTCGGGTCTCCAAAGCTTCGGCAGATCAGCGCAGAGGCCGCGCCGGACGTCTTGCAAAAGGTGTGTGCTATCGGATGTGGACGGAGCAGGAGCAGCGCGGGCTCGCCGCGCATACTACACCGGAGATCAGAGAGGCGGATTTGACGTCGCTTGCACTGGAGCTCGCTGCATGGGGTGTCCATGATCCTGCAGAGCTGGCATGGCTGGACGAACCGCCGAAAGCAGCGCTTGAGCATGCGCAGGAGCTGTTGATTCAGCTAGGTGCCATGGATTCTGGCAGAAAAATCACATCGCATGGTAGAGACCTCGTGGAAATGGGACTGCATCCGCGGATCGCTCATATGATTCGAGCAGCAACAGAAAGAGGATTGGCAGAAGTGGCGTGTGAGCTGGCAGCTCTGCTGGGAGAGCGCGATATTTTGCGTGGAAGGGCTCATCTCGATGCTGATCTGCGCCTGCGGCTGGAAGCCTTGCGCTCCGTTGGCAAGAAGGGAGTGGCAAGTCTGGCTGGGGTGGAAGTGGACGAAGGTGCCTGCCAAAGAATCTGGCAGGAGGCTAGCCATTTCAAACAGAGCTGGGTCAACAGACAAAAGGAGAACTACGAAGCGGGCGATCCGCTCAGACAGATCGGTTCCTTGCTGGCTGAAGCCTATCCCGATCGTATCGGACAACGCAGGGATAGCGGAAAGTATTTGCTTCGCAATGGACGAGGGGCAGCATTCGCATCTGAGCAGGCCTTGGCGTATGCCCCGTACATCGTAGCGGCAGAGCTGGATGATCAAGGGACAGACAGCCGCATTGTGCTGGCAGCCAGTGTGACAGAAGCCCAGCTGGAAGAGGTCTACGCGAAGAGCATCGAGGAAGAGACGGCCGTATGGTGGGAAAAATCGTCCCAATCGGTGCGTGCCCGCAAGCGAACGAGGCTTGGGGCGTTGATCTTGCGTGAGACACCTGCTTCCCAGGCTGATCCAGAGGCGGTGACCGCAGCTATGCTGAACGGGATTGCTTCGGAGGGGCTTGGTCTCTTGCCCTGGAGCCGTTCTGCCCGTCAGATGCAGGAGCGGCTCGTCTTTATGCATCGTTTGGACAGCGCCTGGCCGGATGTATCGGACGAAGCTTTGCTCGCAGCGCTGGAAGAGTGGCTGGGACCGCATGTGCATGGCTGCAGAAGCCGGGATGATCTGTCTCGCCTCTCCCTTACCGCGATTTTGGAAGCGATGCTAAGCTGGAATCAGCGGCGGGAGCTGGATGAGCATGCTCCGACCCATATCGTGGTTCCCAGCGGATCTCGAATCCCGATCGACTATAGCAGCCCAGAGGCGCCTGCTCTATCCGTTCGTTTGCAAGAGCTGTTTGGCTGGAGCCAGACGCCCCGCATCGGCATGGGCCGTATACCGCTCACGCTTCATTTGCTTTCACCCGCCCAGCGTCCTGTACAAGTGACGAGAGACTTGGCGAGCTTTTGGCAGAACGCGTATTTCGAAGTGAAGAAAGATTTGAAGGGACGCTATCCAAAGCATTATTGGCCGGATGATCCGCTGCAGGCGATTCCCACCAATCGGACGCGACCGCGTTCCTAGTTGACCTTTGGAAGCTTTGGGAGTATCCACTCATTTATGTAGTTCCATATTCGTAAGTAGGCAATGTTCTGAAACTTTCATGAAGGGTAGCTACGTCTGGGAGGTAAGTGTATTTCGTAACTACCCCTCTACTCATTGGGTTGCTTGTACGCAAGCAGCCCATTTTTTTGTTACGGCTCGTGTACGCGCTAAGACGAACTTTGTCCCCAGCGTTCCCGGAAAATGAGCTTTTGCAGCTCCTGCCGTTTTTCCCACTGGTGAATTTCCAGCAATGGACGATCCGGGTAATGGTCCGTATAGCCAATCGACAGCAAAGCGACAGGATCAATGTGCGGCGGGATGTCCAGTATTCGGCGGACGTCCGATTTTTTGTAAAAACTGACCCACCCCATAGCGAGGCCCTCCGCATAAGCCGCGAGCCACATGTTTTGGATGGCACAGCTGACTGACATGATATCTGTCTCCGGGATCGAGTTTCGCCCGAGGACGTGGTCACCGCCACGGGTTGGATCACAGGTCACACAGATCGTAACGGGCGCTTCCTTGATTCCCTGTATTTTCAGCTCCAAAAAGGCAGATTCGCGGCCCGTTCCTTCATAGTGAATGGCCAGTGCACGCCGCTCCTTATCCGCACTGTCAGCGAGTTCGCGCTTGAGGGAATCCGCGGTAACCAGTATAAAATTCCATGGCTGCATAAACCCGACGGAAGGGGCGTGATGAGCAGCCGAGAGGATCATGCTCAGTTTTTCAGACTCTATGGAGTCGCTGCGAAACGAGCGGATATCCCGACGATTGCTGATCGCTTTGTACAATCCGATTTTTTCTTCCTCTGTCAAATGAATCATGATTGGAAAAGCCCTCCTGATCCTAGCTGTTTCCTCTCATTTTAATAGGGAACGAGGATTTCATCCAGACATCTGCTTGACATATTCCTCTCATACGCTTAAGAGGAGAGTCTGTGCAATCGAGAGAGGAGTGAAGCCGGAATGAAAAACATCCTGATTGTGGAGGACGAACTGCCGATCTCTCGCGTCTTGAAGGCGTACCTGGAAAAGAGCCAGTTTCAGGTAGAGCAGGCGTTTACCGGCGACGAGGCCGTCCGAAAATTTGATGCGGTAAGCCCCGCATTGGTTTTGCTGGATGTGATGCTTCCAGGCAGAAGCGGCTGGAGCATTTTGGAATACATACGAAAAAAGAGCTCGTGCCCGGTGATCATGCTGACGGCACTGGGACAAATAGACAATAAACTGATGGGCTTGCACCAGGGGGCAGACGACTACATCACCAAGCCGTTCATCGCTGATGAGGTCGTTGCCCGTGTCCAGGCGGTGCTGCGCCGATCGACGAATATTACCCGGGGCAATTCTCTCAAGCAGTTCGGCAGCCTGAAGGTAGACTTCAAGGCGTATACCGTCACCTTGCACGGAATTGAATTGGCCTTCACCCCAAAAGATCTCTCCTTGTTTCTGTTTTTGGCGCAATACAAGAACCAGACGTTTACGAGGGAGCAGCTGATTGAGCAGGTGTGGGGGATGGATTACGAAGGAAGCGACCGCGCCGTGGACCTGGCGATCAAGCGCATCCGCAGATCACTGGAGAACTGGCCAGCCTCAGAGGGGGAAATTCGCACCTATCGCGGACTGGGCTACAAGCTGTGTGTGTATGAGTAAAGGAAAGCAAACGACGCTGTTCCGCTACTGGACGACACGTTACCTCATTACACTTTGCATCGGGTTGTTAGTCGTAGGAATTGCCTCCAGCCTGTGGATCACCTATAACGAGAAGCAAAAACGTCTGGATTTTATGAGGCTGACGGCAGCGGAAATTTCAGAGCGCGTGGTTGACAGCGAAGGGAACATCAAAATTGCGCCGTTCCTGTTTCGGATTTTGGATAGCCGACAGGAATCCCTGCGGCTGAGCTACAAGCCATCCATGATTATTCTTGACGCGGACAAACACTCCTTATTCGATGGCCCAGGTCCATTTGCCAGCGAGCTGTCCAGGAGAGCGGCAGAAGTAGTGGGTGCGAAGGAGGACGTGACAGAGCTGACTTCCTCGCGCGGAGAAGAACTGCTTTTTGTGAAGCGGGCGATTACGTACCAGCAGAAGCAGATCGGCTGGGTCGTCCTGTTCTCCCCGCAAAAAGAAATGATCCGCAGCACCACGGAGTTTCAGCTGCTCTTTATCATGCTGATCAGCCTGGGCTTGCTCGGTTGGCTCGTCATCTACCTGCTGACGAAAAAGCTGTCCCAGCCGATCAAGGACGTGGCGGATGCGGCCAAGCAAATCGTCACAGGCGACTACGATATTCATCTGGAAAAAAGCAGTCGGGAAACCGAAATCTACGAGCTGATTCACTCCTTCAAAGAGATGGCGGATCGTCTGCGCCAGCTGGAAATGATGCGGACTGAGCTGCTCGCAGGAGTAACACACGAGCTGAAAACGCCTGTCACCTCGATCAGCGGTTTGGTTCAGGCGGTCAAGGATGATATCGTCAGTGGCGTGGAAGCCAAAGAGTTTTTGGAAATCTGTTCGAAGGAAACGGCTCGCCTGCAAAAGATGGTGGAAGATCTGCTCGATTTTAATTCGTTTGCGGTAGGGGATATTCGTATTCGCCTTGAGAGCCAAAACATTCACGAGCTGGTCCAGGAAATCACGCATCAATGGCGGATTGGTCAAGAAGATGACACGCTGATGCTGCAGCTTGAAAAGCCGACGAAGCCCATCGTTGCCCAGGCAGATCCCCTGCGCATCCAGCAGGTGCTGTACAATTTGCTGAACAACGCTGCCCAAGCTACAGGCCCTGGCGGACGGATTGATGTGCGCTTGTCCGAGACGGATCATGAGATTTTGATCGTCGTGCAGGACAATGGGATGGGGATTCCCTTGTCCGAGCAGCCGTATGTATTCGATCGGTTCTATCGAGGAGAGGAGAAGAAGCATACGGTGCGAGGACTTGGCTTAGGGCTTTCCTTTAGCCGGATGATCGCGCAGGCATTGGGCGGAAATCTGGTGCTGACCCAAAGCTCGGAAAAAGGGACGACCTTTACGTTGATTCTACGAAAATAGCTAGGAAAAAAACGGCGCTGCTTTTTTGGCAGAGTCGTTTTTTTTTGCTATTCATTCCTCAAATCTGACGCGATGCTGACGTATTTCTTCCGTATATTGATCCCATCAGATGCTACTAGCTGCAAACAAGAAAGCCACGGGAGGAGTTTGAAAAGTGACCCAGACCGATAAGAAACGCACGTTTTTCTCCAAAGGGAGAACGAACAAAAAGCGATGGATCATAGTAGGGTTGGCAGTCGTACTGATCGGAGGAGGGGTATATGGCTATCAGTCTCTATCAACGCCGAGCAGAGCGCAGGCTGCCTTTCAGGTCGTGAATGTACAAAAAGGTGACGTCTCAGAGACGGTTTTGGCATCAGGTGCTGTACAGGCATCGAAGCGTACCTCCTTGTCCTTTTCGGATGCCGAGGACGCCAAGGATGCGATTTCCTCCATCAAGGTCGGGGTAGGCGATCAGGTCAAAGCCGGCCAAGTGCTCGCAACGATGGATGATTCTGTAGCGCAAATTCAGGTAACAAATGCGCAAGCAAGCCTTTTATCGGCACAGGCCAAGCTGGAGGAAGCGCAGAAACGCAAAACCTCGGCAGAGATGAAGACGCTGCTAGCAGCTGTCAATCAGGCGAAGATCGAGCTGGACCAGGCGAAGCAGTCGATAGATTCGCAAAAAGCGACCAACGATGAAGCAAAGGCGAAAGCTGCCCTGCAAAATGCACAGAAAACGTATGCCTCCCAAAAAGCGCTCTATGAAGCAGGAGCGATATCGAAGACAGAGTACGATGCGGCGCAAACCGACCTCGATTCTGCTCAACGGGACTACCATACAGCTGTGTTGACCGCAAGCCAGACAAAAGGCCAGTCCAGCAGCAAAATCGAGCAGGCACAGGCTGCTTATGACACAGCTGTAGAAGCTGTCAATGAAGCCAACGAAGGGCCAGACGCATCGACGCTTCTGTCGGCAAAGGCAGCGGTAGAGCAGGCGAAAGCGCAGCTCCAGCAAGCCCAGAAGGCTTTGAATGCCGTAACGTTAAAAGCGCCGATGGACGGTGTGATCGTACAGCTGAATGGGAATGTTGGCGAAATACCCGGCAGTGATTTCATCATTATGGACAACTCCAACTCAGGAAATCTGGAAGTCATGGCGCAAATCAGCCAAAGCGACATTGGAAAAGTGAAGGAAGGGCTGAAGGTCAACTTTACGACGAGCTCGTATCCGGACGAAACCTTTACAGGCAGTGTGAAGCTGGTGTATCCGGAGGCGAAGACAGAATCCGGGGTGACGACCTACGATGTCCTGCTGTCGGTAGCCAATAAGGATGGCATGCTGAAAATCGGGATGAATATGAATGTCTCCATCGAAATCAGTACTCATCAGAACGTTCTGGTCGTTCCAGCTCAAGCCCTGCAAACGCTGAACGGGAAAGACGGTGTCTATCTGTACACGGCAGAAAATGCAGAGAACACAGGCAATGCGCGAGGCAAAGGCGGTACAGAGAACGCCGGTAACACGCGAAGCGGCGGCAACGCAGGAAATGGGGCAAGACAATATCGCTTCCAGCCTGTGAAGATCGGCTTTTTTGCCTCAGATCGCGTAGAAATTACAGAAGGTTTGAGCGAAGGGGACAAAGTCGTCATTTTGGCGAATACAGCGACCTCTCCCACGACAAATCAAAACTCCAGCCGAATGGGCGGCTTTGGCGGCGGCTTCGGTGGAGGAATGGGTGGTGGCTTCCCAAGCGGGGGAGGCGGCGGAATGAGGGGTCGATAGAAAATGAAACCAGTCATACAAATCGAGGACCTAAAAAAGCTGTACCGCATCGGAGATCAGGAAATTCAAGCGCTGCGAGGTGTCAGCCTGACGATCGAGGAAGGAGATTTCGTCGCGATCATGGGCCCGTCCGGCTCAGGGAAATCGTCGATGATGAACGTGATCGGTTGTCTGGATAAACCGACCTTTGGGGAGTTTTACTTGGATGGCTATCCCGTATCGGAAGCTCACGATGATGAGCTTGCGGAGATTCGGAATCGAAAAATCGGGTTTGTCTTTCAAAACTTTAATCTGCTGCCGCGTACGACAGCGGTCGAAAATGTGGAGCTTCCGCTTTTGTATGGAGGCACGCCTGCCCGAGAAAGACGGGAGCGGGCCATCAAGGCTCTGATCGATGTAGGCTTGGAACAGCGGCTGAACAACAAGCCCAATGAGCTTTCCGGTGGGCAGCAGCAGCGGGTATCCATCGCACGAGCGTTGGTCAACGACCCTGTTATTTTGCTGGCAGATGAGCCGACGGGTGCTTTGGATACCCGGACCAGTGAAGAAATCATGGGAATCTTTCAGCAGCTAAACGATGCCGGAAAGACGGTTATTCTCGTAACGCATGAGCCGGATATCGCAGAATATGCCAAGCGGATCGTCCGCTTCCGGGATGGGCAAATCGTCTCCAATGAAGTGGTAACGAAGCGTAGAAGAGCGTTTTTAGAGGAAGTGAAGCGATGAGTTTTATCGAGTGTGTACGGATCTCATTTCGAAGCATCAGGGCCAATGGTTTGCGCTCCATTCTCACCATGCTCGGTATTATCATCGGGGTCGCAGCCGTGATCGCGATGGTCGCAATCGGGGAAGGGACATCCAGCAGCGTGGCCTCCCAGATCAATGGGCTGGGGAGTAATCTGTTGATCGTATCGCCGGGACAGGCGACGCAGGGGAGAGTCAATCTGGGAGCGGGCTCTCTCAATACGCTGACACTGGCGGACGCCGAAGCGATCGTGACGAAGGAGTCCGTGTCTGGTGTCGCACCGAGCGTCAATGGGAGAGCCCAGATTGTCTGGGGAGCAAGCAACTACTCCAGCTCCTTGGAAGGGACGACAGCTGCGTTTTTGCAGGTGCGAAACGCGCAGGTGGAGAGTGGGCGCTTCTTTTCCAACTTTGAGGTCAAGCAGCAGTTCAACGTTGCGGTAATCGGAACCGAGGTAGCCAGCAATCTGTTTGCGAACAATAGCACCAACCCGATTGGGCAGACGGTGCAAATCAACCGGATACCGTTTACGATTATCGGGGTTTTAAAAAGCCAGGGAAGCTCCGGAATGACGAACAACGACGACAGAATTCTCATCCCGATCACCACAGCGATGAGTCGGCTGACGGGAGGCAAAAATGTGGGAACCATCTATGTATCAGCGGCTTCTGCGGATCAGATGGAGCAGGCGCAGGCAGACATTCAGAGCACGCTGCGTTCCAATCACAATCTCCGTCCGCAAACAGCAGACGACTTCCGCATTACCTCCCAGTCTGACATCCTCAGCACGGCACAGGAGGTATCCAGCTCCATGACGGCGCTGCTGTCAGGAATTGCCGCGATTTCCTTGATTGTCGGCGGGATCGGTGTCATGAATATTATGCTTGTCTCCGTCACCGAGCGTACGCGGGAAATCGGTATCCGCAAAGCGATTGGGGCAAAGCGGGGAGACATCCTGCGCCAGTTCTTGATCGAGGCAGTGACGCTCAGTCTCATCGGGGGAATTGTCGGAATCGTGATCGGCGTGGGGGCAGCTCTATTGATCAGCAAGTTCGGAGGCATGACGACCGCGATTAGTGTATCCCCTATTCTCTATGCGTTCTTGACATCTTCTCTGGTAGGGGTCGTCTTTGGGGTCTATCCGGCTCGAAAAGCAGCACAGTTAAAACCGATTGACGCGCTGCGTTACGAATGACACCAGGTGTTGGATTTTTCCAATTCGGGCATACTAGCCGCGTGAGGTGTATGGCTGATGGAAAAAAACGTCCAATTTTCCGTAACGTGGCGAGAAGCGTCCCGCATTATGAAAAAGATCAAAACGAGCAACCTGCGGTATATGGTCAGGCAAATGGAAGGCAAGACGAGCATCGCGTTTGTTTTTCCCAGAGTGAGTGTAAGTCAATACGTCTATCTTTACATTCTCTTTGGGCCTAGGGCAGCTGATGCGGTAGGTGGCGATAACAAATAAAGAAAGTGCCCTGGCTCTTCACACAGAACCAGGGCACTTTCATAAAAACTTGGACAAAGCTATCGATTTTTTCAATATTTTGATATAAAACAAAACCTGACACTTTTCGATATCAGAGATTCATAGTACAATGCCTGTATGAACGAACTTGGGGAAGTTCGGGATGGCGGCACCCAAACTGTGCAGGAGGGCCGCCTACTTTTTTTGAATCATTTTGTTATAGGTGAAATTAGGCATATATACCTAAAAATACAGCTAGATGATATGGGTCTTTCGATATAAAATAAAGCTATTCACGTAATTACTTCCGTACTACCTCTTCCCAGGTTTTGATACCTGGGCTTTTTTTGTCTATTGGCCGCATACATAAAAAGGCCCATCTGGATATCGACTATCCTTCGATGGACCTATCTTCGCTATGCTGAGGAGGAAAACTGCCTTTGAGCAGTGCTTCCAACAGCTGTTCTCGAGTCATGGATATGGTAATGCCCGGATCAGGGAGATCAGCCAGAAAGTGATTGTCCTTGTACAGATACCAAAGGGTTCCGGTAGGGCGCATCGGGTAGACGAGAACGTCTTCCTTCCATTGCTGGCCGTGCCGCACGATGTCACGCAAAGAGGTGTAAAGCTCCCCCCATATGGGCAAATAAGGCTTTGTTCTGTGTTGATGCAGTGCACGTAGGAGCTGTGCTTTGGCTAGGGAAAGTAGTTCATTTGTCGAGGATTCAAGCGAAAACATGACCCTGTCTCCTTTGTTGGTTCATGACCAATGGTTCATTGCTTCGACAGCCGACGGGTCGTGTCAGGAAATTTGCGAAATGTGGCGGATTTTGTCGAAGTCATCGTTAAGTGTAAAATAGTTGCTAGCAGGATGCAATAGGCGAGAAGTAGTATGAATACACCTACATAGGGTAGTACCTGATTGGTTGATAGGAGAGGCTGGGTAAGGGGTGAGTACATTGACTGGAAAGCAAAGGCTGTTTATCGATTGCAGCGGTGGCAGTGATCAGATGATCGCCTTATGGTATGCCTTGCAATCGCCAGCAACAGAGATCGTGGGGATCGGATATAGCGGTGACGAGTCAGGGCAGGGACGAGCGCTTATCCAAAAGTGCATCGAGATTGTCAAGCCAAGTGCAGAGATTCCTGTTGCAATGGGAGACGGTGCCTCCCTTTTTGCTACTCCCAAAGTAGAGGGAGAGGGGCCAGCGCGCCTGTTAGTTGAAAAGGCGCAGGAATGGAAGGGAGAGCTTACCGTGATCACGCTGGGAAGCTTGACCAATCTGGCAAAGGCAGCAGCAATCGATCCAAGACTGCCCGAAAAAGTGAAGCAGGTCGTCGTGCAGGGCGGTGCTATTCGTGTACCGGGGAATGTGACGGCTGTCGCGGAAAAAAATATGTATGCGGACCCGGAGGCCGCTGCTTTCGTATGGGCAGCTGGTTTTCCCTTGGTGCTGGTCCCACTTGACGCGACAGAGCGATTGCGGCTGACAGAGGAAGAGGGGCAAGCGATTTTGGCAGCAGCCATACAAAAAGGAATGTTGCCGGCGTCAGAAGAAGCAGGCGCCCAGGCGCTAAGGGCGAGTGCCCGCTTGGACGCATGGGGCGCGATGGTCGCCGCTATCCATCCGGAATTCATACATAAGCAGCAGATGAAGCTTTCCATAGAGTGTCGCAGCACGCTGTCTCGTGGAGCCGTCTTGGCGGATCTGCGCAAAAAGCCGAGTGTGGGGATCGATACGGAAGTTGCAGCAGCTGTTGAAGGAGATTCCCTCCGAGAGTGGCTGCGTGGACTTTGCAGAGCAGAAGGAGGCAGCTGGTAGACATGAAAAAGGTCATCATTGACGTAGACACGGGGATTGACGATGCCATGGCGCTTTCCTACGCGGTACATTCTCCTGATCTGGAGATTTGTGGCGTGACGACGACCTTTGGCAATATCACAGTGGAGGAGGCGACGAGAAATACGCTGCAGGTGCTGGAGCTTATAGGAGCAGGTGAGATTCCGGTCTACCCCGGAGCATCCAAGCCGCTCGTCCGTGAGCTGAAGGAAAAAGCAAAGCTGTTTCATGGGGAGAACGGATTGGGAAACGTCGAGCTGCCGCTTCCTTCCGCAGCACCACAGGTGATGCGTGCAGCTGAATTTATGATCGCGACGATTAAAGAACATCCACAGAAAATCACGCTGATTACCGTTGGAAGCATGACCAATCTGGCACTGGCGATCATGGCAGCTCCCGAAATCGTCTCACTGGTAGAGCGAGTGGTCGTGATGGGGGGAGCGGTGACCGTGCCAGGGAATCGAACGCCGGTAGCAGAGGCCAACATCTGTGCAGACCCAGAAGCCGCATCCTACGTTTTTCAGTCGGGTATCCCCATCACCTTGGTTGGCTTGGATGTCACGATGCAGACGCTGCTCACGAGAGAGCATCTGCAGCAATGGCGAGAGAGTGATACGAAGATCAGCCATTTCTTCGCGGATATGTGCGAGGTTTATATGGACGCCTACGCCAAGGTGGGAAATGTACTCGGCTGCGCCCTGCACGATCCGCTTGCAGTCGGTGTTGTGATTGACCCTAGCTTTGTGACGGCATATCCAATGCACGTCCAAGTCGATACATCAGGAAGTGCCAGCGATGCGCGCACCATTGGGGACAGACGGGAGCAGCCTGCTTCCACGCCAAATGTCGATGTCTGCCTCGAGGTTGACCATGAGCGCTTTGTCGAGCACTTTTTGAAGTACGTCATGTAGAGCATATGGAGTTTAAAACGGGAATGAGGAGAGGATAGCCTTGATAAAAGAGTTTAAAGAGTTTGCCTTGAAAGGAAATGTACTCGATCTGGCAGTCGGTGTCGTGATCGGGGGGGCTTTTGGTAAGATTGTGACTTCGTTGGTAAATGACATCATTACTCCCTTAATCGGATTGCTGCTTGGCAAAGTTGATTTTTCCAATCTATTTATCAGCCTGAACGGATCGCATTATGCGACACTCCAGGATGCAAAGGCTGCAGGAGCAGCGACACTCAACTACGGCTTGTTCATCAACAGCATTATTGACTTTTTGATCATCGCCTTCTCGATCTTTATGGTCATCAAGCAGCTGAACCGCTTCAAGCGCAAGCAGGCAGAGGTCAAACCGGAAGTAACGACAAAGGAATGCCCGCATTGCATCACATCCATTCCGATCAAAGCGACGCGCTGCCCGAATTGCACCTCCATGCTGGAAGGCACGCAGCCTGCCCATTCGTAGAAATCAGGGCGTGATGGAAACCTGAGTTCGGGATTCATGCGACTCAGGTTGTTTCCTTTTTGCTGAAACATCGTGAAAGGAAGCGGCATAGACAGCTACGTAACTGGCCGCTTTTTCACTGCCTTTTTTCGTTTCACCCGATTGCGGTACTGGTAATGGAGACGTTTGATCGTTCGAAAGTAGGTTTTGTCCTTGAGCTTGGCGAATAGTCCATGAGAGGGAAAGTCGTAATTGACCTCGATCACCACAATTTCCCCGTGCTTGTCGATGGCAAAATCGACGCCGATTTGGGCCGAGTGCCTGTATTTATTGAAATGAGAACACACCTGATAGCTCAGTCGAATGAGATTTTGTTCGATTTTGCGAATTTCGCTGGCATCCACGGACAGTGATTTTTCCAGTGCATGAGGTACGGAGACCGCATAGCCGCCACCACGGGCTACGTTTGTAATCACGCTGTCAGACCCAGCTACTTTTGCGAGCATTCCCGCGTATTGCCATCTGCCGAGGCCGTTGCGCATCATCATGACCCGGATGTCAAAGGGACGTCCATTCAACTGTGCCAGATCGATTCCTTTCTGAATGATGTAATTTTTCTCCACTAGCTGCTTATCCAGCATTTTCTGCAGTTCTTCGAGAGTGGAGACGCGAACCGCTTCCCCTCGTTCCTTTACGAACTGATAGCCGCCATCAAGCTTTTGTACGCGTAAAATGCCTTTTCCCATATGCGTTCTCGTCGGCTTAATGTAGACGGTATCGTACTTGCCCAGATAGGTGCTGAGCAAAGCGGGCTGATACAGAGAGGTCGGCGGCAAAAAAGGACGGATGTGCGGGCTTTTGGCAAAGAACTTGTGGAGGCTCCATTTAGAGGAGGAGATCATACACCAGGCACCTCGCTTGAAAAATAGTCCATTCTCGCTATGATATACGGCAGGCAGGAGAAGCGTGAGGAGGTGTTCGGTTGAATCCGTCATCAGACATGAGGTCTCTGTTTCTCTCTTGGATGGGGATAGGTTTGGAGCGGTTTGCCCATCCGTATTAGCACCTCCGGAATCAGGAGCACGAGCAAGATCGTTGAGTATAGTCCAAGCGTGTAGCTAGTTACGTAAGCAATACCGATCATCTGATGAAACACAAACGTGAGCAGATGGATAAACAGATTTGTAAAGCAAAAGGCGAAGCTTCGGATCATCCATCGACGATGCTGAAGAACCCGTTTCTGAAAGATTTGGACCAGTGCTGTCGATGTGAGAAAGAGCCAGAGAATATTGAGCAGATTGAAGCCTATGCTGCTTATTTTTCCACCTGTAGCGTAGGGTGCCATGTATCCTGAGGTTAGAATGACAATGAGCACGGACGATACATACACATAGCCGTTCACGCGATGAAAGCGGCGGTGCGTCTCATAGGTACGGGCTGAAAAATTGATGAACCCAGATGCCATGGCAAGGCAGGCGAATCCTACATGGATGTACATGACCGTTAACCAGATTTGGGGCTTCAGTTCATGCTCAATATCGACTTTATGCTGAAGAAACGCCTCAGCACCTGGATCGAGGATGAAATGGGTGGCAATGACATAAAGAATGTAAAGCAAAATGGCAAACGCGGTCAGCTTGTAAAAGGAATAGCGTCTATCCATGCTCTCGCCAGCCTATATCCGATGCCCGCTTAAACGGGACGAGGGCAATACACCAGCTTTGGCAATTCCCGTCATCTGGTCACCATCAACCATAACCTCAAACTTCAAGGTCAGTCGCAGAATAACACCATGAACAGTTGCGATGTGGAGTTTGACAATCAGCCCTCCGACAGGGGTCTCGATGGTCGCATCCCACTCTCCTTCGAATAAAGAGGGTGAAGCGCTGGAACTCGTACTCGCGTTTGCAGTTGCTCTCACTTCCAAAAAGCTTGAAGAATCCTTCGAAGCATTTGGATCACCGATTTTTGCCCCATCTCCGGGGGAAATTCCAGTGCTGCGCCAGACTGTACCTCTCCGTTCATATTCGAAAAGCTGCTCTACTTCATGCGTAATGCGAGGACCCAGTTCTCGTTCTACCAGATAGAGAGCGACATCGAGACCAGAGGTTACACCACCTCCCATAACGAGATTTCCGTCATCGACGACCCGGGCGTTAACGGGAATGGCACCCGTCTCCCCAAGCACATCCATCCCTAAGTGATGCGTAACTGCGGGCCTTCCTTCCAGCATTCCTCCCATGGCCAGCACGAGAGAACCTCCACAGACGGTAGCAACTACGATCTTTGGATTCTCCAGTGCTCGCACCAGCATCCCAGTCAATTCCGTATTTGAGGCTCGGGCGAGTAGTACAGGAATGGAGTCGGGGCCATCCCCGGCCAGCTCCCCCGAAGCGCCAGGAACCAAAATAATGCCCTGTTGATCGGGGGAAAGCTTGCCTCTCGCTTCGAGCTTCACTCCGTTGACACCGCTTATGACGTGTCTTGGACCGTCCGCCGAGACGAATTCCACATGCACGCCTCCGCCGGCCGTCATCCCGGCCGCGCAAAATACTTCATAAGGGGCAATGGCATCCAACAGATCAAAGCCATCAAACAGCACAATTTGAACATTCAGCATCAAAAAGACCTCCTTCTATTCAGCCACGGATAGAAGGATACCAAGTGAATCTCACAAACCACGTAAGAAAAGGGTAACAAAACGCTCAACAAACCATCACAATGTGCACACAGCTTGTTTGTTTTTCCAGCTGTGATGATACACTTAGAGGAAACAACGTGGAAGTGAAGGCGGGATCTAGCGTGAGTGAAAGACCTACTGTTTTGGTCGTAGACGATGACCAAAGCATCGTGGAGCTAATGCGGGACTTTTTGGAGAACGACGGGTTTCTGGTCGAGACGGCAAATGACGCAGAGCAAGCATGGGCTGTATATCAACAGAGCACCATTGATTGCATCATCCTGGACATCATGATGCCGGGTCAAACGGGATATGATTTCTGCCGGCGCATTCGGACGCAGAGCAGCGTTCCCATTCTGTTTCTCAGTGCTCGCAGTGACGATGTGGACAAGATTCGCGGACTGACACTCGGCGGCGATGATTATATCGTAAAATCGGCTTCAGCCCAAGAGATCGTAGCTCGTGTAAAGGCTGTTTTGCGACGTGCGGGAATGCAGAAAGAGGGTGCTTCTCGGGTGTTGGATTACGGAAGAATCAAGCTCGACCTGTCTACAAGAGAGGTATGGATAGAGGGGAGGAGCACTTCGCTTACTCCAAAGGAATATGAGCTTCTGCGTTTGTTTGCAGAACATCCTCGGCAGGTGTTTACCTATGAGCAATTGCTCGCGAAGTTCTGGGACGGCGTCGGTGACAAACATACAATCCGAGTTCACCTGAGTCGCCTCCGCGAGAAAATTGAACTGGATCCGGACCATCCCCAACATTTGACCAACGTCTGGGGCGTAGGTTATCGATTTGAGGGGGTGTGATATGAGGAAGTTTCGTATACGCACCTATTCCTTGTTAAGCCTGGTGCTTCTCTCCTTGCTGCCATGGGTCTTCTTTGTCGCGACACTCTTCATCACGACCCATTCTGTACAATTGGGAGTGGAAAGGCAGGATTCGTACAGGATTCCCATGATCGCTGCGTTTGCAGGGCTGCTGCTCGCTTTCTTTATGATTGGCCTCCAAATGCGAAGGCTGCTTCTCGGACCTCTTGAGAGGATGGGACAGGCTGCTCGGCAGATTGCTGCTGGCGATTTGGATGTACAGCTTCCCCAAACGACGGTTAAAGAAATAGATGAGGTTCGAGATGGGTTTGAAGTCATGGTGAATGGACTACAAATCTCTTACCGCAAACAAGCTGATTTGGAGGAGGAACGGCGATTCGTCATTGCGGCCGTAGCGCATGACTTGCGGACACCGTTGTTTGCCTTGCGGGGTTATTTGGACGGTCTCGAGCAAGGGATCGCAAAAACGCCGGATCAAGTGGCGAAGTATGTAGCGGTTTGCAAGGAGAAGTCGTTGCAGTTGGATCGGTTGGTCGAGGATCTTTTCACCTTTACCAGGATGGAGTACCAGGAAGACGAGCTTGCGATGAGAGAGGCAAGCTTTCACGAAATTGTTCAGAAATCGATCGATAGCCTGAAACTTCAATCGCAACAGAAGCAAATAACGGTCGTCACGGCTTTCACACCTAATGATTGTGTCATCCAGGCAGATGCACACTTATTGGAGCGAGCGATGAACAATTTGCTGGATAATGCCGTGCGCTACACGCCTGTCCATGGAAGGATCATGATTGAAACCTGCTCAGAAGGAGACCGAGTGGCGTTCACCATTCACAATTCAGGGCAGGGTTTTTCACAGGAGGAAGTAAACCGTGTCTTCGAGCCGCTCTATCGGGGGGAGCAGTCGAGAAATCGGGCTACGGGGGGAGCGGGACTGGGTCTGACGATATCAAAGCGGATCATCCAGCGTCACGGAGGAGAGCTTACAGCAGGCAATCACCCGAGTGGAGGGGCTGTCCTGTCGGGCTGGTTACCTACCGATCATAAAGAATGAGAGGGAGATACCTTACTATGAATCGTGAGCATCGCCCGCTGCAGCCGCCGATCCTTGAGAAGGGGCTTTCACAGCCGCATTATCTATATCGCGAGTACGAGCCTGGCAAAAGCTTGGAGCCCTATGTGGCGTGTTATTGGACGAGCGAGTTTGTGCCAGGGGAGCAGACACAGCTGCATCGCATTGTTCCGGATGGCTGCATCGATATCATCGTCGATTTGCGCGCTGCGAACATGGCCAAGGCAGCGTTTATCTCGGAGCTGATGACAAGCTTTGAGGTGATCCATCTCATGGAACCTCAATCGCTTTTTGGGATTCGCTTTTTTTCCTCAACGGTTCGGCAATTTCTGCGTTACCCGGTTTCTGCTTTCCGCGGCAGTCATCCCCTTCTCGAAGATCTATGGGGGAGTGAGTCGGGCTTGCTGGTAGAAGAAATGCGGGAAGCACAAGACGTGAAAGGCAGGATTGCGATCGTAGAAAGAAAGCTGTGCAACTGCCTAGAGCAGCAGGTATCGCTCTCGGAGAGCCTTTTGCAAACGAGTATGGCTTATCTGTACGACACACACGGCAGCCTGTCCGTAGCGGAGCTGTCGGAAAAGCTTTGCTTCAGTGAACGCCACTTGCGCAGGATGTTCCACTATGAGCTGGGAGTCTCCCCCAAGGAGCTGGCGCAGATTATACGTTTTCAAAGCATGCTGCAAGCGCTATACCGGACGCCGAAGGAACAGCTGACGCAGCTTGCGCATCGATACGGCTATTTTGATCAGCCTCACTTGATCAAAGAGTTTAAACGGTACTACGGCATACCGCCCTCCCACGTATTTATGGCCGGCGAACCAAAGGAAGTACGCTCGTAAACTTGTCCGTTTTTTACAAGTCGGGCATTCGTTCTTTGGCTATACTGGAAGCAAGAGGAAGGGCGGGAAATGCTGCCTGCGAAAGGAAAAGGCATTCTCACGTTAAAATGTGATCCGGTTCGCGCGGATGAGCTGCGTGAAATTTACGAGGGGATCATACCCGGCTATCACATGAATAAGACGCATTGGAATTCCATTTACTTTGATGCAGATATTCCACAGGAGCTGTGGGAGCGGCTCATCGCTCACGCTCATGAGATGGTCCTTCAAAAGCTGCCGAAACGTGTGAGACAGGAGCTTTCCCTCCCCGAATAAGAAGGAGTGATCACATTACAATGGGAATCAAACTCGATATGGTTGGAATCGTCGTGCAGGACATGAGGAGAGCACTGGATTTTTATCGTCTGCTCGGACTGGAGATTCCGGAGAGCGCTAACAACGAGATGCACGTAGAAGTGGCGCAGGAGGGTGTTCGTCTTGCCTTTGACTCGGTAGAGGTGGCAAAGGGTGTTTACGGGGGATGGGAAGAGCCTACGGGGCATCGCATCGAGCTGGCGTTTTTGTGCGAGAGCCCGGATGCCTTGAATGCCTTGTACGAAAAACTGGTGGAGCATGGTTACCACGGACATAAGGAACCGTGGGACGCTTTCTGGGGGCAGCGCTATGCGATTGTCGCCGACCCTGATGGCAATCTGATCAGCCTGTTTGTATAAAAAACGAGGGTAAAATAGGGGAAAGCCGATTCATTGGAATCGGCTTTTTTCGTTATACAGTAAGAATTTATAAGATTCTTATCCAGTATAAGTGCAACTAAGACTGCCCCAAAAGGCTTGGCGCAGCCAAGTTTTCTAATGTGGACGGATGCGAGTGAAAAGAATCACATCAGTTCTTGTGATTTAAAATACTATCCTCCAGCATGTCCGCTGTATCCCCATACACGCGAATGATGTGTCGTTCCCCCCACGCGCACAGAGTGTCGAGAATGCCGCGTAAGCTCAAGCCGTATTCGCTAAGCTCGTAAACGACCTTTGGCGGAACTTGATTATAGACGATCCGGTTGATAATCCCGTCTTCTTCCAGCTCCCGCAGCTGCTGCGTCAGCATTTTTTGGGTGATGCCAGGCATGAGGCGTTTCAGCTCGCTCGTTCGTTTTTCGCCATGGGTCAAATGGCAGAGGATCACACATTTCCATTTGCCGCCGATCACTTCAAGCGTGGCTTCCACAGAGATATTGTACTTCTTTTTCTTCATGACCATACCTTCCTTCTAGATAGGCACTAAAAAGTGCCTGTATCACTTTTTGGTAACTACAGTACAAAAAAGTGGGTACTTTTCATTCGGAATTCTATCACCCATAATAGCATTTGCTAGCTGGTATTCACCATACTCATATTTACGATCGTTCCCAGGTGAACGAACGATTCATTCATTTCATAAGGAGGAATTGACGTGTCTGAAAGTAAAAAGCGAAGCACGCTGGCATTGCTAGCTTTGGCGATCAGTGCTTTCGCGATCGGTACAACTGAATTCATTAGCGTAGGGTTGTTGCCGCTGATTTCGTTAGACTTGCAAATCCCGGTCACAACAGCAGGACTGACCGTTACGTTATACGCACTAGGCGTTACCGTTGGGGCCCCTGTTCTCACATCATTGACTTCGCGAGTTCCGCGAAAAATGCTGCTTTTCTGGATTATGGCTTTCTTCCTTGTAGGAAATGCCATTGCAGCAACTGCCACCAGCATCACGATGCTTTTGATCGGGCGTGTCGTATCCGCGTTTGCTCACGGCGTGTTCATGTCGATCGGCTCGACGATTGCCGCTGACCTGGTACCCAATGATCGCCGGGCGAGTGCCATCTCACTCATGTTCACGGGTTTGACTGTCGCCACGGTGACTGGAGTGCCACTGGGTACGTATCTGGGGCAACAGCTCGGATGGCGCACGGCTTTTATGGCGATCGTCATCGTGGGAGTGATTGCGATGATTGCCAACATGCTGCTAGTTCCATCAAACCTGCGCAAAGGAGTCAAAACGACGTTTGGCGATCAGCTCAAGCTGGTTACAAATTCCCGTTTGCTCCTGATGTTCATCATTACTACCCTAGGCTATGGCGGGACATTCGTCGTCTTTACGTATCTGTCGCCATTGCTTACTGATATAACTGGCTTCACAGCAGGACAGGTTGCTGTCATTCTGCTGGTATACGGAATTGCCATCGCGATTGGCAACATGATGGGTGGAAAGCTGGCTAACCGAAATCCATTGACTGCCTTGTTTATCATGTTCGTCATTCAGGCGATCGTCCTGTTCGTCTTGTTTGCCACTGTACCTTTTAAGGTAGCCGGGCTCATCACGATCTTCTTCATGGGCATCATGGCGTTTATGAATGTCCCTGGTCTTCAGGTGTACGTGGTTATTCTCGCAGAACGGTTTGTACCGAGTGCGAAGGATGTTGCGTCCGCGATCAACATCGCAGCCTTCAACGCAGGCATCGCGATTGGCGCCTACTTGGGAGGCGTGATTACGGACACGATCGGACTCATTCACACGACATGGGTCGGAGGCATCATGGTGGCCGGGGCCGTCATCCTGACTGCTATAAGCCGAGTATTGGAGAGCAAGGATGGAAAGTCTAGGGTAAGGAAAAACAATCCAAACAACGAGGAGGTTTCATTCTCATGACAAAACATTTGCAAGATACAACAACACTGTACAACGGCGTCAAAATGCCATGGCTGGGTTTGGGCGTGTTTAAAGTAGAAGAAGGAGCAGAGGTTGTGGATGCCGTTCGCACAGCCATCCGAAACGGCTACCGCAGCATCGATACAGCTGCCATTTACGGCAATGAAGAAGGCGTAGGGGAAGGGATCCGACTTGGGATGAAGGATGCCGGTATTGCGAGAGAGGATCTGTTCATCACCTCAAAAGTATGGAATTCAGATCTCGGCTTCGAGTCTACTTTGGCAGCCTACGAAACAAGCCTGAAAAAGCTGGGACTGGACTATCTCGATCTGTATCTGATTCACTGGCCGGTAGAAGGCAAGTATAAAGAAGCATGGCGTGCGCTGGAGACGATCTATAAAGAAGGAAGAGTAAAAGCGATCGGTGTGTCCAACTTCCATGTGCACCATCTCGAGGATTTGATGAAAGACGCAGAAATGAAGCCGATGATCGATCAAATCGAATTCCATCCGCGACTGACCCAAAAAGAGCTGCAAGCTTTTTGCCGGGAGAATGGCATTCAGATGGAAGCGTGGTCTCCTTTGATGCAAGGCCAGCTGCTCGATCATCCTGTGCTGAAAGAAATTGCCGAGCGTCATCAGAAGTCGGTGGCCCAGGTCATCATTAGATGGGATTTGCAAAACGGCGTAGTCACCATTCCGAAATCGATTAAAGAGCACCGCATCGTGGAAAACGCAGATGTGTTCAACTTCGAGCTGTCTGCAGATGATATGGCGAAAATCGATGCGTTGAATGAAAACTTGCGTGTAGGTCCAGATCCAGACAACTTTGATTTTTAATGAGAATGGAAAAAGGGAAACGAGCCCTAGATTTTGTCTAGTGGCTCGTTTCCCTTTTTTCTATCAAAATTAACTCCAAAAGAAATAAAGTTTACTAATTATAGATTGACTGATGTAATTTTATTTCTTATAATGAAAGCGGAAACAAGCGAATATTTTCACTATTCTTCATAACGAAGCGAGGGGTGCATCATGGATCAGCCTGCGAAACTGCTAGATTATCGCTCAAAAAAGGAGCATTTGCTCATCGGTCTTATGTCTGGCACCTCGCTGGATGGCATCGATGCTGCCCTGGTCGCGGTCCGGACAAACGATGAGGGAGAGATCGAAGACGTAGCCCTGCGGGAGTTTTATTACATGCCTTATTCCGATGAACTGCGAGAATGGGTCATGAGCTTGTGCAGTGTAGAGACAGCTCGTGTCGATCAGCTCACGGCCGTTCATTACGGTCTTTCCGAGTGGTATGCCTACGCTGTCAAGCAGCTGATGGATCAGGCAAAGGTTACGGCAAACGAAGTCGATGCTGTCTGCATGCACGGTCAAACGATCTGGCATATTGCGGGACGCACACCGTTTCCCGGGCCGACAGGCATGATGCAGGTACGCGCATCCCTGCAGATCGGGGAGCTGTCTACCCTGGCAGAACGAACAGGAATCCCGGTGGTAGGGAACTTCCGGGCGAGAGATCTGGCAGCGGATGGCGAGGGAGCACCGCTCGTACCGTACGCGGATTACGTCCTGTTCCGGGATCCGAATAAGGGCAGGCTGCTGCAAAATATTGGTGGAATCGCCAATGTGACTGTCCTGCCAGCTGGTGCATCCATCGAGGAAGTCGTCGCTTTTGATACAGGGCCGGGAAATATGATCATGGACCAGATCGTCCAGATCGTGACCGAGGGAAGACTCCGGTATGATGAAGGAGGCAAGCTGGCAGAAGCCGGTACGGTCTCCGAAGAACTGCTGGGTCGCCTGATGAAGGATCCGTACTATCAGATGAAGCCGCCTAAGAGCACAGGACGCGAGGTTTATGGACGCGCATTTGCTCAGGAGCTGCTGGCAGAGGGCGGAGTGCTTGGACTTGGGCAGCATGATCTGATTGCAACGGCAACGGCACTGACCGCTACCTCCATCACCCAGGCTTACTTACAATTCGTCTTACCCACAACCAAGGTGGAGGAAGTGATCGTCTCCGGTGGAGGCGCGCACAACCAGACACTTCTTCGCATGCTGCAAAGTCAACTGGGAGCAGGAATCCACATCACGACAACCCAGCAATTCGGAATGCCGGATGACGCGAAGGAAGCTGTCGCATTTGCCATTTTGGGTCATGAGACACTAATGGGACGACCATCGAACGTGCCTTCTGTAACAGGTGCCAAGAGAGCCGTGCCGTTAGGAAATATATGCTTTTAAACAAAAGACACGTAGGGGGTACCATCGTGAGAAAACGAGTGTTGGCAGGCTTTTTCCTATCTTTATCCCTGATGCTTACCGCTTGTTCAGGCGGCGGCGGAACAGCTGCTCCAGCAGACCAGGCGAAGCCGCAAGAAGGTCAAGCACAAGAACAATCGGCAGCCAAAACAGAGCTGGTTGTCGCAGCCGAGCAGGAGCCAGTGGGTTATGATCCGCACAAGGTTCCAGCTGCATCCAGCGTACGTGTATATGCGCTCCTCTATGACAGCCTGACCAAGCTGGACGAGAACATGAACATCGTTCCGAACCTGGCGGAAAAGTGGGAAATCGCACCGGATGGCAAAACCATTACGATGTTCCTGCACAAAGGCGTGAAGTTCCACAACGGCAAAGACATGACAGCTGACGACGTGAAGTTCTCTTTTGAACGCATCATGAACCCTGACACAGGTGCCATCGCAAAATCGTACTTCGCAAGTGTAGAGGCGATTGAAGTGAAGGACCCTACGACTGTGGTATTCAAGCTGAAAACTGCGGATGCAGCGTTTATCGCCAATACAGCTAGTGCCTATGCTTCCATCGTTCCAAGCGGATCTACCGATCTGACCAAAGATGCAATCGGAACAGGACCATTCAAGCTGGAAAAAAGCGAGCCGGGCCAATACGTTCTGTTGAAGAAAAACCCGGACTACTTCAATAAAGACCTGCCGAAAGTAGAAACAATCAAATTCCAGATCATGAAAGACGAAGCTGAACGTTTGGCAGCGATTCGCTCCGGCAAAATCGACATCAGCACCATTTCTGCCGATTCCGCGAAGCTTTTGGAAGGCAAGCCAGGCGTACAAGTGAAAAACTATCAGTCCCTGGAGTACAGCTACTTGGGGATCAATGTGAACAAGAAGCCGTTTGACAATCCAAAAGTACGCGAAGCGATCAGCTATGCAGTTGACCGCAACCAGATCGTGCAAACCGTCTGGAAAGGCGAAGCTGCCCTGACAGGTCCAATCGCTCCAGCTATCACCAACTGGGCACTGGATACAGCGAGCTACCCTACTTACAAAACAGATGTAGAAAAAGCGAAACAGCTGCTTGCGGAAGCGGGCTTCCCGAACGGATTTGAAACGCAAATCGAAACAGCTGCTACGTACCCAGACATGGTAGAAACCGCTCAAGTGATTCAGCAACAACTGAAAGCAATCGGAATCAACGCGAAGATCAATCAGCTGGAGTGGGGCAACTACATCGAGGTATGGAAGTCCAAGGACATGAACCTGATGGTAGGACGCAACACTTCCGGTGTAGATGCTGACCGTTCGATGCGCTTCTTCTTCGCTAGCACTGGTTCTGCAAACGTTTGGAATTACTCCAACCCGGCTTACGATGAGCTGGTCCAAAAAGCATTAGGAACAGTAGATCAGGCAGAGCGTAAAAAACTGTATGAGCAAGCACAAACCATGCTCGTAGCAGATGCGCCAAACCTGTTCCTGGCATCTCCGAAGAACTACTACGCTGTACGTGACAACATCGATTTCACACCAACGGCAGCGGGCGAAGTCTACTCTTTGGTGAAGACTTCCATCAAGTAACATAGGGATGATAAAAGGCTCCGCCTGGCCACTGGCGGAGCCAAGTTTCTAATACAGATAAGAATTACGGGATTCTTATCCAGTATAAGTGCAACTAAGGCTCCGCCAAAAGCTTGGCGCAGCCAAGTTTTCTAATTTGGAGGGAACCAAAGTGGTATCTTATCTAATCAAACGCATCATCAGCCTGATTCCCATCCTGTTTGGCATCTCTGTATTGGTGTTTACCATCCTGCATTTGGTGCCGGGCGATCCCGCATCCATCATGCTGGGCACCAATGCTACTCCGGAAGCCATCGCTGCTTTGCACAAGAGCATGGGGTTGGATCAGCCGTTACTTACGCAATACTTGCATTGGATTGGGGGAATGCTGAAGGGCGACTTTGGCGTTTCTGTGCACTCTGGTGAGGAAATCTTGCCGCAAATTATCAAACGCTTCTCTATCACCCTGCAGCTGACGGTGTTTGGTGTTCTGATCGGTTGGGTGCTCGCGATTCCTTTTGGGATTCTTTCGGCGATTCGTGCGCATTCCAAGACCGACATTATCGTCCGTGTCGCTACGCTTTTGGGGATCTCTGTACCGAACTTTGCTGTAGGAACGCTTTTGCTGCTCGGCTTCTCTCTTTATTTCAATTGGTTTCCGCCGATTGATGTCGTCAGCTTTTGGGAAAATCCGGTGGAGGCATTCAAGGTATTTATTCTTCCAGCCGTGACCATGGGGATCGTCGTCGCTGCCGGTGTCATGCGGATGACGCGTTCTGCCTTTTTGGAAACAATGGACAAAGATTTTATCCGTACGGCACGCGCAAAAGGAAACAGTCAATGGACCGTCGTAATCGGTCACGCTTTCCGCAACTCCTCGATTCCGATCGTGACCATCGCTGGGATGCAGATCGGATACCTGTTGGGCGGATCAGTCATCGTGGAGCAGCTGTTTTCGATACCAGGATTGGGTCAGTACATTTTAGAAGGAATCTATCAGCGGGATTATCCGGTCGTGCAGGGAGGCGTACTTTTCGTCGCTCTGGTATTTGTCCTGGTCAATCTGCTCATCGACCTGATCTATACCTGGATTGATCCGCGTATCAAGTATTGACAAGGGGAATGCGACATGAGCACATTTCGAAAGCGATTTTTAGCGAATAAAACGGCAGTCTTCTGTTCCGTGTTGCTGTTACTGCTCTGTCTGATGGCGGCATTGGCGCCTGTTTTGGCACCGCATGACCCGACCCAGATGTTTCAGGAGCATCGGATGGAAGGCAGCTCTGGAGATTTTATGCTCGGTACAGATCAGTTCGGGCGGGATTTATTGAGCCGGATTATTTACGGCGCGCGTGTATCGCTCGTGGTAGGGGTCTCGGCTGTCTTGGTCAGCGTGGTGTTTGGAACGCTGTTTGGCTTGATTGCCGGATATTTTGGACGCTGGGTAGACGGTTTTATCATGCGCTGTATGGACGTGCTGTTTGCCTTCCCGGAAATATTGCTGGCGCTCGCGATCGTGGCAGCATTAGGGCCGGGGACCTTCAATACGATCATGGCGATCGGGATTGTGAATATTCCTATTTTTACGCGAACGGTTCGGGGAGCGGTGCTCTCCATCAAGAATTTGGAATACGTCGAAAGCGCCCGCGCGATCGGGGCGAGTACGAAGCGAATCTTGTTCCTGGAAATCTTCCCGAATGTAACGGCACCTCTCTTGGTGCAATCCTCCTTGGCGATCTCCGGTGCTATTTTGACAGAATCGGCTCTGAGCTTTTTGGGCTTGGGGATTCAGCCGCCAGACCCATCCTGGGGTGGAATGATCTCGGAAGCACGCCGCTACATGGAGCTGGCGCCGGGAATGATCATTTGGCCATGTCTTGCGATGACCGTAACGATTTTGGCATGCAACATGTTCGGTGATGCTGTGCGCGACATTCTCGATCCGCGTCATCGCGGCAAGTAGGCGGGAGGAATCGATATGAACGGAATCGATATGAACGGAATCGAGCTGATGGTTCGGATGGAGCAAAGCCTGGAGGACGGCATGAACCGTGGTATTTTTCCGGGTGCAGCTGTCAGTCTGATGAGAAAAGGAGCGCCTACGCTGACGACCGTCAAAGGAAAAACGGGAGCGGGAGAAGACGCGCCGCAAGTCGATGCGCAGACACTCTACGACATGGCTTCCTTGACCAAGGTCATGGTGACGCTGCCGCTGGTTTTACTCAGCGTGCAATCGGGAAAGCTGTCTCTCTTTGATTCGCTTCTGGCGCATGTGCCAGAGCTGGGAGAGGGGCAGGACACGGAACGCAAATCGCAAATCAAGATCGTCCATTTGCTGACTCATACATCTGGACTGCCTGCTTGGCGGCCGTATTTTCTAATCGGTCAGGGCAGAGTAGACTACATTCAGTTGATGAAGGAAGAGACATTGGAAAGCAATCCGGGCAGCCATGTCGTGTACAGCGACTTGGGCTTCATGCTGCTGGGCTTTGTGCTCGAACGGATCTGGGATGAGGAGCTGGACGTGCTCGCTACCCGTCTTTTGTTTCAGCCGAGTGGGATGAAGAATACCTGTTATCTTCCTCTGCAGCACAAGTCTCTCGCAATTAGTGGAATTGCGCAGACCGAGAACGGCAACGGCTTCGAGCAAAACATGGCGCAAAACTACTTGGCGAACCTTGCATCATTTGATCTTTCGAAAGGGACAGAATGGACGGAAAAGCTGGCACATTTTAAGTGGCGTCAAGGCGTAATCTGCGGCACGGTGCACGACTGCAACGCACACTACGGCTTGGGCGGAATCAGCGGTCATGCCGGACTCTTTTCGACCATTCGTGATACAGAACGGTATATGGAAATCTGGACGTCACAGAAAGCTCCGGTCTATATCGATCCGCTTTTGCGGTCTTTAGCTACGAGGTCGCACACGGATTTTTCTGCACAGCGAAGAGGGCTGGGATGGATCGCTTCCTCAACGGGCGGCTCGCTCGATCAGCTGGCGGCTGGCTGTACGGGGGGAGATTTGGTCTCCGAGCGCGCATATGGCCATACGGGCTTTACGGGAACATCGATTTGGACTGATCCTTTGCGGGAAGCGACTGTCATCACGCTGACAAATCGTGTGCATCCGGTCGCAAGTCCACTCATCGGTTCGTGGCGAATCGCGCATCACAATCAAATTTGGAACGGAATCGAGCTAGTCGACGCATCAGGTGAAAGGGGGAGTAACCCATGACAGCCATGCTAACAATCGATAATCTGCGAACGTCTTTTCTCCAATCTGGCAAAAAGCTGACCGTAATCGAAGGGGTCAGCTTCACAGTCGAGCCTGGTGAAACCGTCGGGGTGGTCGGCGAGTCAGGTTGTGGGAAAAGCGTAACCAGCATGTCCATCATGCAGCTATTAGGCAAAAACGTAGAAATGAGCGGCAGCATTCGCTTTCAAGACAAGGAGCTGCTGACCCTTTCCGATAAAGAAATGCAAAAAATACGCGGCAACCAGATTGCGATGATCTTTCAGGAGCCGATGACCTCGCTCAATCCGCTGCATTCGATAGGAAAGCAGATCAGCGAGCCTCTGCGACGTCACCTAGGCTTGTCCAAGCAAGCGGCAAAAGAGCGGGCGATACAGCTGCTCAAGCTCGTCGGCATCCCGCGTGCGGATGAAATCATCTCTGACTTCCCGCACCAGCTGTCCGGAGGGATGCGTCAGCGTGTCATGATCGCCATGGCGATGGCCTGTGAGCCGAAGCTGCTGATTGCCGATGAACCAACGACGGCACTCGATGTGACCATTCAGGCGCAGATTTTGGAGCTGATGAAAAAAGTACGTGATGAGCAAGGGACGTCGATCATGCTGATTACCCATGATTTGGGGGTAGTAGCGGAGATGTGCCATCGGGTCATCGTCATGTACGCGGGGCAGATCGTGGAGGAAGCCGACGTCAAAGGGCTGTTTGACAATCCCCAGCATCCCTACACAAGGGGACTATTGAAGTCCATGCCGAGCGTGAACGTGAATCAGGAGAGACTGGACGCGATTCCCGGCTCCGTGCCGCTGCAGAGCGAAATGCCGCGAGGGTGCCGTTTTGCGCCGCGCTGCTCACAGGTGATGGATATTTGCCATCAAAAAAATCCGGAGCTGTTGACTGTTTCCGATTCGCAAAAATGCCGGTGCTGGCTGTATAGCGAGGGGGAAGCACAATGACAAAACCATTGTTGGAAATCAAATCACTCACGAAGCATTTTACTAGCAAGCAAGGCTTTTTCAGCAAGGAAAAAGTTGTGCGTGCGGTAGATGGGGTCAATCTCACGGTTTATCCGGGGGAAACCGTCAGCATCGTAGGGGAGTCTGGCTGTGGAAAGTCGACGACGGGCCGCTGTATCCTGCGTCTGATCGAGCCGACAGACGGCGAAATTTTGTTTGAAGGAAACGACATTCGCAAGCTGAACGAAGAGGATCTGCGACGAACTCGCCGCGACATGCAGCTCGTGTTTCAAGACCCGTTCGCATCGCTTAATCCGCGAAAAACGATCGGGCAGATATTAGAAGATCCGTTGATCATCCATGAAATAGGTACGGCACAGGAGCGTCGCCGTCAGGTGGAAGAGATGATCGAGATCGTGGGTCTCTCCAAACAGCATTTGGATCGCTTCCCTCATGAATTTTCCGGGGGGCAGCGCCAAAGGATCGGGATCGCCCGCGCTCTGATTTTGCGGCCAAAGCTGATCATAGCCGATGAGCCGGTCTCTGCTTTGGACGTGTCGATTCAGGCACAGATTTTGAACCTGATGCAGGATTTGCAAAAGGAATTTCATTTGACCTATTTGTTTATTTCCCACGATCTGAGCGTCGTGCGCCATATTTCCGACCGGGTCGCTGTCATGTATTTGGGGAAAGTGGTGGAGGTAGCGGATAAGAGGTCGTTATACGAAAAACCGACCCATCCCTATACGCAAGCTTTGCTATCTGCTGTACCTGTTCCGAATCCACACGTGACGACCCAGCGCATCATTTTGGAGGGAGACCTGCCAAGCCCTGCAAATCCGCCATCGGGTTGTACCTTCCATCCTCGCTGCCGCCATTGCATGGAGATTTGCAGAACGACTGCTCCACCTGTGCGTGAGCTGGCACCCGATCACTTTGTATCCTGCCATCTCGAGGATGGGGACACCAACGGGTCGCACACATGAATAGAAAAGGAGGTTCGGAGACATTGAAGCTGGAGAACTTACAAGATTTGACCACCGAAGGAAAAAACGAAGGCACTCGGGACCTGGACCGCTTGAGTACCCGGGGAATCGTGCAGTTAATGAACGATGAAGATAAAAAAGTACCGTTCGCTGTAGAGCGCGTTTTGGATCAAGTATCCGATGCAGTCGAGCTGATCGTCGCAGCTATGGAGCAGGGTGGCAGACTGTTTTATTTTGGAGCGGGAACGAGCGGACGCCTAGGGATTCTCGATGCGTCTGAATGCCCGCCGACTTTTGGTACCAATCCAGAGCTGGTACAGGGCGTGATTGCCGGTGGACCATCCGCCATGATC
Source organism: Brevibacillus centrosporus (assembly GCF_003710815.1). Lineage (GTDB taxonomy): Bacteria > Bacillota > Bacilli > Brevibacillales > Brevibacillaceae > Brevibacillus > Brevibacillus centrosporus. Next base: position 137,556 of record NZ_RHHP01000006.1, read on the forward strand.
CGTGCAGTCGAAGGCGCGGAAGATTCGGCTGAGCTCGGACAAGAGGATGTGCACAACTATGGAGTAACCGAGAAGGATGTTGTGGTAGGGATTGCGGCAAGCGGTCGGACTCCCTATGTGCTTGGCGTTTTGAAAGAAGCGCAGAGAATTGGCGCCCGTACTATTGCGTTATCCTGCAACCAGCCTTCCTTTATTAACAAAGGGGTAGATGTGGCGATCAACGTTGTCGTGGGACCTGAGGTTTTGACAGGCTCCACCCGCCTCAAGGCTGGCTCCGCACAAAAGCTGGTTCTCAATATGCTGACGACAGCGACGATGATCAAGCTGGGGAAGGTATATGGCAATCTGATGGTCAACGTCCAAGCGACAAACCTGAAGCTCAAGGAACGGGTAAAACGGATCGTGATGGAAGTGACCGGAGTAGGCTATGCCGAAGCAGAGATGTTGGCTGAGCAGGCAAAAGGGGACGCAAAAACGGCGATTTTGATGAAACTGACGGACACCAGCAGGGAAGAGGCAACGCGCCTGTTGAATCTTACCAATGGAAGGATTCGGGAAGCGATTCAAAAGTACAGCTAATGAACAGTTGATCCATGAGGAGGATTTCCATGTTGCCAGAACACATTCGCTCCGAGCTGCGTGCGATCGTGGGCGAGCAGTATTGTCTGGATCGGCAGGAAGCGCTGGTGGCCTACTCGTATGATGCGACGCCCATGCAGCAAGCCCTGCCAGATGTCGTGGTCATGCCGAAGAGCACGGAAGAGGTGCAGCAGGTCATGCGGGTAGCTGCGGGGCACCAGATCCCGATCGTCACTCGCGGAGCAGGCTCCAATCTGTGCGCCGGAACCATTCCGGTCGGAGGGGGAATCGTGCTCGTTTTGAGCCGGATGAATCAGATCCTGGAAATCGACGAGCAGAATCTGACAATCACCGTACAGCCTGGTGTGCGCACCTCGGATATTCATCAGGCAGTCGAAGGACGAGGCTTGTTTTACCCGCCAGACCCGGGCAGTATGGTCATCTCAACAATTGGCGGGAACATCGCGCTCAATTCTGGGGGACTTCGCGGGCTGAAGTACGGAACGACCAAGGATTACGTACTCGGACTGGAAGCCGTCCTGCCGAATGGGGAGGTCATCCGTACGGGTGGCAAGCTGATGAAAGACGTAGCGGGCTATGACTTGACCAAGCTGCTGGTCGGCAGTGAAGGGACGCTGGCGATCATTACTCAGGCGATCCTCAAGCTGATACCCAAACCGCAGACCCAGCGCGTCATGCTGGCGATGTTTGCAGATATGGCGCAGGCGGCTCGCTCGGTTTCTGACATTATCGCCAATCGGATCATCCCAGGTACCCTGGAATTTTTGGACCAAGGGACGATCCGCGTGGTGGAAGACTTCAAGCAGATCGGTCTGCCTACGGATGTAGCGGCAATCCTTTTGATCGGTCAGGACGGCGAACCGCAGGCCGTGGATCGGGATATGGAGAAGATCGCGGCCATCTGCAAGAACAATGAAGCGGTACAGATCAAAGTAGCGACGACTCCTGAGGAAGCCGATGATGTCATGACGGCGAGACGAAGTGCCCTGGCGGCTCTTTCCCGGATGCGTCCGACCACGATCCTCGAGGATGCTACTGTCCCTCGTGCCGAGATCGCTCCTATGGTAGCCGCTATTCAGGAAATCACGGAGCGGTATGGACTGCACATTTGCACCTTTGGTCATGCAGGTGATGGCAACTTGCATCCCACCTGTATGACCGATGCGCGCAACCACGAAGAAATCGAACGGGTAGAAGAAGCTTTTGCGGAGATCTTCGCGGCTGCGATCGATCTGGGCGGAACCATTACGGGCGAGCATGGTGTGGGCATCGTCAAGGCTCCATACCTGGAATGGAAGGTGGGCGCAGCAGGGATCGAAGTCATGAAAGGCATCAAGAAGGCCTTTGATCCGAACAATCTGCTCAACCCAGGCAAAATGTTCGCAAAAGAAACGCGGAACAGAGTGGTGGTCAATCGTGCTTAAAGAAGCCTTGATAGAGAAACTGGATTACAACGAGCTTTCGAACTGTATGCGCTGCGGTTTTTGTCAGCCCGCCTGTCCGACCTTTCGGGAAACGGGCTACGAGGCGGCTTCTCCCCGCGGGCGAATCGCCTTGATGAAGGCGGTAGCCGATGGTGTCATGCAGCCGGATCAGGACTTTGTCGACCAGATGAATCTGTGCCTTGGCTGCCGCGCGTGTGAGCCGGTCTGTCCTGCAGGCGTTCCCTACGGTCAGCTAATCGAGCAGACGAGAGAGGCAATCGAGGAAGTACAGGAGCATCCGACATGGGTAAAAGCGGTCAGGAAAGTGGCCTTCAAGCATCTGTTTCCCCGTCAGGACCGCATGTATCGTTTGGGCAGCATGCTGCGCTTCTATCAAAAATCAGGAGTGCAAAAGGCCGTGCGAAAGCTGGGGGTCATGCGCATCCTCCCGAAGCAGCTGGGCGAGATGGAAGCGATCATGCCGGAAGCATCGGGAACAGGGCTCAAGAAGCGTTTTGGCACGACCGTCATCCCTGCTGCAGGCGAGCGGAAAAGGCGTGTCGGCATGTTTCACGGATGCATCATGGATGTACTCTTCAACGAGACGAATGTCAACACGGTACGGCTTTTGACCGAGGCGGGCTGCGAGGTCGTCATCGCCGAAGGACAGGTATGCTGTGGAGCGCTGCATGCCCATAGCGGTGAACGGGAAGAGGCGAGAGGTCTGGCACGGAAAAACATTGCGGCTTTCCGGCAGGCAGACGTGGATGTGATCGTGTCCAATGCAGGTGGCTGCGGCGCCATGCTTCAGGAGTACGACCATCTACTGGCAAACGATCCGCAGTGGCACGATGACGCGAAATGGTTCGCGGAGCGCGTGAAAGATATCAGCGAGCTGCTGGTAGAGCTGGTCGCACCTGAGACATGGGACGCTTTGCCGCAATCGAAACGGATTACTTATCAGTCGTCCTGCCATTTGCGCAACGGGATGAAGGTTACCAAAGAGCCGGTTCATCTGTTGCAATCCATTCCTGGAGCTACCTATGTGCAGCTGCGGGAGGGCGACCGCTGCTGTGGCTCGGCAGGCATCTACAACCTTGTGCAGCCGGAAATGGCGGGCAATTTGCTGAATGAGAAAATGCAGCATGTGGCAGCGACCCAAGCCGATATTCTGGTTACATCCAATCCAGGCTGTCTGCTGCAAATGAAAGCAGGCATCAAAAGAGCGGGCTTGGAAGGGCAGATGGAAGCCGTGCACCTCATCGATCTACTGGCAAGGGTACAGAAGAAAGCGGCCCAATAGCGATATTTTCCAGCAAAGAAGCACTATAGAAGAGGCCAGTCAACACACGCAGCCGCGTGAGAGACTGGCCTTTTTTTACTTCACGTGATCTAGTACACTTTTGATGTTGGAGATCGAATCCTGCGGAATGCTCAGGTTATAATGCTTTCTGATCGCTTGATATACTTTGCTTAGGTTGTAGCTGCTTCTGTTTTTTCGATACGCAGCCACATCCTGAGAGAACGTTGGATGGTGAATGACATCCCGGCTCCAGTCCCACACGCGAGGCTTCAAAGCATCCTTTCGAGCTTGATCGAGCATGGCCGCAAAGCGCGGGGTGATGTATTGGCTGATTTTCTTGCTTGCCTGGTAATACGCGTTGGTTTGGGTAGCTGCATAAACGTCTCGGCTGTAGTCAAAAGGATCATACGGCTTCCCATTGATAGAAATGAGCGTACGAGGCTGAGCGGGCACCATCCCAGGCAAAAGCTTTACCTGATAGTACTCCCAGCCTGTAGCCGTTTTTCTGCCGGGGAGTATCAGGCTGATAAATGGAAACAAGCGGTCATAGGGATATTCCTGTGCATAAATACTTGGCCCGGCCTCCATCCGCAAAGGCATGTCGGGATAAAGATAGCCCTTGCTGTCTACGACATACCCAGGCAATCCAACCTCCACAGCCCAGCGCACAGCGATATTGTCCGAGTCCTTTAGATCGATCCCGCCGTGATAGGGCCGCACTTCCGCGAACATTCGGTACAGGACGGTCGCCACAAATTCCTTCGTTGCCATCCCGTCATCTATTTCCTCGGGCAAGACATAGCCAGCATCGATAAGCGGCTGCAGGTGGGCATTCATCTGGAGCTGTGCTCTGCTTTCGCGCAGCGTTCGCTCCTCTGGGGAATACGGTTCTGCTCGTTCGATCCGTTGATTCAGCTCGTTGAGATTCGTATTCGGGGGATAAAAAGGGGGAAGCACCCCGATGAAGTTATAGATATTCCAGAGAAACCCTTTCTTCGACGACTGGAAACGCAAATTGTCGTCCTGGAACGTCTTCCAATGCGAACCGCCGCTATCCATGTCTACCAGATAATCCTCTTGTACATACGGTGGCTGCAAGGCGACTACCAGCGGATTGGTGATCGTGACCATCTGAACATTGAGAAACAAGTATTTTTCCGGGTTCGGAGGAAGCTTGTACGTGATGGTATAGAGGGAGGAAGCGGCTAAGGCGGGCGTCAAAGCAGGCGAGGGCAAGATCAGCGGGGATAGGCAAAGCGTACTCAGGAGGATGCTGGTTAGCAGTTGTTTTTGTCTCATTTTCCCACCACCTTCGGAACGTCGTTTGATCATTAGACGCTGCACGAAGTAGTAAGTTTCTTGGAAATTTCCTTATTTTGTAAATGAAATGCAGTACCCTACTCTGGTAGGAGAATCGCTTTCAGAGAGGAATTCATTTGTTACGGGGGAATGACCACCTATCCAGAATGCGTGCACGGTGATGGAGCCAACCAGCCGTTTAACGAAAAAGGAGAGAGCTGTTTGAAGCGAGTCGATGTGGTATCAGCCATTATCCGCGATGAAGGCGGACGAATCTTACTGGTAAAAAATAAACAAGGTGACTCTCATTACTGGGGGCCGCCAGGAGGAGCAGTGGAAGCAGGGGAAACGCTTGAACAAGCTCTCATTCGGGAGGTTAAGGAAGAAACCGGATACAGGATTCATGTGATGGGTTTGAGCTCTGTGAGAGAGGTGTTCTTTGAAAAATGGGAGAATCATGTCATTTTCTTTGCCTTTTTCGCAAAAATCATCGATGGCGCGATCCAGATCAATGACCCTGACGAAGAAATTATGGAAGTCTTGTGGGCTGACTACGAAGAAGCCAAGGCTCGGATGCCGTTTCTGACTGAAGCGCTGAAGCTGACTGCGGACGGGGAGAAAATCTGGCCTTTCTATGCGTTCGAAGGAACACGATAAAAGGATGTGCAGGAGAAAAAAAGACCAGCAGGCTAGCCGGTCTTTCGGCTACTAGAGAAAAGGAAGCAATGCACCAATATCGCACTGGAGCAAAGCGGTCGCTTTTCAAAACCGATTGTTACGCAAATTCTCCCGGCGACTGCTTTTTACCCTGCGGAAGAATACCATCAAGGCTATCATAAGAAAAACCCGAAGCACTATAAAGCGGATCGAGAAAAGTCCGGAAGAGACACTTTTTTGAAAGAGCATTGGTCTGGGAACGAATCGTAAGCAATCACGCATGAACAAATGGTAAGCCAGTACAGTCCCGGTTAGGAGGATTTGTACTGGCTTTTTTGTCGTCATGCTTTCTTTTTTAAAAATCGATTTTGAACTTCAGGAAGCCAGCCTTGCGAAGTGCCTCGTAAATAATGACCAGCGCCGGTCCCAGAATAAGGCCGAAGAAGCCCATAACCTGAAAGCCGAGAAAAAGACTGACGAGAGCAGCCAAGGCACTGATGCCAAGGTTGGAAGCCAAAATCTTCGGCTCGATGATGCGGCGGATGACCGTAATCGCCAAAAAAAGGATGATAAGTCCGATGGCGAGGTGGGTCTTATCCGTGAAAAAGTTGTAGACAGCCCAAGGAACGAGAAAGGAGCCAGTTCCCAATATCGGCAAAATGTCAACTAGCACAATCAGTAATGCGATGACGGCAGAGTATTTGATGTGCAAAATAACCAATCCGAGCCAAGCAATCAAAAAAGTTACCAGGCTGAGAATGATTTGGGCCCGTAAAAATCCGATGGTAGCTCGATTAAGCTGGGTGAACACGACGTTGATTTTTTCCCTGGCGGAGACAGTAAACATTCGCATAAAACCGGCGCGCAAACGAGGGAGGTCCAGACTGATCAAAAAGAGAGCGACCAAAAAAATAATGGTACTGATCAAAAAGCCGGGAATAGTCGCGACCGCACCGAGAATGCCTTTGCCGATCGTCGAGGCGGCATTCATGGCAGATGTTTTTAAGCTGTCGAACACCTGCTGGATCTGGATGACCGTTTCTTTTGGCAGAGAGGCATAGTAAAGCTCCCATTGTCCAAACGTCGACTCGAGAAAATCAAACAGATGCCGCGAGTAGGCGGGAAGCTTTTGCGCCAAATCTACGCTTTGCACGACGATCTGCGTACCCAGCCAGTAGGCGATGACAGCAAACGACAAAAGAAACAAGAGAAAGGAGCCTATGACGGCACCTAGGCGATTCAGGCGCAAATTTCGAATGAGAAAGAGCACGAGGGGCTCAAGCAGTATGGCAGTGACCAAAGCGAGAACAAAAGGAACGGAATAGGGCAGCAAAAATAATAGGATGGCCAGAACGAACACGAGCAGAAAAATTTTCCGAATCGTCATCAAAAGACTCCATTCTCATTCTTATAAGTAAAGGGTTATATCCAATCTTATCTATTTTATCATTGTTGCATAGAGGAAAACAATGCATTCCCCTCGCTCAAAATGTCAGAAAAGGTATGAGGGAAAGTAATTTTCAAAAAAAGCAGCATTGAAAAAAGAATGCAAAAAATTAAGTGTGCGTAAATTTTGTGATATGATGTTCCTCTATATGATTTCGGATTCTAAAGACGAAGGTTTATATGGTCGCAGCCAATAAGGTGTAAGGTATTTATTTACATTGTGAATATAAACATTCGTTGCTAGAATGTGAATTGAAAACGACACATTTCGACAAAAAACTGTCGTGAATGGTGTAGATATAAATTACATTTTTATTAGTGAGGTGTCAGAATGAAGCGGTTTGGATTAGCAATACAAATTGTCATCGGTCTCATTCTGGGTATCCTGGTGGGCGCCATTTTCTTTGGTAATCCTGCTGTGGCAACCTATTTGCAACCAATTGGTGATATATTCCTGCGGTTGATCAAAATGATTGTCATTCCGATTGTGGTCGCGACGCTAATCGTCGGTGTTGCAGGTGTCGGTGACGTCAAGAAACTCGGGAAGATCGGTGGGAAGACGATTCTGTATTTTGAAATCGTTACCACAATTGCGATTGTAGTCGGGCTTCTGGCTGCAAATATTTTCCAACCCGGTGTGGGCGTTGACATGTCACACCTGCAAAAAACAGATATTCATTCGTATGTAGAGACGGCTGAGACGACTCAAAGTCACAGCATGATTGATACCTTTGTAAATATTGTTCCAAAAAATATTTTTGACGCCTTTGTCCGTGGCGACATGCTGGCGATTATCTTCTTCTCCGTCTTGTTCGGTTTAGGGGTCGCAGCTGCAGGGGAACGCGGAAAACCGGTCCTGAACTTCTTCCAGGGTGTCGCTGACGCCATGTTCTGGGTAGTAAATGCGATTATGCGTTTTGCACCATTCGGGGTGTTTGCTCTGATCGGTGTAACCGTTTCCAAGTTTGGGCTTTCTTCACTCGTTCCGTTAGGCAAGCTGGTTATTTTGGTTCACTTGGCGATGCTGTTCTTTATTCTCGTCGTATTGGGCACCATTGCTCGAATCAGTGGAATTAAAATTACGCAAATCCTGCGAATCTTGAAGGATGAGCTGCTCCTGGCCTACTCCACCTCCAGCTCGGAGACGGTACTGCCAAAAATCATGGAGAAAATGGAGCGTCTGGGCTGTCCGAAAGCCATTACGTCTTTCGTAATCCCGACTGGCTACTCATTTAACCTCGATGGCTCGACTCTTTACCAGGCACTGGCTGCGCTGTTCATCGCGCAAATGTATGGTATCCACATGCCGATCAGTGCGCAAATCACACTGATGCTGGTACTGATGGTAACCTCGAAAGGGATTGCCGGGGTTCCGGGCGTATCCTTCGTCGTTTTGCTTGCGACTTTGGGATCTGTAGGCATTCCGCTCGAGGGTCTCGCATTCATCGCTGGTGTCGACCGACTGCTCGATATGGCGCGCACCGTTGTAAACGTAGTCGGAAACTCGCTGGCTGCTGTCGTGATCTCTCGTTGGGAAGGTCAGTTCGACAAGAAAAAAGCCGAGCAATACCTGAAAGAAGTAAATGCAAAAGCGGCATAATCAGAAATGAACGAATGAAGCCTTCTGTCTGGCATGATCCAGACAGGGGGCTTTTTTTGTACAGTAACTTCCGCCACAAAGCTTGCCGGAGCCAATTTTCTAATTTTCCGGCAGCCTATTGACAGGGAGAAACAGGAAGAGTAAGATCATACCAACAAGATGATATTAACAAAATGATAATAACAAAAAGAGATAAACAAATGAGTATACAAACGGAGGCGTTTGAACATATGAACCAACCACCCACCAATAAGGACGGATTGACAGAGGAGCAGTTTTTGCAGCGTTATGACGCGAGCCAATTTGAGCGGCCATCGGTTACCGTCGATATGCTTATTTTTACTGTCGCCGAGGAGCTGGAACCGAATTACCGCAAGCTCTCTCCTAAGTCCTTGCAGATCTTGCTCGTCAAACGTGCAGATCATCCTTACATGGGCCATTGGGCGCTGCCGGGGGGCTTTGTATCTCCCGATGAAAGTCTGGAGGAAGCGGCCTTGCGTGAACTCTGGACGGAGACCAATATCGACAACATTTATCTGGAGCAGCTGTATACGTGGGGAGAAGTAAACAGAGATCCGCGCACACGTGTCATTAGCACCTCGTACATGGCACTGGTTGATAGCGAAGCACTGGAAGTAAAAGCAGGGAATGATGCGGAGGATGCCAAGTGGTTTCGCATCGAGGACAAATGGCTGCGCGAAAACAAGATGGCCACAGAATCTGGAACGATCACGGAAAAATGGGTCGAACTGCGTTTCTGGAACGAGGCCGAAGAGCTGTCGGCGACCATCAAAATCACACGTACCGTGTCAGGTAGGATCGTACGTGAGGAAAGAGAAATCGTGGAAACCAACCAGGTTGCCTTTGATCACGCCAAGATTATTCAATATGCTTTAGAGCGGCTGCGGAACAAGATCGAGTATACCGATATCGCTTTTGCTCTCATGCCGGAGCTATTTACACTGACGGAGCTGCAGCAAGTCTACGAAGTCATTTTAGGCAAGGAATTGCTGGCGGCTGCTTTTCGCAGAAAGGTGGCAGACAAGGTGATCGAGACCAATCATTATCGCAAGCATGCGGGGCATCGGCCATCCAAATACTACCGTTTCAATCCAGAGTGGACGTAAAAGTCTAAAAGTCATTCGAATCAGCGGATGGGGAGGAAACCATATGAAAACGGGAATGAACCGTATGAAGCGCGTCATGACCGCGCAGGAAACGATAAAAATTTTGGAAAGGGGCTATTACTTCAACAGCCTGGGGGAAAAAGTGCCCATCCAAACGGAATTGCAGACGCCATCGAGCACTTATGGATGCGGAGTTTTCCGCAATCGAGCCCAAGATGTGGCGGGCTATTTTGCACAAGTGCTGTTTGATGAAGCCTTTGAAAATCATTTTGACCATATCGTGTTTGCCGTGTTGGACCACTCTGCCCGGCAGGAGAACCTGAGGGCATTTCGGGAGAGATTCCTATGAGAACAAGAATAGCTGGTTACTTTGCTGACTGGAGCTGGTTTGAAAGACTGTGGCTGCTGACGTTTACCGTCGTGAATGTCTATCTGTTTTTCGCTCTGGATGACACGTTCATCGGGCTGTGCGCCTCCTTGACCGGGATGCTCAGCGTCGTTCTGGTGGCAAAAGGGAAAACGTGGAATTACTATCCAGGCATCATCAACGTGGTGCTGTACGCCATCGTTGCGTATGGACAAAAGTACTACGGGGAAGTCATGCTGAATCTTCTCTATTTTTTGCCGATGCAGTTTATCGGACTCCTCCTGTGGCGAAGGAACAAAGTATCGGAAGAGAAACAACATGACGTGCGGGTCGCAGTCATGACGAACCGAACTCGCCTATATTGGGCCCTGACATGTCTTGCGGCCACAGCCGCCTATGCCTGGGTGCTGCAGGCAATGGGCGGTGCACTTCCACTCATCGACTCGTTGACAGCCGTTCTCTCGATTGTGGCGATGATCTTTATGGTGAAGCGCGTGGTGGAGCAATGGATCGTCTGGATCATCATCGATGTGCTGACGATCTACATGTGGCTGGTCGCCTTCATGGGTGATGGCAGCGACGTTTCCATCCTCGTCATGTGGATTGCTTACCTGGTGAATGCCGTTTATGGCTGGCTGAACTGGAGATCGCAGTATCTGCTGCAAAAGGAGGGGCAAGCATGGGTACGGTAGGCTTTATCGGCGGAAAATTTCTGCCGCTGCATCTCGGACATGTACATGCGATTACCCGGGCGGCATGCTTATGCGATGAGCTGTACGTCGTCCTCTCCTTTAGCCAGGCTCGCGACCGCAAGCTATGCGAGAAGGTAGGCATTCAGATTATGCCTTATGAGGTCAGGCTGCGCTGGCTGTCTGGCCTTGTGAAGGATATGGAAAATGTGCACGTGCTGGCCGTTGAAGATACAGCGGAGACAGACGAGGCGTATGACTGGGCGGCAGGCGCAGCGGATATTCGCAGGAAAATCGGCAAGCGGATCGATTACGTCTTCAGCTCAGAGACTTCCTACGAGCCTATTTTTCAGCAGCTCTACCCGGAAGCGAGGCACATCATCCTCGATGCGGAGCGGAAACAGGTGCCGATTTCGGCAACGCGTATCCGAGAAGAAGGCATCTTCACCCATTGGGAGCACATCCCGGCTATCGTCAGGCCGACTTTTGTCAAAAAGGTTGTGGTGGTTGGCACGGAAAGCTGCGGCAAATCGACGCTTACCCGTTATCTGGCGAAGCTGTACAACACCGTTTTTGTGGAAGAGTACGGGAGAACGGTATGCGAAGAAGTCGGCGGATGCGAGACCATTTTGACCGAAGACTATTACCCGCACATCGCCTATGGACACAAAATGAAAGAATACGAAGCGATCAAGCAGGCAAACAAGGTTGTATTCGTGGATACAGAAGCGGTTGTTACCCAATTTTACTCCGAGCTGTACACCGGACGTACCTTCTCTGTACTCGATCAGGTGGCAAAAGAGCAGCAGTACGATTTGTGGCTGTACATGGAGCCGGATGTGCCATGGGTGGATGATGGCCTGCGTGTGCACGGGGAGAACCAGGTCCGCCACGAAAATAATGAAAAGCTGAAGCGAATGCTAGATGATCGTCATATCGCCTATGTATCGATCGCAGGGAGCTATCACGAGCGGCTGCGGCAAGCGATGGATCATGTGGACGCATTGCTGCACAAGCCTTCTCAATAGCTGAAAATTCGGATAGACTATAGCCAATAAGGAAATTGGCAACATAGGAAGGGAGCTGCATGTCAATGCCTACCATCACACAGCCTGCCTCACCTTTGTCCCTGAAGGAATGGGCAGTAGCCGTCAAAGCCCTCGGCGAAGGACACCAGATCATCACGATCCGCAAGGGCGGTTTATATGAAGAAACACGGGAGTTCCGACTGGAAAACAACCAGTTTTACCTGTACCCGACCTATGAGCATCAAAAGCAGGACATGGTCAAGCCGCAGTATCACGATTTGCTGGCAGCTACACGGGAAGGCTGGACACCGGAGCAGGAGACGGTAGAGGTTGCTTACTTTGCCGAAGTGACGGACGACATAGAGCTGTTGGACGAGGAGAAGCTCCGCGCGATCTCTCCCTACCATATTTGGACGGACAACTTCGCGGATGTACGCTTGCACTGGAAAAAGCAAAAGCCGCTCCATATTCTGTTCGCTCGCGTATACCGTCTGGAGCAGCCAGTGGAGATTCTCATAGAAGAAGCGTACAAAGGCTGCAAGTCCTGGCATCATTTGGTGAATGCCATCCCGGGGCAACGCTTCGAGCCGGTTTTGTCCGATGCGAAATACAATCAGAAAAAAGAGGAAATCCTAAACATTTTGAACGGGTAAACGAAAGAAAAGGGATCAGGTACAAGTGGGAGGAGAGTTGTCATGAGAGCTGTCGTAGTTACCGCCTTGGGTGGTCCAGAGAACATGCAGGTAGCAGAGGTAGAAAAACCAGTGCCAAGCCCCAAGCAAGTCCTGATTCGCGTCGAAAAAACCAGCGTGAATTTTGCCGACATCAAATCTCGATACGGAAAAAAAGGAGCGGGGAAGCTTCCCTTTGTCCCTGGTTTGGATGCGGCAGGCGTTATTGAACAAGTCGGCTCTGAAGTGCAGCGATTCCAGCCTGGCCAGCGCGTCATCGCATTTCCGGCAAACGGGACGTACGCGGAGTATGTGGTAGCCAGTGAAGCGTTGACGTTTGCCATCCCCGACAGCATGGATTTTGATACCGCAGCTGCAAGTCCGGTTGTCTCGTTTACGTCTTACAAGCTGCTGGCCGACGTGGCCCGTCTCTCTCCTGGTGAGACCGTCCTGGTTCACGCTGCTGCCGGCGGGATCGGTACGACAGCAATCCAGCTGGCGAAGCTGCTGGGGGCAGGCAAGGTCATTGGCACCGTGGGGACCAAGAGCAAAGCGGCCATCGCGCTGGAAGCAGGTGCCGATCATGTGATTTGTAACGACACCGAGGATTTTGCGGCAAAGGTGAACGAGCTGACAGGCGGTGCAGGTGCAGACGTGATCCTCGATTCCATTTCGGGCGCAGTCTCCGAACGGAGTATGGATTGTCTCGCCTGGTACGGACGACTCGTCCATTTCGGCAATGCAAGCGGAGAGGTTGGAGCCATTCGGACGATCGATCTGCACGCAAGCTGCCGCTCCGTGCTCGGCTTCAGCTTTGGAACGACTCGCGCCAAACGTCCGGAGCTATTGCAGGACACGGCAGAAAAGGTCCTTCCTTTGCTGGCCGATGGCAGACTTCAGATCAGGATCGGCAAACGTTTTTCACTGGAAGAAGCAGCAGATGCACATGCGTGGGTGGAAAGCCGGCAAAGCACGGGCAAAGTGCTGCTGGATGTACGGCGGTAACAGAATAGAACGAATCGGAAAGCTCTCGTCCTGGCGGCGGGAGCTTTGTTGCATGCAGGATGTGCATGACATCTCGCCTGCAGCTGCTGCCATTTTCTTTATGCTTCATGCCGTACAGTTGCAAGTGTCAGGACCCGTTGACTTTTTAAACTGTAAGCATTAAGATTACAGTACTCTTCTGGAGAGGAAGTCGCTGATTTGAATAGTGAATTTACGATTGCTGTCCACAGCTTAGCCTTGCTCGCAAACCTTCCCGATCACATGGCAAGCAGTGAGCATATTGCGAAGAATGTGTGTACGAATCCGGCAAGAATCCGGAAGATCATGAGTATACTTCGAAAGCACGGCTTTGTACGAACCAAAGAGGGGATCGGCGGCGGCTACATTTTGGACCGAGACCCGCGCGAGTTGAATCTGGCCCAGATCTACGAGACCATCTCCAGTGGTACGCTAAAGCCTCACTGGTGTACAGGGGATCCAGAAGATACCTGTGTCGTTTCTTCCAAAATGCATTGCGTCATGGATCAAATCTTCAACCAAGCTGAATTTCACTACAAGAAATACTTAGAGCAGATCACCATTCAATCGGTACTGGATCAAATCAAGCAGCCGTAGCAGGGAGAATGATATCCAAACTGTAACTTTTCCAAATACACGTAAGGTGGTGCGGTATGATGAATCGTGAGCAAAAACTGGCAGTAGGCGATTGGGTTCGAGGCAAGACAAAACAGGGAGAGCTGATCCACGGCTTTGTGGAGAATGTCGATTCAACAGGGAGTACCGTTCATGTGTATGTGGTCAACAGTGATAACGACATGACGCTCGGCAAAGTCGTAGCGACCAGAGCCAGCTGGGTGGAAGCCATGGCAAAGACCAGTCTGATCGGTGAGGAGCAGGTGTACGACTTGATTGACCTCGCGCTGGCAACCAAGGATCGGGAATGGTTTATGGAGCTTTCTGCCATGGCAGCGTCATGGAAGAAGAACGAGAAAGCCGGAAAAAACAGGAGCGCAGAGCAGCGCCACGTCCGCAATCGCTTGGGAACATCTGCTATCTGGGAATAACGATTTATACAGTATAATGCCTAGGAGGAAAAACAATGGCGACAATCGATCATAATTCCTGGTTCGAGAAAGGCATGACTTTCGCACAGTACGTGGAAGCCATGAAAGTAAATCGTGAGGAAGTTACTCGCGTTTATGAGGGACTGACGTTTTCTCCGGAGGATCTGGCAGTTTGGAACGACGTAGCCAAGCGCAGCTGGAGAGGAATCGTATTGACTGCGGACTGGTGTGGAGATGCTGCCCTGAACGTGCCTGTTGTACAAAAGATTGCGGAGCAAAGCCAGATCGAGCTGCGTTACCTGATCCGCGATGAAAACCTCGAGCTGATGGATCAGTATTTGACAAACGGGACCTCTCGTGCGATTCCCATCTTCATCTTCATCGATGAGGCAGGGGAAATGAAGGCAGTATGGGGGCCGCGTTCACCAGAGGTACAGGATTTGATCACTGGCATGCGCAGCCAGTTGCCTGCAAAAGATGCACCGGATTTTGAAGAAAAGCAAAAAAATGTCTATCGCGATTTCAAGCAGCAGATTACAACCGATACTGCCATTTGGCGTACTGTCATCGAAAGTGTAAAAGCAAAGCTGCAAGGCTAAAGAGTGACGCATAGACAAATAATCTATGATGGATAGGACTGGATAAAAAACATAATGAGAAGTGCAGAGAATAATCAAGGACCGATTCTTTTTCTCATGGTTAACATGTTCATTGCAATGCTGGGAATCGGCCTGATCATCCCCATCCTTCCCGAGTTTTTAAAGGAATTTGGCGCTGGAGGCAAGACCGCGGGTTATTTGATCGCGGCTCTGGGATTGACGCAGTTCATTTTTTCACCGATTGCAGGGGAGTGGTCCGACAAATACGGTCGGAGGATCATGATTGTGTCTGGACTGACCCTGTTCACTATTTCCAATCTTCTGTTCGCGGTTGCGGAGCACATCTCGATGCTGTATATCTCCCGCTTAATCGGGGGAATTGGCGCGGCATTCATGATCCCTTCGATGCTGGCTTATGTGGCCGATATCACAACAGAAGAAAAACGGGGAAAAGGTCTGGGACTCCTCGGGGCAGCGATGTCGCTTGGCTTTGTGATTGGACCTGGAATCGGAGGCTTCCTCGCTGAGCTTGGCCTGCGGATGCCGCTGTATGTTTCGGCAGGCGTAGGGGCGCTGGCGACAGTCGGTTCCTTGCTCTTCTTGCCTGAATCGCTTTCCAAGGAAGCACAGATGGCTGCTCGAAATGCAAAGGAAAAGAAAGAAAGCATCTTCGTTCAGCTCGGCAGGTCGGTCCGTGCGCCTTACTTTATCATGCTGATCCTCATTTTTACGATGACCTTTGGGTTGGCAAACTTCGAAGCGATCTTCCCGTTGTTTGTGGATGCGAAATTCGCTTATACCGCTCGTGACATTTCCATCATCATCACAGTGGGAGCGTTGGCAGGTACAGTGGTGCAAGCGGCTTTGATCGGCAAGCTGATCGAACGCTTCGGGGAGAAAAACCTGATCAACTGGACGTTCCTGTTCTCTGCTGTCAGCATGGTGCTGATGCTTCTGTCCGGCAACTTCTGGTATATGCTGGTGCTGACCGTGATTTTCTTTACGCTCACGTCCATCATGCGGCCAGCGATTAATACGCTCATCTCGAAGCGAGCAGGTGACGAGCAAGGCTTTGTGGCTGGGATGAACAATGCCTACATGAGTCTGGGCAACATCTTTGGGCCAGCAGTAGCGGGTACGTTGTACGATGTTCATTTGGATGCTCCTTATCTGTTCGGAGCCATCATCCTGATCATTAGCCTGTTCCTTTCGAGAAAAGAAAGCCGCAGTAAGATGAAACCGGTTGTAGCACAATCCTAATCATGCGAAAGTGGACCCTTTGCTCACCTCTGAGCGGGGACCACTTTTTTGCATTTCAAAAGCCCGCCTTCTGCACGCAAGCAGTTGGCGGGCCTATTCGCTTTATGGTTGGGTAGGTTCAACTGCTGGTCCGGGATGGGCATCCAGGTAGGCAATCGCTTGATAAATCAGCTCCGCTGCGTCTGCTCGGGACAGCTCATCTTTCGGATGCAGCATCCGGTCTTCATCCAGCTTGACGATCCCGCGTACAATCGCGCGTTGTACCGCTCCTTGGTACTGGAGTGTGAGCTCGTCGCTGTCAGCAAACTCGACCGGCGCAATTTTGATCATGGGAAACGGGTACTTATGCTCCATCGACAGCATGAGATGATAGATGAAATCTTCGCGTGTCCACGAGCGGTTGGGATCGAAATCAGCTGGCATCTCGATACCATTCTGAGCGGCGATCTGCAAGACGTCAGCGTACCATTCATCCGGATCTACGTTTTGAATCGGCTGCTCCGATTTTACTGGATCTGCCTCAAGCTTTAAGGCATTTACGATCAGCTGAAATCCTTGAGCGGCTGTCATGAGTGCTTCCGGCATGTAGCGCTGCTCATCTACACCGTGAACATAGCCTTTTTCCTGCAATTCGATAATGATGTTTTTCTCTGCGACCTGATTGATGTCAGCAAAAGGTGTTGCAGCAAAGCTTTGCTGGCCAATAGAGAGTGTGAGAACAGCTGCGATTGGCAGTGCCATCAGAAAACGGGATTTCATGAAGAGCCACCTCGTCTCATGTTGTTTTTGCTTCCTTCTATGGGACGAGGAGAAAGGCAATCCGTTTCATTCACTTGGCAGTTTCCTCTTCTTCGACGAAACGCTTGAGAGCCTGCATTTTATTCTCCCAAAACAGCTCGTAGTAGGAAAGCCAATCCTTCAATTCCTTCAAAGGCTCAGGCTGCATGCGATACCGCGTCTCGCGGCCTACTTTTTGCTCTATTACCAGGCCTGCTTCAGATAGGACACGCAAATGCTTGGAAACAGCGGTGCGGCTCATGGGAAAATGCCCGCTGATCGTCGTGACGGACATCTCCTGATTGACCAGCAGTTGCAATAGCTGGCGGCGGGTAGGGTCCGCTATAGCTTGAAAAACATCATGCTTGGCGGCAGAAGCGCTCATTTACTGCTCCACATAGGCTCGCAGCTTCGGTAATACGGAAGAATCCCAGCCTTGGTTCATGCGGTCGCGAATGACGTCATGGGTATCACCCATTTCGGTAACAGTACCTGCTGTCCAGCCGGAGTGAATCAATGTAAATTCTGTTTTGTCGCCAAGATCCTTCAAAGAAAAGGTTGCGACCCAGTCTTTCCCCCAGGAAAAGACGAGGCGGTGAGGCGGATCCAGCTCTTTTACGACACAAGGGGAGTCTCCAAAGGGAGAGAAAATCGTAAAGGCATGCCCTTCAATGGCTTGAAAGTTGTTTGGCATAAACCAGGCCGCAATTCCTTCAGCAGTCGAAACGGCCTCCCAAACTTTTTGAATCGGAGCGTTCAATACGAGTGTGTGTACGATATCAGAGATCGCAGTCATGTGTTACCTCCAAATAGTATGTATTCATTGAGAGACACAAAAGGAAACGAAAAGGTTTCGCGTTTATTATAGGCAACCAAAAGGTTTCGCGTCAAGCGTTTCCCGTTTACCTGAGCGGCCTGTCGCGGTTACAATGAGGGAAAGAAAAGGTAAGGGGATGGGATGCGCGCATGTTTACCTTTGCTACGCTCAGTACTTTCATTATCATCGTCATTGGTCTGTTTTTGATACCAGGTCCGGCTGTCCTGTTAACCGCGACTCGTACGGTGCAGGGGGGACGACAGGCAGGCATCATGGCGGGTCTCGGAATCGCGACCGGAGATTTGATCCATACCTTGTTTGCTGCAGTCGGCCTGTCTGCGATCCTAATGACGTCTGCGATGGCTTTCCAGGTTGTGAAATACGCCGGGGCTGCCTATCTCTTGTACCTTGGTATTCGAGCTATTTTGGAAAAGCCGGTGGACCCGACCATGCCCGAGGTAGCACCGAAGTCCAGTTTACGTGCTTACGGTGAAGCCATTCTGGTTGAAGTGCTCAATCCGAAAACAGCCTTGTTCTTTTTAGCTTTTCTCCCTCAGTTTGTCCATCCCGAGAGCGGAGCATCGTTCGTGCAATTTTTGGTTCTCGGGCTGATCTTCGTGACGATGAGTGTCATGTACACAACGCTCATAGCGGTAAGTGTTCGCCAGCTAGGAAGGCTCGTCAAGCGCGTCCCTTGGATGGGGAGATGGAGCGGCAAGCTGGTTGGTGCGATCTACATCGGGTTAGGGCTGAAGGTGGCGTTTCAGAGTCGATAGATCATAAGCAAATCGCGTTTTAGAGCTGACTTCGGTGGAGAAGTCGGCTTTTTTGTTGATATACACCCCAAGCATTGTAAAATCCATGCATGCAATGTAAGTTTTAGGGAAGGTGATGATGCAGAGCAAAATCAGCGTGGTCACGAAGAATGAATAAGGAAGGCGGTTTTGTCCATGTCCCATGAACCGGATGAATTAACCCTCGAAAAGCAAACGTCCAGCCTGCGATGTTTGATCGATTCACCCGAGCAGCGGCGTAGGCTGTATAAACGTACGCTCATGACTGTCGTTCTCTCTCAAATCTTTGGAGGTGCAGGACTTGCTGCCGGTGTGACAGTCGGGGCACTGCTCGCTCAGGATATGCTGGGAACGGAAAGCTTTGCCGGGATTCCATCTGCTTTGCTTACGCTAGGCTCCGCAGTAGCAGCTCTGCTCGTCGGAAGATTGTCTCAGCGCGCCGGACGTCGGATCGGGCTCGCGGCAGGCTTCTTTGCCGGAGGGATTGGTGCGGTAGGGGTTGTGCTTGCCGCAGTTGCCCACAGTGTGCCTCTGCTGTTTTTATCCTTGCTTATTTACGGGGCGGGTACAGCGACTAATTTGCAAGCAAGATACGCGGGAACAGACCTGGCTCTGCCAAACCAACGTGCCACTGCAGTCAGTACAGCGATGGTTTCCACCACCTTTGGTGCAGTAGCGGGTCCAAATCTGGTGGAAGTGATGGGCGGCTTCGCGACTTCCATCGGTGTGCCTGCATTGGCTGGACCCTTTATTTTAGGGGCGGCTGCCTTTCTGCTGGCTGGTCTCGTTTTCCTGCTGTTCCTAAGGCCGGACCCGTTACTCGTGGCGAACGCGATCGCAAAGGCCCAAAAATCCGAACTGGGAAGCCAATCTGACGTGCGTACGAGCATGGGCAAGGCAGGCAGCAACGGCCGAGGGATTATCGTTGGAGCCACCGTGATGATCCTGACGCAGATCGTGATGGTTGCCATTATGACCATGACTCCCGTTCACATGAAGCATCACGGACATGGACTGAGTGAGGTAGGGCTGGTCATCAGCATCCACATTTGTGCGATGTATCTGCCGTCCCTTTTGACGGGGGTACTCGTAGACAAGATCGGACGTACGGCGATGTCCTTCGCTTCCGGAGCCATCCTGCTTTTGGCGGGACTCACCGCAGCACTGGCTCCTGCCGATTCGATGTTTCTGCTCGTCACAGCGCTCGCATTGCTGGGGCTGGGCTGGAACTTTGGCCTGATTAGTGGAACGGCTCTCATCGTAGATGCTACAGACCCGACCACACGAGCAAAAACACAAGGGAGCATTGATGTCTTGGTTGCGTTGGCAGGTGCTTCCGGCGGGGCGTTATCCGGTATGGTCGTCGCCAGCTCGAGCTATGCGACGCTCTCTCTTGCTGGAGGTTTTCTGGCGCTGCTGCTCATCCCTGTGGGCATCTGGTATCAAAGCAGCAAGAAAGTGGCCAAATCGGAAAGCATGTCGGCATAAAGAGAGCCGGTTACTCCTGTGATGGGTAACCAGCTTTCCCTATTCCTCAATGAAAACCAATCATTTCACTGACTCCGGCTTCTCCACATACATCCGAAACAACTGAATGTACAAGAGGACACTTATGAGCGAAAACACCAAAATGAGCGTAAAGATACCGAGGGGTGGGACCCAGCTGGAAAGGAAGACGGTCACGGGCGCGATAAAACGTCCGATCGTGGGCTGCAGGCTGTCAGCTCCCATGTACTGCCCTCTCGATACCTCGGGTGCATAATGGCTGATGAAGCTTTGGGTGACCGGAGAGCGTACCATCTCTCCAAAGGTAAAGACGATCGTAGCTAGAAACAGGAACCAGAGCTGGCTGTTCAAGCCGAGGGCAAAAGTTCCTACCCCGGACAGAAGCGAGGAGAAGATAAAGACATCGCGTTCTTTCCAATGCTGGAACCATTTCGTGACGGGGAGGATAAACAAGACGAACAAAAGGCCGTTAAACCCAAGCACCCAGCCAAAGATCTCTGTGCTGCCGAGTAAAAGAGAACCGCTAGCCCATGGGAAGAGCGGCTGGGCTGACACTTCATGGATGATGTACACAGGCAAATAGAGGTCTAGCTGCATAATGGAGACGAGGGCGAAGATGCCTGCCAATGTATAGACGAGAAACACCTTATCCCGAAAAATGATGCCGTACCCTTTCCACTGTTCTTGAAATACTCGAGTCAAGGAGGCAGAATCCTTAGACCTATTCGCTGCTGCGGGCAATGTTTCGTGAACCAGGAAATAGATCGCAGCGAAATACAGCAGCAAGACCAGGGAACAAGACCACAAAAGCTCCTGTCGGTAGTGGAAGAAAAAGACGGCTCCGAGTGCAGGACCGAGTACCGCACCGATGTTGTTGGCTGTCGTAAACGTCGCGAAAATTTGACGGCGGCTTTGCGCGGGCACGAGATCGGCGACCATCGCAGAGCTGGCAGGCCGATAGATGGCACCCCCCAGCCCGAGTCCAATAAAGGCCATATAGTCGATCCAGTGAGAGGGCGACACCGCAAACAAGGCAAACATGACAGCTTGGAGACAAGCCCCGAATAGCATCACCGGACGCCGCCCGGTCCGGTCTGCCAAAGCTCCGCCGAGCAAGCTGCCGATAAGGCTGAAAAGCGGGGGGACGGTCATCAGGATTCCTGCGATATGATTGCCTAATGCTGTGCCAAAATAGACGGTGATAAAGGGAAAATACATCCAAAAAAGCATATTAAAAAGGGCTTCGCCGATTAACCGGATTTTTAGATTGAGATCCCACAAACGCAGCTGCATGGTTATCCTCCTCGTGCAAATAGTGACCCGGCCAGGTATCCAAACTATAGAGCTTTCTGACGATAAAATATAGACTTATTATTCTGACTCGGTTATACTAATAATGTTAAAGCGAAATACGGATGTCACTAGTTTGCATGATTCACAAAACGAACGTTTGTTCTGAAATGCAGAGGCGCTCCATAGAGGAAGCGCCTTTTTTGATGCGATAAAAAGGCAGGGGTAGTCTGGGACGGTCTTTCCACGTCCGCATCTACTCCTGCCTTTTCCATTCTCAAAACCGCTTACGACTTGTTTGGATCAAAGTAAATACCCAAGCCACTCCAGGCATCTTCCATCTCCGTCAGCAACCTCGTCGCTTTTTCCGAATCCTGATGGAACATCGAGCGCAGGATCGCGGTCAATAGGGACATCGGCGCGACGAAGGATTCCATGTGCGACGCGATTCCTGTGGGGGTATACAATACCTCGTCCGCATACTGACACAAGGGAGAGGAAGGGTAGTCGGTGATGACTACGATTTTGGCTCCGCGCTGTTTCCCGATCGCCAGGCAGTCGACACTAAAGCGCGTGTACCGGGCAAAGCCGATTCCGACAATCACATCATCTGCTTGCAGACGGTGTAGCCGATCGACAGTCCGGGGCTCTCCGCTGAACAACAGCGTGTCCTTGTGCAGCAAATTCAGATAGAAATCAAAGAACGTCCCGAGTGCAAGCGTGCTTCGAGAGCTGACGATCCCAATCCGTTTCGCGGCCAATAGGAGTTTTACCACTCTCTCCAGCGCTTGGAGATCGATGCGCTCGATCATCAGATTGAGGTTGTGGACATCCTCCTCGAAATGCTGCATGACGGTCTGCTCTTCCTTGGTAATGCTGCGGGAGAGCTGAAATCGCTGCCCTGTGGTCAACCGCGAGCGGACCATTTCCTGCAGCTCACGCGAGAGTCCAGGAAAGCCGGAGCAGCCAAGAAACGTGGCGAACCTTGTGACGGTCGATTCGCTCACGTTTGCCTCTTTGGCCATTTCCGCCACGTTGTAAAATGCAGAGGATTCGGGGTCACGCAAAATGACATCCGCAATCGCCTGCTGGGATGGGCTCATTTGCGGGTACATATGGGATAGCTTTTGCAATACAGATGGGCTTTGCGCCAAATTGTTTCACCTCTTTGACCTGTCCGGTACAAATGCTTCGGTTAAGTATACGACAGGATCAGGAAAGGTGACAATTGCATCCCTTAGACAAGTGGGTCCTGCTTGAGAGCAGCCATGCTTTTCTCAAATGCGTCCAATGTGGTGGAAATCTCTGTTTGTCCGTGCGCAGCCGAAATGGAGAAGCGGTTCATCGGCTTGGAGTAGACGCCGTTTTCCATCAAGAGGTAGTCGAGCGCCAGACGCAGCTGGTTGTTGTTTTTGCCGAGATCGCGGTAGCTCTCTACGCTGTCCTGTGTCGCCATCACATTGAAGATGGTACCTTCCCCGAGTGTTTGGAAGGGCAGGTCGTATTGCTTGGCGAGTGCGTCGATGCCAGCGCGCAATTGGTTGGTGCTCGCGATCATTTGGGCAAAGTTCCCTGGCTGTTTCAAATAGCGGATCGTTGCCAAGCCTGCTGCGATGGACAACGGGTTTCCGTTAAAGGTACCGCTGTGGAACACGACCTCGGACTTTTTGCTCGAGCGCAGCGGGGAGGCAAGCTCCATGATTTCCCGTTTCCCACCGACGACACCGATCGGGAAGCCGCCGCCCACGACTTTCCCCAAAGCAGTCAGGTCAGGCTCAACGCCATAAAAAGCCTGTGCACCTCCTACCTCGATGCGGAAGCCTGTTTTTACCTCGTCAAAAATCAAGATAATGCCAAGCTGTGCTGTCAACTCACGAAGGTTTTTCAGGAAGGTGCGATCCGCAGCGATGTAACCGGAGAGCAGTGGCTCCATGATTACGGCTGAGATCCGATCCGCCTTTTTCGTCAAAATCCTCTCGCAAGCATCCCAGTCATTGAACGGCAGGATGACGCTGTGATCGCGGTAGTAGTCTGGAGTTCCGAGAGACTCCGGTACTGGCTGCGGCGAATCGGTAGTCCCTGCGAGGTCAGCGGTTGGATTGACACTTTGCAGCACATGATCATGAGCGCCGTGATAATGTCCTTCGAATTTGGCGATATGGGTTTTACCAGTAGAGGCGGTAGCCAGACGCAGCGCAAACAGTGTCGCTTCCAAGCCAGAGTTGGTAAAACGCACTTGATCGAAGCTCGGATACAGCTCGAGCAGTTCATCGGTCATTTCCATTTCTAGTGGATGCGTCGCTCCAAAACTGCTGGTGCCTTGCTCTTCCCATACCTTTTGGGTCGCTTTCAGCACTTCCGGGTGTGCGTGACCGAGCATCAGCGCACCGTACGAGAGCAGGTAGTCGACGTAGCGGTGACCGTCGAGGTCGATCAGGCTGGCTGCATCCGCTTTTTCAAAAATGATAGGAAAAGGAGCGAAGTAACGCAGGTTGCCGTTTACGCCCCCGGAGATCGTATGCTTAGCACGCTCAAAGAAAGCGGCAGAATTAGGTCGGCTCTGTTGAAAGGTAGCTTGCAATGATGAAATTTTCATTTCATTCCCTCCTTATTTGTGAAATTATTATTGCATGCACTGAGGTTATTTGCAATAATCATTTCATACAAGCGAATTTTAAGAACTGGGGGAATTTTATGAAGACTAGATTTGCCTTTTATATTTTAGGGGCAACCGTACTGGGTGCAGCATTTGGTCACTTTTTTCCTGAGCTAGGCAAGGATATCAAGCTTCTCGGTGACGCTTTCATCCGTATGCTGAAGATGATCGTCATTCCTGTTATCGTTACGACTTTGCTGGTTGGGATTGCAGGGATCGGGGATATCAAACGGATGGGGCGAATTGGCATCAAAACGGTCCTCTGGTTTGAGCTGATTACGACGCTGATCCTATTTATTGGACTCGCGATTGCCAATCTGGTTCAGCCTGGAAAGGGCATTGATCTGACCAATCTTCCCCAGGCTGATTTGACAGCTATTGCTTCCAATACTTCGACTGTTCTCGATGGGAAAACGCTTTTACTCCACATCATTCCTACCAATATCGTCGACGTCATGGCGAAGAACGATCTGCTCGCCGTCATTTTCTTCTGTATGCTTTTCGGGATCGCGCTGGTCAAGCTAGGCAATGAGGCCAAGCCTTTTGTCTCCATGCTGGAAATCGCATCCAAAGCATCGTTTCAGCTCGTAAACATGGTGATGCTGACAGCGCCGATCGGTGTATTCGCCTTGATGTCCAATACGATCGGAACTTACGGCATCGCTTTGATCGTGCCGCTTCTGAAGCTGATCGGGACAGCCTATCTCGGACTTGCTGTCGTCGTGTTTGGCCTCTTCTCACTGGTTGCCCTGCTCCTGCGTGTGCCGATCAAGGAAATCTATAAGATGGTCTGGGATCTGATGATCGTCGGTGCATCGACTGGCAGTACGGAGACGGTCGTGCCGCAGCTCATGCAGCGACTGGAGAAGTACGGTGTACCGAAATACATTACGTCCTTTGTCATTCCTGCCGGCATGCCGCTTAACTCAGATGGAACCACCCTGTACCTGACGATTGCGGGTCCTTTTATAGCTCAAGCTTTTGGGATCGACATGTCGTGGCAGCAGCAGCTGATGATGGTGCTCTTTTTCATCGTAACGAGCAAAGGGGTAGCGGCTGTACCTTCTTCCTCCATGGTCATTCTGCTCGCTACTGTGACTGCTGTTGGCTTGCCGCCTGAAGGTGTCGCCTTGATCATCGGCATCGACCGTGTCATCGATATGGCTCGTACCGCCGTCAACGTGTTTGGACATGTCTTCTCCTGCATCGCTGTGGCGAAGTGGGAGGGAGTTTTCCGCAAAGATACTGAGCTTTCGGAAAGCCAATCGGCTACTTCTTGAAGACTGAATACCATTGCAAATAGAAACAGCGTCAGATTAGGGAAGATAGCATTCCTCGCCTGACGCTGTTTTCTTTGACTTTTGATAGGTACGCCTCCGTGGGCAAATCGCATAGCATACCGACTGAGAGTGTGACGGGTCTCACTTTTTTTGCTTCTCGCAGGTTTTGCACAAGGATTGTCCAGACAAATGGAGAAATTGGGTATATAGTGATAGTTGAAAAAAATTTGATCAGATAACAAGAAACGAGGGATACCCAGATGAGTCAGACAGTTTACAAAATAGGGGTCATTGGTGCAGGTGTGATGGGGGAGCGGATGATGAATGCGCTTCGTACGCACAGTCTGTTTCGTATTGCTGCGATCAGCGATGTATCGGCTGAGCGGGCACAGGAGTCGGCAAAGCTGAGTGGGGATGCAGCATGGTATACCGACCATCGGGAGCTTCTCGCCCGTGAAGATCTGGATGCCGTCTATTTGGCAGTTCCTCCGAAATTCCATCATGCGATTGCCCTGGATGTGCTCGCGGCCAAAAAGCATTTGCTTTGCGAAAAGCCGTTGGCAAACTCGCTTTCTGAGGCAGAGGAAATGCTGCAGGCAGCAAAAGAGGCAGGAGTCGTTCATGCTATGAATTTCCCGACCTTCTATCAGGCGATTTTTCCTGAGCTGAAGAATCGAATCGCTCAGCTGGGAACGATTCGGCGCGTCGATATCCTCACACATTTCCATCAATGGCCGCGGCCTTGGCAGCAAACACCTTGGCTCTCCGGCAGAGAACAAGGCGGCTTCATCCGGGAAGTACTGCCTCACTTCACTCATTTGACGTATGCGCTGTTTGGGGATTTGGAGGTCGTTCGTTCGGAAGTAGATTATCCGGCTGATCCAGAAGCATGCGAGACAGGGGTATCGGCCTTCCTGCGCTTGGCAGACGGTACGCCGGTGACGATCAACGGCTTGGCAGGCATCGCGCATGTGGAGCATCTAGATTACCGCATTTACGGAACAGAAGGGACGCTCAGCCTGCAAAACTGGACCAATCTCTTCATAGGCGGGGATAATCAGGCGCCATCTTTGGTGGAGATTCCTTTGATCGATCGACTCACCCTGCTGCTCGATGAGTTTGCGCAAGCGATGGAGGGCAAGGAAGCGAGATTGGTGACGTTCGAGACTGGCGTTAAGGTGCAAAAAGTATTAGAGGCACTGCTGGGGAACGAGTAATCATCAGCCTTGGAAAAGAAAAATAGCCGCGGGGGAAATCTCGCGGTTTTTTTTCTACCATTTGTTTTACATTTGAAGTACCTTGCTTTGCATCAAAAAGTCGATAAAGGTGCGCATGATGCCGTTGAGCGGGGTATCCTTGAGGTAAATCAGCTCAAAATTCCGGTTGAGCTGGGGCAGGTTTTGAACGGATACTTCCAACAGCTCACCCTCGGACAAATCCTTTTGAATCGAGAAGCGGGGAAGAAAGGCGATGCCCAGCTTTTGTTTGACCATCCGTTTCACGACTTCAATATTGTCTACTTCCATCACGACGTTGTTCTGCAGCTGATAGTGAGTGAAGGCACTGCTGATCAGCTTCCAATCCAGCGATCCGCGATTGAACAAAATGAGTCTCTCGCGTGCGACCTCTTCGATCGAAACCTGATGTCGGGTGAAAAAGGCATGCTCCGGGTAGATGGCGAGAACCATATCATCCGGCATGAGCTGAATCCGGTTGATCTGCGGGTGCGTCACTTCACGGGCGATGCCAAACGATACCTCGTGATTCAGCACCATGTCCAGAACCTGATGAGAGTGCCCGGTGAGGATGGTCAGCTTGATCTTGGGATAAAGCTTTTGAAATTGCTCTACCAGGTCAGGCAGGATGTAAAAGGCTGCGACAAAAACGGTAGAGATGACCAGCTCGCCCTCCACATCTCCGTAGGAGCGCTGGATGGCCTGCTGCCCCTCCTGCAGCATGTGCAAAATGTTTTTCGCGTACGGGAGAAACAGATCGCCTTCCTTTGTCAGCGAAATCGTATGACCCGTCCGCTGAAAGAGCTTGCAGCCCATGGATGTCTCCAAGGCTTTGATCCGCATGCTGACCGTCGGCTGAGAGAGGTAGAGCAGCTCCGCCGTTTTGCTGAAACTTCCTGTGAGAGCAACGAAAATGAATGCTTCGATCTGTTCCATATTCATAGGGATGGCTCCATTATGCAAAATTTTGAACACGCCTATAGCAATCTTTTATTGGATATGTCGTTACAATTACATTAACGTAAAAACATAAGACTGGCTAGAACCTAGATGAGGAAGGCGATAACCGATGGCAGCCATGAACGTGATTGACTTGCATTGCGATGCGCTATTGAAATTATGGGAACGAAACGGAGAAATCTCTTTTGCTGACTCCGCAGAGCTGGATGTGAACAAGGAACGGCTGCTGCAAGGCGGGGTCAAAGTACAATGCTTTGCGATCTACACCAACGCTGATATGAAGGCAGAGCAGCGTTTTCAAGCGGCACTCGATCAAATCCACTACTTTTACAAAGACGTGCTGGGCAACAATCCGCAGATGAAGCAGATTCGGGAATGGAGCGACTTTGATCGTCTGGAGGACGGACAGGTCGGGGCGATGCTGACTCTGGAGGGCGTAGAGCCAATCGGCAACGACCTGAAAAAGCTGCACATCCTGTATCAGCTGGGCGTGCGTGCTGTCGGTCTGACTTGGAACAATGCCAATCTCGCAGCAGATGGTGTACTGGAGCCGAGAAATGCGGGACTGACCACCTTTGGCAAAGAAATCATCCAATTCCATAACGAGCACAAGATCTTGACGGATGTTTCCCATTTGAGTGAGACAAGCTTCTGGGAAACGCTCGAGATCGCCAAGTATCCGATTGCCAGCCATTCCAACGCGAAAGCTGTGTGCAGCAACCCGCGCAATCTGACGGACGAGCAGGCAAAAGCGATGTTTGCCAAAGGAGCCAATGTGCACGTCGTCTACTGTCCGATGTTCGTAAAAGAAGAAGGCGAGGCTACAATCGCGGATATGATTCGCCATATCGATCACTTCTGTGCGCTGGGGGGAGTGCGGCATATCGGTCTTGGCTCTGACTTTGATGGAATTACGAACAAGGTCGTGGGCTTGGAGCACGCGGGCACGACCCAAAATCTCATCAATGAACTGCTGAAGCATTATTCCGAGGAGGAAGTGCGCGGATTTGCCGGTGAGAATTTTCTGCGAAATCGACCGGTGTAAGAGGATTGTGAACAAGAGGAGGAGCAAAGGCCATGAAAATCCGCGAGTACGGGGTAGCCATCGGGCAGCTGCCCACGGGAGAGAAGAACGACATTACAGACGTGCCTGATGTTCGCGTGGGACATGTGACGATCCAGCGCGAATTGGAGGGAGACCAGGAATATGCGTGCACAGGTGTCACCGCAATCGTGCCGCACGGTGGCAGTCTGTTTCGGGAAAAAGTGACTGCTGCCAGCTATGTGATCAACGGCTTTGGGAAAACGACAGGACTGGTGCAGGTCAATGAGCTCGGGGTACTGGAGTCGCCGATCATGCTGACCAATACCTTTTCCGTCCCAGCTGTCACGCAGGGGACGCTCGAATACATGCTTGCAGGACATGAAGAAATCGGAGATAAGACAGGGACGATCAATCTCGTAGTCGGCGAGTGCAATGACAGCAGTCTGAATTCCATACGCAGATGCGTGGTACAGCCGCAGGACGCGATCGAGGCCATACAGAAGGCGACGAATGCCCCCGTGGAAGAAGGAGCAGTTGGAGCAGGAACAGGCATGGTCACGTTTGGCTATAAAGGGGGGATCGGCTCCTCCTCCCGCATCGTGTCAGCAGCAGACGCGTCCTATACAGTCGGCGTGCTTGTCTTGAGCAATTTCGGGAGCAAGCAGGAGTTTTTGGTCGACAAGCTGTTTCCTGCGGGGGAGAACCCCCTTCCTGCGCGAGAGAACTCCTTCCCTGCGGGGGAAAACCCCCTTCCTGCTGTAGAGAAGCCTACCGATGGCTCCATCATCATGGTGCTGGCAACAGATGCACCGCTCAGTGATCGCCAGCTGCTGCGGGTGGCAAAACGCGCGGGGATCGGCCTTGGACGGACAGGCAGTCATTTCGGTCACGGAAGCGGAGACATTGTGATTGCCTTTTCTACGGCGCATAAAATCCCGCATAAAGCCGAAGGGATCGCCGAGACACGCACGCAGCTGCGTGAAGATCATGCCGTGATGAACCAGCTGTTTGCGGCAGCAGCTGAGGCGACGGAGGAAGCCATTTACAATTCTCTCTCCCAGGCAAAGACGACGACAGGCAGAAAAGGAACTACGGTTTACGCCTTTCCGTTCGAAAGATTCAGTAATCAATAGAGAAGGAAAAGGGGGAGCGTCCAGTGACGAATCATTTGTGGAACGAGGCAGCTTTTGAAGCGTTTGTAGAGAGCTTCATGGAGAAAGAGCAAGTACCCGGGCTTGCGGTCGCCATCTCGCGCAGGGGAGAAGTCATCTACCAGAAAGGCTTTGGCGTGCGAGATAGAGAGACGTTAGAGCCTGTTACGCCTGCGACGATCTTTGGGATTGCCTCTGTGAGCAAGTCTTTTACCGCTGCGGCGATCATGCAGCTGGCTGCTGAAGGCAAGCTGTCTGTGGACGATCCGGTGGCTGCGCATCTCCCTGCGTTCCGGTTATCCGACGGAAGCGATCCTTCCCGTGTAAAAATTCATCATCTGCTTTCCCATACGACCGGTGTGCCGCCGCTGTTGCGCAGAGAAGAGTTGCATTATTTTGAGGACCATCTGGATTACGTAGCATCGGCTGCCTATGAACCTTTGGGAGAGCCAGGGGAGTACTTCAGTTATTGCAATGATACGTTCCTGCTTCTGGGGGCCATCATCGAGCGAGTGAGCGGACGGATGTTTCGACGCTATATCACCGCTGAACTGTTGGAGCCGCTCCACATGCATCGCTCGACGTACAGTCTGGAAGAAGTGTCCCGTATGCAGGATGTCTCCGTGCCCTATGTCAAACAGCCGGGACAGCCACAGCCGCTGCGAGTGGAATGGCCGAGCATCGGAAACTATGAAGCGGGCGGCGGGATTCGCTCCAACGTGCTGGATCTTTTGAAATACGGCGAGCTATACGTAAAGGGCGGGCGCATGAAGGAGCGAGCTTTTGCTGGAGAGAAATGGCTTCGCAGCATGTGGCAGCCTGTGCATCAGCTGACGAGATCTGCCTGGTACGGATATGCGCTGAAAGTAGTTCCTGCTTATGCAGAAGGCGTTACGCTTGTCGAGCACGGTGGCGGTCAGCCAGGCGTCTCCTCGCATTTTGGCTTTGTGCCGGAAAAAGAGCTCGTCGTGACCGTCTTGTCCAACATCGACCAGGTGCTGATCCGCGATGTTTGGTTGACTGCCATTAATGCATGTCTGGGTCTTCCTTTGGAAAGACGGGAAGAGCGAGAGCCGCAATATACGGCATCACCAGACGAGCTGGCTAGACTGATGGGTACATACAGCTCCGCTGAGGGAGGACAAGCGCGCATTTTCTTGCGGGATGGCACTCCGGTGGCGGACGTAGCGGGCACGGAATTTGAGCTGCGCCAGAGTGGAGTGGACACGCTGGTCTTTGTCGCAACGGAAATGCCGCTCCGCTTTTTCTTTAAGCTTGAAGCCGGGGAGCGGGCATGGGCAGTCCTTCTGGGGATGCGGATGTTGACGAGAGCAGAGTAAGAAAAAATAGAGAGCGTATCCTCGATCTGAACTGACCCCTGCCAAGTAGACAGAAATATAAAAGCAACATTAAGCAGCCTGAGTCCGATATTCATACGGACTTAGGTTGTTTAGTTTTTGTTGAAAACGTTGCTGGTTGTAGAATTGGATGTAGCGCTTGACAGCATACTTCACTTCTTTACTCGTACGGAAGGTGTATCGATTAAAACATTCAGATTTGAAATGGCTAAAGAAATTCTCCATGCAGGAGGATTCCTTTCACATTCCGTTTTTTTCTTGCCTGTTTCACTGTATCCATGACAAGCTTTAGATCATTTCTTTGGCTAAGCTGATAGGCGATGATCTCGTTGTTATATAAGTCTTTAGCGGCGGATAGATATAGCCTTTGCCCATTAAAAATTACATAGGTAATATCGGTCACCCATTTCTCGTTTGCTCTAGAAGCGTGAAAATCCCTGTTCAACAGATTACCTGAAATGACATATACTTCTTTTTTACCGTAATAAGGCCTTTTCTTGCGGATGACAGCAAACTTTTGGTTGCACGGTACCGAATCCATTCCACCTTTCACATCTTTAAGAGCTTTTTTAATAAGGCATTCTCCGCTTCAAGTCGTTTGATTTTGGCCTCTGGATGCTTTTCCTCGCTTTTCTTCAAGGCCAGCGAGTCCTTCCGCTTGGAAATATTCCACCCACCTACGCACCATAGAGTGATCGATTCCTAATTCTTTCGCTACGCTCTTGTAACCCATCCCGTCTTTCAGGTATAGATCAACCGCTTTTTTCTTGAAAGCAGTATCATACGTTGTCCTAATTTTCCCCATGTGAAAATCCCCCCATAATAGACAGAGTAAGATGCTTGCTTTTCTCTGTCTACTATGAGGGAATCATATCACGATCAGGGGTGCGCTCTTTTTTTTTTACAGTAAGAATTTATACCACAAAGCTTCGTGGAGCCAAGTTTTCTAATGTTTGGACTCACCTGATGGGAAGGGTTGCCCGCATCAAAAGTAACCCATAATGAGAAGAAAATACTTGAGGTGAAAGAGGATGAGGTTATCCGTAGGAGTACGGCTCTTCCTGACGCTGCTTCTGGCTGTTTCGGTTTCGAGGGGGGCAGCAGCCAAACAGGATACGCCCATCGTCCAGACCGGGATCGAACGTTTGCTGGAAAATCCCGAAATGCTCACGGGAAAACGGATCGGCTTGATCACGAATCAAACGGGGGTTACGAGGAATCTCGTTCATGATGTTGACGCTTTGCTTGCCCGAAAGCTTTTGCTGGTTGCCGTGTACGGACCGGAGCACGGGGTCCGTGGAACCGAACAAGCAGGTGAGGCAACCGGCTCATTCCGCGATCCGAAAACGGGCCTGCCTTTTTATAATCTGTACGAAAAGAAGCCAAAAGAGATTGCTCGCCTTTTTCGCGATGTCGATGTGGTTCTCTACGATATTCAGGATGTCGGCTCTCGTTTTTACACGTACATCGCCACCATGGCTTATGCGATGAAAGCAGCGGCCATCGCTGACAAGCCTTTTATCGTGTTGGATCGCCCCAATCCGATCGGCGGCGAAAAGGTGGAGGGTCCTGTGCTCGAGCCGCCGTACCAGTCTTTCGTGGGACTCTATCCCATTCCTGTTCGCCATGGGATGACTGTAGGTGAGCTTGCTGGATATATCCAAAAGCAGTATCTGGAAAAGGAGTTTGGTGCAAAAGCGAAAGTGACCGTCATCCCCATGACAGGGTGGAAGCGGGGGATGTCCTATGAAGAAACAGGCTTGCCCTGGGTGCCGCCCTCTCCGAATATGCCCACAGTGGATACGGCGACTGTCTATCCGGGGAACGGCTTGTTTGAAGGGACCAACCTGTCAGAGGGACGGGGAACGACGCGACCCTTTGAATGGATCGGGGCGCCTTATATCAACAGCTGGGAGCTCGCGCAGAGACTCAATTTGCTCAAGCTGCCCGGCGTTGCGTTTCGAGAGGTGTACTTTCAGCCAGCCTTTTCCAAGCACGCAGGCAAAAACGTAGGCGGGGTGCAGTTTTATGTGACGGATCGCGAGGCGTATGATCCCATCCGTACAGCCCTCTCTGTGATCGTAGAAGTGAAAAAGCAGTATCCGAAGCATTTTGCCTGGCGTCATGACCACTTTATCGACAAGCTGATCGGGACGGACGCGGTCCGCAAAGCGATCGACCAAGGAACCTCTGTGGACGAGATCGTGGTCCAATGGCAGGACAGATTGCATAGCTTTGAAAACCAGCGAAAGCTTTTTTTGCTGTACAGCTCGGAGTGATGAAGAATGAAAAAACGCACAGGCGCTGTCATCATGCTGTGCCTCTGCATGGTCAACACGTGGTCAACTCTCGCGATGGATGGGCCTGAAGGAGAAAAAAAGGCAAAGCCCGTGGCGAAGCCCATCTCCCATGCCTGGGATGGCCCCGGCAAATCGCTGAACATCCTTCGGTCAGGTAAACTGTCCGAGGTCGGGATGGCAGAGGAGCCTTTTCGCGAAATCGATGTGCAACTTGAAGCTGCCATCCGGCAAAACCAGATACCCGGTGCCGTCATGCTTGTGGCGAGAAGAGGGGTAATCGTCAAAGAGCAGGCATATGGCTTCGCGGCTAAATACAAGGACGATGAGTTCACGCCCATGCAGCGGCCCCTTGCCATGCAGACGGACACCATCTTTGATCTGGCGTCGATCAGCAAGCTGTTTACCTCGA
The DNA here is from genome assembly GCF_003710815.1 of Brevibacillus centrosporus. Taxonomy (GTDB): domain Bacteria; phylum Bacillota; class Bacilli; order Brevibacillales; family Brevibacillaceae; genus Brevibacillus; species Brevibacillus centrosporus. The sequence goes on from NZ_RHHP01000006.1 coordinate 171,273, forward strand.
CAGCCGTAATGCAGCTCGTCGATCAAGGACTTCTTCAGCTGGATGCTCCAGTCGCCCGCTATTTACCTGATTTTGCAGCAAACGGAAAGCAGCAAGTTACGATCCGCCAGCTGTTGACGCATACGTCAGGGTTTCCGGCGTACATCCACCTGTTCAAGAAAGGCAAAAACCGGGAAGAGCGGATGCAGTACGTGCTGGATCAGCCACTCGTCCAACCGCCGGGAAGCGCCTATGTTTATAGTGATTTGAACATGATCGTTTTGGGAGCTGTGGTAGAAAAGCTCTCTGGACTAACACTGGATGCCTACATTCAAACGAAGATCCTTACACCCTTGGGCATGTCGCATACCATGTACAAGCCAACGGGACAGCTGCGAGAGCATATCGCCGCGACGGAATACCAATCTGTGCCGAAGCGCGGGCTTGTCTGGGGAGAAGTGCAGGACGAGAATGCCTGGTCGCTTGGAGGTGTGTCAGGTCACGCAGGACTTTTCGGCACAGCTCGTGATTTGGCTGTTTTCGCGCAAATGATGCTAAATGGAGGAAGCTACGGAGAAAAGCGGATCTTGTCCGAGCAGGCTGTCGCCTGGATGACGGAAAATCAATTGCCAGCCTTTCCTGGAGACGAGCAGGGCCTCGGGTGGGAGCTGGCTCGTGGTACGTATATGGACGCACTTTGCGACAGCAAATCGATGGGGCATACCGGATTTACGGGGACCTCCCTCGTCGTCAGCCCCAATCAGGAGACGATCGGAATCTTGCTTACGAACCGGGTGCACCCCATCCGCGACACCGAGTCGATCACGCCTCTTCGCAACCAGGTCTTTCGGCAAGTCGCCCGTTCGATCCCCGTTGATATCCCTTGGCAGGAAGGAGCTTGGTTCGCGGGAATGGGGGACGATGCTCAGGCAACGCTAACCGCGACAGCAAATCTGGCGACGGGCGGCACACTTGCTTTTGACACATGGTATCGCTTGGAAAATGAGTACGATTTCGGCTACATCGAAGCTTCCGTGGACGGGAAGGAATGGAGGCTGCTCGGAAGCCCGGCTACAGGCGAGAGCGACTGGACGCGGGTGTCGCTGCAGGTGCCGCCGGGGACGCGCTATGTGCGTTTCCGCTACGCGACAGATGAGACGATTAACGGAAGAGGCTGGTTTCTCCATCAGCCTGTCCTTCTCCAGCCAAACGGAGAGGAATTAAGCGTCAGCTGGAAGGCGGAAGGCTGGAAGCTGGAGCAAACGAGGAAGGAGGAAGACAGATGACCAAAAGCAAAGGTCGTATGCACACCGTTTTTTTCGTATGTACGGTTGTGCTGCTCGCTGTACTCGTAAGCACGGGGACGTCGGGTTATCCGTCGAATGTGAAGGCACAGGCGCAGATCCCGGACCTGCTCATTCATTTGAATCTGCCCGAGATCAAGGAACAGCGGATCGGCGACACGCTGTCTCTGCAGGCGCTTCATGTGTATCGGGATGGTCATGTCGAGAAAGTGACAAGACGACTGCAATGGAAAAGCTCAAACAAGAATGTCGCCACCGTCGATCGACAGGGGGTGGTTCATTTTACCAGTGACCAAGGCACCGTCTTTCTTTCTGTTTCTGACGGCAGAGTAGAGGATCGGATCGAGCTGGTATACCGGGAGCAGGGAAGACCCCAGGTGACTGTAATCAAGCAAAAGGGAGAACGCTATCAAGTCATTGGCAAATCGATTGCGAACATGACCTTGGAGGAAAAGGTCGGGCAAATGATGATGCCTGATTTTCGCCGGGTGCAAGGGAAAAACGTAACCACTCTGCTGCCGCAAGTAGCAGAAACCATCAAGAGGAATCAGGTGGGTGGTGTCATTCTTTTTCGGGAGAATGTCGGGAATACAGAGCAGACGGTGCGTCTCGTACATGAATACCAACAGCTTGCGCAAAAATACGGTCTTCTGGTCGCGATTGACCAGGAGGGAGGCGTCGTCTCCAGGCTGCAGCAAGGAACGGATTTGCCTGGCAACATGGCACTCGGGGCAGCTCGCTCCAAGCTGTTGGCATGGAAAGCTGGCGACGTCATCGGAAGTGAGCTCGCGAGCTTGGGGATCAACACCAATTTTGCCCCTGACATGGATGTGAACAACAACCCCGACAACCCCGTTATTGGAGTGAGGTCGTTCGGGGAAGATCCGAATTTGGTGGGAGAGCTCGGGGTCGCCTATATGCGGGGGCTTCAGCAAAACGGAGTCGTGGCAACGGTCAAGCACTTTCCTGGGCACGGAGATACAGCGGTCGATTCCCATTTAGGTCTGCCTCAGGTTCCCCATGATCTCGAACGACTCGCGCAGCTGGAGCTGCTGCCGTTTCGCCAAGCGATCACGGCAGGAGTGGACGCGATCATGACGGCTCATGTCACCTTTCCCAAAATCGATGCGACAACGGTGCTGTCTCAAAAGGACGGGTCAAAAATCGCTCTCCCCGCCACCCTCTCCCCCAAAGTCATCACAGGCTTGATCCGGGAGCAGCTCGCCTTCGATGGGGTGATTTTTACGGATGCAATGAATATGCAGGCCATTTCCGATCATTTTGGGCCAGTGGATGCTTCGCTCCGAGCCATTGAGGCAGGGGCAGACATCCTGTTGATGCCGGTTGAACTGGATAAGGTCATAGCCGGTATTGTGGACGCGGTGAAAAAGGGGAAAATCAGCGAGGAGCGCATCAATCAGTCCGTCAGACGGATACTGTCCTTGAAAATCAAGCGTGGGATTTTGATAGAGGAAGACCCAGAGAGCATCGAGGTCAAGCAGATGAAAGCGAGGGAAGTGAATGGATCGGCAGAGCATAGGCAGGTAGAGGCGGAAGCGGCATTGCGCTCCATCACGCTGGTGAAAAACAGCGGTGTGCTGCCGCTGAAGCTGACGGAAGCCCAGAAAATTGCAGTAGTGGGCAAGGAGTACGTCGACAAGCTGGCAGAAGCGATTCAGATATATCACGCCCAAACAACCCCTGTCCACCTAGGAAACAAAGGCTTTACCCCAGAGCAGTGGAAGCAGGTGATCCAGGCAGATTCGGTGATTCTCGCTTCCTACACTTCGGATGTAAAGGGCCGGTCTATGGAGGACCCGCTCATGAAAGAGTACAGGCGACTCATCGAGCAGAGGGTAGGGCCTGTAGTAGGCGTAGCCATCCGCAATCCCTACGATATCATGGCTTATCCTTTGGTCGATGCGTACCTCGTCCAATACGGCTACCGCACAGCCAGCTTTGCCGCAATGGCGGACACCCTTTTTGGCGGAAATCAGCCGAGGGGAAGACTGCCAGTGACGATCCCGGACGGAAAAGGAAATGTCCTGTATCCGTATGGACATGGGTTATCCTACGAGCAAACGGGGAGAATGAATAGCCGAAGGGCAAGCCAAAAGATCCAGCATGGGCAGCTGGAGCTTTCTCATTATTTAGGCTCGCTTCGCAACCGGAATCCATATTTCGCTGCGAAAGACAGGGGATGAGACATCCTTGTGCTCGTTCCACAAGATTTCAGGACCGGGCGCCTGCTCGTAGATCGAGGAGGGGAACCATTCGGAATAGATTCGTCCCCACACGTTTTGCAGTGTATCCGGGAATGGACCGATTGCCTCGAATACCGCCCAGGTCGAAGCGGGAATCTGGAGTGCAGTCAGGTGACTTGGGCATGCGTCTGTCGTGGCTACACCGATGTAATGGTCCAGCTCTCCCTTCTCGTCCATCCGCCCTTCCGAAAAATTCGTCGAAGCGCTGAGCAGCCCGTTAGGCTCGACGTTGGACAGACTCTTCAGCAGGTGAATAGCAGCTTCATCCAGCGTTGCCCACATGGCGGCAATCTCTGGATTTACGCCGTCGAATTGAATGGGGACTCGTTTTTGGATGCCGACGATGGTGAACGCTTCTTTTTCCACGATTCGATAGTTCATTTCTGTACCTCCCTGTATCGATAAATGGAAGGTCATGCGTGGATAAGCTTTTAGCACATGGCCGTGACGGCGCGCCTCCGAGGGAGTGATTCCGTGCAGCGCGATAAACGCCCTCGTAAAAGCATCAGCAGAGCTGTATCCGTATTTGACTGCGATGTCGATGATGCGAGCGTCCGTATTTGACAGCTCGAAAGCGGCGAGAGTCAGTCTTCTGCGACGGATATACTCGGAGAGCGACACGCCAGTGAGGAACGGGAACATGCGCTTGAAATGATACTCGGAACAAACCGCCAGCCTCGCCACTTCACGAAAATCAATTTCCTCTGTCAAATGATCCTCGATGTACGAGAGGGCGTCATTCAGCTTTTCCAGCAAATCCATACGGCAGACCTCCTTTTCATCTAGTAGAATAGCAGGGATTGAAGGGAGAGCTCCGACTATCCGTGCACAGGAAAGACGGGGCGAATTTGGACAAGCTCGTCACAATGTGTATACTGTTCATGTGGACGACTATGAAAAATGGAGGTGTTTTTGAATGAAAAAACTGCGACTGATTACGTTGATGCTCGTTGCTGCAATGGGCTTGAGTGCTTGCGGTGCGGACACTTCCAAGGCACCAGAAGGGGTCAAGGATGTGCAAAAAGCGGCCTTTCCCGTTGGTAGTGATGTGATCATCCATGCAGACCATATGCCCGGGATGAAAGGGGCAAAAGGCAAGATCGTTGCTGCCTACGATACGACGGCCTATGCGGTTACTTACACGCCTACAACAGGTGGAGCGCCAGTGACCAACCATAAATGGATCATTCAAGAAGAAATCAAAAATCACAAAACAACCGCGTATAAGCCGGGAACAGAGGTCATTCTGAAAGCCGATCACGAAAAAGGAATGATGGATGCCTCAGCCAAAATCGAATCGGCAGAATCCACTACGGTCTACATGGTTGACTATACGCCAACGACCGGCGGCGGAGAAGTGAAGAACCACAAGTGGGTCATCGAAAGCGAGATTGCCAAGCCGTAGTGACCCTGAGCAGTGAAAATAGAATCGTGAGCAATAGCGGCAGTCTTGGACTTTTCTTCGGTCCGGGCTGCCGTTTCTTTTTGGGGGAAGAAAAGGCTGCTACCTCTTCAGTATAACCGCTGTGAAGACTCCGGCAAAAAAATCAATAAATGGTAGAGAAAGTGAAAAAAGAGGTGAATATATTGAAGCTTACTATTCTGAATATTTAGTACAATGCAAACACACTGGCAATCATTCGTAGATTGAGGGGGTTTGTGTATGAAAGTTTCCAAATGGTTCTCGGCTGTACTGAGTCTGGCTCTGTCTGTGGGGCTAGTCGCCGGGTGTAGCAAGTCTGCCAGCAATACGCCAGCAGCTAGCTCTGCGTGGAGGCAATGGTCAAGCTGGGCAGACCGTTACACTGAAGATGGTGGAGAGTATCACGAGTCCACAGAGAACGGAGCTGCTCAAGGAATTGCTGGCACAGTTCGAGGAGAAAAATCCTGGCATCAAGGTCGATTTGATTTCCCCCCGTTTGAAGGGGTCGATCAGAAAATTACCCAGATGCTGATGGCCAAAGAAAAGCTCGATGTGCTGGAGGTGCGTGAGTTCAATGCGAAGCAGTTTTCCATGAACGGCTTTATTGAAAATCTGAAGCCGTACACGGACAAATGGAAAAATTACGACCAGCTGACGGATATCGCCAAGCGACGGGCGACCTGGGTGGATAACACCCCGTACTACATTCCAAATGGCTTGTACCAGCGCGTGTTGTTTTATCGGACAGACTGGCTGAAGGAAGCGGGTCTGGAGGTGCCTAAAACGTGGGACGAACTGCTGGCTGCTGGGAAAAGCTGACAGACCCGGCGAAAAACCGCTACGGCTACAGCTTCCGTGGAGGACCGACTGGCTGGGATTATGCGCTGATCACCATCTGGGCGTATAACGGCAAAGAGGTCGATCCTGCGTCCGCGTTTTTCTTAAAGGACGGACGTACCGTATTTGCGACTCCGGAATCTCTGCAAGCCATGAACTTCTATAAACAGCTCTATAAAGAAGCATCGCCTGCCGATTCTGTCAGCTGGGGCTTCCAGGAGATGGTGCAGGGCTTCGTTTCAGGGTCGACCGCTATGCTGATCCAGGACCCGGATGTCATCGATGGGGCAAAAGAAAAAATGAAAGAGGGCACGTGGGCGGCAGCTCTGCTTCCGATCGGACCATCCGGAGTGGCGCAGCAGGTCGTCGGAGGTCCAGGCTGGGGGATGACAGCGTATTCCAAGCTCAAGGATGAGGCGTGGAAGCTGATCGAATTCCTCTCCGACCCAGAACAAAGCACGACTTATGCCAAACGGACCTCGGTCATTCCGGTCGTCAAATCAGCTGCCGAAGACGAGTTTTACTAGACAGGCTATTTCAAAGCCTTCATCGATATGAACGCACAAGCTGACGTTTTCATCGACGTTTCCAGACCGGTTGATTACAAGGGCTGGGGAGCATGGCAAAGCGCGGCCGACAAAGATATTCAGAGCTATTTGCTCGACAAGATCACGGCTGAAGACCTGCTGAAAAAATGGGATGAGTATTGGACAAAAGAAAAAGCAGAGCGGAAATAGGCGAAGGGAGGAAGTCCTAGGTGCAATCAGAGAAGCCCGTCGTCATGACGAATAAGCGGGCGGCTGCAGAGCGAAAAAAACCGTTTCGGCTGAAGGGAGAGGGCCAGTTCATTTTCTGGTGCCTCTTCCCGGCCCTGCTGTTCGTAGCTGTCTTTACGTACTATCCGCTTCTTCGCGGAGTCGTCATGTCCTTTCAAAACTACACCCTCTTTGATTTGTTGAACATACAATTCATCGGACTGGACAACTTTGTCAATGTCGTGACGAGCCCTGACTTCCCTCGAGTAGCGCTTAACAGCTTTTTCTGGGTCGTATGCTCGCTGTATTTCCAGCTGCTTTTTGGATTGACTCTCGCCTTACTGATGCGGCGGAGGTTTCGTGGCAGAGGAATTTATCAGGCGCTTGTGTTTTTTCCTTGGGCGATGTCGGCCGTCATCATCGCGAACATCTGGTACGGGGTGGCTTTCTTCGCCATCATGATTTTGGCGGCGCTGCAATCGATCCCGGAAGAGCTGTACGAAGCAGCCGCGATGGATCGGGCCAGTCATGGGGTTCTTCTCCGCCCTACTGAAAAATTAAAAACGATTCTCAAGATCTTTCGTTCAATGTCGGAGAGATGCATCCTGCTTCACCCAGCCTAACTGGTACAGGTCTTTCACGAAACGGCTTGTTCTATCATCAGCAGCTAGATCAGCCATGCTTGCACCCATTTCTACTGAGCGCAATACGCGTAAATGATTGACCGTCAGTACTGGTACGTCACGCATTTTCTCATCATCCGGAACAGTCAATATTTCTACCATTGGGTCATTCCCTTGTGGCGAACGTACGTTCCCAATATAAACCAAAGAGCTTGTAATATACAAATGAATTGTAGTTAAGCCTCTCCTTTCTAAAACCAAAAGTAGCAGCTTCTAATTACCTAACGGTAAAAGTAGCTGCTTTTTCATATGATACAAATTGCATCTTGGGTTATGCTCGGGGAGACACGTATGTATTTATTCCGTACTGCTTGTTTTTATGACCTTAAGAACAATTCCAAGGACCAGTAACAACAAATTACTTTGATTATAGTTATTTGTCGTATTGTTTAAATTCAACTAATGTATTAGGCATATTTAATGGCCACATTCTTCCCTCAATGAAAATATAGCTAAAAACATACTTACCATTTTGTTCGATTTGATCATAGGTCTCTTTAGCACTAAGTGTATTACTCTTTTCAGGAGAGGAGCTTAACAAGTTTACCTTATCTCCAATTCTAATTGTCTTCTCATTGCTACAAAATTCTGTTTCGTTATTTAAACAAATATGCTTAATACTAAGAAAATATTTGTTATTTTCTACCCATTTGTTTGTTACCATAACAAACCCATACGTTTTACTATATGCCTGAAAGTTCAGATATAACCCGATTATACTAAGCATAAGTAGGAGCATAATAATTAGTACTACTTTTTTTTTCATAATACATCCTCCCCCTGAATATCATTTGTCCACCAAGGGTGAGAATACGCTCCAGCGTATGTGAAAGTTTCACCAGTTTTACTTACAGGAATTCTAATTTCTTCATGGCCCGTTCCTCTAATTTCATATGCAGTATTGATGTCACCCTGTTCAAAAGACCAATCCGTACCCTCTAAATTGGTTTCATCACTCTCCACCGGGACAGTTAACCATTTACCTCCTCCATAATGATCGTCTGGAACCAGAGCCTGTACATTTGCCCAGTCTCCTGATGCATACTTTGTTCCTTCATCTCCCCAATAAAGTGCAAAGCGATCAGTCAGATTTTGCATAGGTGGCACATCCCACTCGAACTCTACGTAAAAATTATATTTGAATTCCTTACCGGTACCGGTTAATCCAGCCCATGTTACATAAGTCTTTCCATGCCAAACATCGTCTTCTTGGTCCCAGCCAGTGCTAAATAGATCGATATTTTTATTGGATTTCTTTTCGGATTTTAACTGTTCTTTTATTTCTTCAATGCTATCCCCCTCAAATGTTACTTCATTTTCCCCATCTCCAACACGATATGTAGCATTAACTGGGGTCGTCTTGACTCTTTTACCACCATCGGATACAAGTCTTTGCTTTAGAGTAATACCCATATCAGCAATTTCACCTTTAGAAAAACCCATCTCCCTTAAAATTTTATCTAACTGTCTTTCATTCAGTTCCTCAGCAAACGAAACTGGACTAATTCTACCATCTTCGAATTTTTTCACTTCGTAATTATCACCGATATCAATATCCAAAGTCTTTTCACTACTCGCAAATGTAGGAACTACAAATAAAGACAAAACGAGTGAAGAAATCACAGCAAAGGGTGTAAACTTCTTAACCATAGTTCTTACCATCTTTTCCATTTTTTGCTTTTTCATCACCTATTATATGGGATGTTCATTTCCGTGTAAATAGTTACATATATTTCGCTTCACGTAATTAATTGAATCGCAACAATAATCAGATATAATTACATGCTAATATAATCATTTTTCCAGTTCTTTAAATTATAAAGCTGTTGATTTTTAAAGTATAAATACTCTAATTTGCTCATGCTAATGTATACAATTAAAATAGTGGTAACAATTCTGCTTAGCTATGTCGTTTCCAGCAGCTGTGGAGAATCACACTGCCTTACATCCTGCCGACCATGCTGGTGACGATCCTTTTGCGCGTCATCTGGATCTTGAACTTCCCAGACATCATCTACGCGATGACAAACGGAGGACCAGCCGGATCTACGCATATTTTCGCCACGTTCATGATCGAGAAGGTCATTTTCGGACAGGACTACGGCCAGGCATCGGCTATTGGTGTCATCATCGTGCTGATTTTGCTGCTGTTCACGGTGTTTTACGTCAAGGCGACACGAGTGGAGAAGGGAGGTGACTTCTGATGGAGCGAGATAACGTTTGGTGGAAAACAGGCAGGGTCGTCGTGCTGGGAGGGTTCCTGGCATTCGCGATCTTCCCGCTGTATTGGATCGTCATTACTTCGCTCAAAGGACAGCAGGAGATTTTTGCGCTGCCCATACGCTATTGGCCGGAATCGGCTACGCTGCTCAACTACATTGAAATCTTTCGGATCTCTCACTTTCAGGTGTACATCTGGAACAGCTTCCTCGTATCGCTGGTTGCCTCCTCCGTGGTCGTCTTGATTGCGATGCTGGGCGGGTATGTGCTGGCGCGTTTCTCCTTCCGCGGCAAAAGACAGGTGATGCTCGGATTTTTACTCACCCAAATGATCCCGATGTTCATCGGTATGGCGCCCCTGTACGTGATGATGTCACGCATGCACATCCTTAACAGTCTGGTATCGCTGATGCTCGTCTACACGATGATGCTGATCCCTTTTTGCACCATCATCATGTCCGGCTTTTTTCAGCGGATTCCAAACGCTTTGGAGGAAGCGGCGATGATAGATGGCTGCTCGCGAACTCATGCCTTGTTTCGGGTCATCGTACCCGTTATGCTGCCGGGCATTGCCGCGACCTTTATTTTCGCGTTTGTCCAATGCTGGAACGAGCTGATCATGGCGGTCTTGTTCATCGACGAGGAGTCCGTCAAGACGATCCCAGTCGCCATGAATGCTTTCATCAAAAAGTACGACATCGAGTGGGGGGCCATGTCGGCAGCCACCGTGCTGTCTGTGATCCCGACCATGCTGCTGTTCGCCTTTTGCGAGAAATACCTAGTGGAGGGGCTGACACAGGGGGCTGTAAAAGGGTAGGAACCGAAAAGAGCACAATCCTTTTCACAGAGGATGTGCTCTTTCTCATTTTCATACTGTTATTGGGCCAGCTCGATCCGAACGATGGTTTCTTTTTGAACCGGCTGTTTTTCCAGCTCGATAATACGCCAGTTTGGAGAAAGCGTAGAATGTACGTCAGCGAGTGCGTCATCTGTCAAACGGATTTGATCCAGCGCCGTTTCCTGTACCTGATAATCGGTTTCGGCAGTCAGTCCAAAGCGTTTGTTCAGCAGGAACTTGACACCGTTGATCGTCGCGAATTTGATTTGATAGCCCTCACGAATGGCTGTTTCCAATGTGAATGGATCCTGCTGGGCAAGCTCGAACAAATCGCTGAAATCGTAGCGGCCGCCCTCGACATCTGCGAAGGCTTGACGATTGTCGGTACGCAGCTTGTGGATGATTTCTTCATCGACAAAACCGTTGGCACGAGCCGTCTCCAGCAGCATCATTTCCCATTGTGAAAGCTTGACGGTAGACATGAAAGCTCCTCCTCGCCTGTATGTAGTATGCATCATTAATCCGCCAGAAACCCAGATACTTACTAGTATAAAGGAGTGCGAGGGGGAATCACAACTGACCTGCTTTATTTATTCCGACTTTTTTAGTTGGATAAGGAAAGGCTTTCGTTTCGCTTTGTTGTCGCTTCCTTGGAGGTCGTTGTCAATGTCACACCAGCAATAATCAGAAGCGCACCGAGCAGCTGTATGGACGTGACTGGCTTGGCAAGCAGGAAAAAACCGAAGAGCATGGCGATAAAAGGCTCCAGATTGGAGAACATCGCCGCTTTGGCGGCACCGACCTTTTGCAGCTGACTATTCCAGATCAAGGTGACGATCCCGTGCATGACGACAGCTGTCACGAATAACAGAAGCCACGAAGAAAGCTGAAGACTGACGGTCGCTGCAGGTGCGCTGATCAGAACGAACGGCAGCATCGAGCCAAACCCTATGAGATTGGATGCAAGAGTCGTGACGAGCGGCGGCAGTCGATGGCCGAGCAGACGAACGAGGATAATCGAGATGGCAAAGGTGATCATCGTCAAAAAGATCCACAGGATGCCAGCGTCAAAATGCAGCTCGGCTCCGTTGTAGATGACGAACAGAACGCCTGCGGTACCGATGACAGAACCGATCGCCATGCGCGGGGTCAGGGACTCCTTCAGAAATATTGCTGCCAACATTGCCGTGACGATTGGAGTCAAAGCCAATACAAGCGCAGAAGTGGTCGGGTCAGCCGTGACAAGACCTTTGTAAAAGGACCACTGGTTGATGAAGACACCGACGATCCCGAGTGTGCCGAGCAGCAGCCAATCCGTCCGTGATAGAGTGGGCATCGAAAGGCGGCCGCGAGCCCAGATGAGCAAAAAGATCGTGATGAACAGCAAGCGCAAGGCGGATAAAAGCAAGGGGGAGAACTCTGCGACAAGCATTTTGCCGAACACAAAGTTGCTCCCCCATGCCGTGACGCAAAAGATGAGCAGAAGATAGGAGCGCAGCATGTGACATTCTTTCCTTCCGAAGTGCAGCTAAGTACGGGCTTTCGTGCGCATGTAGTGCTTGTGTACGCTGGCGATGCACAAATAAAGGAGCAGGACGAGGGCCGTGACAGACGACGCGATCCAGATCGCTTTCATGTTGTCCACGTACAGCCTGCTGATGTACCCGCTCGCAAGCCCGGCAATGGCACTGATGATGATGAAATTGCTCGCTCTGCCCCTCGTCAGGATGATGACGATCACGGGCAAGAACAGCGAGGCGTAAATAATGCCAAAGAAAAAGAGAAGGTCGAGCAGAGTCGGCGTAAAGTACAACGTCAGACAAAAGGAGACTGCACCAGTCACGATTGCGAGGGTGTAGCCGAGACGAATTTTTTGCCGCTCACTCGCTTCCGGTCGAAACAGCTGATAGACGTTGTTCACCATGAGGCTGATCATCGAGTGCAGCCCGGCTCCGAAGGCAGAGGTGATGGCGCCAAAGGAACAGAGCACAAAAAGCACGAGCAAAAACAGGGTATCGATCTTTCGGACAAGCTCAAACAACAGGGAAAAAATGTCATGAAAGCCGCCGGAAAACAGCACGATGAAGATCATAGCCGAAAAGGCGAGGGGGATTGTAGCAAAGATCAGGCCAGACAAGAGAAAGGTAGGGACGACTTTTTTCTCCTCCATCATATAGAGCCGCTGCCACGTCGCCTGATCGACGAATACCTGCCCGAAGCCGATCAGCACGCCCGTCACGATGAAGAGCATGCCCTCGTGATTGTTCAGCACCAACAGGTACGGATGATAGAGCCGCAAGCCGTTGAAGACGTGCTCGACCCCTTTTCCGATAAAAAAGTAAACCGGAATCAAGATCGCCGTGGCAAAGGTAATCACAATCTGCACATTCGCAAAACGATGAATGGTTCGAATGCCGCCAATACCTGCAAACAGGACACAGAAGACGAAAAAGCAGAGCAGGCCCAAAGGGATCGGCAAGCCGAACAGGATGTTCAGCAGCACGCCGCCAGCCATGCCTTGGACAAACATGCCCTCGATGCTGGTGATGAGCAGAATAGCGATCATGGTCCAATAACCAAAGGGATGCAGCTTGCTGCGCATGTAGTCACCGATAGTCATTCCGCCAGCCAAATCACTGCGGACTTTGCGGCCGAGCCAGCCAAAGGCGATCAGGGCAAAAGCACCCATCAAAGAGAAGCCGATTCTCGTGAAAACGCCGGCTGAGGTAGGTAGGGTTGATGTGCACCTCTGACGCAAGATCGGCCAGGTTGAGCTTCTCCGCAAATTTCTGGTGGATGATGTTCATCGCATCTGTAATGATTCGCGTGTAGGCAGCAAGAGCAGGGCTTTTCTGATACTTTTGCAGGATCTCCACCAGCTCCCTCTCGATGACCGGCTTGGTCAAATAGTCTTCCACGCCCAGTCGGATCGATTGCTTGGCATAGTGAAAATCCTGATAGGCAGTGACGATGATCAGATCGATGTCACTATGCTGGGCACGCAGCTTTTCGCCTAAGGAGAGGCCGGATTTTCCAGGAAGATTGATATCCAGAAAGGCGAGATGAAGAGGCACCTTCTGGCTGATCGCCATGGCCTGACTACCATCCGCTGCCTTGTATAGATTCCACAAGGGAAACATGGGCTGAATCAGAAACTCGAGCTGATCCAGCTCCAACGGTTCATCATCCACTAACAGCACGTTCATCCTCTCACCTCACTCTCATAGGGGTCGCATAATACAAAAGGCCATACGACCAGCACCTGCGTTCCGCCTTCTTCTATAGGGGATAAAGACAGCTGGGCATGGTCCCCAAAGCATAAGTGCAGCCGTCGGCGGATGTTGTCCAAGCCGTGGCCGCTCTTTTCCAGCTGAGGTTCCTCTGTCGGGGGAGCCTCATGAGAGAGGTCTTCCATGCCCGAAGATCCGTTATCGATAACTTCGAGACGGACTTCTTCGTCTTCCGAGCTGATTCGGATCTTTAGAAGCGCCTCTCCCATTTTGCGCTCCAGTCCGTGCTTGAAAGCATTTTCAACTAAAGTCTGCAGGACGAACGGAGGGATGCAGGCAGATAACAGATCATCCGCGCAGTCGAGCTGGATGGAGAGGCGGCTGCCAAAACGCAGCTTCTGAATCTCCAAATATTGCTCGGTGTAGTCGATCTCTCTTTGCAGCGAGATGAGCGGCTCCGTCGACTTGTACTTGAATTTGAGAAACTGGGACAATACCTCGAGTGCACGCACCAGCTCGCGCGTCCGGTTCAGCCTGGCCAGACTGAGGATGACATTCAAGGTATTGAACAAAAAATGAGGCTGGATTTGCTGATTCAGCTGGTTGTACAAGGCTTGCTGCAGCTCTTTCTCCAGCTCGATTTTCACGTTTCGATTTTCCAACAGGTCGATCCGCTTCTCAAAAATAAACAGGAACAATAAAGCAATAGCTTCTATGATAGGAGCCAAAATGAAGAACAGAATGAGCAACGTGAAACCTTCAAAACTAATCATGAGATCCCTTCTGTACGATGATTTCTCACTTGATTTGCTACAGTCCATCATAGCATGTGGAAGGTGTTGCTTTTCATTTTTAACGTAAAAGAATATAAAAACATGAACGTTTTTATATTCTGGAGCGCATAACGAAGTACCTCAGCGTCCGCATCTGGCATTACGGCGGTGAAACTTTCCGATAAAACGCGGTCGCTCCTCCATGAACATGCCTCGGTAGAGGTTTTTTTATCAATTTTAATGATTTACTGTTCAACGAGATGGCATGCGACCTGGTGTGTGGAATGCAGGCTCGTCAGGCCAGGTACTTCTGTCTTGCAGCGCTCAACAGCATAAGGGCAGCGTGTGTGGAAACGGCAGCCCGTTGGCGGGTTGATCGGTGAAGGAACATCGCCGCGCAGGATGATTCGCTCCTGTTTCTTGGTCACATCTGGTACCGGAATCGCCGAAAGCAACGCTTGGGTGTACGGATGCTTCGGGCTGTCGAACAGCGATTTTTTATCCGCGATCTCTACGACTTTACCCAGATACATCACCATGACGCGATCGGAAATGTGACGCACGACACCGAGGTCATGGGAGATGAACAAATACGTCAGCTTGAACTGGCGCTGCAGACTTTTCAGCAGGTTCAGCACCTGCGCCTGGATGGAAACGTCCAAGGCAGAAACGGCCTCGTCACAGATGATCAGCTTGGGCTGCATCGCGAGGGCACGGGCGATCCCGATCCGCTGGCGCTGTCCGCCGGAGAATTCGTGCGGGAAACGGTCGATCTGATCCGGGCGAAGACCTACGTAGCTGAGCAGCTCGATGATGCGCTCACGGCGTTTGTTCGCAGGAATGACGTTTTGGATCGCCAAAGCTTCTCCAAGAATCTGGGAAACGGATTGCCTTGGATTGAGCGAAGCGAACGGGTCCTGGAAGATGACCTGCAGATCTTTTCGCATGTCGCGCATTTGCGATTTGGACATGGCGAGCAGGTCTTTTCCTTCGAACAATACAGAGCCACTCGTCGGTTCATCCAGCCGCAGAATCGCACGTCCCGTCGTCGATTTCCCGCAGCCGGATTCGCCAACGATGCTGAGCGTCTCGCCCTCAAAAATGGTGAAGCTGATATCGTCCACCGCTTTTACATGGTTGACAGTACGGCCAAAAATGCCGCCTTTGATCGGAAAGTGCTGCTTGAGATTGTTTACCTGGAGCAACGGTTTTTTCTCGTTTGGAGCGAGTCCAGTCATGTGTTATACCCCCGTTTCCGTAGCCATCTTCGTTTGTCCATCCCATTCCGGAGTGTACATCCAGCATCGTACCTGGCTGCCGTCTGCTTGCTCGAGAAGCTCAGGCAAGCGAGTCTCGCACAGCGGTGTCGCATGCGGACAACGAGGGGCAAACCGGCATCCCACTGGCATATTGAACGGGCTTGGAACATTCCCTTTGATCGCCTGCAGCTCTTCCACGTCTTCATCGAGGCGGGGGAGGGAGTTCATCAGGCCGATCGTATACGGATGGCGAGGGTTTTCAAACAAGTTTTTCGCAGTGGTGTACTCCACGACTTTTCCTGCGTACATAACGGCCACGCGATCACACGTCTCCGCAACAACACCCAGATCGTGGGTGATCATGATGATGCTCATGCCAAGCTCTACCTGCAGCTTTTTCATCAGCTCCAGAATTTGCGCCTGGATCGTTACGTCCAGTGCTGTGGTAGGCTCGTCAGCGATGAGAATTTCCGGACGACAAGCGAGTGCCATCGCAATCATGACACGCTGACGCATACCACCGGACAGCTCATGCGGCTCTTGTGTAGCGCGTTTTTCCGGGGAAGGGATCCCGACAAGCCCCAGCATTTCAACGGCTTTATCCCAAGCTTCTTTTCGTCCCATATTCTGGTGTAGGCGCAATACCTCAGCGATTTGCTCACCCACGGTATATACCGGATTAAGCGAGGTCATCGGCTCCTGAAAAATCATCGAGATTTCGTTGCCGCGAATGGCGCGCATTTCCGGCTCGGATCTTTTCAGCAGGTCTTGGCCTTTGAAAAGAATTTCTCCTCCTACAATTTTTCCCGGAGGACTGGCAATCAATCGCAAAATCGAAAGGGATGTGATACTTTTTCCACAGCCTGATTCGCCAACGAGACCGAGCGTCTCTCCCTTGTTCAGAGAGAAATCAACGCCATCGACGGCCTTGCTGACACCATCGTCTGTGAAGAAGTGCGTTTGCAGATTGCGAACGTCCAGGATTTTTTCTTGTTGTCCCGGCATGGTGCTCCCTCCTTAGTTCAAGTCAATTCGTTTATTGAAATAGCGATACAGGACATCGACGAGCAGGTTGACGAAAACGAAGATGATCGAGGCGATCAGGACGCCGCCTTGGACGACTGGCAGATCACGCATGCGGATCGCGTCGACAATCAAACGACCCAAGCCGTTAATCGCATAGACGGATTCGACGAGAACCGTACCGCCGAGCAGGTAACCGAATTGCAGACCGACTACGGTGATGATCGGGATGAGCGCGTTTTTCAGGGCGTGCTTGTAAACAATGACTGTCTCGCGCAGACCTTTTGCTTTCGCTGTACGAATGTAGTCTTGGCGAACGACATCCAGCATACTGGAGCGAGTCATCCGTGCCACGATAGCGGCTCCCCCTGCTCCGAGCGTGATAGCTGGCAGGATCACGTGCTTCCATGTACCCCAACCGGCTACAGGCAGAAGATGCAGTTTGACCGAGAAGTAGTAGATCAGGCTCAGACCAAGCCAAAAGCTTGGCAAGGATACCCCGAGCAGGGCGACGATCATGATCGTGATATCAGCAGCAGAGTATTGCTTGGTCGCGGAGATGATACCGGCGATCATACCGAGAACGATGGTGACAAAAATACTGGCGATGGCAAGCTCGATCGTAGCGGGCAGACGAGCCATGATCTCGTCAAACACGGGCAGATTCGAACGCAGAGAAGTTCCCAGATCACCAGTGAAAACATCTGTTACATAATGGAAGTACTGAACCATGACAGGCTGGTCAAGACCGAGCTGTGTGCGGATATTGGCAATCGTTTCTGCAGATGCGCCTTCCCCTGCAAGCAGGACAGCAGGGTCACCAGGGACCATCTGCATGATCAGGAAAACGACCAGAATAACACCGAGCAGGACGGGAATCATCTGCAGCAAGCGACGTATCATGTAGACGAACATTGAGCATTCCCTCCTATTGTTTCATCCGTGGGTCGAGAGCGTCCCGCAGGCCGTCTCCGAAGATGTTGAAGCCGAGAACAAGCGTCGAAATGGCAAGCCCAGGGAACATGGCGAGGTAAGGAGCCGTAAACAAAAAGTCGCGTCCGTTACTCAGCATGGCACCCCATTCCGGCAGGGGAGGTTGTGCACCCAAGCCGAGGAAGGAAAGTCCGGCTGCCGACAGAATCGCTGTTGCAAGGCGCATGGTTGCCTGAACGATAATCGGTGACAGAATGTTTGGGAAAATATGTTTGAAGATGATAGTGAAATCGCTGGCGCCCAGTGAGCGAATCGCATCGATGTACTCGAGCTTCTTCACGGTCAAGGTAGAACCGCGAACGATCCGGGCGAATACGGGAATGGAAAACACACCGACGGCGATCATCACGTTGAACAAGCTTGGTCCGAGTGCGCTTACAATTGCCAGAGAAAGCAGGATACCCGGGAATGCCAATGAGAACATCAATGACACGGGAGATAACAGTATCTACCCATTTGCCGTAGTAGCCAGCCAAGAGTCCGAGGATGATTCCAAAGAATGCTCCGATAAATACGGCGACAAAACCGACGGACATGGACAAGCGCGTGCCGTACAAGAGGCGGCTTAATACATCGCGGCCTTTGTCATCTGTTCCCATCCAATGTTCAGCGGATGGCGGCTTAAGCTTGCCCAACAGATCAATGGCATACGGATCATGTGGAGCGATGAGCGGTGCCAGCAGGGCGATCGCGATGTAAAACACAACGATAAAGCCGCCGACCATGGCAAGTTTGTTTTTGCGAAGCTTGCGATAAAAAGTGCGCCACCTGCCTGGGCGTGCAGCCGCAGTTTTGGGTGGAATGGCTTGATTGGTTGGCGTAGCGTACTCAACCTTCATGAATAACGGCGCTAAAGCCTTGCCACTAGAGTGGCTAAGAGTAATGCGCCTTCTCCCCTTTCATTCTTGAGTGATGGGAACGAATGTTCTATACTGGTTATGAAAGAAAGGTGATAAGGAATGCAAGTGACCATTACCGCAAAAGTAAAAATCAAGCCAACATCTGAATAAGCAACCCTTTTACACGATGCTCTGCGCGTATACCGAGATGGCTGTAACTTCGTCTCCACTATAGTTTTTGAAATGAAAGTGTGTACTATCAAAGTTACATGCATTGACCTACAGAGCGTTGAGAGAACAATTCTTGTTACGATCTCAAATGTCTCAATCTGTCATGAAAACGGTGATTGCTCGGTATGAGTCTTTGAAAAGTAATAGCCGCGATTGGACTAAAGTTCATTTCAAAAAGCCAGAATTTGACCTCGTGTGGAATCGTGACTATTCACTTACAAAGGGATTATTCTCAATCAACACTTTGCAAGGTCGTGTTAAAATTCCATTCGAGACAAAAGGAATGGAGCAATATTTTGATGGTTCCTGGTCGTTTGGGACAGCCAAACTTATTTATAAACATGGCAAATTCTTTTTGCACTTTCCCATAACCAAAGATTTCGGATCCACTCCCGAGCAAAATATTTACCAAGTTGTCGGAATTGATTTTGGTATTAACTATATTGCGGTCAGTTACGACTCCAATGGAAAATCACAATTCTTCAATGGTAGAACAATCAAGAACAAACGATCCCAGTTCAAAAGTCTCCGTAAACAGCTTCAACAAAAAGGGACTGCTTCCTCGCGGAGGAAATTAAAGCGATTCGGACAGCGAGAAAACCGTTGGATGACTGATATAAATCATCAGGTATCAAAGGCACTCGTTGAGCGATATGGAGCAAATACTCTTTTTGTTCTGGAAGATCTAACAGGCATTCGTCGTACAACAGAGAAAGTGAGAATCAACAATCGGTATAAAACCGTCACTTGGTCGTTCCATCAGTTACGTAAGAAGTTTGAGTATAAAGCTGCTTTACATGGGAGCGAAAGTGATTGTGGTGGATCCACGCTACACTTCTCTGAAATGTCCAAAGTGCGGACATATCGACAAAGCCAATCGCAATAAGAAGAAACATTCATTTTGTTGTCTTAGATGTTATTACCAGTCGAACGATGACCGAATTGGCGCCATGAACCTTCAACGAAAAGGAATGGAGTACATCGTTGAAGTGACAACTTCGGCATGACCGATGTTGTTGGGTAGTTGTCAACCTGCCCACGATGTAACACTACGCTTTCGCGAAAAGAGGTCGGAGAATAAGGTTCGTACGACTGAGTAGTTACAAACTCACCCATTTACTGGTGAGTAGTTGACGGTGCAACCCTCCTTTGCTTAGTCCAAAGTTATCAGAAAAATGTATGAAGTAAAGGCAATTTGAACAACTCGTAAAAATAGTGAAAATAGACGTAAAGATTGTGCAAATCTAGTCTTTCCGCCTGCCTGATAATGGGGGAGAAAGGCTTGGAGAGAACCCAAAACAGAGAGGATGGATGGTGGATGGGCATTACCTATTGGTTGACCAATGTTCGTTTAGAGACAGGCTATCGTCGGGATAACGGAGTCGTTAGCGGAACGGATGCTGCATGGTTTCACATTTTGATAAAAGACGGAAAATTTGCGCGGATCACGCCGGCGACAGAGGTGCTATCCGACGGAATCGACCAGCGCGATGCAGGCGGACTCTTGGCACTGCCTTCCTTTGTGGAGAAGCATGTGCATCTCGACAAGACGTTGCTGGGCGAAGAATGGCGTGCGGTGATTCCAGTCGCAAACATCATTGAGCGCTGCGAAATCGAAAAGCGTGTGCTCCCCGGATTGCCGACTACCACGCAGGAGCGTGCGGAAAACCTGCTCGCGGTACTGCTCTCGTACGGATCTACGCACGTCCGAACACATGTAGACATTTATCCAGAGGTGGGCATTGCCAATCTGCTGGAGGTCCAAAAAGCACTTGAGACTTACAAGGACCGCGTCTCCCACGAGATCGTGGCATTTCCGCAGCATGGTCTCTTGCGTACAGGAGCAAAGGGCTTGCTGCGCGAGGCATTGGCGCAGGGAGCGACACATGTCGGGGGGGTAGACCCTGCGATGGTGGATGGCGATATCGAGGAATCACTGCATCAGATGATCGATCTGGCAGTAGAGGCAAATGCGGGAGTAGACCTGCATCTGCACGATCCGGGACACCTCGGAACGTTTACCATGAAGCGCTTGGCGGCGATGACCGTAGAGGCTGGCTTGCAAGGGAAGGTGGCGATCAGCCACGCATTTGCACTGGGTGACATTCCTGCGCCGGAAGCGGAAGAAATGGCGACGATTCTGCGTGAGGCAGGTATTACGATCATCACGAGCGTGCCTTACAGCCGCGTGATCCCGCCCGTTCCTTTGCTGCATCAAAATGGCGTCGACGTAGCCGTTGGTTGCGACAACATTTTCGATACATGGCAGCCGTACGGAAACGGGGATGTGCTGGAGCGTCTGTGGAGATTGGCTGAACGCTCCCGTTGGCTGGATGAGCTGTCCCTGTCCCAATCGCTGCGCTTTATTACAGGAGGCAAAACGACGCTGGACGCAAATGGTACACAGCTGTGGCCTGCAGTAGGTGGAGGCGCCAGCCTAGTATTGGTTGAGGCGAGCTGCACCGCAGAAGCAGTGGCGCGTCGTGCGGACCGCAAAGCCGTATTCTTCAAGGGCAACCTCGCAGCTGGAGCCCTTGATGCTGTGAACGCTGAGGAGGCTTGATCGGACATGCCGTCCCCGTATTGGATTGTCAATGCTCGCTTGGAGTGCGGATACGAGAGAGAGCGAGGTGTGATCTGCGCGACCAAGACGGAGCTTTGCGATTTGCTGATTGAAAATGGAAAGATCAGCCGGATAGTGCCTTCCAGTGAGATTTTGGAGGATGGTCTGCCGAAAAAGGATGCCTGTGGACTGCTGATCCTGCCGTCGATGGCGGAGAAGCACATCCATTTGGAAAAGACCTACTACGGTGGACCTTGGAAGGCGACCACGCCGGTAAAAAACTTGTTTGAACGGCACGAGGAAGACAAGGGATTGTTACCTAGATACTTGCTTGGGTCGCGACAGGGGGCGGAAAACATCCTGTCCTTGCTAGTAGAGACAGGAGTCACCCATGTACGCACGCATTGCCACGTTGACCCGCAGGTAGGGCTTGGTTTTTTGGAAGGCATGCTCGGAGCATTTGAAACCTACGCAGGAAGACTGTCGCATGAGATTGTAGCTTTTCCTCACTACGGCATGCTTCGTACAAACGCGGCAGACAGCGTGCGGGAAGCGCTCAGGAATGGGGCGACACACGTAGGCGGTGTCGATCCTGGCGGGGTAGACGGAAACATCGAGAAGTCGCTTGCGACCATGATGGAGCTGGCAGTTGAGGCCGATGCGGATATCGATATGCATTTGCATGACCCGGGCCATCTCGGAACATTTACCATCAAGCGCTTGGCGGCGCTGACAGAAGAAGCGGGCTGGCAGGGCCGCGTCACGGTCAGTCACGCGATGGGCCTGGGAGATGTGTCCGTAGAGGAAGCGCGGGACATGGCACAGCAGCTAGCAGCTCTGGGCATTTCGATCGCCTCTACCGTGCCAATCAATCGCCCTACGATTCCCATTCCTTTGCTGCAAGCTGCTGGAGTCGCCGTCATGCTTGGCAACGACTCGTTGACGGATAACTGGACGCCTTTCGGATCAGGGGATCTTCTGGAAAAGCGGGGCGCCTGGCGGAACGTTTTCGTCTGACGGATGAGCGCTCGTTGGGTGTCGCTCTCGGATATGTTACAGAGGGTAGAATTCCGCTGGACGAGGAGGGCAACCGGATTTGGCCGCTAGTAGGAGATGAGGCCAGCATGATGGCAGTCGAGGCGACCTGCTCGGCAGAAGCGGTGGCGAGGAGAGCCCAACGCCGTGTCGTGCTGTACCAAGGAAATCGTATCTCCGGTGAGTGGTAGATAGATCATCATACAAAGAAAGGGTGTCAGGATAGATGTCTACAGGCTATTGGATCACCAACGTCCGCTTGGAGAGCGGATACCGCAAGGAAAATGACAAGGTTGTGGCTACGGAAACACAGGTCGCACATCTTTTGATCGAAGACGGCAAAATCGCGCAAATCGCATACGGAGCATTGCCGCAGACGGAGCTGGCGAAGCAGGACGCTGCTGGACTTCTGGCTTTGCCCAGCTTCCGCGATATGCACATCCACATCGACAAGACCTATTATGGCGGCCCGTGGAAAGCAGTAACGCCGATCAAGACCATTTTGGATCGCCTGTCGGAAGAAGCTACCCTCATGACGCAGCTCTTGCCGACAGCACAGGAACGCGCGGAGAAAATGCTCGCTCTCTTGCTCTCTTCGGGAACGACGCATGTTCGCTCGCACTGCAACATCGATCCATATATCGGATTGAAAAACCTGGAGGCAACGCTGGCTGCGATCGAGACCTTCAAAGGCAAGCTCAGCTGCGAGATCGTGGCATTCCCGCAGCAAGGGCTTTTGCGCAGCAACCAGGTGGAGAACATCCGCGAGGCATTGAAAATGGGCGCGACTTACGTTGGCGGTGTCGACCCGGCTACCGTCGACCAGAATATTGAGAAGTCGCTCGCGACCGTATTTGAGCTGGCGGTTGAGGCCGATGCACCGATCGACCTGCATCTGCACGATCCAGATCACTTGGGGATCTTCACCTTCAAACGTTTGGCGAAAATGTCAGAGGAGGCAGGCTGGAAGGGCCGAGTGACCATCAGCCATGCCAATTCACTGGCGGACATCAGTCTGGCAGAAGCAGCGGAAGTAGCCGAGATGCTGGCGGAGCAAGGCATCTCTATCACGAGCACCGTGCCGGTCATCAAGCCGACGATTCCGATCCCACTGCTGCATGAAAAAGGCGTATCCGTATCGCTTGGGGACGACAGCATCATGGACCACTGGTCGCCATTTGGTCAAGGAGACAGCTTGGAGAAAGCAGGCCGTCTGGCAGAACGCTTCCGCATGCAGGATGAGCGGTCTCTCTCGCAAGCGCTTGGCTTCATTACGGGCCACAAGACTCCTCTGGACAAGGAAGGCAATCGCCAGTGGCCGAACGTCGGGGACGAGGCGGACATCGTATTCCTCCACGCCGCTTCGGCAGGAGAAGCGGTGGCACGCCGCTCCAAACGCCAAGCGGTGATGTTTAAAGGCAAGGTCGTTCATGGTTCTTTGTAAGTGACTTTGTAAGTGACAGATCAGGTATCAACAGGATAGTGCGAAGAGTTACGAAGAGATATAGAGAAGCGTTACTAGAAAAAGACAAAAGGGTGTCTCCAGAAGTAGTAAAAGCTACTGAGGGGTCACCCTTTTGAACGTTCCAATCTCAGATTCGCGATTTTCCTGCGATCGGGCACGGTATGTAAAAGACCAGGAAAATCGTGTTTTCAAATTGGATATTGACAGAATGACAAAGTTGTAACAATAATAGTTACATCGGTGTCGATTACATGTTACCAAACCGCTGTCTATTCGGAAGATTGCCTTTTGGTTTCAAAAAGCATTGCTCCTATGTGAGCGCTTATTTTATATCGTTGATGTAACTGTCTTGGTTACGATAAAAATACAGTCGAAGATGGAGGAGTAAAAAATGAAAATGTTAGTTACGGGTGCAACGGGAAAACTGGGTGCAAAAGTGGTAGAAACCCTATTGAAATCTGTACCGGCGAGCCAGTTGGCTGTAAGTGTCCGCAATCCGGAAAAAGCAGAAAGTCTGCATGCTCGTGGGGTCGACGTTCGCAAGGGAGATTTTGACCATCCGGAGACATTGGATACGGCATTTGCAGGGATTGACCGGATCTTGATCATCTCAGCGGATGGAGACAATGAGACCCGAATCCGTCAGCATACGAATGCGGTTGAAGCAGCTGCGCGCGCGCATGTGAAATTCATTGCCTATACCAGTCTTGCAAATGCAAGCGAGAGCAAGCTGTTCCTCGCATCCGTACATGAAGCCACAGAAAATGCGATCCTGAAAACCGGAATTCCCTACTCGTTCCTGCGCAATAACTGGTATCTGGAGAACGAGATCGCGAGTATTCAAGGTGTGGTGGCAGGAGCGCCTTGGGTGACATCAGCGCAATCTGGCAAAGTCGGATGGGCCCTGCAGCAGGATTATGCGGAAGCGGCGGCAGCTGTACTTGCGGGAAACGGACATGAGAATACCGTCTACGAGTTGTCCGGCAACTTGCTCACCCAGGAAGAACTGGCTTTTGCTCTCGGCAATGTATTGGGTAAGGAAGTACCTGTGCAGCAAGTAGACGATGCCGGTTACGCTGACATCATGAAAAGTGCTGGCGTTCCAGACTTTGTCATTCCAATTCTTGTTGGAATCCAGCAAGGCATCCGAGAAGGCAATCTGGAGATCGAAAATAGTGATTTTGAAAAGCTGTTGGGCCGTCCGGCAACTTCTGTTGAAGAGGCACTTCGTCAAATGGTAAGTGCCATTTCCTAATCAGCGAACAAAAGACTGTTGAGGATGACTCAACAGTCTTTTGGCGTCTCGTGAAGCAGGTACGCTTTTCATTTGCTAGAGCCTGATTAAGCCTGTTCGCCCGGCATGGTGTTTACGCTGTACTGGCGGTCGGTCTTACGATGATCTCATTCACGTCTACTTCAGGTGGCTGTCCGATCGCAAATAAGATCGCTTGGGCTATCGCCGAAGCCGGAATAGAAATTCGTCGGTATTCCTTCATGACCTCTCTGGCTTCATCATCGGTGATGCTATCGGCAAGCTCCGATTCCGTTACGCCTGGCGATATTTGCGTCACCCGGATGCCGTTCCCTGCTTCCTGGCGCAGGCCTTCGGAAATGGCGCGAACCGCATATTTGGTTGCGCAATACACGGCAGCTGTGGGCGATACTGTGTATGCTCCGATGGAAGCGATATTAATGAATTGACCAAAACCTTGTTTCTTCATGACGGGTAGTCCGGCTACAATGCCATGTAGTACTCCGCGGATATTCACATCAATCATGCGATCCCACTCGTCCACTTTCAGCGCTTCCAAAGGGGACAGGGGCATGATCCCTGCGTTATTGAGAATGACATCGACTCGTCCAAATTTGCCGATGGCCAAAGCGATAAACGATTCCATTTGATTGCGATTGGTAACGTCCAGCGCTTGGTAAATCGCCGATCCGCCTTCTGCAAGTATGGTGGAAGCAAGCTTTTCCAGCCTGTTAGTCCGCCTAGCTCCCAATACCACATGGGCACCTTGTTTAGCCAGCAACCTCGCTGTCGCTTCGCCAATCCCGCTGCTCGCGCCTGTAATGACGACTACTTTCTCTTTTACGTTAGACACGTGTTTTTCCTCCTCGTGATCTTTTTGCATACGCACCGCATTTACTGTTCGAACGCATGCTATTCCTCGCGATAAAAAATCATCCCGGCATGATAAAGAATCCCGTTCTGAAAATCTCCATCGGCCTTAAAACCGGTATCATCTACGTACTCGATGTGATCTCCATTTACAAAATAACGGCCTTGGTAGGCGCTTCTCCGATTGCCGCGCGCTTCGTCATAACGTCCGTTCGGTAATAGTTGGTGACGGATATACCCGTCCGCGGTAACCCACATTCCTACATAGGGATGATGGTTCTCACCTGCATTTTTACGTTGCTCCATTCCGCACTCACCCTCTTTTCTCTTGTCTGATCCTGCCTCGATTCGCTTTTTTGCCTGGATGTGCAGAAAGTGATAATCAGGAGCAGGGCCAGCAGCAGATTCACCTTTTGCTTGGATCTCTCTTTGACTGATGCCGTTTGGGATATTTTCATTATGAGGTCTAGCTTCATTGGTACGATATCCGGATCCTATGGGGTTCTTGCCTATTCCTACGAAGTTTATTAGTATGGAACCAAATGCGACGTCGGGGGAGGCACACCAATATCATGAAGGTAGACGACGGGGTAAACGAACTGCGAAGCGAGCTCGTAGCATACATCGAAAAATACACTGGGGAAGATGGCACACACACCACACGCATTCCGGACCTTCAGTTGATACGATCCTCCGAGAAGACCGAACGGATCCACTCGATTCACGAGCCTGCGCTCTGTATTGTCGCTCAGGGTAAAAAAGTGATGATGCTGGGAAATGAAACCTATCTCTACGATCCAACCAGCTATCTCGTGGTTTCCTTGCAATTGCCTGTTTCCGGTCAAGTGCTTGAGGCATCGTCGGAGCGTCCCTATCTGTGTCTGCGGCTGAACTTCGATAAGCAACGAATTTTCGATTTGGTCAAGCAAAGCGTAAAGAGCTCCCAAAAAACATCGGACTCACAGAGAGCCCTCTTCATAAGCAAAATGAACCGTATACTGATTGATGCAGTCGTCAGGCTCATTCGCCTTCTGGATACACCAGAGGACATTCCCGTAATGGCACCTCTGATCACGCAAGAAATTCTTTATCGTATTCTGAAAGAAGAGCAAGGTCTATCCATGAAGCAGTTTGCCATGATCGGAAGCCATGCCGAGAGAATCGCAAAAGTAGTTCAAATGATCGAAGGGGAATATAATCAGCCGCTTCATATCGCGAGTCTATCTGCTGCTGTTAATATGAGTCCTTCCTCCTTGCATCATCACTTTAAAGAAATTACCGCGATGAGTCCCCTACAATATCAAAAACAAGTTAGATTGCAAGAGGCTCGCCGCATCTTGCTCACAGAGGCTGTAGAGGCTGCGGATGCTGGATTTCAAGTGGGGTATGAAAGCCCCTCTCAATTCAACAGGGAATATGCCCGTATGTTCGGCATGCCTCCGATGCGAGATATCAAGCGTCTTCGCGATTCACTCGGATTTGTAGTGAACTGAGCTCACAACAAAATAGAGGCTGCCGGTGGGGATATCGTCAGATTGACTACAAGAAAATGGTAACTTTATGTATGCTTTTACCGTCACCTATATGTGAGGGAAACGACAACGAGAGGGGACGGAGCAGATTACGATGGAAGCAGGATGGAAATGGGGCAGCGTTTTTGGAACGAGTATGCTGGAGCTATGGGCAGCTATCCCGCTGGGGTTTGCCTTGCAGCTGCCTGCGGTTGTCACAGGCATTCTGAGTGCGATCGGAGCGATGGCTAGCGCCGGGATTGTCATCTTCTTGGGAGGATCACTTCGCAGCTGGCTAATCAAACGTTTTGAGAAAAAAGGAAAAAGGCAAGGGCGGATGGTTCGCATTTGGGACAAATATGGAGTGATCGGACTTGGATTAGCTTCGCCGTTGATCACGGGTGCCCCACTGGGAGCGGCGATTGGGATATCGCTCGGTGCCCCGACAGGTAAGCTAATGTGGTGGATGTCGGTTGGCATTGTGATCTGGAGTGTAATCCTAACCGCTGCTGTATCCTTTGGCTTTCTCCAATTTTTTCAGTAATCGTGTACAAGAAAAAGAAACACAAAAACCCGCTCATGCGGGTTTTTCTCGTGATGAAAACAGGGAGCGCTATATACATACTTTCTTCTGCCAATTTACGGAGGCATGATGATCCCTCTTGTTTCAAGGGAGGAGCCCGTGTTATCGTGGTCGCTCCGATTTTTTAGCTAATTCTGCCCAACTCGTATAGTCGTGAACAGCAAATCCTGCAAAGCTTGAAAAGCTAGAAAGCTGCTCCCTTGCAATTTGCAGCTCGGATTCCATCGCTCCTGTACTTAATTCATAAAACGAAGTGAAATCGCCTTCCGAATTCGGGGCCGTTTCCACTGCAATAATCACTTTCTTTTTGAGGGTGTGTGCTTCTCTCAGGATGGCATTGGCGTTGGCAACGATGCCATCTCTCCCTAAAGCCGTGTTCCGATAATCCATAATGACGAGTGTATCGGCTTTCTCCAGCAGCCATGCACTAAAGCTGTAGCTGGAGCCAGGGACTTTAACCATGGGAAGCCAGAAAGGGACATCCAGGGTCAGCTTCATGCTGCTTGCTTTTGCCTCCCGCTCAATCAAACGCATATTGTCCATCCACTGCAGGGCGACCTGCTGCTGGTTCGTCTTCCATTCAGGCAGCAAATAAGGCTCAATATCGAAGTGAAGACCTGCGAATTGCGCCTCTGGTTCCACGCTTTCATTAAAGGCTTTTACCCAGGAAATGAATGTGCGGATCTGGCCTTGATATTCGGGAAGAGCCCACTGCGGCCGCCCTGCGAGTGCTTCTACTTCAATCTGCTTTTCCTTTGCCTGTCGAATGAATTGCTCGTAGTAGGAGGAAGGTACACTTTTATCAAATTGAAGGTAGAGCGAGGTCACTTGATTTTCGCTGGCAAACGCCAAAATCTTATCCGGCTCTGTTTGGATGAGTGTAGCATCCCAAATCCACGTTCCTTGCTGAAAGTGCGTCGTCACGTTAACCAGATTACGCTCGGCGTCCCAAGTGATTCCGGCGCCAAGGGCTTCGCCAATGAAGCGAAGAGGTACCATCGTGCGGCCGTTCCTAATCATCGCAGGGGCATCTAATGCGACGGATTTCCCATTCACCAGAGCATGATTTTGACCAATCGAGAGCAGGATCGTGGTGTCATTTTTCTTGAGCGTTACTTGCTTCGACTGCTCATTCCATTTCACACTCAGCCCAAGCGCTTCCGCCAGAAACCGCGCTGGAACCATCGTCCGATCCGTCCCCGGTTCAACAAAAGGAATAGCATCGGGAAATGTTACCGTCTCTCCATTTACCGCGATTTGAACTGGGGAAGCGGAGAAAGCTGGCATAGAGTTAACTGTACCGAGCAGGGCAACCAGCATGAAGGCTAACACGAGTTTATACTTCATAGATAGGAACCTCGTATCTTCCAATTTGCTCGCTCACCTAGAATCTGCGCAGGAAGCGTCCCTTAATTGTACGATAATCCACACGTCATCCGCCTGATTACAAGGTTGCCCATCCGCTTCGTACTTCGGACCTGATTTGTACTCAGTTTTGAAAGAGAATCAGGAAATGGATAGTCGCAAGAAGTCCCATGGGGTAAATTATGGTTCTCGAAAAGGTATTTTTAAATCCATTACGGGGGTGCTTTTCAAAAAACAGGTGTAGGATCGCATGTATGATAAAGAATGAATCTAGGACTCAAAAAGTAACCGTCTAATATTTACTAAAAAGGAAACAGAGAATGATTGTGTAAAGCGGAAGGTGAATAAACGTGAAGACTCGATAAGCTTTAGATTCTTCCATATCCTTTAGCACGATAAACAATTTCCACTCAGACCGTCTAATCGCATCCATTTCGTGCAGGAGAAATAGAGAAAAGTTAAACAAGAAAAACACCAGCAAGAAACTAGGCATTGACAAACCTCCTACCATTTTCTTACTTGATGGTACTAAACTTCCATAAATAAAGAGGTCAAATAGAAAATTGATCACAACATTTTCACATTTTGGGAAACCTGTGTCCGGATGACGAGGCTGCTCGGGAAGCCAGACGCCAATAAAAAGCGGCAGCCTTTTGCCCCAATAGGCTCCAAAGCTGCCGCTACCAAGCCAAAGCAATCGAAAAAAAACAACGCCAGAGAAGAATTTTTCCAGGCGGAGCGACTGTGGAGTCCGGCCCAGCGGAGCGACGACTGGCGGGCAAAAGAAACGCAACCTGTAAACGCAGCGAAGCGGCTACCCCTTTTGCGTTTCCCCGCCAGACGTTGCGCAGCGACCAGTGAATCCCCCAGCGGGACGGAGCCTGGAGCGAAGAATGGAAAAATTCTTCTCGCCCCGGAAGCCACCTTTCAGAAAAAAGTGCCCCCCTGAACCCGCCCTCACAATGCTACCAAGCCCAAGCAATCGAAAAAAAAAGCAACGCCAGAGAAGAATTTTTCCAGGCGGAGCGACTGTGGAGTCCAGCCCAGCGGAGCGACGACTGGCGGGCAAAAGAAACGCAACCTGTAAACGCAGCGAAGCGGCTACCCCTTTTGCGTTTCCCCGCCAGACGTTGCGCAGCGACCAGTGAATCCCCCCAGCGGGACGGAGCCCGGAGCGAAGAATGGAAAAATTCTTCTCGCCCCGGAAGCCACATTTCAGAAAAAAGCGCCCCCCTGAACCCGCCCTCACAATGCTACAAAGCCCAAGCAATCGAAAAAAAGCAACGCAAGAGAAGAATTTTTCCAGGCGGAGCGACTGTGGAGTCCGGCCCAGCGGAGCGACGACTGGCGGGCAAAAGAAACGCAACCTGTAAACGCAGCGAAGCGGCTACCCCTTTTGCGTTTCCCCGCCAGGCGTTGCGCAGCGACCAGTGAATCCCCCAGCGGGACGGAGCCTGGAGCGAAGAATGGAAAAATTCTTCTCCCCCCGGAAGCCACATTTCAGAAAAAAGCGCCCCCCTGAACCCGCCCTCACAATGCTACAAAGCCCAAGCAATCGAAAAAAAAGCAACGCCAGAGAAGAATTTTTCCAGGCGGAGCGACTGTGGAGTCAGACCCAGCGGAGCGACGGTTGGCGGGCAAAAGAAACGCAACCTGCTAAGGCAGCGAAGCGGCTACCCCTTTTGCGTTTCCCCGCCAGGCGTTGCGCAGCGACCAGTGAATCCCCCAGCGGGACGGAGCCTGGAGCGAAGAATGGAAAAATTCTTCTCCCCCCGGAAGCCACCTTTTAAGATAGCTCCCCCAAAACGATACGCCCCTTAAACATTACAGCTGGGCGACGAGAACGTCTCGCCACAGCTTCTGCCGAGCAGCTCGTCTCAGCAAATACGATGCTCGCTTCGTCCCCAACCTTTGGCCAGAGACGATTTCCTTCTTTGTCCAATGTCGTTTTTCCACCGGTAATGAAGAAAAGAGACTGTACAAGAGAACGCTCATCTACCCAACGGTAGCGCTCCACAAGACGGTTCAGCTTCTCCAGCATGTCCCCGGTGCCATAAGGAGACCAGGAATCGTAGAAGCCATCGTAGCCAAGAGCGACGCGAACTCCCTTTTCATGCAGGATGGGTACAGGCGGCATCGGACGATTAATCGGCACCGTCGTCATAATCTGCACACCATTCTGGGCGAGACGGTCCGCCATTTCCGCGCTTTCCTCAGGGGAGACATCGCCCAGGGCAAAAGCGTGACTGATCGCCATCCGGTTTTGCCAGCCAGCCTCTTCTGTCAGATCCATGATGCGCTTGATCGTATAGAAGCCGAGTGTACCGGGATCGTGCAGGTGGATATCGACATCTGCATTGGCTTCAACCGCGATGTCCATCATTTCGCGCAGGGAGCCTTCCAGTTCGTTATCGATTTCAGCAGGATCCAATCCGCCGACATGGGTTGCCCCTTCGCGCATAGCCTGTCTCATGAGATCGCTAGCTTTCGTGCGAAGCAAGCCTTGCTGCGGGAACGCTACAATTTCGTAGGTCATTTTGTGGCTGTAGGATTCCAAGGCTTCACGTACACCCTCGAGGTTTTTCAGCCCGATAAACGGATCGATATTTACATGTGTCCGTACATGAGTTGCGCCGCCCGCGAGCAGCCAGGAGAGCATGGCTTGTGCACGCTGTTTGGTCGTACCCGAGATCAGCGGCATTTCCTTTTCTTCAAACTGCAGACGATCGATGAGCTTTTTCGGAGGCAGACATGATTTCCAGGCTGCACCCGCATACGTTTTATCCAGATGATTATGCTTTTCTACAAATGAGGGGAGTGCCAAAAGCCCTTTTGCATCATGGATCGGCAGCGTTGTGTCCAAAGGCTGCTCCGCCGTCTCGATTCGCGCAATTCGTCCGTCTTCAATGAGCAAGTGAGACAGCTCCGTGAGCGTGTGGTCGACCCCATCTCCTCCCGTTTCAAAACCGCTGTCCAGGCGTACATTCGTTAACCAAAAAGCATTCGTCATGCAATGATCCGTCCCTTCGCATTCATCTCTATCCATAAGCTCTCTTAGAGGAAACTCCTCTCTCGTAAATTGTACGGAATATTTCGAACATCTAGGTTCAGGTTCTTTACTTTTTTTTGCATGATCTTTACGTATTAGGGGGAAAGGTCGCTATTTTCGCAAAGGAGTAAAGATTGTGCAAATACAGGTAAAGCGAATGAAACACAGTTGCCAGAATATTTTATATGATAGCCTGAGGTAGGTCTGGACACATCGCTGAGAGAAAATACGAGGGGGAATCGCAGGATGAAAACGAAAGTCACAGCCAAATACGTGATCGGCTTTGATGGGGACGACCACATTATCATTCACAATGGAGAAGTGGTATACGAGAATGACACGATTTTGTATGTGGGCCAAAAATACGAGGGACATGCCGATGAAGTGATTGACGCAGGAAATGCCGTGGTCAGCCCGGGATTTATCGATTTGAATGCCTTAGGGGACATTGACCATGATATCGTACATTTGGAGGTACCTGCCAGCCGATCGAAAAATTTGCTGTGGTCTGAGCAGTATTACGAGAGCGGCTACCATGAAGTCATGACTCCGAAAAGAAGAGGCGTTCAAATCCTTATATGCCTACAGCCAGCTGATCTTAAATGGCGTGACGACTGCGATGCCGATCACATCTGTCTTTTACAAGCGCTGGGCGGAAACGTACGAGGAGCTGGCGGCAGCGGCCGATCATGCAGGTCGCTTGGGTCTGCGGATGTACATGGGGCCAAGCTATCAGTCAGGGATGCGTGTGGTCAAAGAAAACGGAGAAATCGAGGTACTGTGGAACGAAGAAGAAGGTCGTGCTGGACTTGAGCGCGCCGTTCAGTTCGTCAAAGATTTCGATGGAGCGCATGACGGCCTAATCCGGGGAATGCTCGCACCAGAACGCATCGAGACGCAGACACCGGAAAACCTGATCCAAACAAAACGATACAGTGAAGAGCTGGGCTGTCCGATCCGTCTGCATGCAGCACAGGGCAGCTTTGAATACAACGAGATGCACCGCCGTCACAGCCTGTCACCTGTTCAGTTCCTGCACAGCATCGGTTTCCTGGGAGAGCGTACGGCCATTCCTCACGCTCACTTTGTCCCAGGGTACAGTGGCGCGACGATCGGGGAAGGGGACGACCTCGCGATTTTACAGGAGACCGGTACGACTGTCATTCATTGCCCACTGGTAATTGGACGTCACGGAGATGCGCTGGAGAGCTTTGCACGCTACAAGCGTCGTGGTATCAACATCGCGATCGGTACGGACACCTTCCCGCCAGACTTTATTCAAAACATCCGTACGGCAAGCATGTTCTCCCGCCTCCTGGAGAGAGATGTCACCGATTCGTCTTACGCAGATATTTTCCGTGCAGCCACTTTGGGGGGAGCTCGCTTCCTCGGCAGAGAGGATCTTGGACGCCTGGCGCCGGGAGCAAAAGCCGATTTGATCGCAATCGACCTGGATGGCTTCCATTTGGGACCAATCGAAGACCCGATTCGCACCTTGATCATGTCTGGCTCTGGCCGCGACGTCAAGCTGTCGATCATTAATGGACGTGTCGTCATGAAGGATCGCCTGATTCCAGGGCTCGATCTGGAGGAAATCAAGGCAAAAGGACAGCGCTACTTTGAAAAAATGAAACTGGGCTACGTTGAGAGAGACTACCAGCAGCTCGGTGAAGAGGAGCTGTTTACGCCTTCGTTTCGCGTTCAAAAGTAGGAAGCCTCAATCGAGCTAAATAAAAACACAAGTACAGCCTCGCTTCGAAAGAGCAGGCTGTGCTTTTTTGCAGGTAGGTAGAGTCAGTCAAAGAGTTTTTATGCAAAATATTGAAAAAATGATGAGCAGAAAGGTATAATCAATGCTTATGAGGAGGGGAGCTCCGTGAAAGACCACAAATGGATTGAGCGTAACGGAAAACGTTTTCTGCAATGATTCACATGCCTGAATTAGTAGTAGAAAACCCACCAGTCGTTATTCTTTGTCACGGGTTTACAGGGGAAAAAGTCGGAGGCAATCAGTTCGTATTAGGTCTGGCAAATGCGGTGGAAGCTGCAGGCTTTGCAGCCGTTCGATTTGACTTCTCCGGCTCTGGGGAAAGTGCAGGAGAATTTGCTCGTGATACGACCATTTCCGGATGGAAGGATGACCTGAACACAGTCGTGGAATGGGTCCATGAGCAGCCAGCTTTTCAAAAGTCTCCGATCTATGTGCTCGGCCATAGTTTGGGAGGGTGCATCGCTTTGCTTCACGATGACACGAAAATACCGGTAGCAGGAAGAATTGCTCTTGCTCCAGTCATCCATCCCAGGGAAAACTTCCATGACATCATCTTGGGCCCTGAGCTTTGGGCTGCGGCAGAGTCCGGAGAGACCATCTCACATTTTTATGGCAAAGCGATGTCCTTGCAGCCGGATTTTGTTCGGGATCTGATCGAGAAGGGACATGCTCCCATAAAGGCTTCTAAAAACTATGAAAATCCTGTACTCCTCATTCATGGAACAGCAGATACAGCGGTACCGGCAGAAGGCTCCGAGCAGTTTGCCCAAGCTTACGAGGGACGCGTCGACCTATTCTTGATGGAGGAGGCGGACCATAGCTTCGCCCGACAAGTAGGGGAGCTGCAGGAGAAAATCGTAGATTGGCTTAAAGAACAGAGCAATTCTTGAAAGGACGAAATGTTGATGGATCAAATGAATTTTTTCAAAAAGAGTCATTGACAAGGACAGCCAAAGCGAATAAAATTTCAAACAACAAGAACAACGTATAACGCGAAGAACGGGAACAGTAAGTGGTATGATCTGTAAAGAGAGCTGCGGGACGGTGCGACGCAGTCAGAGAAGCCAGTGAAGCTCGCCCGGGAGCGGCAGGACTGAAATCGGATGTAGCGCTGCACCGAAAGTCAGTAAGTCCTGACGGTTAACCTCCGTGATCAGGTCGTCCGGAACAGTTTGATTCCGTACATGAGGTGGACTTCTGGCGTAAGCTGGGGTCAACGAGAGTGGTACCGCGATAGACAAGGTCTGTCGTCTCTTCGATAGAGACGGCGGGCCTTTTTTGTTGGCAACTAAGGCTCCGCCAAGTTTTCTAAATTCCAAAAATAGCATAGAAACAAACGCGAAGAACGGGAGCTAGTAAAGCAAAACTTTTGTCCAGAGAGCTGCGGGACGGTGCGACGCAGTCAAGAGTAGCTTGAATCTCACCCGGGAGCGGCAAGGTTGAACCCCCTACTAGGGACGGTAGACCTTGACGGAATCACCCCACGTCATCGGGGTTATGAGGTGGATCCCAAGCGAAAGGGATCAACGAGAGTGGTACCGCGGCAGCTGACAGGCCTGTCGTCTCTTGTATAGGAGACGGCGGGCTTTTTTTAACGTATAAGAATTTATAAGCGTAATGCTTATGAATTCTGGAGCGCATGAAAACGTTCCGCTAAAACGCGGTCGCTCCTCCATGGAATGGCCTCGATAGAGGTTTTCTTATTCCCGAAAAACAAAAACAACCTTTGAGGAGGCAATACCCATGACAAAACGAATCCATATTTTCGATACAACTTTGCGTGACGGCGAACAAGCGCCAGGAGCATCCCTGCATCCCGAGCAAAAGATCGTGATCGCCAAACAGCTGGCAGAACTCGGTGTGGATGTGATCGAGCCGGGCTTCCCGATTTCCAGCCCTGGTGATTTTATGGCGGTGCAACGAATTTCCCAAGAGGTGCATGGCGTAGAAATCTGTGGCTTTGCCCGCGCAGTGAAGGAGGATATCGATGCTGCCGTTCGCGCTACAGAAGCAGCTGAGCGACGCAGACTTCACATGTTCCTGTCCTCCTCCAACATTCATCTGGACTTCCAGCTGCGCAAGTCTCGTGAACAAGTGATCCAAATTGCCAGAGAGATGATTGCCTACGGGAAGCAATTTGTGGACAGAATTGAGTTTTCCCCCATGGACGCGACCCGTACAGGAGACGAGTTCCTGTTTGAAATGATCGAGGCGGCGATTGAAGAGGGGGCAACGATCATCAACATCCCGGATACAGTGGGATACGCACTGCCGGAAGAGTATGGGGCGATGTTCACCCGCGTCATGAAAAACGTCCGTGGCAGCGACAGAGTGGAGTTTAGCGCCCATTGCCACAATGACCTCGGCCTTGCCGTTGCCAACAGCCTGGCCGCGATCAAGGCGGGTGTGACACAGGTGGAAGTAACGGTAAATGGTGTCGGAGAGCGTGCAGGAAACTGCTCACTTGAGGAGCTGGTGATGGCGATTGAAACGCGCAAGGAAGCGTTGGATGCCGAGACGGGCATTCGTCCGGAGCATATTTACACGACTTCGCAAAAGGTCAGCCGTGCGATGAGCTTCCCAATCGCTTTCAACAAGCCGATCGTCGGCCGCAACGCTTTCCAGCACGAAGCGGGCATTCACCAGGACGGCCTGTTGAAAGAGCGCAGCACCTATGAAATCATGGACCCAGAGAAGCTGGGCGTGCCGCGCAACATGATCATTCTCGGCAAGCACTCCGGACGCCATGCGATCAAGCATCGTGTAAACGAGTTTGGCGTACAGCTGAATGAGGAACAGATGGAAGCCCTGTACAATCAATTCAAGGAGCTGGCCGACAAGCAAAAGGTGGTACAGGACCATCAGCTGCTCGAGTTGGTCGGACACACCGTCAACGCAGTGCTGGAGCCATTTACACTGGTCAATGCGCAGGTGCTGACCGGAACTTCCGGCAACCGGATGGCATCCTGCACGATCACAAACAACGTCACAAAAGAAGAGCAAACGTACTCTGGCACAGGCGAAGGTCCAGTCGAGGCTTTGGTGGCAGGCATCAAGCAGGCGCTGCCGATCGAAGTGGAGTTCACCGATATGGAGCTGTATTCCCTTTCTTCTGGAGAACACGCGACCGGGGAAGCGATCGTGACAGTCAGCGCAAACGGCAGTCATTTCAAGGGCGTATCCGAGCACCGCGACGTACTGATGGCAGTGGCACAGGCCTTTATGGCTGCGAGTAATCAAGCCGTACGCGACTACGAGGCGAGAGTCGCCATTCATGAGCAGGAGCAAGTGCTAGAAGCGTTTTTCTCTTGATTCACTATCCCAGGTTAATCGAGCAAGCCCAGTCTATAGGAGACTGGGCTTGTTTCATTCCGCCGCTTGTAGAGGGAGTGCGATTTTGATGCCGAGACCGCCTTTTTCCGGCAGGTACGCATGGATGCGGCCATCTTGCTTCTCGACCATTCCTTTGCAGATCGCAAGCCCGAGTCCGCTGCCGTTTTTGACCTTAGACCGCGCTTTGTCTACGCGATAAAAAGGCTCAAATATTTTTTGCAGCTCTTCTTTAGGGACGCCAGGTCCGTTGTCCTCCAGCTCGAATATCGCCATATCGTTTTCCGTATACACGCGGAAAGAGATGTGAACCTCGGACTGTGTCGATGAGTGGTTGAGCGAGTTGTGAATGACGTTTGCAAAGACACGGCGAATGCGCTGTTCGTCTACGAATAGGGTCGGATTTCCGATAATGGAGCAGGAGCAGCTGAGCTTGGCAGAAAATGTCGGCAGCTCCTCTTCGTATTCCGAAGCGATCGATCGCACGAAAGAGTGAAGGGGCACTCTCTTCCTGACGAGGAGAGGGTGATTGGCATTCTGTACGTACTCAGTGAGGTCCTGGGTCAGCTTTTCAATTTCCGTCGCTTTGCGGTAGATGATTTGGTAGTATTCCTGACGCTTTTCCTCCGATTGGACACGTCCTCGCATCAGACGCTCCATATACCCTTTGA
Organism: Brevibacillus centrosporus; assembly: GCF_003710815.1. GTDB lineage: Bacteria > Bacillota > Bacilli > Brevibacillales > Brevibacillaceae > Brevibacillus > Brevibacillus centrosporus. The sequence goes on from NZ_RHHP01000006.1 coordinate 209,389, forward strand.
TCGAGGTGAGCGGTGTTTTTAGATCATGCGAGATTGCAGCCATGGCTGCAGACTGCCTGTGCTTTTCCAGAGAGAGGGTCTCATTGGCTTTTAGCAGGGAGCTGTAGATTTTTTCCCATTCCATCTCGTTCGGGTAGTGAGGAAAATCGGATTTGATGAGATCACTGTGCTTTTTGTAGAATGTCACGAGCGGCAGCATGGCTAACCTCCTACTATAGATGCCCAGGAAGACGGTTGACAGGCAAAAGAGCAAAACGGCTACGGCGAGAATGTGACTGGAAGACTGAACGGGCCGCAGCATATTCCAGGTGACGGGATGTGTAAAGGTAAAGTCGTACCGATGCTTTTGATCGGTGTACTGATCATCCTGCAGCGTGACTGAGAAAATGTTGTGCGACAGCGAATCAGCTGTAATGGATTTTCCCTTCTCACGGTCGAACATGCTGATGCGCATAGAGTGATCCTGCGCGTAGCTGTACAAAAATGTCCGAGTCTCGTCTGGCTTCCCACGGAATTCATTGATTTCGTTAATAAATTGGCGGTCCTGCTGCTGGAATTGGTGGCGCAGTTTTTCCCATTCCGTGGCAAAGTCCGCAATTTCAAATTTCCAATAATAAAGGCCAAGGAGGATGAGGCTTAGCAGAAGGACGATGCCATGCGCGATTAGCATTTTCAACTGAATATGATGTCTCACTGCATGTCACCAACAAATTTGTATCCGATACCCCAGACCGTTTTGATGTAATGCTTGTCATGCTCCAGTTTCGAGCGCAAATTTTTAATGTGCACGGTGACCGTGTTGATATCTCCGTACTCGGTTTCTCCCCAGATGGCGTTGTAGATTTGCTCGCGGCTGAGTACGCGATTCGCATTTTCCGCCAAATATAAAAGAATCTGAAATTCCTTGGTCGACAGATCGATCCGTTTATCTTGATGAAAGACTTCAAAGGTGTCCTTGTTAATAACCAGGCTTCCACTGTGAATCGTTTTGGCGGCGGATATGTATCGATTTTCCCGGCGCAGATGCGCGCGTACCCGGGCGATCAGCTCTGAAATGCTGAAAGGCTTCAAAATATAATCGTCCGCACCGACTTCCAAGCCGATAATCCGATCCAGCTCCCGATCTTTGGCGCTCAAGAATAAGATGGGAATATTGACGACATTACGTATTTTCCGGCAAACATCAAGACCGTCCATTTCCGGCATCATGATGTCGAGCAGGATCAAGGAGAGAGAGGGATCAAGCGCTTTTTCCATGGCTTCCTTGCCGTTATGCGCTTCAATCGTGAGAAATCCTTCATCCTGAAAGCTTTCGGCGAGCAACCGGACAATATCCGGATCGTCGTCAGCGATTAAAATCGTAGGGCTGTTCATTTAGAGAGACCTCCTTATTCACCATTATTATAAAATAGTTGCGTTACCTAGGCATATAAGGAGTAAATGCCTTCCCAGTAAAAAAAAGGCGCTCCAGTGTAGCGGAGCACCTTTTTCTCTTGCGAATTCTTAGCGGTCGTTGTTGTTGTCAGCTTGCGCAGGGAAGTTCATCCATCCGCCACCCAGTGTGTAAGCAGGAACGCTTGCATCAACAGTTGTGGTTGGAGCAGTACCTTCTGTAGCTGGAACTGCTGTGCCAGTAGAAGTAGTAGCTTCTTCTGCAGCTGGGTTCACAACAATGTGGTTTTGGCCAACAAAAGAGCTGAAGAAGCTAGGAGTTCCTTCATTTTCGCCTGGCTCGCTAGCAGCGAAAGCCGGAACAGCCAAAGAAGCAACAACAGCCATCATAGCTGTGAATGTAAGAAAACGACAGGTTTTTTTCATCTTTTTCATCCTCCATCTTTCCCTTCCCTCGAGGGAAATCTTTTTACATACCCAGTTATAAACGACATTTCTGTATTAGCTCTGAAAAAAGTATGAAGTTTTATGAAGAACGTGTAGAAAACAAGCGGAAAGTGTTTTTTTGTACAAAGATGAACTTTTCGGAATAAACTTACGGTGGAAATCGTTCAAAATTGTTGATATTTTAATAACATTATGTAGTACTAGAAGTGTAGGATTTTTAAATGCTAAGGGAGATGTAGAAGATGGAGTGTCAGTTAAAAATTACCCTGACCGAACAGAGAAAAGAAAAGCCTGCTAGCGACAAACTTGGATTCGGTGTTCATTTTACCGATCACATGTTTACGATGGAGTACACAGAGGGAAAAGGGTGGCACGATCCACAAATCGTACCGTACTCCCCGGTCACTCTCGATCCGGCAGCAATGGTTTTCCATTATGGACAAACTGTTTTTGAAGGACTAAAGGCTTACCGCAATAAAGAAGACCGCGCGTGGCTGTTCCGCCCGGATCAAAATTTCAAAAGATTGAATCGTTCCCTGAGCCGACTCAGCATGCCTCTGATTGATGAGGATTTCATGCTCGAGGCGCTCAAGCAGCTGGTAGCCACGGAAAAAGAGTGGATTCCAACAGAGAGCGGAACGTCCCTATATATTCGTCCTTTCGTGATTGCGACCGAAGCATGCTTTGGTGTTCGTGCATCTCATACGTATAAATTGATCATTCTTTTGTCTCCGGTAGGTGCTTACTACGCTGGTGGCATGAAGCCGGTAAAAATTTATGTAGAAAATCATTACGTACGCGCAGTTCGTGGCGGTACGGGAAATGCAAAAACAGCTGGTAACTATGCAGGCAGCCTGAAAGCACAGGAAGAAGCAAAGGAAAAAGGCTACGAGCAAGTTCTATGGCTGGATGGAATCGAAAACAAATACGTAGAAGAAGTCGGCAGCATGAACGTTTTCTTCAAGGTAAACGGGGAAGTGTGGGTACCGGAATTGAACGGCAGCATCCTCGAGGGGATTACGAGAGATTCCACCATCCATATGCTGAAGGACTGGGGCGTTCCAGTTGTGGAAAAACGCATTTCCATGGAGGATCTGTACGAGGCTTATACCAAAGGAGAGCTGGAGGAAGCCTTTGGAACAGGTACAGCGGCAGTGATTTCTCCGATTGGCGAAATGAGCTGGAACGAGCACAAAATGGTCATCAACAACGCACAGATCGGAGAATTGACTTCCAAGCTGTACGATCAGATGACAGGCATCCAGTACGGACTTGTGGAAGACAAGTTCGGTTGGTCTGTTGAAGTAACAAAAGCATAAACGAGTTTTTGCTGACAGGCACAGTTGCCTTCCAACGAGGAAGGGACTGTGCTTTTTGCTATTTTCCTAGCAGCTTTTCCCGTTACATTTTCACATTATCGATCAGAAGTTTATGATCGCGAAAAATAACAATAGTAAAAATAATGAAAAGAAAGGTAAAGATAGTCGAAAGAAAAAAGTTAGAAAATTATTAAAATTAGAACTACGTAGTTATTCTTCCATTCTCATCTGCCCTATCTGTACTGTTGGCTAACGTCCTCGCGGGTTGTTCGACCGGGCAGCAAGCAAGCAGCAGTCCAAACGGCGCCAATGCGCCAACGAGCAGTCAGCCGGGGGCAGCTCCAGCTCCAGCGGCATCCAGTGGGGGGACTCTGATCATCGCCCGCTTGTCCGATGCCAACAATCTCGATCCGCATTTCAGTACGCAGATCAATTCTATGGCCGTTGTTCAGCACAAGCTGTACGAAGGGCTCGTGATGCTGGATGCCAACAGCGAGTACAAGCCGCTCTTGGCCAGTGAGTGGAAGCAGCTCGATGACCTCACGTGGGAGTTTGCTTTGCGGGATGGAATCACTTTCCACGATGGAACACCATTTGATGCCGAAGCTGTGAAAAAGACGATTGACCGCATTTTGGACAAGAATGCGCCTACGCCGAAAGCCAATATGTTTGGCATGATTAAAGAAGTGAAAGTCGTCGATCCGCATAAAGTGCAGCTTATTCTTCACTATCCGTTTGCAGGGCTGCTATCCGTACTCGCGAGTGCAGAAGGCGGGATTATTAGTCCAAAGGCCATCGAGCAATACGGAAAGGATCTGAGCAAGCACCCTGTAGGAACCGGTCCATTCGTATTCGAGTCTTGGACGCCCGGTCAGGAAATCGTGCTGGTAAAAAATTCTTCCAGCATGACGCTGGGCGGTATGAGTCCTTCGCTGTCGATCACATCGGGATGAACGTAACGCAAAAGCCGTTTGACGATGTACGCGTACGCCAGGCCATTGCCCACGCGATCGACAAGGAAGCGATCATCCAGGGAGTTTACAACAATGTCGGGAAAGTAGCCGTTTCTTCACTGGGTCCAAAAGTAATCGGATACAGCCCGAGCTTGAAAACGGCGGATTACGATCTGAACAAAGCGAAACAATTGCTCGCCGAAGCAGGCTACGCCAACGGCTTCAAGGCGACCGTGTATCTCAATGACAACAAGGCGCGCATTAATGTAGCCGAAGTTCTGCAGTCCCAGCTGAAAGGGATTGGAATCGACCTGCAGATTCAGGTGATGGAGTTTGGGGCTTACCTAGACCTGGCAGCAAAAGGCCAAGCGCAGATGATCATCAGCGGCTGGGGAAATGCGACAGGAGATGCTGACTACAACCAGTACAATCTGTTCCACAGCACGTCCAAGGGAGTACCAGGCAACCACTCTTTCTACGCCAATCCAAAGGTCGATGAGCTGATCGAAGCAGGACGCAAAGAAAAAGATCCGCAGAAACGCAAAGCAATTTATGAGCAAGCACAGCAAATCGAGATCGACGAAGTGCCGCTCATCCCGTACCGCAGCAGTGAGAATCTGGCCGCGATCGCGAAAAACGTGCAAGGCATCACCATCAGTCCATCTGGTTATGTAGAGATCAACGATGTGACGATTCAGTAAACAATCGCGTTGCCAACCACGAAAAAAGAGATAAAGAGCCACATCAATCTGGCTGTCTATCCCTTTTTCATTTCTATTAGTAAGTAAATTTGTTGAGAAGCGCCTTGAGCTCTTCCGCAAGTGTTGCCAGGGACTGTGAGGAGGCAGAAATCTCTTGCATGGAGGCGAGCTGTTCCTCTGTCGAGGCGGCTACTTCTTCTGCAGACTCTGCATTGCTTTTCGCGATCTGGGCAAGCTGGCTAGCTACTTGGCTGACGGCTTGCACACCGGTTGCTATTTGCGCCGCGATGCTGGATACCTCGTCAATATGTGGTGCGGTTTCGCGCGTACTGAGCAAAATCTGTTTAAACTTGTGGATGGTTTCGGTGGAAACCTCCAGACCGCCGGCAACGTCTTGGCGTACTTTTTCCATGGTGGCTACCGATTCTTTTGTTTCCCGCTGGATTTCCGTGATGAGCTCGGAAATTTGGGTAGCGGAAAGCTGAGATTGCTCAGCCAGAATGCGTACCTCGTTTGCGACTACGGCAAATCCTTTTCCATGTTCTCCGGCGCGGGCTGCTTCGATCGCCGCGTTTAGTGCCAGAAGGTTCGTCTGCTGGGCAATTCCGCTGATGACTTCGGAAATGTTGCTGATTTCCTTGGAGCGATCATACAGCGATTTGATCATCGCATCTGATTTTTCTACGGACTCGTGGATTGAATTCATTTGTCCCATGACCTGCTGGATGGACACGCCGCCTTCATCCGCCTGAACGGACGTATCCTTCGAAAGGTCTGCGAGTACACGCACACTCTCCACGATCCGATCGACTCCGTGGGAGATTTCCTCTAAAGCGTGGACATTCAGATCGACTCCGGTTGTTTGTTTTTCCGCGCTGCTGGCAACCTCCTGCACAGAAGCAGCGACGTGTTCGGAGGAAGCGCTCGTTTGCTGGGCGCTGGCTGTCAATTGCTCGGAGGAAGCTGCGACCTGCTCGGCTCTGCTTTCTACGTCTTGAATCAGAGTACGAAGATTTTGCTGCATTTGGCTGAACGCTTGAGCGAGCTCCCCGATTTCATCCTTTGACTGAACGTGGATGGTCTCGGTAAGGACGCCGTTGCTGACCTTGACAGCTTGCTGGCTCAGCTGCTTGATAGAGCGGATGATAGATCGCAGGATGATTGCGATCAGCGCTCCCCCAATAAGGAGGCAGGCAATGATGGTGACGAGCGTATTGATGAAAATCGGTTGAACGGAATCCGCGATCTCGTTCATAAGCATCGTCCCGCCAATTTTCCAGCCTGTTAGCTCATTGGTGGTAAAGGACATCATTTTTTCATCGCCATTTAGATTGTAGGAAATGCGGCCTGTATGGTTCTGATAGGCTTGCTCGTAGAACGCATCCTCCGCTACCTCTCCGGCTTTCATCGTAGGATGGACGATGTATTTTTTGTCTTTGTCCAAAATCAGAACGTAGCCTGCCTTCCCGATTTGAACAGAGGAAGCGACATTTTTGATTTGCTCGATCCCCAGTGTAATACCGATGACACCGGAGCCGTCGTCTGTCGATTGCGCGATCGTTACGATGACTTCTCCTGTTACCGCAGACAGATAAGGAGCGGTAATGATGGCAGAGCCTTTGCTTTCCATAGCGCTTTTGTACCAGTCTCGAGTACGGGGATCAAAGCCAGCCTTGGTTTGCTGCTTTGGAAAGCGATAGTAGCTGCCTGTATCGGTGCCCATGCTGATGCTGGCCACTTCGGGATGCATTCCTATGTACATCTCAAACAGGCGAGTGACCTCGGGACTATCTCCTTCTTTATACATGCTTCTCGTAATGAGAGAAGCCAAGTAGTCGGCATCCTTCATTTTGGGAGAAAAGGTAGAGCTGACGATGGAATTCACCAGCTTGACATTCTCGTCTGCGCTTTTCATGATCTGGGCTTCCATCTCGGTACGTGACTGGACATAAGCCAGTGTGCCTATGACGAGGGAAGGAATCACCAGAATCAAGAGAAACGCAGTAATGAGCTTCGTTTTGAAATTTCCTCGAGGGGTCTTTCCACTGCGATTTTTCATGCTTAGCATCCTTTCGTGGTGTGTAGGTATAAAGTCATAATCGCTTCAACAATGTTTTATATCGGAATTAACCATCGGGATAGTTAGTTTAATGGGATAAGGCGGAATAGTAGATGAAATGGCGCATGCGTGAATATTTCGATGAAAGAAATAATTTGGCGTGAGAAGTCACATGGAGGATCAGTTGGCCGAACGAAAGTAAAGAAATTGAAAATAGTAGTAAAGAGAGTGAAAAAATATAGCCAGAATAGTAGGTAAAATGAAATATGCGCGAATGGTGAAAAAATTAACACAATAAGAACGCGCGAAAGAGGGGGACATCTTCATGAAAAAGACGCGCTTTTTCCAGACGCTAATGGCACTGACCGTTGCGGTTTCGGCTGCACTGGCTGGCTGCTCATCCGGTCAGGAAGCTAGTCAGGGGACAAATGGAGCAGCACAGCCGGGTGCAAGCACACCTGCGGCAGGGAAAACAGGCGGCACCTTGGTCATCGCAAGGCTTTCCGATGCGAACAATCTGGATCCTCATTTCCTCACCCAAATCAACTCAGCTGCTATTATTCATCACAAAGTGTATGAGGGACTTGTGCGGATGGACAAGGAAAGCAAATACGTCGGTTCTTTGGCGACAGAATGGAAGCAGCTGGATGACGTGACTTGGGAATTCAAGCTGCGCCAAGGCGTAACCTTCCATGACGGAGCTCCATTCAATGCAGAAGCGGTGAAAAAGACAATCGCTCGCGTGCAAGACCCAAATGTCGGCTCCAACCGGGCGAATCTGTTTGAAGCGATCAAGGAAGTAAAGGTCGTGGATGACCAAACCGTACAATTTATTTTGCACTATCCATATGCCCCGCTCTTGTCCGTGCTGGCAAGCGCAGAAGGCGTCATTCTTTCACCGAAAGCCATCGAGGAGTACGGCAAGGATCTGACCAAGCATCCAACAGGTACCGGGCCTTATAAATTCGAATCGTGGACGCCTGGACAAGAGGTCGTGCTCGTGAAAAATGACAGCTACTGGGGTGGTCAGCCAAAGCTGGACAAGGTCGTCTTTAAAACCGTTCCGGAAGACACGACTCGTATCGCCATGGTAGAAACAGGCGAGGCGCAAGTAGCTGAGCAGCTGCCTGTGACCGAGGTAGATCGTGTGACAAACTCCAGCAGCATGACGCTGGGACGCTACGCTTCCTTCTCCAGCGACCACATCGGGATCAACACCAAGAAAAAGCCGTTTGATGACATTCGTATCCGTCAGGCTATTGCACTTGCAGTTGACAAGGATTCCATCATCAAAGGGGTATACAACGATGTAGGGAAGATCGCACACTCTTCGGTTACCCCAACCATGGTAGGCTACAGTGAAAATGTAAAAGACACCGAGTACAACCTGGAAAAGGCAAAGCAGCTGCTTGCTGAAGCTGGCTACGCGAGCGGATTGAAAGCAACGATTTACCTCAACGACAACAAAGCTCGTATCAATGTGGCGGAAGTATTGCAACAACAGCTGAAGCAAATCGGGATCGACCTGCAAGTGAAGGTTCTGGAATTCGGGGCGTACATCGATGCCGCTTCCAAAGGCGAAACTGACCTGTTCATCAGTGGCTGGGGAAATGCAACGGGTGATGCGGACTACAACCAGTACAACCTGTTCCACACCAAATCCCAAGGTGCTCCAGGCAACCACTCCTTCTACAGCAATCCAGAGGTGGACAAGCTGATCGAGGACGGCCGCAAGGAAAAGGATGCAGAAAAACGCAAGCAAATCTATGAGCAAGCTCAACAAATTGAAATGAACGACGTGGCGTTGATTCCGTACCGTTTCTCTGAGAATCTCGCTGCGATCCAAAAAGGGGTAGAAGGCGTCTGGATCAGCCCAGCTGGTCACATTGAAGTCGACGACGTGGTTCTTCCGTAAAAGCTAGACAGATGAGCAGCATAGCGAGATTCCTGCGGGGTCGAGCTATGCTGTTGCTCTATACAAAAAAGATAGATAACCATACTTGGGGGCGTGTCACATGGAGAAAAACAAAACGTGGAAATGGATGCTTACGGGCGTACTGGGCGTCGGACTTCTGCTGTCCGGTTGTTCGAACGGTGGTGAGACAGGAGGCAGTAGCAAGCAAGCAGGGGCAGAAGCCTCTGACTCAGCGCAAAAGATATTGATTATTGCCCGTCAGTCCGATGCCAACAACCTGGATCCCCATTTCATTTCGGCGATCAATGCTGCAAGCGTTGTCCATCACAAAGTGTATGAGGGGCTGATCCAGCGGGACGAGAGCATGGAGTTCAAGCCGATGCTGGCGACGGAATGGAAACAGGTAGATGATGTGACGTGGGAATTCAGGCTGCGTCAGGATGTCAAATTCCACGACGGCACCCCCTTCAATGCCGAAGCCGTGAAAGCAACGATCGCTCGTGTTCTCGATGAAAAAGTAGGCTCTCCTCGTGCTACTCAGTTTAAAATGATAAAAGAAGTGAAGGCCAAGGCATTCAACTTGCTCTGGGCAACGACAACATCACGGATCACTGGGATTCCTTCGGGACGGGAGACATGCTGCAAAAGGCCAATCGCTTGGCGGAGCGGTTCCGATGGACGGATGAATTCCGGCTGTCTCGTGCGCTCGGATATGTGACAGGTGGGGTGACTTCGCTTGATGACACTGGCGTACGTGTCTGGCCGAATGTCGGCGATCAGGCGGATGCAGTGCTTTTGCAAGCGAGCTGCTCGGCGGAAGCAGTAGCCCGTCAGTCAGCAAAAGCCGCAGTGTTTTTTCAGGGAAACATAGTTTGGCAAAAAGAAGTGTAAAGTTAAACAAAAGTAAAAATATTATAAATAGATGTAAAGATGCTGAAAGGCTTGCTTGGCCCCTTACCGTATAATGCAGTTAAGCAAACATTGCAGAAATTTCGACAGCATCTTACAGGGGGACAATCCAATGAAAAAAGCACGTTTGTTTGGATCCTTGCTCGCTTTGACGCTGACCGTCGGTGCCGTATTGACCGGCTGCGGTGCAGGGCAAGAGCAATCGGGATCGGGAGCATCCGCACCAGCGGACGGCCCGAAAGCAGGGGGAACACTGATTGTAGCGCGCAAGGCAGACGCGAACAATCTCGACCCTCAATTCATCACCAACATTCCTTCCGCGAACTACATTTATGGAAAAGTGTACGAGAGCTTGATTTCGCGGGATAAAAATTCCGAGTACAAGCCTACCTTGGCAACGGAGTGGAAGCAGCTGGACGATTTGACATGGGAGTTCAAGCTGAGAAGCGACGTAACCTTCCACGATGGTACTCCGTTCAATGCAGAAGCTGTAAAAAAGACCTTTGAACGAGCGGTGGATCCGAAGGTAGGCTCTCCACGTGCATCCAACTTTTCCATGATCAAAGAAGTCAAGGTGGTGGATGAGCAGACCATTCACTTTATCCTGGACTATCCTTTCGCACCATTGCTCTCCATTCTCGCTAGCTCAGAAGGCAGCATCTTGAGTCCAAAGGCGATCGCTGAGCACTCGGACACGCTGTCCAAGCAGCCTGTAGGTACAGGTCCGTTCAAGTTTGAATCATGGACACCTGGCCAAGATATGACACTCGTGAAAAATGACAGCTACTGGGGCGAAAAGCCTAAGGTAGACAAAGTTGTTTACAAGGTGGTTCCTGAGGACACGACTCGTATCGCGATGGTAGAGGCAGGAGAAGCTCACATTGGTGACCAGCTGCCTGTAACAGAGGTAGAACGTGCCCAATCTTCCCCGAACATGAACATGGTTCGCGCTGAGGGCCTGGGCGTCGAGTATATCGGCTTCAATGTAACGAAGAAGCCTTTTGACGATATTCGTGTCCGTCAAGCGGTTGCCCATGCTGTGGAAAAAGAAGCGATCGTCAAAGGCGTATACAACAACGTAGGGAACGAAGCGGTATCTGCGATGTCCTCTAAAGTAATCGGCTACAACCCGAACCTTACGGACTACACCTACGATGTAAATGAAGCGAAGAAGCTGTTGAGTGATGCTGGCTATGCTAACGGCTTTAAGACGACAATCGTCACAGATGACCGCAAAGAGCGCATGAACGTAGCAGAGGTTATTCAATCCCAGCTGAAAGGGATTGGCATCGACGTGGAAATCAAGGTAATGGAGTACGGCGCCTACCTCGATTTCACTGACAAAGGCGAGCACGATATGTTCATCGGTGGTTGGGGGAATGCGACAGGAGACGGTGACTACAACCAGTACAACGTCTTCCACAGCTCCTCGAAAGGCAGTATGGGGAACATTGCCTTCTACAGCAACCCGGAAGTGGACCAGCTGATTGAGCAAGGCCGTCGCGAGAAAGATCCGCAAAAACGCAATGAAATCTATGCAAAGCTGCAGGAAATCGAGCTGAAGGAAGTACCGCTCATTCCGATCCGCACGATCGATCACGTGTCGGTAACGGCCAAAGATGTACGCGGCTTCTGGTTGAGTCCGGCAGGATACCTGATGCTGGATGAAGTAACGATCCAATAGTGAAAAAAGAGACGGGGATGGCGGAATGCGCTATCCCCGATTTTGTTGGGAGGACTCCTCATCATGCGATCCCTCCGCTACGCTATCCTTACTGACGGGTGGAATGATCCTGGCTGGAGTGCTCCTGCTCCTGATCAGCCGAGTGGCACATCGATTGCGGTGTGGTTTACCCCGCTGGTGACGGGATCGTACATGCTGCTGCTCTCCTTTCATGAAATCATACCCATTACGAACAAATTCATGTTATAAATAGGTTAGGTTTTCTGACATCTGTTTATTGGTGGAGGGGATTCATTTGACCTGGTTTCTTTCTGGCTTTTTTCTATCCTTATCACTATGTCTGGATTTGGGGATCGTCAATGTCGCGATCATTCGCACAGGAGTAGCACGAGGCTTGCTCCCATCCTTTCTCATTGGTGTTGGCTCGAGCTTCGGTGACTTGATTTACGCTTTGCTTTCCATGGTCGGGATCTCGCTCCTGATGGAAAATCGGGTCATCCGCTGGGTGCTTTGGTTGGGAGGGACGTTGATTCTCTTGTACATGACTTGGAACATGATCAAAGAATTTCGAAGCCCGAAAAAAATTGACCTAGAGGAACAGGGCGGGGAGCAGAACAATCGGAAACGCAGCTGGAAAGACTTTTCCTCAGGGCTTGGCTTGGCGCTGGCCTCTCCTTCGGCTATTCTGTGGTTTGCGACGATCGGCGGCAGCGTGATCGCTTCTTCCGATGCAAACTCGGCGTCTGCTCTTTTGCTCTTTTTCAGCGGCTTTTTTACGGCCTCGATCACATGGTCCCTGTTTATGGCAGGCGTGTCGAGCCAAGGCGGCAAATGGCTGGGACATCGTCTCGTTCGGGGCTTCTCATTTGTATCTGCACTGCTCTTTTTGTACTTTGCCGGAAAAGTGTTCCTCGACGGCTACCACTCCTTGCTGTAGCCAGTATGCACAAGGACTGGTAAGGTAGAGAAGACAAGAGCGATAGGAAGAGGTGGAGAGAATTGAAAGCGGAGATACTGGACATTTTTGACGAATCCGGAACACCTATAGGCGTGGCGCCGCGCACAGAAGTACACCGACTCGGGCATTGGCACCAGACGTTTCACTGCTGGATCTATCGCGTAGAGCAATCCAAGATATGGCTGCTGTTTCAAAAGCGCCACCCGCAGAAGGATACATGCCCCAATTTATTGGACATTACATCGGCTGGCCATCTGGTAGCGTCCGAGGGTCCGGCAGACGGCGTCCGAGAGCTGGAGGAGGAGCTGGGCTTGACTGTCTCGTTCGATACGCTCGATGAGATTGGAGTGATAAATGATGTCTTGGAGGCTCCAGAGCTCATCGACAAAGAAATGTGCCATGTGTTTGCCTATGCTTGTGATCAGCCCCTGCAAGCGTATGTGCTGCAAGCGGAAGAAGTAACGGGGCTATTGTGGGCTGAGCTGGATGAGGTGGAACGACTATTCGCGGGAGAAATGTCCACGATTGCGGTGCACGGCTTTTTATCCGAGCCAGACGGTACTAGAAAGGAAGTCGAGCTTCGCGTGGAGCAGTCGGCTTTTGTCCCTCACGAGGCTCACTATTATCAGCAAGTGTTTGCAGCGGTGCGCTCTCTGGGCAAAAAGCGGCAAGCAAAATAAAGGATGGTTTGGAGTGCCTTCCTGCCACATGGTGGGAGGGTATTTTTGTTTGGGCGGCCATGCTGTACGAGTGGCTTTTCGTGCTATACTGTTACAATGTTTTTAGATAGAGAATGCGTGCATAGATAGAGAGGAGATTGTATGAGGGTAAAAATCATGATCGCACTGATGCTCTCGACGTTCCTGGCCGCGCTGGAAGGAACGATCGTGAGTACCGCCGTGCCTCGGATTACAAGTGATTTGTCTGGATTTGAACAAGTCAGCTGGGTGTATGCGATCTATATGCTGGCAACAGCGGTTTCCGCGCCCATTTACGGAAAGTTGGCCGATTTGTTTGGCAGAAAAAATGTCATGATGTTCGGGATCGGCATTTTTCTTGCTGGCTCCACCTTATGCGGACTGGCAAGTTCCATGGAGCAGCTGATCGTTTTTCGGGCGCTGCAGGGCTTGGGTGCAGGCTCCGTGATGCCGATTACGATGACGATTATCGGGGATTTGTACAACGACCAATCCTCACGTGCAAAGGCACAGGGCTGGATCAGTGCTGTGTGGGGACTTTCTGGTGTAGCAGGGCCGCTTGTGGGGGGCTTCCTCGTCGACATGCTGTCTTGGCGCTATATCTTTTTCTTGAACCTGCCTTTTGGGCTTTTGTCCTTTTTCATGCTCATGTTGTACTACAAGGAAAAGTTCGGGGCCAAAACAAAGCGGCATATCGATTACCCAGGTGCGCTGATCTTTAGCATCGGGACCATCGCTTTGCTGTACGCGCTTTTGACCGGCAGCCAGAACCAGTCCTGGCTGAGTCCGACCATCCTTTCATTGATTGCGTTTAGTCTGATCACCTATTTCATCTTCGTGACCGTCGAGAGAAAGTCACCAGAGCCTTTAATCCCGCTCAGCTTGTTTACGAATCGCAATGTGACGATGATCAACTTGCTGACGCTATTGTCCAACGCCATTGTGATCAGCCTGGTCGTCTACCTGCCGATCTGGAGCCAAGGCGTGTTGGGGGAAAGTGCGACCATGGCAGGCTTTGTCCTAACTCCCATGCCTGTTTGCTGGACGTTTGGCGCTGTGCTGTCCGGGAACCTGCTTGGACGCCTTCGCGCAGAGCAGCTGGTGACGACAGGGACAACCGTGCTTGCGATCGCTTCGTTTCTTCTGTTCCTATTGGCGGAGAGTTCGCCAGGATTCCTGATCTATGTGGCTGTCGGGTTAATTGGCTTGGGGATGGGATTCATCAGTCCGATTGTCATGGTCAAGATTCAGGCTTCCGTTGCGGTAGATAAGCGAGGTACAGCGATTGCTCTAAACACGTTTACAGGGACGTTTAGCCAGACCTTTGGGGCTGCGGTTTTCGGGATGTTTTTCAATATGGTGACGGTAGCCAGCGGACAGACCAATCTGGGGGCGTCGTTTGAAAGCGGCGGTCTGCCTGTTGAGCAGCTCGCCCACGTTCGCAGCATTTTGGCTTCCGGGGTACACGTCGTCTTCACGGGAACATGGATCGTGGCCATTGGTTGTCTGGTGATCGCCTTGATGATTGCGAGAGCGCAAAAAGCTGCAGATGCACGTAGAGAATACTAGGTACAGAAAAGGCATCGGCGATCAGTCGATGCCTTTTTTCACCCGTAACAACGAAAACGTATTGCCTATCCCCCTGCCGATTCGGTACGATGTCCCTGTAAGAATATGGATGCTTCCAATATTGCGATGGACAGGGAGTGCAGGACGATGGAGGAAATTCGACCGATTTCACACGAGGATATCCATGATGTTGTCAGGATTACAGCGTTGGCGTACCCCGGAAGCAATCTCCTTGCCCCCGACAATCGGAAGCGTTTTGCGGAGCGTGTGCAGGATACACTGGAGAATGACCAAAATGCCAGCTTCCACGGACTGTTTCGGGAAGAGCGTTTGCTCGGTGTCATGAAGTGGTACGACTTTTTTATGAATGTCCGCGGAATTCAGATGCTGACTGGTGGAATCGGCACGGTCGCTGTTGATTTGCTGCATAAAAAGGAAAAAGTAGCGAAAGCGATGCTGCAAGGCTTCCTTGCGACGTACCGGGAGCGTGGCGTCTGTCTGGTTTCGCTCTATCCGTTTCGCGTCGATTTTTACAAAAAGATGGGATTTGGCCAAGGGACCAAAGTCCATCAATATCGGATCGCTCCAGCCAGCTTTCCCTATACTGCGAAGGACAAGGTCTCCTATTTGGGAGAGGCAGATCGGGAGCAGATCCTTGCCTGCTATCACCGCATCGTCCGTTGCACGCACGGGATGATTAAAAAGACAGAGCGGGAGCTGAAGACCTTCCTGGATCAACCGGAACAGGTGATCGTCGGGTGCAAAAAAGACGGCAGAGTCACGGGCTATCTCGTTTTCCACTTTCAACGCACTCACGAAGAGAATCGATTGCATAATGATCTTGTCATTAAAGAATTTTTATATGAAAATCAAGAGGCGCTACTGCAGCTCCTGTCCTTTTTGCACAGTCAGTCCGATCAGATCCAGCGTGTTGTGCTGACTACGGCTGACGAGGATTTTCACATGCTGCTGTCTGATCCTGGAAATGGAACGGACCGCTTGATTCCAAGCATCTACCACGAGAGTCATGTCTCTGGTGTCGGTTTGATGTACCGCGTGATCGATGTGCCGGGATTTTTCCATCAGCTCGCGCCATGTCGTTTTGGCAGAGAAAGCGGACTTGTGCGTCTGAACATTCGTGATTCCTTTCTCCCGGAAAATGAGGGGAGCTGGCTAATCGAATTTTCGGAAGGCTATCCGCAGGTGGTAGAGGCAGGAGAGCCAGATGTCGAGCTGGGGATGGATATTTCGGATTTTTCCTCTCTTGTCATGGGGGTGATCAGCTTGCGTAAGCTGCATCTGTACGGTCTTGCAGACATCAGTGATGAAAAACAGATTCCATTCGTGGACAGGTTGTTTGCCACGGGAGACAAGCCGAGAAGCACAACTCCGTTTTAAAGTGAAAATTGTCACGAATCAGACACATTTAGGTATCTTTTTTTCCCTCCTCCCATATCATGGTACAAAATGGGAGGGGGGAAAGTCGGTGATCTATTTAACGCTCGTGATCTTTTTTGGTTTCCTATTGGTTGTCTGGTTCGTGGTTAAGCTCCTCTTCCGTCTGGACAAACGCGACTCGATCATCTACGACCAGCGCCAGCTGTGGGAACATTACGAAGTCGACTTGCAGGACATGCGTTATCCGAAGAAGAAAAAATAGGAATGCCAATTTGTCCGATGTGATAAGATCCTATTCCTTCCAAGGTGGTGAGCAGATTGACTGGAGTCACAGGGGTACATCAACGGGAATACTTTCGATTGAAGTTGGTGCAGCCTTTGTGCGCAGAGATGACGATCGTGCTCATCAAGGGCAAGATGATGGAAATTGGAAGCGCTCACGTTTTGATCGAAGATATTGGCGCAGGGGGATTGCGCTTTTTATCCCATTTAAAAATGCCTGCCAACGACCAGCTCGTCCTGCAATTTGCCACGGAGCTGTGCGGGGAGCCGATTACGATGTACGGTCATATCGTTCGCACGGGCTCCTGGGAAGAAAGTTTTTATGAATACGCGGTGCGCTTTACGATGGAAGAAGCCCAGCATCTTGAGATCAACAGACTGGTCAACCGCCTTGCCATACGCTATCGGAATCAAAAAGAGGTCAAGGATAGCCTGTTTTGGAAGGGAGATCGACGTGCCTTTCTCACGGCACAGGCGAATCTTACGATGGAGTCCACTTGAACCTGACCATAAACGAAAAGCTCCTGCGTTTAGCCTTTGGCGAACGGGGAGCTTTTTTGCATAGATCCAGGACTTTGTATAGACAGGTTTCTTGAATGTTTGACATTTTATAAACGTAATGATAAATTATCTATTATAAAACAAACAAAAGAAAGCAGTGTTTATGTATGTCACTTACAGAACAATTTTGGAGTGCTACCTTCGAGGAGGTAACACAGGGATATTGTGAGAGCGAGCATGACTATTTCTGTTTGCTTTGCGGGGAATCCATTGAAAAAGGAATCATCTATCCTGTCGAGGGACGTCTTTATGACGCGGCGAAATTTACCCACCATCACATAGAAGAAGCGCATGGCTCTGTGTTTCAGTATTTGAGTGAGCTGGATAAAAAGATCACAGGCTTGTCCGATCACCAGAACCAGCTCATGCGCCTATTCTTCCAAGGGAAGAGCGATCAGGAAGTGCAAAAGGAGATGGGCATTGGAAGCGCGTCTACCATCCGCAACCATCGCTTTGCGTTAAAGGAAAAGGAGCGCCAGGCCAAGGTCTTTCTGGTGATGATGGAGCTGATGAAAGGAACGGCCAAGAAATCGCCTGTGACAGCCGTTGTATCGGATGCGCCAAGGTCCCCGAAAAAGAAAGACGATGAGCTGCAAGTGTCTGCTGCGGAGTATGCGGAAATTACACAAAAATACTTTCCTGAGGGAACGCTTGGCCGCCTGGAGCATTATCCACGCAAGCTCAAGCATCGGCTGGTCGTGCTGGAGGAGATCACCAAGCGTTTTGATCCAAAGAAAATCTACAGCGAAAAAGAAGTGAATGCGGTGCTGGAAACTGCCTACGAGGATTACGTGACGATCAGGAGGTACCTGATTGACCACGGCTTTCTGGATCGAGCAGCAGATGGCAGCGAGTACTGGGTGAGAAGCAACGGAGAGGAGCAGGAAAAACAGATGAATCGCAAGCAAGAGCTCAAACAGATGTATCGGGAAGTCAAAACAGAAGCCGGCGTTTATCAGATCAAAAACATACAGAACGGCAAAGTATGGGTCGATGCGACGAAAAACCTGAAAACAATGAATGGCAAACAATTTACGCTCAAGCACGGGTCGCATACCAACAAAGCACTCCAAAAGGAATGGAACGAATACGGAGAGGATGCTTTCGTATTTGAAGTGCTGGAGGTATTGGAGCATCCGCCAGATCCCTTTTTCGATTTAGAGGATGCCTTGGAAAAATTGGAGAACAAATGGCTCGACAAGCTTCAGCCCTATGGAGAGCAAGGCTACAACGAAAAGAAAAAACGGTAATGTTCCACCATCAGGCTTATGAATCAGTCGAGCAGGTGAAAACGCTCCAGCTGATCCCATAAGCCTTCTTTTTTCAAGATTTCCCTTTGCTTAGGACCGATTAGGTCAAAGTGAGGAAAGGGTGGTCGATCGTGTATATAGGCAGGATTTAAGCCATTCTCCAGGCACCATTGCGTGAGAAGGGTGCGGTTGGCACAACCAACCTTGGTGACCGTTTTTACGCCAGGAAAGCGGGGATCGATCCAATAGTGGGTGAGATAGGCGATCTCCTCTCTGGTTACGGCTTGCTTCCAGCGATTTAATTCTGCGCGAGTGATTCCAAATGCCACGTCTCTTCATCCTTTGGGGTATTTCTCAGGCTCTCCTTATCATAACAGAATGGATTCGCAGAATGAAAAAAGACAGACTTCCGATTGCTCGCTGCAGGGAAGTCTGTCTTTTTTGTGCAGATATTCTTATCCAGCGTAAAGCGCAACTAAAGCTCCGCCAAAGGCTTGACGAAGCCCTAATTTCTTACGTGAATGTTACACTCCTCCACGAGGGGCTTTTGCGATCGAGGATTTCTTAACGGATGCCTTGTGGCAGGGTAGGAGGAACGTAGTTCAATTCTTCATCGGCAGTGATGTAATCGGTGTTGACCATGAGCAGCAGGTAGCGTTTGCCGGTTTGCGGATCGCTAAGAATGATGTGGTCACGGCCAGCCGTTTCCAGTACGCCGCGGAAGATTTTTGCATTCCATTGGCTGTTGTTTTCAAATGTTTGATACACAGTGATGACTTTGCCGCGATTCAGGCGCAAAATGTTTTCGATGTAAGACTCCTCGACGATTTGGCCGGGTGTAAACGGAATACCGGGAATTGCAGAACCACTTGGCTGCATAGGGACCAGCTGAGGCTGCTGCTGCTGCGGCGGCATTCCATAGGGAAACTGAGTGGATTGGTACATGTCGTATCCGTACTGCTGATACTGAGGGTATGGCATTTGTTGGCTCATGATGAACTCGCTCCTTTATATCTATCTGACTCTAATAGACGCGTGGGCAATCTTCGGGTGTCGGAACGAAGAAGCAGTGCGCTTTATAGCGTCCGGAATTCCGTTGATTCCACCAGGTAGGCGGACAGTTGCCCTCTGGTCGATAAAACCACAAAGCGTTTGTTGCGGGATGCGTCCTTTCTCCATTGATCGTGCGTTTGGCTAAACGCTTCTCTCGATCTCTCGCGCGTTGATAAAAATACGGCTTTTGTACCGATTCGTAACCGCCTGGAGATTGAAACACCATGTCATTCATGCTTCGGATGTTTTTAAAGTCAAGGCAGTTGGAAAGGATGCGGTTTACACCCACGTTGCCGACCATCAGCATGCCCAGCTCGCCTTCTCCCTCCGCTTCAGCACGAAGCAATCGAGCTAGCAAATCTACGTCATTCGAGTTCGCTTTGATTACGGCCATTGCCTCACCTCCTCCAAAAACTCACAATTACAATATATGGGCGCATGTGCGATCGGTGATTACCGAAGAGAATTTTTCTGTGGGCTTGCATCTGGCTTTGTCAGTCCATCCTTTTCACGTGACATGAAAAAAGCGTCCGTGAGCCAGTGACATGGCTTGGACGCTTTTTCTGTATGAGGCTGTCTTCTGTTTACAAATACCGTTTCCTGCGCTTGTTCCAGATGAACCAGGCGATCGCGACCAAGGCACCAATCCCGAGTATCGTGACCTCCAGATATTCATCCAGGAGTACTTTTGCGTGCTTTCCGTAAAAATGAAACAGAGTGCCGATTAGAAAAAATTTTAATCCCCGCCCGACGATGGCGAAGAGCATCAGCTTCGTTAAAGAGTAATTGAATGCCCCGCTAAGCACGGTAAAAACTTTGAAGGGAATGGGGGTAAAAGCCCCAATCAGTACAGCAGCATCTCCGTTTTTCGCAAATTGCTCGGTCGCGAGAGCTGTCCATTTTGCGGGTAGCAGTTTCTGTAAAAGCGGTTTCCCTAGCCATTTTCCCAGCATAAATCCGATGGGAGCACCGAGTATGGAAGCCGTGAAAGCTACAGTCGCAAATCGCAGTGCGGAGCCCGGATCGAGCAAACTCATCGCAATTTGCATGAAGAAAGGTGGAACTGGACTGATAAACGAGTCCAAAAATGCCATTCCGAAGAGTCCCCATATTCCGTAATTCATAAACAGTTGCGTGATTTGTTCCAGCATGGGCATCTCCTTGCGATTTTTCCTTCCCTAGCCATTATACAGGAAAGATTCTGGTTTCTGTAGCTAAGATATGTCCGTTTGTCCAAAGTCAGCACCAGCTTCTAGGACGGAAAATTTTCGGACATACTGTTAGAGATTTTGACGAGAGACAAAAAGGAGGCGTAACCATCTATGCAATCTCATCCCTATGGTGCACACGAAGTCATAGAGCTTCATGAGGTTTTGAACGGAGCGGTTGACGCGATGAATACGGCCCATTTGTACGTCCCATTTATTCGCGATGCACAGCTGGCCCAAATCACAGCTCATCAGCTGCAATTCATGCAAAATGAGTACAATACTTTCGTTTATACCGTGCAAGGGCTTGGCGCAGGAGAGATGCTGCCCTATCGCCCGAATCGGACGTTTGCATCAGCAGCTCCAGCCATGGCTGCGCAAATGAGTGAACCACATGCTTATTCACCCCAAATCGATGACCGCGATGTAGCGTCCGCTTTTCTCGGTATGCATAAAACAGGAGCCAAAACCAAGCTGGCAGCGGCACTCGAGGCAGCACATCCGCAGATTCGTGAGCTGCTGCTGCAGGGAGCCGTCAATTGTGCGCATCAGGCTCACGAAATATGGGTTTACATGCAAAGCAGAGGGTTCTATCCGCTGGCAACGATGTCTGAGTCGACCAATACCGAGCTGCTGCGCGGTTATCAGCCTTTGCGCCCCGAGAATGGGATGATGGAGCAAGCAGTTTCTCCAGCGGCAGCTCCGACGCAGCCGCCTCAGGAAAAAGGCACCATTTCCGCCCACTTGCAGAGAGAGACGGTAAGCGGCGCAAGAGCTTCTTCCCCAGCTGACCAGCCGCTGACCCCTGTGAATGCGGCACCGATTTTTTCCCCTCAGCCGTACCGCCCGGATTTCAATGGGCCTTCTGAAGATACGGCGATGACTACCGATGCGTTACAGACACAAGGGATCGAAGCGACAGGCGGTTTGTACCAGCAAGCAGAAGGGAAGCAGAACCGAAGTCGCAAAAAGAATACCATTTCGGATTCCCTGCTTGGTCAATAGGTCCTTGTTTTTTCATTGACGATAGGAAATAATATCCACTACTATAGAGAAAGGACAAACATCATTGGGAGGGGCCGAAGTGAAAACGCTAGGTTCGGGGAAAGTCATTTTTTATGCACCAGATGGAACGAATCTGCAGCTTTCCGGTGAAATTGACGTTCGAGGAGAACGCGTTTCTGTTACGGAAATCATCTACTTTAATGGTCAGCCAAACGGCGCTCGTGAGACGAATCTGCCACTCGCTCAGACCGTCATTTATTGGGAGCCAGAAGTATACGAGCAAATCGGTTTCGAATAGCAAACACAGACGACCTTGCCCTCTGCAGGGTTGTTTTTTTATATGTAAGCTTTTACACCTATGCACCTTGGGAATAGCCGGGGTAGGCCAAGTGTGATATCATGTGGAGTGGAATTTACGTAGGTAACAAGGAGTGATCCTTATGATCGACAGTATATTGGAACGGGCTCTTGCAGGCGAACGCCTGGGCCTTGAAGATGGTTTGGCCTTGTTTGCAAGTAATGAAATTGAAAAATTGGGGCATTACGCGAACCTGGTGATGCAAAAGCACCATCCAGACCCAATCGCAACATTTGTCATTAGCCGTAATGTCAACTACACCAACGTTTGCGACACGTATTGCCGCTTTTGCGCGTTTTATCGCGCGCCTGGATCTTCGGAAGGATACGTTCTCCCAAGAGAGACCATTTTCCAAAAAATTCAAGAAACGGTAGACGTAGGCGGTACCGAAATTTTGATGCAGGGCGGAACCAATCCGGACTTAAAGCTCGACTACTATACCGACCTGCTGCGGGCGATCAAGCAGCGCTTCCCGCAAATCACCATGCATTCTCTGTCTGTTGCTGAGGTTATGAAAATTGCCGAGGTTTCAAATATGTCCGTAGAGGATGTATTGAGAGAACTGAAGTCTGCCGGTCTGGATTCCTTGCCAGGAGCAGGCGGAGAAATTTTGGACGATCGTACTCGCCGGAAGATTTCCAGACTGAAAGGCTCTTGGACGGATTGGATCGACACCCAAAAAGCGGCACATCGCGCAGGCTTGCCAGGAACCGCGACGATGGTCATCGGCTTCGGTGAGGAAATGGAAGAACGCGTTCTTTCCTTGATGCGCATTCGTGAAGCCCAGGATGAGACGCACGGCTTCAAAGCGTTCATCGTATGGACGTTCCAGCCAGACAACACGAACATGAAGGCAGTCAACAACACGCCCGAAGAGTATTTGAAAACACTGGCGATCAGCCGACTGATGCTGGACAATGTGGAGAACTTCCAGTCGTCTTGGGTAACGATGGGCCCACACTACGGCCAATTGTCTCTATCCTATGGAGCCAATGACTTCGGTCAGACGATGATGGAAGAAAACGTGGTGTCTGCAGCAGCTTGTACCCACAAAGTGAACACCAACCAAATTCTGGAGCTGATTCGCGGAGCAGGCAAGATTCCTGCGCAACGCAACACGCAGTACGACATCCTGCGCGTCTTCAAAGACGGCGAGATGGCGGAAAAAGATTTTGTGATGCAGAACTAAGCTTTGCGACGAAAACGATATCGAGTGGAAGCACGTTTCTGTTTTGGTCCCTTGTATGGGACTGACGGAAGCGTGCTTTTTCTATCTATCCTTCCCTCCGTTTCCAACCGTTTAAAAGTATATCGCTCCTGTCGGGACATATACTGTAAGTACAATTGCGGGTTGGGGGGATGGTTATGCAAGCGTTCCGCGTATTGCTGGAGAATGTCCCTGCGCATAGTGGCACGTATCGCGCCATCTTGCAAGAGATGACGGAGCGGGTCAACACTGCACCGGTGCGTATTACATATAAAGAGGAGGACCAGAACGGGTACCATGTGTTCTTCTTTCAGAGCTGGTGCGAAGAAGAATACGATGCGCAGACGATTGATTGGGCTCGTGCTTTCGTGGCATTGTCATTAGCTGAGTGGATCATCCAGGTAAAGGAATCCGAGATCATCGAGGAAATGGCAGAGGATTTGCTGCAGTCCGAGCAGCTGGAGGAAGAATGGGCAGAAATCCTTCCCTATATCCAGCGTATGTGCCAAGAGCATGAACCTGCCGGCACTGAGCTGTTTACCGCTACAACACGCAAGGCGAATGTCTATCGCAAGGCATTTACGTATTTGGAATACGAGAGAACCGTCAACGTTTTGGGCTTCGTCCGTTTTCGTCTGCAGGACCATTGGAATGAACTGTTTGAGCTGGTGGAGGCAGGAATCGACGAATATCTGGAAGACAAGCAATATCAGGAATTTGTGGAACTGCTGCGTTATTTCATCGCCGTCCAGGAGACCAAGCAGGAAGTGGTTCACGTCGTTCCTAGTGTGGACAAACCTTTCCACCTCTATGATAAAAAAGGGGATCGCCTGTGGCTGGATCAGCTGGATTCCGTTCTGAGCATGGAAGAGCAAAACTGCCGGGACGAAGACTATTTGGTCAGCGCCCTCGTGACCTTGGCACCGGAGAGTATCGTCCTGCACATGGCAACGGAGAGGCCTGGACTGACGCAGACGATTCGCAGCATTTTCGACAGCCGGTTGAGTACGTGCCAGTCTTGCCCCCTTTGCCTGGCAGACAGACGTGTACTTGACTTGCACAATCCGTCTAAACTATAATAGCAACAACAACTTTACAGGAAATACGATGAGAAGGACATGGACGATATGCAGGTCGCTTCAGAGAGGCGGGACATGGCTGGAAGCCCGCTGCGCACCCATATGGATCTACCCCCTTTGAGTAGCCACCGGGAACAAAGGCATTTGCCTTCCAGTATCGGTCAGCCGGTGAATAACCGTTAAAATTCCTTGAGGAGTCTGTTTGGGCAAGACTGACAGACTTGAATTAGGGTGGTACCGCGAGATGACACTCGTCCCTTTTTGGGATGGGTGTTTTTTTATTTACTTGGCATTGCCGAGTTTAGTAAATCTCAAATCTTGGTAAAGGAAGGAAGAACCTAACGTGGCACAAATTAACGTGACTTTCCCGGATGGCGCAGTTCGTCAATACGAGGCCGGGACTACCATCGAAGACATCGCTGGTTCCATTAGCGCCAGCTTGAAAAAGAAAGCCGTCGCTGGTAAAAAAGACGGCAAAGTCGTTGACCTGTACACCTCGCTGGAAGAGGATGCAGCGATCGAGATCGTGACGCTGGACTCCCCAGACGGCGTTGAAGTATATCGTCACAGTACCGCTCACTTGCTCGCACAAGCAGTAAAACGCATCTACGGCAGTGAAGTGAAATTCGGGATCGGTCCAGTAATCGAAGACGGTTTCTACTACGACATGGACATTCCTGTATCTTTGAGCCCGGAAGACCTCGGCAAAATCGAAGCGGAAATGGAAAAAATCGTGAAAGAGGATTTGCCAATTCGCCGCAAAGTCGTTAGCCGCGCAGAAGCAACAGAGATTTTCCAAGGCTTGAATGACCATCTGAAGCTGGAACTGATCCGCGACCTGCCAGAAGATGCGACCATCACTCTGTATGAACAGGGTGAATTCTTCGACCTGTGCCGTGGACCTCATTTGCCTTCCACTGGCTTCATCAAAGCATTCAAGCTGATGAACGTAGCGGGTGCTTACTGGCGCGGAAAATCGGAAAACCAAGTACTGCAGCGTGTATACGGTACTGCATGGCCGAAAAAAGCCGAGCTGGAAGAATATCTGCACTTCATCGAAGAAGCGAAAAAACGCGACCACCGCAAATTGGGCAAAGAGCTCGAGCTGTTCATGTTCTCTGAGGAAGCTCCAGGTATGCCGTTCTACCTGCCTAAAGGCTTTACTGTCCGCAACGAGCTGGAGCAATTCTCCCGCCGTCTGCAGCAGCTGGCGCAATACACAGAGGTACGCACTCCGTTCCTGATGAACGAGCGCCTCTGGAAGCAATCCGGCCACTGGGAGCATTACCAAGAGAACATGTACTTCTCTGAAGTAGATAATGCGACTTACGCTCTGAAGCCGATGAACTGTCCAGGACACATGCTGATGTACAAAAATGCGATGCATTCCTACCGCGATCTGCCAATCCGTTACTCCGAGTTTGGTCAGGTTCACCGCCACGAGTACTCCGGTGCTCTGAACGGTATGCTTCGCGTACGGACTTTTTGCCAGGATGACGCGCACGTATTTGTTCGTCCGGATCAGATCGAAACCGAAATCAAAGGCATGATCAAGCTGATCGACAGTATTTATAAAGTGTTCGGCTTCGAATACAGTGTGTCTCTGTCTACTCGTCCAGAGGATTCCATGGGCTCCGACGAGCTGTGGGAAACAGCTGAAGGTGCTTTGAAAAAAGTGCTGGAGGCATCCGGTATGCCATACGGTATCGAAGAAGGCGACGGTGCCTTCTATGGACCGAAGATCGACTTCCACATCACAGATGCGCTGAAACGCCGTCACCAATGCGGTACTATCCAGCTGGACTTCCAAATGCCAGAGAAGTTTGACCTGACTTATGTCGGTCAAGACAACGAAAAGCATCGTCCAGTCGTTCTGCACCGTGCGATGTACGGTTCCATGGAGCGCTTCATCGGTATCCTGATCGAGCACTATGCAGGGGCATTCCCAGTGTGGCTCACTCCAATCCAGGCTCGCCTGATGAACATCAGTGAAGTGCACACTCCTTACGCAGAAAAAGTGAAGGAACAGCTGCAGCAAGCAGGTATCCGCGTAGAGCTGGATGCGCGCAATGAGAAAATCGGTTACAAAATCCGTGAAGCCCAAGTCCAAAAAATCCCATACATGCTCGTCATTGGGGAAAAAGAAATGGAAGACGGCACTCTGTCCGTGCGTAAACGCGGAGTAGGGGATGAAGGTGCAATGAGCGTGGATGCGTTCGTTGAAAAAATTCGTGCCGAAATCAACGAAATGAAGTAAGAGGCGTCCGACGCCTAGGTTTTAAATGGATAAAGGGGCAGCTCCTTTAAAATGTACCCTTTGTAAAGGACACTTTTAAAAAGTCTAGGCAGCTCTCAGTAGATGATCCCTGTATTGAACGGGGGTCATCTTTTTTAAATTCCATTGGTATCTATAGTGATTGTAGTACGTCATGTAATGCTTAATTTCACGTTTTAATTCTTCAAGACTCGTACATTTCTTAATCGAGGCTTCGTCTTTAAAATGACCAAAAAAGGACTCCTGAGGGGCGTTATCCCAACAGTTCCCTCGTCTTGACATCGATTGGCACAATGTAAGTTTCTTCACCAATTTCTGAAAGTCAGGGTGAGTATAATGCGTTCCCTGGTCGGAGTGGATCATGGCATCTTTTGCCCTCTTAAAGTTACGATTCTTTTTTAATTTGAGAAGGGTATCCGTAGCTAAGTCCATGGTGATACGGTCTGACACATGGTAAGCTAAGATCTCATTAGTTGATCCATCTTTTATTGTGGACAAATAGGCTTTCTGACCTTTGCCGTAATATAGA
>NZ_RHHP01000060.1 GCF_003710815.1 Brevibacillus centrosporus
ATCTACTGAGAGCTGCCTAGAATTTTTAAAAGTGTCCTTTACAAAGGGTACATTTTAGTTCCACTCCCTAAAACCAAAGCGGGTTTTCGTTCCATCGATCTTCCCGATGAAGTCATCAATGCCCTCATTAACCACAAGGAATTCATCATGGAACAAAAACGACAGGCAGATGAATTGTACAATGATTTTGATCTTATCAACTGCACACCACTTGGGACATTTATTGATCACAGTAATGTAACGCGTACCTTCAAATTATTGATCAAGAAGGCTGGTTTACCTGATATACGCTTCCACGATCAGCGACATACCCATGCCACTCTGCTTTTGAAGCGAAACGTTCATCCCAAGATTGTCTCGGAACGTCTAGGACATGCCGATACGCGCATGACATTGGATACTTATAGTCATCTGCTCCCCAGCATGCAAAAAGAAACAGCAAAAGCTTTTGGGAAAATGCTGTTTGGAACCACATGAAAGTGGGGTGAAACCCTTGTGACCACGAGGTGTTTTCACCTCCTTTATTATTAGAATCAAAAGATTAGAAAAACAAAAAACCCTTGCTACGCAAGGGCTTCGAACGTCTTACGTATGGTGATCCGGACTGGGTTCGAACCAGCGACCCCCACCCTGTCAAGAGGAATCACCGCGTTTTCTCTTGTTATCCATTATACTCAAAACCATGTATTATCAAGGGTTTGTCCATGTTTTAATAGTCCGCTATACTCCGTGATTATTTACCGTTTCGCACCAGAATTCGCTCCAATCCCCCCGAAACAGAAGACACATGGGATAAGTTAACCCATGCGCCTTTTCTTTTCTTCTAACCATTCGGTAAAATCTGTCCCCTCGTACCACGCAAGAAATACACGTTTTGAAACCTTAATCTTAGTCCCTACCCGGACAAAGTGAAATACCCCAGAATTGACTAGTTCGTATGCTTGTTTCCTTCCGCATTCTAGAACTTGCTGAATATGACGTACTTCGAGTGCTTCAGGGAGGTTATCAAGAAGTTGGCTGCTCATTATTTACCACCTTATCCTTTATAACTTCAATGTTCAAACTTAAAGCGATCTTGTAAAAAGCTTTCCATCTGATTTTGGTGTATGTTCCTTCGCTAATTGGAGGATTAAAGCTATGGCAGTAGATAGCGTAGTCAGTAATATATTCACTGTCCTCGCTCATGTAGCGTTCCTGGATTAAGAACTTTTCCATGCGTGGAAGTCGATTGACAGCACGTTCCACTCGCTCCAGGTATGCCCTTCGCCCTGCTTGCCCGTCGATATTATGTGTTGCTATCGACGCTGTTTGATCGCTCGTCAGGTTCGTGCGGCCGCCTTCCCTTAATTCATAGCTGGCTGTGATCGTCGGCTCGCGTTCATCAAAGGATAGGTATTTGAACAGGCGATATTGCCTAAACGCTTCCTCTACAGCCTTTTGTGTTCGTTTCCTGTCCAACTCTGGCAAGAAGCTGATTTGCATACGGAGCCTCCTTTTGGTAGGAGTGCCCCGGACGAACCGGGGCGTAAGGTTCTACGATTTAGAATGGGAGATCATCGTCACTTGAAGCAGCTGGCAGATCGTCAAGCTTATCGGCTGGATCCTCAGCCGGTACCGTATCGGATTCGGTTTTTTTGGGACGGCCACGGCGTTTCCGTTCTTGATCGATGTCAGCGACATTTTGAGAGGTAGGCTCTAAATCACCACCGGACTCATTATCTGCCTGCGTATCTTCGGGAAGCTCGTCCGGATCTGCAGCATTCTCAGAGGTGGCCACATCTTCCAGGCTGAGCTGGCTGCTGTCTACTTGTACCACCCCATCACGGCCAACACTGTATTCCATACCTGGGTGATCGTCATCCTCTTCAATATCGTCGATGTCCATTTGCGAGCTGGAGATCTGAATATAAACCTGTCCGCCTTTCAATTTGTGCAGCGCGACCAGTTGGGAATCAGACAGATCGCCCTTGAGCTCGAACTTGAGAACGTCCTTTTTCTCACCCGCGTTGAAATCCTTAAACAATGCTTTTACTTCCGTTTTCATGGACTATTCGCTCCCTTTTTATTTGCATATGGTCTGTGCCGCCGCAAATTATGTTTTTAGCCTCTATTTATTAATGTTGGATACAATACTTTGCTCAACCCTCTC
>NZ_RHHP01000061.1 GCF_003710815.1 Brevibacillus centrosporus
CTCTTCCTCAGAGACCTCTGCGAAGTCTTTTCCTTTGGGGAAGAATTCACGGAGAAGTCCGTTGGCATTCTCGTTGGTGCCGCGCTGCCATGAAGAGTACGGATCGGCAAAGTAGATGTCTAGGTCATGTGCTGATTCCAAGCGTTCATAACAGGCAAATTCTTTTCCTCGATCAACAGTGGCTGTCTGAAACGTACCCGTAGGAAAAGAGTCAGCGATCACCCCGAATGCCTTCTCCAAAGAAGTGGAGGTACGATCAGGCATCTTGATGGCAAGATAGAGGCGGGTCTTACGCTCAGCAAAGGTAGCTACACATGCTTTACTTTTTCCTCGGCTGGAAACAACGGTATCGAGTTCCCAATGACCAAAACTGTCACGTTTTCTCACCTCTTTTGGTCGCTGGTGAATGGACTTGCCTACGTTAAATCGACCGCGAGTTTCACGAGGGCCTCTGCGTTTCCCTTTTTGGCGCAAGACAGCGGTATTTCCTTTCACGAGAAGGCCTTGATAGAGCCAGCGGTAGATCGTTTTAAACGAAACCTTCTGCTCGGGGCAGTCCTGACTCATGCGCCCGGCGATCTGCTCAGGAGACCAGGTTTTTTCCATCTTCTCGGAAATGTATCGTTCCCGTTCGTGTGTCCATTTGCCATTGGAAACAGAGCGCTCTCGACGCGTCTCGTAAGCCTCATGAGCAGTCTCAGCTTGATATCCGCTTGTTCCAGCTCCCCGATTCAACTCACGGGCAATGGTAGAATGATGGCGATTGAGTTCAGTGGCGATAGCCCTAGTAGACCAACCAAGACGGTGTAGCAAAGCTAGCTGACTACGCTCTGTTATGCTAAGATGGGAATAACTCATGATTGATTCTCCTGTGTAAATGTGGTGTGGTAACTTCATTTTACACGAATCAATCATGGGCCATTTTTTTGCCTAAGCGTAGGTGTCGCACTTCATATTACAATCCGTCCTGTAAAAAAGAAATGGGATAGCCTTCTTTGCCTGACATACCAGCTACGATTAAATTTGCACTTGCTCCAATCAGAGATCCATTTCCACCAAGACAAGCG
>NZ_RHHP01000062.1 GCF_003710815.1 Brevibacillus centrosporus
GAACTGCACCCCAATTGTTGGACATATTCAACAGTTGGAGGTGCAGTTTTTCTATGGCTAAATTTACAGTAGAAGATAAATTAGAAGCGATACACCGATATTTAAACGGTAACGAAAGTTTTGCCTGCATTGCCTCATCAATGGGTACAGTTAAATCTGAGGTGATTAAATGGGTACAGCTTTACCAGCATCATGGTACAGAAGCGTTTACGAAACCCTATACAGCTTACTCGGTTCAGTTTAAACTAGACGTACTCAATTATATGAATGAACAAGGGACGTCTATCAGGGAAACAGCTGCACGCTTTAATATCTCATCGCATTCATCGCTCAATCGATGGAAAAAGCAGGTGGAACTGCAGGGAGTAGATGCCCTTGAATCAAAGAAAAAGGGGCGTCCAGCCATGAAGAAGCAAAACAAGAAGGGAACACATGCTGAAGGATCGGTCGAGGCGCTACAGGTAGAATTAGAGCGTCTGCGCATGGAGAATGCTTACTTAAAAAAGTTGAATGCCTTAGTTCAAAGCAAGGAAAAATCACCAAGCAAGACAAAGCGCAAGTAGTATTTGAACTAAGGACTGAATTTCCTGTAAAGGCGCTACTTACACTGGCTGGCATTCCACGAAGTACGTATTATTACTATGTAAAAACGAACAATCGTCCAGACAAGCACTCTGAATTAAAAACATGGATTCAAACGATTTACCATGAACATAAAGGACGATACGGATACCGTCGAATTACGGATGAGCTCAAAAATATGGGTCATCTGGTGAATCATAAAAAAGTTCAGCGATTAATGAAAGAGTTAGGCTTAAAAAGCATGGTTCGCCTGAAAAAATATCGCTCCTACAAAGGGAAAGTCGGAAAGACGGCACCGAATATTTTGGACCGCAACTTCCAGGCAGAGAAGCCAAATCAAAAATGGGTCACCGATATTACGGAGTTTCAATTATTTGGTGAAAAGCTTTATTTATCGCCAATGTTAGATTTATTTAATGGAGAAATTGTCACCTATACGATTGATTCGAGACCAAGGTATCCCCTCGTTTCTAAGATGTTGGAACAAGCCTTTACACGACTAACTGAGGAAGACAAGCTGCTTATTCACTCAGATCAAGGCTGGCATTATCAAATGAGCAAGTATCAACATGCATTACAAGAAAAGAACATCACGCAGAGTATGTCACGGAAAGGAAACTGTTATGACAATGCTGTCATGGAGAACTTCTTTGGTATCCTGAAATCGGAATTTTTATATATGCAAGAGTTTGAAAGCATTGAGCATTTTAAACAAGAGTTGGCAAAATACATCGACTACTATAACAACAAACGAATCAAGGCAAAATTAAAAGGCTTGAGTCCAGTGCAATACCGAACTCAAACCTTACTTGCTGCTTAACTAAAATTACTGTCTAACTTTTTGGGGTCACTTCA
>NZ_RHHP01000063.1 GCF_003710815.1 Brevibacillus centrosporus
TCAGATTGTTGAGAAAGCCTTGCTTTTAAGCAGGGCTTTCTTGCTTCTAGTTGGTTCAGTGGAAAAAAAGTTACTTTGTTCTTGAGAAAAAAAGATTGCCCTCCATTTTACCCCTGCTTCGCAAGGTGGAGGGCAATCTTTTTCATGTTCTGTACCGTTGCGGTCATCAGTGCCTGTTCACTGACGTTGTGCAACCCCCGCAAACGGCAATAGCGAAACCCGTGGAGCTGTTTGGCATCCGCGAAGCTTCGCTCAATCGTTTCTTTTCTTCTTTTGTAGAGCTTTTTCCCTGATTTACTTAGTCGGTTTGTACGCACCCAATCCTTGCTGTCTTCCCAGACATGTCTAGTGACCACTTTTCGGTGGTTCTTCGATCGGGTGCATTTCGAGAGGAAAGGGCAGGTTTTACAAACCTCCGGGTTCGATTTGTAATGACGGTACCCTTTGCGGTCCGTAGTGCTGTATGGCAGTTCATGATTCTGAGGGCACAAATAACTATTCGTTTCGGAGTTGTATGTAAACTGCCACTTGTGAAATAAGCCTTGAGTCGGATGGTACCTACGGTGTGCAATAACGGCAAAAATGTTTTTCTCTTTTAACTTGTTGCAAATCGGGTTTGTTAAATAGCCAGAATCTAAAGCAACAGCTTCTACTTTAAAGCCAAACCGCTCGGTTTGGCGTTCTAGGCGATGAAGATAAGGGATCGAATCATGTACGTTTCCTGGTGTAACATAGACATCCGTTATGAGATTGTATTTTGCATCCACTGTGCGATGATCCAGATAAAAAAATCCTTCGGGCTTACCCTCTCTCACCATATAACCGCTATCTGGATCTGTTGTGCTCACTTTTACTTCTTTTTGTTCAACCACTTCCTTCTCAGGTTTTAGAGCTTTTTTCCGTTGTTCTTCCGATCGATTTCCACAGCAGCATTCAGTTCATCCATATAGCTTTTGGTGTTTTGTAATACCTGCTCTTTCGTGTATTTATTCTTGTTTGCGTTGGCTTTTACATGCGTAGAGTCAGAAATAAGCATCCGCCCTCCCACCATTCTGTGACCAATGGCTTGAAGAACGATTTCATCAAAAATGTCTTGAAAGATAGTGGAATCTTTAAAGCGAACACGACGGTTTAAACTGATGGTACTGTGATCAGGCACCCGGTCCGTCAAACCCAATCCAAGAAACCAACGATAGGCCACATTGGTTTGGATTTCTTGCTCAAGACGCCTTTCCGAGCGAATGCCGTAAAAGTATCCCAAAAAGATCATTTTAAATAAAACCAATGGATCAATGGCAGGGCGACCATTATCCTCGCAATAATAGGGCCGAACTTTTTCAAGGATAAATGAAAAGTCGATGTATTTATCTATTTTACGGAGCATGTGGTCTTGGGGGACGAGTTGCTCAATCGAAACAAATTCGTATGCGGTTTGTTTATCTTTATTTGAACGTAACATTACGATCACCTACAGTTATAGTATACTTGTATTATAACACATTAACGCGGAGTCGTATTGAAATATTTAGGTATTAAGAAAGGCTGCCGACTTTATCGACAGCCTGAGGCGACTGGCTTTTGGCCAATCGCCTTTCCTTTTCAACATATCTTCTGCATTTATAACAAAAACATGGCAACAATAGTGGTCACCAGCAAGCCGATCGCAACCGGATACAAGTTTCGACGGGC
>NZ_RHHP01000064.1 GCF_003710815.1 Brevibacillus centrosporus
CGATAGAAAGCTGGATGACAGATGTATCTGGTTGGAAAGGAAACGCCATCTCAATCGAGTTACTACCGTGGGAAACCTTACGAAGTACGATGCAGTCGTTTGCTTCACCAGTCCGTACAGGCAGGTAAGGGGAATGTTCGATGGTTACAAACCTAATCACGGTGCTCATCCTCCATTTCGATTTTTAATTCTTGCCCGGCGACTACCCGGCACATGATCAACTGCCCGTTCGGTTGGGTAAACCGCGTGATGCTTTCTGCGTTATCTACAAAGCACGGGGCAACAATCCCGCTTTGCTGGCTCAGAACATCCCGCAGCTCCAGTCCGGCACGGATGCTTTCGGACAGAGACAGTTTTCTGTATGGCTTGCCGTCCATCTCGATCTCAAAGTCCGGCTTGTACTCGCCATCTGTTTTGTTCAGTTTGAACAGGCTAATCGAAAGGCTGGTAAACAGGTCTTGAACCTTGGTGGCCTGCAGCTCTGCTTCTTTTGCTTGGAAAGCCTTGATTGTATCGAGGATGAAGATGGACTCATTCCGACTTGCTAGCGTTTCAGCTTCTGCAACTTTAGCTTGTTCGATCTGGTACTCCAGCTGATCGCGTCTGGCGCATGCTTTGAGCGCATCAAGCAGTGGTAGCTTGTCCTGTTCAAGAGTGCGGATCTTTTCATGCTGTTCAGAAACGTCGATATATTCGAGCGTTGCAAGCTGTGCTTCGGCTTCTTTTCGCTTGGCGACCAACGCTGCATGCTGTTCCTTATAGGCGTGTACACGACGCTCTTTGTCATCAGTCACTGCCTGTACAGCCTCGTCTTGCAGGGGTTGTTTGCAAGTCCTGCAGGTATCAGCTATCTGTTCATCACGTAGCGCCGGCCATTTTGCAGCTGATGCGCTAATCTGCTCTTGCATCGCTTTTATTTGTGCTTTCAACGCAGTGTATTGGCGGTTTGTCTCAGCGGCTGCATCCATTGACCGTTCAATTTCTGTAATCTGGTCGTCTAGGGCCGCAATCTTTGCTTTTGCTTCTTCGATGTCCACATCCGTTGCTGGCAAGCTGTCCAACTGCTCAAGCAGTGTCTTGGTGCGGCTTCTTGCTGCTATGTACTGCTCGTTCTGCTTGGCTTTGTTCTTTTTGTGGTCCCCTAACAAATCTGCAAGCTTCTTTTGCTTGAACAACTCCTCAAGTTTGGCTGCCTGAGCATCAGGAAGATGTTTGAATACTTCTTTGTTTGTAGGTGGTGCAATGGATCGCAGCAGAAGCTCACGCTGTTCATTTTTTTGCATTGTGAAGAAGTAAGTTGGATTGAATAACGACAGAAACAAATCTTTGTCGATGATAGACTTCACTAACTCATCAAATACGGTAAAAGTTTTTGTTGATTCGTTGATGTAGTAGGTAGCCTTTCCGTCCTCAATCCCACGCCCTAGAAGAATCTGTTTGTCATCGACTGAAAACAGCAGTTCCACCTTTACCTCGTCAAAATCGTAGCCAATCGGTGTGGGATCAAGCTTGCTTCCAAGTACGTCTGTACCGTACAATGTCCATGAAATGGCTTCCGGGATACTGGACTTGCCTTTCGCATTGTCACCGCTGATCTTGGTAAGGTCGCCAAACTCTACGACAAGATCACGGTGGCTTTTAAAATTTTTGAGACTCAGCTTTTGAAACCGAATGATCATCGTTACCTACTCCCCTGCCTTCATTTCTACTGCCCCC
>NZ_RHHP01000065.1 GCF_003710815.1 Brevibacillus centrosporus
CTGTCATCCAGCTTTCTATCGTGGACGCACTCATGCTACGAAATGCGATCGATGATCTTGTCGCCGTAAAACTGATTGAGAAAACAGGAGGAACTTCAATATGAGCAAAGCACTCGCTTTAATGCCATTTGGTGAACTGACAGAACAAGACATTGTGACTGTACGGGAAACCATCGCCAAGGACTGCAACGAGTCTCAATTCAGACTGTTTATGGGGATTGCCAAATCTTCAGGTGCAAACCCGTTGCTGCAAGAAATTCACCCAAGCGTATTTCAAAACAAGCTCACTGTACAATTCGGGATCGATTTTCACGTACGCAAAGCCAAGGAAACAGAAGGGTACCAAGGTTATGATGTTCAACTGGTCCACGACAACGATACTTTCAAAATGCATCAAGAAAAAGCAGAAGATGGCCGTTATTATGCGGTGATCGATGAGCATTCTTGGGGTTTTCCACGAGGTAAGGTAGTCGGCGGTTATGCCATAGCATATAAAGAGGGCTATGCACCATTCACTGTCGTGATGGACGTGGAAGAAGTCGAGCACTTTAAACGCTCACAGATCGGGATGCAGAAAACGATGTGGACGAACTACTTCAATGACATGTTCAAAAAGCATATGACCCGCAGGGCATTGAAGGCTGCCTTTGGTCTACGCTTCGATGATGTTGAATCAGCAGACGCTGGTCCTGCCGCATACGAACCACAACAACGGAAGGATATCACGGCTGAGGTTGAGCAGATGGCAACTGAGCCAAAAACACAGGAAGCTCCTGTAGAAGACGATGAAACTTCCAAACTAAAAAAAGCACGTGACGAGATGAAGAAGAAATTCGCACTGCTCGGCATTACTGACTCGGATGCAATGGGTGCCTATATTGCGGAACACTGCAAAACCAAGGGAGAGAAGCCAACTTTGGTTGAGATTACTGGGCTCCTCAAGATCATGGACATGCACATTGCAGAGAAGCAAGCGCAAACTTCAAACGACGACGAACTGAACTGAGCGCATGGGAGACATTCAACTCAATCTTTTTGACGAACTGGTAATGGAGCCTTCGAGTGATGGACAGGCTCCCCCAGATTCGTCCCTCAATGGATTCTACTATGAACGCTCGACTGACAAATTCGTCTCGTTTGCCCTCGGCACAAGGCATTTCGAAGTGGCAGCTAGAGATTGTGATTTTACGAAGGAGTGGCAGAAACGGATCAAACAGGACCGGGCGATATGAGGTGATCCGGCTTGCACAAAGTCGAAATCTATGTACTTGATCCTGAATGCCAACTTTGCGGGCGCGAGATGAATCCTGGGAGAGAACATCATTGGCGCGGACTAGATATTTGCGTTCGGTGCAATGACGAGATAAAGGAGGGCCGGAATGATAAAAGTGGACATTCTGGCAAGTGGGTCGGGCGGCAACTGCGTCGCCCTGACTTCAGAACAAAAAACCGTACTGATCGACGCGGGAGTGGCAAAAACAAAAATCGAAAAGCGGCTGCTGGAAGTAGGCATACGTCCAGATGAGGTAGCCGGTATCTTTGTAACGCACGCCCATGGTGACCATATCAGAGGTTTGCCGTTGGCCAACAAGTACCGGATACCCGTCTTTGCAACCTATGGCGAATGGAAAGGAATCGCTGGTGTGGATGAAGAGTTACAACACATTGTCAGCACACTGCATGGTCTGTACGAAAAAATCGAGCTTGGTGGTT
This sequence comes from Brevibacillus centrosporus, assembly GCF_003710815.1. Classification (GTDB taxonomy): domain Bacteria; phylum Bacillota; class Bacilli; order Brevibacillales; family Brevibacillaceae; genus Brevibacillus; species Brevibacillus centrosporus. The sequence continues at coordinate 1,714 of NZ_RHHP01000065.1, forward strand.
TTCTCGTACACCCATTTCAGACACACCACGATGCATACGAGCCTGTTGGTTATGCGGTAGAGGATGATCGCGGCGACCGCTGCTGTGTAGTGTTTGATACGGGGCATGTCGATTCGTACATGCTTGAAATGATGGAAGGCAACTGTTACATCATCGAGGCCAATCACGAGCCAGCAATGGTGGAGGCAGGGGACTATCCGGATACGGTCAAGGCACGCATTCTATCCGATAACGGACACTTGAGCAATGAACAAACCGCTGCAGCTCTTCAACGATTGATCCAGGGACGCGGAGAGCGGATCTACCTGACCCACTTATCGAGCAAGAACAATCTTCCGGCACTAGCTGAAATGACGGTAAAACAGGCATTACGAAAGATCGGATACGCCGCAGGAAAACATTACACCTTGGAGGTGTTGGCTTGATGCTTAACGATATCACGGTTTTTGACTTTGAGACGACCGGACTTAACCCTCGAAATGAACGCGTCATTGAAATGGCTGCCATTCGAGTGATCAAGGGCCAGATCGTTTCTGGATTCCATACCTTGGTCAAACCAGGGCGCCAGCTGAGTCCAAAGATTACTGAAATTACCGGGATCACAGACGAGATGTTGACGGATGCGATGGACGAAAACATTGCCTTTCGAAT
>NZ_RHHP01000066.1 GCF_003710815.1 Brevibacillus centrosporus
TAAAATGTACCCTATAGAGTAGACACGTTAAAAAAGTCTACCTATAGGGTACTTTTCTGTATAATTAAGAAAAAAATCGGGGCTGGGGAAAGTATGAGCAAGAAGATATTTACGGAAAAAGAGATGAACCAACTAAAGCGAAATTCTCACATCAAATCAGTAAGTGCGAAGTCAATTACTTATACCGATGAATTTAAGCGTATTTTTATTGTTGAATACGAAAAAGGAAAATTTCCAAGACAGATCTTTGAGGAATATGGGTTTGATGTGGATGTAATTGGACCACAGAGAGTGAAGTCATCTGCAGATAGATGGCTAAACGCATACCGCGAAAACGGGTTGCTTGGGTTGCATGACAGTAGAACCGAAAACACTGGACGCCCTCGTGAAAAGGAACTGACTCTAGAGGAAAAGTACGCTCGTTTAGAGGCTCAAAACAACTTATTAAAAGCCGAAAATGAACTGTTAAAAAAGATTCGTATAGCAGAAAGGGGGCTGAAGGAAAGCCCGTAGTCCTGCCTCCTGGCCAGAAATATATGCTTATCCGTTCCGTCATTGAAAAGTACCAGCTTAAACATATGGTGCGTTATCTTTGTGAAGTAGCAAGTGTGTCTCGTAGCGGTTATTATAATTATTTCTCGGCTAAGTCGCAGGAACAGAGAAAGAAAAAAGACCAGAAGGATGAAATTGCAAAAGAGATCATCTTAAAAGCCTTCCATTTTAAAGGGCGTAAGAAAGGGGCTCGTCAAATTAAAATGACCTTGGCGGGTCAATTTCAAGTTGTCTTCAATTTGAAGCGTATTCGGAGGATTATGAAGAAATTTGCCATCATTTGTCCCATTCGAAAGGCAAATCCATATAGACGAATGATGAAAGCCACACAGGAGCACCGAGTTGTACCCAACCTTTTAAACCGAAAATTCAAACAAAATATTCCTGGGAAAGTGCTTTTAACGGATATCACCTATCTATATTACGGCAAAGGTCA
>NZ_RHHP01000067.1 GCF_003710815.1 Brevibacillus centrosporus
GTAAATAGAAAAGGAGCCATTCCTGTAATGAATGAATTTGGGGTTTGAATAAAAAAAGCACCTTCTGTAAACTGGGAAACGTTCCGTCCAAAGAACAATTACCCGTACAGGAGGTACTCCACAATGAAGTATAAGCAATCGAAAAAGCAGAATCAACGTATTCAACAAATTACCGAATTAACCCTTGTTGTCGGTGCAGATATTGCGAAGAAAACGCATGTTGCCAGAGCTGTCGATTTCCGCGGAATCGAGATTGGTAAGGACTGCGTGTTCGGCAATGACCATTCTGGCCTGACGAAACTCGTTTCGTGGATGAAAGAGCTTCAGCGGCAATACGCCAAGACGGACATCATCTTGGGCATTGAGCCAACCGGACACTACTGGTTTCCACTGGCCGAATTTCTGCATCGAGAAAACATCAAAGTCGTTATCGTGAATCCTCATCACGTCAATAAAAGCAAAGAACTTGAAGACAATTCACCGACGAAGAATGATTACAAGGATGCTAGGCTAATCGCTGATTTAGTTCGCAATGGCAAGTACAGCGAGCCCAAATTGCCTACGTGCGTTTATGCCGACCTTCGTATTCTCATGAACCTTCGAGAGAAGGTGATGGTGAACTTCGGTCAAGTCCAACGGCGTATTCAGAACTGGCTTGATCGCTTCTTTCCGGAGTACAGCCTTGTGTTTAAAGATTGGGAAGGAAAGGCCTCGCTCATCACGCTTCGTGAATTTCCGACGCCACAGGAGATTGTATCGCTTGGCGCGAGTGCAATTGAGCGCCGATGGAAGGAAGACGTGAAGCGAGCGGTTGGCTCCAAACGTGCCGCGCAACTCCTTCAAGCCGCCACAAACTCAATTGGACTTACCGAAGGGCTGACGGCGGCGAAAATCGAGCTCAGGGCCTTACTGGAACAATATGAACTATTCTCAAGGCAACTTGAAGAAATCATGGCGCTAGTGGAAGCATTGCTTGCACAAATTCCAGGTACCAAAGAGATGCTGACAGTACCAGGAATCGGAGCTGTTACGCTGGCGGGCTTCTTGGCTGAAGTTGGTGATCTTAGCGGCTATGACCATGGCCAGCAGATCATCCGTCTTGCTGGATTTAATCTCAAAGAGAACAGTTCCGGCAAGAAGAAGGGCAAGTCCACGATTACCAAGCGCGGACGATCCCGACTAAGAGCCTTGCTTTTTCGAGCAGTGATGCCGATGGTTGCCAAAAACGCCGAATTCAAGGCGTTGCATCATTACTTTACGAAGCGAAGTCAAAATCCACTTAAGAAGAAGCAGTCCATCGTGGCGCTCTGCGGGAAGCTCATCCGTGTACTGTACACACTAGGCACGAAGTGCGTTCCGTACAATGCGACCGACGTTTTAGGACCTGTACGCCAGTCCCAAATACAGATGGTAGCTTAATTCAAATCATTTTTCCGTTCCTCACTAGAGTTTGGGAATAAACCAACAACAGAAGCACGGAGCAGCCGCAGGATCTATTCCGTAAGGGCAACGACCCAGTAAAGGAGCAAGAAGCGGCGTCCACACCTTGAGAGGCAGAACGAAGGAATGTAAGGGCGAAGACCCAGCGTGACATGGGAGGGTAAGCCGTCAGGGGAATGGAGTGGATATCCA
>NZ_RHHP01000068.1 GCF_003710815.1 Brevibacillus centrosporus
GGGGGCAGTAGAAATGAAGGCGGGGGAGTAGGTAACGATGATCATTCGGTTTCAAAAACTGGTTCTCAAAAATTTTAAAAGCCACCGTGATCTTGTCGTAGAGTTTGGCGACCTTACCAAGATCAGCGGTGACAACGCGAAAGGCAAGTCCAGTATTCCAGAAGCCATTTCATGGACATTGTACGGCACAGATGTGCTTGGAAGCAAGTTACAAAAGGAAACAGAACCAACGCCTGTCAACTATGATTTCGATGAATTGAAAGTTGAATTGCTTTTAACAGTGGACGAAAAGCAAATTCTACTTGCCCGCGGAATCCACAAAGGCAAGGCTAAATTCTGGATCAACGATGTACCCAGTAAGGCTACGGAATTCGATCAGTTGGTATCGTCCATGTTTGACAAAGACATCTTCCTTTCCTTGTATAACCCATCCTACTTCCCATCGCTTCATTGGGAAACACAGCGCAAATTGATTCTGCAATACGTGACGGTACCGGCCAACAAAGAGGTACTTGCTCAAATGCCAGCAACACAAGCGGACAAGCTGACAGACCTGCTAAAGAAGAACTCACTCACCGATCTGGAGAAGATCCACCGCGAAAACAAAACAAATCAGGATAAAGCCTACATAGCTGCTCAGAGCCGCACCAAGACGCTGCAAGAACAACTTCAGAGGCTTCCCGATGTGCAAGTAGATGTAATAGCTGCCAAGGCTGAAATCGAAAAGTTGTACAAGCAGATAAGGGAAGTTGAAATCATCACTGATTCTGCCGGGGAGACCAATCGCAAGTACAACGGCCTGCAGGTCAAAATTCAAAGTCTGCAAGAACAAATCACCGCATCTGCACAAAAGTGGCCATCGCTTCGGGATGAGGTAATTGAAGATACCTGCCGTACTTGCAAGCGACCACTTGATGAAGAATCAGTCGACGCGGTCAAAGCGGACAAGGAGCAACGAAAGGGACAATATCAGGCGAATCACAAGGCGCTGGTAGATCAGCGGAAAGCCCTGGAGTTAGAGCTAGCGAAAATGGAATACATCGATGTGTCCGAACAGGTGGAAAAGATCCGAGAGCTTGGGCAGTTGAAACAGAAATTCGAGGATGCCATTCGCTCCCACAGCCAAAGCCAGCAGCTTGAGCAACAAATCATCCAAGCAAAAACTGACGAAGAGGCGACGTTGGCCAGTCGAAACGAGTCGGTGTTCATATTGGATGCGATCAAAGCGTTCCTAGCCAAAGAAGCAGAGATGCAAGCTACAAAGGTGCAAGAACTATTCACCACGCTATCGATTCGGCTATTCAAGCAAAACAAAGGTGATGGCGAGCTGAAGCCAGACTTTGAGATTGAGATGGACGGAAAGGCATACCGAAAGTTGTCTCTCTCTGAAAGTATCAGGGCTGGGTTGGAGCTTCGGGACGTCTTGAGCCAACAGAGCGGGATCGTGGCACCATGCTTCGTAGATAATGCGGAAAGCATCACGCGATTCACGCAACCGAACGGCCAACTGATGACCTGCCGGGTTGTAGCCGGACAAGAATTGAAGATCGAAACGGAGGAAGAGACACGATGAAAGCAACAGGAATTGTAAGAAGAGTTGATGACCTGGGCCGTGTGGTTATTCCGATGGAGTTACGCAAGACCTTCGGAATCAAAGAGTCGGATTCCATGGAAATCTTCGTTGAGGGGAATGCTATCGTGCTTCGAAAGTACTCACCTGGTTGCACTCTTTGCGGTAACTTGGACAAACCATTGGCCAATTTGTACCCAGATAAGATGGTCTGCACCAGCTGCATAGATAAGATCGCGAGCCTGCGACACACCACGAAGAACAGGGGTGAAAGTCTTTGATCAAGATGGTAACTGTTAAGAATTCCGCTCATTACCTCACAGATGCGGATGAAGCGAATGAGTGCATCGTGCTTCGCAGATTCAGCAGGGACAGCAATACAGTCGAAATGGCGTTCCCTTTTCAACCTGATACACCTGTCATCCAGCTTTCTATCG
>NZ_RHHP01000069.1 GCF_003710815.1 Brevibacillus centrosporus
TAACGGCCATTTACGATAGGAAAGGGGGAGGAACATGCCTAGTATTACACTTAATAGAACAAACTCCGTGACGAGAGACACTTACCTTTCGAGCGCGGCGCCTACTAGCACCTATATCGGCGTAAACCCAATTGACGTCGGTACTAATGATATCGGGTACATTTCGAGAGCGTTGGTATTTTTCGACCTTGGCTTGATCCCGAATGACGCCATCATCAACAGTGCGTCGTTGTCGCTTTATAAACAAACCGGAGTAAACAGCCGGAAAATCAATATGCATAAGATAACGTCCAATTGGGATGCAAACACTACGTGGGATACGACGCCGAGTTTCGATCCAGCTGTTGCTGGCACAGCGACGCCCGTTGCGAACGCGGCGTTTAGCATTGACGTTAAGGCAGTAGTACAGGAGTGGGTAAGCGGGCAAAGCGCAAATAACGGTATTATTTTAAAACAAGAGGATGAAGCCACCCTTAACACCCTGGTGAATTTATCCTCATTCGAAAACGGCACAGTCGCAAACCGCCCACAACTCACCATCGACTACACAATCCCGACAACAGGCAAAAAACAGGTGGAGTATGTGGGAACTACAGTAGCCCAAAGATTCAACAGCACTTCATCTATCACTTTGGCTCTGCCAACTGGAATTGCAACAGGTGATCTGCTAGTCGCATTCATCGCTTCAAACGTAAGTGATACTACGATTGTGCCCGCGAATGGATGGGCGGTACAAAGCTCGTTGGTAGATGGGAATTCGGGGAAAGTAACGATAGCTTATAAGTTTGCAGCTGCAAACGAAACTGCACCCACTTTTACGATTTCAGGAGGTGCGCCAACTTCATTCCTTCGCGTTGCGGCATACAGAAACGTCAAGGGGATTATTGATTTTCAACACAGAGCAATTACTGGGTCGACGACATTTTACCCGAAAACCTCTTCAATAACCGTAGCTATAGATAAAGCCTTTGCTATCTTGTTTAATGACAACTGGTCTGCCGGAGCATTTACTCCACCGTTGGGATTCACTGAAATTTACGATTCTGCGGATAGTGGTTTACCGGAAATGCAAAGCTCTTACAAATATCTGCATTTGAACAGGACGCAGACAACGACGGACTTGACGACAACAGCGCCGGGTACATACAACGGCTATTCTGGCGTCATGTTCCTCGAACCAAACGTCAACAACCCGCCAACGCTCACACTCACGAACCCTGCGGATAATCAAACATT
>NZ_RHHP01000007.1 GCF_003710815.1 Brevibacillus centrosporus
AGATCCAGTTTTGAAGGTGCGGAAATGAAAAGGCTGTATTCTCGATTACTTGAAAAAGTGATGGAGAATACAGCTTTTTTTGTTTTACCAGGGAGAAAGCGGTATCTTTTGTTTTTTCAAATTTAATTCAAAAAAATCCATGCTCTAATGAATTTATCTATACATATGCCTGTCTTTTGGCCCAAGCCAGATCGCAGACGAAACGGAGGAAAGCAAGGTGAATCGAATGATTCGTAACATCACCATGGGTCTATTGGTACTGGCTGTGGTGAGTGGGTGCTCTAGCAATCCTGAAGGTGTAAATAGGAGAAATGCTCAGGCAGCCCGAGCAGTGCCTGTTGAAGTGAAAAAGGCAGTAAAAGAGGAATTCGCCGTACAAATGTCGCTATCTGGACGGTTGGAAGCCATCCAGCAGGTAGAGATTCCTTCGAAAGCGACGGGGAGAGTGCAGCAGCTTCTCGTGAAGGTAGGAGATAAGGTTAAGAGTGGACAGCCCCTTGTGGTTTTGGATGGGGAAGAACTGCGAATTCAGATGCAAAAGGCCCAGGCTTCTATGATGTCAGCCAAGGCTCGATATGCAGAGGCGACCGAGGGAACCGAAGCCGAGGTACTTGCGCAGACGGCCAATTCCTTGGCAGATCTGCAAAATAAAGCGAACGCAGCTAAAGTAGACTTGGAGCGTGCCCAGAAGCTGTTTAGTGAAGGGGCCATTTCGACGGCAGAGGTAGAGAAAGCCAGATTGGCGCTCGCAACTGCACAAACGAATCTAGAGAATCAAAAACAAAAAGCCCAACAGGAGAAAAAGGGACCAACTCAGGCAGCATTGGATTCGGCGGTCGCGACATTGAAGCAGTCTGAGGCTGATTACGCCCTGTCTCAATTAAATGTTTCGAATTTAACGATCAAATCTCCCATTGATGGCATCGTAGGATCACTGACGGCAACAGTCGGGGAAAACGTTTCGAATAATGCAGTTGTCGCCCAGGTCATTAACCTATCTACGATGAAAGTAACTGCCAAAGCAAGTGAAGGGCAGGTAGGACAATTCGAGCCGGGACAAAGCGTATCGGTAAAAATTCCCTCTGCTAATGTAACCGTTAATGGAAAAATCACTTCGGTGAGCCCGATGGCGGATTCGAGCAAGTCGTACCCGATTGAGATTGAGGTAGCCAATACGGATTTGAAAGCAAAGGCGGGCATGGTTGCTTCCGTTGAAGTGAAAGGAAATCCGCATCAGGCGATTCTCGTCCCGCGTGAAGCCGTTATCACGAAGGCACAGAACTCGTATGTCTTTGTAGTCGAAGGCGACAAGGCCAAGCAAGTAACCGTGACAACCGGGGAGTCCGATGGAACAAGAATTGAAATTCTGACCGGATTGCAGGGCGGAGAGTCTGTCGTGGTACAAGGTCAAAATATGCTGACCGGAAATGCTACTGTCGCCGTAATCGATCCGAATCAAGCGAAGAATGCAGCAGGCAAAAAGTCTGGGGGCAATGGACAAGGGAATGGCGGCTGGCAGGGTCAAGGTGGAGGCCAAGGCAATGGACAAGGCGGGCAACGCGGACAAGGCAGCCAAGGCGGCACTGGGGACCAAGCCAACCCGGGAGGTCAAGCAAACCCATCAGGACAAACAAACAGTACAGGGAACCCCGAGCCTTCGGCAACCCCAAAAGGATAGGTGAGCCCCATGCATATATCGGAACGCGCTATTCGTCGTCCCGTCACGGTAATGATGGGAGTCCTCATCGTGCTTATCTTGGGAATTATGTCATTGACCCGGATTCCCATCGATCTGTACCCCAAAATTGAAATACCAACGATTGCCGTCATCACCAGCTATTCAGGAGTAGGTCCTGAAGAGATGGAGAACCTGGTGACGAAACCGGTAGAGCAAGCAGTCGCCTCCGTAGCTGGTATCAAATCGATAACATCTACGTCCAGGGAAGGCTCATCAATGGTGATCGTCGAGTTTTCCTACGGAACCGACCTGGATAAAGCAGTGACAGAGGTAACGCAAAAGGTCGAGCGTGCGAAGCGCTCGCTGCCTGATGATGTAGATTCTCCGACTGTTGCCCGAATGGATCCGAACAGTACAGCTGTATTAACGCTGGCTGTCTCTGCAGACATGGGAGCTGACCAGCTGAAAAGCTACGTGCAAGACCAGATGGCTCCTTCCCTCGAACGTGTGAACGGAGTCGCCTCCGTAACGGTATCAGGCGGGCTGGACAGGGAAATCAAGATCGTCGTTGACCAAGCGAAACTGGAGCAATACGGCATCTCGATCTCCGACATCAGCTCGCAGTTGAAAAGTCAAAACCTAGATTCGTCAGGTGGGAACATCACGGAAGGCGGCGTATCTTACACCGTCCGTTCTTTAGGGAAATTCAAATCGGTAGATGATATTCGCAAAGTATCCATTCCTTTGAAGGATGGCAGTCGCATCTTCCTCGAAGAGCTGGCTCTCATCCAGGATGGCTTTAAAGAAGCTTCTATCGAAAATACAATGAACAAACAGACTACGGTTACCATGTCGATCATGAAGCAGTCCGGCACCAACACGGTTGCTGTCGTCGATGAGCTTTATGCGGAGATAGACAAGCAGCGAGCAAGCATGCCGCAGTCGATGTCTGTCATGGCACTCTCGGATCAGTCGTCGTTCATTCGTGCGTCGATTGACACGCTGGTTCACGACACCCTGATTGGTGGGGTGCTGGCGATCCTGATCATCCTGCTTTTCCTGAAGAGTGCAAGCAATACCGTCATCATCGCAACTGCAATTCCGATCTCTGTCATTTCTACGTTTACGCTCATGTACTTTGCTGACATGTCGATTAACATCATGAGCTTGGGTGGTTTGACTCTCGGGATCGGGATGATCGTCGATGATGCGATCGTTGTGTTGGAGAATATTCATCGCCATCGCGAGACAGGCCTGTCTATCAAGGAGTCAGCGGTGAAAGGGACGAAGGAAGTAGCGATGCCGGTTATTGCAGCTACGCTCACCACCGTTGCGGTTTTCTTCCCGATCGTATTCGTAGAGGGAGTCACTGCTCAGCTGTTCCGGGATTTGGGTGTCACAGTATCCTTCTCCCTTTTGGCATCGTTGATCGTATCGCTGACGGTCACGCCAATGCTGACTTCAAAATGGACGAGGTCGCATAAAAAGGAAACGCTGAAGGCAGCTGCACATGGTGTGAAAAGCAAAGAGTCGCGCGGCCTTGCTATGTATCGCCGCATTTTGAACTGGTCGCTGCATCATCGCAAATCGGTTCTCGCCATTGGCCTCGCTTCTCTGGTAGCAGGTGTAGGACTGATCCCGTTCATCGGCTCCGAGTTTATGCCTACCTCTGATCAGGGACAAATCAACGTTTCGATTTCCATGCCGAACGGAACGGAGCTGGAGAAAACAAGAGAAGCTGTCACCCAGGCAGAAGCCATTTTGGCGACCATTCCGGAGGTCAAAACGATCTTTACCGCTTTGGGCTCGACTAACGCGACACGCGGGAACTCTGCTTCTACCTCAGCCGGATCGTTCCTGCTGATCTTGTCTGACAAGTCAGAGCGTCAACGTACGACTGCCGAGGTCACAGATGAAATCAGACAAAAGCTGAATCGCTTCCCAGGAGCAAGGCTACGTGTCAGTGAAGCAGGAGGCACGACCCTGCCAGGTATGGGCGGCGGTGGGGGAGGATCGTTCGGTGGAGCTGCGCCGATTTCCTACGCGATTCGCGGAAACGACGAGGATACACTGAAGGAAGTGGCAGAAGGCTTGACGGCTGCCATCAGTGAGGTACCAGGTGTTCGCGAGGCAGACAACAACCTCGAGGAATCCCGTCCGGAAATTCAGGTCAAGCTGGACCGTGTGCGCGCAGCTGATCTGGGAGTAACACAAAGCCTCATTTCCAGTACGATTCAAACGGCCTTGAGAGATCAGGTCGCGACCAAATATGAAACAGCCGGTACAGAAGTAGATGTGACGCTTAGCCTCGGTGACGGACAGGTCAGCAGCATGCAGGAAATCGGCAATCTGCTCCTGACGACACCGAAAGGCGAGCTGATTCAGATCAAAGACGTAGCAGATGTCGTGATGGCGAATGGTCCGCAAGCGATCCAGCGCTACAACCAGACGCGCGTGGTCAATGTCACGGCATCCACAGCGCCTGGGCAAGACCTGGGTACGGTTACGGCGTCGATCGATCAGGTGCTGGCGACGTATCCGATGCCGCCGGGGTATACACTGGAGAAGCAAGGACAAAATCAACAGATGGATGAGTCTACGAAAAGCATGCTGATTGCGTTTGGACTTGCGATCGTCCTGGTTTATATTATCCTGGCTGCCCAGTTCGAGTCTGTGGTCTATCCGCTCTCGATCATGCTGTCCGTTCCTTTGTCGATCTTTGGGGCTACGTTCAGCCTGTGGGTAACGGGAAGACCGGTCAGCGTACCAGCCTTTATCGGGCTGATCTTGCTCGCAGGGCTGGTTGTTCGAAACGCGATTGTATTGATCGACTTTACCAATATTTTGCGCCGGGAAGGCATGAGTCGGACGGAAGCCTTGCTCACCGCAGGCCCTGTACGTTTGCGTCCTATCTTAATGACGACATTTTGTACCGTTTTGGCGCTGCTGCCTTTGGCGCTTGGCTTGGGAGAAGGTGCAGAAAGCCAGGCTCCGATGGCGACGGTGGTTATCGGCGGTTTGCTGTTCTCTACCATGCTGACACTCGTTGTGATTCCAGTCGTTTATGCTATTCTGGATGATATGACAGTCCGATTGAAGAAAACCGTACGAATCACCTTGCCGTTCCGCAAACCGAAGACGGTGGGCATTGAAAAATAAACGAGCGTTCGCAAGAGGCTTTGTACAGATGAAAGAGGGATAGATATGCTGATTCTCGCAGTGGAGGATGAACAGGCTCTGCTTCAGGCAATTGCCGGAGTCCTGACGGATGAAGGCTATCAAGTGGACACGGCCGATCGTGGTGACGACGGACTGTTGCTGGCGCAAAGAGGCATCTACGACCTGCTGGTACTCGACATCATGATGCCAGGAATGGATGGACTGACACTGGTCAAAACTTTGCGTGCCAAAGGAATTACGACTCCTGTGCTGTTTTTGACGGCAAAGGACAGTGTAAAGTCCCGTGTGGAAGGCTTGGACGCGGGAGCAGATGACTATCTGGTCAAGCCCTTTGCTGCAGAGGAGCTGAGTGCAAGGGCCAGAGCGCTATTGCGGCGCAACGGAAAGACAGGAGCAGAGGGGGAGATGGCTTATGGCCCTCTCTCTCTAAAAGTGAATGAGTACGACGGCTTTATCGACGACGAGCCGATGAAGCTGACGAGCAAGGAATACGAGCTGCTCAAATATTTTTTGCAAAACCGGGAGCAAATTCTGACGCGCCAGCAAATCTTTGACCGGGTGTGGGGCATTGATTCGGACGCCAACTACGGGGTAGTGGATCTGTACGTCCACTATTTGCGGAAGAAGCTGGGGCCCTACGAGAGCTTTATCCGCACGATCCGCAATGTGGGCTACATTTTGAAAAAGGAAGAGCGATAATGTTTCAAAAAACCCGGATTCGCCTGGTAACCTTAAACGTTATCGTGGTATTCCTGTTGTTAAACGGTCTCGGGAGCGCGGTGTACTTTACGATGAAGTATCGTCTGTACTCGCAGGTGGACCGGGAGCTGACCAAAGTGGCGCAGCGATTGATGGTCGATCCCTTGCCGCGCTTGCAGCGGAACAATGAGGATCAGTCCCCCTACAATCGCATGGATCGAAAAAAATTCAACGAGATGGACCGCAGATATGCCCTGATCGCTTGGGACAGTTTAGGGACGGTTATCGGAACCGCTTTTGGAGAACGGCTAGAGCCAGAGGATTTACCGCGTTTTCGGAGCGTCGCGAAACAGGATGGAATCGAGACGCTCTCATTTAATGGCGAGACCTTTCGCGTGGATACCGTCACTATGCCGAAAAAGGTGATCGTCGGTGATCGGCTTCAGATCGCCATGCAGTATCAAGTTGTGTACAATCTGGCACCGGAACAAAACATGCTGAGCAGCCTGCTCTACGTCGTGGCGATCGGGGATGCGGTGAGTGTAGTGATTGCCATTGTAGCAGGTCTTTTTCTGGCGAGAAGGGCACTCATCCCCATCCAAGTCTCTTGGGAAAAGCAGCAGCAGTTCATCGCCGATGCGTCCCATGAGCTGCGTACACCGTTGACTGCTATCCTCGTCAATCTGGAGCGGCTGTTTCGCTATCCGGATCATACGATTGAACAAGAGAGCGAGAAAATCATGATCGGGATGCAGGAAACACGTCGACTAAGCAAGCTCGTAGCAGACCTTTTGACACTGGCTCGCAGTGATTCCAACGAATTGCAAATCATGAAGCAGAAGCTGCGGCTGGACGAGCTCGTGCAAAAGTGCACCCAGGTGTTTGCCCAGATGGCGATCGTCAAGGAAATCAACCTGGAGACAGAGATCGAGCAGCCATTGGAAATTGTCGGGGATGAAGAGCGATTGCATCAGCTTTTGGTCATCCTGCTGGACAATGCGCTCAAGTACACAAACGAAGGCGGCAAGATCTTCGTTTCCTGCAAGCGCGAGGGACAAAGAGTGACCGTCATGATCAAGGATACGGGAATCGGCATTCCCAAGGACGACATCCCGTATTTGTTTGATCGATTCTTCCGCGTAGATAAGATGCGTTCACGGCAAACGGAAGGGACCGGCTTGGGATTATCCATCGCCAAATGGATTGTCGACGCACACCATGGCAAGATTCAGGTAAGCAGTGAAGAAGGAGTGGGAACAAGCTTTTATCTCTCGCTTCCCATAAAGTAAAGGCATTTAAGCAAGGAGTCGGTTTCCCTTTACGGGGAGATCGGCTTTTTTGATGGCACACCTGTAAAGAAGAAACGACGTGAGCATCTCTCCCGAAAGTTTTGTTTCTATACTTTTTTACTGTACATATTTAGAAAGTGAGGTAAACTACAGAGGAGAGGAATACTACGAGAGAGCTTTCCGACGAGGAGTGTGTAATAGATGAATCTAACCGTAACAGCAGCAGCAGTGGACTGGTTTCGCCAGGAATGGGGCTGTGAGGCTGGGGATACCATTCGCTTTTTTGTTCGCTATGGAGGAGTCAGCACGGTGCAGGACTCGTTTTCCATGGGGATCGCCAAGGAGCAGCCGAACGAAATCGGGCTTTCCACAACAGTGGACGGCATTACCTTTTACATGGAGAAGGATGAGCTGTGGTACATGAATGGGCAAGGCTTGACGGTCGATTACTTGCCCGCGACGGACGAGGTTGATTTTAAACTGACATAACAGCATCAAGTGCCATCATCATCAGGCAGGGGACGTGTTCCTCTGCTTTTTTCTTTTTCCAATTGACAGGGGCAAACGAGCGATTTTATAGTAAGTATAATACTAACTACTAAAGGAGCGGCTATGGAAGAAATTTATAAGGAGCTGCAAAGGCTGGGATTTTCCCAGTACGAATGCAAAGCCTACATTGGACTGCTGAAACATCATCCGATTACCGGGTATGAAATCAGCAAAAGAACCGGTGTGCCTCGGTCCATGATCTACGAGGTGGTTGGGAAGCTCGTAGAAAAAGGGGCCGTCTATATCGTACCTTCCGAGCCCGTGACGTATTCGCCTTTGCCGGCCAGAGAGCTGATTGCCCGGCAACGCCGGCAATTTGAACAATCGTTTGATTATCTGGAAAAAGAGCTCGCAGCCATGGAAAGTGAACGGGAAGTGGATGTCATCAAGCGGATCGATGGGGATGAGCTGGTGATCGCGGAAATGAAAGAGCTGATCGGAAATGCGAAAGCAGAGCTCTGGCTGTCCATCTGGGAGCCGCAGGTACCATTTATCCAAACACAAATCGATGGTTGCTGTGACGAGGGGATTGATGTTTTTACCGTCCTTTTCGGAAAGGCAGAAACGAGAGTGGGAAACACCTATCATCATGATTACATGTCTCCAGAAGTGGCAGAGGAACGCATGGGGGGACGTTTGACTATTGCCGCCCGTGATGTGGAGGAAGTGTTGATCGGGAATTTTGCACTTGGCAAGAGCGCGTGGGCGGTGAAAACGCGAGATCCTGCCCTGGTTTTGGTAGCAATGGAGTACATCAGGCATGACATCATGTTTGCAGAAGTGACCAAAGAGTTGGGACCTGAGAAAGTAGAAGCGCTTTGGAGAACAAGGCCGGATCTCTATCACGTGGTGACGGGGAAGCGCTTCAAGTAAAGGGATAGAAACGAAAAGGGGAAGCGCAATGAGGGAGCAAAACATTCGACTGAAAGCAGAAGCAGTCATAGAGGGAGAAGAAACCTTTCTTGCAGGTGTAAAGGATTGTATCCCCACGCTGCTCGGCTATCTAAGTATCGGGTTCGCCGCAGGTGTCGTGGAAAAAACGGCAGGGCTATCTATTACAGAAATCGCTTTGCTGTCCATCTGTCTATACGCAGGCTCTGCCCAGTTCATAGCAGCGGGGATGATGGCTGCCAACGGTTCCGCATCTGCCATCATTATTACGATTTTCTTTGTAAACCTAAGGCATATTCTACTTAGCGCCGCTTTATCGCCTTATTTTCGGCATCTCACACCGGTGCGCAATATGTTGATCGGTTCGCTGCTAACCGATGAGACGTTTGGGGTAGCGATCAACGAAGCAGCCAAGCGCAAGCGGATCAGTGAAAAATGGATGCACGGCCTTAATATTACTGCCTATGCCAACTGGATCATTGCCAATATCGCAGGGGCGTATTTGGGACAGTGGATTGCCGATCCGGAGAAGTTCGGTCTGGATTTTGCCCTGCCAGCCATGTTCATCGGGTTGCTGGTGCTGTCCATGGTTAGTCGAAAACAGTGGCGTCTCGATATCGTGGTCGGGATCAGCGCAGTGGTACTTGCGGTAGGAGTATCACTCGTATTGGGTGGAAATATTGGGGTAATCGCTGCGACCTTGATTGCGTCAACGATAGGGATGGTGATAGAAAGATGGAAGTGAGATGGGATGTCCTCATCATTATTTTGGGTTCTGCGCTCGTTACCTTTCTCCCGAGAGTAGTGCCTCTCATGCTGCTCAGCCGTATGACACTGCCTGAATGGGGAGTACGTTGGCTGAGTCATGTCCCGATCTCCGTGATGGCGGCCTTGGTTGGGCAGGAGCTGTTCTTAAGCGATGGGAAATGGGCTCCCCTATCGTCAAACGTGGAGCTGCTCGCAGCGATCCCGACATTTTTGGTGGCGATCAAAACGCGCAGCCTGCTAGGAACGGTCGTGGTTGGCATTGTCATTATTATGCTTTTGCGTTATTGGATAGCGTAATCCTTTTACGGGAAGCTCCGAAATGCTCGGGGCTTTTTTATTTTTTTGATTTTTATACTTAACAAATAAAAATGTTTGTTATATTATGAATGCATAGTCAAAAGAAAAGGGAGGAAATGGCAGATGGGACGTTTGGTTGATTCTTACTTGGAGCTTGGGGTAGTTGGAATGGCACGGGCAGCCGCATCGGGTTGGTTCGGGGGTCACTACGGAGCGGCGCTGCTTGCAGGCTATTTCATGACGCGCGAGCACGATTTGCCAGAGCATGTCATCGAGGGCATCGAGCGTACCTGTGAGTCGTATCGCCTGTTGAAGCCGGAGTGGTTTGAACCGTCAGATGAGAGTGAAGCCGCAGATCCAGCTCTTCTGCAAAAGGTCCTGGATGGCTTGAAGGAAAACGTGCAAAAGCTGCGTACCTCTGGCCATGGGCTCGCGCTTGGGGTGCTTGCCTTGAAGGCTTTGCGTGAGCGTCCGGATCTGATTCGTCCCTCTGTTGTGGACGGTCTGGTCACCCTGTTGAAAAAGACCCTGGAAGACAAACCGGGTCGTTACTGGGGTGTTCCGAATTACTTCGACCTGATTGACGATGACATCCAAGACGTGGCCGCGTACAATACGACTTTGGAGATGGCAGAAAGGACGTTTGAGACCATTCCTCCTATCGCACGTGGTCGTACCATCGAAGGGATCGTCTATCATCTGGCGGGGGAAGTGGAGCACGGAATTACCCATGCCCATGCACTGACGGATTTGGAGCGCTTCGGGTATGGTGAGCTGACAGAGATGGGCATGAAAAATCACCGCCTGCAGCTACAGCTCAATCGGCAAATCCCTGACTTTGTCTTGGCGGAGGAAGTGAGGGAGCCAGCTTTTGAGCAAATTACCTCCCCGGTGTACTGGGCAAAGACATACAGCGATCCGCATGCGCTCAAGGTCCCGTATGCTGCTCTGGATTTATTGAAACGGTTGCCGCAGGAAAAGCGGGCTAAAGCCGAGCATGAGGTATGTAAGCTGCTCACGATAATGTAATCCGTCTCGCAATCATGAAAAAAGGGAGATCGCTGAGGATCTCCCTTTTCTTATTCGTATTTAAAAGTTGGGAATGACAGTCGTGGTCGATTCGCGGTTGGCGAAATAGCTTTTGTGCTCAATAAGGGCGTCGCGGACAACATCTTCGTTGATGACCATCCCGATCCCTGGAGCAGTCGGTACGTCCAGAACACCCGGAGCCGCGAAATCGATCATCGGGCTGACGACATCCGCTGCAAAGTAGCGATGGGATGGCGAGGTGTCACCCGGAATCGTGAAGTTGGAGAGGGAGGCGATCGCGATATTGTGAGCGCGTCCGATCCCTACCTCCTGCATGCCGCCGCACCAAACCGGGACGTTGTGCGCCTGACACAGGTCGTGTACCTTTTTCGCTTCGGTCAGTCCGCCTACACGCCCGATCTTGATGTTGATGATTCGGCAGCTTCCGAGCTCGATCGCTTTGCGCGCATCCTCGACGGTGTGGATGCTCTCGTCCAGACAGATTGGCGTTTTCAGCTCTCTTTGCAGGGTCGCATGGTCAATGATATCGTCATGAGCCAGAGGCTGCTCGATCATGATCAGTCCGAATTCATCTAGCTCTTTCAGCAGAGCGATGTCCTTGAG
The DNA here is from genome assembly GCF_003710815.1 of Brevibacillus centrosporus. Taxonomy (GTDB): domain Bacteria; phylum Bacillota; class Bacilli; order Brevibacillales; family Brevibacillaceae; genus Brevibacillus; species Brevibacillus centrosporus. The sequence goes on from NZ_RHHP01000007.1 coordinate 11,005, forward strand.
CGTATAGGCCGAGTTGGCATCCGCCATAAGCGGAACATCTGGACCAAACTTTTGGCGGATCGCCCGCATCGGTTCTACGTCAGCGCCCGGCTTGATTTTGACCTTGATCTTCTTGTAGCCGTCACGGATAAAGCCGTCAACGCGCTCCAGCAGCTTTTCGATGGTTGGCTCGATCCCGATGCTCACGCCTACATCGATCTGCGTGCGTGTACCGCCCAATGCTTGGGAGAGGGAGATGCCGTTCATTTTCGCATACAGATCCCAGATGGCGCCTTCCAGCGCAGCTTTGGCCATGTTATTGCGGCGCATCCACGAAAAAAGGCGGGAGACATCGTCAGGATGCTCGATCTGGCGGGTGAACAGCTGCGGGATCAAATACTTCTCCAGCATGTACCACACTGTATCTACGTCCTCTTCGTTGTAGACCGGGACGTCCATCGCAACGCTTTCCCCAAAACCGACGTATGGACCGCTGTAGGCGCGGACGAGGATGCACTCTTTGTGCGTCTCGAGGCCCATGCTTGTAACAAACGGAGCCGTTAACGGGATTTTGATACGCTGCAGGTCAACGCGTTCGATTTTCATGATCATCTCTCCTTGGCAATGGGATAGGGTGGATCAGCTATGGCGTTCGAAGGTGGACAAAACAGTTCGGGTCAGAATCTCGATCCCGGAAAGCAGTGCTTCCCGATCAAAGGTCATCTGCGGGTGATGCAGTCCGGGATGAAGACCACAGCCGAGTCCGAGCATGGTAGCGCGCAGATGCGGCCGTTCCTTTGTATAGTAATGGAAATCTTCGGCGCCAGGAGTGGAGATGGGAGCTTCTAGATTAGCAGGTCCCAATGTCTGCGAGATCGCTTCGGCCATGATCTGCCGGGCTTCCTCGTTCACTTCGGCGGCGTAGACTCGCTCGGTGATGTCGTAGTGGACGGGTACATCATACAGCTTGGCGATATTCTGCAGGATGTGCTCGACCCTCGTAAACAGCGCATGGATCGCTTCGTTCGTCTGCGCCCGCAAATCGAGATGGAAATGCGCCGAACCGGGAATGATGTTCGTGCTCTTTCCACCGGCGGACAGCTGCGTCATTTTGACGGAATACGGGATCAGTGGATCCAGGTAAATGCCTTTGAGCTGCTCCACAATGGCGGCAGCGACCTCGATCGCATTGACTCCGAGGTGAGGGCGCGCTCCGTGTGCGTCGCTTCCCTGGATGTGACCGGAGATGGTACCTGCTGCACCGTGGAGGATGGCTGAGGCCGCCGTTCCATTTGGAATTTCCTGAATGGGACGCAAATGAACGCCGTACAGATAGTCGATGTCGTCCACTACCTGCTTGTTCACGAGGGTGAGCGCACCGTTCCCGGTTTCTTCGGCTGGCTGAAAAATGAAACGCAGCCGACCAGGCAGCTGGATGTTCTGGGCTTGGAGTACCAAGAGAACCCCCAGCGCCATGGTCATATGGGCATCATGCCCGCAGGAGTGATTGGCGCGAAAGACACCGTCGACCTCTTGCCACAGGGCATCCATATCAGCGCGCACTCCCACCGTGATCGAGCCGGGAGCAGCGGGGCCATAGTCTCCTACGACGCCGGTCACATCCTCAAAGGTGGTGACGTCGCAGCCGTGCTTACGCAAAAAATCCGCGATAAACGTAGTGGTCTCCTGCTCCTGCCAGCTCAATTCTGGATGCTGATGCAAGTGGTCGTACAGTGAAAAGATGACAGGGCGTAATTGTTCGATAGTGGTACGCATGATTCCTCCTAGGATGGGTGTCAGGATGTAGTCACGAAGATCAGACGATGCCGAGATAAACGGCAGCAATCAGCGCGACGCAGGCGATCAGCGCCCAGCCCAAGAGCAGCTTCCAGATGAATTTGACCCATTTCTCATAAGGGATTCCCGCGACAGCTAAATAGCCCATCAATGCGGAAGAAGTCGGGATGATCGAGTTGGTAACTGAGTCTCCGTATTGGAAGGCGAGTACCGCTACTTGACGCTGGATGCCCAAAAGGTCGGCAATCGGCACCATGATAGGCATGGTCGTCGCAGCTTGTCCGCTTCCGGAGGAGATAAACAGGTTGAGAACCGCCTGGATCAAGAACATCGCCACTACATTGATTGCATCTGGCAAATGTCCGATGGCAGAGGTCAGTCCGTAAATCATGGTATCAATCGTTTTGCCGTCCTCGAGGACCACCGTGATGGCGCGGGCAAAGCCGACGATCAGAGCACCGAACGTAACGGCTTTGGCGCCTCCCACGAACGAATCAAACAGGTTGTTAACCGAGAGTCCACCGACGAGACCTGCGACCAGACCCATGATCAGGAAGGAAGCGGTCAGCTCGGTCAGGAACCATTCGTATTTGAAGACACCGTAGACGTTGCAAGCAAGTCCAATCACCATGACCAAAAATACCAGCTTGTGTCGAATATTCAGCTCAGGAATATCCATTTCTACTTTTTCAGCGACGGCTTCCTTTTCGACTTCGTAAATCACACTCTTGGTCGGATCTGCTTTGACCTTGTAGGCGTAGCGCATGACATACCAGATCGCAAAGCCGAGGACGATGATATAGACTACTGTACGGAAAGCAAGGCCAGAGAAAAGAGGGAGCTGGGCAAGAGATTGAGCGACCCCTACTGTAAATGGATTGAGCATCCCGCCCATGAAGCCACTGGCTGCCCCCATGGTGATCATGGCCGTACCGGTAACAGCGTCAAAGCCCATCGCACGGGCAAGCGCGATCCCGATCGGCACGAAGATGATGCTTTCTTCCGCCATCCCCATCGTGAAGCCACCAATGGAAAAGAGGAACATGGAGGCCGGAATCAACAGCTTTTCCCGTCCCTCTAAATGGCGTACGCCTTTGTGAATCCCCGATTCGATGGCACCGGTGGAACGAATGATGCCGAAAACCCCACTGACGATAAAGATGTAGAAAATGATTTGCGCACCTTTTTGCATCCCGTCCGGAATCGCTTTGAACATGTCAAAGAATCCGACCGGGCTGCTTTCGACTGCATGGTAGCTGTTGTTCACGACGATGGTTTTGCCGGAGGTCGCGTCCTTGATGCGCTCGAATTCCCCAGTAGGGAGCACGTATGAAGCAAGCGCTGCCAATACGATCATGATGAAGAGAATGGCATAGGTATGAGGCACAGAAAAACGTTTTTTGGCTGGAGCTTTGTTCGGAGTCATGAGGTCACCTCGCTATGAATGGTTACATCTCGGTGAATTGCAAGGTGCGTGCCAAGATTCGACAAAACCTGAAAAGGGCGATTTCTCAGGCGTTTTTCCTGGGTCAAAATAGGATGGGGGTCTTTTTAGGAATGTTTATTAGGTTTTCGCGCTCCTAATAACACCTAATGATGACCGAATAAAAAAGGCCTAGATACGAGCGAGACTGCGCAGAACCTCGATTCCGTCCGCTGTAATGGTCGTACCTTGCCGTGTCGTTCCTGAGCGTACAAGCCCGCGCTCTTCCAGCTGCTTAAGCTTGTTGCGTAGAGCGCTTTCCGTCCAGCCTGTTGACCGCAGGACAGGGGAGTTCGCTAGCTGGTAACGTCCGACCGGTTTGTTGGTGATGTAATATTGGTACAGGCACAGCAAAAGATCGACGTCTCGCTCATCGCTTGCCCGGAAAGAAGCTGCATTTTCATACGACTTTTGAGTCAGCCGCTGGGTTAAACGCTTGGGTAAATCCTCGATTGTAATGACGGGTCCTTCGCTGACCGCAGTCGCATAGTCCACGACATTCTTCAGCTCACGGATGTTTCCGCGCCAATCATGGCTGTGCAAGAGCTCCATGACTTCTGGCGACCACGTTTTGCTAAGGCCCTGACTGCTCAAATGATCCTCGATCAATAAAGGAAGATCACTGATCCGCTCGCGCAACGCAGGGATTTCAATCGGCAGGACAGCGAGGCGATAAAACAGATCTTCGCGGAAATGCCCTTGCTCTACTGCATTCTCCAAATCCCGGTTCGTAGCTGCAAGGACACGGCAATCCACGGCGATAATGCCCGTACCACCTACCCGAATGACCTGCTTCTCCTGCAGGACACGCAGCAGCTTGACCTGAATGGCGGGGGAGATATCCCCGATCTCGTCGAGGAAGATCGACCCGCCATCCGCCTGTTCAAACAGACCGGGCTTGCCACCTTTGCGCGCTCCGGTAAAAGCGCCATCTTCGTAGCCAAACAGCTCGCTTTCCAGTAGATTCTCCGGGAGGGACGCACAGTTGATCGCCACGAAAGGGCCGTTTTTGCGCAGGGAGTGCTGGTGAATCGCATGGGCGAACAGCTCCTTCCCCGTCCCGTTTTCTCCGAGCAGCAGGATGGTCTGGTTGTTTCGAGCCATTTTTTTGCTGACTTCGATCGCATGCTGGATCGGTTCGCTTTTTCCTTTGATGTCCTGAAAGGTATATGTCGCTGTGTGCCCGCGCAAAACAAGCTGTGTGCGCAGACGCTGCAGCTCGGTGACGTCCTTTAGGGTGCAGACGAAACCGAGACGCTCTTGGCGGCGGCGGATGCTCTGGCTGCTGACGATGAATTGCTTGCTGGCGAGTGTGACCAACGTATCTTCCTGGCCCTCCTGCTCGAAAAACGGCCCAAGAAAGCTGTGCTCTGCAAGCACCGTGTAGGGCTGTCCAACGACAGCTGCCTCGTGCGGGCAGAAAAGCTGGGTCGCGACATCGTTAATGAAGGTAATCATGCCTTGCTGGTTGCAGGCAATCACGGGATCGCGAACCGCTTGAAACGTGGACTGAAGCTGGCTGTTCAGCTTTTGCACCTCCGCATAGGAAGTGCCCAGCAGCTTGGACAGCTCCGACATTTCCGCGATATAGGCAGAGAGGTACTCGCGCTCCCACTCGACAGGGATCCCTATTTTGCGACCAATATCAATCAGATCGTGAATATGAATTTTGCGAAAGCCCAGATCGATCAGCTCCAGATGGGGCGGGGGCGGTACATCGGGAATGCTCATGATGACAGCATATTGAAGCGTGGGATCATCAAATGTACAGCCGGGATGAAACGGAATGTAGTGGAGGTGATCCACGTTTGCCTCCAGCAAGTTTTGGATGACTTCCTGGGCTGTGACAGGCGAATTGTTCATGACGGGTACGGTCGTGCCTGGAGGAATTTGCATCAAAGCCTTCAGCTTGCGAAGCTCAAAGACGCGGTTCAGAACCGTGATGGGAACCTCATCAGCGACGACCTGGCGAGCGATCGTGTACAGCTCCGGGGATTTGGTCGTAAGAAAAACGTGGGAAGCGTGGCGCAAATCCGGGATGTGCTGGTGTGTGGCGTAGCCGATGACACGACAATAGGGTTCGAAGTACGCTTTCAATTCTTTGAGCAAAAAATCCAAAGTATCTGTGCCTTTGGCAATCAAGACTATGGTATGTTCCATGCTGCACCGCCTTTTCCAACGTACAGACCTCAGCAGAGGCTCCTTCTCGGTTGCCTTTTATGATAGCATACCGGGTGGCCCCAGCTTGGGGATTATGTACACAGAATGGAAAGACAAGGCTCGTTCGGAGGCACTTGAAATGTGGTTTAATATAAGGAAAGACTAATTGCGTGGGAGCAGGGGGAATCATAATGGAGAACTCATTGGTGCCAGAAGTGCTGCAGATGATTGGCGAAGTCGTGCCTGACGGCGTATCTATCGCGATATCAGATGGTGCACACTACCTGTACTACCAGCCAAGCTCCATCATTGATCTGAAAATCACACCAGGCGATTCTGTACCGGTCGGGTCTGCTACCTATAAAGCACTGCAAGAGATGGGAAAAGTGGCGCATTATGTAGAAAGCCGCGTCTTTGGAGTGGCCTACTACGGCCTTTCCCTGCCACTGGTCAGTCATGGTCAAGTCATGGGATGCATTACGGCTATTTATGCTCCACAGGCGCTGCCGATGGCTGCACCGCAGGAGCCGCGCGTAACCGTTTTGATCGGGAAGGATGAAAATGGCTGGCTGCCACTCTCCTTAAGTGAGATTGTGTATATCAGCTCCAACGAGGGCAGGACCCTTTTGCACACGGCGACAGGGGCGTACGCCAACAAATTTTCCATGGCTGAGCTGGAAGGCATGCTGCCGCCTACCCAGTTTGTCCGTTGTCATCGTTCTTATTTTGTGAACATGGAAGCGATCGGATTCATTCACCCGCATTTTCATTCCACGTTTCTGCTGGAAATGAAAGATAAACAGAAAACACGAGTACCAGTAAGCCAAACGTATTCCAGTTCGTTCCGCCAATTATTGGGCTTTTAATCCCGCGGTAAATGAGAATGGTTTGCAGCCTGTTTTTCTGACTTTGCCTCTACAAATTCTGTTTTGTCCGAAATCGAGTGTGCGCTCAGATTGCATGTGCTAGGGTAGATACAATCAGAATGAAACATTTCGAGGGGGTCACTATCATGTGGGAGCGCTTACGCGATAAACGGATGGCAGAAAAAATCGTGACAGCTGAGGAAGCAGCGAGCTGGATCGAGAATGGCATGACGATCGGGCTAAGTGGCTTTACTCGCGCAGGGGATTCCAAAGTGGTGCCAGTGACATTGGCAGAACGGGCAAAACATGAGAATCAGCCTTTTGGGGTGAATGTATATACAGGGGCTTCAATGGGAGCCGATGTTGACTCAGTGATGGCGGAAGCAGGTATCGTGCTCAAACGCTTGCCATTCCAGGCTGATGCGACCATGCGTAAAAAAATTAACGATGGCAGCATCATGTTTGTCGATCAGCATTTATCGCATACGGCAGAGCTGATTCGCAATGGTGCGTTGAAGCACATCGATTTCGCGATCGTGGAAGCGGTTGCAATTACAGAGGATGGCATGATTATTCCGTCGACCTCAGTGGGCAACTCCAATATTTTTGTAGAGCAGGCTGACCACGTCATCATCGAGCTGAACCTGGCGCAGACAGATGCGCTGGAAGGCATTCACGACATTTACACACCTGCCAAACAAGGGGAGCGCGAACCGATTCCGCTCGTTGCTGTGGACCAACGAATCGGTACGAAGGGGATTCCGGTTGATCCGAACAAGATCAAAGGAATCGTGGTAACCAACATCATGGACTCGCCATCCTCCATTGTACAGCCTGACGAGGAAACCGCTCATATCGCAGCCCATCTGATTAATTTCCTGCGGGATGAGGTAAAAGCAGGGCGATTGCCGCAAAATCTCGCTCCGCTGCAATCGGGCATCGGGTCAGTCGCGAATGCGGTTTTCAACGGATTTTTGGATTCCGAATTTACGGACCTGACGGTATACTCCGAGGTTCTGCAGGACGCCGTATTTGATCTATTGGATGCAGGAAAGATTGCCTTTGCTTCCGGCTGTTCGATCACCCTGACGGATGAAAAAATGAAGCACGTAACGGAAAACTTCGCGCAATACCGTGATAAGCTCTTGCTTCGTCCACAGGAGATCACCAACCATCCGGAAATCATTCGCCGACTAGGTCTGATTGCCATCAACACGGCGATCGAAGCGGACATCTACGGAAACGTAAACTCCACCAACGTTTCGGGGACGAAAATGATGAACGGGATCGGCGGTTCAGGCGACTTTGCCCGCAACGCACGTCTGGGTATTTTCGTGACCAAGTCCATCGCAAAAGGCGGCAAGGTATCCAGCATCGTTCCGTTTGCGTCTCATGTGGATCATACCGAGCATGACGTAGACGTCATCGTGACCGAGCAAGGACTGGCTGATCTGCGTGGACTGGCTCCTCGTGAGCGCGCGCTGAAAATCATCGACAACTGTGCGCATCCGATGTATCGTGATCAGCTGCGTGCCTACTATGCGGAAGCTCTTACACGCGGTGGACATACCCCACACGTTTTGGAAAAAGCACTTGCGTGGCACGTACGCTATGCTGAGGAAGGTACCATGCTGGAGCAAGAACCAGCCCTAGTGCGATAAACCGAAAGCGATAAATCAAAGCGATTCAACAATAGCGAAAATGCAAACCCGCCTGGCGCACTGCCTCGGCGGGTTTTTTGTTGCTGGAACGCAGCTGCAAGTTCCTTTATGCTTGCGAGACTTTTGCGGATGAGGAATGTCTCGCTTGGAAAAACAGCCGCCAGAAGTCAATGATGCCGGGAACCAGTACGCAAATCCGCACATCTAACCAGATAGCAGCATGGAATGTTAAACAGCAATTGGTCATGTCCCAATTCGGGGAAGTGATTATGTAACCGTTTGTATTTAGAAAATTAGAAAGAGAGAGATATTTCTTTCGTCTTTTCGTGTAGTTTCGTGTAGAGTCCCGTTACGATATGTCTAACAAACAGAGAAGAGGGGGATTCTGGTTGATCAGTTTTCATCAAGTGAACAAACATTACGGAAGCTTCCACGTCTTGAAGAACATTGACCTGCACATCAACCAGGGCGAAGTCGTCGTGGTAATCGGACCATCCGGGTCGGGGAAGAGCACGATGGTTCGTTGCATCAATCGTTTGGAAACGATTACAAGCGGTGAGCTAGTCGTTGACAATGTGAAGGTGAATGACAAGGGCACCGACATCAACAAGCTGCGACGCGATATTGGCATGGTGTTCCAGCATTTCAACCTGTATCCGCACAAAAACGTGCTGCAGAACATTACGCTGGCTCCCATCAAGGTACTCGGTATTCCAGAAAAGGAAGCAATCGAGACCGCGATGTACTACCTGGAAAAAGTAGGTATTCCTGAAAAGGCTGAAAAATATCCGCTGCAACTATCGGGTGGACAGCAGCAGCGCGTGGCGATTGCCCGCGGTTTGGCGATGAGGCCGAAAATCATGCTGTTTGACGAACCGACGTCAGCGCTCGATCCAGAGACGATCGGTGAAGTGCTCGACGTCATGAAACGCTTGGCGCAGGAAGGCATGACGATGGTGGTGGTTACTCACGAGATGGGCTTTGCCCGTGAAGTCGCAGACCGCATCGTGTTCATGGACCAAGGACAGATTCTGGAAGAGTCCACGCCTGACCAATTCTTCGCCAACCCACGTGAAGAGCGGGCGCGTCTGTTCCTAAGCCGCATCTTGAATCACTAGTTTTTACGCAGAGGTAACAAGCTTTCAAAACATAGAGAAAAGGGGCATTCACATGAAAAAAAGTGTTTGGAAGAAAGTAACGGGCTTGGGCCTGGTATTGATGCTCGGCGCAAGCGTTTTGGCAGGCTGTGGCGCGGGCAAAACCTCCGAGGGAGCCAGCCAAGGCGGTCAAGCAGCTTCTGGAGCAGCAGCTGGCACAGTGGCGAAAATCAAGGAAAGAGGCAAGTTCGTTGTTGGCGTGAAGTATGATCTGAACTTGTTTGGCTTAAAAGATCCTGCTACAGGAAACGTTGAAGGCTTTGATATCGATATCGCCAAAGCTATCGCCAAAAAGGTACTGGGTGATGAAAACAAAATCGAACTGAAAGAGGTTACTTCCAAAACGCGGATCCCGATGCTCAAAAACGGTGAAATTGATGCCATTATCGCGACGATGACCGTAACGGAAGAGCGCAAAAAAGAAGTCGATTTCTCAGATATTTATTTCATGGCGGGTCAATCCCTCTTGGTGAAAAAGGACAGCCCAATCAACGGACTCAAAGATTTGCAAAAGGGCATGAAGGTTGTAACAGCCAAAGGCTCTACTTCTGCGAAAAACATCCGTGAAAAAGCACCAGACGTAGAAGTGCTGGAATTTGAAAACTACGCGGAAGCCTTCACTGCACTGAAAGCGGGACAAGGCGATGCGCTGACTACGGATAACGCTCTCTTGTACGGCATGGCCAAGCAAGATCCGAATTACCGTGTAACCGAAGAGACGTTCACCGAAGAGCCATACGGTATCGCGATCAACAAAGGCGATGCAGAATTCGTGAAGACGGTGAACGACCTGTTGAAAGAAATGAAGGACAATGGTGAATACGACAAGATCTATGAAAAATGGATCGGCGAAAAACCGAAAAAGTAAAGCGGTAGGACTTCAAGAAGGATGAGCGGATACCCTACCGCTCATCCACTTATTTCTAACTGGCAAAGGGGGATCGATCATAGCGATGATTGATATGTCCATCTTGTTTGATCACTGGGATATGTTTCTCCAAGGATTCGGCAACACACTGAAAGCGAGCTTGCTTGCACTCATTGGAAGTTTTCTGTTAGGTACGCTCATGGCTGTCTTCCGGATTGCGCCTGTACGCCCTCTGAACTGGCTGGGGACAGCGTATGTGGAATTCATCCGCAATATCCCGTTAATTCTCGTTGTGTTTGTCTTCTTCGTCGGACTTCCTGCCATTGGTATCCGTCTGGAATCCTTTGTAGCCGGGACGCTGGGGCTCACTGTATACACCGCAGCTTTCATCGCGGAAACCATTCGTGCAGGGATTTTGGCTGTATCCAAAGGACAAACGGAGGCTGCTCGCTCTTCTGGGCTTACCTATGTCCAAACCATGCGCTACGTTGTTTTGCCGCAAGCGATCAAGATCGTGATTCCTCCGATGGGCAACCAGTTTATCAATCTGGTGAAAAACTCATCTGTGCTGGGCGTAATCGCAGGTCTCGACTTGATGTATTTCGGCGATCTGATTTCGGCAGATACTTTCGTTACATTTGACGTGTACATCTTTGTGGCTGTTTTTTATTTGATACTCACTCTTCCGCTGAGTCTGCTCGTAGGATACCTGGAGCGGCGCTTGGCGAGAGCCAGATAAAAGGAGGGTAATCCATGGACTTTATTGGCGCATATGCTCCCAGTCATCTTACCTTCCTGCTTGAAGGTTTTTGGGTCACACTGCAGGTGGCTTTCCTGTCCATTGCTCTAAGCTTTGTCGTTTCCGTTATCGTCGGGGTCATACGCTATGCACGCATTCCAGTGTTGTCTCAAGTACTTGCCACAGCAGTAGAGCTCGTTCGAAACCTGCCTCTCTTGCTGATTATTTTCTTCACGTACTTCGCATTGCCGGAAATCGGCATCAAGCTGGATAAGTTTTATGCGGCGATTCTGGCACTGGTCATTTTTGAATCGGCCATGATTTCCGAGATCGTGCGCAGTGGTTTGAACTCAATCGAAAAGGGGCAGATCGAAGCGGCCCGTTCCTCGGGGCTTACCTACATGCAGACGCTGTGGCATGTCGTGCTGCCGCAAGCTCTTCGCCGCATGGTGCCGCCAATGGTGAGCCAATTCATTTCGCTTTTGAAGGATACGTCGCTGGCGGTCGTGATTGCCCTCCCAGAGCTGATGAACCACGCACAAATCATCAACGGCCGAAACGTGAACTACGTCATTCCGACATTCCTGCTGGTAGCGGTCATGTATTTTGTGGTGAACTATGCGCTGTCCATCATCTCCAAGCGCTTGGAAAATAGACACGCCTAATCTTTAACACTTTGCAGGTCTCCGATTCTCAGTACAATAGGAATGGGAGATCTTTTCTATGGAGAGAGGGGCGTCTATGCGAGAGCGTTTGTTGGTACTTTTCATTATTATGCTGGCAACCGCCTTCTTTGGGGAAATGAAGGTAAACCCTTTAGGGGGCTCTTTTCGTTTCTCACTGGGAATTGCCGCTTTCTTTTTTGGATTGCTGTGGTTCCAGTCGGTGCCGGTGCTGCTGACTGGTTTTCTGACCGGGACATTCATTCTCGGGTTTCGGGTCGGGCTTGATCACATCTTCAGCCAAGTAGGATGGATGGAGAGCCTGCAGATCCATTTGCCGTCCGCCTTTTACTATTTCAGCTTTTCATTGCTTTTTCATTTCCTTAAAGCAAGGCGGTTTTTGGAAGCTCCGTTGATCGTCGGTTTGATTGGTGCCTCCGTCGATTTTGTTTCCAATATGGTGGAGCTTCAGGTGAGGCATTTGTTTAATGATTTCCCCCCCATTACCTGGGAGAGCGTCTTTATGCTTCTCTTTTTTGGGGTCTTGCGCAGTTTTTTTGCCGTGGGTTTGTACAACAGCTTTTCGATCCGTCAGGTCAGGGCTGTAGGAGAGGTGCGCCAACAAGAGTTGGAGAAGCTGCGGATGATCAACACGGAGCTGTATCAAGAAGCATTTTATCTGCGAAAGTCCATGTCGCATTTGGAAGAGATCACGCGGGATAGCTATCAGCTGTATACACGGCTTCTCTCTTCTGAAAATACGGAATCGTCAGCGGCTCTTCTCATCGCGGAAAATGTCCACGAGGTGAAAAAGGATTCCCAGCGCATGCTGGCCGGGTTGTCCAAGCTGATCAATCAGGAGGTGCTTGCGCCGCAGCTTCCTATCGCAGAGCTGTGTGGGCTGGTGATGCGAGCGAATCGTAAATATGCCGAAATGCTGGGAAAAGATATCGAATTTTCTTTGCGGTGTGACGTAAATTTGAGTACGAGCCAGATTTACGCACTGCTATCTGTTTTGAACAATTTAGTGTCGAACGCAGTAGAAGCGATCTATTCCTCCGGCTGGATCGAGCTTGAGGTGAAGCTGGATCAGCGGAACATTCTATTTCATGTCGTAGACAACGGACCGGGGATACCTAGTGAGGAAAGGGAATGGGTGTTTCAGCCAGGGTATACCACGAAGTTTGACGAGACCGGGAATGCCTCGACGGGAATTGGGTTAACACATGCAAAGGGGATCGTACACAGTTTGCAAGGAAGCCTGCAGATTATGAACGACTGGGGGCTAACCACACATTTTAAAGTGAGCCTCCCGACGGATCAACTTTTACGAAAGGAGGGCGTATGATGATACGTTTCTTTCTTATCGAGGATGACCCTGTAATACGGAGAATGCTGGAGCGCATCATCATGGAATGCAATCTGGGGGAAATCGCAGGGCAGGCGAGCGATGGCATCGGCGTGTCCATCGATCAACTGTACGGTGTCGATATCGTGCTGATCGATCTGCTGATGCCGGGCCAGGACGGTATCCAGACGATCAAGAAGCTGCGATCGGAAGGATTTTCCGGTCGATTTATCATGGTGTCACAGGTGGAGAATAAAGAGATGATTGGCGAGGCGTACTTGCAAGGGATCGATACGTTTATCCAAAAGCCTATCAATCGTTTGGAAGTGATGTCGGTGTTGAAGCGCGTAGTGGATCATCTTTCACTGGAAGCTTCCTTGCAATCCATCCGCAAATCACTGCAGATCTTAGACGTGAAGGCCAAAGAACCTGTAGATGCAGACCATAAAGGCAAAATTTCGCAGGAAAGCAGTCTGGAGCAAAAGGCGCGGCAATTGCTGCTGCAGCTCGGTATTGCCAGCGAGGCGGGCGCCCCTGATCTTTTGCTGATCATGCGCTGGCTAGGCGAGGAGGAGCAGAGGGGAGATAAGCTTCGCGAATTGCAGCTCAAGGAACTGTATACGTTCATCCTGCAAAAACTGCACGGGAATCTGGACGAGCAATCGATCGTAAAGGAAGTCCGCGCCATGGAGCAGCGTATTCGGCGCATGGTGATACAGGCTTTTACCCATTTGTCCTCGTTGGGGCTGACCGATTACGCCAATCCCACCTTTGAGCATTTCGCGCCCCGATTGTTTGACTTTCAAGAGGTACGGATGCGCATGCAGGAATTAGAGGCAGGAGAGAAAACAACGAAGTGCCGAATTAGTGTAAAGAAATTTTTATCTGTTTTTCTATTAGAGGCGAAAGCATAAAAAAGAGGGCCCCGCGGAGCAGATGAACTGCTCTGAGGAGCCCTGTTTTCGTACAGTAAGATTAGATAAGATTCTTAGCCAGTATAAGTGCAACTAAGGCTCCGCCACATGGCTTGGCAGAGCCAAGTTTTCTAATGAAGGAAAAGGAGTAGGATTATTTCCGATACAGCGGATAATCAACTTCTGTTGGCACCTGAATCAGGACAAGACGGAGGGGGGTATTCCCGAAAGCCTCATAGACCAATTCACTATCGGAATCGGACGATGCAACTACAAAATCACCTCGTGTCATCGATTGCTCCTCCTGAAGCTCGTCACTTTCGATGCTGCCGTCACCGAAGACCACTACCACTGCATGGGCGTACCCAGCAGGAAGACTCAGGCGATAGGACTGGCCAGCCGGGATCGTGATGTCGCTCATGCGAGAGTCCGTAACGAGCTCGATCGGCGTATCTGGTCCGATGATTCGTTTGATTAGTACGCTGCCTTCTCCATCAACAGGAAATGCTTCGTGATCGTATTGATTGTAGGTCGGCGGACGCTTCACGGCAGCTCTGAGATGCGGCTCGAACCAGATCTGAAACAGCTCCGAATCCTGACTCAGTTCTTCCGCGTGATGGGCGCCTGAACCAGTCTGCATGATCTGGACACCGCCCGTGGTAACTCGCTGAACATTGCCCAAGGTATCGCGGTGACCAACTGTGCCATCCAAGACATAGGTTAAAATTTCAAAGCCGGAGTGAGGATGCAGCGGAATCTCAAAGGTTTTCAATGATTTGGCCCAGGCCCAGTAAAAGAGGGGACCCACTCGGGTGACTGCCGATCCTTCACGGGGAAAGCCAATCGGTTTGTTTTCCACGATTTCTCCTACGCCAAATTGCCCTTTTGCTTGTTCATCTCGTGTGTAGATGCGGATATCCATGATTTCTGCCTCCTTTAGTTCAAGTCATTGGCGTCCAAGAAAAGTCTGGTCGATTAAAACAGAACGTAAGCGCCAGGTCCGATCAAAGCTACACCGATGGCAACCGCGATCAAAGCGAGGTTGTACTCATAGCCGTTAGAGGTAGCCCAGTATCCGTTTTGACCGTGAACTTTTACAATCGCAATCAGCATGGTAAATGCAATCAAGATCGCTCCAATCCAAGTACCGACACCAGCCGCAAACAACAGACCGCCAACAAGCTCACCCAATCCTGCGAGCAGCGCCATCAAGACACCAGGTTTAACACCGATAGAGTCAAGCCAACCGCCCGTTCCTTTCAAGCCGTAACCACCAAACCAACCAAACAGCTTCTGTGTACCGTGCGCAGCGAAAGTCAAACCTATCACCAAACGAATAATAAGCAGTCCAAGATCCATCATGTTTCATCTCTCCTTAAATGTTTTAAATTATAGTATTTTAAATTTGAGATATTTTGACTAAGGGAAAGCCTCAGTCGAGGCTTTCTTTTGCATAAGCAAGTCTTAGAATGTTTCAGCCAGTTTTGCAGCTTTTGTAATGCCTTCTTGCACGATTGCTTCTGCTTTGTCTGGGAATTGGTTGTGGCCTTCCACGATCACTTCAGTGATGTTGGAAACGCCCCAGAAGCCAAGCAGGGTGCGAACGTATTTGTTAGCCAATTCAATAGCTGCCATTGGGCCTTCGGAGTAAACGCCACCGCGTGCGCTCAGCAGAGCCACTTTTTTGTCGCCCATCAGACCTACAGGGCCTTCCGCTGTATACTTGAATGTGATGCCTGCTTGGGACAGGTAATCCATGTAAGTGTGCAGAGGAGCTGGTACAGTGAAGTTCCACATTGGGAACGCGATCACAACTTTATCCGCTTCAGCAAATTGAGTAAGGTATTTTTTAACGAGCTCAGCGCCTTTTTGCTCTTCTGCAGACAGTTCCATACCTTTGCCTGATTTGAACATAGCAGTCAGCAGGTCGTTACCGTAGTATGGCAGGTTTTCAGCAAACAGGTCCAACTCAACGATTTCATCGTTTTGGTGAGTTTCTTTATAAGTTTGAGCGAAAGCTTCGTAAAGTTTTACACTCACTGCTTGCTCGACTGGTCGATCGTTTGCTTTAATCAATAGTACTTTACTCATGGAAGGAATATTCCCCTTTCGTTTTGTAAGTCGCTAACATTAAATTCGTAAATCTTGATTTTAAGACTATTATGCATTGAAGGTTTTGTCAAGCGCTTTTTTGGTGGAGCGTGGCCGCACCGCTTCGGCTAATAGCTCTCCTGTGCGGCACGACCCAGTTTCTTTAACAATTGGATAGCTTGTTTCTGTTCCTCCGGAGTAAGACCGCTGACTGCTCTTTCAATGGCTGTCTTGTGTGAAGGGAAAATATCCTCCAGTAGCTGGTTTCCTTTTTCCGTCAGCTCTGCATATATGACCCGGCGATCCTCCAAACAGGGTTTGCGGATCAGAAGCTGCTTCTTTTCTAGTTTGTCCACCACGTAGGTAATGTTTCCGCTGGAGATAAGGATCTTTTCGCCAATCTGCTGCAAAGGCTGCGGTCCTTTATGGAAAAGAACCTCCAGCACGCCAAACTCGGTAGGATTGAGTCCGTGCCGGCGAATGTCACGATTGGTATGGGCAGTTACCCAGTTGTACGATCTCGACAGGACGACCATCAGATCGAGGGAATCGTCTCGAACATACTGTTCTGACATGGCTCCCCCTCCTTTCAGGTGAATATCTTTAATTTAAGATAATGTTTATGGTACATGATTGATTTAGGCTTGTCAAACAAAACCCTGACCTAGATAAATAGCGTCAGGGAGGGCTGTGCTTTAGTATTCGATTTTGGTTACCTCTTCTAATGGAGAAAGGGGATTCGTATTTGCTTCTTCAAGCTCTCGCTGCAGCAATTTCTCATGTCCTTCATCGGAAAGGTCAAAATAAAAGTATTCCGGCGGGTCCTTTTTCGCTTGTTTAGGGCGCTGATCTGGCATGACAATCCTCCTTGTCTTTTTTCCTATTGTTCTCCAATCCGTGCGATTCATGCTCCTCGCTCGCAAGCACTTGTTGGGTCGGACACTTTTATTCATGCTCCGCGGTGGCGGCTACTGTCGTATGGCGCACGCCCCTCCACGAAAGCCTCGCGTTAGCAAATTAGACATATTTCACCTGGTTGCAAAACTTTTGTTTAAGTGATAGACTTTTGTTTGTAAACGAAGCTGTGAATGCTACTGAGGAAGAAAGGAGGATGACCGTGGATAAAGAAATGCAGATTTTGCAGCATATTCGCCACAATCCGTTTATCAGCCAGCAGGAATTGGCTGATCTCATGGGCATCTCCCGTTCGGCTGTCGCAGGCTATATCGCCCAGCTAACCAAGCGCGGCGAGATCAAGGGACGGGCTTACGTACTACGCGACGAAGGCTCGATTGCCTGCATCGGCGGCGCCAATCTGGATCGCAAGGCGCGCGGCAAACAGCAAGTGCGCCTGCATTCTTCCAATCCCGTGACGATCATGGAATCGTGCGGAGGGGTCGCCCGCAATATCGCAGAGAATCTGGGCAGGCTGGGCTGCAAGACTTCGCTGTTTACCAGCATCGGGGAAGACAAGGAAGGCGAATGGATCCTGCAGGAAACGCGTAAGCATGGCGTTGATATCAGCCAGGTGTGGAGACTGCCTACCCAGCGGACAGGCACGTACACAGCACTGCTGGACATCGACGGAGAGATGGTTGTCTCCCTCGCGAATATGGACATTTACGATGCGCTGACACCTGAGATGTACGCGGACAAATGGTCGCACATCGCTTCGGCCCAAGCAATTTTCCTGGATACAAACGTACCGGCAGATTGCTTGGCCTACATCATCGAACGCTGCCGAGAAGAGAGTATTCCGCTCTTTGTGGACCCGGTCTCTTCTGCTAAAGCCAAAAAGCTGCCACAGCGATTGGACGGAGTAGAAGCCATTTTGCCCAATCGGGAAGAAGCCGAGCTGTTGGCGGGGATGAGCATTGGATCGATAGAGGAGTGTGCCGAGGCTTGCCGCAAGATCCGGGAACGCGGCGTCAAGCGTGTCATCGTCACGATGGGAGAGCAAGGCATTTACTATCAGGCAGAGGATGCAGACGAGCAGTTCACTCCATACCCAACGGAGGTAGTGGATGTGACGGGAGCAGGAGATGCCTTTGCCTCTGGCCTGCTGTATGGATACGTGAATGGAGAATCTTTTGAACGAGCATGCCAGCTGGGGTTGGCCGCATCTGCTCTGACCTTGAAAACAGAGCAGTCTGTATCCCCGCTGCTTCGACCGGAACAGCTCGAGCAAACCGTAAACCAATACGAAAAGGAGAGATAACTCATGAAACAATACCTGACCTTTACCGAGGAAGTACGTCACGCTCTGGAGAACAACCTGCCAGTAGTTGCGCTGGAAACCACCATTATCTCGCACGGTATGCCTTATCCGCAAAACATCGAAATGGCCAAAGAGGTTGAGCAAATTATCCGCGACAACGGAGCCGTACCAGCAACGATTGGGATCATGAACGGAAAAATCAAGATCGGTCTGTCGGACAGCGAGCTGGAAGAGTTTGCGACGAACAAATCGGTAGAAAAAGTGAGCCGTCGTGATTTCCCATACATCCTGGCGAGCGGAAAAATCGGAGCGACGACCGTAGCAGCGACGATGATCGCAGCTGAGCTCGCGGGCATCCACATGTTTGCGACCGGAGGAATTGGCGGGGTACACCGCGAAGGCGAGATTACGTGGGATGTTTCCGCTGACCTGACCGAGCTGGCGCAAACAAACGTGGCAGTCGTATGCGCAGGCGCAAAATCGATCCTGGATATCGGACGCACGCTGGAATTCCTCGAAACGCACGGCGTACCTGTCGTTGGATACCGTACGGCAGAATTCCCTTCCTTCTTTGCCCGTGAAAGCGGCTTTGGTGTAGATTTCCGCCTGGATACCCCGGAAGAAGTGGGAACCTTGATGGATACCAAATGGAAGCTGGGCCTGAACGGCGGTATGATCATCGCCAACCCGGTGCCTGAAGCAGACGCTCTGGATCATCAGAAGATCGAAGCGGTGATTCTGCAAGCGCTGAAAGAAGCGAAAGACAACAACATCGCCGGTAAAAAGGTAACGCCATTTTTGCTCGACAAAGTGAAGCAGCTGACAGAAGGCAAAAGCCTGCAAACCAATATTGCACTGGTGAAGCACAACGCAGAGGTAGCTGCAAAAATCGCAGTTGCCTACCAGCAAGCAGCGAACCAAGCAAACTAACGAAGCCACACAAGCACGCAATTGCGATCGCTCAGGAAAAGCCCCGAAAAAATGGGGCTTTTTTTCATTTAACCACTTGATATACCCGGAGGGGGTATTGTATAGTAAAGATGTGATAACGAAACAACGTTGGGGGAACAATACGTAAAAATATACCCTCGAGGGGTATTTAGAGGTGAAGCAAAATGAGTGCCAAAACAGCTGAAGCGACAGTGCCGATATCCGGAATGACGTGCGCGGCTTGTGCACTGCGGATAGAAAAAGGTCTCAAAAAGCTGGAGGGTGTGGAGACGGCAAATGTCAATCTGGCATTGGAAAAGTCCACCGTCGTCTACGATCCGGCTGTTACCGATCTGGATCATATCCGCGGGAAAATCGAATCGCTCGGGTATGGTGTGGCAGCAGATAAAGTAGAGCTGAACATTACCGGAATGACATGCGCGGCTTGCGCGACCCGGATCGAAAAAGGGATGAACAAACTGCCTGGCGTCCTGAAGGCGAATGTCAATCTGGCTTTGGAGACAGCGCAAGTGGAGTATGATGCTTCCCAGATCGGTACGGCTGATCTTATCCGCCAGGTCGAAAAGCTGGGGTATCAGGCAGCACGCAAGGAGGAAGGGAAGGAACAGGAGCAAGCAGACCGCCGGCAAATGGAGATCCGGCGTCAAACGATCAAGTTCTGGGTTTCGCTGCTCTTTTCGCTGCCGTTACTTTGGGCGATGGTCAGCCACTTCTCCTTTACCTCGTTTATCTGGCTGCCGGATGCCTTGATGAATCCATGGGTTCAGCTAGCTTTGGCGACACCGGTCCAGTTCATCATCGGCGCACAGTTTTACGTAGGCGCGTACAAGGCACTGCGTAACAAGAGTGCCAACATGGATGTGCTGGTCGCACTCGGTACATCTGCCGCCTATTTCTACAGCTTGTATGTGGCGATCTCTTCGATCGGGACTCACGCGCACATGCTCGAGCTGTACTTCGAGACCAGCGCGGTATTGATCACCCTGATCTTGCTGGGCAAACTGTTTGAGGCAAAAGCGAAAGGCCGCTCATCCGAAGCCATTCGCAAGCTGATGGGACTGCAAGCCAAGACCGCTGTCGTCGTACGTGACGGCGTGGAGATGACCGTTCCGCTGGAAGACGTGAGACAAGGCGACATCGTGCACGTGAAACCGGGCGAGAAGGTTCCTGTCGACGGTGTCGTTCTGGAAGGGCAATCGGCTGTTGACGAATCGATGCTGACAGGCGAGAGTATTCCCGTTGATAAAGCGGCAGGGGATTCTGTCATTGGTGCGACTTTGAACAAAAACGGCTTTTTGAAAGTGAAAGCCACCAAGGTAGGCAGGGAAACGGCACTGGCGCAGATCATCAAGGTCGTAGAGGAAGCGCAAGGAACGAAAGCGCCAATCCAGCGTCTGGCAGACAGTATTTCGGGTGTGTTTGTGCCAATTGTGGTAGGTATCGCAGTCCTGACCTTCGTCGCCTGGTATTTCTGGGTCCTCCCTGGCAATTTCGCCGAGGCATTGGAAAAGGCAATTGCCGTACTCGTCATCGCTTGCCCGTGCGCCCTCGGTTTGGCGACGCCGACATCGATCATGGCGGGCTCGGGACGCGCGGCTGAGCTAGGTATTCTATTTAAAGGCGGCGAGCATCTGGAAACCGCACACCATCTGGATACGATCATTCTCGACAAAACGGGTACCGTCACAAAAGGCGAGCCCGAGCTGACAGATGTTTTGGCGATCGAAATGAATGAGGAACAGCTGCTGGCACTGGTGGGAGCCGCTGAGAAAAACTCCGAGCATCCACTGGCGCAGGCTATCGTGAAAGGCATTGGCGAGAAGGGAATCGCGCTCACCCAAACTACCTCTTTTGAAGCCATCCCTGGATACGGGATTCGTGCAGAGGTAGACGGACATGATGTCCTGGTGGGAACACGCCGTCTGCTGGAGCGGGAAGGTATCTCGTTTACGCCTGTAGCGGAAACGATGCTGGCGCTGGAGAAGGCAGGAAAAACAGCAATGCTGGCTGTCGCCTCTGGCAAGCTGGCGGGATTGATCGCGGTGGCGGATACCATCAAGCCTACCTCCAAACAGGCGGTAGAGCGCCTGAAAGCAATGGGTCTGACCGTGATCATGATGACGGGTGACAACCGGCAAACAGCCGAGGCGATCGCCCGCGAGGCAGGAATCGATCACGTCATCGCAGAAGTTTTGCCGGAGGGCAAGGCGGCTGAAGTGAAAAAGCTGCAGGCACAGGGCAAAAAAGTCGCCATGGTCGGTGACGGCATCAATGACGCACCTGCACTGGCTACTGCCGATATTGGAATGGCGATCGGGACAGGTACCGATGTGGCGATGGAAGCAGCAGACATCACGCTGATGCGCGGCGAGCTGACCAGTGTAGCCGATGCGATCGAGATGAGCAAGCGGACGATTCGCAACATCAAGCAAAACCTGTTTTGGGCCTTTGCCTACAATACGCTGGGGATTCCGTTTGCCGCATTGGGCTTCCTAGCTCCGTGGCTGGCAGGCGCAGCGATGGCATTCAGCTCGGTGTCTGTCGTACTCAATGCCCTGCGTCTGCAAAGGGTGAAGCTGTAAATCGGTAACATCTTAAAAATCAGGCAACAAGCGGCTTTGTCCGCATAACTATATCGATAAATCCAAAGGAGAGATCATCATGCAAACCATTACCCTGAATGTAGAAGGAATGTCCTGCAACCACTGCGTCAACACCATCGAAAAAACACTGAAAGAGCTGGGTGCTACCGGCAAAGTGAATCTGGCAGCGAAAACCGTTGAAGTATCCTATGACGAAAGTGGCTTGACGAAGGAAGCGATCAAGGAAGCCATCGAGGAGCAAGGCTACGACGTCGTGTAAGGACGATAAAAGGAGGGCGCCCGCCGTCCATGCGAATTCGGGTGCCGCAAGCTAGGGAAAGGCCGATGCTGCTGTTCTTTTGGACCATCTGGTTCAGAGGGATTGTGCATCGGCCTTTTTGTTTTGGATTAGGCATGGCAAAAAGGAAAACGAAAAGCACCAGCTGACACAGAGGCATGTGAAGCTGGTGTTTTTGTTTAGAGAAAGAATAAATTTGTAAAGAATCTGTAAATAGTTTACTTCCGCTTCATAAAGGAGGAGGTTTCGACTGAAAACAGGCGTCAGGAGCGCCTTCTCATTTTTATCAAAGCTTGTTTCTGCCTTTATACGTCGTTAAAAAAGCGAATTTACAATGAAATCAAACAAAAGCGAAAAAACGGTAGGGATGGGAGGGCAACGGGCATGATGGATTTGCATATGCACACCACGGCTTCGGATGGGAGAATGTCGCCAACGGAATTGCTGGCCGAGGCAAAGTCACGCGATGTCAGTCATATCGCGATTACGGATCACGATACCATAGATGGCTATTTGAAAGCGCGGGAGGAAGCCCGGCAGCTGGGCATTCGGATCGTGCCGGGAATTGAATGGAATACCGATGGACCAGAGGATGAGCTGCACATTCTGGGCTATGGCTTCGATATCTCTGATTCACGCCTCTTGCACCTGATGGACAAAAGGCAGCAGGAGCGCATCGAGTGGGTGAGTGAGATCGTGGAGCGCTGTAATCGATTGGGTATGTCGATTACTACGCAGGAGTGCCTGGAGCGGGCAAAAGGCAGCGTGATTGTGCGGACGCATATTGCAGAAGCTTTGCTCGCTCGCGGTTATGGAAGCTCGGTGCAGGGGCTGTTCGACAGCTATTTGTGCAAAGGGGCTGTGGCCTATGTCCCTCGTCCGTCCTTTTCCGCTCGGGATGCCATCGAGTACACCCACGAATGTGGAGGCATCGCCGTTTTAGCCCATCCCGGCATTTACTCGTTTGAGGTAAAGCTAGCGTCCTTGCTCGATTATGGGCTGGACGGGATCGAAGTGTATTACTCCCGTCACTCCGCTGCACAGATGGCATTCTGGGAGCGAGAGGCGAAAAAGCATCATCTGATTCGCTCGGGAGGAAGTGATTTCCACGGACACGGCTCTCGCAATCCTTATCCCGTGGGAAGCGTCGCGATTCCGGCGGAGGTAAAGGAGTGGTGGGCATGCTGTATGTTTCCTCGACACTGATGTGGAAGTACCCGGTGGAGGCGGCCATCCTGATCGCCCGGCAGTACGGATTTTCAGGAATGGAGGTATGGGCGGAGCACGTCTGGTTTCATCAAAGCAATCCTCAGGAGATTCTGGATGCGGCGAAGCGTTCCGGGCTGAAGCTGACTTTGCACGCAGCGAGCTGGGACTTGAATATGTGCTCGCTCAACCAAGGGATTCGCAAACAATCGATACTGGAAATCAAGCGCTCGCTGTCGCTGGCCCGCGAGATCGGGGCCAAAAGCGTTACGGTTCATCCGGGGCGTGTGACGTTGTCCGCCAAAAACCGTGGGTGGCATGAACCGATTCTGATCGAGAGTCTCAACGAGCTGGCGCAGGAAGCCTGTCGGTTGGGAAGGGTGCTGTCCATCGAGCATATCGAGCCGCTGCCAAAGGAAATGATTGTGACTCCAGCGGACCTGAATCGACTGCGCGCCTCGCTCGATTACCCGACATCGGCTACCTTTGATATCGCCCACGTTCCGCTCACCAGCTCGCTGACGCAATTTTATCAGGAGCTTGATGGCATCGACAAAATCCATGTCAGCGATGCAACGGCAACGAAGCTGCATGTTCCATTGGGGACGGGAGAGATCGATCTTCCGGGGATTTGGCCGCTATTGTGGGAAAAGCATTGCCCTGTCGTAGTGGAAGGCTTCGACGATTCACGTGATTTATCTATGCTCAAGCAAAACCTGCTCTTTTTGCAGCATCCGGATTGTGTCTCAATGTGATAGGAGGTTTCCCATATCTTGAATATTCTCGTGACCAATGATGATGGCATTTTTTCGGCAGGTGTTCTCAGTCTAGCGAAGTCGCTGCAGCCCTTTGGCAATGTTTATGTTGTCTGCCCGGACCAGGAACGCAGTGCGATCAGCCACGCCATTACGCTGAAATCGCCTATAAAGGCAAACAAAGTTAACTTTTTCGATACATCGATCGAAGCATGGGCGGTCAATGGAACGCCAGCGGATTGTGTAAAGATGGCGATCGAGGTCATTCTCAGGGAGAAGCCGGATGTCGTCGTCTCCGGCATAAACCGTGGTCCTAATCTGGGGAGGGACGTGTTTTACTCAGGTACGATCTCAGCAGCGATTGAAGGCGCGATGTACCAGATTCCGTCCATCGCTGTCTCACTCGCCACCTTAAAGCCAAACGCCTCTTTTTCCATCGTGGAGCCACTTGCCTATGAAGTGTTTGAAACGCTGTTTAGCCACAAGCTCAGCGCAGAGGCGGTTCTCAATATCAACCTGCCCTATCTGTCAAAGGAGATGGTGAAGGGCGTAGCTGCAGTACCGCTGGCTATGGATGTGCTGCGCTACCAGTATGTCGGGATGAACGATCCGCAGGGCTATCTCTGCTACTGGCTGTCCGACAATCTGGGTGAGCTGTACTTCGAGGATGAGGAGTCCGACTATTTCAAGCTGCGGGATGGTTTCATCACAGTTACTCCGCTTCAGCTGAACATGACCAACATCGCCATGAAGACCAAGATCAGCAAATGGTTTCAGGGAGTCAAGCAAAGTGCGCTATCCGCATCCACTCATGATTAGGAGGAATCAGAAATGAAAAGTGTCACTCTTCGTAAATGGACCTTGTCTTTATTTGCAGCGATCTCGGTAGTGGGATTGGCTGCTTGCGGGAGCCAGTCTGCACCGGCCCCATCCGCTTCGACGCCTAGCACGACTCCGGCAGCTGCGCCTGCACCGGCACCAGCTACGACTGCGCCAAAAGTGGAAGGCACCTTGAGCTTCTATACCTCTCAGCCCGATACGGATGCAGCGGCATTGATTGAGGGCTTCACGAAAAAGTATCCGGATGTGAAGGTCGAGCTGTTCCGCTCCGGGACAGAGGAAGTGGTCAGTCGTTTGCAGGCAGAGGAGAAAGCTGGGCAAGTCAAGGCAGACGTGCTGCTGGTTGCAGACGCTCCGACATTTGCCAGCTTGAAAAAACAAGATCTGCTGCTGTCTTATTCTTCACCTGAGGCAGCCGACATTCCAGCGGATTACAAGGATGCAGATGGGGCTTACACGGGGACGAAAGTGATGGCAACCGTTCTTGCGGTCAACAGCAATAAGGTCAAGACGATGCCAGACAGCTGGAAGGTATTGACCAGCCCAGAGGCTTCCGGCAAAGCAATCATGCCAAGTCCGCTCTACTCGGGAGCAGCGGCTTACAACGTAGGGGTGCTGACACGCCAAGCTGATTTTGGCTGGGACTACATGCAAGGCTTGAAGACCAACGCCATGACGGTCATCAAAGGAAACGGCGCGGTACTCAAGAGCGTAGCAGGCGGAGAAAAGGATTACGGCATGATCGTCGATTATCTCGTTGCTCGTGCCAAAACGGAAGGGTCCCCAGTAGAAATGGTGTACCCGAGCGAAGGTGTACCCGTTATCACAGAGCCGATCGGAATTATGAAAGCCTCCCAGAACCAGGAAGCGGCAAAAGCGTTCGTCGATTTTGTCCTATCGGAGGATGGTCAAAAATTGGCGGCGAGTCTCGGCTATACGCCGATTCGCAAAGGAGTGGCGGCACCGGCAGGCTTGAAGTCCATCGAAGAGATCAAAGTGCTCTCCGCCAGCATCAATGAGCTGGAAGCGGCGAGAGAAGACGACAAAAAGAAATTTGGAGAGATGATGGGTGGCAAGTAACCTGCAGACCGCGCTGACGGAGCGGGGGCAGCAGACGGACAAGGGGCGACGATGGGCCGCCCCCTGGTCCACGGAAAAGATGACGACGTGGCTTGTATTGGTGCCAGTCGCCTTCTTTTTTGTCTACCCGCTGTGGAAGCTGCTCGCTCTTTCTGTCGAGACGGAAACCGGATTCGGCTTGGCGTATTTCTCTGAGGTACTGAAAGATGTGCGGACATGGGATGCAGTTGGTCATACTGTCGCGGCGGCAGGAGCTTCGACGGTTATCGCGTTATTGCTTGGCGTTGGGCTGGCTTGGCTTTGCGCTTATACCGATATTCGGTTCAAAGGAGCGGTTCATCTCCTGGCGCTTTTGCCGCTGCTCATTCCTTCGTATGTAATGACGCTGGCTTGGACACAGATGGCCGGTCCGCAGGGGGTCCTGAACCGGGTGGCGAGCTGGCTTTCGGGAAGCCCGGTAGAGCTGTGGAGTGTCTACGGACTGGACGGAATCATTGTCGTGATGGGCTTGACCCACTATCCGCTGGTGTACATGCTGACACTGTCCGTCCTGCATCGTATCCCCAAAGAGCTGGAGTGGGCCGCACGCTCTTCGGGAGCAGGGGCATACCTGATGTTTCGCAAGGTCACTCTGCCGCTAGCGCTGCCAGGAATAGCAGGAGGCGGCTTGCTCGCGTTTATCTCGGGCCTGGACAACTTCGGAATCCCGGCTTTTTTGGGAATACCCGAGAATGTGTCTGTACTCAGTACATTCATTTACGAGCAGGTGATTGGATTTGGCCCGAGTGCGTTTGCGCGTGCATCGGTTTTGTCGATCCTGCTCGCCATTCTCGCGCTTGCCGGAACGGGACTGCAGTGGCTGATCGTCAGAAAAAGCAAGGTGGATCAGACCAGTGCAGCCGATAAATCAGTACGCGTGCCTTTGGGAAACAGACGCCCGGGAGCCGAGCTGGCTGTCTGGGGGTTTCTCCTGGTCACAAGTGTGCTGCCGCTATTGTCGATGGCTTCCACTGCTTTTCTCAAAGCGTACGGGTTGCCTTTTGTTTGGGAGAATCTGACGTGGAAGCACTTCGAGTTCGTCCTGCAAAATCATGCGGGAACACGGGCAGCCATCAGCAACAGTCTCATGCTTGCAGGGATGGCGGGTCTTTTCTGCCTGATCGCGGGTACGTGGTTCGCTCATTGGCGTATCCAGCGGCCCTCCTTTGCAGGTAAAGCGATGGAAGGAGCCATCGCGCTGCCCTATGCCCTGCCGGGAATGGTGCTGGGTCTGGCAATGATTTTGACGTGGATCGAGCCGATCCCGGGGTGGCAGCCGGGCTTGTACGGGACCGTGTGGCTTATTTTCCTCTCATATGTTATCCGATTTTTTATTCTGCAGGTAAAAAGCAGCACGGTGTCGATCATGCAGGTGGGCAAAGAAGTGGAGGAAGCCGCCAGAATCAACGGGGCGCGTTATTGGACGAGTTGGCGCCGGGTGCTCCTGCCTCTCTATTCACCAGGGATGCTGACAGGGTTGTTTCTCGTCTTTTTGACTGCTTTTACCGAATTGACGATTTCCTCGCTGCTGTGGACGTCTGGCTCTGAAACGATTGGTGTGGTTATTTTCAGCTTTGAGCAGGCGGGTTCTACTACTCACAGTACGGCTTTGTCCACCCTGATCGTCGCAGCGATTTTGCTCGTACTTTCAGTGGGCAGCTGGTTGAAACAACTATGGCAACGGAGGATAGAAGAATGAACAGTGCGATGGCGATTGGCGTTTCCAAAGAGTTTGGCAATGTCACAGCTCTAAACCATATCGATCTGTCTGTAGGACGAGGGGAGTTTGTAGCGCTGCTCGGACCAAGCGGGTGCGGAAAGACGACCTTGCTGCGGCTGCTGGCAGGATTCGAGACGCCGACAGATGGGGAGATCTGGATCAATCAGGAGCGGGTCGCGGATAAAACGAGGATGATTCCCCCTGAGGCGAGGCGTATTGGCATGGTGTTTCAGTCCTTTGCCTTGTGGCCGCACATGACGGTTTATGAGAATGTGGCGTTCCCGTTGCAATATCAGCAGCATGTCCCAGCGGATTACCGGGACAATCCGCGCCAACGAGTAGCGAACATGCTGGAGATGGTCGGACTGGCGGGGATGGAAAACCGTTACCCGAGCCAGCTTTCAGGAGGCCAAAAGCAGCGGGTAGCATTGGCACGCGCCATCGTTTTCAACCCCAACCTGCTGCTCATGGACGAGCCGCTGAGCAGTCTGGACGCGGAGCTTCGCATGCAAATGCGCAAGGAAATCCAGCATATTCACCGTGAGCTCGGGACCGCTATCATCTACGTCACGCACGATCAGTCTGAAGCCTTGGGTATGGCGGATCGGATTGTTATGATGCGAGGGGGACAAATCGAACAGGCAGGGACTCCCCATGCCATCTACTACGAGCCGCAGTCTCCCTTTGTCGCCAAGTTCGTCGGTCGCTCCAACTTCCTGCAGGGGAATTGGGCAGACGCTAGGACGTTCATGCTGGCAAACGGTGAGGGAACCATACCAATCCATGTCTCGCGCGACTGCTCTGCATTTCACGCGCATCAAGTGCTACCGGTGCGTCCCGATCAGCTCAAGCTGCGTCCGTGGGAAGTGGGGTCAGGCGGTGTTCTGGGCACGGTCCGGCACGCTCAGTTTCAGGGGAGAGAATGGCTGTATTCCATCCGTGTAGGAGAGGAAGAGTGGGAGGTCGTTACGGATACCCGCGAGCCGTTTGGGTATGACCAGCAGGTGGAAGTAGAGGTATGCGTGTAGGGGATGCATTCCATTCGTTTGTCCATACGCTCAGCAACGGAAAGGAACCAGCTTTTCTCGAGGCAAAGACAGCCGCGTTTTCACTGACATCAGGCTGGCGGGGCGCACGACACGCTGAGGCAGAGCTTTGTCAGCGTATACAAGCGACTAGGCGCCAATCACGTGATCCTCAGCTTGCCCGAGCAAGATTCGGCCAAGTGGCTTGCGGTACAGATCGGCAGCTAGAAATCTAGAATGAAAGAAGGAAAAGGCTCCGTCTCTCTCATTAGACGGAGCCTTGTTTTATGTAATTCGTTTTTGCCAAATGGACTCAGACCAGTATTTTCTCAAGTTCCTTGTCCAACACGTACACCTCGATGCGCTCGCCCATTTTGGTGCTAATATCGCTGTGGCTGGAAAGTACCTTGCACCCCGTATGCTTCTCCACGATCGCCTCCGATTCCTCGCTGTACATCTCCCGCAAGACCTCGCGCATTTCTTTCACAATACGACGGCCCTTTTCGTGACTGGAGAGGTGCTTCTCTTCGACCGTGAGTACACCTTTAAACCGCGCGATGACCATATCTCCCACAATATAGGTCTTGGCTTCCTGGGGGCCTCGTCCAATCAATTCCCGCTGAAACTTGATGAAGGCTTCGCTGATCTCGGCCTCCAGCTTCTTTTTGTTAGAGATGGCCAAGTGCCATTCCTCCCGTAGTTATCATTGTGCCTTATATTACTCAGGGGTCCGATAGCTGTCAACCGGAACCTATGGCAAGACTCCCACCTGCATAAATTGGCTGTTTTGGAAAAGGGTATAACTAGAAGAGTGGCAGACCAATGGAGAGATTCTGAATGAAAACGGACCAAAAGATGTTAGCAGATGAACTCGAAGCTACGATCCGATCGATTCAGCGCAGACATTTGAAAAAGCAAGAGAAACCTTGAAATAACATGAGCGCATGAGGCTTGTTGACGTTAAAACGCTTACATCAATAAAGAATCCGTAAATCGTTCGAAACAGGCAGATACAGGACATTAACATTCAGTTATGCCGGACGTATAATGAGACTCGTAACCAACAATTGCAAATTCTGGCCAAATCCCGAGGCATTCGGGAACGGAGGACCCAATCAGTAGGGGTTAATCCCACATTCTTGTGGGAGGGATGAGAAACTCTTTCGCCATCCTACCCGTCAGCTAACTTCGTCGGCTAAAGCGAGGGAGGTCATAAAGACCGCCTATTCGAGGAGGCCTTTTTTGTTGCCATATTGGCAGGAGAGAAGAGTTTTGCTCGAAACATTCTGCAGGTCTTTTTGTTTTGCCTCAAAAAAGAATAAGCCGTATTGAAGAAAAAGGAAACGGGAGACAAAACGCAAAGATGGCAAACCACTGCCAGCTGGGCGTTCGGTAGACCAATGAGTACTTTTTCTCCGAGGAAAGATCGTTAAGGCCGCGTGATGCAAACGAGAGCGTTCGTTTGTTTCGCCTGCCCTGCCACTGCATGGCGATCTATCGGGGAAATGGTAAGCATTGGTCTATTTTATTGCCGCTTTCGTACAAGAATCGAAGAAGGAGGGGGAAGAAATGGACGTAGTTTCCATATTGCTCTTGGCGCTTTCATTTGGTGTATTTTTCGGATTTATCCAATTTTGTGACGCCGTGGTGAGAGAACAGGGAGGGAAGGAAAAATGATCTTGTTGCTGTTGATTATGGCGGCGCTGGCCTTGTATTTGTGCCATGCCTTGATCTATCCGGAAAAATACTAAAATAGTCTGATTGATTTTAACCAGGGACTTAAGGAGGAACTGTCGTGGATTTTCTGCAAATAGCGTTGGTTTTGGTCGTACTGCTCGTGCTGGCCATACCGATGGGGCGATATTTGTCTCGGGCATTCGCGTTGGAAGAGACTCGGTTGGATCGCTTTTTTGGCGGAGCGGAACGACTGATTTACAAGTTGTGCGGCATACGACTGGCCGATATGAGCTGGAAGCAGTACGCCGTGGCTGTATTGGTAAGCAACATTACGATGGTCGCGATTGCCTACCTCATACTGCGACTGCAAGGTGTACTGCCAGCAAACCCCAGTGGGATTGCCGCGATGGAGCCGCTGCTGTCGTTTAACACCGCTGTCAGCTTTTTGACTAATACCAACCTGCAGCACTATAGCGGAGAGAGCGGGCTGTCTTATCTGTCTCAAATGATTGTCATTATTTATCTGATGTTTACCACTCCTGCGACAGGCATTGCGGTTGTCATGGCATTCATGCGTGGGCTGACAGGCAAGCGCAGCATCGGGAACTACTACGTCGACCTGATCCGGGCACATACACGGGTACTGATCCCGCTTTCGATCATCGTTACACTGCTGCTTGTCGCACAAGGGGTTCCACAAACGATGGAACCGACGGCGACCGCTACTACCATTACGGGAGCAGAGCAGCAAATTGCTCGAGGCCCTGTCGCTTCTCTTGTTTCTATCAAGCATTTGGGTACAAACGGCGGCGGATTTTTCGGAGTCAACTCGTCACATCCGTTTGAAAACCCGACTCCGCTATCGAACTTATTGGAAATTCTCTCGATGTTTCTCATTCCGGCATCGCTGCCCTTTACCTTTGGATTCATGGCGAAAAGCCGCAAGCAGGGCTGGATCATTTTTGGTGCCATGGGAGTTATGTTCCTCGCATTTTTACTTCTGGCGTACTTTAACGAAGTGAACGGCAACCCGGCATTGGAGCGAGCGGGCCTGTCCCAGACAATGGGCAGCATGGAAGGGAAAGAAGTTCGCTTTGGAATAGCGCAGACGGCTTTGTTTACGGCAGTCACGACGGCGGCCACTACCGGGACAGTCAACATCATGCACGATACGTTGACACCTCTTGGTGGACTGGTGCCATTAGGTGAAATGATGCTCAACTGCGTCTTTGGCGGTGACGGGGTAGGAACGATCAACATCCTCATGTACGCGATCCTAGCTGTGTTTATCGCAGGCCTGATGGTCGGTCGCACACCGGAATTTTTGGGACGAAAAATTGAAGGCAGAGAAATGAAGCTGATCGCAATCGCGATTCTGGTGCACCCTTTGATCATCTTGGCACCTACGGCTATTGCCTTGGCGACGGACATGGGCAGCGCCGGGATATCGAACCCTGGCTTCCATGGCATTTCGCAAGCGCTCTATGAATTTACTTCATCTGCTGCCAACAATGGCTCCGGGTTTGAAGGACTGGGAGACAACACGCCGTTCTGGAATATTTCAACAGGTCTGGTCATGCTGTTCGGTCGGTACATCTCGATCATTGCCATGCTGGCTGTAGCAGGTTCCTTGATTGCCAAAACGCCTGTACCGGAAACGATGGGGACATTGCAGACGGACAATAACGTCTTCCTGGTGATTCTAATTGCTACTGTCGTCATCGTGGGCGCACTGACTTTCTTGCCGGTACTGGCTTTGGGACCGATCGCGGAATGGCTGACCATCCGATAGAAGGCAAACGGATTAAAAATTATAGAAGCAAAGGAGATTTTACGATGAGCAGAACGCGCACGGTTGCGCTTCCCAAAGATTTGTATCGGAGGGCGTTTGTCGAGTCTTTTAAAAAATTGGACCCGCGCGTCATGATGAAGAATCCGGTGATGTTTGTGGTGGAGGTAGGGTTTGTCATAACCCTGCTTCTCACCTTCGTTCCCAACCTGTTTGGCGGAGAATCGGAACCCCTTTTCAACGCGGTAGTCAGCTTCATTCTCTTCGTGACCATCCTGTTTGCCAACTTCGCGGAGGCATTGGCGGAAGGGCGCGGGAAGGCACAAGCGGAGAGTCTGAAAAAAACCAAGCAGGAAACAAAGGCCCGCCGAATTGCCAAAGACGGATCCCTGCAAATGGTCAATTCCACTGATTTGCGCAAAGGTGACATCGTCATCGTGGAAACGGGTGAGCTGATCCCTAGCGACGGGGAAATCATCGAAGGGGTAGCCTCCGTTGACGAATCTGCCATTACGGGTGAATCTGCTCCTGTCATCAAAGAGGCGGGAGGGGATTTCAGCTCGGTTACAGGAGGCACGCGTGTCGTCAGCGACCAGATCCGCATCCGAGTAACGACAGATCCTGGTGAATCGTTCCTCGACCGTATGATTTCATTGGTAGAAGGGGCGAAACGCCAAAAGACACCGAATGAGATTGCGCTGAGTACGCTTTTAGTAAGCTTGACCCTGATATTCCTGATCGTGTGCACGACACTCTTGCCGATTGCCGGATTTGTAAATGCAGCCATTCCGGTTGCAACACTGATTGCCTTGCTCGTTTGTCTGATCCCGACTACGATTGGTGGCTTATTGTCTGCGATCGGTATTGCCGGTATGGACCGTGTGACACAATTCAACGTCATTGCCACGTCAGGGAAAGCTGTAGAGGCATCTGGTGATATCAACACCATCATTTTGGATAAGACAGGGACGATTACGCACGGAAACAGGATGGCAGCGGAGTTTGTGACCGTAGGAAAAGCCAAACTGGAGGTGCTGAATAAAGTAGCAGCACAAAGCTCCCTGTACGATGAAACGCCAGAAGGTCGTTCCGTGATTGAGCTGGCCAAGAAACAGGGTTTGTCTAGCGAAGCGCTGCAGCTGCCTGGTTCAGAAGGAATAGAGTTCCGTGCTGAAACCCGCATGAGCGGTACGAATCTGGCAGACGGCTCGCTTATTCGTAAAGGGGCTGTAGATGCCATCAAGAAATACGTTACCGAGCAGGGAGGCAGCATCCCCTCCGATTTGGAGACGAAAGCGAATGCAATCGCGGTAGCCGGCGGAACGGCACTGGCTGTTGTGGAGGGCAAGACCATTCTGGGTTTGATTTATTTGAAAGATACCGTCAAGCCGGGGATGCGCGAGCGTTTTGAGGAGCTGCGCCGCATGGGGATTCGTACGGTGATGTGTACGGGCGACAACCCGCTGACGGCAGCGACTATTGCAAAAGAAGCCGGCGTCGATGACTTCGTGGCAGAGGCGAAACCGGAAGACAAGATTGCTTTAATCCGAAAAGAACAGGCAGAGGGTAAGCTGGTCGCGATGACTGGTGATGGAACGAATGACGCGCCAGCACTCGCTCAGGCAGATGTCGGACTGGCGATGAACTCGGGGACAGTCGCGGCCAAAGAAGCGGCGAACATGGTCGACCTGGACTCCGACCCGACGAAAATCATCGAGGTGGTAGCCATCGGCAAACAGCTGTTAATGACTCGCGGTGCCTTGACAACCTTTAGTATCGCAAACGATGTAGCAAAATACTTTGCGATTATCCCGGCGATGTTCATGCTGGCGATTCCACAAATGAGTGCTCTTAACATCATGAATCTGGCGACACCGCAAAGTGCGATTTTGTCGGCGTTGATCTTCAATGCGATCATTATCCCGATCCTGATTCCGCTTGCGATGAAGGGTGTCAAATACACACCGATGAGTGCGTCGAAGCTGCTCAGCCGCAATCTCGTGATCTACGGTCTGGGGGGCATTCTCGTACCGTTTATCGGAATTAA
The DNA here is from genome assembly GCF_003710815.1 of Brevibacillus centrosporus. Classification (GTDB taxonomy): domain Bacteria; phylum Bacillota; class Bacilli; order Brevibacillales; family Brevibacillaceae; genus Brevibacillus; species Brevibacillus centrosporus. Next base: position 44,957 of record NZ_RHHP01000007.1, read on the forward strand.
GCTGATCGACATGATCCTCGCGACGTTTAGCCTGGTGTAACCATCATTTACGCAAAGAAAGCAAAGGTGAAGATATATGTGGCTTACCAATCTGCGTCTCAGTTTCGTTCTGTTGTTGATTTGCGGTCTGGCGTATCCGCTGGCTATGACGGGCATATCCCAAGTCGTCATGCCTGCACAGGCGAGCGGCAGCTTGATCGTCGATGAAAATGGCAAGGTGCTCGGCTCTGAACTGATTGGCCAGAACTTCACGGATCCGAAGTACTTTTCTGGACGCGTTTCTTCTATAGAAAATAACGCAGCAGGCTCTGGCTCCAACAACTACGCGCCTTCCAACCCTGCGCTTATCGAACGTACACAGAAGGATTTGGCTGCTTTTCTTGAAGCGAATCCGGGTGTCAAACAGGAGGATATCCCAGCGGATCTGTTGACTAACTCCGGCTCAGGTCTTGACCCGCATATTTCTCCACAAGCTGCCTTGGTACAGGTAGATCGTATTGCCAAGGCGAGAATCCTGGATCCAGCCAAGCTTCGGGCACTGATTGATGAACAGACAGAAGGCAGAAGCCTGGGGGTATTTGGTGAACCACGGGTAGATGTGTTGAAGCTGAACCTGGCACTGGATCAGCTTAAGTAAGGAAACCCATCATTTCTCTACGTAAACAAAGGAGAGCGTGCGCATGGCTGAGCAGTTTCGGAGAAAGTCCCCTGAAGAAATCCTGCAGTCCATTTCCAACATGCATCGAGGAAGGCTGAAAATCATCCTCGGGGCCGTGAGTGGTTCCGGCAAGACCTATCATTTGCTGATGGAAGGACAGAGCTTGAAAAAGAAGGGGATCGATGTGGTGGTCGGTATGCTGGGGACAGCCACGCGTCCGAAACTGGCTGAGCAGCTCGAGGGGCTGGAGAAAGTACCGGCGATTTCCTGGATCGCACAGAGCGAAGAAAAATGCGATCTGGACGTAGCCGCCATCGTAGCTCGTGATCCAGAGGTCGTACTTGTTGACGGGCTCGCTCATCGTAATCGTGCGGATGCTCCCAGACAGACTCGTCTGGACGATGTACTGTATTTACTGAATCGCAATATCAGCGTGATCGCCACCGTCAATGTTTACGAGTTGGCTGGCATGAAGGAGCTGGCGGAACGCTTGACCAAGGCAGAGGTACGGATTGACCAGTGCGTACCAGAAGACACCCTCGCTCTGGCAGACGAAGTAAAGCTTTTGGATGTGACGCCTGAATCCATGCTGAAGCGGCTGGAGGAGGGGAACATTGAGGCTGCGCAAACACCTAATCTCCTGTTTCGGCGAGACAATTTGCACGTCTTGAGGGAGCTTGCCTTGCGATTTGTCGCCAATGGAGTCAACGAGGACTTGGAGGACTATCGGGAAAAGCACGGAATGGTTGGTGCCTCGGGAGCAACAGAGCGTGTGCTGGTGTCCGCCCAGTATCATTGGAATGGATCGATTCTGGTCAGAAGAGGCCAACAGGTGGCCAAGCGGCTCGGCGGAGAGCTCTTGGTCGTTTGCTTTCGGTCACCGGCGAAAAAGCTGACGAAGGAAGAGGCAACTTTTCGACGTTCCATCGGAAAGCTGGTCGAAAAAGTAGGGGGAGTATTCGAGGAGCGCCCTTTGCAGCGGAATATGGAAGTGGCGAATGAGCTGGTCGCCTACGCGATGGACAACAACGTTACGCGTATTGTGATGGGACAGTCCAAGCGAACGCGATGGGAAGAAGTATGGTATGGCTCTGTCGTCCACAGGATTTTGCGGAAGACGAGGAACATCGACATCTTAATTGTGGCGGACCGATCAGAGCGGGATGGCGAGCGGGTATTGCCGACGAAAAGAAGCGTCGTGAAGCCAAATCCGTATCGGCGTTTGTCTGAAGAAGAGGTCGAGCAGGAAATCGGGAAAATTCGGCGAGGGACACTGAAGGTTTACGTGGGTGCCGCGCCGGGAGTGGGAAAGACGTACACGATGCTTCGGGAAGGAAACGAGCTGGCGAGAAAAGGTATTGATGTAGTGATCGGCCTGTTGGAGACCCACGGAAGAAAGGAAACGCTCGAGCAGGTAGGTGCCCTCCCTACCATCGCCCGTAAACAAATTCCGTACAAAAATGTCGTGCTCGAGGAGATGGACACGGATGCCATCATTCGCCGAAATCCGGAAGTGGTGCTGGTCGATGAGCTTGCCCATACCAACGTGCAGGGCAGCATCAACGAAAAACGCCATCAGGATGTGGAGAAAATTTTGTCGGCGGGTGTTTCTGTAATATCCACGATGAATATCCAGCACCTGGAGAGCCTGAATGACAGTGTGGAACAGATCACGGGCATCCGTGTGCGGGAAACGGTACCCGATCACATTCTCCACCAGGCGGAAGAGGTAGAGCTGATCGATATTTCCCCTAAAGCTTTGCGTCAGAGGATGCGTGAGGGAAACATTTACGCAATGGAAAAGGTAGAGCAGTCCCTAAATCACTTTTTTAAAACAGGGAACTTGATCGCCTTGCGCGAGCTGGCTTTGCGCGAAGTGGCGGACGATGTGGATGAGCGTCTGGAGGCTTGGGAGAGGCGGACACTTCGCGGACCGTGGCGGCAGCAGGAAGTCATTTTTGTCTGTGTCAATTTGCGTGCAGACAGCGAACGTCTGATACGGAGGGGGTTTCGCATCGCTTATCGCTTAAAGGCCAAGTGGTTTGTCGCCTATGTGCAGGACCATGAGCCCTTGACTGCGGAGGAGGGGCAGCAGCTGGAAAAGCTGAAGAAGCTGACAGAGAGGCTCGGCGGGACCTTTGAACAAGGGAGAGCGGTCAGTCGGCGCAAGGTCTTTACCCAGCTCGTCAGCCAGATGAACGCGAGGCAAGCAACTCAAGCCGTGATCGGACAATCAGCGAGGACGAGGTGGAAAGAAATTCGGGAAGGATCCGTGATTCTGCGGCTGCTGCGGGAAGTTCGCCACATGGATGTGCTGGTCGTAGCTGATCATACACCCGACATCGGATAAGGGAGGATTACAAATGGGTGGAGAGAAGGAAGAACGATGGGAGCAAAGGATGGCGGACGCCTTTAGACAGCTGGATACGTTCTTAGAGGGTCATGGACATCAGAGCTTAGAGCAGTCAGAGCCCTGTACAGAAAAGCAACTGTTTGCTTTACTGACCCGGGTTTACTTGAATGAGGAAGAGATCCGTGTGAGGCAAAAGCTGAAGCGAAAGTCCTCCCAGCGTATTTCTCGTGTCATTCACGAAAAGGTTGGAGTGTTTCTCTCACAGAGGCTGCCCGACTACGAGTTTTACGCTATGGAAGGGTTGCTATTTGCCAAAAAGGATAAAGAGATCGTGGCTGTGCTCAAATGTATTCCGGATTTGGGCAGCTACGATACCCACTCTTGGAATGCGACTATCGCAAGATTTGTGAAGCAATACCAAAAACGGTTTCAGCTGGCTCCTGAACGGCTGCTGTTTGTCGTCTGCTCCCTTTCGAAGAGTCTGGATGCCGCACATGCCAAAGAATTGACGGGAATCGAGGTGTGGACGGGCACGGCGCTCACGGCACCTGCGTACCGGGAGGCGCTGCAGGCGTATGTGGGCAAATGTGTAGAAACGATTGCTGCACTGCCCATCCCCGCCCAACAGGTTTATTTTCTGAGCGGCGATGTGCATCCCAACGCTTTGGCCTGTCAATTGCTCCAAGGAGAAGCGACGAATTTTCCTGATCGCTGGCTGCGTCCATCCGTCAGTGAGTTAATCCAGTTTTTGGATGGCAAGCTGTGATATACTGATGGCATTTACAGCAGTAATCAGGAGGGATTGGCGATAAAAGTAAACGTGGTGGGGATACCTCATTTTGCTGGAGCGTATGTTTCGGGGACGGAGCTTGCGCCAGACGCACTGCGAAAGGCTGGTCTGGTGGAAAAGATGCAAGGGCTGGGGCTGGAAGTACAGGATGCAGGAAATCTGAAGCTTCCAGATTATTTGCCACGGCACAATATTCCGCCGGTTCGCAATTGGCCTGCTCCGCGCATGCTGTGGGACTTGCTCACAGAAGAGGCACGCAGCTGGTTGAAGGGTGAGGATTTTGCCCTTCTGCTCGGGGGAGATTGCAGTACGATCGTAGGCACAGCGGCAGCCTTCAGCCAGTTGTATGGAGAAAAAGCATACCTGCTGGTGATCGACGGCCATTTCGATGCGGTTCGTCCCACTGCGACTCGCTGCATCGGGGCTGCGGGCATGGGACTCTGGTTTTTGCTGCAGGGCCGTGAAATGTGGATCGCGGATACTGGCTGGACGGCAGAGCGAATGACGGTGATTGGCTGCCAGGAGCAGCCCGTGCAGAACTACGGCGTAGAAATCGTTACACTTGCCCAGCTTCGCTCGGTTGATTTGCTGGATCGGGTCCGCACCGTTTTGGAGAAAATTCCGGCAGATGCGAAACTGCTTGTCCATTTCGACGTAGATGTAATGGACGAAGAAGCGATGGCTGCCGCGTACGCACCGAGCAAAGTCGGACTATCTCTGGCAGAGGCAGAACGCTTGGTGACAGCGGTGGTGCAAGATCGACGGGTAGTGGGCCTCGAAGTAACGGAGTTTTCTGCGTTGCGAGACACGACAGGAGAACAGGCTGAAAGACTTGTTCATTTGCTGGCGAATGTATTGTCTACTCGCGCGAGAGCAGCTTCTTCTGATACACTAAAGATATAAGTGATTACTTATGAGTGGAGGAGAAGCTTTATGCTGAAAAAGCTGATGGCTAAATTGGGTGTTGGAGCAGCAAAGGTAGATTTGCAGCTGGATCGTTCCGGGTATCGCCTCGGGGAAACAATGACGGGTGTCGTGCGAATTGAAGGCGGCAATGTCGAGCAGAGCATTAGCGATCTGAGCGCGGTACTGATGATGAAGGCCTATGTAAAGGGACAGGAAGTGCGGAAGGCCGTTCAACTGTACCCGGTACGAAGCAATTTCACGGTTCAGCCAAAACCTGCTGTTCAGGAGATCCCTTTTGCTTTTGAATTGCCGGAAGGTTTGGCTATGTCCACGCCGTCCATTCAATATTTCCTGCATACGAAGCTGGATGTAGAGATGGCGCTGGACCCGACGGATATGGACTTCATCCAGGTGCTCCCGCCTGAACCGGTAGAAAGCGTCCTGCAAGCCTTAGAGCGTCTCGATTTGCGCCAAAAGCAGGACTCCGGAAAGCTGACCCCATATGGCCAGGAGTTTTCCTTTTTCCCGGCTACCCAGCTAGGGATGCCGCTGAAGGAGCTGGAGGTCATCTTCTTCTCGGCGCCAGGTGAGCTGAAGCTGCTGGTCGAGCTGGACCTCGCTACAGGCTTCTTGAGACGCGAGGTGGAGTACAAAGCGGAAATCGTGGTCCCACAAGGACTGCTTCAGCCAGGGCAGGAAGAAGAGCTCTCCCGTTTCCTGCTGGAGACCATTCGTGAATACGCGAACAACCCAAGCGTAATCCCGTACGTATCCATGGCAGCCTACCGCCAAGGCCAATACGGCCATCACAGTCACCGCGGCAGCGGAATGGGCGGCATGATCGGCGGTATGGCAGCAGGCTTCCTCGGAGGAATGCTGCTCAATGAAATGATGTTCGGTGACGAGGAAATGGCTTCGGAGGATGACATGGGCGGAGACGAAGGCGACGACGGCGGTTTCGACTTCGGTGGATTTGACGAAGAACTGTAAGAATAGACACGAATAGGAAAAGCCATCACTTGCCTATGATGAGGCAGGGGGTGGCTTTTTTGTAGGTGGCTCGGGTTTGCCGGTCAATACTTCTTTGAATTGGATTTTTCCCGCTGAATCCACTTTCAAAAACGCCGCCAAGGAAAACGGAGAAAAAAACGGAGGTCTTAGGGACACAGCCGAGGTGCAATGAAAAAAGAGGAACATTTTTTTGCGTCCAACGTGCGTACGCTCCAGGAGACGGCTGCTTTTGGACGCGGTTCCTCTTTTAAATGGAGCCGTGCAGAAATGCCCCCCGCGCACGTGGCCCTACGAACCGCAGTTTTTTTCTCCGTTTTCCAAGCACATAGGATAGGCCAACAGCGTATACCTAATAGGCAACGAGAAAGAGGTGACCATATATGAGCGGATGGCTCTCGCTCCTGCTCGTTTCCCTGGCCATCAGTATGGACAGTGTCAGTGTAGGGTTGACGTATGGGCTGCGCAATATGAGAATGCCGTTCCTGTCGCTTATTGTCGTGTCGGGTTGTTCGTTTGTCGTTGTTTATGGTGTCATGATGGTTGGTTCGTCCCTGACGTATTGGCTGACTCCGGAGATCGGAAAGCAAATCGGGGCGGCTGTTTTGATTGTGATGGGGCTATTTACGCTTTGGAGGCTTGTTTCTCCCCGCTCTACCGCCGAGGAGGAGCAGAGCTCAAAAGTGGATGTAGCGCTCGTGGAAAAAGAGGGAGAGCCCGAGTGGAAGGTGCTCTCGCAATTTCGCGTATTTGGCGTAATGATTCAGATTCTTCGCGATCCGGCCCAGGCGGATACTGACCGTTCGGGTCATATCATGGGCTGGGAAGCCGTTATGCTCGGGTTGGCGCTGTCGCTGGATGCCTTTGGAGCGGGGATTAGCCTGACCTTTCTCGGCTATTCTCCTTTGGTGGTCGCTCTCTGCATTGCCGTGATGAGCGCACTATTGCTGCAGATTGGTCTGACACTGGGGCGTCGTGCCGGGCAAAGCAAATGGATTTCCAAGCTGACCTGGCTGCCGCCGATTCTTTTGATCTGCATTGGGGTTGCGAAAAGTTTTAAATAGCGTAAATTCATCTGCCCGTCCCAAGCACAAGGGACGGGTTGTTTTATTTTGTGGCTCGTCTGCATACATATCAGAAGGAGTGAGAAGTGGATGGAGGAGATGTAGGTGGATACACAGCCAATTCGAAAATGGTACACGCTGGCGGCGACAGACGTGACCGAAGCCCTTCACAGCGATGCGGCGCAGGGATTGACTCAGCAGGAGGCGGAGCGGCGACTGGCAAAGCAAGGTGCCAACCAGTTGGCTGAAAACAAGCGCAAGCCTCTCTATACAGTCTTTCTCGATCAATTTAAGGATTTTATGGTACTCATCCTGTTCATTGCCACGTTGATTTCTTACTTTCTCGGGGAGTACCTGGACGCCATCACGATCATCGCCATTATCATCATCAACGGGATTCTCGGTTTTATACAGGAGGCGCGGGCGGAGCGGTCCCTGCAAGCGTTGAAAGAGCTGGCTTCGCCAATGGCGAGGGTGATGCGGGAAGGGCACCTGGCGATGATTCCTGCCTCACGTCTAGTACCGGGGGATTTGGTATTGCTCGAAGCTGGAGACCGCGTGCCTGCAGATATGCGCCTGCTCGCGGCCAATCGTCTGGAGATCGAGGAATCGGCACTGACCGGGGAATCGGTGCCCGTCAGCAAATCAATTAAGCGACTGGAGGTTACAGCTGCAGCCCAAGTGCCGCTTGGCGATCAGAAAAACTTGGCCTTTATGGGAACGATGGTGACGGGGGGAACGGGGAGTGGCATCGTAGTTGCCACGGGCATGGGTACAGAAATCGGGAAAATCGCCCACCTGATGAACACCGCAGAGGAAGCAGAGACACCTCTCCAGCTGCGTTTGGAGCAAATGGGCAAGATTCTCGTCGTCGTAGCGGTGCTGCTCACCATTGTCGTGATCGGGGCAGGGGTGTGGCATGGCCATGAGCTGTTTACGATGTTCCTCGCCGGGGTAAGCTTGGCGGTTGCCGCGATTCCGGAAGGGCTCCCTGCGATTGTGACGGTTGCGCTGGCGCTGGGTGTACAGCGAATGATTCGCCGCAATGCGATCGTGCGCAAGCTGCCCTCGGTGGAGACACTCGGCTGCGCTTCTGTCATTTGCTCGGATAAGACAGGGACCCTCACACAGAACAAGATGACCGTCACGCAGGTTTGGCACAGCAATACCTTGTATGAAATAAGCGGCAGCGGCTATGCGCCGGAGGGCTCCTTTTTGCTACAGGGCAAAGCTGTTTCTCCTACTCGTGATGGCGCGCTTAACCAGATACTTCGGATTGCAGAGCGATGCAACAACGCACGTCTGACCTGCGAAGAACAGAGCACACGCAATTTGCTGGGGATGGGAAAAACGACACGCTTTTGGCATGTTGTGGGGGACCCGACAGAAGGAGCACTCAAGGTACTCGCGGCAAAAGGACAAAACGGGACTGTCGATCGGGGGAAGATGGGTCACCAATCGGTGCGCGTAGAGGAGCTGCCGTTTGATTCCGATCGGAAAATGATGTCTGTCGTGGAGAAAGGCTCGGACGGCGTGCATTCTCTGCTTACCAAAGGTGCGGTGGAAGCTGTATTGGCACGTTCCACGCACATCCTGTGGAAAGGTGAGCTGCAGCCGCTCTCGGCGACGATACGCCACCAAGTCCTGGAGCAAACAGAGCTCATGGCGGGGAAAGCATTGCGCGTCTTGGCCTTTGCCTATAAGACCATGCAGGGCTACCGTCCCGGTCAGCCTATCGGCTCAGTGGAAAATAACCTCGTGTTTGTCGGGGTAGCAGGTATGATCGACCCGCCTCGCGACGAAGTTCGCCCGGCGATCAATCTGTGCCACCAGGCGGGAATCAAAACCGTCATGATTACCGGTGACCATAAAGTGACGGCTGAGGCGATCGCCAAACAAATCGGTCTGGTAAGAGGCTATGGTGAGGTGCTGGAGGGGCGTGACCTGGATAATTTGTCCGACGCTCAGCTGTCCGAATACGTAGAGAGAGTCTCGGTCTATGCACGCGTGTCGCCGGAACACAAGCTGCGCATCGTACGCGCCCTGCAGAGCAAAGGGCATGTCGTGGCGATGACGGGAGACGGAGTGAACGATGCACCTGCAATAAAAACGTCGGACATCGGCATTGCCATGGGGATTACGGGTACCGATGTCACGAAGGAAGCTGCCGCGCTCGTGCTGCGTGACGACAACTTCGCGACGATCGTCGCAGCTGTAGAGGAAGGGCGCAACATCTACGACAACATCCGCAAATTCATTCGCTACCTGCTGGCTTCCAACGTGGGTGAGATCCTCGTCATGTTTTTCGCGATGCTGTTAGGCCTGCCGTTGCCGATGGTGCCGATTCAGATTCTGTGGGTCAACCTCGTTACAGATGGCTTGCCCGCTATGGCACTGGGCGTCGATCAGGCAGAGGCCGATACGATGTACCAGCGCCCGCGGAATAAAGCGGAAAACATCTTTAGCAGAGGACTCGGATGGAAAATCATCAGCCGTGGCTTCCTGATCGGGGCGATGACGCTCCTTGCCTTCTGGCTGACGCTGCGCGAGGATCCAAACAATCTGGTGCATGCCCAAACAGTTGCTTTCGTCACGTTGGTCATGGCTCAGCTTATTCACGTATTTGACTGCCGCAGCCAGTACAGCGTCTTTCACCGCAATGTGTTTGAAAACAAGTATCTGGTCTGGGCGGTTATTTCTTCGCTGGTGCTCGTTCTCGGGGTCGTCTACATCGATGCGCTGCAGCCGATTTTCAAAACAACGGACCTGTCCTTCCGCGATTGGGCACTGATCCTGGTCACTTCTGGAGTTCCTACCTTTGTGGCGGGAATCGGGGGAGTTCTGGCAAGCGGCAGACCAAAGACCAGCAAGCAAAAACGCTCGTCCATGCGTACCGTGCGTCCTGACTAACCGAAGCGGCTTCTCGCCGTGAAGCAGAAAAGAGGGTTGGGAGCGTGCGTAAGAAAACAGGCGGGTGGCGAAGACGGGGCAGGAGAATACTGGCTACGACTTTGTTCACCATCATCGGATTATTCGTACTGTTTCTGTTGGCAGAAAAGCAGATTGAACCTACGCTGATGCTGATCGCCCAGGCGAAAGCCGACCAAGTGGCTAAGCTGGCTATTACAGACGCGATTACCAAAAGGCTCAGCCAGCAAGGACTGGATTTCAATCAGGTCGTGCTTATGGAAAAGGATCAGGCGGGGAATATCAAAGCCGTTAATTTCAACTTTCGGGAGTATTCCCGCATTGTTGGAGAGACGACTGCTCGGATTCAAAACAGACTAAAGGAATTTGAGAGCGAAAACGTCAAGATGTCCGTTCCGCTAGGTGTAGCGACGAGAAACGCATTTCTCGAGCATCTAGGTCCTGAGGTGCCGATCTCGTTTGTTCCCATCGGAGCAGTCAAGACCTGGCTGGAAACCGGGATGAAGCAAGCGGGCATCAACATGGTGCTGGTTACCGTCTACATTTACGTAGAAGTCGATCTGCGGGTCATTATCCCGTTCGCAACCGATCAGCAGACGGTGACTACCCAGATTCCCATCACCGAAGCGTTGATTGTCGGCAAGGTTCCGACCTATCTTTACAACAATCCGTCAGGCAAGCCCGATGTGCCGATGCCGCGCAGCGGACAGATCATCCAGCCCCAGCCGTAAAAATTATTTTGAAACGTTTGTTGCATGCTGTCGTCCAAGTTATAGAGACACTACACAGTAGGAAAAACATTGGGGGAGAAAACAGCATGAAAACAATACGTACAGGCATGATGACGTTGGCGGCTCTGGCCGTTTTGGGAACAAACGTGGTATCGGCAACCTCCGAACCAGTAAAGGAACTTTCCGTTAACGTAAATGGAGAGCATATCGAACAGGCAGCGATTTTTGATAAAGGTACCGACGATGCCGTAACCGTGGTAGACGAGGAATCCGACGTGGCTCCAGTCCGTACCGGAACTATCACGACCCTCAATAAAAGCGAGGATGGCCGCGTATCCTTCCAGTTGAACGGATATGAGACAGGAATCATCCTGCACGTGGATAAAGATACAAAAATCACAACAGCTGACGGCAAAGAGCTGAAGCCAGAGGATCTGAAGCTGGGGATGGAAGTGGAAGCAACTCACCAAAAATTCATGGCGATGAGTATGCCGCCGCAATCCGGTGCAGTGACCATCGTGGTAAAAAGCAGCCTGGAAACCCCTGAGGTACTGGGTACAGCCGGTAAAGTGGTAAGCATCGATAAAGACCAGGAAGGCACCTACAAAATGGTGGTAGAAGGACGCGCTCTGACAGAGAATGCTCCTGAAAAAGTAGCGCTGATTATCAATGAGGATACCAAAATCGTGAGCGCGAAAGACAACAAAACGCTTACGCCAGAGGATCTGAAAGCAGACATGAACGTATTTGCTTACTATGGTCCAAAACTGACTCGCAGCCTGCCGCCAATCGGTGTCGCTGAGAAAATCGTCGTAGAATAAGGAATTAGAAACGGAACGGCACAGGCTGTTCCGTTTCTTTTTGTCGTGGAGCGGGACGCAGACTGCACAGACCGGCGATGAGAGCCACTCCAGCACAAAGACAGGCGAGCACGGTGAAGCCCCACGTCTGATACACAGGGCCGCCTACATACGAGCCAATCGTCATCCCGATGTACATGCCTGTGATGTTCCATGCCATGATTCTTCCGAGGTGGTCAGGGTATTCCCGTGCCAAACGGGATTGATACGAAGGAACAAAGGCATAGCCTACAAATGCCCAGAGGAACAGTAAGACAAAAAGCCAGATTCCCTGCTGGTAGAACAGCCCTACACTGACGAGACAGGCGGTCAAAGTCAGCAGACTGGCAGAAGAAATCGCCTTAGCCCCCCATTTGTCGGACAGGCTTCCGCCGTTCAGGCTGCCGAGCATGGCTCCGACCCCATACGCGATGAGAGAAGCTGCGATCTGAGAGGGACGAAAGCCGACATCCTCCGTCAGTGCCGTACCTAGATAGGTGTAGACACCGTACATGGCTGCTGCCCAGTAAACGGTGACGAGGACGGAGCGAAACATCAAAGCGACAGAGGGAGCCGAGCTTTGCCTGGATGCTCCTGTGTGATTTCGCTGCGGCCAAATGGCGAGGTTGATCCAGGCAAGCAAAAAGCTGACAGCGGCGATGAGCCAAAAGGTAATACGCCAGCCGAGCTGGTCAGCGATCAAGGTGCCGATCGGCGTCCCTGCCCAAAGGCCCGTCAGATTGCCAGAGACCACGACGGACAACCAAGCTGCTCTACGGTTAGCAGGAGCCAAATCACTGACGAACGCATAGACACAGGGGGCGATTGCTGCCAGTGCCAATCCAGCCACAGCCCTGCTGATGAGCAGCATGCCAAAAGAATGGGTAAAGCCGGTCCACAGGTTGGCGAGACAAAATAGGGTCAGTCCTCCCCATAGCAGGAGGCGCCGGCGGTTTGAATAACGGTCAAACAAAACGCCCATCAAAGGAGAACCACAGGCGTACATGGTAGACATGGCCGTCACAAGCCAGCCAGCAACGGCGGGTGTCACGGCAAATTCCTCGGCGATGGATGGCAGCAAAGGTGAAACAATAAAGACATCAGTCCCTACGATGAACAAGGTAACGGCGCCTGTAATCAACCAGACGGCAGCGTTCTTCACGACATCCCATTCCTCCTGACTGAGCCGTGCAAAATAGATGCTTCTATCAGTTATATGGAGAGATGGAAAGGGGGTGCCTACACCTGCGTGGAGGGATCAAGGGGATAGGCCATGCAAAAGACGCGGCCAAGCTTCTCTGAGACACGCTCCTCGTAGGTAGTAAATCCATACGCTTCATAAAATGGTATGACAGCCTGATTCTTTTCTAAGACAGCGAGATGAAGAGAATGATAGCCGTTTTCCCGATACCAAGCGGTCAGGCAATCGAGAAACTCTTTGGCGTAGCCTCTTCCTTGTGCCCGGCTGTCGATCATGATCAATCCAAGCCACGGATGTCCGTCGCACCAAAATAGATAAAGAGTCAATAGCCATACTAGTCCAGCCTGAGGTTAAGGGAATTCCCCGATACACTTTCTTGCCCGTAAACTCTACAATAGCGGTATGGAGATTGTCTTACGAGGAGGAGCGCATGAGTACGTGGAGAGAAGACCTGGATACGTCCAGTGAAATGTTTTCGCTGATGCAGTCCATCTTTGCGAACGTCAGCGATGCCATCCTGGTGGTAGACCGCGACGGGTTGATCGCAGCGGTCAATGCCGCACTAGAGCAAATGACAGGCTGGACCGAGAAAGAATTGGTCGGGATCAAACATATTTGTGAGCTTTGTCTGGGGATGGCGACTTGCATGGAAGAGACGTCCTGTGCCGATTGCTTCTTCAAGCAGGTGCAGATGCCATCCTTTGAGATGCGCCTGCGAACTCGTGACGGCAGGGACTATCCCGTAACAGCGAGCTCTGCGAGATTGCCTGATGGCGCAAACGGCGAGCTGGTGATGGTGATCCGGGACATGTCTGCCCAGCAGCGCACAGAAAAAGAGCGTTACCAGCACAAGCTGACGAACTACGCGATTGCTGCGCAGGAGGAAGAGCGCAAGCGTATTGCTCGCGAGCTGCACGATGGGGTTGGTCAGGCTCTTTACAGCATTTTGGTAGGATTGAACGTCGTTGGACAAGGACATTTGAGTGACCCGATCCGGCAGCATGTGAATGATCTTTTGCAGATGACTTCCAAGGCGATGGAAGAGGTCAAGCGGATGGCACTAGAGCTGCGTCCCTCCGCGCTGGATGACTTGGGGCTTTTGCCAGCCTTGCGCTCGTTGATGAAGAGGGTAGAGAAAAGCTTTGACATCCAGGTGGAGCTCCATGTTCAGGGAGAGCGCCGGCGCTATTCAGCAGCGATGGAAACGGCTCTCTACCGCATCGTTCAGGAGGCAATGACCAACACGGCCAAATACGCAAAGGCAAGTCAGCTGGGGATCGTGTTTGAGGACAGAGAAAAAGAAGTTGTGGTGACGATCGTAGATGATGGCGTCGGCTTTGAGGTAGAGAAGGCTTTGCATACGGGCAAGGGCTTGGGTATTTTCGGTATGAAGGAACGGGCACAGCTGCTAGGAGGTACAGTGGATATCCGGTCAGCTCCTGACGAGGGTACGACTGTCATCGTGCGCATTCCGGTTTCAAAGGAGGAGACGTAAACATGGCTATTCGCGTGCTGATCGCTGATGATCACGCCATCGTCCGTTCAGGGCTGGGGATGCTGATCAACGCCCAGGAGGATATGGAAGTCGTAGGGTATGCAGCAGATGGAAAGGAAGCGTGCGAGAAAGCCGGAGAGCTCCACCCGGATGTCGTGCTGATGGACCTGAGCATGCCCCCGGGGGAAAACGGTTTGACGGCAACCGCCAGACTGAAGGGGACGGCACCGGACATCCAGGTTCTCGTCCTGACCATGCATGATGATGAGGAGTATTTGTTCCGCGTCTTGCAGGCGGGTGCGGCAGGCTATATCCTCAAAAGCGCTCCGGACGTGGATCTTATTGCCGCGATCCGCTCCGTTCAGAAGGGAATGGCGTACCTGTATCCTTCTGCGACGAAATCGTTGATTGAGGAATTTTTGCAGATGGTGAAAAGCGGCGAGGAACAGGCGAAATACGAAATTCTCACCGAGCGGGAAAAGGAAGTGCTCGTGCTGATCGCCAAGGGCTTCAGCAACAAGGAAATTGCCGAGCAGCTGACTGTATCCGTGAAAACGGTTGAATCGCATAAGGCACATATCATGGAAAAGCTGCACCTGCGTACGCGGCCGGATTTGGTTCGGTACGCGATTAAAAAAGGGTGGCTCGATTTTGAATAGCAGGCATCGTACAGACCAGACCCGGGATATGATACCCGGGTTTTTCCGTTTCCGAATTTCAGTATTTTTTCAGGATGCACTCGCTATGATGGGGGGGAGAAAGGAAGAGAAAGGGCGGTAGGAAATAAATGGGGAAACAATCGAAATGGACGAAATGGAAAGTGGGAGGCTGCCTGATGGTCTCTCTGGCCGTTCTCTTCCAGGTGGTGAAGGCAGACCCAGCGTTTGGGAAAGCAGTACAAGCAGCACAAGAAAATGAGGATTCCTACGACTCCGAAGAGACTGAACAGGCATCATCGGAAATGATGCCGGTCGATGACGAGGATGACCACTCCGATGCGGATGACAAGCCATCCGCTCTCCCGACTGTACCCGCAGTGTCCATGCAGACAGCGGTTCAGAAGCCAGCAGGGCATGATTCGGTCACTTCCGCTCATACGCAAAAGAGCACAGGCTCTTCGAAGCAGACGGTAACATCCAAACCGCCGAAGAGCCAGAAGACATCCTCCAGTGTAGCTCCAAAAGCAGAGTCAGCGGCACCATCCCCTGCTGCCAAAACGCCTGCTCCTGCGGTGAAGTCAGAGCCACAACTACAACCATCACAACCATCACAACCATCACAATCACAGGAGACTCCACCTGCAGAAAGTACAGCAGCGTCGGTGGATGCGAGCAAGGAAACCAGCATGGAAGCGGAGCCCCAACCAGAAGAAAGCCCATCTACGAAAACGGAGACCAAGGCTGCCAAGAAGAAAAAGTCACATACAAAAAGCCGCCGATCGTGAATGGCTGCCGAAGGAGAGGGTCTTGATGCAACTAGAGGTACCCTTGCATGTCTATCGCTCTCGGGCCATGAATACCGATATCGAAGCCGTCTGGGAACGCCAGGCTCTTCGGAAGAGCACCTCGCTGGAGAAGATCGTAGACAAGTGGTTCCAAGTGGTTGAACAGCGTTTTAGCCGGTTTATCCCGGACAGTGAGCTTTCCTATCTAAATCGCCGTAGTGGAAGTCTGACGCTAGTATCGGGAGCAATGGTGGAGGTGCTGTCCCTGGCAGACACATTTCATATTCAAACAGAAGGCATATTCAGTCCATTCGTGTACGATGCGCTTCATGCTGCAGGCTACAGCCAATCCTATGACATCGTGAAACAGGCAGATGCGGTGACGTCAGGCGGGCCAAGCTTTGGCGCTTATTCCATGACGATCCATCCTGGGATGAAAGCGGTGCAGCTTCATACCGGCACACGCCTTGATCTGGGCGGGATTGTCAAAGGATGGTCAGCCGAAAAATTGGGTGATAAGCTCAAGCTCACATATGGGGTCAGACGTGGATTGGTCAACGCAGGTGGAGATGTGCAGGTATGGGGAGGAAGCAGCGCACAAGAGCCATGGAACATCGGTATCTCCAGCCCGTGGCATCCAGAGGAGGAGCTGGCGTTGGTTTCCTTGAGAGACGGGGCAGTGGCCACCTCCAGCGTTTACGGAAGAAGATGGAACCATATAAAACATGGCGTCCAGCATCATCTGATTGATCCTCGCACCATGCGTCCTGGCAGGAGCGATGTCGTCCAATGCAGCATCGTTGGGGACAGTCTCATCTCCTGTGAAAGTTGGGCGAAGGTTATTTGTCTGTTGGGGCTGGAGCGTGGACTTGCGCTGCTGCAAGCCAAATGCCCACGCATGGAAGCACTGATTGTTTCGAAGACAGGAGACCTTCATTTACTCCGACGACATCAGCAGGAAAAGGAAAGATGGGAGACGGAGCATGTCGATTTTATACATGAGGCGGCCAATTAGGAGAAAGGAGTGCATGTTACATGACAGAATGGATCTTGCAGCTGCCTACCTGGGAGATGATTCGATTTTTCGGGTTGCTCTCGTATTATTTGCTCTTTGCGGGTGTTGTCCTTGGCATTAGCTACAGCTTCCCGGGATGGACTCCTAAGACAAAGGGAAAACTTTACAGGCTACACGGAGCAGTATCGGTTTCCGGTATGTTTATAGGCGTTTTTCATGCTATGCTGCTAGTGATTGATACGTACATGCCTTTTTCGTGGTATGAAATCCTGCTGCCATTTGCCGCTTCGCATTCCCCTGTCGTAAATGGGCTGGGAACGCTTGCGGCATACGGTATGGCAATCATTATTTTGACAACCGATCTGCGAAATAAACTGCACCGAAAAGTATGGCGAGTCATTCATTTTGCCTCTTATCCGACTTTTGTATTGGCGCTTGCTCACGGAATCGGAGGAGGCACGGACACCAAAGAGGGATGGATTTTTTTATCCTACGTCGTCACGTTTGCTGTTGTCTCGATTCTCTTGATTGCCAGAGCCTTTCTAGGAGGGAAGCGCAGCCTTGCACATTCTGCTGGTAGAAGATGATCCTAAGCTGGGTCCATTAATTCAATACAAATTAAGTCAGGACTATCATACAGTCGAATGGGTGGCAGACGCCGAGCTCGCTATGGAGTACCTAAGGCAGACCCACTATGATCTGTACATTTTGGACTGGATGATGCCCAAAAAAAGCGGTCTTGTGCTCTGTGAGGAAATCCGTGCAAGCCATGACTGGACCCCCATTCTGATGCTGACCGCACGAGATGCCATCGATGATCGCGTGACCGGACTTACGCGAGGAGCAGATGATTACCTGGTGAAGCCATTTGCTTTTGAAGAGCTGTTCGCCCGTATTCATGCGCTTTCGAGGCGAATACCTGTAGCTCAGAATCAGGAGCAGAGCTGCGAATACGCGGGAATCAGGCTGTACAGACAGTCACATGAGGTATGGCGAGACGAAAAGCTGCTTAACTTAACCAAAAAAGAGTTCCAACTGCTGGAGTTCTTCCTGCGCCATCCGGAAAAGGTCCTCACGCGGGAGCAAATCATCAATTACGTGTGGGGGCTAGACGCAATGATCACGCCTAATGCTGTCGACGCAGCGATCAAGCTGCTAAGGAAAAAGGTGGACGACGGGTTTGCGCAAAAGCTGATTCATAATGTCAGAGGTGTCGGATATCGTCTCTATGAAGCGGAGGAACACGAGCGTGTTTGAGCAGACGAGGAAACGTTTGACCCTCATGTACAGCGGGATGCTGGCTTTGATATTGCTGGTGGTGTTTGTCGGTTTCTATTGGACGCTCTTTGCGATCATGCTTCGCAATGAGCAGGCACAGCTGGAAGCAATCGGAGAAAAAGCCATTCATGAGTGGAAGGAATCGAGGGAGAGAAAGCTCCTTCCCCAGAGCTCGGAGGAAGAGGGGCTTATCGTTGAGAGGAGGATGGACTTCGATTTCCTGCAGCCTAACCAGCTATTCATGCTCGTGACAAAAGAGCAGCAGCTTTTCAAACTGAATGCTGAGCATGACAGCCAGCTAGCATCGGCTATTCAAAAAGCGATTTTGGAACATGAGCCAACCGCTGGGAGGATCGCGCATATCTCCGTAACAGCTGCGGGAGAAAATAAAATCTTTGCCGTCTACCGGCCCTTCTTCGCGGAAGACGACGCCCAGCTCTATCTTGCAGAAGACGTTTCCCGCATGGAGCAGCTTCTGCATCAAATGAGATGGACGTTGATTGTAACCGGAATTCTTTTGCTGGGGGGAGCGGCGCTGGTCGGCTACTGGTTTTCAGGACGTGCGATGATTCCGATCAATCAGTCCTATAAAAGGCAAATAGATTTCACAACGGATGCTTCGCACGAATTGCGCACACCGCTGAGTGTCATTTTGTCATCCGCCGAAATTTTGCAGGAAAAAAAGGAGTCGCTGCCGGCCTTTCACCAAACGGTGCTGCAAAGCATGTTGGACGAGATTCACCGAATGCGCAGGCTCGCGGATGATCTTCTGACATTGGCCAGAAGTGATGTCGAGGCCAATCAAAAACGCCATTTCCAAAAAGTGGGATTGTACGGACTGATTCGCGAGGTGGCCGAACGGATGCAAATCAAGGCATCTGCGAAAAAGGTAAAGATCGTTAATCGAGCCGCTCTCGAAGGAGTCTACCTAATGGGAGACGGAGATTCCATCCGTCAGCTGTTCTACATTTTGCTCGATAACGCCGTAAAGTACAGCGAAGAGGGGAGCGAGGTAGTCGTAGACGCGGTACTGGATGGGACAAACCGGGTAGTATGCTCGGTTCGCGACTACGGCAACGGCATTCCCAAGGAAGATTTGCCGTACGTATTCGAGCGTTTCTACCGCGCGGACAAGGCGCGTTCGAGGGAAGTGGAAGGGACCGGACTCGGACTATCGATTGCAGCCCAAATTGTAAAAATGCACAAAGGACAAATCAGCGTTAGCAGTTCCAAAGAACAAGGAACCCTGTTTAGTGTTGTCCTTCCAATCCTATCGAGTTAGCCAAGAGGTGATTTTGATCATGACACGCCAAGCAAAACAGTATTGGATCTCAAATAAGACAGAACGAACCTTGGTATACACAGCCCTCGTACTGGCTATTTTCATCGTGTTTTGGGGAAGCTGGCAGCTCTATCAGTATCCAGGAGACACCACTCACACGCGGGCGTTTAAATCGGTCTTTAAGGATTACGGTTCAATGGCAAGGCTTGCGCTCTTCGTCGTTCTCGCCCATTACGCAATCCTGTTTCTGTTTGAGAAGGGTCTAGTGGACCGGTGGAACCAAGTGAAGCAATGGCTGGTAAAAGCAAAGCGCCTGGCTCGCCGCTGGCATACGCCTGCCGCCCTGGTGGCACTGTCGTTAATCGTTTTGCATGTTGTCGGAGCCTTTCTGTACGGAATTGAGCTTAATTTTGAGAATGTGAGCGGAATTCTTGCCGTCTGTGTGCTGATTCCCGTTCCAATATCTGGGCTTTTGAGGTACCGGAAGCTGGACAAGAAGTGGCATATGCGTTCAGGAATTGCGTTTGCCGTTCTTTTTTTCCTACATGCTTTTCTATAAATGATATAGGTAGAGTTTAAAACGGAGCGAAAGCGGCAAGAAGGCCAGACTATCGCTCCGTTTTGGTTTGCGCAATTGTCTTTACAGATTCATCATGCTGCGAAACAACTTCGTCTTCCCTCTGCTGACGGGAATTTCGGTCTGGCTGTTGTCGTTCATCTTGATCAAATACGTGTTGTTGAACCAGGGAATGATTTCTTTGATCTGACGCAGATTCAAAATATAGTTTCGGTGACTTCTGAAAAAATGACCAGAGCGGTTTAAAATAACTTCGAGTTCATTTAAGGAACGGTCCCATTTTTCGACGGTGTCCTTCGTCGCAATAAACAAGTCTCGCTCCCGGACAAAGGCGAAATAAATGCTGCTGACAGGGACTGGGATGATCTTGTTGTTTTTGCGGATACAGACCTGCTCGTCCAGAATTGCACCCAGCCCAGCATGGTCACCCGATGTGGGCGTGCGCTCGTATCCGTCCGGTTTATGCAAAAGGCTCTTCACTTTTTTGATCGCATCATCCAGCTGCGACTCCAAGATCGGTTTGGTGAGATAGCCAACAGCAGGAGTCGAAAAGGCTTCCAGTGCGTGCTCATGAAACGCGGTCGAAAAAACGATGAGCGGTGGCCGCGACAGCTGACTCAACTTTTGAGCAAATTCCAGGCCGCTCATCCCGGGCATTTGAATATCGAGAAAGAGAAGGTCAGGCTCCGAATTGACAATATGGGGAAGGGCATCAATCGGATTGTAATGGATGGAAATCACATCGATATCGATATACTTTTTCAGCAAATATTCCAATTCGGAACAAATAGCAGGCTCGTCATCGATAATCATCGTTTTCAAGAACATACGGATGCACATCCTTTCAAGAAGCAGTTAACGGGGCGGCAAAAGAAACGATCGTTCCGTCGCCAGGCGTGCTCTGGATTTGCAGACCGTACTCTTTTCCATAGATGGATTGCAGCCGCTGATGAACATTGGACAAGCCGATTCCCCGCGATTGATGATTCCAAATCTCAGCCAGGCGCTCTTCGCTGATTCCCACCCCGTTGTCTTCGATGCTGATTTTTACGTCATGACCGGACTCCTCTACACGTATCGTGAGGACGCAGTCGCTGATTTTGGGGAACAGGCCGTGGTGAATGGCGTTCTCGATGATTGGCTGCAGCGTCAGGATCGGCAGCCTTCGATCGAGTAGGGCTTCATCTATTTCCATGTTCACCTTCAGGCGGTTGGCGAATCGGACCTTCTCGATTTCCAGATAAGACGTAATCCCGTCCAGCTCTTCCTGCAAGCTGTGATAATTGCCTTTGCTTTTCAGATTGCGCCGGAAGATGTCGCTCAAATTGCCGATCAAGCTTCTCGCCTGTTCAGGGTTTGTCCGACAATAAGAGCTGATCGTGCCCAGCGTATTAAACAAAAAATGCGGGTTGATTTGCGCCTGCAGGGCATTTACCTCCGCTTGCTGCCGCATCTTGGACTGATGCTCGATTTCGGCCAGCTCGATTTGGACGGACAAGAGATTGGCCAAGCCGTCCAGCAATTTCTGGCTGGTCTGGGACGATTGGAAGGAAGCGCTTTTCAAGTAAAATTGCAGTGTCCCAATCGGTTGATTTTGATGGTACAAAGGCGCGGCGATCACCGACTTTAGACGAAGCGAGCGGGGAGTGGATGGATTTTTGTCCAGGCACACCAATGCATTTTGCGTCAAAACAGATTCCGCTACTTGTACGCAAAGCGTCTCTTTTTGCACATAGTTTTCCAAAACGGCGCCTTTCGCGGCCAAAAGCTTCTCCCGGTCTGTAATCGCAACAGCGTCGACCATGGCAATTTCACGGATGATTTCGGCCGTTTTTCCCGCAGAGGAGACAGTAAGTCCTGTCCGCAGGTGCGGCAGAGTCTGACTCGCGATGGACAGCGCCAGATTGGCACCCAAAGCGCCAGACTGGTCCTGCATCATTTTCATATTCAAAAAGATACGCGTGAAGATCAACAGTCCGATAACGGTCACGAGTGTCGTGGGAATAGCGATTTTCATTTCCAGCTCGAGTGCCGCCGAAAACGGTCTTGCGATGAGCAGCACCATCACTTTTTGAATCAGCTCGGCGACCAGGCCGACCAGCACGATATGCTGCCATTTCAAGCGAAACAGATTGATTTTGTTGCTGACCATTCCTCCGAAGACGCCTGCCATAACGGTCGAGATGGCACAGGCGGCAGCGGTAAAGCCCCCGATCGAATAGCGATGAATACCTCCTATGATACCTGCGATCAAGCCGACCACGGGTCCCCCGATCAATCCTCCCACAACCGCTCCGACAATGCGTGTATTCGCGAGAGCATCATTGATGCGGATGCCGTGCTCCGTTCCAATCACAGATAGGAAGCCAAACAGCGTGGAGAGGATCACGATCCGCTTCCAGTCGTTTTTTCCGTACACAATGTTTCGAAAATAATCCAGCTGGCCGATGATGAGGGAGATCACCGCGATCCCGGATATGTTTTCCAGCAGTCTCAGTAGCATGGTGAAAGTCATAATAGCCCCCTTATGGTAAAGAGTAGCTCGATCAGGAATATTAATCAACGCCATTCAAATGGGATTATTGGCAGGTCAGCTGCCGTTTTTGACCACTCGGGACGAGTTGATAGATACCGGGAAAATGATCGATCTAAAATAAGGACAGTTCAGATTATTCGAATCCGTTTCGGGGGAAAATGAAATCCCTTTCAAAGCAAATGATGCCCCTCTTGCACATGCAAAGGTATTGTTTCATTTGCAAGCGGTTTCAATATCTCCGGCGCAGAAGGTTCGAAGCAAACAAGAGGAGGGTACAACAATGGCTCAATTGAGCGAACGCGAAAAGTCACGGCGTATCACAAGCAACATCTTTAAAGGCTCACTCGGAAACCTGATCGAATGGTACGACTGGTATGCCTATGCAGCTTTTGCGGTCTATTTTTCGTCCCAGTTTTTCCCGAAAGGAGACCCGACCAGCCAGCTCTTGAACACAGCAGCAGTATTTGCTATCGGATTTTTGATGCGTCCGATCGGGAGCTTGCTCCTAGGACGCTACGCTGACCGTCACGGCCGCCGTGCAGCGCTGACACTGTCTGTGACCATCATGGCCGGCGGATCTCTGGTCATTGCCTGTACGCCGGGCTACGAAACGATTGGCGTATTTGCTCCTATCATTCTCGTTTTGGCTCGTTTGCTCCAAGGGCTGTCGCTCGGTGGAGAGTATGGAACTTCCGCAACCTATCTGTCCGAGATGGCTGACAAAGGTCGCCGCGGCTTCTACTCCAGCTTCCAGTACGTTACACTGATCAGTGGTCAGCTGGTTGCGCTGGGTGTACAGATTATTTTGCAGCAAATCTTGAGCGAAGATGCTATGCATACATGGGGCTGGCGCATTCCTTTCGTGATCGGAGCCTTGGGGGCATTGGCTGTCCTGTGGCTGCGCCGTAGCATGGACGAGTCCGATCAGTTTGAGAAAATGGGGACGAAAAGCCGGGACAAGGCTGGTACCCTCAAAGAGCTGATGAAGCATCCGAAGGCAGTCATGGCAGTAGTCGGTCTGACTCTCGGGGGAACCATCGCTTTCAACACATACACGACTTATTTGCAAAAATTCATGGTGAATACAGTAGGACTGCCGAAAGAGGAAGTCAGCTGGATTAACTTTGTCGCCTTGCTCGTATTCGTCATCCTGCAGCCGATTGCTGGCGCGCTGTCCGACCGGATTGGCCGACGCCCACTGCTGATTGGCTTCGGGGTTTTGGGAACACTGTTTACCGTTCCACTGTTCCTGCTCATGGAGCAGACCAAAAGCCCGTACATGGCTTTCCTTTTGATGCTGATCGGTCTCATCATCGTCACAGGCTATACATCGATCAACGCGATCGTAAAAGCCGAGCTGTTCCCAACGGAAATCCGCGCACTGGGTGTCGGCTTCCCGTATGGGGTGACCGTAGCGATCTTCGGAGGTACAGCGGAGTTCATCGCACTTTGGTTCAAGAGTATCGGGGTCGAGTCCCTCTTCTACTACTATGTAGCCGCTTGTGTTGCCTTGAGCCTCGTCGTCTACTGGCGCATG
This sequence comes from Brevibacillus centrosporus, assembly GCF_003710815.1. Classification (GTDB taxonomy): domain Bacteria; phylum Bacillota; class Bacilli; order Brevibacillales; family Brevibacillaceae; genus Brevibacillus; species Brevibacillus centrosporus. The sequence goes on from NZ_RHHP01000007.1 coordinate 68,599, forward strand.
GGTGAATCCTCGAAGACTTCCAAGATCGAGGCTGAGCTCGAAGGCAAGCATACAGCGTAACGTAAGATTCGGAAAGCATTTCGTTCGTCATCAAAACAGTTAGGAACCGCCAGCTTCGTGCACACGCCAACGTGCCGGGCTGGCGGTTTTTCGTTCTGCAACGAAGATTCAGCCAAAAGGCTTGCAGGAGCCAAGTTTTCTCATTGAAGTTCTCCCGGGAGTCGAAGGAAGACCAGCCGCCATGCTTGTGGGCTGGTCTTTTTGCTGTGTCAAACCTGTGACAGAAACTGGATAATATCAGGGTGTTTTCTCCCCACTTTAGGGGATTTCCCCGAATTACTTCTGCCTCTGCCACGGGATAGAATGAAGGCGTAAAGGAACGACGCCATGAAAGGCACAAAGAAAGGAGGAGAGCACGATGGAGACGCAGACAAACAGCCCGGAAAAAAAGAAGGGTCACAAGCAGACGGGCCCGCAGACAGAACAGGAAAATCTCAAGGGTACGTTTGCCGCTGTGCTGATCGTCGGAGGAATCATTCTCCTCAGTTGGTTTGGTGTTTTTGGCCTTTTCCTAGAGCGTGCATAAGAGGGGAAGCGAAGGAGGGTACGTATGCATTTGCATCGGTTTGAAAAAATTTGGTTGATGCTGGGAGCAGGTGGGCTGGCCTTGTTTATCCTGCTGCTGTGCGTGAACGCATTTGCGATGGGGATGGCTCCGCCCAGCAATATGGAAATGATTGATCCGAAGAAGGTAGCAGAGACACCGCCTTTTGATAAACCAGGCTTGAAGCAGGTAGGAGATAAAGAATACGACGCCTACATGACGGCCTTTGCTTTTGGCTTTTCGCCGACCAAAATGGAAGTTCCGGTAGGCTCGACGGTTAATTTTCACGTGACGAGTCCAGATGTGATCCACGGCTTCCAGATTCCTGGTACGAACGTCAATTTCATGGTCATGCCGGGACATATCAACTCGGCGACATACACCTTTGACAAGCCAGGTGAGTACTTGATCATTTGCAACGAATATTGCGGCGCCGGTCATCAGGTGATGGCGACGACGATCATCGTGAAATAGAGCGAGGTGATTTTACATGGTAATCGCACGAAAGGTTGATACAGATAGACTGCCTTCTACTGTTGCCCGTCCGGCAGCACGTCTCGGATTGTCGTATATCTGGGTGGCGTACATTGCCTTTGGGCTTGCAGCGATTGCTGGTATGGTGCAGGGCATGGTGCGCGGCGGGATCATGGAGCTTCCCAGCTGGACGAATTACTATCAGATCTTGACGGCCCACGGTGTGCTGATGGCACTTATTTTTACGACGTTTTTCATCGTTGGCTTTCTTCTGACAGGTGTAGCGCGCACAACTGGAGGTTCGCTTCACAAAACGGCACTCGGGTGGGGCTGGGCTGGCTGGATCCTGATGGTAGTCGGTACGCTGATGGCTGTTGTCACGATCCTGATGAACGAAGCTTCGGTCCTGTACACGTTTTATGCGCCGCTAAAAGCATCTCCGTTCTTCTACATCGGGGCAGCGCTTCTCGTCGTCGGCAGCTGGTTCGCAGGCTTTGCTGTCTTTGCCAGCTATCGCAAATGGAAAAAAGAGAATCCTGGAAAAATCTCTCCACTTTTTGTGTTCATGTCAGTGACGACGTTTGTGATGTGGATTATCGCGACGCTTCCCGTAGCGGTCGAGGTTATTTTTCAGCTAATCCCTTGGTCGCTGGGCATCTCGCCAACGATCAACATCATGCTGAGTCGTACCTTGTTCTGGTTCTTCGGACATCCACTAGTTTACTTCTGGCTGATGCCGGCGTACATCGCATGGTATGTGTGTGTGCCGCGGATTATCGGCGGGCATGTTTTCAGTGACTCGCTCAGCCGTCTCGCGTTTATCCTCTTGCTGCTGTTCTCGATTCCGGTCGGCTTCCACCATCAGCTGATGGAGCCAGGGATCTCGGCTGGCTGGAAAATGATTCACGTGACATTGACGCTGATTGTCGTCATCCCATCGCTCATGACAGCCTTCTCGATGTTTGCGATCTTCGAAACCACGGGACGCAAAAAGGGAGGAATCGGTCTCTTCGGCTGGCTGAAAAAGCTGCCCTGGACAGACGTACGCTTCTTCGCTCCGTTTGTAGGGATGCTCTTCTTTATCCCTGGCGGTGCAGGCGGTATTATCAACGCAAGTAACCAGATCAATGCGGTTGTGCACAATACGATTTGGGTTACCGGGCACTTCCACATCACCGTGGGAGCAGCCGTAGCACTTACATTCTTTGGGGTCAGCTTCTGGCTCATCCCTGTACTGACAGGGCGGACTCTTACGCGCACGGCCAATCGGATGGGGATGGTCCAAACCGTATTCTGGGCAGTAGGGATGTTCCTGATGTCGTTTGCCATGCACACAATGGGTCTCTCGGGAGCTCCACGTCGGACTGACTATACGACCTACATGGATCATCCGACGGCATTGGGCTGGATGGATTATCAACGGGTGATGGCTTTTGGCGGAGGACTGCTGTTTGTGGCAGCGATCCTGCTGATTCTCATCCTCGTGTACCTGACCTTCTACGCACCAAAAGGCTACACCGAGTATCCGATTGGGGAAACGGAAAAAGAGCAGCAGGTACCGCGCTTGCTGGAAAGATGGCCGGTATGGATTGGACTCGTCGCTTTCCTGATCGTGATGGCGTACGGTTATCCGATCATGGAGCAGATTCATCATCAGGCCCCAGGCTCGCCGCCGTTTAAAACGTGGTGATTCAAAAAATAATGGAACTCAAAAATCCACTCGTCTCATAAGAGCGAGTGGATTTTTCGTTGAGCATTTAGTAGTAAAGGGCAGCCAATTCTGTAAAGGCAAGAATCAGATACCCGATGGCAAGCAGCCATAGAGCGAGCAGTCTGAGGTCTTCCTCTTCAAATGGCATGGGACTCCTCCTTTGTCTCTGGTTACTACCAAGGTATTCAAAAGGAGGGGCATTGGTTTAGCTTATGGCAGGTAAATCATCTTTCTCGTCATGCCGCCATCGACGATCAGCTCTGTGCCCGTAATAAAATCGTTGTCCTTCTGGGTCAAAAATAGGCAGGCGCGGGCAATGTCATCGGGTACACCGACACGCCCTGCTGGATGCTGGGCATGATCCTCGGGACGCAGAGCGGAGTAGTCGCCATTTTCGATCCAGCCTGGAGAAATTGCATTGACCCGGATACCGTCAGGACCGAGGGAAACAGCGAGTGCATGCGTCAAGGCGAGAATCCCGCCTTTGGAGGCTGCGTACGCTTCGCTATTGGGCTCAGACATGTGCGCACGCGAAGAGGACAGGTTGACAATGGCTCCTTTGCCCTGTCTTTTCATGATTTTGGCTGCCTCCCGCGAGCCGAGAAAGACGCTGCGCAGGTTGGTGTTGAGGATATGATCCCACGCTTCTACAGGGAGCTCGTAAGGGGATTCCCAAGTGGACAGCCCGGCGTTGTTGATCAGCACGTCCAATCGACCCCAGCGCGCGTCGACCATGTCCATCAGCTGTTCGATTTCGTGTGGCTGGCTGACATCTGTTTGGTGGAACGTGGCAGAACCAGTAGTAGCCGTGGAGGCTTGGATGGCTTGGGCGACAGCCTCTCCAGCTTCTCGGTTTCGTTCGGCGATGATGACATGCGCGCCATTGGCAGCGTACAAGGTGGCTACGGCACGTCCAATCCCGTTTCCGGCACCTGTGACGATGACAATGTTATCCATGAATGTCATGTTATTGTCCTCCTAACAATAGAAAAGTGAGATTGAAAAATATAGTTGCGAAAAATACCTAACTATAATAAAGTAAGTAATGTTCGTATTATGAATCAACTGTGTGAAACAAAAGGAGGCCCTCACATGCAAACAGATCAGAAATTAACAGCCGAACAGGCGATGGAAGCAAGACATAGCGTACGTAAATACGACCCGAATGTAGCGATCCCTCAAGGGGAATTGAACGAAATCCTGCGTCTGGCAGCTAGCGCGCCATCCTCATGGAACCTGCAGCACTGGCGCTTTCTGGTCGTAACCGATCCGGCTATCAAGCAAAAGCTGCTACCAATCGCGTACAACCAGCAGCAAGTCATAGATGCCTATGCTACTATCATCATACTGGGAGATCTGGAAGCAGACAAGGCTGCGACTGTCGTGTACGACCAAGCGCTGGCAAAGGGCCTGGTTTCTCAGCAAGTTCGCGATACGATGATTTCCCAAGTCGAGAATGCGTATAAAAACAATCCGGAAATGGCACGCGATGAAGCGATCCGCAATTCCTCCTACGCTGCTATGCAGTTGATGCTGGCTGCCAAAGCGAAAGGCTATGACACTTGCCCAATGGGAGGCTACGACAAAGCGAAGCTCGTAGAAGCCTTGAACATCCCGTCCCGTTATATCCCATCGCTAATGCTCACCATCGGGAAAGCCGCCGTGCAAGCACATCCAACAGATCGCCTCGGACTGGACCAGCTGGTTATTGAAAACAGTTTCTAAAGCAAGCAAAGGGAGCGCTAACGTTAGCGTTCCCTTTTTCAACGTATAGGAATTTATAAGCGATAGGCTTATGAATTCCGGAGCGCATAAAAACCTACCGCTAAAACGCGATCGCTCCTCTTTGAAAAGTCCTCGAAAGAGGTTTTTTTATGTAAACGAGATTCAACGATCAAACCTGAGCACGACTGAGTCTTGAATTGGCCGATAGCCAATCGCCTGATAGATCCGGTTTGAGGTCGGATTGGCGAGATCGGTGTAAAGGGAGCAGAACTGGTAGCCCGCATCCAAAAGCTGTTGACTGAGTATAGCGACGCATGTGGACGCGTAGCCATTTTTGCGCCTGCTCAGCGGCTTTTTGAGCCTGGACACCGCTGCCAGCAAGGATGAAGTGATGCCCGCTGTTCCATGAAGCTTTGGCCTTTTTCCAGCACATCCACAGCGCGGGTAAAGGTCTGCCATTCCATGCGAATCCCTCCCGATTTGACCGATTCATTTATGCTTTCACTAAAAGATAACTGGTAATAAAAGGAGTGTCTAGAGGGTAGCACGCAAGCAAGCCCCATTTTCTACCATACGTGTAAATACGCATTCGCAACGCTAGGTCGCTGGTCATTCCGGGTTGGAAAAATCGCCTGATTACCTTCTCCGTCCGCTTGGCGCCGCGCAAGCTTGTGACTGCGATCGCGCGTCGGGTACAGAGCAAGGTGTAGGCAGGGATAGTCGCGGCTCTTCCTACCCTTTTGTCGCTATGTTTATGGTCTTGGCTGCTGGGAGCTCGACTGTGATCGTAGTTCCTTCTCCGAGCGTGCTGTTGACGTACAACCGCCCACGATGCAGCTCGACGATTTCCTTGCAGATGGCTAGTCCCAGTCCACTTCCGGACTGCTTGGATCGACCCTTGTAAAACTTCCCGGTAATATGAGGGAGGTCGTCTGCATCGATGCCCTCGCCGGTATCCCCAACGGAGATCATCAGTCTGCCGCCGGTTTCCGTGGCGGTAACCGTGATGATGCCGTCGCGGGGGGTAAATTTGAAGGCGTTGTCGAGCAAATTGACAAACACCTGCTTGAGACGGTTGAAATCGCCCATGATCGCGAGGGGAGCAGGGGGAATCTCCAGCTGGAGCGCTACCTGTTTTTCCTGGGAGCGAATCGCGAATTGCAGGTGAACGTCGTCTAATACCTCCCGCAGATCCATGCGCTCCAATGACAGCTTCATTTCCCCAGATTGAAACTTGGAGAAGTCGAGCAGCTCCTCCACGATTCCGATCAGGCGGTCCGTTTCCTTGGAGATGACCTCCAGCCCGAGCATCGTCTCTTCAGGCTCCTCCAGCCCTCCCGAGATCAGCGTTTCGCCCCAGCCTTTGATGGACGTCAGCGGGGTGCGCAGCTCATGGGAAACGGAGGAGATAAAGTCGTTTTTCAGCTTTTCATTTTTCCCGATCTCCGCTGCCATGTAGTTAAATGTCTCAGCGAGCGTGCCTACCTCATCGTCGTAGCGTTTGGCGGCACGAGCCGAGTAGTTTCCTTTTGCCATTTGGATCGCGGCTTTGGTCAGGTCCTCGATCGGGTCCACGATACGCTTGGCGATGATCAGGCTGAGGGCAAAGGCAAAGAACACCACGCCCGCTCCGACACCCGCTCCGTACAAAGCAATCTGGTTGACGGCGTGATATAGCGGCTCGGCTGAAATCGTATAGCGCAGGACCCCGGCATATTCCCCTTGGAAGGTAAGCGGCGTGGACACTGCGATGACGCGTTCGCGAGTCTGCGGGCTTTTCCCCACATGAATCCCTGTCAAGCCCCTCAGAGCATCGGAAACATCAGGTGTATCAATGATTTCTCCTGTTTGAAAACCATATGAATTCAAAATGACCTTTCCACTTACATCGAGCACTTCGATTTTTGCGTACTCTTCGTTCGAGGCGTTCTCCAAAATGTAGCGCGCCTTGTCTTTGAGGCGATAGCCGGTAGCGTACTTGTTGATAAAATTGGTATAAGTCGTGGAGCGGGTCACCAACGCTTCGGTAGCTGTGCCGAAGTAGTAGGTGTGCACGGCCCAATAAAACAACCCTTCCAGCACCAGAACGATCAAGAGCAGGATCAGGCCGAAATAAACAATCAGCCGGGTCCTAATTCCCTTCATCGGTAACGTCCTTTCGCCATAGGTAGCCATAGCCCCATACCGTCTCCAGGAAGGCGGGGTGGGCGGGATCGTATTCGATTTTTTGGCGGATGCGGCGAATGTTGACATCGACGATTTTCAAGTCGCCGACGAAGAATTGACCCCATACGGCAGTCAGAATTTCGTCGCGGCTGATCGCTTTGTTCGCATTCTCCGCCAGCAGCTTGATAATCGCAAACTCTTTGGGGGTCAGGACGATTTCCTGATCCTTTTTGATCAGCTTCCGTTCATCCAAAAGCAACGTAAAGGGATGAATGTCGATTTCATTTTTTTCAACAGGAGCCTCGATAGGGGTTAGCCGGCGGTGCAGCGCTTTTACACGCGCCAACAGCTCTGCCGGACTGAACGGCTTGCTTACGTAGTCGTCGGCCCCGAATTCCAAGCCCATTACTTTATCGAGCTCCTGGCTTTTCGCGGTCAGCATGATGATCCCGAGGCGAGGATATTTTTTTCGCAGCAGACCGCATACCTCGAAGCCGTCCATGCCCGGCAGCATGACATCCAGGATCGCGATCTCCAAATTCTGTTGGCTGTCCGCAAGCTCCAGTGCTTCTTCCCCAGTCGTTGCCTCCACGACTTCAAAGCCTTCCCGCTTCAGGTTGATGCGGACAAAATCGCGAATGGACTTTTCATCTTCCAGCAGCAGCACTTTCATCGTGTTCGCTCCTTTCCTGTATAGCTTGTGACGATTGTCGCTCCTCGATTAAAGGGGAATCCGCAACGGGCGGTAAAGCTGACGGATCTCATCCTGTGTCAGTAGCATCGCCTTGTACTTCTGCAAGGAGGCGGAGTCCAGATCTGGCGTTCCCTGAGGGGAAATCGCTACGAGTACCTGCTTTCCCTCTTCTTTCAGTAAGACATAAGGAGCATGCTTTTGTTTGAGCTGGTCCTCGACCTGGCTCCAGGACTTTTGCGGGATCGTATGCAGAGCAAGCAGCTCCGCTTTTGCCTTCGTTTCCTCGTCAAAATAGAGCAGGTGAATGATGGGAGAATCGGACTCTTGCCCGATTTCGATCGTATATCGATCGCCCCATTTTTTTGGAATGCGAAAATCGATGGCATTTCCGTAATTTTGGTAATGGTCTTCGACGTGAGTCAAGCCAAAAGCCCCATCCCAACGGTAATAAGACGATATCCACGGGATGGCCACCATAGGCAGATCGTCCGTGCCTTTTGGCTGCGTACTTACGCCGATCTCGATGATTCCATCGCCATTGATGTCCTCGCTGTACAACGGATAGGGCTTGAACGTCAAATCCATCTGTCCCTCGACTTTTGCCAGCGGATTGCGCAGCTGCCCGTTCTCCAGCAGCAAGAGATCGGTCGAAGCCGAATGCGCACCAAGCCCTGCTTCCACGAACAATCCGTTCTGCTTCTCGGAGGCTTTCCCGATCAATGCCTGTTCATAGCCATTTACCCCGCCATCGAGGGCGAGCTCTGCGATCTTGTCGAGTTTGTCATGGGACACCCCGTAGATTTGCGCCTGGGAAGTCAGATTGTTGTGGTCATGGATCACGAGAGCGAGCTCCGCCTGATCGTCTCCCGTCAAATCGCCAACGGCCAAGACGGAATACGTCTGCTTCAACAGCTCCTTCAGGTTCCCTTCTGCGAGGGAGAAGACAGAAAGCTCTTTGTTCAGATCGTCACCTCCGCCAAAACCGATCAGCATTTCAGGGATGTGGTCTCCCGTCATGTCCAAAAATTGAACGTAATCAAGCTCGCTCCCAATGCCTGTATAGGTGGCTACCTTTGACCAGCTGCCTTGCTTTTGGGAGAGGATCAATACGCCGATTTCATAGTCGGTTTTTTCCGACTTGTAAAAGGCAGTGACCTCTGGGGAGCCATCTCCGTTCAAATCCTGCAGCGAAACGGCACTAGACTCGTCAGGATGCAGGGGTACAGTCAATTGAGAGCCGGGCGGCAAAAACTGCATTACCGCCTGATTGATCGATTGCTGGTCACCATCTGCGGAAGGTGCCCGCATCAATTCGTTAGGCGTATCGGTTAGACCGCATCCACTCAGAAGTGTGTAGGTGATTGTGGCAGCGTATAGCCATGCCTTTTTCATGAGGAAGATTCCTTTCTGCTCTTAGGTCGATTGACTCTATTGTAGCCTGACAGACTCATAAAGTTGTTGCAAACCGGTTAAAAAACCCCTGTGAGACTTATGTGCTAAGAAGTATCCGTTTTTAGAGGAAAGCCAGCATCTGCTCATCTGATAAAAAAGAACGAAGAAAACAGGAAAATATTACTTGCAACATTTGGCTTATCCCACTCGTTAAGAATACGAAAGGGAAGGGTATACATGGGTGTAACGATTTGGAAATAGACAAAAGAACCCGGTAGAAGGAGGACGATAGTATGAAAGCATGGTATAAATCTTTGGTGGCTGTCGCATGCAGCGGCGCAATTCTCTTTGGCGCGGGCCTGGGGGCTGATCCGGTTCAAGCGAAAGCAATCAACACGCAGTCTTTTGCATCCGTTGTCCTATTGCCGCCTCAGACGAACATTCCATTTCAGATTCAATTTGTGGATGGCTTCAAGGTCAATGTGACGAACGGTTTGACAAAAGCAGTCAGTACCTTTGATGTGTCTGCCAATAAAGCGACATATGTACGACAAGGAGTGTACCAAGGAAACGGCAAGCTGGCAAAGAAAATGAACGGTTTCTCGCAAAAGCTGGCCCAGCTGATCCCGTACTATGATGCCAATGGCAATCTGCGCTGGAAAGGTCAGCAAATCATTTGGGGCGTAAACGGGGAAGACCGCATCGCTGTTGCGACCAGCGTCTGGAACGTCGTGGATCAAAAGCCGCAGCTGCTCAGCGTTTCCGTACAAAAGGCGGACTGGGACAACTTGCCGTCCACGGAGGTAGATGTCAACAGCGGCTTCAGCATGGGGAAAGACATTACCTATGTACTGGACACCAAGTACGCGGATGTGACAGGGGATGGTGTGAAGGACCACATCTTCTTGATTGGAGATAAAATGGGCAGCGCCATGAACCTGCGAGCAGATCATCTTCGCGTCGTTGTACGTGAAGGGGAGTCCAACCAGCAAACCTTCATTTCCGTAGGTCAACGGGACAGCGGCCATCTGCCAAAGCTCGCGATCGCGCATGGCAATCCGGATGGAATCAAAGACATCCTGGTAACCATGCCAAATGCAACGGGGGATACTTACAGCCTGTTGACCTGGAAGGACAATCGACCTGCGGCAATCGTAGACCAGGCGCAGCTGAACGCACGAAGCGTTTACCAGCCCGTCATCGGTGCTTACGGGGAAGCGGTTGCGATGAATAAAGGGAAGTAATTCAAAAGAACCAAGATCTCCGGAAGGAAGGAAAGCTCCTTTTTCACGATGTGAAGAAGGGGCTTTTTGTTTTTATGCCAGAAAGAATAGCCAAACCTGCCTTTTGGCGTTTCGCTAAGCGATAAAAAAGTGATTAAATCGTAATTGTTACGTTTTATCTTGACATCCTCATCCGAGTGGGTGTAGGATAATCAACAAATCGTAATTGTTACGATTTAAAAAACTCTCAAGGAGCGAATAAAAGAATGACAGACAAACGGATACCCGTTACGGTCTTGAGTGGCTATTTGGGAGCGGGCAAGACAACCCTGCTCAATCATGTGTTGAACAATCGCGATGGGCTGCGAGTAGCCGTTATTGTTAACGATTTAAGTGAGGTAAATGTAGATGGTGCTCTCGTTTCACAAGGAGGGGGGATCTCTCGAGTGGAGGAAAAGGTAGTGGAAATGTCCAACGGATGCATCTGCTGCACACTGCGAGAGGATTTGCTGACAGAAGTCGAGCGGCTGGCTTTGGAAGGGCGATACGATTACATACTGATCGAATCGACTGGCATCGGTGAGCCAGTGCCTGTTGCACAGACCTTTACCTATCTGGACGAGGAAAACGGAATCAATCTCTCTGCCCACTGCCGCTTGGATACGATGGTAACAGTCGTGGATGCGTATCGCTTCTGGCATGACTTTTCCTCGGGAGAAAGTCTACTGGACAGAGAGCAGGCCGTAGGGGAGGAAGACACCCGCGAAGTGGTCGATCTGCTGATCAGCCAAATCGAGTTTTGCGATGTCCTCATCCTGAACAAATGCGATCTGGTTGACCCAGAGGATCTGCAGAAGCTGGAAGGAGTTCTGCGCAAGCTGCAGCCGAACGCCCGGCTGATTCGCTCCAAACGGGGACAGGTAGAGCCACACGAAATTTTGAATACAGGCCTGTTTGATTTTGAACGTGCCAGTCAGTCGGCGGGCTGGATTGCCGAGCTGCAAAAAGAGGAGCATACACCAGAGACTGATGAGTACGGGATTTCCTCTTTTGTCTTTCGTGCAAGACGCCCCTTGCATCCCGAACGCTTTGGGAAATGGCTCACCCAATGGTCGGAAGAAGTCGTCCGGGCAAAGGGCTTCTTTTGGCTGGCGACACGCAATGATGTGGCCATGACGCTGAGTCAGGCTGGGCCTTCGATCGAGGTGGGAGTTGCCGGGCTTTGGACAGCAGCGCTACCGGAAGCAGAAAGACAAATTCTGCTCGCCGAAGATCCAGAGTGGCAAGCAGGATGGGATCCCGAGCATGGAGATCGAACCAATGAGCTTGTCTTTATCGGCATCGACTTGAACCGGGAGCAGATCGAGGACCAATTGCAGATGTGCCTGTTGACCGACGAGGAGTTCGCGGCTGATTGGTCGCTGCTTCCGGATCCGTTGCCTACGGCTGACACCGTCGTAGAGACAATGACTTCCTGAGGAGGAGATAACAGATGAGAGTCAATATTACCTTGCAATGCACAGAGACGGGGGACCGCAACTATATCACAACGAAAAACAAACGCACCCATCCCGAGCGGCTGGAGCTGAAAAAGTACTCTCCACGCTTGAAAAAATACACCCTACACCGGGAAACCAAGTAGCACTAAAGCCTTCGATGGGAAAAAAGGCGAATGGCCTGCTCGGCGGTTTGGGCCAAAAGCTCAGGCGCCTGCCGCATAGACTGCTCGAGCGTCATAGGTTTATTGGCGATACAAAAAACGGCGGTGACGCCTTCCTGATAGAGCGCTTCTATGCCTTTTCCAACTGAGCCTGCCAGTACGAGACAGGGGATACCGGATTGTTTGGCGAGCCGTGCAACTCCGGTGGGCGTTTTCCCTTGAGCGGTTTGATAATCGACCTGACCTTCACCGGTTATGACGAGGTCTGCGCCCGTCAAGGCATCCGGAAGTCCAGTCGTCTCGAGCACAATCTGGATGCCTGACTGCAGCTGGCCTCCCAAAAAGGCGAGCAAGGCACCTGCTACTCCACCCGCTGCACCCGTTCCTGGCAAGTCGTGAATCGCGATTCCTTCTGTCTGGTAGATCAGGTCGGCAAAGCGGCGCAGACTGTCATCGAGTTGGGCCACCATTTCTGGTGTGGCTCCTTTTTGTGGGCCAAAAACGTGAGACGCACCATTCGGACCCACAAACGGATTGGTGACGTCACAGGCGACGATGAACTGACATTCGTTGAGGCGCGGGTCGGCTTGACTGTTGTCCAGTCGTTTAAGCCTGGCGAGCGCCCCACCTCCAAAAGCAATAGCTTGATCCAGCTGGTCGAGCAGTTGAAAGCCGAGGGCTTGCAGCATGCCTGCCCCTCCGTCGTTGGTCGCACTGCCACCGATGCCGAGAATAAAGCGGCGGCAGCCCAGATCAAGCCCTGCGCGGATCAGCTGCCCAAACCCGTAGGTCGTGGTATGCAGCGGATTTCTCTCCTCTTCGTTGATGAGATAAAGACCAGCTGCTGCTGCCAGCTCAATCACGCAGGTGACGCCATCCCCGAGAATACCGAGCGGGGCAGTAATGTCGCGGCCAAGCGGATTTTTTACAGGAGAATACAGCAGCTTGCCGCCTGTCGCATCTACCAGGCATTGCAGGGTACCTTCTCCACCATCCGCCATCGGCTTGATCACGATCTCGCTAGCGGGCATGGCTTTGCGTACCCCAAGGGCGATGGACTTTGCGACCTCTAGCGCAGTGAGACTTCCTTTAAAGGAATCAGGGGCAATGACGATTTTCATGACGACCGACCTCCTTATTTCTCCCCTTCATTATAATGGAAAAACGCCCTCCGACTGAACCGCTTGAATAGCAGGTGCAGCGAGGGCGTGATTTGTTTTTACGCGTTCTTTTTCAAGGCCAGAGAATCATGGCGGCTCCCTTTCTCGGAAAAGAAGAACTTCATCATGGGAGGCGTTACAACGGTTGTCACGAGGACAACCACGATCAGCACAGCAAACATGTCTTGGGTGAGCAGCTGATTTTCCAGCCCGATAGCTGCGATGATCAGGGCAACCTCCCCGCGAGAGACCATCGCAGATCCGATCGCAATCGAGTTACGCCATGGAAAGCCCGTCAGCTTGGCGCCAACAGCCCCTCCGAACAGCTTGGAGGCGATGGCGAGAATACTGAGGGAGACGATCAACCATAGATTTTCCCCGATTCCGTCAAATTGGGCTGTGATTCCCACAGAGGTAAAGAAGATGGGGACAAACAAGGAGTAGCCGATCGTCTCCACTTTGTGCGTGATTTCATCCCGGAAGTTTGTAAGACCAATCGCCACACCGGCGATATAGGCGCCGATAATGGCAGCTACCCCTGTGTACTCCGCAAAGTAGGCAAACAGAAAGCAGATGATCAAGCCGGCTGACATGACGGATTGCGTGACTTTCAGTGCGGCAAACTTGCTGAGTGCCCACGGAACCACTTTCCATGACACCAGAATAATAATCGCAAAGAATGCGATTTTTTTCAGGATCACCATCCCCAGATTGATATCGCCGCCTGTAAAGCTCATGAGAAACGCCAATGCCAGAATGACCAGAACGTCATCGATGACGGCAGCGCCCATGATCGTCGAGCCCTCCTTGGAGCTAAGCTTGCCCAATTCCTTGAGCGTTTGTACCGAGATGCTCACGCTGGTAGCAGAGAGCAACAGCCCCAGAAAGACCGATTCAATCGACGAGAGTCCCATCGCGAGTCCAGCCCCATATCCCAGAGCCAGTGGAACCACAATTCCCATGACGCCGACAGAAGTAGAGGCTTTTCCGGTCCGCTTGAACTCATGGACGTCCGTTTCCAGACCAGCGATGAACATAAGCAAGATCACACCGATTTGGCTGAGCTCTGAAATTATTTCCGTATGGGTCACGAAGCCGAGCACGCTTGGCCCCAGAACAATCCCGACCAAGAGCTTTCCGAGAACAGAAGGCTGACCTAGGCGAACACTGATATCTCCCGCTACTTTGGAAGCGATCAGAATCACGGCGAGCTGTAGAATGAGCATGTGATTTCCCCCTTTGGTATCGAATAAAAAACAAAAAGAGCCCGCAAACATAGCCTCCCTTTTGTCAGACTTCCGAAAAAAGACAAAAAGGACCCTATGTTGACAGGCTCCACCAGTGTTCTATACTTATGAACTTGTTCGTTGACTTACACTTATTTTACCATGAGGATACCGAATCGTAAACCAATTTAGCCAGGAATTCACTGGGAAGTGTATGGGAGTGAAGGGAATGTCGATCAAAATCAGCAAAGAAAACGCAGAACACTACATCTGGGGAGGCGTCTGTGATGGCTGGCATCTCGTGAAAGGGCAGGAGCTGAGTGTCATCCACGAGCGAATGCCCGGTCAAACGGCAGAGGTGCGCCATTTTCACGAGCGGTCTCGTCAGTTTTTCTTTGTGCTCAGCGGACAGGCTGTACTGGAGGTAGAGGGTGTTCGTCATATCATCGGAAGTCAGGAAGGCGTAGAGGTTCCTCCAGGAGTGTCCCATCAAATGCGGAACGAAGGAGCGGGGGCGGTGGAATTCCTTGTCATTTCCCAACCGACGACTCGGGGAGACCGCATCAACGAGGAGTAAGAAAAAGGAGCAACAAAAAAGCCTGGCCGTCTATGAAACGGGCAGGCTTGCTATTTAGCATCGTTACGTTACTTCATGTTGATAAAATCGGTCATTTGCACAAAAGCGTCTGCCAAAGCGTGAAGGCTTTCTGCCGTTTGGAAGGCAAAAATGGGCAGGCTAACAGCAAATAATAAAGCTTCTCCGATGTATTTGGCGATCATAAGATCTACCTCCTTTTTGGTCTATTCCAGCAAACGGATTATCCAAAAATCAGGAGATCATATGTATCAGGTTCGCCATCTGCATGCTGCGTGCGCCGGATTAATCGGTTGCGCAGCGGTTGCCTTGCCGCCATCGGATAGGTTTCAACCATACCAGGATTAATGCTGGGTTGATAAGCATCACTTAGGTGCCATTGAATAGCCGGCTTTCGTGGAGACGCACACCTTCTCAAGTAAAATATCGAGGTGAAGCACCCCACAAAAAGGGCGAGCAAGGCGAAGAAATCCTCCAGGGAAAGCAAGAACAAAAAGTCTTCCATGGCGATTCTCCTCCTTTCTGTTGGCAACGCAAGAACCTGCGTTCTTGGTAACCATCATTCTACTCCTGTTCACATTATCAGGCAACCCATAATAATGAGGAAAATGCGTGCAGTCGAAATCGTTGTCCTATTTGATTTTTCCGATGGAGAGGCTGATTCGGTAATTGCCAAAAGGCAGCAGCTCATCCAGCAGAGCGGTGAGAGTAGTCTGGTCTCTGACACGCACGATCAGGGAGTAACAGCCTTCACCGCTTGTCCGATAGGCTTCGGCAATTTCTGACCGAGTGGACACAAAGCGAATGAAGGATTGGTGGTCATTGGTATTCATGAACATCGAGACAATCGCGGTCAACGAAGGCTCGGCTGGTATTTTGGAGGTATCGATCCTTGTCGTATAGCCTTGAATCACTCCCTGCTCCTCCATCCTTCTGATGCGGTTGCCAACGGCCTGACCGCTCAAATGGACTCGCTCCCCGATGTCTTTCCACTGAAGTCGGCTATTTTCACGCAGCAAATCGAGAATAGACAGGTCTGTTTGATCGAGCATGGCAATCTCCTTTCACGGCGAAAGCGAACGGATGCCTCTTCTTTCGCGGCATCAGCCACGTCCGTTTTACAATGAGAGTAGTGATACTAGTATAACTGGCAAAGGAGAGATCGAACATGCACATTCAGCTCGTGCGTCATGCAACCCTGCGAATTACCTATAAAGGACACACGCTTTTGGTGGATCCGATGCTGAGCACGCCAGGAGAGCTGCCAGCCGTGGCCAATACGCCAAATCAGCATCCCAATCCGGGAGCAGCGCTTCCTATCTCTGTTCAGGAGGTACTGGAGGGGGTGGATGCGATTGTGGTTACGCATACGCATGGGGACCACTTGGATCCAGCTGCGATCCAACAGCTTCCGAAGAATTTGCCGCTGTTCTGCCAGCCACCTGACAAAGAAAAGCTGTCCGAGCACGGCTTTGAGCAAGTGATCGTCGTCCAGGAAGAACTGGAGTGGGAAGGCATTCGCTTCCATCGGACAGGCGGACATCATGGAACAGGAGAAATTGGGAAGCAGATGGGACCGGTATCGGGTTTTGTGCTTCAGGCAGCGGAAGAGCCCACTTTGTATATCGCGGGGGATACGATCTGGTGCGAAGAGGTGGAGCAGGCGCTCGCGACCTTTGATCCGAATGTCATTGTAGTTTTCGGCGGGGCTGCTCAGTTCCTGGTGGGAGATCCGATCACGATGACAAAAGAGGACATCGTGCAGGTGGCGCAAACTGCTCCTGGCAGCCAGGTATTTGTTGCACACATGGAAGTGTGGAATCACTGCTTGCTCAGTCGCAGCGAGCTTCGCGAGTACGTGGGCGAAAACAAGCTTGCCGAGCGCGTGCAAATCCCGCAAAACGGCGAGACCATCGAATATCGCCGATGAAATGGGAAAGCGTGAAATCGAAAGAACGAAAGCTCCGGTAAAAAGCGGGGCTTTTTTCTATTTATGACTGAAAAGAAAGTTAGGCTCATCCATCATTTGACAAATGGAAAGCTACGTAATAAACTATTTTTACGTAAATGATTAATGTCATGAGGTGTTTTAGTGGCGCATGAACAGTTGGAGACGTATGTAGTCGAATCACCGGAACAGGCGATGGCGCTGTTGAACCCGCTGCGAGCAGAGATTTTGAGCCGGTTGACGGAGCCAGCGTCCGCTGCTGAGGTAGCGCGTGGGATCAACGAAATTCCCCAGCGAGTGAACTATCATTTGAAAGCGCTGGAAAAGGTCGGGCTGGTGCGCAAAGTCGGCAGTCGTCAGGTGCGCAATCTGGTTGAGGTGCTCTATTTGGCCATCGCGCGGACATATGTTTTATCGGAAGCATTGAACTGGGCGAGTGATACGGTCCAGCAGATGAAGGATCAGGGAGCCTTGTCGCATCTGGTCAATACAGCGGAGCGAATCAAAAGGGATGCCCTGGCTTTGATGGAACGCTCCGATCAGGAAGAGCAGATACCGAGTGCGACGCTCGACGCCAGCATTCGTTTGGCGAGTGCAGAACAGCGAAGTGCCTTTGTCGAGGAGTACGTGCAGCTGGTGAATCAGCTGGTGAAAAAGTATCAGACACAGGCACAAGGGCAGGAGACGTATCAAGTCATTCTCGCTGTGTATCCGAAAGAAGGAGGAACAGAGTCATGAGAGCAGAGTCCACTTCGCCAAGCAAGGCCAGACCTGTAGTGGTTTGGGAAAGCCGCCCGGAGCGTCAATCGGGCAATGTCATTTCGCTCCCGTCTCGGGCAGGGAATCCCCCAGCTGTGGAGCAGGAGGCTTCCGTCAAGACGTGGACAGTAGGGCCTGCTGAGAGCCCGGCTATCGTCACAGAGGTGTCCTCCGGCTTTCACCGCAAAAGTGTGCAGGCTGCTTCGCCGCAGTCGATGTGCATGTACAATGCCGCTTAGCAGCCATTACCAAATATCCCGTCATTAAAAGGAGGCGTTTTGGATGAATCTTATTCCGGTAGTTGTAGAGCAAACCAGTTACGGTGAGCGTTCGTATGATATCTACTCCCGTTTGCTGAAGGATCGGATCATTTTTCTCGGCAGTGCCATCGATGATCAGGTAGCCAATGCTGTCGTGGCACAGCTGCTGTTCCTGGCGGCGGAAGACCCGACAAAGGACATTCATCTGTACATCAATTCGCCGGGCGGGTCCGTAACGGCGGGGATGGCGATCATTGACACCATGAATTTCGTGAAGCCAGAAGTATCTACGATTTGCACAGGGATGGCCGCTTCTATGGGGGCTATGCTGCTGGTAGCGGGTGCGCCGGGCAAACGCTACGCTCTCCCGAATGCAGAAGTGATGATTCACCAGCCCTGGGGTGGCAGCCAGGGACAGGCGAGCGACATCAAGATCGCGGCCGATCGTATTTTGCGCCACCGCCATTTGCTGTACTCCATTATTGCCGAGCGCTCTGGCAAGACAGTGGAGCAGATTGAAAAGGATGCAGACCGTGATTACTTCCTCTCTGCGACCGAAGCATTGGAATACGGCCTGATCGACAAGGTCATCGAAAAGCTGTAGAGCCAGAGCTTACGGCAAGAGTTAGGGATTGAAACGGGCACGATCTGGTGTGAAATAGAAGAGTGGTTCTAGTGAGGATTCCCCGCATGGCAGTGCGGGGTTTTTTGCTTGCGGCGAAGTTTGAGGGCATAGAGGACGGGGAACAGATAGTGTGGGGGTTCGACTGTTTTCGACATTGCTCCTGGTTGTAACAAAAGAAGGAGGCTCATCATGAAAATCAGAACCAAATTCATCATTGCGTTTGGTGTTATTTTGGCTATCATGCTAAGTTCAGGCACTTATATGTACGTTCAAACCAAAATGCTCACCGCCTCTTACTCGGAGATGATCGAAGAGGGAGAGCTTCTCACCTCGCTGCGTGAAATACAATTCGTCATGACAGGGCGCAACAACGACGAGCGGGGCTATTTTTTGACTGGAGATGCCTCGTACTCGAAGGAAATGCAAGAAAGAGTGGAGAGAATCGGAGCCCTGGCTGATAAAATAAACACGGATCAGCATACAATTCAGAAGTACGGGAAAGATTTAGAACCGCTACAGGAACGCTTCACCGCTTATTTGGAAGCGAGCAATAAAGCGGTAGATGCCTATGCAAAAGGGGATCGGGAAGAAGCGATTCGCCTCCACTTCGGTGACGAGAGACAAGAGCGAAAGCAATTGGACGAGATTATCGATCAACTGACTGTGAAGGTAAGCGTCAATAAGGAAGCGGAAAAAGCCAGATTGGAAACGAATCGCGTTACTTCGGAAATCATTCAATCATCCTTTAGCGTTGTAGGAATTGTGTTTGCAATCATAATTGGAGCCTTTCTCGTCCGCTCCATCGTACTGCCTATTTACCGGATTCAAAAGCAGCTTACTGCCATTGCAGATGGAGAAGGCGATTTGACGCAGGAGCTGTCGGTTACCTCCAAGGATGAGATCGGGAAGCTGGCAGATTCCTTTAACCGGATGATTCGCAATTTGCGAGAGCTTATTCTGCAAGTGAGAAGTCACGCCGAACAGGTAGCGGCATCAGCCGAGCAGCTCACGGCCAGCTCGGAGCAGACGAGCAAGGCTACCGAGCAGATCGCCGGTACGGTGCAGGAGATGGCAGCAGGCAGTGAGCATCAGGCGCAATATGTGGAAGCCAGTCACCTCGAGGTAGAAGGGATGGCTGCGGGGATCGGACAGATCGCAGTGCGTGCCGAGAACGTATCCGCCACCGCCATTCGCACTTCGGATCTTGCTGCGGATGGAAATCAGGCCATTCAGCTCGTCGTTACGCAGATGGATGGTATGGGGGAAGCCATGGAAGGACTGACACGTCTGGTCAGCGGGTTGGGTGCTCGCTCCGAGGAGATCGGCCAGATCGTGGACGTAATTACGGGCATCGCGGCGCAAACGAACCTGCTCGCGTTGAATGCTGCGATTGAGGCGGCTCGTGCCGGTGAGCATGGCAGAGGCTTTGCGGTCGTGGCAGATGAGGTGCGAAAGCTGGCCGAGCAGGCTTCGACGTCCGCTGGCAAAATCACGCAGCTAATTGAAGTCATTCAGAGGGAGACCCAGGAAGCGATTCTTTCTGTAGAGAAGAGCTCGGAGCAAACGGCTCTGTGCATGGATGGAGTGACGCAGGCAGGTCATGCGTTTGAACATATTCGGGATGCGGTCGTCCGGGTCACGACAGAGGTGCAGGATGTCTCCGCCGCTTCCCGCATGCTGACGGACAGCACAGAAAAGGTAGCGGAATCGATGCGGGTGATTGCCAGAGTCACCCAGCAAGGCGTATCGCGCACGCTGGATGTCTCGGCAGCGACAGAAGAGCAGCTGGCGTCGATGGAGGAAATTTATACATCTGCTATGTCATTGGCTAGTCTGGCAGAAGAGCTGGAGAAGCTGATGGCACGTTTCAAGGCGTAGAAAACGGAAAAGCAACCGAGCCACAGACCCATTTTACGGCAGTCTGTGGCTCTTTCTTTTTAGCAATACCTAAGCCAGCCTCCACAGGGACAGCCTGCGATAGACGAGAAAGATCAGGAGGTTGCCGACCGCTGCAGCCAGGAAAGCCGCCCATGGACCTTGCCAGACCGTCACCCAGCCGGAGCCGTAAATCGAGAAGACCATCCCCAGCTTGAAGATAGAGCCAGTAATTCCGCTGATGCGACCAATCAGGTGAGTCGGAGTGGTTTCCTGGCGAAACGTCCATATGCAGATGTTTTCAATCGTTCCAATCATCCCCGACAGGAAGAGAGAGAGGCACAGCATCCATACATTTTGTGCGAGCGCCATGAGCAGGTAAGCGACACCGAGCAGCAAAATCGTCGCCCCCAGGATGCGTCCAGTCGGGAACCGCTTGCGCAGGCGAGCGACCAGCGTACTGCCGATGAGTCCCCCTGCGCCTGCTACCGAGAGAACGAGTCCTAGCTGGGAGTTGTTCAACTGCAAATGGTCTTTGGCGAAGAAGATGAGCATGGCGTCGTACACACCCGATGTCGCATTGAGAAAGATGACAAGAATCGTAATCATCCACAGCGGTCGATTGGACAGAAGCTCCTGCCACCCTGCGCGAAAGTCCTGCCAAAACGTACCTTTCGCAGCGGTCATGAGAGGCTCTTTTTCCCGCTCGAGGAACGAGACGGCGATCAATGCGACCAGGTAGGCGGTCCCGGTAATCAGCAAACCGTTGTGCAGGCTTGCAAGCAGCAGGATAAAGCCGGAGATGGCAGGTCCCATGATGTCGATCAAGGTGAACAAAAAGGAGAAGCGGGCATTGGCCGTAGTGAGCAGTGGCTTGGGAACCACCTGCTTGATGATGCTGACTCGGGCATTGCTGTAGCCGTAGTTCAGTGCCATGAGCAGGAAGCCGGCCAGGTAAAAGTGGAGAATCTCAGCTCGTCCTGATTCGACGAGCGCGTACAGGAGAAACAGGAGCACCATCTGACCAAACACCATCCATTGAGACCAACGCTTTTTAGAGAAGCGGTCTACCCAGACTCCGATGAACATCGCCAAAAGCAGATTGGGCAAAAACTCGATGCTCTTCATCGTGGTCATGGTAAGGGGAGAGCGTGTCATATCGTACAGGATGAGTGGCAGGGCAAGCTCGTAGACTTTTGCTCCACAGGTGACGAAAGCAGAGGTCAAAAACAGGATGAGAAACGGTCGGTTGCGCCAAATGGACGTCTGCGAGGCCGATTTTTCCTCGGGGGTTGTCCCAGTCTGTATTTCAGGTGCAGACACAGCATTTGCCTCCTTTTAGGTATAGGGTGTCAACTGCTTCGATGCTTTTTATTGTAGCTTGGAAAAGGGGAAGAAAAAGGGTAAAGTAATCTGGAATGCGTTTCCCCTTTTTGGAGGAAAGAAGCTACTCGTTAAAGAAGGTGTATTCCATGCAGATCGCTTATCATTACCTGCGGCTTCGCCAGCATTTTGCCCACGTGGGGGAAGGTGTGCGTCAAGAGGTTACGCTTTCTGAGCTTGCCGCCATTTTCTATTGCACGGTACGCAACGCCAAATTGGTGGTGAAGCAGCTAGTGGAGCTGCAATGGCTGGGATGGATTCCAGGTCGGGGCAGAGGAAATGTCTCGCAAGTGATTTTTTTGCGCACAAAAGAGCAGATCGTTTTACCTCTCGCCCAAGCGTACGTACAGCATGGAGATATGGAAAAGGCGATGCAGCTGCTTTTGGAGTGGAGTGTATCCGCTAGAGCCAGAGAACGCTTTTTGGATTGGTTGTCGGGACAGTTTGGGTTTCTGACCGAAGAAGAAGGGGACCGGACGCGGGATACGCTCCGAATGTCGTTTTACCGGACGATTCCAGCCTTGGACCCCGCATACGTCGGAAGGGTAACAGAGTCGCATATGGTCAAACAGATTTTCGATACCCTTATACGCTACGATGAAGAAAAAGGGATCTTTTTGCCCCATATTGCCCACCATTGGGAAGCCAACGACGATGGGACGGAGTGGACGTTATATTTGCGAAAAGGCGTGCTGTTTCACCACGGCCGAGAACTGACAGCTGACGATATCGTCTGGACGCTGGAGCGCATCGGAAACCCCAGTACAGGCTCGCCTTACGAATGGATGCTGCAGGACGTGTCCCAGATTGCAGCGATCAGGGACACCATTGTGAAAATCAGTCTCTCCCGCCCTAACCAGCTGCTCCTGTCTTACCTAGCATCGGACCGACTTTCGATCGTTCCACGAGAGGTGGTCGAAGAAAGAGGTGAACGTTTTGCTCGCGAGCCTGTCGGAACAGGGCCGTTTACTTTGGTGGAAAACAGCGATCAGATGTTTATTCTGGAAGCATTTCCTGCTTACTTTCTCGGCCGAGCCCACCTCGATCGGGTAGAAATATGGATCGTACCTGAGCCAAACTCCATCGAGGGAGAGGTACATCTCGTTCAGCAGATGCCGGATCGCTATGAGCGCAAAGACAAATGGCAGGAGCTGCAGCGGCTGGAAAAGGGCTGCAAATATATGGCGTTTAATCTAAGGCGTGACGGTCCCCAACAAAATCCTGCGTTTCGGGAAGTAATCCATCGTTTGCTGGATCGGGAAAAAATGATACGGGAAGTCGGAGGGAAAAGGTATCAGCCTGCCAGCGGCTTCATTCAGGAATGGCAAAACGAGCCGCACCTTCCAGGTCCCGTACGTCCGGATGAGGCAAGAGAATTGCTCGCAGCAGCTGGCTATCAGGGAGAGACAGTCATGCTGTATACGTACAAAGGAGCGGGAAACGAGCAGGACGCAGAGTGGCTCGAGCACCATTTGCAAGCGATGGGCATTTGCGTAAAGACGATTGTCGTTCCGATTGTCGAGCTGCAAAAAGAGGAAACGCTGCTCCAAGCGGATGTGATTCTCGTGGGGAAAGTGTTTGACAATCAGCTCCTGATGGGGCTCGTGGAGATGTACAAGTCGGATCGGGGGTTCATGCGCTTGATCTGGGATGAGTCAATGCGTGAGACGATCGATCAGGAGATGGACAAGCTCATGAGGGAGAGTGAGCCTTGGCGGCAGCAAGAAGCCCTGATGCAGGTGGAGGAGCGTTTGAAGGAACGCTTTGTCGTACTGTTTCTATATCATTCGCTCCAGCAGTCCTCCCATCACTCTGCGCTCGCGGGCGTCTCCTTGAATGCGTGGGGGTTTGTCGACTACAAGGACATCTGGTTCAAGCCTTGAAGGAGCCTGTACCCTTGTAGCTGATTGGGCTATGATAGAGGTCAGGAGTTGGAAGAGGGGGGATTTGCCACATGAAATTGTTCCGTTTTGATCAGCAGGTAGGTCGAAAAATCGAGCGCTTTGACTCTGCGCACGCGACCATTTCCCGCATTATGCAAACACCAGGCCCGGTGCACATCGGCTGTATACATTTGGATGCTTCTGGAGTGGTTGGCTATCATCCGGCAGTCGTTTCTCAGCTCTTTTTGGTCGTGTCAGGAGAAGGCTGGGTGCGTGGGGAGGAAGAGGAACGAATCCCTATCGCCGCTGGTCAGGCTGCTTTCTGGATCGCTGGGGAAGGACATGAGTCAGGGACGGAAAAAGGGATGGTCGCCCTTGTCATCGAAGGCGAGGGACTGGATCCTGATTCGTTTATGCCACTCTTGCAGGTGTAGAACGAAAACAATAGAAGAGAACAAGGAACTGCCAGACGCACTAACGATGCACAATTCTCCTTACTAACGATGAAAGTCGGTGTGAAAGGCAATGACATGGAAGACACATCTGGTACTGGGGGCTATGGCTGGTTACTACGCCTACCCTTCATGGAAGGGAATCGCGATGGGAGCCGGGATGGGACTCTTGCCAGATATTGATCAAACGCGAAGCAAGCTGGGGAGCATGGTAAGACCGCTCTCATACGCGATGCAAAAAGGGATTGGGCACAGGACCCTGACGCATTCCTGGGTGATCCTGCTTTTGCCTGCCTTATTATTTGGGGATACATTCCTGGCGAAAGCGGCCTTGTTTGGTTTGCTGTCCCATCTGATCAGCGACGCTATGGTGGGACGCATCCAGTTTTTATGGCCGATTCGCCAAGGCTGGGTCGGCATCAAGCTGACCAAAAGACTTTATCGGCAGATGGATCGACTCGTATTTTATATGGCGGTCGCCTACCTGCTGTACTGGGGCTATAATGGAGGCGCAGAAAGACTGGTTCAATCCCTGTAGCAGGGAAAGAAAACGGAGGGAATGGCATGGAGCGAAAAGAAGGCTATGTGAAGGTTCCAGGGGGCAGAGTATGGTACAGCCTGCTCGGGGAAGAAAACAAGGAGAAAACTCCTCTGATCGTGCTGCATGGTGGGCCGGGCAACACACATGATCCGCTTCAGGCAGCCCTTCACGTTTTGGCTGACGAAAGACCGGTTGTATTTTACGATCAGCTCGGTTCGGGAAATTCCGATCGGCCAACAGATGATGCGTTGTGGAAAACGGAGCGATTTGTGCAGGAGCTTGCAGATATTCGCGAAGCGCTTGGCCTCGACCACGTACATATTCTGGGGCATTCCTGGGGAACGATGCTCGCGGCAGCTTATCTGGTGGATCGCAAACCGGCAGGCGTGCAGAGCGTCATTTTTTCCAGTCCATGTCTCAGCGCAGAACGCTGGAAGCAGGATGCCGATCTCTTCCTGTCCCAGCTGCCGAAAGAGGTGCAGGAGACCATCTCGAGGCACGAGGAGCAGGGAACAACGGACTCCAAAGAGTATCAGGACGCTATGAAAGTATACTACAGCAGGCATGTGTGCAGACTCGATCCTTTGCCAGCTGTGATGGTAGAAAGCCGCTCCAAAGGCAACAAAGATATCTATATGCAGATGTGGGGACCATCCGAGTTTTGTCCGACGGGAAATCTCAAGACATTTGATTACACGCCAAAGCTGCATGAAATCGAGATTCCCAGTCTTTTCATCTGCGGGCGTTACGATGAAGCAGCTCCGGAGTCAACGCAGTATTATCAATCTCTTGTCCCGAATGCGGAATTCCACGTCTTTGAAAACAGCTCGCATCTTGCCTATCTGGAGGAACCAGAAGTTTATCGAAAGACGGTTCGGGCATTTTTGGAGAAAGCAGATCGCACTAGTAAATAGAAGAAAAAGAAAAAACGCGGGGGTCACTTCAAACCGATCCCCGCGCTTTATAGCGTTTTGTAAGTTAAGGCACCATGAACTGTTGGACCAGCTCTGCGTTGTCTTCCATGAATTTTTGAGCGGAAATGCCTACTTCCTGCTGGATTTCCATCATTTGCTCGTCTGTGACGGTAGCCAGATTCACGGAGTTTTCCGCGTTCAGAGCCGGGATTTCCAAAGCTTTGCCGAATTCAGCCTTTGATTTCAGCTTGAAGCTAATACCCTTTGGCATCTCAGGATCTGGATCGTTGAACGTGAGCTTTACGCTGCCGTCCGCGTCTGCGCCCTTGTCCGTCTTGGTCTCTGACATGGTGATGGTACCAGACAGAGAGACTGGCTGAGGCTGGAATTCGTCTTGGAACGCCAGGGTGAAGTTGTAGTTGCCGGATTCCTTCTTATCTTCTTTGGTTGTTTCGAAATCGGATTTGAGGTTGAGCACTTCAGCGTCTGCTTCCTTGACAACTACGCCGACATTCCCTGTTGTTTTGCCACTCTTTTCAGAGGCTTTGTACGTAAAGGACATTTCGCCTTTTTCCGTCGCTTCTGGATTGAGCAGGGTATAGCGATAGTAGCTGTCTCCCGCGTTTTTGTAAGTGACGGTGTTGAGGAAGACTTGTTCCTCGTTGCCTTTTTCACCAGTGAACAAAAGCTTGCGAGACAGGATTTGGTGATCGTTGTCGATGAGCATCACCATTTTCAGCTGTTCGTTGCTTGTCGTAGTGTTTTCTTTCAGATCGGCGAGCATGTCGTCGAAGCCTTGGTCGTAGTTTTTCTTGAACTCTTCCTTGGAAATCTCTTCGAACTCATAGCCGCTGTCTGTCATGAGCGTTGCGACATTGTGATAGCGTGTATAGATCAGGTCAAACAGCTTCGTATCGGCTTTGGCTTTTTCTACGAGCTGCGTAGCCAATGTACGTGCTTCTTCTTCTGTAAAGCTGACCGTAACTTCACGGGCGCTCGCCTGGAAGCCCTCTTCGGAGAAAGCCACATCCTTTTTGAGCGTCACTTGGCTGTCCTTCAAGCTGTTTGCATAGAGCAGCGCATAAGGTGTGAGCACGCTTTGCACTTCATCCTGCTTGATTGAAACAGCTTTGTAGAGATCGTTGTAAGTCATGAAACGCTTCGGCAAATCCTGCCCCAGCTTTTCTTTCAGCGCATCGCGGTCTTTCAGATCGACGAAGCCGTATTTGGAATAAAACTCCGGAAGCTTAAAGCCCAAAGTTGTGTCATTCAGGAAATATTCGAGGGTAGCCAGTTTTTTGTCGGACAGATGTACCTCGATGTTGCCCGACTGCTGGCGCTTCTGCTCGTCGACGTTGCTTTGCATGACGAACTTGGCGCTTTTCAGGAGGTCGAGTATTTTTTGAGCTTCTGGGTCCGGAATGGTCGCATCCAGATTGATATCACTGATTTCCATGCTGGAGTGAACAGGCTGCTCCAGATAGGGCTTCATGTAGTCTTCGTATTTTCCGTAAGCCTGCGAGATGTCGTCGGAGAACTTCAGCATGCTTTCTGCTTCCGATTGCAGATAAATAGTTTTCGCGCTTTTAAAAACATCGAGCTTTGCAAATGCAGTTCCCAGTCCACCGAGAACCACGACAGCTGCCACACCGGCAATCAGCAAAGGCTTTTTCAGGCTTTTGCGCGGTGGGGTCACGTTTGTTGCGGTTTCCATGAGGTTCCTCCCTTGGTATCTCTCTCTGTATTGAAGTGCGGTTGTATGGAATTTCGCACTCGATTTCGTATTGTACCATAAGGGGCTTGAAGAAATGTATGTTCCAGTAAAATTTTTCTAAAAATAGGAAATAAGGCCCGGGTGATAGGATCAAAGACAACGGGAAAGAGCTTGCATTCCACAACGGACTTTCTCCAAGATAGGAGTAGGAGAGATCGTCATGCCTGTTATATATAAGGTAAATAGATAGTGGTAAACACCAGTTCTGAAATAAGGAGGGGAAGCACGTGGATTTTCGTGTGCTGCAAACGTTTATGGTCGCGGCTACGACGGAAAATTTTCATCAGACGGCCGAAGCCTTGTTCATCGCTCAGCCAACCGTCAGTCAGCATATCCGACAGCTAGAAAAAGAACTGGGAATAGAGTTGTTTGAAAGAGTGGGCAAGCGAGTGCGCCTGACAGCTGCGGGAAAACGCTATTTGCCGCATGCGAAAGCACTCTTGGAGCAATGGCATCACGGGATTGAGGATTTGCAGGCATGGCGGCAGGGGTATCGGGAAAAGCTGAATCTGGCTGTATCACCGATCATCGCCCGCGCAAGATTGTCTCATTTGCTGCGTCGCTACACCAAGCTGTACCCGGATGTAGATTTGGCGATTAAGATTGCGGACTCCGTTGAGATTGGACCGCTGGTACAGAGCGGCCTAGCCGACCTTGGGCTGACACGGATGGTGCCTGGAGAATTTCAGCTGGCTACCTATTTGCTTTATGAAGATCCAGTCGTATTCGCAGTGCCCTCCAACGGGGGAGATATGGAAGCGCCGTTGCCTGATTGGGAAATGGAGCTGCAAAGCAAACGGCTGTTAACGCACAATCATCCGGGCTATTGGGATGAATTGCTGCTGGTGCTAAGACAAAGGGGGCTTTCGCTGCGGACGATGGCTGTCTCTCAAGTGGACATTACCAAGCGCTTCATTGAGGAGGGGTTGGGGGTTTCCTTTTTGCCGCGAACGGCTGTCAGTCGCGACTTGTTTGAAAATCGTTTTATCGAGCTGCCGACGCCCGGACTCGTGCTGCCAAAAGTAGCCTCCTATGTCGTCATGCCAAAGGGAGGCGTCAGCGACACAGCGCAAAATTTCGTCGAGATTTTGCACTCCTTGTACGCGCCGATGCCGCCTGTTGTCATCTCGGGAAGATCCTGAATTTCGCTTTCATATGATTGATTGCATATTGTGATCAAAAGCTTGATTTTGTTTTATTTCATTTACGAATCCGAATCATTTATACTGGAGGAAAAGAGATGAAATCAAGGAGTGGGATCAATGAATAAACAACATACGTTGGCAATTGGTCTGGATGGAATCGCTGTAGCGGAAACGGATCTCAGTCTGGTAGACGGAATCAATGGCTTGCTGGTCTATCGCGGTCACTGGGCACGTGATCTGGCTATTCACCACACATTTGAAGAAGTTGCTCACCTGCTCTGGTTCGGGCATTTGCCAAGTGCAGAGGAACTGGCTGATCTGAGCAGCAAACTAAAAGCGAATCGTAAACTGCCTGAGCATGTAAAAGGGATTTTGAAGCTCATTCCGGCAGATGTAGATATGATGAGTGTATTGCGTACAGGTGTATCGGCACTGGGAAGCTCATCGCATGGCTTTCCACCTACCATCGATGAAGTGATTTCGCTGGCGGCCAAGATGCCGACAATCGTCGCGTATCGCTTTGCCTGTCTGCAAGGCACTGAACCGCTCGAACCAAACCCCGAGCTGGGTCATACAGCCAACTACCTGTACATGTTGAAAGGTGAGAAACCGAACCCTGCCCATGTGCGTGCGCTGGATGCGTATCTGATTTTGACGCAGGAGCACGGGATGAACGCGTCTACGTTTGCAGGACGTGTCGTCAGCTCTACGGAATCCGATCTGGTGTCTGCCATCACAGCAGCGATCGGCACGTTGAAAGGACCTCTGCACGGAGGAGCACCTTCGGAAGTAACGGAAATGATTGAAGCCATCGCTACCAAAGAAAATGCGGAACCGTGGCTGCGCAGCAAGCTGGAGAACGGTGGACGCCTCATGGGCTTCGGACATCGCGTCTACAAGACCATCGACCCGCGTGCCACTGCATTGCGCGTAGTCGCATCCGAGCTGTCTGCGAACGACCCGTGGTTCGATCTGGCAACACATGTGGAGAAGGTAGGCCTCAAGCTGCTGGAGGAATACAAGCCAGGGCGCAAGCTGAACACCAACGTCGAGTTCTTCGCTGCTGCGGTTATGCGTGCAGTAGGTCTTGACGACAATCTGTTCACGCCGACCTTTGCCGTTAGCCGCGTCGTAGGCTGGAGCGCTCATGTGCTGGAGCAGGCTAGCAAAAACCGTATCATTCGTCCACAATCCAATTACATCGGCACCATGCCGGAGTAATCAGATGACGTGAGTAGACAATCCCCCCTTTGGAACAGAGCAAGCTCCAAAGGGGGGATTTGTTTGTCTATAGAGCGCGGATCTGCGCTTGGATGTCCTGCGTACTGACTCCTCCGTGATAACAAATGACAGAGGTAATTTCGTAATCTGCGTATTTTTTCAGGGAGCGCTGGGCCATCTCTGGGTCCAGAGCCGTTGGTACATGAAGCCCCATCAGCTTTCCATCCACGCTGTACATGGAATCCCCAGCGATTAGCGTTTTGCTTTGGCGTAAATAGAGACTGACATGTCCTGCGGTATGCCCAGGAGTATGGATCACCTGAATCCCTCCGAAAAAGGGGAGCACTTGACTATCCTCCAGCAGATCGGTCACGTTCCCTTTTGGTGGATGCTTGACATGTTCATCTTTGATGAGAGGAAGCTCGCCCTGAATTTAGGGTACCTCCTGTTCATGGGCTCCTTTCAAATTCGGTTTTCATGGCGAACAGGTTTGCATAGGTCCGCAGGTTCCGTCCACGCTTTTTCCGATGTCATTTTCCCGATGGTGCTTCAAAGTGCAGGCAGGCATTGCATATCATACTTACTTTTGGCATGATGATGAAAAATACAAAAGGAGTGGAAAAAATGGCGTTGTTGTCTTCCCCGCTTCAACTGAAAGGTCTTACATTGAAAAATCGGATTGTCATGCCGCCAATGTGCCAATACTCGGTGGACGCGCATGACGGTACACCCACTGACTGGCATTTTGTCCACTACGTCTCCCGTGCAGTTGGGGGAACCGGGCTGATCATCGTGGAGATGACCGATGTGGAGCCGGATGGCCGCATTTCAAACGGCGATCTGGGCTTGTGGTCAGATGAGCAAATCCCTGCGTTTTCTCGCATTGTCTCCGAAGTACATAAATACGGTTCTAAAATCGGCATACAGATCGGACATGCCGGACGCAAAGCCGAGGATGCAGAGGTTCCTGTATCTGCCTCAGCCATTGCTTTTCCAGGCTCTCGCTACAAGATGCCTCGCGCTTTGACTACCGAAGAGGTGCAAGCGATGGTCGTCAAGTTTGCCGAGTCTGCGAGACGTGCGGTGGAAGCAGGCATGGACACGATCGAGATCCATGGGGCGCACGGCTATTTGATTCACCAGTTCCACTCTCCGCTGATCAACAAGCGGGACGACCAGTACGGCAAAGATCCCGCCTTGTTCGGAGTAGAAGTGATTCAAGCTGTCAAAAAAGTAATCCCAGCGGATATGCCGTTGATCATGCGTGTTTCTGCAGTCGAATACGTAGACGGTGGATACGGCTTGGAGTACAGCACGGAGCTGTGCCGTCGCTATAAAGAAGCGGGCGTAGATGTGTTCCATTTGTCCAGTGGCGGAGAAGGTCCGATCGGCTCGGCAGGACGCCCGGGAGTGCATCCTGGCTATCAGGTCCCATTGGCCCGTGCCATCAAGCAGGCATTGGACGTACCTGTGATTGCAGTAGGAAATCTGGACGACGCGAAGCTTGCCGAAGCCACGCTAGGAAACGGCGATGCCGATCTGATCGCAGTAGGCCGCGGTATGCTGCGTGACCCATACTGGGCGATCCATGCGATTCGTGCGCTCTCTCCAGAGGAGCTACAACCGCCGAAGCAGTACGGACGTGCGTTTTAATTCAGGAGTATGACCGTCAAAAAGACAAACAGAGCAGCCCTTTTCCATCCGTTTGAGGTGGGAGGGGCTGCTCTATTTTGAGGGGGTTTTCGTTAGCTGTCCACCCGTTACCGGGAAAAAGCCGCGTTCAAAGTGGCGCTACGTGCTCACGTGCATCGCTCTTTGGCGTATCCCGCAAGGCTTTCACCGCTTGCTGCATAGCAGCGAGCTCTTCGGGGGTTGGGGTCTGCTCCCGATAGCGATAGCGCTCATAACTATTTGTGATCGTAGCAGCAAGCTGGACAAAGGCCGAATCCCGTATTTGCTGCTGAAGCCTGCGGAAGTACTCCTGGCTGGTCTCGTAGCGATAGATCGGGTAACCGAGCGACGTCGTGTGCTGCAAAAATTGGTAGTACGCGTAACGAACGGGATCGTCTGCCGGACCAGGTGCCTTATTAAACCACTCGCGTACATCCCACAGAGGGCGTGGATCTTCTTTGGCAGCAGAGCCAAGTGGCGACCAGACTGTCGAAGCTTCTGTAGAGGCTGCCTCTTTAGCCTGGGAGGCTTTTTGAAACCGCCTTTTCCAGATCGCCCGGGCGAGCACAATCAGGACGACCAGTGAGAGTGCAGCGATCAGGTAAGGCTCCAGCAAGGAGATCAGCGGCTCTCCTGTCTCGACGGGTACGTATCCTTGATCTGCACCTGCTCCCTGATTTTCCAACAGATCATGGACGCGTTGGTCCTTACCCAGAGTACCTGCCAAGGCTTCGCTCCATGCAGCCAGCTGCTCCAGGATAGGCTTGACCAACCAGTACAGGCCGCTTCCTAGAGGGCCTTTCAGCCATGCCCAGAGGAACGCCAGCAGCCCCAGTATCGCAGCTGCCACCAGCATATAGCTCAGGGCCAAAAGGGAGTGGGCAGCCAGCACTTGTCCGCCAAGCTTTAGGCGAATAGAGGCTGGGAGTCGTGTGGTGACCGTTTCCGCGCGCGTCACATACTCCACCAGGCTTGTGAGCAGGTAGCTGCCGAGGATCAGTCCCAGCATCCAATAGTATATAGCAGGATCGAACATCTCGGCATGCACGGCGGTTCCATACAAGCCCGCTACCGTAAACTGAATGAGGCACAGCATGAAACCAAGCACAAATCTACGCAGCAGATTGGCGTGATTGATCCCTTCTGAAGCGACGGAATGAATGCGCCAAAAAAACAAGCCTGCCCCGAGCAGCGCGATCACCCAGGAATCAAAAGTCACGTAAACAAGCAGCCCAACCCCGCCGACGACGGGATAAAGCAGGAAGTGGAGCAAGGGGCTTCGGCTTCCTTCGTGAAAGACAACACTGCCCAAGACGAACAGCAGGGAGGCCACAATACCAAACATCAGAAAATGGCTCAAGCTGACGGTCAGCCAGCCAAACATCATCGCAGCGCAAGCGAGCAGCAAGGCTTCGAGCCAAAAGGCAAGCGACCAACGGCCAATTGTCGTAACGCTCATCGTGCCACTCTCCTTCCATTCGCTGAGCGGCT
Source organism: Brevibacillus centrosporus (assembly GCF_003710815.1). Lineage (GTDB taxonomy): Bacteria > Bacillota > Bacilli > Brevibacillales > Brevibacillaceae > Brevibacillus > Brevibacillus centrosporus. The sequence goes on from NZ_RHHP01000007.1 coordinate 101,171, forward strand.
TGTATCGAAACGGCGCAGCAGCAACTGCTCCTCAGAAAGGTCCAGTACGACTACCATGTGCCCGCGTCTGACCAACCGATCCATGGATTGTTCGAGATCGCGATCGAAGCGTGGCGTGACTAGCAGGATAGACTCACGGGAAGCAGAACCTTCCAGCCGACGAAGGATCACAGCTAGCGGAGTCGTAACGTAATGGTGCATCTGGGCAAGCTGAGTCATGACGTGCAGATGATGGTTTTTGCCGCTGCCGGCAGGGAGATGGTAGTACTCTCGCCCGCGCTGCTTCACACTGAGAAAAAGCTCGTAGCCGTGCGACCGCTTTCGGCAAAGGATAGATAAGGCTGCCAGACAAGAGATGGTCCGCTCATTGATCGCATCGTTATACCGTTGCTGCGATGGCTCATACGAGGGTAGGATATGCCCGATGATTCGCCAGTCTGGACGAGATGTATGTTCAAACAGCCGCGTTTCCAGAGACCCGGTTTTTGCCGTTGCCTTCCAGTGGATGTGCTTGAAGCGGTCTCCCGGAATATAAGCGCGAACTCCTCGCTGAAAGGTGACATCCTCTTGCTGGCGTTGATGAGAGAGCCTGCTGCCGTCCGGTTCGGTATCTGCTAGCTGGATCGGAGGCAAGGGCAGCGGCAACGGGTAGACCAGCAGCGAAAACGAAACAGGCAAGGAGAGCTGGCTTACTTCGTCTCCAAACAGGGGGAGCGAATCAGACTGAACCTCAGTCAACCAAACGACTCCACGGACATGAGGGGTTAGAGTCAAGACGCGTTCTGCGCTCTGGCGAAAGGGCACATCCAGGCGAAGTCGCACGACGGTTCGTTGCTTGGTCTGGCTCACTTGGTCTGCTCCCTCGACAGTGACGTGATCAGGCAAGGTAATGCGCAGCCAAGTAGCGGGGAGTGGCAGCCAGGAGCTGTTGTGCATGCGGATCGTTACTCGCACAGGCGTCCCTGGCATGACGCGGCTTTGGTCCGCGATCCACTCGAGCTTGACCCATCGGCGCATATGCCGCATCCACCCGCTTTGAGCTGCTGGCATGAAAAAGAAAAGCCCGCCAAACAGCCAAAGAAACCAACTTCCAGAAAACAAGGCGAATAACAGCAGGAGAAAGCCGATTACGTGAAAGGTCGACTTCGTATTCATTGCCTACACGCTTTCTTCGACAGGTGTCGCTACGCTTTTCAATATTTGCTCCACAACCTCAGATTCTGTCACATGCAGCTCTGCTTCCATCGAAAGGCGGATTCGATGAGTAGCGAGGCTTGGGAAAACCCATTTCACATCGTCTGGCAAAACGTAGGAGCGGCCAGAAAGAAAAGCAGCTGCCTGCGCGCAGCGAAGCAGAGCGAGCATCGCCCGTGGGCTCAGTCCGACCTCGACCGATCGGTGGGTGCGGGTAGCTTCTGTCAAATCGATCACGTACTCCTCTACTGCTTGACTCACATGGACGCCAGTCACTTCCTGCTGAAGGGCGGCGATCTCGTCTACGCGGATGACCGGTTCGATCTCGGTTAGCGGTGACTCGCTGCGGAAGCGCCTCAGAATCTCTCGGGAATCCTCCCGGGTGCCGTAACCGAGCGAAAGCTTAAACAAAAAACGGTCTAGCTGAGCTTCTGGCAATGGATAGGTTCCTTCAGATTCGATAGGGTTCTGCGTCGCGATGACGAGCATGGCAGGGGGGAGCGGCAGCGTGATTCCTTCGATGGTGACTTGGCGCTCTTCCATGCCTTCGAGCAGACCGGATTGCGTACGGGGTGTAGCCCTGTTAATCTCATCCGCGAGCAAAACGTCGGCAAAAATGGGACCTTTGCGCAGCTCAAATTCTTGCGTGCGCTGGTTGAAAATGTGCAGACCGATTACATCTGAGGGCAGCAGATCTGCGGTAAATTGCAGACGGTTGTATGTTCCGCCGATCGCCTGCGCCAAGGTTTTGGCGAGAACGGTCTTCCCCATTCCGGGTAAATCCTCCAGCAGCACATGGCCGCGAGCGAGCAGGGCAGTGACAAGCAGGCGGATTTGTTCTTCTTTTCCGACAATTACCCGGTTGGCGGATGCGATCAGGTTATCTAAAGCAGCATGGGCCATGAGTATTCTCCTTTACAGACGTAAATTCAGGACGAAGCCTGAGTAATTATTATACAAGCCTCATCCTATTTTTGCCAAATGATACGATGAGCCTTGCCGATGCACATCATGTTTTGTCGAACATATGTAACTGTATAGATAGAAAGTGTGGTTCTATCAGCGTTCGACATTTTTCATATATTGTCAATGATTGACGTGATCAAGTACGATAGATATATAGTCCTAATTTTCCGTCGTCTTTCAGGAAAAGGGGAATGGAGTACTGCCTGATGGGTTGGTTGTTAAAAGAATTTCGGCTCGCAGTCTATTTTCTGCAATGGGTGCTCCTGCTAGCTTTCTGCTTTTTCTATATGGACGCACCAGATTCAAGCTATCACTCGTTTGCTGTATTCCTAGTCATCGCCGTAGCGTACGTCATCATTCTCTGCTATGCACTTCCACGAAAACGTTGGTTTTTGCTCGGACTGGTCGACATGGGAATGGCTTTGTTTTTCATCATGGAGACAGGCAAATGGAGCAGTCCCTTTATGCTCTACGCATACACTACTCTGCTATGGCTGTTGATGGTGCTGCGATTGGAGCAGGTGCTCCTGATTGTCATTCTATTTCTCTTGTCAGCTTCTCTACTGCAAGAATGGCTTCCCCTTACCATGGTTCCCACCGATATGGATTTCACCACACTGCGCTTGATTCTCGACATCATGATGTGGGCCATCATGGCGCTATGCATGTTTGCTTTACTGCGTTCCATGAAAAGGGCATATGCGAAAAGCTACCATCTGTTTTTGTTTTTGCAGAAAGTCGTATCCAGCCCCGCTATGAATCTATGCGCGGCTACCGAACAAATGGTACGGCGTGTCTTCCATTCAGAGCAGGCCTATTTATGTCTCTACCAGGATCGAGAAGGGGAAGGAGACTGGAAGAGAGAGTATTTTCTCAACACCTTGCTGGAAATGGGTGCAGATGAATGGAGTCATTTGACAATCCAGCTTCTGGACGATTACTCCGGTCGCAAGGATACATACGTCTGCATGCCTTTGAGTTTGGAGGGCGAGGCGTGGGGATGCCTGATTTTTTCCATCCCGGCCAAGCGCAGCATCCATCGGGGAGAACGCCTGCTGCTGCGGTTCATCTCCCTCATCGTGTGTCAGCAAGGAAGACAGCATCGAATTAAATATGAATTGGCCAAATCACTTCACGAGGAGATGCGCCGCAACCTGGCGCAGGACATGCACGACGGATTGGCGCAGCAGCTATTTTTTTTGTCAGCCCAGATGTATCAGCTAAAACGCTCACTTCCTGATGAGGTTAAGGTAAGCGTCGCCGAGCGGCTGGAACAAATCGAGGAACGGATCAAATGGTGCCACGGCGAAGTTCGCCATACGATTACGCATCTCCGTGAATTTCGAGAGTCCGAGCAGCTGCATGAAGCCATTGAGCAATTGCTGAAGCGGATGACGAACGGTACAGATTTGCAGGTCCGTTTCACCTCAAAGGGACGAATGCTCGAAGAAGAGCTGCACGTGCTAAATGCGATTTACCGCATGATCGAGGAGGCGACTGCCAATGCCGTCAAGCATGCGCGGGCTCACGTACTGTCTGTAAGCGTGGAAGCATCTACGGTGCAGGTAAAGGTGCGGGTGCGCGATGATGGGATCGGCTTTGTTTCGGAAGAGAAGGGAAGAGAAGAGAATCGGTATGGGGTCGTGGGAATGAGGGAGCGTATTGCCCAGGTAGGCGGTACATTCCATATTCGATCCAAGCCAAACGAAGGAACGGAGATTTTGGCGATCATTCCGAGAAAAGGGGTGGAGATGTATGGATAGCGTGAGGCTGCTGCTGGCGGACGATCATCGTATCGTGCGAGAAGGATTGAAAATGATATTGGAAAGTTCCCCACGCTATACGGTGGTGGAGGAAGCCAGTGATGGGGATGAGCTTATGGAAAAGGCGCTGGCGATCAAGCCCGATTTGATCGTTTCAGACCTGAAGATGCCGGGCATCTCGATCATCGATGGCTGCAAGCAGCTCAAGGATCAGTACCCGGATATGAAGGTATTGATCCTAACTGCATTTGACGAGAGTGAGGACGTATTTCGGGCGTTAGAGTCCAATGTCGATGGCTACATCATGAAGGACACCGTACCTGAGCAAATTTTGCATACGATGGACATGGTAATGATGGGATATTCGTGCTTCCAATCCAAGCTTCCCCGCAAGCGCAAAGAGGAGTCGGACATCGCTTTTACTGAGAGGGAACAGGAAGTGTTTCAGCTGATCGTCGATAACTTGAGTAACCTGGAAATTGCACAGCGACTGTACATCTCTGAAGCAACGGTCAAGACGCATGTCAGCAGCATCCTGCGCAAGACGGGACAGCCGAATCGCTCGCAAGCTGTACTGTACGCGCTGAAAAAAGGGCTGGTCAAGGTCTCGCCGTAAGCCAAAACAGTAAAGAGGGTCTATCATGAAGCCGAGGAAAAGAAGCAGGAACCACGCCAGTTATCTGGCAGATTCGATGTTTTTCTGGATATCGATACTGGTTAGTGCGGATGCAGGGATGGCTGTCCTTTTGCAAGCGCTGGGCATCATTACGATCCAATGGACAGCGATCGTTGGTTTGGCTGTCTGCGCGGCTGTCAGCTGGACGGTATATGTGCTGCACAAGCGTTATGTACTGCCAGAGGCGTACTCACTTCATGCCTCTGCTTTTTTGGGAGCTTCCTTGCTCCTGTTTTTCTGCTTGTATAATCCGCAGAATTTTAGTGGCTTGTGGACCGTTTTTATCCTTTATCCTATTTACCTTAGTTTCTTTTACGACAAAGCGCTGGTCATCGTATGGGGGGCTATTAGTTATCTGCTCTATGCGCTGAGTCTCGGAGTGGGACAGAGCGGTGAGTTTACGATGGATATCTTTTTTCATCTGACATTAGCAGCGGCAAGCGGGCTGTGCACCTGGCTTGGCTTTACAACGCTTCAAAACCGGATGGGCGATGCGAAGGAAGCCACGGACGCGCACAATCGAGAGTATGCCATCACGCTGCTCAATACGCTTGTACCGATCGTTGAGCGCAAGACCCAGACGAGCAGCCGGGAAATCGAGCAGATGAGTCGACTGATCAAGCGGATGCTGCGAGAATTTCCGGATGAAGATGTCAACGATTGGGAGATCAAGCTACTTTCTCTACTGCATTACGTCAGCCGGATCAAGTTTCCGGACTACGTATTTGAAACGGATGAGAAGCTGACGACGTTTGAATATCAGATCGTGCAGGAGCACTGCCAGTTTGGCTATGAAATGTTCCGGGATGATCCCGCCTTCTCCCGAGTTGTACAAGCACTGCAGGAGCACCATGAGCGTTTTGATGGGACCGGCTATCCGAAAAAGCTGAAGGGCTGCGATATCGTTCTATTGGCGCAAATCCTGGGAATCATCGAGAGTTTTCTGGCGATGACAACAACGCGGGCGTACCGGCAAACGGCTACGATCGAGGAAGCATTTGCAGAAATCTGCACGATGGCAGGAACTGCTTACGATGAAACGGTGGTCAAGGCATTTGCCAAATCAGTACAGATTCATTCCCCTACCAAAGTATCCAATGTTCCTTCCAGGGTAGGGTAGTTTCATCCTGGAGACTACACAGATTCAGACTGTATGCGGATAGGCTTTTCCTCTTTGCCTTGATAAGGTGTGGTGATAGAGGGAGGGGAAGGCTGATGTTGCAAAAATGGTGCGCTCGTTGCAAGAACCACTCGTTCAGCAGCGGAGATTGGTACGAATGGATTTGTCCGTACTGTAACAAGAACCTCACCTTGCAAAAAGCAGTGCCTGCTGTCATCCGGTTTGTCCTGATACGCCCCTACACTCCCCGACGCTTTCAACAAAAGGATCATAAACCGAGTCGCTCTGACGAAAATACTGCCTGAGATGGGCAGTATTTTTTGTTTTTCCACCTCCTCCTCCAGTATGAGAGGGCTTCCACCTGATAGATAAAAATCTTCCTCCTTTCAAGCGTCAGGAGTCCCTCCGAGGGTGGAAGATAGACGGAGACGAACCTCGTACAATGAGGGAAAGAGGTGAGCTGTGTGGGGATGACTTGGGCAAAACGTATCGGTCTCGTGTTAGTTGCACTTCTTTTTTTATGGAATCTTTTTCTATACGCCAGCAGTCAATGGAACAACGATCACATCCCGGGATTGGGAAAATGGCGAGTCTTGTCCGTGCTGACGGGCAGTATGACCCCTACCATCAAAGCTGGAGATATGGTGATCGTAACGCGATATACAGGGGAAGTCCCAAAGACAGGCGACATCATCACGTATTGGAAGGACGACCAGGCACGATCCCTGATTACCCACCGCGTCGTACAGCGTCTGGATAATGGCTACCTGCAAACCAAGGGGGATGCAAACCAGGAGACAGACGGAGGGTGGACAGACCCGAACCGATTGGTAGGAAAGGTTGTCGCTACGATACCTTTCGCAGCAGCTCTGCAGCAGTTGATCAAAGAGCCGCTGACGATGGTCTTCATACTCGCTGGATTTATTGGCTATCTCATTCATACCCAGCGTCGATCTGGCAGCAAAAAGGACAACAAACAAGCATCGATACAAACCGAGAAGTTGGAGGGGGATCTTACATGAAGTGGGAACAGGTGAAAAACTGGCCATGGAAGCGGATTGTTATAGGCACGGCATTTATTTCATCCATTGCCGCGAGCACCAGCTTTGGGACCTATGCGTATTTCACGAGTCAAGTAGATGATGCATCGACCTTTGCTGCCGGGAAACTGGAGATCAGCTTGGGGGGCGTTTCGAGTGCAAGCTTTCGGGCAGAAGGGGATCAGAAATTTTTACCAGGTGTCCGCGTTCAAAAAACAATGAGTGTCGAAAACAAAAGCGACGTTCCTGTGAAATATGCCTTGCTTGCAAAGAAGGCTGACGGGGACGATATCCTATACGATCAGCTGGTAGCCGAGATTCGGAGCAGTGACGATACACTGCTATATCATGGACGCGTCAGCAGTTTGACAAAAGCCAACGTCGTCATTCCTGAGTTGGATAAAGGGGAGGCTGACGATCTGAGCTTTACCGTTTATTTGCCAGAAAGCACAGGGAACGAGGTCCAGCAAAAGACGGCAGATGTCAATTTCGGCTTCCTAGCTACGCAGCAGGAGAACGGAGATTACTTTGCGCAAAGCGGGCCAGTGATGACCTTTACGCCACAGGACTTGAGCGGCAGTCAGCTGCTCGACACGATGAAGCTCGCGAAACGTGTTGGAGAAGAGGAGAGCGCCAAGCAAAAGGATGAATCGGCTGCGAAAGGCATGACCTTTGTACTGGCAGAAGGTTCGTATGATCTGAGTGGTTTGGAGTTGCCCAAACACATAACGTGGAAGGCTGCTCCTGGACAGGAAGGAAAGGTCATCATTCGGGCCGATGAGCTAGCGGTTCAGGAAGCGTCCTTTGACGGTATCCGTTTTGAGGGGCGGGGAACCGGTCTTCTGGTCGGCTCCAATGTGAGCTTCCGCAATTGTGTGTTTGGCAGCGGATTTGAGGAAGCCATTCGTACAGCAGGTGCTGAGGACAAGCAATCGGATGAGTCAGCAGAAGGCGGAAAATTCCTGGAAGGATTGACGGTGAAAGACAGCATCTTTGAAGGTGGCGGAGAAGGGATCGTGCTGAATCAGACCATCAAAGCCGTCTTGATTGCGGGTAACACCTTTAACGGTGGAAAGCACGCAGTCGTGATCGCCAATGACAAAGAATCACAAGTCCAAATCGTCGATAATGATTTCACCAAAGTCAGCCAATACGCGGTGGAAAGTGATGGAGTGCGGGTAGGTGATGGCATTGACGGATTTAAGGAGATCGAGGGAGAAGTCGTCGGGACGAAGAAGCTGGCTCTCCATTTGTACAAGGCAGACTTGTACCTGGAAAACAACAAGTATGGAAGATAAAGCGGGGCGTTCGAGGACGCACTCGCGGTCGAGATCAAAAGCACGTTTGGCGCCTCTACGTGTACAGATTATGAGCAGCGTCTTTTTTCTGGGAGTCGCGCTGTCTTTATGGGGACCCATGGCCACTACCTACAGCTGGATGTGGCAGGAGGTCCAGGATGCGGGACACGAGTTTGCGGTCGGGATTCTTGATATTTCGGACAGCAGCTTCGGCAGCGAATGGCATGTCCTTCGGGGAGGCAACCAGGTCGTCGACTTGTCGAAAATGATTCCGGGAGATGCCCGGCAGATCAAGGCGACCCTTTCTAAAGGCTCGAGCGACTTGGACTTTTCTTATAAGATCGTTGCACGAGTAAAAGATATCGGCAGCCCGGGGACAGGTGCGGCGCAAAAGCTGGAGGAAGTGCTTCGCGTACGCATTACGGAGGGACAGCAGGAAGTATATGACGGCCTCGTCAGAGATCTTCATCAGGATCAGCCGGGAATTTCCCGTTCCAATGGGACGGAGAGCGAGTTTCGGGCAAGCGAGGGGAATAAGACATTTTTCATCACGGTATATCTGCCAGAAGAAGGCGTCGATCATACCTACCAGTCTCTCGGAGGAGAGCTGGAGCTGCGCTTTTTGGCAAAGCAGGCAACATCGGATGCGATATACGCAGAGTAAGGGGGGAGCCACTTGAAGAGGCTGGCAGTGGGGTTGATGGCAGCAGCACTGATCTTGAACGCCGTACCCATGGATGGAACGTTTTCCTTTTTGACCAGTGAGAAGAAGCAGGTATCCCCCGTTTCAACTGGCACAAACGAGGACGTTTTCGTGACAGAAACCAAACAGATCGTTTTGAAATCAAAGGTCGAAAAACGCACCAAGATCAAGCGCACGGTAAACGCAGATGGCTCCTCCTCTGAGACAAAGGACAGCAGACTTGCCGTCTTCAACGGCGTACAGCGTGTCGTGTTCGTTCCGCAACGCGAGTCATTGGATTTGGAGCTAGCCAATTTAACCGTGACGGGAGACGCAGCAGGAGAAGTAACGATACAACGTGTCTACGATGAGAAGGACGACAAGGCAATCGTATTTGAAATAACTCATACCTATCAAAAGGCGTATGGCAAGAGAAAGAGCGAAACCGAGCGAGGCGAGCTGCAAGTAACGGCACTCGGCGGGTTCTATACGTTGAAGCTCCCGCTCACAATCAGTACCTCTTATCGCGAGTCGACGGACGTATCGGAGGAAGCAGTCCCGAGTCAGCCAAGTCAACCAGGTCAGCCGACAAACCCGACGGCGCCCGATACGCCAAATGCACCGGACACACCTGCTACTGAAGGAGACTCAACCCTGCCTGCGCAGCCGCCTTCTTCTGGTGTAGAAACACCCACGGAACCATCGACAGATCCAAGCGGCCCAGCACCGCCATCTTCAGAAGAGTCGGGGACAGTTTCTCCTGACTCGGACCTGCAGGAGTCCTCGCCACCCGGTTCCCCAAGTACCCCGAAGGAAACTCCTGCGGGAGAAACGCCCCCTCTTTGAGGATGAAGGAACGAAGGGCCGCACAAAATACCCCAAACTTGCCCAGCGAGCCTCTGCGCCCGTTGGGTCTTTTTGTTAGGATGAGGGCTTTCTCATACTTTAGGATGAGGTGTTTCCATTCCGGTGAAGGAAGTTAGGTTCAATCAAAACTTTTAAGATAGGAAGAGATATCTTAAAAGGGAAGCGAGGAATGAAAATGGCGATCGTGAAAAAAGTGGCGTCGTTTGCAACAACCCTGTTGCTTATTCTGGTCATTGCGCTATGCGTGTTTCTTTTCATCGGCAAAATGAATGGGGGGAAAACGAATTTGTTTGGCAGCGAGATCATGGTGGTCCTGAGCGGCTCGATGTCCCCTACGTTTAATACCGGAAGTATTGTTGCCGTAAAGCCAGTCACCTTCGAAGAGATCAAGCAAGGGGATATTATCACTTTCAAGGATGTTGATGAGCGTACGGTAACCCACCGTGTCTTAGAGATTAACAATGGAGAGCTGATAACAAAAGGGGATGCGAACGATGGTAAGGACTCGACGCCAGTGTCCAAGGATCGAGTAGTCGGTAAAGTCCAGTATTGGGTCCCGCTCATTGGATATTTGGTGGAATTCATTAAATCAAAAGTGGGAATGCTGGTATTCCTAGGCGTACCTGGGTTGTATCTGATTGTGAGTCAAATTTATAAGTTGTTTAAAATGTTTAAGGAAGAAGAAGCACCAGCGAATTGAAATAAATGAGCCAACCTCCCGATCCTCGTGATCGGGATTTTTTATATCGATATACCAGAGACTCTTTGTCAAGTCTGGTATCTTTTAGCGGAGGAGGATTCATCCTTCAGTATGAGCATGGGGAGGGTGTCAGTTGTAGATGTTTTCATCCACAGAGTGTGCATCATTTCAACCTGATGCAGGAAGTTGGATTTACGCAGAACTCGTATCATAAAGCTATGAACGGTACCTGATACCGGACGCAAAATACAAGCACTTATATAGGAGGAATTATAAGATGAGCATGAAAAAACAATTTGCGTTGACATTGGCTTCTGTAGGCATTGGTGCTGCACTGATCGGTGGCGGAACATTCGCTTACTTCAATGACACGGAGACTTCTTCTGGTAATACCTTTTCCGCTGGTACGATTGATCTGAAACCAGAAACAGAAGCTTTCACTCAGTTGAACGTTGGACCGATGAAGCCAGGACAAACTAGCGCAGTACAAACGATTAACCTCAGCAATGCTGGTAACCTGGATGCAAACGCTCTTCTTGATGTTGCTTACACGGCGAGTGGCGGGATAAACAATGCAGACCTGGGTACTCAATTGTTAGTGAAAAACCTGAAATTTAAAGGAACCACAATCAACGTTGATTCGATTGACGGCTCCGATAACAAGCTGACGCTGAAAGAGTTGGCAGATGGCACAGCAGCTGCTACGAAACTGCTGCTTGGCGAACTTGCTGCAAACAACGGTGCCGGTGCTCTGACATTTGAAGTGGAATTCGAAGAGACTAACACCGACCAGAATGACTATCAAGGCTCTTCTGTCTCCATCGACCTGACTTTCGAAGCTAGACAAAAATAAGAAGCTTTAGCAGCACAATCGATCATCAATCAAAAAACAGGGAGAGCATCTACTCTCCCTGTTTTTATAGGAGGAACGTTCTATGAAAAAGAAAGGCATGGCCATCGCGCTTCTTGCTTCCACCCTCGCTTTTGCAGGTCTGATTGGTGGAGGTACATATGCATACTTTAGCGACAGCGAGCAGTCCACTGGAAATATCGTTCGTGCAGGTAAGCTGAGCTTAACCGGTTTCCGCAACGACGTACCGATCCAAGGGCCGATGTTTTATACCGATAGCAACTTCGATCACAATGGCAGCGACGACAACGGTATTTTGGGTACAGGATTCTGGAAGCCGGGAGATAGCCATACTCGAGCGATGTTCATTGAAAACGACGGAGATATCCCCGCAAAGCTGAAAAAAGTGTACGCAAAGCCTGATGCGGCACAAGGTACGCAGGCTTATCAAGATGCGATCGCGTTTGCAAACCAAGCGCGTGTATCCATCTCAGTGATTCAACCGGATAAAGATGTCGTCGGATTTTGGGATAGCGATGAATATGCGGAAGTGATCAAGGACGTAGATGAGATGTATCGCGAAGAGTATGACAATTACATTAACCGGTTCCGTGCACTGATGTCTGGCATGACATTGGCTGAGCTGAAAGCACTCGATCTCGAAGCGCACGGTATGGCGAAGGAAGCTCTTCTGAATCATACATTTGTCTTGAAACGCAACGGATTGTCGAATATTTCCCTGCGTGTGAAACAAATCTTTGATGCAAATCTCATCGATTTGGTAAACAACTCCAACGAAGTTGCTTCCAGCCTCCAGTACACCATCGACAAAGGGGAAGCTCTCTACTTCGGCTACACCGTCACCTTGCCCGACCTGACTCCAGAAGTGAACAACCCTCTTCAAGGAAAAGAAGTGGAATTCTCCTTCTCTCATGAATTCATTCAAGACTAATCGAAGGCAAAAGTCGCTGGTTCTAAAACCGGCGGCTTTTTCTTTTTCCATACCCGGACATAAAAACAGAAGGTACAAACCTGAAAAGGGAATGTACCTTATTTCATAATGGGGTGTTTCCTATACCGTTTGAACCACAGCCGCCTTCAACGCCTGCTCCAAATCTCCAATAATATCCGCGATCGACTCTGTACCGATCGACAAGCGGACCATGCCTGGTGTGACACCTGCTGCTGCTTGCTCGGCTTCATTCATTTGCTGATGAGTGGTGCTCGCTGGATGAATGACGAGTGACTTGGAATCGCCTACGTTTGCCAGGTGGGAGAACAGCTTCACGGATTCGATCAGCTTTTTGCCTTCATTTACGCCGCCGCGGATGCCGAAGGTGAGGATGGCACCGGCACCTTTTGGCAAGTATTTTTGCGCGAGCTCGTAATTCGGATCGCTTTCCAGCCCTGGGTAGCTGACCCATTCAACGGCTGGGTGAGAAGCGAGGTATTCTGCAACGGCCTGCGCGTTTTGGCTGTGACGCTCCATGCGCAGGTGCAGTGTTTCCAGACCTTGCAGGAATAGGAAGGAGTTGAAAGGAGCAACGGCTGCTCCGATGTCGCGCTGCAGCTGAACGCGAGCTTTGATGATATAGGCGAGTGGTCCGACTGCTTCCGTGAACACTACGCCGTGGTAGCTAGGATCTGGTGTGGTCAGGCCAGGGAATTTGCCGTTGTTCCAGTTGAATTTGCCAGAGTCTACGATGATTCCGCCGATAGCTGTTCCGTGACCGCCGATGAACTTGGTCGTAGAGTGGATCACGATGTCTGCACCATGCTCGAAAGGACGGCAGAGGATCGGAGTAGCGAACGTGTTGTCGACGATCAACGGCACGCCATTTTCATGCGCGATGTCCGCGATGGATTGCAGGTCGGCTACGTCGATGCGCGGGTTGCCGATCGTTTCGCAGAAAAAGGCCTTGGTATTGTCGTTGACGTAAGCACGGAAGTTTTCTGGGTTGGCGTGATCCACGAAATGTACTTTGATACCCAGGCGTGGCAGGGTGTGCGCAAAGAGGTTGTAGGTACCGCCGTACAAGCTGCTGGACGCGATGATTTCGTCGCCAGCCTGTGCAATGTTGAGGATGGAGAACGTAATGGCAGCTTGACCGGAAGCTGTCGCCAGCGCACCAACGCCGCCCTCGAGCAGAGCCACGCGCTTTTCAAATACATCCTGAGTTGGGTTCATGATGCGGGTGTAGATGTTGCCCAATTCTTTAAGCGCGAACAAGTTAGCCGCATGATCCGTATCGCGAAAGACATAGGAGCTGGTTTGGTAGATCGGGACGGCGCGGGAACCTGTTACCGGATCAGGCTCCTGGCCTCCGTGGATGGCGATGGTTTCTGGCTTCCAGTGTTGCTGTTCAGACATGATCATCTCTCCTTTTTTTTCTGTGGGTATGATAAGGTATAAAAAAACGGAGCTATCCTCTGAGTAGAAGAAGCTCCGGTCATACACGGACTCTCGTTCATCTCTCAGAATCTATGGATTCTGCAGGAATTGGCACCTCGCATCGTTACATGCAGGTTGCCGGGCTTCGTCGGGCCTGTCCCTCCACCACTCTTGATGAAAAATGGAAATCTGTTGTTGTCTTAATTGTATGAAAAAGTCTACTTTACTGTCAATATTCAATAATTCAGTTATCAGGGAGGATTAAATGGGAATATCAGACAATCATCAACAGTCTGCCGGAAAAAAGAGCATGGCATTGCGAGCAGCGTGGATTGTTCCAAACGTGTTTTGCTACTTTCTTCTTATTTATATAGGGGTATTTGTAGGGAAGAATGCGGAGGGACTGGAGGAAATCAATCGATTGGGAATGTGGCTGTTTATGTTGATCGTGATGTTCATGGTGTCGGTTTTCGGGACATTTCGCATCGTGTACTGGATTAAAAAAGGAAAGCTGTAAAGGGAAGGAAATCGGGATCGGAGGCAAACAAAAAAGAGCACATGCTGTGCCCTCTTCTGTACGAAAGGAATTAGTCCTTTTTAATGGTTGCGTGTGTTCCGTCGCAGTTTCCTTCTGCATTTTTGGTTTGACCGCATCTACAGGTTCCCATTCTCTTCCCCTCCTTTGGTATTCTTAATATTTATTATAGAAAATACACTGATTAAATACAACTTGATTACGAATAGTAATAAGCTTATGCTGATTTGGGCAGGATTCGTTTTCATAACTGTCGCTATTTAGACATAGCAGGGGCGTTAGAAATGCAGTAGTTCGTATGATATGATTTGATAGAATACATGCGGATAATTTCACTTACATAGCAGGGGGTATTTGTACGATGAGTAACGGCGTAAAGGAAATAACACCGGAAGAATTGCTGGCAAAACTGGAGGCAAATGAGCAGGTCCAAGTGATTGACGTACGTGAGGTCGATGAGTGGAACGCTGGTCACATTAAGCAGGCGAAGCTGATCCCGCTCGGATTTTTGCCGCATCGCATCGATGAGCTGGACAAAGACATTCCTCTTGTGATGGTTTGCCGCAGTGGTGCTCGCAGCAACATGGCTACGGAATATTTGGCAGCGCAAGGCTTTGATGTAGCAAACATGGTGGGCGGCATGCTCGCCTGGCCAGGAGAGAAAGAACTGTAAGGTTTCTAGGGGAGGAAAGAAATCGTGAGTGGAGATGCGCAACAGCAGCAGGGAGGGGCTCTGCAGCGTCATTGGTTTACCGTGCTTGCAGGCGTTTTGATTTTGGCGATTGTCGGTGTGTTTGGCTACAACTACATGACCAAAGAGCAGATTCCTGTCATGAAAGCATTAAACGACTTTTCCTTGGATAACATCAACGGTTCGACCTACACTTTCTCTGAGGGGAAGGGGAAAGTCCGCTTGGTTGAATTCATGTTTACCAACTGCCCGGATATTTGCCCTGCGACTACGTACAACATGTCCAAGCTGCAGGATCAGTTGAAGGAAAAGGGGCTGTTTGGGGATAAGGTCGAGTTCGTGAGCATCACGTTTGACCCTGATTTTGACACCCCGGAAGTCCTGAAGGCGTATGCTGAGAAATTCAAGGCTGATCAAAGCGGCTGGAAATTCCTGCGAGGCGATGCCCAGGCGATCGAAAAAGTGACAAAAGACTTCGGAATCGCTGTGATGAAGCAGCCGGACGGTTCCTTTGCCCATACGGCACGCATGTTCCTCGTGGATGAGGACGGAAACATGCGTCGCGCGTACGGGATGGCAGCCGAGATGGATATGGACCAAATGATGAAAGAGATGGTACAACTGGCTGACTAGCTTAGCGTGTCTCTTCGAATCGGATGGCGATGACCTTTTCGGTTTTCGTTTCAAATTCAATATGAACCAGTAACGCCCACACGCGATTGCCCTCCTGGAGCAAAAGCTTAAACGTCTCTTCTGACGTGGTGGGCGTTTTCGTTTTTCGGCCGACATGAAGGTAATCGACAATCTTGGCTTGCGGGTAGGTCTGCATGGTTTGCTGCATCGCGAGTCGTCCCCACTTGGCGTAAGGCGGCTCGGCGGCAGCGGGCATCGTCCAGGTCAGAGAGAGCGAAAGCAACAGGGCAGAGAAAATGGAGATAGCCTTGGCTCGCATAGATAACGCCCCCTTTATGGGAAAATAGATCTTTATGTGCGGTATTTTGTCCAATTTCTTGACTGGACAGCCGGTTTCCTTGCTTTCTACCCTATGGATTTTGTACAATTTTCCAATGAGCGAATGAGTAGGCAAATGTGTTTTCTATTGCACGGTTAACAGACTGGATGAAACGAACGCCTCGCGTTGTGTTACAATAAGAATGGCATGCTTGGTTCGGGTTCCCAAAATCATGCACGATGAAGTTAGGAGGAAAGATATTGAGCGACGTTAAGATTTTCGCAATGGGCGGCCTCGGCGAGATCGGAAAAAATATGTACTGCGTCGAGTATGAAGATGAAATCATTATGATTGACTGCGGGGTGAAATTCCCTGAAAACGAGATGTTCGGGATCGATCTGGTCATCCCTGATGTTTCTTATCTGGTGGACAACCAGCACAAAATCAAGGCACTTTTGCTGACGCACGGACACGAAGACCACATCGGGGCGATTCCTTATATTATGAGGCAAATCAAGGTGCCGATTTACGGTGGTCGTCTGACCCTGGGCTTGGTCAAGGCGAAGCTGGAAGAGCACCGCATGCAAAACGATGTCAAACTGATTCCTATTTCCGAAGATACGGAGATTCCCTTCGACCGGTTGAAGGCGACATTTTTCCGTACCAACCACAGTATCCCAGATTCCTTTGGGGTCGTAATCCACACGCCAGAAGGAATGGTCATTCATACAGGCGACTTCAAGTTTGACATGACTCCTGTTGGACAAACGACGGAATACGGCAAAATTGCCCGCATCGGTGCGAGTGGTGATGTGTTGGCATTGCTGTCTGATAGTACCAACAGTGAGCGCTATGGCTTTACCATGTCGGAGCGTACAGTTGGCGAAGGGATTCTGGATGTCGTCCGTAAAGCGCGTGGACGGATTATCCTGGCGACGTTTGCTTCCAACGTGCACCGTTTGCAGCAAGTAGTCGATGCTGCCGAACAATGCAACCGCAAAGTAGCGGTGATTGGCCGCAGCATGGAGAAAGTATTTTTGATTGGACAAGAACTGGGCTATATCCAAATGCCAGAGGGTATGCTGATTGATATCAAGCACATCGACAACTATGCGGACAATCAGGTGCTGATCATTTGTACCGGCAGCCAAGGGGAACCGATGGCGGCTTTGACGCGCATCGCTTCCGGCTCACACCGTACAGTCTCCATTTATCCGGAAGACACGGTGATCATCTCGGCTTCTCCGATTCCTGGCAACACGATCAATGTGAGTCGCACGATCGACAAACTGTACCGCGCAGGAGCGATTGTCGTGCTCAATCAGGATTTCGACATCCACGCCTCCGGTCACGGCAGCAGCGAAGAACTGAAGCTCATGCTGAACTTCATTCGTCCGAAGTACTTTATCCCGATTCACGGGGAGTATCGGATGCTGAAAACTCACTCTAAGCTTGCACAGCAGGTGGGGATTGAGGACAGCAACATCTTTATCATGGACAACGGCGATGTGCTGAATTGCTCGCGTGAAAAAGCATGGCTGAGCAAGGTGCATGCAGGAATCGTCCTGATTGATGGCAGCGGCGTTGGAGATGTGGGCAACATCGTTCTGCGCGACCGCAAGCATTTGGCCGAGGATGGTCTGATGGTTGTCGTCGTCAGCCTGGATATGAAGAACTTCAAAATCCTGACTGGTCCTGACATCGTGAGCCGCGGCTTTGTGTACGTTCGCGGTTCCGAATCGCTCATCCAGGAAGCGACGATGCTCGTACGCCAACGTCTGCAGGAAGCATTGGAAAAGAAAATCAAAGAGTGGTCAGAGCTGAAGGCGCAAATCAACGAAGTAATCAAGCCGTTCATTTACGAAAAAACGGGCCGCAACCCGATGATTCTTACCATTTTGATGGAAGTGTAGCTCGCCTGCACTTCTTGATTCTCCAACGGTGATGAACCGGGTATAATAGTAAGTAAGGGAATAACATGATATGTAAAGGAGAGGTTGCCCCATGATGTCTTATGAAGCATATATGAGCCAAGTAATCCAACCTATGCGCGATGAGCTGACTCGCAATGGTTTTCAAGAGCTCCGCACACCGGAAGAAGTAGAACAGGCACTGCCAAACGCAAAAGGTCTGACACTCGTAGCCGTTAATTCTGTTTGCGGTTGTGCGGCTGGACTGGCGCGCCCGGCAGTTGTTCATTCGTTGAAGCACTCTACTAAGCCAGACAACATCTTCACTGTATTTGCGGGCCAAGATAAGGAAGCGACTGCGAAAGCTCGCGAATACTTCGAAGGCTATCCGCCATCTTCCCCGTCCTTTGCAATCCTGAAAGACGGTAAAATCATGACCATGATCGAGCGTCATCAGATCGAAAACAACGATCTGCAAACCATCGCAAACTTGCTGACAAACGCGTACGAAACCTACGGCAACTAAGCGAAGGCAAAAACAAATGCTAGATACCCAAGACGCTCGCTAACGGGCGTCTTGTTTTGAATTAGTGGAAAGGGGAAATTGTAGGATGCAGACCCGTTCGTTTGGACGAGACCCACACCAGGTATCGCTGCTGGGCTTTGGGGCACAACGCATTGTGGATGAGCATGACTGCACGGAAGAGGAAGCCATCGCGATCATTCGCCGCGCAGTGGAGGCAGGGGTCAACTATTTCGATACAGCTCCCAGCTATAGCGATGGGCAGTCTGAAACACGCGTCGGTCTAGGGCTGAAAGGACTGCGCGACAAGGTGTGGATCGCGACTAAAACGGGCGGGCGTACCCGCGATTTGGCCCTCAAGGATCTGGAAGGTAGCCTTAAGCGTCTCCAGACCGACTATGTCAACGAATGGCGAATGCACAACATCATGCAGCCCCACGACCTGGAATCGATCTTTGCCAAGGGTGGTGCACTCGAGGCAATGATCGAAGCAAAGGAACAAGGACTGATCCGCAAAATCAGCATCAGCGGCCATACGGATCCACGCCTCTTGGCGCAGGCCATTCGCCGCTACCCCTTTGACAGCGCGCTTGTCGCCTTGTCTGCACTGGATCACTTCATCTACAGCTTCGCGCACGATTTCGTTCCGCAAGCCGTCGAACAGGGTGTCGCCGTAATCGGAATGAAGGTGATGGGGCTTGGCAAGCTGGCTCCATGGACTGAACAAGCTCTGCGCTACACTTGGAGTCTGCCAGTGACGACCTCGATATTGGGTGTGAGCAAAATGGACGAGCTGGAGGCTGATCTCGCCGCAGCTGAGCGTTTTGTTCCGATGAACGACATCGAACGGGTAGAGCTATTTCAGGAAATCATGCCGCTTGTCCGACCGGATGTCCTCCGCTGGAAAGCCCGCGAGTGGATGGCAGGCGAATGGTATCAGCTGCCTGAGTTGAAGTGGTAGATACAAAGTGGAAAAGCCCATCGATTTTGATGGGCTTTTTTGCTTTTTTAGGATGTGGCTGCGGTGGGGAAAAGCCTGTTTCCATGCTGCGCTCCGGGCTACGTCCACGGGGAAGCGAAGACTGACCGCTGCGCCATGATCCCGAGGGAATCGCTAAACGTGGAGTCGCTTAGCAGAGTATTCATGGGTAGCGATTCTGATGCCTTGGTCTTCATGGCTCCGCTAGGTAGGACTCCACAGTCGCTCCGCCCGGAAACATGCTTTTCCGCCCCCGTTTGAAAAGCTTCGTCTGATCTGGAACTTAAAAATGCACAGTTCTTTTCAATCCCAGAAAAACCATCTCACCGCTAATGCGACGCAGACCCACGTTTCGCCCGATGTAGGGAAGCATGCATCAAGCAAAGCAGTACCGATGTAAAGGATACGACTGTGGCGAGCAGCAGTGTTGGCCCTACACCACCGTGATCGTACATGTACCCCATCGCGAGTGGGCCGAGCAGTCGCCCGAGGGCTGTGATCCCACCCACCACTCCCAGGTAAAACGGAGCTGTTTCCCCAGTTTTCTCCGTGATAAAGGTAGGGATTGTCGGAGAAATCAGCATCTCGCCAAAGGTAGTAATAATCATACCGAAAATAAACGCGACGTAACTATTATGGAAGAGCAGCATGAAACCAAATCCTGTACCATAAAGCACGGCGCTCGTCACCAACTGGGCGGACAGACTTTGTTTCAGCAGCCGTTTGATTTGGGTAGTTACTGGCTGACCGGCGAAAATGATGATCCCGTTGATCGTCCACAGCCAGCTGTAGGCGGCAAGAGGCATACCCAAGCCCGTCAAGTACGGAGCTACCCCCGTATTCCAAACAGTGGTAGAAAAGAAGATAAAGCCAGCACCCAGCGCCATGAACAGGTACAGCTGGTACCGGTACAAGAGCTGCAGCGTTTCTTTCCCACTTCGCTTTTCTGCTTGTGCTGCCGAATCGCCAACCAGTTCCTTATGCGAAATATGCTTCATGAAAATGAAAAAGAAAAGGGCAAACAGCAAGGTACTGGCACTGTTCAACAGAAATGTCAGCTGAAAGGAGAAGGCAGCCACTACGCCAGCAAGCGATGTACCAATGGCCATTCCCAAGTTGTTGCTCACATACACAATATTGAACAACTCACGGCGCTGCTCTTTCCAGCGAAATCCGATAAAGGCTTGAATCGCCGGAGAGGAGAGGTTAAAGGTAAAGCCCAGGCCGATCATCAGAGCCAAGTAGATTGTCCAGCTTTGGGAAAAGGGAATTGCCAGCTGAATACAGCCCTGCAATAGCAAAGCGCCTACGATGAGTCGCTTGGCACCGAGTCGATGAAATAGGGAGCCTCCTATAAATTGACCGATGATTCCGGCAAGTGACTGCAGCATGAGAGCAAAGCCTGCTTCTGTCATGGAGCGCTGCAGGACCGTATGTACATACAGCGTATTCAACGGCCACATGAAAGCGCTTCCGGAAGCGTTGATAAAACTAGCCACCAAAAACAGCAAAGCTTCTCGCGGGTAGCGTTGTAAGAGTGAGGGAGGAGAGAACATGGGACTCATCCTTTACGGTAAGATATGGAATAGTATATCTATTTTAAAATACATTGTAAATAAAAATGTTTAGTAAATAACCTTGCCTATCAAACCAAATAAAGGCTGCTCCACTTTCCGTGGTTTCGAGTATACTAAACAAAGCGGAGAGTCGAATTACTATCGATACAGAGATTAAAGGTGGAGTTATTCTATATGCGAATATGGAAACGAATGTTGTTAATCGTGCTTGTAGTAGTTGCCGTATCGGCAGGATACTACGGGTATTCCTTTTATCAGTTTGCACAAGATATCCAAGAGCCGAATGTCATTACACCGCCGCCGCCAGACGGTGGAGCGGCGACGCAGGCAGCCGAGATTCCGCAGTGGGACGGCAACGACCGCGTCAATATTCTCTTGATGGGTGTAGACCGCCGAGGGATGAAGAACAATGGGTTGCCACGCTCGGACTCCATGATGCTAGTCAGCGTCGATCCTGTCACGAAGCGGTTTGATTTGTTCTCGATTTTGCGTGATACGTATGTAGACATCCCGGGAAACGGCAGTTCCCGGATCAATGCTGCCATCGTGGATGGGGGGCCGGAGCTGGCCATGAAAACGGTCAGTCAATTCACAGGCCTGCCAGTGGATCGCTATGTCATTACCGACTTTGAAGGATTTAAAGCTTTGATCGATGCGGTAGGCGGTGTCGAGCTGGATGTAGAGAAAAACATGTATTACCATGATCCAACGGACAAAGGTGTCTATGACATCAATCTGAAGAAGGGCCTCCAACAGCTGGATGGAAACAAGGCGTTGCAATACGTCCGTTTCCGTCATGATGCCACTTCCGATTATACCCGTACCGAACGTCAGCGTAAATTGCTGGCCGCAGTAGCTGATCAGATGAAAAAAGGGACTACGCTGCTGCAATTGCCTTCGATCTTAAAAGAAGTGACACCTTACGTCCAAACGAATATCAGCACGATGGATATGTTGAAGCTATCTGCGCTGGGACTCAATCTGAATACGCAAAGTCCAGGGCAGTACCAGCTGCCACCGATGGGGATGTTTCGAGAATCCCACCGAGCAGGCTCTGTCCTCGTACCGGATGTAGATCAGGTCCAAGCCTTCATCCAAGAAACGCTTCAGCCACCATCCACCCAAACCAATACAACTGTGGAAGATTCCACTACGAGCAGCACGCCACAATGAGCGTGCTGTTTTTTTTGAACCAAAATGGATTTTTGGGGGGAAGACTAACCATGATTTGCTAGGCATGGGGGTGAACATGGATGGATCAGGAAATGGCGCGCAAGTGGTTGTCCAATACAGGAGACCTGGTCGTAGAGCACATCGATAAGCCGAATGGCCGTGTGCGTCTGTACTATCTGTCCACCTTGGCAGATGCGAGTATTGTATACAACGAGTTGATCCCGAAGCTCCGTCTACTTCCGCTGGAAACAGTCGGGATAGACGAAGTGGAGAAACAGCTGGGAGTGGCAAGCAGCAACCGGGTTTACGAAGTCCAGGAAGCCGTTAGCCGGATGATCCATAACGCTATCTATGTACACGTAGAGGGGGCAGCATTCGGGCTTGCCATACCGAGTGACGGCACGGTCGGGCGGAGCATCCAGGCTCCCGAGGTGGAATCTGTCGTCCTGGGTCCCCAGATTGCATTTGTCGAAGAGCTCAATGTCAATCTATGCATCATTCGAAAGTACATGCCGACTACACATCTGTTTCATGAGCGGTTGGTGGCAGGGACGGAAATACCGGTCGATATTTCTGTCCTGTACCTCGAGAACATTGTAGATCCGGAAAATGTGAATACCGTACGCCAGCGCATACAGGAGTTGAACGTTGACAGTCACCTGGATTCCAGTATCCTGGCACAATATATTACAGATAATGAGCGCTCTCTTTTTCCCACGCTGCAGCAGACAGAACGGCCAGACCGGGTTATCCATGGCTTGCGTCAAGGCCAGGTAGCGATTTTGGTAGAGGGAAGCCCGTTTGTCCTGCTGGGGCCGACTACCTTGTTACAGTTTTTTCAGTCCCCGGATGATTACTACCTGCGTTGGGTTCTGGCTACCTTTAACCGGATCATGCGGATGTTTGCTATGATCCTTTCCTTATTGCTTACGCCCGTCTATGTAGCTACTCTCACCTATCATTACGAAATGATACCTGCCGACCTGCTCCTCTCGCTGGCACAGTCCCGATCGCGCGTACCATTTCCCCCTCTTTGGGAGGCGCTCTTGATGGAAATCATTATTGAACTGCTGCGCGAAGCCGGAGCGAGGCTGCCAACGAAGGTCGGCCAGACGATTGGTATCGTGGGAGGTATCGTAATAGGCCAGGCGATCGTTCAAGCAGGGTTTACCAGCAACATTCTCATTATCATTGTAGCGCTTGGGGCTCTATCTTCCTTTATTGCGCCCAGCTACATGATTGGCTCAACGATTCGGGTGATTCGCTTCCCGATGATTTTATTGGCCGGGCTGCTTGGTGCGATGGGAATTGTGGCTGGCTTCAGCTTTCTTGCCAGTCATTTGCTCCGTCAGACCAGTTTGGGGCGTCCTTACATGTATCCCCTTTATCCGGTTCGCTTTGAAGATTGGAAGGATGGATTTATTCGAGCCCCACTGTCTTCTCTATGGCTGCGCTTCAAGTTTTTCAATCCGCAGCAGAAAAAACGCTTTAATCGGGAGCAGGGCCAAATGAAGAAAGACATCGACGAGTGAGCGAGGTCTACATGAACATAAACGAAACGATAAAACCGACGAATACCATATCGGCGTACTTGGCGGGATTTCTCGTTCATGCGACGCAGATCGGTGTTGGCGTATTAGGTTATCAACGGATCATTGCTAAGGAAGCCGGACACGATGCCTGGATTGCTGTCGTGCTGGCAGGACTCGCTACCCATTTGATCGTTTTGGCGATGACCCATACGCTGAAGAGTTACCCAAATGCAGATATTTATGGCATTCAGGTCGATATATTTGGAAAGTGGCTAGGTACCGCTTTGGGAGTGATGTACGCGATTTATTTTTTCTTGTCCGCTACGCTCATACTTCGGACCTATGTTGAGGTCGTCCAAACCTGGATGTTCCCTAATCTGCCGACCTGGGTGTTGACTGCGATTATTTTGTTCCTCGCGATCTACACGATCATGGGTGGAATCAGGGTGGTGGCAGGGTACACCTTCTTTTCTGTAAGTGCGACCATCTGGCTCGTCTGTGACTTGTATTATCCGTTGCAGTATGCACAGTGGGAGTATTTGTTCCCGATTCTGGAGGTGAATGCAGAGCAATTATTCAGGGGTATGCTCGGTATGACATTGAGCAGCATCGGTTTTGAGATTCTGTACGTCATCTATCCGTATGTTCAGAATAAGGAGAGGCTATCTCGAAGTGTCCAGACGGGAGTACTCGTCACCAATCTTATCTATACGTTCGTGATGATCGTATCCCTGGTGTTTTTTAGCCAAGGGCAGCTCATGAGGACGATCTGGGCAACCCTCAATTTGAAGAAAATGGTCTATTTTCCTATTCTGGAGAGGTTTGAGCTGATCGCCATCTCTATTTGGCTGCTCGTGATTCTCCCTAACATTATGGTGTATATCTGGTCATCGGCACGCGGCTTCAAGCGTCTCTTTGGCTGGAGTCTGAGGAAAACGGTGGTAATGATCCTGCCAGTCATTTACGTCATATGCTTGCTCCTGGTAAGCCGGAATCAGATTAATCAACTCAATGACCTCTATTCCAAGATAGGCTTGTACGCAGCCTATGTGTACCCACTCGTTCTGTTTGTACTTGTCAAATGGAAGCAGCGAAGAAGGCGCATCAAGGAGGGGGCTACAGATGCGAACGTTCCAAAATAGTCCGACCGGGGCAAGCAGGAGAAGGCTTCTGAAGCTATGCTGTTCCGTAATCCTGCTGGTCACGGGCTGTTCCGACAGACAAATTTTCGACGAGACAGGCTTGGTGACAGTAGTAGGCTATGATCTAGAGAAAGATGGAAATATCCGTGGGACGATCGTCATGCCCTCCATCAATCCGGAGGCAAAGGAAAAAATCCAGTTGATTTCCACGGTAGGGAAGACGAGCAAAGGGATTCGAGACAAAGCAAATTTACAGTCGGATAAGCGGGTGCTAGGTGGACAGCTGCGTGTGGCACTCTATAATGAAGCCCTGGCGAAACAGGGATTGGGAAACATCGTCGACACTCTCTATCGGGACCCGTCCATCTCCAGTAGGCTGTACCTATGTGTGTACGAAGGCTCGACCTACGATTTGTTAACGTATCCATACAAGGAACTGGGGGACATCGGTATCTACATGTACCGTATGATCGAACAAAATGTAAAAGGCGAGAAAATCCCCTCGACCACGATGCATGAATTTTTTCGTGCTTACTATGACCACGGGATTGACCCGCAGCTCCCTTACGTTGTACGAAAAGGAAACGAGATTGAAATCAAAGGAGTAGCGCTGTTTCAGGGTGATCGCTACGTGGGCTGGATCACGCCCAAGGAAGCATTCCTGATCAAGTTGATCCACGGCAACTTTAGAATCGGAAGCTACGACACGGCAGTGCCTGCTAAAGTGTTCGGGAAGTACACCCTGCACGAAAAGGACAGAAAAAAAGAGGTACATCTTGTTTTTGACACGATTTCTTCTAAATCCACGATCAAATTAACGAATGCATCACCCGCTCATTTTGATGTCAGCATTAAATTGGATACACGGATTTTAGAACTGACCATGCCGTTGAAAGTAGATAAAAGTGACGTGTTGCAGATCATGGAACGAGAACTGGAAAAAGAGCTGGAGGAGAAGCTACTTCAGGTCGTGAAAAAAATGCAGGATATGAATGTAGACACGGCTGGATTTGGGATCATCTATCGTGCGAACCGCCGTGGGATGGAGGAAATGACCGTGGAGGAATGGCGCAAGATGATCAAGCAGGCCACTTTTCGCTTTCAGGTAGACGCTACCATCATCCGTAACGGTGTAATGAACTAGTCTGCAACGGCGTTGTGTTATAAAAAAACCTTTTTCCTCCTATTTCTATTGACGTAAGTTTTTCAAAAGGGATATAATCCGATTTGTATTCGCAAATCATTGAAATGCAAAATATGAACATAATATACGTGGAAATCTTTCTTATCAAGAGAGGCGGAGGGACAGGCCCTATGAAGCCCGGCAACCGGCCCATGTCGTACATGGAAGTCGCGGTGCCAATTCCTACAAGATTGCATGGATCTTGATAGATGAGAAGGGTGGATGCGAACGTGATAGACGTTGCAGCCCCTTTTTCGTTTGTGAAAAAGGGGTCGTTTATTTTTCCGTAATAGAAGTAAGGAGTAAGGAAGAGGGAGGTGGATTCGTTGATTCAATTGCGCGATCTGAAAAAAAACTATCTAGTACAGGGAAAGACGATTCCTGCACTGCACGGGATTGATTTGAAGATAGAAAAGGGAGAAATTTACGGGATCATCGGACACTCCGGTGCGGGGAAAAGTACGCTGATTCGTTGTATCAACCTGTTGGAGCGTCCGACATCCGGAGAAGTCATTGTTGATGGTGTAGAGCTGACCAAGCTGGATGATCAGAAGCTGCAGGAGCAGCGACGTCAGGTAGGAATGATCTTTCAGCACTTCAATCTGCTGTCCTCTGCAACCGTTGGCGATAATGTAGCGTTTCCACTGAAGCTGGCGAAGCGTCCTAAAGCGGAAATCCGCAAAAAAGTGGACGAGCTCTTGAAGCTGGTGGGCCTGGAAGCTCATCGAGACAAATTTCCGTCTCAGCTGTCTGGCGGTCAAAAGCAGCGCGTCGGGATTGCCCGTGCCTTGGCGAATGATCCGAAGGTGCTTCTGTGCGACGAGGCTACCTCTGCACTTGATCCGCAGACAACCAACTCCATTCTGGCTTTGCTGCTGGATATCAATCGCAAGCTGGGCTTGACCATCGTCTTGATCACCCATGAAATGCACGTGATCCGTTCGATTTGCGACCGCGTAGGCGTCATCGACGGAGGCCGCATCGTGGAGTCGGGAAAAGTGCTGGAGGTCTTCCTCAAGCCGAAGCATCCGACTACGCAGGAATTTGTAGAGCAGGTGGCCGATTCCACCGAGCTGCGTGAAGCCGTTGCTCACGAAAAAGCAACCGGAAGCCGGACGATTGCCCGCGTGACTTTCCTCGGAGAGCAGACGTATCAGCCGATCCTGTTCCAAACCATGCAGGAAACGGGGACAGTCTTCAGCATCCTGCAAGGAACGATTTCACGGATGAAGGATACGCCGTATGGCCAGCTTGTTGTCGAGCTGGAAGGCGACGAAAAGCAAAGCATGCATGCGATTGAAACCCTGCGCAAGCGTGGTCTTGAAGTGGAGGTGATTTAAATGGGATTGACACTGGAAAATGTGGATTGGTCTGAAATAGCGGAAGGAACCGGGGCAACACTAACCATGCTGGGCTTCTCGACGCTGTTCGCCGTATTAATCGGTTTGCCGATTGGTGTGATCCTGTTTCTCACATCGCGAGGCCAGCTTCTGGAGAATCGGGCG
This sequence comes from Brevibacillus centrosporus, assembly GCF_003710815.1. Classification (GTDB taxonomy): domain Bacteria; phylum Bacillota; class Bacilli; order Brevibacillales; family Brevibacillaceae; genus Brevibacillus; species Brevibacillus centrosporus. The sequence goes on from NZ_RHHP01000007.1 coordinate 128,421, forward strand.
TTTTACTCGTTCGCATCGATTGTGGTCAACATCCTGCGCTCCGTGCCCTTTATCATTTTGATGATCCTGTTGATTCCAGTAACAAAGGCGATCGTAGGAACCTCCCTTGGTGTCCTTGGCGCGATCCCGCCACTGGTCATCGGGGCAGCGCCTTTCTTTGCCAGACTGGTGGAGACGTCGCTGCGTGAGGTGGATCGTGGAGTGATCGAGGCTGCTCAGTCGATGGGAGCTTCCAACTGGCAAATCGTCTGGAATGTATTGCTTCCAGAAGCACGCTCCGGCTTGATCGCAGCTATTACCATTACGACAGTAACTCTCGTATCCTACACGGCGATGTCGGGTGTTATCGGTGGGGGCGGTCTGGGTGACCTGGCGATCCGCTACGGCTACCAACGCTTCCAGACTGACGTCATGATCGTCACCGTTGTTATCCTGCTCGTGTTGGTTCAGATCTTGCAGTCCTTTGGGGATCGGTTGGTTTTGAAATTCAGCCGCAAGTAAGATCTTTCCATATACATTTTGAAAAAGCACAGACAAAAAAAGGGGGATTTTTCCGTGAAGAAATTAGTAGTATCCGTACTGTCTACTGTATTGGCTTTCTCTCTGGCAGCTTGCGGAAGCAAACCAGAAGCAACTCCAGCACCGGCTGAAGGTGGCGCACAAGGTTCCCAAGGTGGACAAGAAGTAACCTTGAACATCGGAGCAACTCCAGTTCCACATGCGGAAATCCTGAAATACATCCAACCAAAACTGAAAGACCAAGGTGTAAACCTGGAAATCAAGGAATTCACCGATTACGTGCAACCAAACGTGCAAGTAAACGAAAAACAACTGGATGCAAACTTCTTCCAGCATAAGCCGTACCTGGAACAGTTCAATAAAGACCAAGGAATGGATCTCCAGCCGGTAGTAGCGGTTCACATCGAGCCATTCGGCGGCTACTCCAAAAAGATCAAGAAAATCGAAGAATTGGCTGATGGCGCAACAATCGCTCTGCCAAACGACCCAACCAATAACGGCCGCGCGCTGGCTCTTCTGGAGAAAAACGGCGTGATCAAGCTGAAAGAGGGCGTAGGGATCAGCGGTACCGTAAAAGACATCGTAGAAAACAAGAAAAACCTGAAGTTCAAAGAAGTAGAAGCTGCTATGCTGCCACGTGTACTGGAAGAAGTAGACCTGGCGCTGATCAACACCAACTACGCGTTGGAAGCAAAACTGGTTCCAACGACTGACGCTCTGATTCTGGAAGATAAAGAATCTCCATACGCGAACTACCTGGTAGCTCGTCCTGACAACAAGGATTCCGAAGCGATGCAAAAGCTGGCAAAAGAACTGAACTCTCCTGAAGTGAAGCAGTTCATCGAAGAGAAGTACAAAGGTGCGATCGTACCAGCATTTTAAAGAATGCTTTAATTGAAGGATAAGAAAACCTCTATCGAGGCCATTTCATGGAGGAGCGACCGCGTTTTAGCGGACAGTTTTACCGAAGTAATGCCAGAAGCGGACGCTGAGGCACTTCGTCATGCGCTCCGGAAAATTAAAAGCGTAAACGCTTATAATTTCCTACACGTTAAACAAAAGCCCAATTGGTCCCTAGTGACTGGTTGGGTTTATTTTTTTAAATAATTGTATAAATATTCATAAAATTAAATGAAATCTATCCAAACCCCATTCTCAAATCCTCCGTCAGTAAAGTATATTTTGGTGGAATTAGGAAATTGTTAGAGAAGGGGGAACATTCACATGAAAAAGAAAATGAATAAGCTGGCTGGTCTGCTTTTGCTTGTCGGGACGTTGGTAGCTGGCTGTTCTGGAGGAGCGCAGCCGTCTGCTGTGCAACCATCCCAGCAGGAGTCGGGGGCACCCGCGACACCGGCAGCAGATCCGGCATCGCAAGTTTTCCGCGCGAATTTGACGAGTGAGCCTTCCACTGCTGACCCCGGTTTGGCAAAGGATGCGACTTCAGGTGCGGTCGTGCGTGCCACATTTGACGGACTGACGCGTCTGGACAAAGATTCAAAGCCGATGAAATCCATGGCGTCTGACATCAAGGTATCCGACGACAACCGCGTCTATACGTTCACCATCCGGGATGCGAAATGGAGCAATGGCGACCCGGTGACGGCGCACGATTTTGAATTCGCCTGGAAGCGCGTGCTGGATCCGAAGCTGGGGGCGGAATACGCCTATCAGCTGTACTACATCAAGAATGCAGAAAAAGTGCATACCGCAAAAGCGAAGCCTGAGGAATTGGGCGTGAAGGCACTGGATGACAAGACGCTGGAGGTCACCCTCGAGAATCCGACTCCCTTTTTCCTCGAGCTGACGGCATTCTACACCTACTATCCGGTTGACAAAAAGGTAGTGGAAGCCAATCCGAACTGGGCGAATGAAGCGGCGACGCATGTGGGGAATGGACCTTTCAAAATGACGAGCTGGGAGCACAAGAGCAAGATCGTCCTGGAGAAAAACGAAAATTACTGGGAAAAGGACGTCGTGAAGCTGAGCAAGATTGAATTCGCGATGATCGAGGACGACAGCACGGCCCTGTCCATGTTTGAAAATGGAGAGCTCGATTGGGCGGGTCAACCGCTCGGGGGACTGCCTACCGATGCCATTCCGTCTTTGAAGGAATCCGGCAAGCTGGTGGTACATCCAAAAGCGACCATGTACTGGTTTAAGCTGAATACGACGAAGCCGCCACTGAACAACGCCAAGATTCGCAAGGCGCTATCCTATGCAGTGAACCGTCAAGAGATCGTCGATAACATCACGCAGGTCGGGCAAGTGCCGACGATGGGCATGCTGCCGCAATCGATGATCATCAAAAAAGACGGCTACTTCAAGGACAATGACGTCGCGACAGCAAAACAACTGCTGGCAGAGGGACTGCAAGAGCTGGGGATGACCTCGCTCCCTCCGATCACACTTTCGTACAACACGACAGATCGCCACAAGAAGATCGCGGAGGCTTTGCAGGATCAGTGGAAAAAGGGCTTGGGAATTGATGTGAAGCTGGCAAACAAAGAGTTCAAGGTACACCTGCAGGATATGCACGAGCTGAACTACGATATCGGGCGAATCGGTTGGAATGCGGACTTTAACGACCCAATCAACTACATGGAAATGTTCCGCGACCAAAATACAGGCAACAACGATACCGGCTGGGAAAACGAGAAATACAAACAACTGCTGCAGCAATCGGCGGTCGCAAAAGATCCGGCAGAGCGCACCAAGCTGTTCGCTGAGGCAGAGCAGATTTTCATGGATGAGATGCCATTGATTCCTCTTTTCACAGACGTGGACGTATGGGTACAGAGCGAGAAAGTGAAAGGCGTGCAGGTAGATGGCCTCGGCTTCATCGATTTGAAGTGGGCAGAAATGCTGCCGTAAAGACATGATTACGGGACACTGAACGGAGCACCTCTTGTGCGGTTTCCAAAACAGAATTGTCATCATTTCTGCCAACGACTATTCTTAAGGAAGGCAGAATGTTTTGGAAAAGAAAAGACGTCGCCAGGAGGTGCTCCCAGTGAATGAAGCCGTGAATGAACTGCCAAAAGGTGTCCTTCATTTGGCTGGTAATGACTCTAAATTTTCTCTCATGAGGTACGCTCCTTCGGCGGAGACGGAGTATTTCGTTCAGCATTATTGGATTGTCCGTTGGGATTTACGGGGGAAGGAGCCGTATCACCAGACGGTTATTGCACACCCGAACGTCAATTTGGTATTCGAGGAGAGCAATACACGCATCTATGGCGTAGGAAAGTCTACGTCGGTACGTGTGGTGCAGGATCATGGATGGGTGATCGGCATCAAATTCAAGCCCGGCGGCTTTTATCCGTTTCTGGGTGCCCCGGTGTCGAGCCTGACTGATCGTTCTGCCTCATTGGAGGATGTCTTTGGGAGCGAAAGAAGGAGCTGGGAGCGATCTATTTTATCCGCGCCCGATGATCAGTCTATGTTGAGCCGGACAGAAGCATTTTTGTCGGAACGCCTGCCAGAAAAAGATCCGAATGTCTCCCTCGTTCACGAGATGGTCATGGCCTTTCGAGATGACCGGAGCGTGATCAGGGTAGAGGATGCCGTTCGGGTAACGGGAATGAATAAGCGTGCTTTGCAACGACTGTTTGATCGATACGTAGGGGTGAGTCCTAAATCTGTCATCAAACGATATCGGCTGCACGAAGCAGCACTGCGCATTGATAAGGGGGAACTTGCCGATTGGCTGGATCTTTCAATGGAGCTGGGGTATTACGATCACTCGCATTTCATCCGCGACTTCAAGTCCGTCGTTGGAATGTCGCCTGAGGAGTATAGACAACAACGAGAAAATCTTACTACGCCAAGCACATAGGCGAGGCAGAGAAAAACAAAAAAAGCAGGGCTTTCCTGAAGGAGCAAATCTCCTGGGGAAGGCCTTGCTTTATTTTTTTGCGAGCAAAATCATTAACCGATGTAGCGGGGGCGCTTGAAACCAGCTTCCTTCGTCGCGATGACCACGATGCCTTCCTCCGGATCCAGCACAGAAGGTCCATTGTGATAAATCACACCTTGGAGAGGAGGAATTTGTCCGTGAACTTTTCTCGCGCGCTGTGCCAAAAGCGAACGCCATACTTGGCGAGAGACGTGTCTGGAAACGGGTCTGACTCGGCCGGCTACTGTCATGTGTGCATGCGCTTTTCGAGAGTTCATGGCAGGGTTCCCCTTTCGAGAATGGTTTCAAAGTAATAAAAGAGATCTTCATTGATGCGAATCAGCTCGTCTGCGATTTCAGGCAGCGCAAGCGAGATGTCTTTGGCCAGCAGATGAATCGTAAAGACGAAAATTTTCGCAACCGTAAAGCTGAGAATCAGCTCTTTTTCATGTCCGTACTTTTTTCCGGTGTACGAAATCACTTTTTGATTGCTTAAGAATGAGTCTACAACATAACTGCGATCTTGTGGGTTACTACCATTGTATTCCAAAACACACCCTGCTGGATCGGCCCCAGCTTTTGCAGCTGACGGCGAATGAGATGGCACGCAGAACCGATTTTCGCAGGGAAAAGCTTCAATAGCGTGTCAGGTCGTCGGGTGTAAAGGCAAAGATGGCGAAATCCACTTGTCTGGTCATGCCGATGAGATCGTGCAACGTGACACTGCCTGGCTCGAATACTCCCTGCGGCCATACGATACAGTCGGCATCGTGCTCCAGTGCGTTTTGAATTTCGTAAGCGACGGGGAGACCTTCTACGGAGGAACCGATGAAAATTTCTGGCTTTTGCCGATGGCCCATGCTGCCACTCCTTCCCTGCAACCAATACTTTCCATATGTATTGCTGTTAGTTTAGAGCAAGGAGAGCGGTTTGCATAGATTTTTTGCTGGGAGGGATACTGAAAATGGCAAAGACATTATTTATTTCCCTTTACATAATTTGATGATCGAATAAAACATAATTAAACAAAGTTAAATTCAATTTAATATGACTAAAAATATTGTATATTGTTTTTGTAGCTTGCGGTCGCCCGAATTTTTCTTCTGGTTTTACCGCGTAGGAACTCTAAAGCGAAACCGCTTTCGAAACGCAGGATGCGGTCGCTCACCTTTGAGCATGCCTCAGTTGAGGTTTTTTTACGTACATTAGAGGGGGTCAAAAAACTATGAATAAAAGTGTATTCGCAGCAATGAGCTCGATTCTCGTATTGAGTGCAGCTTTGGCTGGTTGTGGCGGCGGAGATAACAAAGCCGGCGAACAAGGCGGACAAGCTGCCAATGAAGAAAAAACAGGTCCAAAAGTACTCCGTATGAACCTGCACAGTGAACCACCTACAGCGGACCCAGCACTGGCGGAGGATTCTACTTCCGGCGCACTGCTGCGCGCGACTTTTGACGGTCTGACTCGCATTGGTGAAGATGGCAAACCACACGAATCCGTTGCTGAAAAAATCGACGTATCCGAAGATGGCCTGACCTACACCTTCCACCTGCGTGATTCCAAATGGAGCAATGGCGATCCTGTCACTGCAAAAGACTTTGAATTTGCCTGGAAACGCGCTCTGGATCCGAAAACAGCATCCAACTACGCGTACCAGCTCTACTATCTGAAAAATGCTGAGGAATACAACCTGGGCAAAGCAAAAGCAGAAGACGTAGGCGTAAAAGCAGTAGACGAAAAAACGTTGGAAGTGAAGCTGAAAAACCCAACGCCATTTTTCCTCGAGCTGACTGCGTTCTACACATACTACCCAGTGAACCAAAAAGTAGTGGAGTCCACTCCAAACTGGGCTGGCGAAGCAAAAACACACGTAGCCAACGGACCCTTCAAAATGGAAACGTGGGAGCATAAAAGCAAAGTGGTTCTCGTGAAAAACGAAAACTACTGGGATAAAGATACAGTAAAACTGGACAAAATCGATTTCTCTATGGTAGAGGATGAAAATACAGAGCTGTCCATGTTCGACAACGGTGATCTGGATTGGGCAGGTGCTCCACTGAGCGCACTTCCTACTGATGCCATTCCGGCTCTGAAAGATTCCGGTAAAATGCAAACCGTTCCGATTGCGGGTACGTATATGTACAAATTCAATACGGAAAAAGCACCGTTCAATAATGCTAAAATCCGTAAAGCATTTGCTTATGCGATCAACCGTCAAACCATCATTGACAACGTAACACAAGCAAACCAACAGCCAGCGATGGGGATCGTACCTCCAACCATGGCGGTTACAGACAAGCCTTACTTCAAAGACAACGATGTAGAGGCTGCGAAAAAATTGCTGGAAGAAGGTATGAAAGAAGAAGGCATCACCAAGCTGCCTACCCTGACTCTTTCCTACAATACTTCTGAAGGCCACAAGAAAATTGCAGAAGCGATCCAAGACCAATGGAAAAAAGCATTCGGTGTTGATGTGAAGCTGGAGAACAAAGAGTGGAAAGTATTCCTGGACGACATGCACCAAGGTAACTTCCAGATCGCACGTTCCAGCTGGACGGGTGACTTCAATGACCCGATCAACTTCCTGGAGCTGTTCAAATACAAAAAAGGCGGAAACAACGACACCAACTGGGAAAATCCAAAGTACCAGGAGCTGCTCAACAAATCCGCTCTGGAAAAAGATCCAGAAAAACGCAAGCAAATCCTGGCAGAAGCAGAAACACTGTTCATGGACGAAATGCCTGCTGCACCAATCTACTTCTATACACACTCCTTTGTGAAGAACGACAATGTAAAAGGAGTCGTTGTGGACGGTCTGGGCTTCATCGACTGGAAATGGGCAGACATTCAATAAGAGCATACTGGCGCATGGCGCAAGCGAGAGAAGGGCTGAGAGGCTCTTCTCTTTTTTTGTACAGTAAGAACTTATAAGATTCTTAGCCAGTATAAGTGCAACTAAGGCTCCACCAAAAGCATGGCGGAGCCAAGTTTTCTAACGCGAAAAAACGGCGCGTCAAGACTTGGAAAATCAAGCCCCAGACGCGCCGCTGATCATTTTCTGCTGTTATTTCTCACTCGATCCCGAGACTGCGCTTATACGCAAAAATCTCCTCGACGGCTCTCTCATACCCGCCTGCTTCACGGAACGACTTGCCTATTTCTGCACTGGCTCTTCGAATGGAGGCATCCTGAAGCACGCGATCCGCAGCTTCTCTGAGGTTCTCCGCAGTCAGGTCCTCCATATTTAACTGAATACCTGCCCCTACTTCAGTCACGCGCCCGGCCACAATCGGTTGGTCGGAGCCAAGAGGAATGACAATCAGCGGCACGCCGTAGTACAATCCTTCGTTGGCGCTATTCATGCCGCCGTGTGTAATAAACAGTTTGGCGTGCTGCAGAACCTCGAGCTGAGGTACGTAGTCCCGAACGATAAAATTCGCAGGAATGTCTCCTAATTGCTCCAGCTGCGTTTGTTTTCCGATAGATAGCAGGACGGTGTACTTGGTATCGCTGAATGCTGCAAAACAGAGCTTGTAAAAGTCTACGGCTTGATTGAGCACAGTACCGAGTGATATGTAAATCAGATGATCGCTGTTCACATGAGAGAAATCAAAGGGCTCGTGCGGACGAGAAGCAAGAGAAGGGCCAATAAATTTGTACGACTCATTGAAGCTCTCGCCATAGGGCTGAAAATCTTTTGCCGTGTAGACGATTGTCATCGGGGCTGGATTGCAAAATATATCGAACGGGGAACCGACTTGCACGTTGTACTTCGTCTGCACATCATCGACCAGCTGGAGGAATTCTTGTCTCGCACGTTCATTTTCTTCTGCCGAAACATGGCGTGAGAGGGACTCTCGCATACCGTCAAAGACCTCTGGCTGCATGGCAAAGCTTGTACACGAATTGATTGCCGACAGGTTCAGGATTTGTGCAAGCAGACGTCCACATCCAAACATCGAGTCATGAATGAGGTAATCAAACTGTTGCCCGCGCGTTTGCTCCAGAACACTGGGGATGATGAGATCGGCGGTACGCAGCAGGCCACCTATTCGACCCCAAAAGCTTCGCCCTCCGGCAACGAACGCTTCTATGAATTTACTCACATCAAACGTGATCACTTTTGCGCCAGTTGGCTCCACGAGATCGCGAAAGGGTTCCGCTGTAAAATAAACCACCTCTTCGCCGCGTCGGATCAGCTCTTGGACGACACCGAGGGTTGGGTTGATGTGCCCCTCGGAACCTCCGTTAATAAATAATACGCGTGCCATAGCCATCACCTTTCATGAGCAGCACATATTTTTCGTTATAGGGTACCACAAAGCGGCAACCGATTTAGCAGGAAGCCGCGTCTCTTTTTGCTTCCATTATACACCATGCACTTTTTGCTGCCGCCAGTGCGTTTTTCGGTGTGGACGGTCTCGGAAGCATGGGTGATAAAGGGGCGTAAAGGGCCATGAGCGCTCTTTTTTGTTTATAATTCAACTTTTTGCTGCCGTGACCATTTGCAATCAATAAATGGTCAGAGTAGACAGAATATATTGTTGATTATTCTTTATAAAAGAATACTTAGCGTGGTAAATAGTTGCAAGGGGTCTGACGAAAATCAAATACAGCAGAAAAACCGCATGAAATCAGCGTTTATTACGGTTTTTATCCAGTAGGAATTTCTTTCCGTTTTATTTTTTCGATAAATTATTTTTTATAATCGATTAACTATCTTTATAAATAAATAAAAATTTATTAAATCAATCTAAAACATGTTTAAAAATAATATAAAAGGATGTATATTGATAAAAGATTTAGAAAAGGGGGATAAATGGCATGAAAAAGAATGTTTTCGTAGCAATGAGTTCCATCCTCGTACTTGGTGCAGCGCTCGCAGGTTGCGGCAGCAGCAACGAAGCAAAACCAGCGGACAACGCTAACCAAGGAAGCGCACCTGCAGCAGAAGCACCTGCAGCTGGTCCTAAAGTATTGAAAATCAACCTGCACTCTGAGCCGCCTACAGCTGACCCTGGTATCGCGGAAGATTCCACTTCCGGTACAATCGTTCGTGCTGCATTTGAAGGTTTGACTCGTGCTGGTGGAGACGGTAAAGTACACGAAGCCGCTGCGGAAAGCTACACCGTTTCCGAAGACGGCAAAACATATACGTTCAAGCTGCGTGATGCAAAATGGAGCAACGGCGATCCTGTAACAGCGAAAGATTTCGAATTCGCATGGAAACGCGCTCTGGATCCAAAAACAGCTTCCAACTATGCTTACCAGCTGTACTACATCAAAAATGGTGAGAAATTCAACAAAGGCGAAGCGAAGATTGAAGATGTTGGCGTAAAAGCGGTAGACGACAAAACATTGGAAGTTACCCTGGAAAACCCAACTCCATTCTTCACGGAGCTGACTGCTTTCTATACGTACTACCCAGTGAACCAAAAAGTAGTGGAAGGCAACGAAAAATGGGCAGCTGAAGCAGCTACTCACGTAGGTAACGGTCCTTTCAAACTGGAAGCTTGGGAGCACAAAAACAAGCTGGTTCTGGCGAAAAACGACAACTACTGGGATAAAGACAATGTAAAAATGGACAAGATCGAATTCTCCATGGTAGAGGACGAGAATACCGAGCTTTCCATGTTTGACAACGGCGAACTCGACTGGGCAGGTGCACCTACCAGCGCATTGCCAACAGATGCGATCCCAGCTCTGAAAGATTCCGGTAAGATGAAAACCCAACCGATCGCGGGTACTTACTGGTACAAATTCAACACCGAAAAAGCTCCATTCAACAACGTGAAAATCCGTAAAGCGTTTACTTTTGCAATCAACCGTCAATCTCTGATCGACAACGTACTGCAAACAGGTCAAATCCCTGCAACGGGTGCTGTACCACCATCCATGGCACTGAAAGCAGACGGCTACTTCAAAGACAACGATCTGGAAACAGCGAAAAAGCTGCTGGAAGAAGGTATGAAAGAAGAAGGCATCACCAAGCTGCCTACGATCACTCTGTCCTACAACACTTCCGAAGCGCACAAAAAGATCGCAGAAGCCATCCAAGACCAATGGAAGAAAAATCTCGGCGTAGACGTGAAGCTCGAAAACAAAGAGTGGAAAGTTTACCTGGAAGACCTGCACCAAGGCAACTTCCAAATCGGTCGTATGGGCTGGTTGGGTGACTTCAACGACCCAATCAACTTCCTGGAGCTGTACAAAGACAAAAAAGGTGGCAACAACGACACCAACTGGGAAAATCCGAAGTACAAAGAGCTCTTGAACCAATCCGCTCTGGAGCAAGATCCAGAAAAGCGTAAAGCAATCCTGGCTCAGGCTGAACAAATCCTGATGGATGATATGCCGATCATGCCAATCTACTTCTACACAGATTCCTGGGTACAAAACGATAAAGTTACCGGTATTGTTATCGATGGTCTCGGTTCTATCGACTATAAAAACGCTGACATCACTCAATAAGAAACGTAAGGACAAAGCCCTGCCTACAAGCGGGGCTTTGTTTTTTTTATAGGTTTTTTTACAGATTCATGGACAGATGACCAATCCATTAGAAGGCTCCTGACATAGAGTGAAAGGGAACAAACTGTCATTTAAGGGGGATTCGCTATGGATATTGGAAAACTGCTCAGTTTTGTGAAGTCCATCCCAAAGGATAAGCTGAAGACGGATGCTGGCCTGAAGGAAGTGATTCGTGATCTGGGCAAGAAGTCGGGCAAAAATTTTACGGACCAAGAGCTGAACCGCTACGTTGCCCAATTCCGCTCGATGGCGAAGACCGAAAACGTAGGTAGCCTGATGAACAAGCTGTCCAAAAAGGGATTCGACGCAAATGATCTGAACAACCTGAAAAAACGCTTCAAGTAACGGTTAGAAAACTGGGAGGGAGGTGGGACTATCGCAGTCAAGTCGAAAAAGAGACAGAAGCCCGGCGTCTCCCAAAACCATCTGCTAGAGACGATGAACAAGCTGGCTCGTGAGCACAGCAGCACCAACGAGCAAATGATGCGCGAGATGAATCAGGTGCGACAAGAGCTACAGGAAATGAAGAGCACGCTGGGAAAGCTGAGTTCACGCCCAAGCGGCGGCCAAAGACGGGGGAGTATCCTGTTCGGACCGCGCAGGACGGTCACTACTCCAAAGGCAGCGGAAAAAGCGAAGCCCGTATTTGCTCTAGAAGATCTGCTTCCTCTTTTGCCGCATCTGAGCAGCACATTCCCACAACTAAAAAACCCGAAGGTCGCGGATTCGATCAAGGTGCTCTCCAACCCTGCCGTGATGTCCATGATCCAGCAATTCCTGCAAAATGGTGGTCTGAGCATGCTGACGGGCAACAAGCAGGTGGAAACGGTCAGTAGAAGGGAAAGACGCGGTTTGTTCTGGTAAGCCAAAGCCTTGTCGAAAAGGGAGAAACAGAGTCGTGGAAGACTGTCTCGCTGTCGAGTGAAGACGGTCTTTCTCATTTTGTGACGATTTTGGTTCCATTAGCCTATAAACTTTACAGATCAAGTAGCGTCTAATAGAATGGTGAACGTTGCTCAATTCCTGAAGCCAACGAAACCAAACGACATCACGGAGGAGGTCAGGATGAAAAGACGATTGTACCCTCTGCTGCTTTCACTGCTGCTTTTGCTGTGCATCCCAGGGTGGGCTGCGGCAAGCAGTGCCGGGGAGGAGACCGTCAACCTCATGATCGGTGGACAAGCTGTTTCCCCAGAGGTTCCGCCTGAGATTAAAAACGGTCGGACTCTCGTTCCCGTCCGTGTCATCGCTGAAGGGCTTGGTGCGGATGTAGACTGGGACGCAGCTGCTCGAAAGGCAACGATTACGAGGGGAAGCCAAAAACTCACCCTCACTCTCGACTCCAAAACGGCGCAAGTAAACGGCAAACAAGTGAAGCTGGATACGGCACCCGTCATTTCCAAGCAGCGCATGCTTTTGCCCTTGCGTTTTGTAGGCGAGTCACTGGGAGTTACCGTAGGATGGGACAACAGCACTCGCACGGTCATTGCCAATGAAACCCCACAAGTCGAAATCAACGGCAACAAACCAGAGCAAGCGATTAGTCTGTACCAGATGGACGGCACGCTGTACGCGTCTGCACAAGCGGTTGCTGATCAATTGGGGCTGAAAGGCTTTCAATGGGAAAGACCTGAGCGCGGAAAAACCGTTGATGACCAGCTAGTCCTTCCTGTAGAGCAGCTGGAGAAAGAGCTGGGAGGCTCTTTTACCTGGAATGAGAACAAAAATTCACTGGAGATCAAACGCCAAAACCAGATGACGGAAGTCTCCCTGGATGGCGACCTGGTGCGAATCGGCACGTCAAAGCCTATTCGGGCACAATCCTTAGTGCTGGAAGGCCCGAACCGGATCGTACTCGACCTGCCACAAACGACGCTCGATGACGATTTGCAGGATTTGAGCCGTCAAAGTGATGATGGAGTTGTGACAGTAGGAAAAGTGGAAGACCGCGACACAGCTGCATCTGTAGATGAAGATGTAGACGCGGATGAAGATCAGGATGAAGCATTGGATGAAGATTCCGAGCAGTTTACCGAGTCAGAACAAGCTGCCGCTTCGGACGAGCCTGAAGAAAAGCCGTTGATCGCCTCCGTTCGGTACAGTCAGTACAGCCAATCGCCTGACACCGTTCGGGTCGTCATTGAGCTGAACCAGAAGAGTCAGTATAATGTAACGTATACGGATGACGGCCTTGAGGTGAAGCTGACAGCGAAGCCGCAAAAAACGGGCTTCCTGATTGTCGTCGATGCGGGGCACGGCGGTAAAGACCCCGGCTCATTGGGCACATACGGCAACCACGAGAAGGATTATACATTGTCCGTCTCCAATAAGGTCGTAGAGCTTCTCAAGCAGTATAAGGAATTTCAAGTGGTTCCCGTTCGTACGACAGATGTTTTTTACGAGCTGTCTGAGCGTGTCGCTATCGCAAACGAGCAAAATGCCGACCTGTTCCTGTCGATCCACGCTAATGCTTTCCCAAAACCGACGGCAGGTGGTACGGAGACTTTCTACTATAATGCGAACAGCAAGACCTTTGCTCAAGTCGTGCACAAGCATCTGCAGGGGGCAACCGGGTTTACTGACCGGGGGTACAAGGCATCAGGCTATTACGTGATTAAAAATACGAAGATGCCCGCTGTTTTGACAGAGACAGGCTTCCTCTCCAACCCAACAGAAAATGCGAAGCTGACCAACCCTGCCTTTCAGGATAAGATTGCGCAGGCACTTGTAGCAGCTATTCGAGAATATTATTTGTCTTACCAGTAAGGGAGGCTTTCGATGAAACGTCGTCATATGATTTGGGTGGCAGTTCTGGCCACTGCGCTCGTCGCAGGTTGCGGTCAAAAGGCGGAGCCAGCGCCACAGCCAACTGGCGCCGAACAGTCCTCCGGCTCGAATCAAACGCCAACGACTAACGAGCCGAAGCTGACCAAACAAAGTATTTCCGCTTACTATTCCGATAATAATTTGATGGAATTGCAAGAGGAGAAGCAGGAAATTACCTTTGCCGAAGATATCGAGAAGTATAAAAAAACGATCGAGCTGTTGGCAAAGCCTCAAAAACCGGACGAGCATGTCTCGCTCTGGTCTGACTTCCACTATCACTCGGTTACCTTTGATAAGGGAACCTTGACGATCGATGCGGACAGCAAGAACCAGTACAATCTGGGCTCGAGCGGCGAATCCATGGCACTCGATGCTTTGAAGCAAGCTTTGTTTCAATTCGATGAAGTCGAGCGCATCGTGATTTTGGAAGACGGAAAAAAGGTGGACTCCTTGATGGGTCATGTGGATGTTACCGAACCGCTGACTCGGGATCACTAAATAGAAAACGCATAGTAAAGCGGCACAGCCATTTTCATCGGGCTGTGCCGCTTTTTGTTATGCGAGCAGGCGATCAGATAGTTTCGCGATCGCCGACCAAGTACCTGATGGCGTAGATCCCCGCCAGTCCAACGAGGGTGTAGACGATACGGCTCGGCAGTGTACTTGCACCGCCGAAGAGCGTGGCTATCAGATCGATTTGAAAAAGACCGAAGATCCCCCAATTGAGTGCGCCGATTATGACAAGCAGCAAGACAAATTTGTTCATACTCGGTCTACCTCCAGTAAAAATGTCATTTGTCCAAGAAGGCTTCATCTTTAAAAAAGCTTAACAATCGCAACACAAAACAACAACATTCGACCTGTATAGTTTGTACTTGTAAGAGAGAAAAAAACAAACCGATCCCTTTAAGGAGGATTTTCATCCAATGAAAAAACTCAGCAAAATGTTTATGGCATTCACATTTGTGGGCGCGCTGCTCGCAGGCTGTGGAAGTAACAATGCTGCACCAGCTCCAGCTCCAGCACAACAACCGGCTGCAGAACAACCAGCTACACCAGCACCGGATGCTAACTCGGGTTCTACTACAACATCTCCCGGTGAACCGGTAACAGCTGTCGGTTCTACCGCTTTGCAGCCTTTGGTTGAGCAAACGGCCAAGGACTATATGGCGAAGAATCAAGGCGTACAAATTCAAGTACAAGGCGGAGGCAGCGGTACAGGTCTGAGCCAAGTGGCAAGCGGTGCTGCAACGATCGGTAACTCCGACATCTTCGCGGAAGAAAAATCAGGAATTCCAGCAAACGAGCTGGTCGACCATAAAGTGGCAGTTGTAGGTATGGCTGCAGCTGTTAGCCCAAAAGTGAAAGTAGACAACTTGACGAAGCAACAGTTGATCGACATCTTCACAGGCAAAATCACCAACTGGAAAGAAGTTGGCGGGGATGACATGAAAATCACCCTGGTAAATCGTCCGAAATCCTCCGGTACTCGTGCGACCTTCAACAAGTTTGCTATGGACGGAAAAGAAGAAGCAGAAGGCATTACCGAGGATTCTTCGGGTACAGTACGCAAAATCATTGCGGAAACACCTGGCGCAATCGGCTACCTGGCACTCTCCTACTTCAATGACACGGTAAAAGCTTTGAAACTCGATGGCGTAGAGGCAAATGCAGAAAACATTGCGACAAACAAGTATCCAGTATGGGCTTATGAGCACATGTACACGAAAGGCGAACCAACTGGCAATGCAAAAGCTTTCCTCGAGTACATCCTGTCTGATGAAGTTCAAAAGAAAACCATTACCGATCTGGGCTTCCTGCCAATCACTGACATGAAAGTAGAACGTGATGCAGAAGGTAAAGTAACACAAAAATAAGCTTCATGACCGCATGATAAAGCAAAATAGAGGGGTGGGGGGGGCGCTTACCCCTCATTTTGCTTGTACAGTAAAATTTTTTACAATTCAACTGCAACTAAGGCTCCACCACAAAGCTTGGAGGAGCCAAGTTTTCTAAAGTGGTTTTTCTAGGGAGGGAGATTATGAACCGTCGTAGTGAAGGGTCAACGATCATCGTAGATAAAAAGGTCGTGAATGGCAAAAAGTCTGACAGCGAGCGTCAATCTCTGATAGCGAGAAAAATGCTGACGTACAACAAACGCCAGCTTACAGAGAATGTAACCGGTAGGACCGTGGCTATGGTATGTGCGGCTTTGCTGGTCATTGTTGTCTTGTCGATCACCTATTTCATTGCTTCCAAAGGACTTTCCACGTTCTTTGTGAATGGAGTAAGCATCAGTGAATTTTTGACAAAAGTAAAATGGGATCCAGAGGGCGAACCGGCCATATTCGGAGTTTTTCCTTTCATCTTAGGCTCGTTCCTGGTTACTACGCTTGCGGCGATTATCGCTGCTCCACTGGGTATCGGAGCCGCAATTTTCATGACAGAGATTTTCCCGAACTTCGGTAAAAAGGTGCTGAAGCCTGTTATCGAGCTTCTGGTAGGTATTCCTTCCGTTGTCTACGGTTATGTTGGACTTAGCTTGCTTGTCCCATTCATTCGAGAACAGTTTGACGTACTGGGCTTCAGCCTTCTGGCGGGGGGACTGGTACTGGCGTTGATGATTCTTCCTACGATTACGAGTGTAGCGACTGATGCGATCGAGGCAGTACCACAGGATTTGCGGAATGCGTCCTTGGCTTTGGGAGCTACTCGTTGGCAAACGATTTGGAATGTAGTTTTGCATTCCTCCCTGCCTGGCTGCTTGACTGCGGTGGTATTGGGGATGGCTCGTGCTTTTGGGGAAGCGCTGGCCGTACAGATGGTCATTGGTAACACGACAAAGCTCCCAGGAGGTCTCCTGGACCCAATCAGCACACTGACAAGTGGAATTACGCTGAACATGGGGAACACGATCCAAGGAACTCCTTACAACAACGCGCTCTGGTCAATGGCTTTGCTGCTTCTCGCGATGTCCTTTATCTTCATCATGATCCTCAGACTTCTCGGTAGAAAAAGGGCGGTGAAATAAAATGAGAGCAAGAGTCATGGACCGTGCTGCTACTGTCATTCTCACCCTGATTGCGATCTTGATCATCGGTACGCTGATTGGCCTGCTCGGTTTTATTTTGACCCAGGGCTGGCACAAGCTCAATCTGGACTTCCTCACGTCTCCTCCTGACATTGTGAATGCAGGGGGCGGGATTGGACCACAGTTGTTCAATTCCTTGTACTTGCTGGTTTTGACGATGCTGATCGCATTGCCGATCGGGATCGGGGCAGGTATCTATATGGCTGAATACGCACCGGATAACAAGTTTACCCAGTTTATCCGGATGAGCATAGAAGTATTGTCGTCGCTTCCGTCTATTGTTGTTGGTTTGTTTGGCTTGCTCGTTTTCGTAAACATGACGGGCTGGGGCTACACCCTGTTTTCCGGCGCATTGGCGCTGACGGTGTTTAACTTGCCGCTATTGGTTCGCGTGACAGAGGACGCCCTGCGCAACGTACCTCGCAGCCAAAAGGAAGCGAGTCTGGCTTTAGGGATTACCAAATGGCGCACGATCGTATCCGTTATTTTACCAGCAGCACTTCCAGGAATCCTCACCGGTGCGATCCTTGCTTCCGGCCGCGTGTTCGGGGAAGCAGCTGCCCTGCTCTTTACAGCGGGGATGTCTTCACCTAACTTGAATTTCACCGACTTTTCGTGGAACAGCCCAACCTCGCCGCTGAATCCTTTCCGTCCGGCAGAAACTTTGGCGGTGCATATTTGGAAAGTAAACAGCGAGGGCTTGACGCCAGATGCGCGTGATGTTGCTGATGGTGCTGCTGCCGTTCTGATTATTGCGGTCCTGCTCTTTAACCTGTCCGCGCGTTGGTTTGGCACGTGGGTGTACAAAAAGATGACGTCGGGATCCAACTAAGGAGGGTGAAGCTATGTCCGTACTCACCATGCAAGATACGATTATTCAAACTCGCGATGTTTCCGTTTATTATGGAGAAAAGCGTGCGGTAAACAATATTAACATGGATATTGAGCGCAACTCGGTGACAGCTTTTATCGGTCCGTCCGGATGCGGGAAGTCGACGCTTTTGCGCAGCTTGAACCGAATGAACGACCTCGTACCGTCTTGCCGTGTGACAGGCTCGATTGTGGTAGACGGCATCGACATAAATAGCGAGCAGGTCAATATCGAAGGGCTGCGCCAGGTGGTTGGAATGGTTTTCCAGCGTGCCAATCCTTTTTTCAAATCCATCTATGAGAACATTGCCTTTGCTCCTCGCTTTCACGGCATGAGAGACAAACGCGAGCTGGATGACCTGGTAGAAAGCAGCCTTCGCAAGGCAGCCTTGTGGGATGAAGTGAAGGACCGGCTGAAGGACTCGGCACTCTCCCTGTCCGGTGGGCAGCAGCAGCGACTGTGCATCGCACGTGCGATCGCGATGCAGCCAACGATCCTGCTATTGGATGAGCCAGCCTCAGCACTCGATCCGATTTCCACCATGAAGATCGAGGAGCTGGTCATGCAGCTGAAGGAAGAGTACACGATCGTGATCGTGACGCACAACCTGCACCAGGCAGCTCGTATCTCCGAGAAAACGGCTTTCTTCCTGCTAGGGGAGCTCGTAGAAATGAATGAGACTTCGAAAATATTCACTTCACCTGAAAATGAAAAAACGGAGGCGTACATCAGCGGACGTTTTGGATAAGAAACAAATGGCAAAAAAACAGCTCCATCCCAAGCGATCTTTTGCTCGTGGATGGAGCTGTTTTTTCTATACTGTTTTTCCTATACTCAGGCAGTTGCTTTTTCCTCTGTGCGGAAGAAGCGGATTTCCTGTTCCAGATCTTCGATGATGCCCGCCAGACGTTCCGAATCATGCAGGAACTGCTCGGACAGTGACAGGCTTTCCTGATTGGAGGCAACGGCCTGCTGTGTGCCAGAGACGACTTCCTGTGCCGACAAGGAAAGAGTGTCTACTCTCTCCTGGATGGATTGACTCTGTACGTGTATGGAAGCAGAGAGCTCACGGATCGTTTCAAATTGGGTGGTGATGGCTTCGCTGATCCGAACCGTTTGCTGAAAGATGTCTGTCGCCTGGTGGAGTGTGTGAATGCCGCTGATCGTTGCCTGATCCGTTATTTCCAAGCAATCCGAGACGCGCTCCATGCGTGATTCTCCGGATTGGATGACTTGCTCAATACGTGCGGTTGCTTCTTCCGTTTGCTCGGACAGCTGTCGGATTTCATCTGCTACGACTCCAAAGCCCAAACCGGCTTGACCCGCACGCGATGCTTCAATCCGAGCATTGAAGGACAGCAGCTTGGTTCTTTTGGAGATTTGCGAAATCAAGTGGAGAATGTCTCGGATATCCACCATGCTATCCTTCATGGCAGACATCGCATGCAGCGAGGATTTCATGTCGTCTGAAATCTTCTGCATGTTTTCCTTTAAAGCATCGATAGAAGCAGAGGCTTTGACGCTTTGCTTGCGGGATTCGTGGTTTTGCAGGACGGCCGCTTCCATCGATTCCGTGATCCGGGATATTTCCGCTGTGATGCCGGACATGGTCGTATGGATACCCTCTATCTGCAGCTGCTGTTGATCCATTTCCTGTGAAAGACGCTCCGAGACAGCCACGACTTCGCTCTGCATCGCGTGGGAATGGCGAGAACCGTTGCCGACATGATGAGCCACCTGCTTGACGTCTACGATGACGTGCTGGATTTTGCCGATGATCGACCGGATCTGGCTGCTCATGCTGTTAAAGCTGTCGGCAAGCTGGCGGATCTCATCATTGGTCTGCACTTGCATCGTTTGGAATAGTTCTCCCTTACTGAAAGACGACATTTTTTGTTGAACTTCTTTCACCGGTGTGACAATCTTGCGGACGAATACGTAGAGGAGGGCAGCCAGTGCCGCGATTCCGACGATTGAGACAGCGAGTATCGTCAGCTGCAGAGTGTGGACCTCGCGCTTTATCTCTGCGACGGATTGGACGACGATCATTCCCCATTTGAGGGAGCTGTCGAATTGGTAGGCGCCGTAGTACTCGGCTCCTTGCAGGGTCACTTGTTCGAAGCCCGCTTGACCGGAAAGCATATCTTTGACGATGCTGAGCTGGTCCATCGCGGGTCGCTTGAGTGCGTAAGTCTTGTCCGGATGGGCAACGAGCTTGCCCAGTCGATCCACGATCATGGCATAGCCGGTGTCACCTAGTCTGATCTCCCCGATGAACTCACTTAGCTTGGGAACGGAGAGGAACGCGACAATCACACCGACAGACTCTTCATTCTCGTTAAGCAGTGGGAGGGAGACGGCGATCTTGGGAAACTCCGTTTGGGAAAACTGAAAGACGTCTGAAACAAAGGTCGATTTCTTTTCTAGTGCTCCCGCAAACCAGTCCGTTTTGCGCGGGTCGTAATCACTCGACAGTGGGGATCCGGGAAACGTTAAGTAACTTCCATCGGTTTTGGCTACCTGGATTTCTGATATTGTTGGGTTGGCCGTGACGATGTCGGTCAGGATACCAAACATCTGGCCGTTTGACAGCTTGCTGTTTTTGTACGAGGAACCAAAGGATTGCAGGGCAGATTCGATGGTATGAACGCGACTGCTGGCTTTCTGCATGGCGGTGTTGGTGGCGTCTAGCAACTGCTGGCGAGTTTTTTCATTCAGCATGGCTTCGGATTGAGAACTGATAAAAAATGCTGCGATGGCCATCATGCCGACGACCATTGCCATTGTTCCGAAAAACAGCCGAGTGAAGATGGAGCGGTAATGAATAGACGAATTGCCGTTACGTTTTTTTCTCAGCATCACGTGCTCTCCCCTTATATGACAAAACGTTCAGCCTTATTGTAGGATTTGCCGGGTAGAGCGTATATGGTTTGGCAGTAATATTTACCAGATCTTTACCTGGGCTGAAATCTTTAAGAAAACTTAATGAAGACCTTACATAGCCATAACAAAGGCAAGCTATAGTGAATGAGTAACGAATGACGCCATTGACGAAGGAGCGAAGACCGTATGAGTGTGATTGCAGTTCGAGAGTTAAACCTCTTCTACGGTAATAAGCAGGCCCTCTACGATATAAATCTCGATGTGGAACCAAACTCCATCACTGCCTTGATTGGTCCATCTGGTTGTGGGAAATCCACTTTTCTGAGGACGTTGAACCGGATGAACGATTCGGTTGCCAATACAAAGATTACAGGTAGCGTAAAAGTGTTTGACGAGGACATCTACAGCTCGGGTGTCGAGGTAGAACGCTTGCGTAAAAACATCGGGATGGTGTTTCAGCACCCAAACCCGTTCCCGAAAAGCATTTATGACAACATCACGTACGGTCCCAAGCTGCATGGGCTGACCGATCGGTATAAGCTTGATGAAATCGTGGAAAACAGTCTGCGGGCCTCCGCTCTGTGGGATGAAGTCAAAGACGTGCTGAAAAAACCTGCGACAGGTCTTTCAGGTGGGCAGCAGCAGCGTCTGTGCATTGCACGCGCTTTGGCTGTGCAGCCGCAAATTTTGCTGATGGACGAACCGACATCGGCACTCGACCCCATCTCGACGGCGAAAATCGAAGAGCTGCTGGAAGAGCTGAAGAGCATCTACACGATCGTCATCGTGACGCACAATATGCAGCAGGCGGCACGCATCTCTGACAGGACGGCCTTTTTCCTCAATGGAGAGCTGGTCGAGTTTGACGCGACGCCTGTGATTTTCCAAAATCCGTGCGACAAACGTACAGAGGATTACATTACTGGACGTTTCGGATAAATGTGAATTGTAGTAAGGTAGGAAGAGTGGGCTCTTTGGGGCCTGCTCTTTTTCAGTATAAGGGCAACTAAGGACCCGCCAGAAGGCTTGATGTAGCCAAGTTTTCTAATGGTACGGCCGAAATGAAACGAGAGAGTGAAACAGAGGGGAAATAGTAAGTGGTCTGGATCTCAATTCTTATCTTTTTAGCAACGCTGACTTTAGTCATTTGGCAGCCGCGCGGAATGTCGATTGGTTATCCTGCTGTCGGGGGAGCGATCCTGGCTCTTGCGACGGGAGTGGTGTCATTTGCGGATGTCGGGGAAGTTACCTCGATTGTCTGGAACGCAACCTTCGCCCTGGTTGGAATCATCATCATTTCTCTTATCTTAGATGAGATCGGGTTCTTCGAGTGGGCGGCTCTGCACATGGCCAGATTGGCAAAAGGCAGCGGACGCCTGATGTTCGTCTACGTGATATTACTGGGAACGATCGTCTCCGCCCTGTTTACCAATGATGGGACGGCACTGATTTTGACGCCAATCGTACTGGCGCAGGTGCGAGCTCTACAGCTCGATCCGAAGATGGTGCTGGCTTTTGTGATGGCCAGTGGCTTTATTGCGGATACGAGCTCGCTGCCATTCGTAGTGAGCAACCTGGTCAACATCGTGTCCGCCGATTATTTTGGGATCGGCTTTGCCGAATACGTGTCACGGATGGTTTTGCCAACGCTGTTTTCAGCAGGTGCGAGTCTTGCTGTTCTGTTTCTTTTCTTTCGCAAGAGCATTCCCGCTCAGGTGGATTTGAACCTGCTAAAAAGTCCGAGAGAAGCGATTCGCGACTTCAAGCTGTTTCGATTGTCCTGGCCAATTCTCGCTATGCTGCTGGTCGGATTTTTTTTCAGCGAGACGATTCACGTACCTGTGTCCTTTATTATCACGGGAGCCGCGCTCATCTTTTGTCTGGCTGCCAAAAACAGTCCGGTGATCCAAATGCGCCGCATCGTCAAAGAAGCGCCGTGGGTCGTCGTCATCTTCTCGATTGGCATGTACGTGGTTGTCTGGGGATTGCACAATGCGAAGCTGACGGATCTGGTCAAGGATTTGCTGGATGTGCTTATGGATCATGGTCTATTAGCTGTAACGGTCGGGGCGGGCTTCATTTCAGCGATCCTATCCTCTGTGATGAACAACCTGCCGACGGTCATGTTTCATGCCCTCGCGATCGGATCTACGGGAGCAGAAGGCGTGATGCGTGAAGCGATGATATACGCAAATGTGATCGGCAGCGACCTCGGCCCCAAAATCACCCCGATCGGTTCGCTGGCCACCCTGCTCTGGCTCCACGTCCTCGGCAGAAAAGACGTCAAAATCACGTGGTGGCAGTATTTCAAAACAGGAGTCGTCCTCACCGTGCCGACTCTATTGATCACCCTGCTTGGGCTGTACTTGACATTGAAATGGTTTTACTAGAGCAAACCCGCTGGCGAAACGAGTCAGCGGGTTTTTGTTTGTCGGAGGTGAAGTGCCAAAAAGAGGAACAGTCAGCGTCCAACGTGCGAACGCGTCCAGAGCAGGCTGCTTTTGGACGCGGTTCCTCTTTTGAACGGAACCGGCCAGTGAATCTTCCAAGCAGTGTCCGTACTAGCCGCAGCTTTTTTCTTCTTTTTCCTCCCCCGCCCCCAAGAATAGGAAACACAACCCAAGGAAAAAATAGGCGCAACTCAGTAAAGGAGGAAGTTTCCATGTGGCATGGTTGGCCAATTGAACGTGTCCTCATTTTGTTTACAGGACTTGCTTTTGCCATGATTGCTGTTCAGGTCACGCTGTTTCACTCCCGTCAAAATTTCCGCCATTGGGCCATGTGGCTGCCCGTCATTGAGCTGCCGCTGTTTGCGGTGACAGCTATTATCCTATCATTCCAAAATGCCGGATGGCTGCGGTGGCTGTTTGCATTCATGATGGTCGTAGGGATGGCAGGGGGAGTCTTTGGAGCCTATTTGCATACGGTCGGTGTCGGGCAGCGCGTTGGCGGGTTTTCGCAAGGTCAGAATTTCCAGGTGGGTCCGCCGATTATCTTGCCGCTCTTGATGACGGCAGTTGCAGCACTGGGGCTTATTGCCCTGTATTGGGGGTGACAGTAAATGGCTGAGGAAAGTCGCTACCCGACATATGACGTGTGGGATCAGCACACGGAATGGGACGGTCACACCAAGAAAATCGTAGGCTCCCGAAAAACGCCGCAGGTGGCCCATCAGTTTTTTACCAAAGAGGAAGCGTTCCTCCTGCAAACCCTTGTCGGCGTACTGGTCAACGAGCATCGGCTGGAAGTGTTGACCTTCGTGACGCAGCATCTGGATGATTCGGCAGCGAGTCCCATCGGCGAGTCACAACGAAAAGTCGGGGTACCGCCGAAAAAACAGCTGTATCGACTCGGCTTGGCAGGGGTAGATGCGGAGAGTCACGCGATGTATGGGAAAGGCTTCATGGGAGCTGGGCCCGAGGAGCAGCAGGCTGTTTTGCAGGCTGTTTCCAAAGGACAGGCCAAGGATCCACAAGCGTGGGCGGGAGTAGTCCCTTCTGATTTTTTCAAACAACTTCTGCACGATACGGTATCCGCTTATTATTCTCACCCGTTGGTCTGGTCCGATATCGGCTATGGCGGTCCAGCGTATCCACGCGGGTACGTCCGGGTGGAGAAAGGTTTGACTGATCCATGGGAGGCGAAGGCAAATGGCAAGTGACGACCGGGTCATGCACCACAGCGATCATTACGACGGATATCGCTCGAGCAGCTTGGATAACCGCAAATATGGAGAGGAATGCGATGTGTGCATTGTCGGTGCAGGAGCGGCAGGAGGCGTACTTGCCCATGAGCTGGCGAAAGCAGGATTGCGCGTCGTCGTCATCG
Source organism: Brevibacillus centrosporus (assembly GCF_003710815.1). Classification (GTDB taxonomy): domain Bacteria; phylum Bacillota; class Bacilli; order Brevibacillales; family Brevibacillaceae; genus Brevibacillus; species Brevibacillus centrosporus. The sequence goes on from NZ_RHHP01000007.1 coordinate 152,868, forward strand.
AGGCTGGGCCATTCTGGGACCCGCAGAGCGATTTTGCCAGTGATGAGCTTTCCATGCGCAGGCTGGCTTGGCAAGAGACCCGGCTCGTAACGGGAAAGGATCCTCTCAGGCTTGGGCATAACAATTCAGGCCGTGGAGTGGGAGGGGGGACCGTGCATTTTACCGGTGTGTTCCTCCGTTTTCATGAAAGTGATTTTAAGACCAAGTCGGTGGACGGGGTAGGAGAGGATTGGCCAATCACGTACCAGGACCTCGCTCCGTACTACGACAAAATCGAGCGGGAAATTGCGGTATCCGGCCCGTCCTATTTTCCGTGGGGCGCTTTTCAGGGGCCGTATCCGTACCCGGTGCGCGAGCCGATCAGTGCCAACTCCCAGCTATTCCGGGAAGCCTGTGAAAAGCTGGGGTACGAGAGCGTAGTGGCGCCGCTTGCGATCCTGTCTGCCCCATTTGATGGGCGACCGCCCTGCATTAACCGCGGCTTCTGCAACCAAGGCTGTATGCCGAATGCCAAATACAGCGGGTTGGTTCACCATATTCCCAAAGCTATTGCAGAGGGGGCAGAGGTTCTGTCTGACTGTATGGTGACGGAAATTTTGATGGCTGGAGACCGGGTGAGTGGTGTTCTTTTCAACCACGATGGTTTGACGCACCGCCAAATGGCACGTGTCGTCATTTTGGCCGGGTTCGTGATCGAGACGCCGCGGCTGCTGCTGAACTCTGCGACCTCGCGTTTTCCAAACGGGCTGGCTAATTCCAGCGGCTGGGTAGGAAAAGCGATTATGCCTCACTCCAGTCACGATGTGTATGGCAGATTGCCCGAAGAGGTTCGGCTGTACAAAGGGACACCTGTTCTAGCGTTGACCCAGCATTTCTATGAAACAGATCGCGACAGAGGCTTTGCCCGTGGCTATACACTGAATGCACACGGTGCGAGGCCAGTGGGGATGGCTGGGGCGATTGCGGCGGAGCGCGAGGATGGATCGTTTTTATGGGGGAAACAGCTGCGGGAAACCATGCTGGATTACAATATGTACGCACGTGTGACACTGGTAGGGGAAGTGCTGCCTCATCCAGGCAATGCGGTTACGCTAAGCGGGGAAAAAGACGAGTATGGCATGCCGATTCCCAAGGTTACATTCAGCTACCAGGAAAATGACCGTCTGCTCTATCAACATGCGATTGGGCAAATGAAACAGATTGTGGAAGCGATGGGGGGAACCCCGGAGCATGTCGTCTCAGATACGGCTCATCTAATGGGGGGGTGCCGGATGGGGAATGACCCGGCGAGCTCGGTCGTCAACGAATTTGGACAAGCTCACGACATTTCCAACCTTTTCATAGCGGGGGCATCGACCTTCGTAACATCAGGGGCAAGCAACCCGACAAACACAGTAATGGCGCTGGCTGCACGCACTGCGGACAAGCTGATTGAAGCCATGAAAAGGCAGGATCTTTCATGAGCTTTCACGGAACTTTTACGTTCATATCTTCCCCACCGAACAAAACATATTGTATACTGGGAAACAGATAAGCAAGGCAAAGGTGGGTTAGTATGGAAATGGATTTAATGCAGGTACTGTTTTTGTCCGAGGTTTATAAGCTGCTTGGTGACAAGACGCGACTGACGATCATGGCTCTCCTGCAAGTTCAGTCCTTGTGTGTCCGTGATCTCGTGGAGATTCTGCAAACTTCCCAACCCTCTGTTTCTCAGCACTTAGCGAAGTTAAAAACACATGGTTTGGTAAAAGAACGCCGTAAAGGACCGTGGGTTTTCTACTCAGTTAATACGGAGTGCGCTCCAGCAGTTCAGCAGATTCTTTCTCATCTACCGGACATGTCGCCTGTCATCAAACAAAAATCAGTCGAGAACGAGCCTTCTTTCGGCTGATCGGTCTTTTTTGGAAAGCGTTGGATCTACCCGATCCTGCGCTTTTTTTATTTATCAACAAAGGACTGAGGAAGAATTTACAGGCGAACGTAAAAGAGGAGCAAACCACCGAGTGTGGTCGCTCCCCTTTAGAAATTACAACGATAAAGCTTCTTTCAGTGCTTCCTTGTCGAAGCCGTGAATGATGATATCCTCACCATCCTCTTTTTTTATCAGAGTAACAGGCGTCATGCTGGCACCGAGGCTAATGGCTTCTTGAAAATAGGCATCGTTTTTCCGAATGTCTCTGTCTTCGAAGGCAACCTGCTGGCTGGTGAGCCACATCTTTTCCTCCTGACATGGTCCGCAGGTTGTTTGTGTGTAAATGATAACGGTGTTCGCCATGGGACGACACTCCTTTCCAACGTGTAGAATCGAAATCGAAAACATTCTTTCGCCTTTTACGGGACAATTCCTGCCTGCGTCGGCACTTCCACAGATGTCCTGTACACTTAGCTTGCACATATTCGTTCTTTTTTTTCCTGTAGGCTGGAAAAAACAGGGGCGGATACCTGAGGGGGGAGCGGTACAAATTATATTCAGTGACGTCGAGGAGGTGAATGGAACGATGCCTAAACAAAACAAACAAGCTGGTATGAATCAAGCGAAAAACGCGCAAGCAGCGCAAAATACAGCTACTGAATTCGCAAGCGAGACTAACGTGTCTGAGGTTCGCCGTCAGAACCAACAATCCGCTGCGAAATCTGGTCAACAAGCTGGCCAAGCTACTGAGTAGTAGCTCACGGCAATCAACCCTCGCGATATGCGGGGGTTGTTTTCGTTACTCAGGTAAATAAGGGTTGGCATCAAAGTGGCTTGCCAACAATGATGGGGAGTGGTACGTTGACTGCAGTAGAAGAAGACAGGAGCGTTATGGAACAATGATTATAGGAATCGGACTGGATATGATTGAAATCGAACGTATAGACAAGCTGCTAAAAAGACAGCCGAAAGCGTTAAACCGTTTTCTCACCCCTCGCGAGCAAGAGCTGCTTGCGGGCAAATCGCTGACGAGACAAACGGAATTCGTCGCAGGACGGTATGCAGCGAAAGAAGCAGGTGCAAAAGCATTGGGTACCGGGATCGGAGAGGGAGTCAGCTTTCTCGATATGGAGGTATTGCCAGCCCCGGGCGGCAAGCCTGAGATGACGTTTGACGCAGCCGTATACAGCAGGGTGGGATTGGACGCAGCACAGGTGAGAGTCCATTTGAGTATTACCCACAGCCAGTCACATGCGGTTGCACAGGTTGTATTGGAAAAGCTGTAAACTTGTCTGCATATTGGGACGAGGATGGACATACATTTATATCGCGTAGATCAGGAGGGACTACCTGCTCTTACACAGGAAGGGTAAGTCTTGATGCCGATCCAAGCGATATCACATCCTCACCTAGAAGATTGTGCCTGTCCATGACAAGATGTGCGCTCCAAGAGGCGAAAGACTGACAGATTTCCCAGGAAATAGACAGGGATGCCCTTCTTTGTCGAAAATGTTGACAAGGAGGAGTTCATTGAATGAAACGGGCAGCTTTTCCACTGGTGTTATTGTTGGTCTTCACCCTGCTGCTCGGCGGCTGCTTTGGTCAAAAAACACCCGAAGATGTGGTGAGTGACTTGAGCGGTACGCTGGACAAAATGGCTGGCTACAAGTCTCAAGCAGTGCTGACCATGCAAACTGGCTCGACTCCCATGGAGTACGATGTTCAGGTATGGTACGAGAAACCGACCAATTATCGGGTAGCACTGACCTCCAAGCAGCGTGGCATCACCCAGGTTATCCTGCGGAACAGTGAAGGGGTATTCGTTCTCACGCCACATCTGAACAAGAGCTTCCGTTTCCAAAGCGGCTGGCCTGAAAACAACGGACCGCTCTACCTGTACGAAACGCTCATCCGCAGCATCATTGACGATGCTGAGCGTCAGATGAAAATGGATGACAAGCAGTATGTGTTTGAGGTCAAAGCAAACTACAGCGGCAATCGCTCCCTGACCAAGCAAAAAATTTGGCTGACGGAAGATTTCAAACCTACGCACGCAGAGATTATGGACTCGAGCATGAATCCGTTGGTGAAGATTGACTTTTCTGAGTTTGTATTCAATCCATCCTTCGATAAGGATGCGTTTGACAAAGATCGCAATATGACGACGAGTTCGCTGCCTTCGATCCCGACTATGGCACAGCCGAATGGGCAAGTCGCACAGGTGCCGTCCAGTCAGTTCGGTGTCATCGTACCGACCTACGTTCCAGATGGCGTACAGCAAGGCGACATCGAGCCTGTGACGAGGGACGGAGTGCGTACGGTTGTTCTCAGCTACCAAGGAGCCTATAACTACAAGCTGACCGAGGCGCGTCCGACAGAAGCTTCTGTATCCTATGAGCAGGGCATGCCGATTGATCTGGGCTTTACGATCGGCGTCCTGGCACAGACGAACGACAATCGCCGCTACCTCACATGGGAGCTGGACGGCGTAGAGTTTATGATGGCGGGAGACCTGCCAGAAGAAGAGATGGTGAAAGTCGCCCAGTCCACGTACGGCATCGGCGGCAAATAAGCTGGGGAGAGGGGACGGTCACTGCCGTCCTCTTTACTTTTTTCTGAACGCATAGGAATTTATAAGTGTTTACGCATATGAATTCTGGAGCGCATGACGAAGTGCCTCAGCGTCCGCTTCTGGCATTACTTCGGTATAACTATCCGCTAAAACGCGGTCGCTCCTCCTTGAACAGGCATCGATAGAGGTTTTCTTTTGGATCTCGTTTCTACATACCCGCCATGACTTTCCGGTTACATTTCCACTTTTCTCAAACGGAAATCTAAAAAAGCCCAAGTAAACTAGCCTTGTACCGAAAGAGGTGCAAGAAACTTACCGAGCGATGAAAGGGTGGATTGACGATATGTTTAGCAAAGCGAAAATGGGTATGCTTTTAGGAACGATGGCAGCTGTACTTAGCATCGGAAGCTTCGGAAGTGCTTTTGCAGCCGATGCGACACAAACGCAAACGCAAACACAAAATTTGAATAAACCAGCAGATGTGAAATTTGGAGACAAAATGGGGCACCACCGCGTTGGCTTCGGGACTTCCTTCAAGGAAAACACGGAGCTGTTGTCTCTCTTGAATTTGGATGCAGATAAGCTTTCCGAAGAGCTGAAAGCAGGCAAAACACTGGCGCAGATCGCGGAAGCACAGGGCGTGGACGAAGCCGATGTCATCGCACTGCTGGTCAAACAACAGCAAGAGAAGCTCACAGAGGCTGTGAAAGCAGGGAAGCTGACACAGGAGCAAGCGGATAAAATGAATGAAAACGCCGCGGATCGTGTGAAAGCACAGCTCGAGAACACCCAAAAGGACAAAGGTGGATTTAGGTTTGGCGGCTATGACAAAAATGAAGAGCTGCTGTCCATCTTGAAATTGGATGCAGCCAAGCTTTCGGAAGAGCTCAAAGCGGGCAAAACACTGGCAGCGATCGCAGAAGCGCAGGGCGTGGATGAAGACAACGTGATTGCTCTCTTGCTGAAACAGCATGAGGAGAACCTGGCCGAAGCAGTGAAAGCAGGGAAGCTCACGCAGGAGCAAGCGGACAAACTGAATGAAAACACAGCAGACCGTGTGAAAAAGCAAATCGAAAGCACGCATCCAGCACGGGGATTTGCTAAAGGCTTCGGATTTGCCTATGACAAAAACGAAGAGCTGCTGTCCCTTTTGAAGCTGGATGCAGATAAGCTTTCGGAACAGCTGAAAGCAGATAAATCGCTGGCTGCCGTAGCAGAAGCACAGGGAGTAGCTGTGGATGACGTTGTGGCTCTCTTGGTCAAACAGCAGGAAGAAAAGCTGGCAGAGGCTGTGAAAGCGGGCAAGCTGACACAGGAGCAAGCGGATCAAATGAACGAAAAAGCATCCGAGCGAGTAAAAGCAATGGTAGAAAGCACCCATCAGGATCGTGGACACGGCAAAGGGTTGGGCTTCGGGATCGGTAAAAACGAAGACCTGCTCGCGCTGCTGAAGCTAGACGAAGCGAAGCTGACAGAAGAGCTGAAAGCTGGGAAATCACTGGCGGAAGTAGCACAAGCGCAAGGAGTTTCGGAGGATGAGGTAGTCGCGCTTCTCGTCAAACAGCAAAAAGATAAATTGGCACAGGCAGTAGAGGCAGGCAAGCTGACGCAGGAGAACGCGGACAAGCGCAGCGAAGAGCTGGAGGCATTCGCGAAAAAAATGGTAGAAAGCAAGCATCAACCAAAGGCTGAGAAGACGACAGCAGAATAATCAAAAATACGAAAAGGCAGGAGCAAATCAGCTTCTGCTTTTTCTTTCTGTCTGTTTTTCCTCCAAATTTCCATCTGGCTCAAACGAAAATCTAAAAAAATCGCGGTAACGTATCGAATGCCGGGAAGATCAAATGAAATGAGGCAATGGAAGGATGGACGACGTATGCTCAGTCATGTGAAAAAGGGAATGCTGCTCGGAACAGTGGTGGCAATGTGCACGTTAGGAACAATCGGCTGCTCGAACAGTGCGAGCGGCACCGAAACAGGCCAGAATGATCAGGCTGCCGCAGCAGGCAAGCACGGGGGAGACAGGAGCGGAGGAGGACCAGGAGCAGGCAGAATGGAGCGCGGCGGATTCGGAGGCGGCATCACCTACAAGGATAATGCCGACTTGCAGACCCATTTGAAGCTCGACGGGGCCAAGCTGGATGAACAGCTCAAAGCGGGACTGACGCTGGCAGAGGTGGCCAAAGCACAAGGCGTGGATGAAAATAGCGTGATCGATCTGCTTGTAAAGCAGCAGGAAGCGAAATGGAAAGAAGCCATATCGGCGGGCAAGCTGACACAAGAGCAGGTAGACAGCATGAAAGGGAACGGGAGCGAGAGGATCAAGGAGCAGATCGAACGCACCGCACAGGCGCGAGGGGGCATGGGCTTCGTGGTGAATCTTCACTCGAACGCGGAGCTCGCCAGCCTGCTCAAGCTGGATGCAGACAAGCTGCAGGAGCAGCTCAAGTCGGGCAAAACGCTGGCGGATGTGGCGAGTGCGCAGGGAGTGGCAAAAGAAGAAGTAGTGGCACTGCTGACCAAGCAGCAAAAGGACCAGCTGGCCGCTGAGGTAGCTTCCGGCAAACTGTCTCAAGAGGAAGCAGACAAACGCGGTGCCGATCTGGAAGCAAGAGTGAAAAGCATGGTAGAGGGTACCTTTGCCCAAGGTGGAAATATGGAAAAACAAAATTAACTTTCCCTTCAGTTTTCCATTTTTCTCAAACGGGAATCTAAGAAAGCCCAAGTAAACTAGGTCTTGTACAAGAGAAGAATGTACACAAAACAAGAAACCAAGCGTTGAAAGGATGGAGAATATATGTTTAGCAAAGCAAAAATGGGAATGCTCTTGGGAGCAATGGCAGCTGTGCTGAGTATCGGAAGTCTGGGAAGCGCAATGGCAGCCGACACGACACAAACGCAAACACAAACACAAGCGAAAGATTTGAATAAACCTGCAGAAGTGAAATTCAAAGGCAGCATGGGGCATCGCGGCGGCTTCGGATTTGGTGGAGGTTTCGGCTATGAGAAAAACGAAGAGCTCCTGGCCTTGCTGAAGCTGGATGCGACGAAGCTTACGGAAGAGCTGAAGGCAGGAAAAACGCTGGCAGCAGTCGCTGAGGCACAGGGCGTGGAGGAAGACGATGTGATCGCGCTTCTGGTGAAGCAGCAGGCAGAGAAACTGGCAGAAGCGGTGAAAGCTGGCAAGCTGACGCAGGAGCAAGCAGATAAAATGACGGAGAACTCCGCAGAGCGCGTAAAAGCCATGGTGGAAAACACACATCAAGATCGCGGTCACGGGAAAATGATGTTTGGATTTGGCCTCGGCAAAAATGAGGAGCTCCTCACCCTGCTGAAACTGGATGAAACCAAATTCAAAGAAGAGCTGACTGCAGGCAAATCCTTGGCGGAAATTGCAGAGGCTCAAGGCGTTGACAAGCAGGATGTCATTGACCTGCTCGTGAGCAAACAAAAAGAGCAGCTGGCAGAAGCAGTGAAAGCGGGCAAGCTTACACAGGAAGAAGCGGACAAGCGCAGCGAAGAATTTGCGACGATCGCCCAAAAAGTGGTGGAAGGAACCTTTGAAAAAGTAGCCTTCCCCCGAAAAGAAAAAGAGCAGGATAACGCTGAAAAAACAACCGTCACAGAATAATAAGCCTGATACAGCAAAAGCTCCAGCAGTAGGAGAGGGACTGACCTTATGGGGTCAGTCCCAAAATCTACTGGTGGGGCTTTTTCGTTCTTGCTATAGTCAAAATGGAAGGACATACATGCAGGATTTTATCTCAAGAGAAAAAGCAATGATGCTTCACTGGTTTTTATCTACTTAGGAGGTGAAAGCAGCATGACCAACATGGATTTGGAAGCCATGCTCAATTCCTTGTTCGACATCGTGCACGTGACCGACGCCGAGGGAAGAACGATCTATTGTACGGAAACGTATGAGCATTTCATCGGCGTATCGCGCAATGAAATGCTGGGGAGAAACATCGAAGACTTTTACAACCTCGGTTATTTCAAGCCGACGATTACGATGAGGGTCATCCGCGAGCGGAAAAAAATCCACACGATTCAGACCACCTTTCAAAACCGAAAGCTGTTTGTCGTAGGGACACCCATATTCGACAAGGAGGGAACCTTTCTTGGGGTCGTCAACATCTCGACGGACATCACCCACCAGGAAAAGCTGCAGAGCGAGTTGAACGAGGCGAAGAACCTCAGTACGATTTACTTTGAGGAGCTCGATAAGTACTCGAATGAAAAGAAGGAAGACGCATCCTTTATCTACCGAAGCAGCAGTATGGAAAATATCGTAGAGATGGCGCAACGGCTGGCCCAGGTCGATTCTACCGTCATCCTTCTGGGAGAGTCGGGCGTCGGGAAAGGGATGATGGCCAAGTACATTCACCAGAACAGTCCGCGAAAGGAGAAGCATTTCGTTCAGATCAATTGCGGGGCGATCCCGGAAACGCTGCTCGAGTCAGAGCTGTTCGGCTATGAAAAGGGAGCGTTCACGGGGGCCGGCAAAGAGGGCAAGATCGGTCTGATCGAAAAGGCAGATGGCGGAACCTTGTTTCTGGATGAGATCGGCGAGCTGCCGCTCCGGCTACAAGTAAAGCTATTGACCACCTTGCACGAAAAAACGATTACCCGCCTGGGAGGTTCGACTCCCAAAAAGATCGATATCAAACTGATTACGGCAACCAATAAAAATCTGAAGAAGATGGTGGAGAACGGAGAGTTTCGTGAAGATTTGTATTACCGGATTCACGTGATCCCCATGGAAATCCCGCCACTTCGGGAGCGCCCCGAGGAAATTCCCCTTTTGACCAGCTATTTTCTCGAATACTACTCGCGAAAATACTGCCTGAACAAGCAGCTGAGCGACAAGTGCTATCACATTTTGGAGAAGTACGAGTGGCCAGGAAATGTCCGCGAGCTGGAAAACCTTATTGAGCGACTGGTCGTGACGACGAAGGGGGATATCATCACTAGTGAGCAGATTCCAAGCAGTATCGCAAATAGTGTGACGAGCAGCAAAGAGGGGATCAAGGTGTTTAACCTTCTTCCCATTGCAGAGGCAGTCGAGGAAGTAGAAAAGCAGCTGCTCCAGCGCGCTCTGGATATGTACAAGACGACAACGAAAATGGCAGAAGCACTAGGAATCAGTCAGCCGAGCGTAAGCAGGAAGCTGAAAAAGTACAATATTCAATAACGCATAACGATTAGTCAAAAATAAATAGTTGGAAAATAGGCAATCTTACTACTTTTTATCCGTGAATTATACACCGATGAATAATCTAAGCTTGTGCATGAGTCGGATTTTTCAGGAGTCAGCTGAACCACCCTTCCTCTAATGCGGAGTTGCTCATTCTTGAGCAGACTTTGCTTAGAGGTTTTTTGCATTGGCATCTATTTTGCAAATGCGATAAGACGCCGGCAAAAATAGATGAAGGGGGTTATCTCTTGCGAAAAGTAGGGATTCTATCACTGGCGTTCTCGTTAGCTCTGCTCTCGTTGGCAGGATGTGCTTCAAACACCACGCAATCCAGCGGCGCCTCGAGTGCTGGGGGAGGCGGGGCGGATGTGATCAAGATTGGCGGGATCGGGCCTTTGACGCCGCCGGGCAGTCCAGTGCTGGGAGAAGAAATTCAGAAATCGATGCAGCTCGCCGTTGATGACATCAATCAAAAGGGGGGCGTGCTGGGCAAGCAGCTGCAGCTGTTTTATGAGGATAGCGCGGGCTCTCCCGAAAAAGGGCAGTCCGCTATGGAAAAGCTGATTAAGAAAGAGCAGGTTGTTGCGATTGCAGGGGAAGGCCACAGCTCTGCGGCATTGGCAGAGATCGAGGTGGCGAAGCGCGACAATATCCCGTTTATCGTAGCGGAAGCCTGGTCAGACGCGATTACGGAAAAGGGCTATGAGAATATTTTCCGGGTAGCACCGAACAACTCGATGTTTTCCAAACGCGTGGTGGAGTATGTAGAATTTGCTGGCTATAAAAACGTAGCGATTCTGGCAGAAGACAGCGACTGGGGAATCGGGAACGTCGACCTTTTGAAAAAACAGCTCACGGATAAAAACATTCCGTTTAAAAGCATCGTGGTAGACCGCAACACCAAGGATTTCGTCCCGCAGCTGCTCGATCTGACCAAGGATTTTCAACCTGATATTATTTTGAATATTATGACAGGTGTTGGCTGCTATCTCGTTGTGAAGCAAGCGCATGAACTGGGAATCGCCCCATCGGCCAAAACAGCGATGCTGATGGGAGGAGCAGATGCAGCATATCCGGAGATCTGGGAAACGACAGGAGAAGCTGCGAAGTACCTGGTCTGGCAAGCACCATACCATCCAAAAGCCAAATTCACGGATTTGACGCAGCCAATGGTGAAAGCGTACGAGGAGAAAAACGGACGGAAACCGACCTATGCAGCGCTGCATGCCTATGACACTGTCCTGCTTTTGGCTGATGCGATTACCCGTGCTGGCTCCACGGAACCAGCCAAGATCACGAAGGCGCTGGAGGAGGCGAAGCTTTTAGGCATTACCTTCCCTTCTGAAAAGGGCGTGGATTACCATAACTGGCTGCCTGCCCTGCTGTTCATGCAGTACACGCAGGTCAACCAAAGCCCGGATGACGCGGAGATTCTATTCCCGAAAGATGTCTCTACCGCAAAGTACGCAACACCGGACAAATAGGCAGCTGGGGAAGGGGCGAGCGTAAAGCCTCGCCTCTTTTTCCATGCGAAACAGGCACGCTTGCAGAAGGAGGGAAGGATTAGGTGCTAAAAGTAACCAACTTGACGAAACGCTTTGGTGGCACGGTTGCCGTCAATCAGGTCAACCTGCAGGTCAATAAAGGAGAGATCGTGGGCATCATCGGTCCCAACGGCTCTGGGAAATCTACGCTGCTCCACACGATCACGGGGGTCTATCAACCCGATGAAGGCGCCATCGAATACCGAAACAGGGACATAACCCGCGCACCCTTGGAGGAAAAGGCACGTATGGGGATCGGCCGTACCTTCCAAAATCTCCGTTTATTCAAACGTCTCACCGTTTGGGAAAACCTGATGATTCCCGCGATTCAGCTGAAAAAGGACAGGAAGGTGGCAGAAGAGGAAGCACAGGAGCTGCTCGAGCTAGTAAAGCTGCATAATCATGCCACGGAGCAGGCGCAAAACTTGTCTATCGGGCAGCAGTGGCTGCTGGAGTTTATCCGTGCGGTGATGCTGAATTCGGAGCTGATTTTCCTCGACGAGCCAACTGCCGGGTTCCACCCGAATATGATTCAAAACTTTCTCGATACGCTGCAGAAGCTGCACGCGCGTGGCAAGACCTTTGTGATGATCGAGCACAACATTCCGGCCATTATGGAAGTGAGCACGAGGTTGATTGCCGTGGCGGCAGGGGAAGTCATCGCGGATGGCGACCCGAAGACCGTGCACGCCAATCCGCAAGTGGTCGAAGCTTATCTGGGCTAAGGAGGAGTACGATGCTGGAAGTAGCCAATGTGGAAGCGGGGTACGGCAAAATCCAAATCTTGAACAACCTGTCACTATCCGCGAAGGAAAACAAGCTGACGCTCTTGATCGGGCCGAACGGTGCAGGAAAATCAACGCTCTTGAAAACCATCTTCGGCTTCGTGACGCCAAGCAAGGGTTCGATTCGCTTTCAGGGGGAGGAAATCAGCGGTCTGCCTTCCCACAAGCTGGCGAACTTGGGGATTGGCTTTCTGCTGCAGCGGGTCAGTGTTTTTCCGGACCTGACGATTGAGGAAAATCTAAAGCTGGGCGCCTGGTCTTTTAAGAAGGACTCAGCGAGAGTGGCTCAGCGGATCGAGTGCATGTACGAAAAATTCCCGATCCTCAAGCAAAAAAGAAGCGAATCTGCCGGCTTGATGAGCGGCGGACAGAAGCGCATGCTGGAAATCGCACGTACCTTGATGCCAGGACCCAGGCTGATTCTGGTGGATGAACCGTCTGCGGGGCTTTCCCCCAAAATCGCCAAAGAAGTGTACCGCGTCCTACACGAGCTGAGGGATGAGGGGATTACTCTCTTGATGGTGGACCAAAATATCCGGGAGTCCATAGGTTACTCGGACCATGTGTATGTGCTGGAGCGGGGGCAGGTATCATCGGAAAGCGCAGCGGACGAAATCGAGAAGAATCTGAAGCAGGTCGTTGAATCCTGGCTCAAGTTTTGACGAAAGGAGATTCTATATGAACGAACTGTCACCGCTTTTGGCACAGCTGGTAAATGGGCTGATCATCGGCTCGATCTACGGTCTCATGGCGCTTGGTTTGACTGTCATTTTTGGCGTTCTCAAAATCGTGAACTTTTCGCATGGTGAGTTCTATATGCTGGGTGCATATGCTTCCTACTTTGTAAGCCAGACGATGGGGCTTCATCCGGTTGCCGGAATCTTTGTGGCGATTCTCGCGACGTTTTTTCTCGGCGTGCTGATCGAAAAGGCGCTGTTGACTCCGCTCTATGAAAATAAGGTTGAGCGAAAGGATGAGTATGCACTCCTCATTACCTTTGGCCTTTCTCTCTTCTTGATCAATATGGCACTCGCCGTGTTTGGACCGTTTCAAAAGAGCGCGCCTGCACTCACCGGCGGCACGATTGATCTGGGGGTAATCACATTGAGCTCTGGAAAAGTGCTGGCTGCCCTGATCGCGATTGCGCTGCTGCTTATCATGCTGTTTATTATCAATAAAACCTGGCTGGGAACGGCGCTTCGGGCAATCTCCCAGGACCGGGATACGAGTGCCATCATGGGGATCAATGCCAAGCGACTGGGCAGCATCGCCTTTGGTCTAGGAGCATGCATGGCGGGAGCGGCGGGAGCTTTGCTCGGTCCTGTCTTTCTGGTCTATCCCATCATGGGAACGGTACCTGCGATCAAATCCTTTGTGATCATCGTACTTGGATCGATGGGATCGATTAAAGGAGCGATCTATGGCTCACTGTTGGTCGGACTAGTCGAGAGCTTGGGTGTTTTCTTTCTGTCCCCGGCTTACCGGGATGTATACAGCTTCCTCATTTTGATCCTGATTTTGCTCTTTAAGCCGAAAGGGCTGTTTGGAGGGGCACAATGGAACAACTAGACAAAAAAATCGTCTTGGGCTTATTGTTGATTGCGTTGATACTGCCTTTGTTCGCTAACGAGTATACGCTGCACATCGTCATCCTGGCGTGCTTCTATGTGATTTTATCCTCGAGCTGGAATCTGTTGGCCGGCTATTCGGGGCAGGTGTCCTTTGCACATCTGGCGCTGTCCTCTCTGGGGGCGTACACGTCTGGTCTGGTCTCGCTGAAGCTGGGGATTCCCCCGGTTTTCTCCATTCTGATTGGTGCCATCGCAGCAGGGATTGTCGGGATCATCATCGGGATTTTGACGCTCCGCATGAGTGGCAGCTACCTCGCGCTGACAACGATCGCGTTCTCGGAAATCTATCGGATTGTCATCAGTTTGGAATACGAAATCACCAATGGACAAGTCGGTCTCAGTGTTCCGGGACTGTTCGGGGAGGCAGGAAGTAAGATCACATACTACTACACAGCGATTGCCTTAGTTGTGATTGTCGTCTTTGTCGGCATTCAGAAGCTGGTGCAGTCGGACTTCGGTTTGACGATACGCGCGATTCGCGAAGATGAGACGGCCGCGGCTGCGATGGGAGCAAAGGTCGTTCGTCACAAGGTCATTGTGTTTGCCATCTCGTCTGCGATCGCGGGACTTGCAGGTGCATTTTTGGCCCATTACACCCTGCTGGTCAGTCCGGAAATGGCGACGATCACAGAGATGGGTATCGTTATCTCCATGTCGGTCATCGGAGGCTTGGGAACGTTCATCGGGCCGATTCTGGGCGGCGTTTCCCTGGAGCTGATCTCGGAGTACGTAAAGGAGTTTGGCAACTATCACTTGATGATCTTTGGTCTGATTCTCGTGCTCGTTATGCGGTTTTCGCCTACCGGTCTTGCGGGTCTGTTGGTATCACTGTATACAAGAAAGCGAAAGGCAGAGCAGCTCTCACAGATAAGGAAGGAGGCTTGACATGAAAGTCGTCGCGAAAACGCATCATATCTATTCATTTGCCCCTGATCTCCAACCAGTGCTTACGGTTGCCTCCGGGGATGAAGTCGTGTTTGAAACGTACGATTGCTATCGGGAGCAGTTGAAAGTGCCCACCAGAAATCAGCTGTTTGCCCTGCAGGGATTGAATCCGGCTACGGGACCGGTTGCCGTTCACGGCGCTGTTCCGGGCGATACGCTGAAAATCACTGTGATTTCAATCGACCTGGATGAGGAAGGAACGATGTATCTGCGGCCGGGTGCCGGTATTTTGCACAAGTACGTAGCCGAACCAGAGGTAAAAAAGTTTCGGGTCGAAGGCGGCAAGGTCCATTTTAACGAAAAGCACGCACTCGCCATCAAACCGATGATTGGCGTCATTGGCGTATCCCCGAAGAGTGGGGACATCACCACCTACTTCCCTGGGATGCATGGCGGAAATATGGATACCAAGGAAATTACGGAAGGTGCAGTCGTCTACTTGCCGGTATCCGTCGATGGCGCCAACTTGGCGATCGGAGATTTGCACGCGCTCATGGGGGACGGGGAAGCTACTGTTTGCGGCGTGGAGATCGGCGGTCGCGTCCGGGTAAAGGTTGAATTGGTAAAGGGGCAGTGTTTTGTTACGCCCGTTGTGGAGGATCGTGAGCAAGTGTATGTGGTCGCTTCCGCTGCGACGATGGATGAGGCCTGCCAGCTTGCAACGGAGTACATGTTTGAATTTTTGCGGGAAAGGCTTGAAAGCTATGAGGCGAATGAAATCGTTTGCTTGATGGGGATCAGCGGTGACTTGCGTGTATCCCAGATGGTAAATCCCTTGAAAACGGCGAAGTTTGCCATTCCGAAAGCGGTATTTGACGTGACTTTTGAGAAAAGCAGGGGATAAGGAGAGATTCCATTGGGGCAAAATCTTGCTTTCTTTAACGAACGGTTCATGGATCCGAATGAACGGGTGCTGCCCGTCGAAGAGAGAGGCTTGCAATTCGGTGACGGTGTTTACGAGATGATTCGCCTGTATCGCGGAGTACCTTTTACGCTTCAGGAACATTTGGCTCGTCTGGAGCAATCTGCCCATAGCATTATGCTCACCCTCCCGAAGACGGTGGAGGAGATTGCGGCGATTGTCCGAGCCGGAATTGCTCAGACCAAAATCGCCGAAGGAACCGTCTACATTCAGGTCACCCGGGGAACAGCGCCGCGCAATCATCTGTTTCCCGAAGATGTTGCTGCCAATCTGTTTATCGTTTGGAAAGAGGGGGTGCCAGACCTAGGGAAGCAACAGGAGGAAGGCGTAGTGGTGTTCACGTTTCCCGATGAGCGTTGGCACAACTGCTACATCAAGTCGATCTGCCTCTTGCCCAATGTTTTGGCAAAAGAAAAAGCGCATCAAAGAGGCGGACATGAAGCGATCTTTATCCGTGACAACGAAGTCAAGGAAGGGACCTCCACCAATCTGTTCATTGTAAAGGATGGGGTCTTCAAGACACCGATCGCGGACCAGTCGATCCTCAATGGCATAACGCGCCAAAAGATTATTGAGATTCTGAAGAAGCAGGATGTGCCGGTTCTCGAAACCCGTCTGACGATGGAGGACATCGAGGTGGCCGATGAAGTGATCATCACGAGTACCACGCAGGAGGCGGTCCCCGTGGTTCAAGTCAATGATCGAAAGGTGGGAGCGGGAAAGCCAGGTGCTTACTTCCAAAAGCTCGCTGCCTGGTTCCAAAAAGAAGTCGACCAGTCATGCTCGTCTTCTTCAGGTAAATAGGAAAGTACGTTATGGAATGGGCCGGGGAAGTTCCGGTCCTTTTTTTCGAACGAAAAACGAAGCGTCGATAAATCGGTGAGGGGGATCAAGCATGTGCAAAGTGGCAGCCATTCAGATGAAACCGGCTTCTGGCCAGACAGATGCGAATTTGCAGCAAGCCGTTTTTATGGCAGAACAGGCGGTGGGAGAAGGTGCCGAGCTTCTGGTTTTTCCCGAGCTATGGAAGACCGGCTACCATTTGAAAAAGGAGGAATTCCTGCGATTGGCAGAGACTCGAGATGGCAAGACAGTCAGCCTCTTTCGGGACCTGGCGAGGAAATGGGGAACGGTTATCGTCGTCCCCTTCGCTGAAATAGACGGGGATCACCTCTATATTTCGCTGGCGGTGATTGAACGAACGGGAGAACTGCTCGCCACGTATCGAAAGTCGTTTGTCTGGGGAAAGGAAAAAGACAGCTTTACGAATGGAGAAAGACAGTACCGGGTCATCCACACATCGCTGGGGAAAATTGGCGTGTTGATCTGCTACGATATCGAATTCCCGGAGCCTGCCCGTTTGCTGGCACTGCAGGGGGCAGAGCTGATCATCGTCCCTTCTGTGTGGAGCTTTGGGGCAGAAACCCGGTGGGACATCCAGCTTCCCGCCCGGGCCTTGGACAATACGGTGTTTATCCTGGGTGTGAATACGGTGGGAGAGGGCAGCTGCGGCAAAAGCAAGCTGGTTGCGCCGGATGGTCAGGTTTTGTGCGAGGCATCGCGTGAAGAAGCATGCATTCTTCTTCACGACATACAACCAGAGCTGATCGGGAAAGCCCGCGCGCGCATTCCTTACCTCGCGGATTTCGATGAGTCCTTGCTCCCAGGGGGAGAGGCAAGGAAAAGCGGTATGGTGATTCTCGGGTAATCGGCAACCTCGCAGAAATGATGTCTTCCTTTTCGGTAGCGGATATTGTTTAATGGGAAAAACTACGTCAGGGTAGTGGATTAAAAATATCGCGAGGAAGAGGGTGTGGCATCCGTGACTGTCTCCAAGGAACATCTTCGAAAACGTATTGCTGTTGCGGCTGGCAGGGAAAAAGCCGACATCGTCATAAAAGACGGAACCATAATTGATGTTTTCAACGGGGAGCTGCTGCAAGGGGATGTAGCGATTGCGGACGGTGTCTTTGTTGGGATCGGAGCGTACGAAGGACATACGGTAATCGACGCGGCAGGCAAGTACATCTCGCCTGCCTTTATTGACGGACATGTGCATATCGAGTCCTCGATGGTGGTTCCTGCTGAATTTGCGCGAGTGCTATTGCCGCACGGCGTCACAACGGTTATTACGGATCCGCATGAAATCGCCAATGTGGCGGGAGCGCGTGGAATCGAGTTTATGCTGGCAGCTTCGGAGGGCCTTCCCTTTGATGTGCATGTGATGCTTCCTTCTTGTGTTCCGGCGACTTCCTTTGAGAATGCGGGTGCGGTACTTACGCAGGCAGATCTTGACCCGTTTCTGTCCCATCCGCGTGTACTGGGATTGGCAGAGGTCATGGACTACCCTTCCGTTATGAATGCGGACGAGGGCATGCTGGATAAGCTGACCGCGACGATGGCACAAAATAAGCAGATTGATGGGCATGCAGCGGGACTTGATGTGCAGGCGATCAATGTATACCGGACCGCACAAATCAAAACGGATCACGAGTGCGTCACTGTCCAGGAGGCGAAAGATCGGCTGCAGCGCGGTATGTACGTGATGCTGCGTCAGGGAACGGCTGCCAAGGACCTGGAGGCATTGCTGCCGGCTGTCACCGAACGCAACTCGCGCAGATGCCTGTTCGTCACGGATGACAAGCATTTGGATGAGCTTCTCCGGGAAGGAAGCATCGATCATCATGTGCGGATGGTAATCGAGCGAGGTTTGTCGGCGATTACTGCGATTCAGATGGCGTCACTGAACGCGGCGGAATGCTTCAGGCTGTATGACAAGGGAGCGATTGCGCCAGGTTTTGCAGCCGATTTTCTCCTGCTGGACGATCTGGAGCAGGTCGCGATCCATCAGGTTTTTAAAAACGGCAGACTCGTAGCGGATCGAGGAAGAGTAGTAGAAGACATGCTTCCTCCGCAGTCGGCTGAAGTAGCTGCCAAAGCAGAGGAGCTGACCGGAAGCGTTCGGATCCAGCCACTGACCAAAGAAAGGTTTGCCATACCCGTTCGAAACGAAAAGGCGCATGTCATCGGCATCATTCCCAACAAAATCGTAACGGAGCATCTTGTAATAGAAGTGCCGACTGTTCAGGGAGAGTTTGTTCCTTCTGTAGAGCGGGACCTGTTGAAAATGGCAGTCATTGAGCGCCATCACCTCACAGGCAACGTTGGGCTGGGGATCGTCAAAGGTCTCGGTCTGCAAAAAGGGGCGATCGCATCCACTGTTGCACATGATTCGCATAACCTGATCGTCGCAGGAACGAACGATGACGATATGCTGTTTGCCGTGAAAACGATTGAAGGCATGCAGGGGGGCTTGGTCGTCGTTGAGGATGGAAAGGTACTGGCAGCCCTCGCTTTGCCGATTGCGGGATTGATGTCCAATCAGAAGGCAGAAGTCGTTTGCCAAGGGCTCGACGAACTGGAGCACGCTTTGCGCACGGTAGGGGCACCGGCTACCTTCCAGCTGTTTTTGACGCTGTCCTTTTTGGCGCTGCCGGTTATCCCTTCCCTCAAGCTGACTGATCAGGGATTATTCGACGTTCAACAATTCACTCTGCTCTCGGGCGTTTGATTTCGCCACGCGAAATAAGCATTCCCTGAATTGACATCCGGCAGGAAAACACGATACAGTCAAATTAACTTCTATCGTAATGAGGTGGCATGCTTTTCATGAAAAAACCGGCTACGGATGTTTTGTTCCAGGAAGAGTCTACGTACAAGGACATGCTTCTGCGCAAAAGCGTAAAAATGCGCGTGATGGAGACAGTTGCTTTTGTCTTGGGAATGCTGATTCTCGCGCAGATTCTTCCTAGTAACAACACGGCATTCAAGGTGCTCGCCTTTGCAATTGCGATTGCAGTTGTAGGTCTGGCTCCCTTTCTTTACCGATCGATGCTTCGGCCTGTGTACAAGCTGACAAAAACACACCTGATCATCACGATGTCAGGCAAAGAAACCAGCTATCCACTGTCCGAGGTCGAACAGATTTACGAAGGCCGCCATCTCTACAGAGTGGGAGGAAAGCGGGAGTCTCTGATGGTGTCCCGTGAATTTCTAAAGCACTTGAACGAGCGTTTGTTTTACTATAATAAAGCGAACAAGAGGAGATAAGCATGAAACCGTTTTGTCGTGACACTTGGGTTGAAGTAAATCTGGATGCGATTTCAGCCAACGTGCAGACGTTCCGCCGCCATCTGCCCGCAGAAACCGGGATTATGGCGGTGGTGAAGGCTGACGGCTACGGACATGGTGCTGTCGAGGTAGGCAGACAGGCGCTTGAAAGCGGCGCGAACTCACTGGCAGTTGCCATGCTGGATGAAGCCATCGTTTTGCGGGAGGCAGGGATCGATGCCCCTATCCTGGTGCTTGGCTACACACCTGCTGATTCTGTAGAGTCAGCCAGCCGACTGCAGGTCCAGCTTACGGCATATCATGCTGATTGGATTGCCGAGGCGAACCGCGTTTTACTTCAGGGGAATCTCGCGCCTGTCGGCATTCATATCAAGACCGATACGGGAATGGGCCGACTGGGTGTGCGCACAAAGGAGGAGCTGCTGCGTGTGGTAAACGCACTCGAGGAAAGTCAAAAGCTCTCCTGGACCGGGATTTTCACTCACTTTGCCTGCGCGGATGAACCGGACACTACCCATGTGCGACGACAACACGAAACGTTTGAAAGCTTCTTGCAATCTCTTCGCGCTGCAGGCAAGAAACTGCCTATGATCCACTGCTGCAATACGGCGGCTGCGATTGCTTTTCCCGAATGGGGGTATGATACGATCCGATTAGGCATAGGTTTATACGGACTATATCCTTCGCCATATATGAAAGATCGTGCAGATGTGGGGCTCGTACCGGCACTCGCGCTGAAGACCAAGATCGCTCACGTGAAAACAGCGACGGACGAAGCTTTTACGGTCAGCTACGGTGCGACGTATACCGCTAAGCCCGGGGAACAGATTGCGACACTGCCCATTGGATACGCAGATGGATATTCTCGCCTGTTGTCCAACCGTGGGAAAGTTTTGTACAATGGAGCACATGCTTCCATCGTTGGCAGGGTTTGCATGGATCAGATTATGGTGCGGATTGAACAGGGAACGGCACAGGTCAATGATGAGGTTGTTTTGTATGGAAAGCAGGGCGAGGATGAGATTTCTCTGGATGAAGTAGCAGCCCTGATCGGCACGATCAACTACGAGGTTCCTTGCATGCTGAACTACCGCATCCCCCGCGTTTATTTTCAGAATGGAAAAGAAACAGGGGTGTTTCACCCAATCACTATGAAACATGCTCCCAAAGAAAGTGTAAATAACTAGCAAACAAAAATCGGCAGGAATTTTACTTTCGAGAACGAATACTAGGTAAGCGCAGAAAGTCGGCTTTTTTTGCTGCATAGCGTACGGACAGGTATATTTTTGCAATGGTTTCGACATAATGGTATTGTTCATACTGACAAATTGGCAGGAGAACATGCTTAGCGGATGAAAGTTACGGTCATGGTTGGAGGTGGATTTGTCTTGTCGAAGTCAAACACGAAACGCATCATGATCAGCTTGCCACAACACTTGCTACAAGAAGTGGATGGCGTGATTCAGAAGGAAAAATCCAATCGCAGCGAGTTCATTCGCCAGGCGATGCATCTGTATTTGAAGGAGCGCAAAAAGCGCACCATCCGTGAGACGATGCAAAAAGGGTATATGGAGATGGCGAAGATCAATCTGAAAATGGCATCGGAGGCTTTTGGCGCTGAAGAAGAGGCTGACCATACTCTTGTCCGCTTAGTTAGCGGGGTGTGACCAGTGATTGTCAAACGTGGCGATGTATTTTTCGCGGACCTGTCACCGGTCGTTGGCTCTGAGCAAGGAGGCGTTCGGCCTGTATTAGTCATTCAGAACGACATTGGAAATCGATTTAGTCCGACGGTCATCGTCGCAGCCATCACGGCACAGATTCAAAAGGCGAAGCTGCCTACGCATGTTGAGATTGACGCAAAAACATATGGATTTGATCGTGACTCCGTCATTCTG
This sequence comes from Brevibacillus centrosporus, assembly GCF_003710815.1. Classification (GTDB taxonomy): domain Bacteria; phylum Bacillota; class Bacilli; order Brevibacillales; family Brevibacillaceae; genus Brevibacillus; species Brevibacillus centrosporus. Next base: position 174,405 of record NZ_RHHP01000007.1, read on the forward strand.
TTGGAACAAATTCGAACCATTGACAAACAACGGCTGACCGATAAGATCACTCATCTCGATGATGAGATGATGGATCGTGTGCATGAATCCCTACAGATCAGCCTGGGACTCATCGATTTTTAAAACTAGGATCAGACCTTTGGAGAGGAAAAGCCACTTGAGTGAAGCAAGTGGTTTTTTTGCTGTGAGGGCAGGATTTGATGTGTGTATAGCGAATGTAATGGTAGTGAATATTAGACAAAATGTGACACGTTTTGCTTTTTATTCCCAAGGTGGAGAAATTGGCTTCGCTTCGCATCCATTACATTTCTACCTATCAAGTGAGGGCGGAAGGAGTTTTTGATTGTGGCAGAGCTGTATCCTGAGACAATCAAGATCGATTCAGTAGCGGATATTGTCGCAGCGAGGCAGGTTGGACGAAATATGTCTCGACAATTAGGGTTCGGCACGATTATGCAGTCCCGAATGGCCACTACCATTTCTGAGCTGGCTCGAAATATTTTTTTGTACGCAGGAGAAGGAACGATTACGATCACGCCGATCGAGCGTGAAGGAGCAATCGGTTTGCAGATTACTGCACTGGATGCAGGACCTGGGATTGCAGATATTCGCAAGGTATTGGAAGATGGTTATTCTACTTCAGGTGCGTTGGGAGCTGGGCTACCAGGCGTCAGGCGCATGATGGATGAATTCGATATTCAGAGCGCTCTTGGGGAAGGGACAAAAGTCATCGTTGTGAAATGGCGTAGCTGAGTAGAGGAAGGTGGAGTAGGATGATGACCCGGGGTATAGAGAAAAAGTACGTGCAGCTTCTCCGGGACTATTTGGCTGGTCAAGGGGAAGATCAGCTATACGATGCCCAGCAGCTGGGGAAGTGGCTCTTGCTTCAAGATATTTCGCCAGAAGAAATGATTGATCTGCATGGGCGGGCATTGGAATATCTCGGGGATGTACCCGAGTTTGTACGAGCGTCCTTCTCTATCTTAACGGAAGTCATGATTGAGTACGGAAATGAGCATCGCTCGGTGACCAGCATGAGGAGCAAGCATAAACAGTTCCAATCCGAAATGGCGGTTGCCTCCGCTATGCAGAAATCACTTGTGCCGCAGGAGCTGCCGGTCTATCCAGATGTGGAGATTGGGCTGGTCAGTGTCGCAGCGAAGCAAATTTCTGGGGATTACTACAATATCGTTACTCACGACGACGGGCGACTCTGCCTGACGATTTCAGATATTACGGGAAAAGGGATCTCAGCTGCGATGTGCATGTCCATGCTGAAGTACGCGATGGAGAGCTTGGGTGACATGCTGCATGGTCCAGATGAAATGCTGCGCCATCTGAATCGGGTGGTGGAGCGCAATATCGATCCAAGCATGTTTGTCACGATGCTGTTCGGCTGTTACGATACGCAGAAGCATCGCTTCCGATATGCTGTTGCCGGACATGAGCCTGGCTTTGTGTATCGGGCAAAGGAAGGGCGTTTCTACGACATGGAAGGCAAGGGCATGGCGCTGGGGATCTGCTCCGACAGCCACTACCAGGAATATGAAGTGCATCTCGATGTTGGGGATGTTCTGATTCTTCTGACGGATGGTGTAACAGAGCGCAAGATTGGCCGATATTACTTACATAGGGACGAGCTGGTATCTTATCTGGAGGCGGAATTAGGTACGTCCGCTCAAGTGATGGCAGATAACCTGTATAGCAAGCTGCTGCTGCTCTCCCAGTTTGAACTGCCAGATGATTACACCATGATGATACTGCGAAGAACCTGAGCGATAACTGGAGGGAATGCGGATGGACCTAACCATGAATATCACCAGAAATGAAACGGAGCATTTGGTAAGCCTTAGCGGCGACGTGGATGCCTTTACTGGACCGAAAGCAAAAGAAGCGATTATGACCTCAGTGGAAACCCCTGGGGTAGCTGTTGTCGTTGTCGATTTGTCACAAGTGGAGTACATGGACAGCACGGGAATCGGTATTTTCATCGGAGTGATGAAAGCATGCAAGCAGGTAGGGTGCGACTTTGTTGTGCAAAACCTGCCGTCCCGGGTAGAAAGGCTGTTTCGCATTACTGGCTTGTATGATCTAGTCTCCATCCGTAAAGGAGAGAGCGAGTAATGGTTCAGAAGAGATCTGAAGCAGATGTTATTTCCTTGCAGCTGCCGAGCCTGCCTGAATACTTGGGAGTTGCTCGCTTGACTGTATCGGGTGTTGCCAATCGTTTGGGATTTACGTATGACGAGATCGAGGATATCAAGCTCGCGGTGGGAGAGGCTTGCAGCAACGCAGTGAAGCACGCCTATCGCTTGGAGGAAGAACCGGGGCTCATTTCCCTGTCCTTTTCCATTTATCCCGATCGACTCGTCATCGTCGTGACCGATGAGGGGAAAGGCTTGGACAGAGAGCCTAGCGCTGATCAATTAGCCCCTCTGTACGCGGGTAGAGATTTAGACGAGGTAGAAGAGGGGGGATTGGGTCTGTATTTGATCCACGCCCTGATGGACGAAGTGGATATTCGCACAGGTGACGGTGTTTCGGTCTCCATGACCAAGTATGTTCAGCGGGATGGGGTGGCTGGCGATGACCGGACAATCTCGGAAGAAGAAGTATAGTCCCGAGGAATTGAAAAAGCTCACCTATCAGTATTGGGAAACAGGAGATGGAGAGCTGCAGGAGCTGTTGGTGAGAGCGTACACGCCGCTGGTAGAAACGCTGTCCAAGAAGTTCGTCCGTGGACAAATCATGCATGAGGATCTGATTCAGGTAGGGATGATCGGGCTTTTGGCGTCGCTGCGAAGATTCGATCCGTCTTTTGACCGGACCTTTGAAAGCTTTGCCATCCCTACCATCGTAGGCGAGATTAAACGATATATTCGCGATAAAACCTGGAGCGTACACGTTCCGCGAAGAGTGAAGGAACTGAGCCCCAAAATCAAACGCGTCGTCGACGAGCTGACGATCCAGCTGCAGCGCTCTCCGCAGATCTCCGATATTGCGCAGTGCCTCGGCGTTTCGGAGGAAGCTGTTCTGGAGACGCTGGAGATGGGCAGGAGCTATCACTCCCTTTCGATGGACAGCGAGCTGGAGGCAGACAGTGACGGCAATACCATTACACTGCTGGACCTGATCGGATCGCAGGAGGATGGGTTTGGGCAGGTTGAGCAGAACCTCATGCTTGAGAGAGCCTTGCATGTTTTAGACAAACGGGAAAGAGAAATAATTCAATTAACCTACTACGAGAACCTGAGTCAAAAACAGGCTGGCGATGTGCTGGGCATGTCCCAAATGCATATTTCTCGCTTGCAGCGCAGAGCCCTGGCTAAATTGCGTGAAGCCTTAAAGCTGGAACAGCATGAAACGGTCATGTAAATAGAGGGAGAGGTGCCAGCGGGCATCTCTTTTTTTGATACGGACAGCAGCTTTTTCGCAGGCAGGTTTCCAGTTCGTAACAGCAAATATGGTACAATATACAGCGAAGAACGAGCGCAGGAGGACATGTATGGAACTGACGTTAATGATCCAGACCATCGCCCAGGATACTGGCGTGAAGCCTCATCAAGCAGAGCGAACCATTGCTTTGCTGGATGAAGGAAACACAGTCCCGTTTATTGCCCGTTACCGCAAAGAGATGACCGGGCAATTGGACGAAACACAGATTCGAGCCATTGAAGAGCGCGTTCGTTATTTGCGCAATTTGGCTGTACGAAAAGAAGAAGTCATTCGGCTGATCGAGGAGCAGGGAAAGCTGACAGATGAGCTGAGAGCTGCCATCGAGAAGGCAGCCAAATTGCAAGAAGTAGAGGATTTGTACCGACCGTACCGACAAAAGCGTCGTACACGAGCTACGATGGCCAAGGAAAAAGGACTGGAGCCTTTGGCCAATTACTTGCTGAGCCTGCCGAAAACAGGGGAAGCGCAGGCAGAAGCGGCAAAATATATCGACCCGGAAAAAGGTGTCGACTCTGCAGAGGCAGCTCTGCAAGGAGCGATGGATATCGTAGCCGAGCACATCTCGGATGATCCGGACATCCGGCAATGGATCCGCCAACGCACGATGCAAAAAGGACTTTTGCTGTCGGAGCAAAAAGCGGAGGAAGCCGATGAAAAGAATGTATACCAGATGTATTACGCTTACAGCGAACCGCTGAAGAAGGTCGTGCCACATCGGGTGCTGGCCATGAATCGCGGGGAGAGTGAAGGCATATTGAAAGTGACGGTCGAAGCTCCGGTCACGGAGATTCTGCCATGGATACAAAGACGAGTGATTCCTCGCGAGACCGTCGTTCGCTCTGTTCTTGAAATGACGGTAGAGGATGCTTATAAGCGATTGATCGCCCCGTCCATTGAGCGGGAAGTGCGTGCAGAGCTGACGGAGACAGCAGAAGAGCAAGCGATACATATCTTCTCGGAGAACCTTCGCAATCTGCTGCTGCAGCCCCCTGTCAAAGGCAAAGTCGTGCTGGGCGTGGACCCTGCGTTTCGGACAGGCTGCAAGCTGGCAGTTGTCGATGAGACAGGCAAGCTGCTCGAGGTAGCTGTCGTCTATCCGACTCCCCCAGTGAACAAAGTGGCGGAAGCTGCGGCAAAGGTGAAACAGCTGATTACGACCTACAGCGTGACCGTAGTAGCGATTGGAAACGGTACCGCCTCACGCGAGACCGAGCAGTTTATCGCGGATGTCCTGAAGGAACTGGGAAAAGACGTGATGTATATCATCGTCAACGAAGCAGGGGCATCCGTCTACTCGGCATCGCCCCTGGCAAAAGAAGAATTTCCAGATTTGGACGTAGCTGAGCGAAGTGCCGCGTCGATCGCGCGCAGACTGCAGGATCCGCTGGCGGAGCTGGTGAAAATCGATCCGAAATCGGTCGGCGTCGGACAATACCAGCATGATGTGTCCCAATCACGGTTGGCGGACAGTCTGCAGTTTGTCGTTGAATCCGCGGTAAACCACGTCGGGGTGGATGTAAACACAGCCTCGCCTTCTCTGCTGCAATACGTATCCGGCATCAGCAAGCAGGTAGCAGGCAATATCGTGAAAAAACGGGATGAGATCGGAAAGTTTTCCACGCGGTCACAGCTGAAAGACGTGCCGCGCCTCGGGGCCAAAACGTACGAGCAATGCATTGGCTTTCTGCGGGTCATGGAAGGAAGCAATCCGCTGGACAAGACCCCGATCCATCCGGAGTCGTACGATGCGACGAACAAGCTGTTGAATATCATCGGCATCGCACCCCATGATATTGGCAGTGAGCGCTGCAAGGAGCAGCTGCAGTCGCTGAACATCGCACAGACTGCCGAGCAGCTGGGAATCGGTGAGCCTACACTGGCGGACATTGTAGAGAGCCTTTTGCGTCCGGGACGTGACCCGCGCGACGAGCTGCCGAGACCGCTTTTGCGCAGTGATGTCCTCAAGCTGACTGATCTCGGTGTAGGGATGAAGCTTCAGGGGACAGTACGAAATGTCGTCGACTTCGGGGCATTTATCGATATCGGATTGAAAAATGATGGACTGGCGCATATCTCGCGGCTGAAAAAAGGCTTCGTGAAGCATCCGCTTGAAGTGGTCGCAGTGGGCGATATCGTGGATGTGTGGGTCGTAGAGATCGATGAAAAACGTCAGCGTGTAGGTCTGACTCTGATTGCACCGTCAGAGGGCTGATAACAAAAAGATGACAAAAAGGCGGCGTCCTGTTACTCGGGACGACCGCCATGTTTTTCGAGATATAAGAACCAGCAACTGTTCAGCAAACGAATTTGTCGTACATCCTTCCCGCTGAAGGCACGCTGCAACTGCCTGCGCATCCATTGTGGCATGAAGGTACCTCCTGGATTTATCGTCTACTGGCAAGTGTATGCACGGGACGAGAGGGAGGTACCTATTTTTTTACGTATAAGAATTTATAAGCGTAATGCTTATGAATTCTGGAGCGCATGGCGAAGTGCCTCAGCGTCCGCTTCTGGCATTCCTTCGGTCGCTCCTCCACGAGATGGCCTCGATAGACGTTTCCTTATGGGAAAACGAAATGTGACCGCAAACGGCTGAACAAAGCTTCTCTGACCGTTTGTTTATTCTTCTTCCTGCAAGTACTCCAGTTGTGCCTGCAGAGCACGAATTTCCGTCAAAAGAGAAATCACTGGATATTCGCTCTCCTGCAAGGAAGCGAAGCGTCTCTCCAAGCTAGATACATAATCCAAGCCGTCCTTGATCGCAAGCTCACTCTTCAAGAGCTCCAGCTCACCACATTCTGCGACGACCTCGGGCAGCTGTGGCCGATCTGCAATCGTGAGTTTGTCAATTTCCTTGTGCAGCCGCTTCATCAGGGCGACCAACTGGTACATATGCGATTCAGGCAACGAGACGAATTGCAGTCCGGTACCTTCCTGCAACAGCAAATAGCGCATAAGCTCCTCCACCAATCTACTTTTCTACCAAACAGTGTAGCCTATCTGTCTGGCACTTTTCAACCGGAACTGCTATCGTGAAAAGAAAGAGAGGAACGGAGGAGAAGAGATGACCGATCAGGAATTGCAGAAGCTGGTGGAAGACATATCGAGCGAGTTTTTTTCCGTACCCTTTCGTCACGTGGCTCGCTTTAACAGCAGGCTGCGCACGACAGGAGGGCGCTATTTGCTGCGCTCCCATGACATCGAGGTGAATCCGAAGCATTTGCAGGAGCATGGGATGGAAGAGCTTGTTGCCATCATCAAGCACGAGCTATGTCACTATCACCTGCATTTGGCGAAGCGGGGCTATCGCCATGCTGATCGTGATTTTCAGGTGCTGCTGAAACAGGTAGGAGGCAGTCGATACTGTCAGCAGGTAGGAGAGGGGCGCACCAGGCTCCCCTATCGCTATGAGCTTGTCTGCAAGGAATGCGGTATGAGCTACAAACGAAAGCGAAAAATGAATCCAACTCGTTACCGCTGTGGACGCTGCAGCGGCAAGCTGAAGCTGCGTGAGCTGAAGGAACCGGTGTCCTCCTGAAGGAGCTAGGGAACCTGGAGGGGGTGGTTTCCTTGCACGGCTTTGGACACCAGCGTTATAATGGACTGACTATGCCGTAAAGGAGCGTTTGAGGTGGCACACGATGAATTTTCCCTGATCCGGCAATGGACGAGACGTTCGGACGGACAGGAAGGAGACGGCTTGACTGTCGGAATCGGGGATGATGCCGCTGTTTATACACCAGCGCCTGACATGGAAGTCGTGGCTTGCTGTGATGCGATGGTCGAAACCGTTCATTTTCTGAAAGAGACGATGCATCCGAGCGACATCGGCTACAAAGCCGTGATCAGCAACATCAGTGACGTCGCTGCGATGGGGGGAGTCGCCCGTTATGCCTTGGTCAGTATCGCGGTTTCCCCCAGCTGGTCGGCGGAAATGACCAGCCAGATCTACGATGGTATCTACGAAGCCTGTGAATCGTATGGAGTGCGACTCATAGGGGGAGACACCGTATCTGCTCCGGACGCTCTCCATCTATCTGTCACTGTACTTGGCGAGGTGGAAAAGGGGCGAGCTCTTCGCCGTTCCCAGGCAAAGGCAGGCCAGCTGGTGTTTGTGACCGGGTATGTGGGCAGCTCGGCTGCTGGGCTTCATTTGCTTCTCGAGCAAAAGAAAACAGGAGCTTCATTTCCGTCACAGTATCAAGCGCTGGTAGACGCGCATCAGCGGCCGACAGCCCAAGTCGCCGCAGGAAGAATTTTGTTGGCATCAGGGGCGTGCGCGGCTTTGAATGACGTCAGCGATGGACTGGCCTCAGAGCTTTGGGAAATTGCTGAAGCCAGTGGCGTTGAGCTGTCCATCGATGCCAGCCAAATACCGATTAGACAGGAGCTCTCCTCCTATGCGGAGCAAATCGGATATGATCCGCTGGCATGGGTTTTTTACGGTGGAGAGGATTATCAGCTGGTAGGAACAGCCGAAGCTAGTCGTATCGATGTGCTGGCGGAGCAGTTTGCGGCAGCCGGGATTCCGTTTGCGATAATTGGCCGAGTAGAGTCGAGGGGGAACGGGACGGCTGTTTCGTGCACAAGAGCGGGCAGACAGATGCCCTTGCCCAAAGCGGGCTTTAACCATTTTGGGCGGCGTGAATAAAAAGGGGATGACAAGCATGGCGTACAAGTGGACGCTTTCGGGAGTCGAGGAAACGCACCGCTTCGCCGAGAGCCTCGCTACTCTCTTGCAGCCTGGCGATTTTTTGGCGCTGGAAGGAGATCTGGGAGCGGGGAAAACGACGTTCACTCAAGGACTGGGACGTGGTCTCGGCGTGAAGCAGGTAGTGAACAGTCCGACGTTTACGATCATAAAAGAGTATCAGGGGCGCTTGCCGTTTTATCATATGGATGTCTACCGGGTAGGCGATGATGTGGACTCGCTCGGGCTGGACGATTATTTTTTTGGCGAAGGAGTCTGCGTCGTCGAGTGGGCATCGCTGATTGAAGAAGTGCTCCCGGCAGACCGGTTGACGGTCTTTTTGCGTACCGAAGGAGAGGACGTTCGTCTGATTGAGCTGGTACCGCAGGGTGGGCGTTACGTGAATTTGTGTGAGGAGTTTGATTTTGATGCGCGTACTGGCGATTGACACGTCCAATCTGGTGTTGAGTGTAGCGATAGTCGATGAAGAACGGGTATTGGCCGAAATGACGACCAACCAGCAAAAGAACCATTCGATCCGGCTGATGGACTGTATCGCGGAGCTGATGGATGCGACGGGAACGACGCCTGAGCAGCTTAGTGGGCTGGGAGTCGCAAAAGGACCGGGCTCCTACACAGGGGTGCGGATCGGTGTCGCGACAGCCAAAAGCATGGCGTGGTCCCTGAACCTGCCAGCTGTTGGCGTATCGAGCCTGCAGGTAGTGGCGATGAATGCCGTAGGCTTCCCTGGACTGATCGTGCCTCTGTTCGATGCGCGCAGAGGCCAGGTTTACTCAGGGGCCTATCGGACGGAAGGGATGGAATCCGTCATTTTGCAGGAGAAAGAACAAATCATCCTGCTGCAGGACTGGCTGCCACTCTTGAGAGAGCAGGCCAAAGGCGACCCGATTCTATTTCTGGGCGAAGATGTTAGCCTGCATCGACAAGCCATTGCCGAAGGATTGCGAGAGCAAGCACGCTTTGCCACACCTGCTCACAACCATCCGCGTGCGGCCCACATCGGGTATTTGGCGTTGCGTCAGCTGCAGGACGGAGGAAACCCGCACGAGCTGGTGCCTGAATACCTTCAACTGGCGGAAGCAGAGGCAAAATGGCTGGCCCAAAAGCAGGAGGGTTCCGCAAAGGAGTAATCACAATGATTCCACCAAACGAACTGGAATACCGTTTTATGACGATGCAGGACGTGGGTGCTGTCGCAGAGCTGGAGCGGCTATCGTTTTCAACGCCTTGGCCGCACGACGCTTTTGTAAACGAACTCACGAAAAATCCCAATGCTCGCTACGTCGTAGTCGTTCATCAAAACCGGATCATCGCTTACTGCGGAATGTGGATCATCATCGATGAGGCGCATATTACCAACGTAGCGGTACACCCCTTGTATCGGGGAAAAAAGGTCGGGCTTGGCCTGATGATCAAAATGATGAACGTGGCGCGAATGTTTCACGCGAAGAGTATGACTTTGGAAGTGCGGCCATCCAATACGGTCGCACGCAGCATGTACACTAAGCTCGGCTTCAAAGAGCACGGCGTACGCAAACGTTACTATTCGGACAATAACGAAGACGCAATTATTATGTGGGTGACTTTGTAATGAACAAAACATATACGTCGCGCTACGAAATGCGCGTGCAGCAGGCTTATGAGACACACAAACAGTCGGGAGAGCCGACTTATATACTTGGGATCGAGACCAGCTGCGATGAAACCTCAGCCTCTGTCGTCCGCGACGGGAAAGAAGTGCTTTCCAACGTAATTGCCTCGCAAGCCGATATTCACAAGCGCTTCGGCGGAGTTGTTCCCGAGGTGGCTTCCCGCCGCCATGTGGAAAACATCACGTTGACCATCGAGGAAGCATTGGAGGTGGCCGGCAAGACTTTGGATGACATCCATGCCATTGCCGTGACGTACGGACCGGGACTGGTCGGTGCGCTTTTGGTAGGGGTGGCGGCAGCCAAAGCGATTTCGCTGGCTCGAGGAATCCCGCTGATCGGCGTCCACCATATTGCCGGGCATATCTATGCAAACCGACTGGTGGAGGAAATGAATTTCCCACTGATTGCGCTCGTCGTCTCGGGAGGACATACCGAGCTTGTCTGGATGAAGGAGCATGGCCATTTTGAGATCCTGGGAGAAACGCGTGACGACGCAGCTGGTGAGGCGTATGACAAGGTAGCGCGTGCCCTGCAGATGCCGTATCCAGGTGGTCCGCACATCGACCGTCTCGCGCATGAAGGGGTTCCCAATGTACCGCTGCCACGCTCTTGGCTGGAGCCAGGTTCCTACGATTTCAGCTTCAGTGGCTTGAAGTCAGCTGTACTCAACACCTTGCACAATGCCGCGCAGCGTGGAGAATCAATCGAGCCAGCTAATCTCGCGGCCAGCTTCCAGGATTCCGTCACAGAGGTGCTGGTAGAGAAAACGTTGCGTGCAGTACGTGAGCATGGTGCCAAGCAGGTGCTTTTGGCAGGTGGTGTTGCAGCGAATCGCGGTTTGCGGGAGCGTCTGCAGAACCGCTGTCAGACAGAAGGAATTCCTTTGGTGATCCCGCCGTTTACGCTTTGCACTGACAATGCCGCTATGATCGCCGCTGCTGGCTTCATCAAATATGAAAAAGGGCAGTTCGCTGCGCTCGATTTGAATGGAGTGCCTGGCTTGTCGCTGTCTGATCACTGATTTCTCAAAAACATCCCCGTTTCCAGTGCCATCTCTTGTGAGTGGCAGGAGCAGGGATGTTTTTTTACGTATTCTTAACATTATCCACATTGTATGAATAACTTTTTAGGTTGTTCCTCACCCCTCCTGTGAATAATGGTGATAACACGAAAAATGACCGGGAAAATCACCCTCAGCCTGTGGATTATTTTGTGGAATATGTGGATAAGAGTGGTACGGTTATCAACAGGAGGTCTTTGGTGAAGAAGAGCATCATCCTTGTCGCGTTGTCATTCCTGATTTTGTTTGGGAGTACAAATATCGGAAATACAGGATTGGCAAAGGAAATGCCGCAGGTGATCGTACTGTTTGCCGAAGGGATGTCCTTTGCCGATCTGGACGAGCTTGCGAAATATCCCCATGTGGATAAGTGGATCAAGCAGGCAAGCTCGGGTGCACTCACCATCCGCACCCCTGGAGCGAGGAATACGCCAAACGGCTATTTGCTGATGGGCAGTGGAGCTCAGGCGTTATACAGTGAGCGAAGCGGCACGGCCTACCATCCGTGGGAGGCTGTTTCTGCCCATGAAACAGCTGGGGAACGGGCACAAGAGCTAGGCGGCTTGGATGCAGTGCAAAAGCTGGCGCGCTCTGCGATTGTGTTTCCCGGTATTTTCCGGCTGAATGCGGATAATCAAGACAAGCCGTATACCCCTCAGATTGGGACGCTTGGCAAGACGCTGGCAGCCTATCAAATCCCGATAGCTGTCTACGGCAACGGCGACTATGACGACGTGCGCCAGCGGCACAGTGTATTGTTTGCCATGGATGAGCAGGGCAGAGTTCCTGTGGGAGATTTGTCAGCGAATACGTTGATCGAGTGGCCAGGCTCACCCTACGGTGTACAGACCAACTACGCGTATTTGCGTAAAAAGGTGCGCGAAGACCAAAGCTCAGGTCTCATTACCCTGCAGCTCTCGGATTTATCCCGGCTCTATCAGCTTGCCGATGAAATGGAGCCTGCCCAGTTTCAGCGGCAATATCAGCAGGTTCTGTCCGGGCTGGGAGCCTTTCTGGGAGCGTTGTTAGAAGAGAGAAGAGAGAATCAGAAGATCATTCTTCTATCTCCAGCAGTAAATGCGAGGGCAGCAAAAGACAAAGCGCTGCTGCCTCCGATTCTGGTGTGGGAGAAGAAGGCAGGGGGCCAGCTCACCTCCGCGACTACCAGACAATCCGGGCTGATTAGTGGCTTGGACATTTTGCCGACCATTTTAGCGTGGCTGGATGTTCCCGTACCAAAAGGAGTAGCCGGTCACCCCATTCGCGTAGACAACCAGACGAACAACGCAGAGCTGGGACAGCAAATCGGGCAGGTTCATCATACGTACGCTACCCGCCCGGCGGTTTTGTACTCGTATGTCATGCTGCAAATCATCACGCTGGCATGCGCGGCGATCCTGTGGATGGCGGGCAAACGTGGACACGTCCGAGTAGGCTTGGAGCGCTTGCGCCGGGGAGTGCGCCTGTCACTTCTGGCGATGCTTTGCTTCCCTTGCCTGCTGCTATTGGAAGGGCTGCTGCCGTGGCAGGCTTCTGGACCAGTGGTACTCGGCGTTTTGATCGTCATCGCGCTCCTGGCGGCATTTGGGCTGGAGCAGCGCTCTTTGGCGCAAACGACGATGATCGTCTGTGGAGTAACGGTTGCCTCTCTGTTGATCGACGGCTGGACCGGAGCTACCTTGATGCGGCAATCCTATCTGGGATATGACCCGGTTATCGGTGCGCGGTTTTATGGATTGGGCAACGAGTTCGAGGGAGTTTTGATCGGCAGTGCCATCATGCTCGTGGCAGCCGTTTACCAGCTTGCCAGAGAGGGGGCGCGCCCTTATATCGCTGCTTTTGTCTTTGCAACCGTGCTCTACTATATGGTCGCTCCCGGTCTTGGGACAGATGCAGGAGGATTTCTCGCAGGACTGGTTGGGTTTTTCGTGGCGTTGTTCCGCTTGCAGGGGTGGGCTATCGGAAAAAAAGGCCTCCTGCTTTTGACAGGGGGCCTAGTGGTGGGCATCGCTGCATTGATTGTCGGTAGTCTTGTCACGGATCAGCCGTTAACCCATATCGGACGGGTATCGCAGCAGATCGTAACCGGTCAGTGGGAGGAAGTAGGGCGGATGCTGGAGCGCAAGATCGCGATGAATGTAAGATTGATTCGCATCTCGATCTGGAGCAAGGTTTTCGTTGTCTCCCTCATCGTCCTCGGGCTTCTGGCCCTGTGGAACGACCGCTTCCTGCGACATCTCGCTGTAGACACCCCGTTTTTGGTCAAAGGCTTTTCCGGAGTCATTGCGGGTTCCCTGGCAGGGCTAGTGCTCAATGACTCCGGGATCGTAACGGCAGCGACCTGCATCATCTTTCTCGTCGTGCCGGCCCTTTATGCAGCTTTAGGGGAGCAAAAGGATGAGCATGCCAGACCGGAGTGGGAGCGCCTCTAGCTCTATCTATTCTTCAGATAGAGAGCTCCATTCATCGTACAGCTGCTCCAGCTCTTCGCGTGCGGCCTGGATCTGATCGTTGCGTTCCTTGGCCAGCACATGATCGCTGTAAATTTCCGGGAGACAGAGCTCTTCCTCCCATTTGACGATATCGGCTTCCCGTTTTTGAATCGTTGCCTCGATTTCCTCCAGACGACGCATGCGCTGACGCTCGCGTCGTTTTGCTTCTTTATCCAGCTCGTAGGAGGTCTTTTCAGGCTGGACGAGGACGCCTTGCTTTTTGGTTGGCTGCGCGGCGAGCTCAGCGGCCAGCTCAGCCAGCTCCTGCTTTTTCTCCACATAGTAATCGTAGTTGCCCAGATAGTTCGATACGCCATCTGGTGACAGCTCCAGGACGCGGCTGGCTATCTTGTTCAGGAAGTAGCGGTCATGGGAAACGAACAAAATGGTGCCCGGATAATCGTACAGGGCATTTTCCAGCACTTCCTTGCTGTAGATGTCCAAGTGGTTGGTAGGCTCGTCGAAGATCAGGAAATTGGCCTCTTTGAGCATCAGCTTGGCGAGGGACACACGGGCGCGTTCTCCACCGGACAGGTCGGAAACGCGTTTTTGCACATCGTCTCCGCTGAACAGGAAGTTGCCGAGCAGCGTCCGTACGTCCTTTTCCAGCATCTGCGGGTACTCGTCCCAGATTTCTCCCAAAACGGTGTTGCTGAGATTCAGATTGCGATGCTCCTGATCGTAATAGCCGATCGTGACGTTGCTGCCGAACTGCACATCGCCCTTGAGAGCGTTCAGCTGCCCGACGATGGTCTTGAGCAGAGTTGACTTGCCGATCCCGTTCGGACCTACTAGGGCGACACGCTCTTCCCGTTCGATTTCAAACGTCAGTCCGCGAGAGAGGACAGCATCCGGGTAGCCGATAGCGACATTGCTGGCCTTCATGACGATGTTTCCACTCATTTTGGAGACGTCAAAAGAGAAGTGGACCGACTTGTTGTGCATGATCGGCTTGTCCAAACGATCTATTTTCTCCAGCGTTTTGCGTCGGCTCTGCGCGCGTTTGGTCGTCGTCGCACGTGCGATGTTGCGGGCGATGAAATCCTCCAGCTTGGCGATTTCCTCCTGCTGCTTCTCAAAGCGTTTCAGTTCCTGCTCCAGACGGGCTGCCTTTTGATCGAGAAAACGGCTGTAGTTGCCGACGTAGCGAGTGGCGCGATGCCGTTCGATTTCATAGACGATCGTCACCAGTTTATCCAGGAAGTAGCGGTCATGGGAGACGACCAGGATGGCGCCCTGATAGTTTTGCAAATACGTCTCCAGCCACGTGAGCGTCTCGATATCCAAATAGTTGGTCGGCTCGTCCAAAAGGAGGATCGTCGGAGATTGCAGCAGCAGCTTGGCGAGAGCCAGACGTGTCTTTTGACCGCCGCTCAGTGTGCGAATGGGGGTCTGGTAATCCATGTCTGCAAAACGCAAGCCGTGCAGAACGCCGCGAATGGAACCTTCGTAGCTGTAACCGCCCTTTTCCTTGAACGCCTCAGAGCGATGGGAGTAGTTCTCCAAAATCTGTTGGTAGCGCTTGTCATCTGCAAGGATAGCTGGATCTCCCATTTTCGCTTCGAGCTGGCGCAGTTCTTTCTCTTCCTGCTGCAGATGGGTAAAGACGCTCATCATTTCATCCCAGATGGTGCGCTCCGATTCCAGCCCGCCATTTTGCGCCAGGTAACCGAGTGAAACCTCTTTTGGTATGCGAATCGTCCCGCTGTCATAGCTCAGCTCACCAGCGAGAATCTTCATCAAAGTCGACTTTCCGGCACCGTTCACACCGACGAGCCCGACTCTTTCTCCCGTTTGTATTTGCAAGGAGATGTCCTGTAAAATGGTCTCGATGCCGTAGGTTTTTTCTATATGTTCAGCTTGCAGCAAAATCATCTGTTTCACCTCTTTATATACTAATGTCAGTGTAGCCTAGAGAGTGTGTCAGGGACAAGCCTTGGGGCATGTTACCTGCGTGAGGGGAGAGGGGTAGACGTGGATCTGGATCTAAAAGCGGTCAAGCAGCAGCTGCGAAGTCGGATCATGGAGGAGCGCAAGGCCATACCAGACAAACGGCGAAGCGCATTATCGGCCCAGGCCTGCAGCTATTTGGAGCAGCTTGAAGAATTGAAGAATGCACGTGCGATCATGGCGTTTCATCCGTTTGGAGCGGAGCTGGATATCCTCCCGTTTGTCGAACAAGCGAGAGCGAGAGGGCAGGAAGTTTGGCTGCCGCTGACGCTTACCGCCGAAAAACGGCTCGTACCTTATCGATATAGTGGACCGGAAATGCTGAAGCAAGGCGTATACGGAATTTGGGAGCCTGACCCAACGCGTGCAGAAAAAGCGGAGCTGAGCATGCTCGATGCGGTGCTCGTCCCGGGGGTTGCTTTTGACTTGCGCGGGGGAAGAATGGGGTATGGGGGAGGCTTCTACGACAGATTTCTCGCAGCTTTGCCGCGGCGTCCTTTTTTAGTAGGAGTAGCGTTTTCCATGCAAGTCGTCGATGAGGTGCCGCGGGAGCCACATGACATTGGTTTGGATGGACTGGTCACGGAAAGTGGCTTCTTCCAATCGTGAATCTTTTGTGTCAGGAGCTTTCTTTTCAGAGGGTACTATCTACAGCAAGACCAAAAAAGTGTACAATACAATCGAATGATAAAACGGAGGAATGAGCTGTGGGCAAATGGAAGGTAGGCGTTATTTCGGCAAGCGATTCCATCGCCAAGGGAAGTCGTGAGGATGATCGCATCCCAATTATTCGTCAATTAACAACAGAGTGGTTGCATGTAGATGTAGCTGTTTATCGAACTGTCTCTGATGATATGGAAGATCTCAAGGAAAACATGATTGAGCTGGTGGATCGGGAAAAATGTGATCTACTGATTGTTACGGGCGGGACGGGACTCAGCCCGCGAGATGTCACGCCTGAGGTAACGGCTTGGGTCATGGACAGACCGGTTCCTGGATTGGCAGAAGAAATGCGTCGTGCCGGTTTGCAGCAGTCTCGCCGCGCCATGCTTACGAGAGCCGTAGCAGGAACGCGGGGCAATACGCTCATTATTAACCTCCCGGGCAACCCGACTGGTGTGGAAATCTGTTTCAATGCCATTGGCGATATGCTGGCTGATGCTTTGAACATCCTGCAGGGAACGGGAGAGGCGAACGAAGATTGGGGCGGTTTAGGATGGTAGACAAGCCTAACTTGAAGGAAGTGCCAGTGCGCGAAGCCATTGGCATGATGCTCCCTCACGATATGACGCAGATTTTGCCAGGGGAGTTTAAAGGACGCCTATTTAAAAAAGGTCATGTTGTTACGGAAGCGGACATCGAGCCTTTGCTCTCGATCGGGAAAGAGCATATTTACGTACTGGAAATGCCAGAGGGCTATATTCACGAGGAAGAGGCTGGCTTGCGAATCGCGAAAGCCGTGTCCGGCGAAGGTCTTACCTTGACGCAGCCGTATGAGGGCAAGGTTTCCATGAAAGCGTCTCGTACAGGTCTGGCTAAAATCAACGAGGAAGCTGTCCACGCGCTCAATGCGTTGGAAGGCATCGCATTTTCTACCATTTACGGAGATCAGGTCGTGCATCCAGGACATACGCTGGCTGCGACGCGCATTATCCCGCTGATCATGGAAGAGTCGCGGATCATCGAGCTGGAAGAGCTGGCGAAACAATTCAGTGAGCCGATCATTCAGGTAAAGCTGTTTCAGGAGAAGCGCATCGGTTTGGTCACTACGGGTGGAGAGGTTTTCTCCGGACGGATTGCGGACAAGTTTGGACCTGCCATTCGGAACAAGGTAGAGGCTCTTGGCTCAGAAATCGTCGAGCAGCGCTTTGCTCCCGATGATAAAGAGTTGATTGAAAAAGAAATTAAAGCTTTTCTGGATCAAGGCGTCGACATGATTCTGGTTACGGGCGGAATGTCCGTTGATCCAGATGACCGCACTCCTGGGGCCATTGCAGGTGTAGGGGCAGAAGTGGTACGCTATGGAACGCCGATGCTGCCAGGCTCGATGCTGATGGTCGCATACAAAGGGGATACTCCGATTTTGGGTTTGCCTGGTGCTGTCATGCATGAGAAGGTCACTTCCTTTGATGTATTCTTGCCGCGCATTTTGGCAGGCGAGCGAATTGCAGCTTCCGATATGACACGCTTGGGTTACGGTGGTTTACTTAAAGGCTAGATGGTTAGACTGGAAATGAACAGGAAAAAGGAGTGAAAGAGCATGAGTACAATTGGGATTCCTGGACTGATTTTGATTTTGATTTTGGCACTTGTATTATTCGGACCGAAAAAACTCCCGGAATTGGGACGTGCCGTCGGTCATACTCTTAAAGAATTTAAAAACGCGACCAAAAGCTTGACGAGCGACGACGATGAAGAAGAGGAAAAGGAAAAGCGCAAGCAGCAGACCAAAGAGGCACCTGTTGCTGCTGCTGTCGTCACGGAGAAAGATGCGTTTGATCGCGAAAAGCTCGAGCGTGAAATTCGCGAACGTTTAGAGCGTGAGCGCATCGAAAAGGAAATTCGCGAAAAGATGGAGCAGGAACGCTCCCAGATGGAAAAGGAACAACAAAAGGCTTAATTGGGCAAGGTGGTAGCCATGAAGGATCAGGAAATGACAGTGGTTGAGCACCTGACAGAACTGCGTAAGCGCATTATGTGGGTGTTGGCCGTATTTATTGTCGCTTTGATTGCCGGCTTCTTTTTGGCTGGTCCTCTCATTGAATATTTAAAGCAAGAACCCATTGCGGATGGCGTGCCGATCATTTCCTTGCACCCGTCCGATGCGCTTCGTGTGTACATGCAGTTTGCCTTTCTGATCGGGATTGTCGCTGCATTGCCGGTGGCGCTCTATCATTTATGGCGTTTTGTTTCACCCGGATTGAACGTGAAAGAAAAGAGAGGCTCTCTCTATTTCATCCCGGCGGCGTGCTTTTTGTTTATCGTAGGGATTCTGTTTGGCTACTACGTGGTCTTCCCGATGATCATGCAGTTCATGACCAACATGACAGCGACGATCGGGGCGGATCCCAATTACGGGATTGCCGAGTATTTCGGGTTTATGTTCAACATGGTGATTCCGTTCGGTGTGCTCTTCCAGCTGCCGATCATCGTAATGTTCCTCACCCGGATTCGGATCTTGAATCCCATGAGGCTCGCCAAAATGCGCCGTTTCGCCTATTTCGGCCTGGCTGTCGTAGGGATTGCCTTGACTCCGCCTGAAATTGTGAGCGACATTTTGGTCACCATCCCGCTGCTGCTGCTATATGAGTTGAGCATTTGGCTGTCGCGAGTGGTCTATCGCAAGCAGCTGCAGGAAGAGGCAGAGTGGGAAAGCGAGTACAGCTACGAGACGGAAGGTACCGTTCGCTAGAAGAAAATGCATGTCAGTAGAAAGACTCCTGTTTTTGGACAGGAGTCTTTTTTGCGTGAACGAAAGCGATAGATTCTGACTAATCTTGTTCATTAATGTCAGATCAAGTAAAATAAAATAGGAAAATAATGCTACATCCGGAGGGGATTATGAAACGAAGATTGCTTGCAGCCTTCATCTGCCTAACTTTTTTCCTGTCCCTAACTGTAGGCATGCATGGTGCAGTAGAGGCGGCTGATCAGGTACTGCTTCCGGCTTATGTGAAAGGTAACGATAAATGGGGATATGTGAACCTTTCCGGGAAAATAGCCGTCCCTGCTGCGTTTACCCGGGCCTATCCTTTCGTTGGGCCATATGCTCGAGTGGAGCTGGGAAACGAGGTAGGCTACATTGATCGGTCCGGCAAGCTGCTGTTCACAAAGAAAGTGGATAGCGCGTATGATTTTACTGATGGGCTTGCTGTGGTAAGTGTAGGCAAACGGGATCAAAAAGGAGAATATATCCCGTACTCCGGGAAGTATGGATATATCAATTCAAAGGGACAGTATGTGGTTCCCCCGCAGTACATGAGCGCTGAGTCTTTTCGCAATGGGGTTGGGAAGGTCACTTTGTTTAATGGGACCTGCGGATATATCAATAAAACCGGAAGCTACCTGATCGCACCAGCTAAACAACAGTGCTTTGGGATGTATGAGAAATTGATCGTCACGTACAAAGAGGGAACGTATTTTTATTACGATACATCAGGGAATCTGTTGTACCAATATCCGTATCATTTTAATCGTGACCTCAGTAAAGACGCGAAGCCAAAGCTGCAGGCTGTGAGGGTCAAAAAGAAATATGGCTTTGCTGATTCTGCTGGACGTCTAATCATTCCTCCGCAGTGGGATTTTGCTGGTGCTGAGAGAGGAACCTGGGGCGACGGACTGATTCCCGTACGTAACACAGGCAAGCCATACGGTTATATCAATGAACAGGGGAAGTATGTCCTGGAGCCAGTTTATTCAATGGCACGAACGTTTAGCGGGGGGATGGCTCCTGTCAAGCATGTGGAACATGAAAAGGACTACTGGCGATATATCGATCGGGATGGAAACGATGTGCTGCCTCCAAAGTATCTGGATGCCTACCCATTTGTCGGAGATATAGCTATCGTTCGTGAAAAAGTAGGGAAAGAAGGGACGGTGTATTTCCTGTTCGGCTTGATCAACCGAAAAGGGGAGTATGTTGTAGAACCCCAGTTCGAATACCTCGATTATGTGGAAAGTGGCTACTATCAGTTCTATACGACAGGCACGTACAACCACGCATTTAGCGGTATCAAGAGAGCGGGCTATCTGGACAGCAATGGAAGGATCCTGTTCGAAGGTCCGTATACAGAGGTTAGCCGTGAAATCGTAGACCATTTGGGCAAGATTATCGATCAGACTTCTGAGACCGTATGGGTGAATGGAAAGCAGGAAACCCGTTACGGCATAAGGGAAGGGATTGTGGATCTACGCAGTGGAAAAATTATCGTTCCCCCTATTTACAATAGCATTCAGCTAGATGCCGAAAATAAGGTCATCTCGAGCTATGATCGGGATGAGAAGGGTATCGATTATTATCGTTTTGACGGGCAAGTCATCTATAAGCCGTAGTTTTTCAGGTCTCAGAGAATCAAACTGTCATGAACGAAAAACACTGTCTTGCTGATTTGTTCAGCAAAGGCAGTGTTTTTTGTTGATACTTGTTCGATTGAGGAAAGAATCTCGTCAGGCATCTTGCAACCGAGTCCGTGTCTTCCTTGGGAAAGAAACGCGGCCAGAAAGGTATCTTATTTTGAGAGAAGTGGGTAACACTAATAAGGTTATGATAGGGGGTGCTCACATTCATGTGGCTGATACTAAGTTTGGCGCTGTTTTTTTCTCCAGCTGTAGCGACGACAGCAGAACAGGTCGAGATATTTGACTCGGACCAGCAAAAGGTAGTAGCGACCTTCGACAATACGGACGCCCTGCAGGCAGAAGCACAGCAGCTTTTAAAGAGTGTAAGTGGACGTGTTCTGGAATTGAATCCATCCCTCGACCACGTGCTGATCGTGAAGATCCCGCTGACGCCTCCCAAAAAGCTGGTTGTTCCTTCCGCCGGGATCCATTTCGATATCGCAGAAATGTTTGTGATCATGCCCAAGCAGGGTAGCAGGCCGCCATGGCTGATCTTGCACACGAAGCAGTATGAGACAGTTGTTGTTGAGTTCTCCGGCAGTGTCAAAAAGCTGAGGGAGCAGGTCCATTTGCCGTAAGTGTCCCCAATCTGTTCGTTCTTATTGGGCAGGAGTCAGGAATGTTTGCGTATAGTAATCGGTGATGACGCCGACTCCCAGCTGGGTGAAGCCCTTTTCCAGCACGTTTTTCCGGTGACCGGGACTGTTCATCCAGCTTTCGTGGGCTTCGATGGCGTCAGGATAGCCTGCGGCGATATTTTCGCCAGCCATCCGATACGGGATACTTGCCTGTTTCAAACGTTCAAACGGGTCACTGCCTGTCGTAGCGGATACATGGTCAAAAAAGTCGTTGCTTTCCATATCGCGACTATGCCCTCTCGCCACCTCGGCAGCCTTTTCGTTCCATTGAAGGGGAGGCAGCTGGGCACGAGACCGCGCGACATTGACCAGGTCGAGAATCTGCCTTTCATAGGCGAGGTTGACCAGCTCTCGTTCTTGTACGCTCAGCGCTGGTGGATCAAAATCTGGAGCCTTTCCCTGATACGTCCATCTCGTTTCATAAAAACCTCCACGCAGGAGCATTTGAGTATCGATCAACCGCAACGCTGTCACCTTATCATTGTTTTGCTTGTCCAGATAGTAGATCGATGCCGTTCCATTCTCCATGACGAGCGGTCGCTGCTGTTTCTGGTTGGTGATTTGAACATTTGCGCCCATATAGGAAAAAGAGACGACGTTCTGCAAAGGATGCTGGCGCTCCAGAGCTTGCAGGGCAAATCCTACGCCGATATCTCCCAGCTTTGCCTGCGGGGCGAGAGAGTACAGATCTACGACCTTCCCGTTTGTGCCGATGCCGACTTGTACATACTTGGAAGGATCGCTGTTGTAGATCCACCATTGGTAGCCGAGGCTGCTGGGCTCTTTGCGAGCGGGAGCTCCCAGCCGCTTCGTCACGTCTGCGGAAGACATGCCGAGTGTAAGACCAAAGAGGGAATTGGGCTGCTCGACTGGGGCCGTTGTCTTGGGCTGTGAAGTGGCAGCTGTGCTCGTATTTGCAGGCTTTGCGGCAGGAATGGCAGTGGGAGCTGGAGTCTCGAATGGTTGCTTTGCCAGTGCGGCGGGAGGTTGTCCTACCCAGGCAGAGTACGAGGAATCATCCCAGCCGACCGGTTTGTTCAACTGACTGCCGATTACAGATAAAGGCACGTAAAGGGTGCCTTTGTACTCCAATGTAGGGGGCAGATCTTGGGTTGACTCTGATTTTTTGCTGGAGATGACTTCGCGTCCATCCCAGTACAAGGTGGAAGGATAGAGGTTGACCCGGATGAGGGACGAGTGATCGGATGTGAAGAAACGGCTGATGCCCGCAATAGAGAGGACTGTCAGACCGATCAGCAGCCATTTTCGCATGTGCTTGCTTCCTCCTTTGATAGCTTGTCTGATTCTCTATCTGATTTATATGAATGGAATGGTTTAGTAGAACACATTTTGCTAGAGGAGAAATCTTAAGAGAGTTGAAAACGAATTGGGGGACAGATGGAAAAAAGTGAGGGAAACTACTTGCAAAGTAAGTAGTGATTCATTATTATAGGAATTGGGTGTTAGCACTCATATCACTCGAGTGCTAACAACGCAAAATTTGTTTACCTACAATTTTTGAGGAGGGTGTTTTTAGTGCTTAAGCCATTGGGTGACCGTGTGGTAATCGAAGCTATCTCCAAAGACGAAACGACTGCAAGCGGTATCGTTTTGCCTGATTCTGCAAAGGAAAAACCGCAAGAAGGCCGCGTAATCGCAGTTGGTTCTGGTCGCGTAGCTGACAACGGCGAGCGCATCGCGTTGGAAGTTAAAGACGGCGATAAAGTAATCTTCTCCAAATACGCTGGTACAGAAGTCAAGGTAGACAATAAAGAATACCTCGTGCTGCGCGAATCCGATATCCTGGCGATCATCGGTTAAGACATAGGAAATAGAACGAACTAACACTTAACAGGAGGTAGAGATTAGATGGCTAAACAAGTGAAGTTTTCTGAAGATGCACGCCGCTCGATGCTCCGCGGTGTGGAAACATTGGCAAATGCGGTAAAGGTAACCCTCGGTCCAAAAGGCCGTAACGTGGTGCTTGAGAAAAAATTCGGGTCTCCGCTCATCACGAATGACGGTGTAACGATTGCAAAAGAAATCGAACTGGAAGACGCTTATGAAAACATGGGTGCTCAACTGGTTAAAGAAGTAGCTACTAAAACCAACGACATCGCTGGTGACGGTACTACGACTGCAACAGTTCTGGCTGCTGCTATGATCCGTGAAGGTCTGAAAAACGTAACTGCAGGCGCTAACCCAATGGTTATCCGCCGCGGTATGGAAAAAGCTGTTCGTGCAGCTGTAGAAGAAATCAAATCCATCGCGAAGCCAGTTGAAAACAAATCTTCGATCGCTCAAGTAGCGGCTATTTCCGCTGACGATCAAGAAGTTGGAAACCTGATCGCAGAAGCAATGGAAAAAGTGGGTAAAGACGGCGTTATCACCGTTGAAGAATCCAAAGGCTTCGTAACTGAGCTGGAAGTAGTAGAAG
Organism: Brevibacillus centrosporus; assembly: GCF_003710815.1. Lineage (GTDB taxonomy): Bacteria > Bacillota > Bacilli > Brevibacillales > Brevibacillaceae > Brevibacillus > Brevibacillus centrosporus. The sequence goes on from NZ_RHHP01000007.1 coordinate 197,919, forward strand.
GTATGCAGTTCGACCGCGGCTACGCTTCCCCTTACATGATCACTGACACTGACAAGATGGAAGCGGTTCTGAACAACCCTTACATCCTGATCACTGACAAAAAAATCTCCAACATCCAAGAAGTTCTGCCAGTACTGGAGCAAGTGGTACAAAGCGGCAAACCTCTCTTGATCATCGCAGAAGATGTTGAAGGCGAAGCGCTGGCTACTCTGGTAGTGAACAAACTGCGTGGTACCTTCACAGCTGTAGCGGTTAAAGCACCTGGCTTCGGCGATCGCCGCAAAGCTATGCTGCAAGACATCGCTGCTCTGACTGGCGGCGAAGTAATCACAGAAGAGCTGGGTCTGGACCTGAAATCCACGAAGCTGGAGCAATTGGGCCGCGCAGGTAAAATCGTGGTTACCAAAGAAAACACAACGGTTGTGGAAGGTGCTGGCGACAAAGCGAACATCGAAAGCCGCGTAGCTCAAATCCGTCAACAAATCGAAGACACCACTTCCGATTTCGATCGTGAAAAACTGCAAGAGCGTCTGGCTAAACTGGCTGGCGGTGTAGCAGTGATCAAAGTGGGTGCAGCTACTGAAACCGAATTGAAAGAGAAAAAGCTCCGCATCGAGGACGCTCTGAACTCTACTCGCGCTGCAGTAGAAGAAGGTATCGTTCCTGGTGGTGGTACTACTCTCATCAACGCAATCAAAGCGGTTGAAGGCGTTAAAGTGGAAGGCGAAGAGGCAGTTGGCGTACACATCGTACTCCGCTCCCTGGAAGAGCCAGTTCGTCAAATCGCTGCGAACGCAGGCCTCGAAGGCTCTGTAATCGTAGAGCGTCTGAAAAAAGAACCTGTAGGTGTCGGCTTCAACGCTGCTACTGAAGAATATGTAAACATGCTGGAAGCTGGTATCGTGGATGCTGCGAAAGTAACTCGCTCCGCACTGTCCAATGCTGCATCCGTAGCGGCTATGTTCCTGACTACTGAAGCAGTTATTGCTGACAAACCAGAAGAAAACAAAGCTCCTATGGGTATGCCTGATATGGGCGGCATGGGTGGCATGGGTATGATGTAAGACAAGAAAAGCGGCTCGCCGTTTTTCGCAATGAAGAGGCAGACAATCGTCTGTCTCTTTTTTTGTGGGTTGATTCCCTGGCTCGGTCAGACCAGAAAGGCTTATCTATTCCGTAGCAGCATGTTTTATTATTGGAAAATTGTAAATTTTTTTCGGGAAATTTGTTTCTGAAATTAGACTTTACATACTAAACATTACTACAAAGAGAGAAACACAGAAGAGATAGGCATCCATTATCTTTTATGGAGGAGATTTGGTGATGAGACGTGTAGGGGTTTGGCTGTTTTGTGCGATTCTGATGCTGGTGGTGAGTGCGTGTAGCAGCAGCTCGACTACGTCTACAACAGGTGAGCAAACGACCGGAGCAGCGCCATCACCAGCTGTTGAGCCGGCGAAAGGAGAGCCGGTCGAGCTGGTGATGTACAGCTGGCGACCAGAGGACAAGGATGCGTACACCAAGTTTATCGCGGAGTTTGAGAAGCAGCATACCAACATCAAAGTGAAATTCAAGCCGTTCAAATCAACGGAGTACAACACGATTTTAAGCAATTCTCTGACGGCAGGCACAGGAGTGGATATTGTTCAATTGCGCCCGTATTCTGGCACAACATCGATTGCCGATGCAGGATACCTTTTGCCGATTGACGATGTAAAAGGCGTACAGGAGATCCCGAAGGCTTATCTCGACGCAGCTCGTGGCAGCGACCAGAAGGTGTATGGAGTACCGCTTTCTATCAACTCGGCAGTGATTTTCTACAACAAAAAAGTATTCGAGGACAATGGGCTGCAGCCTCCGCAAACATGGGATGAGCTGATTCACGTCTCACAAGCCCTGCAAGCAAAAGGAATCGTTCCCATTGCCCAGGCGGGAAAAGCCGCATACCTTTTGTCGATTGCCCATAGTGTCATTGGAACAAGCTCCTACGGCGGCAATGAGTACGTGGATAAGCTGCTCACGGGTGAAGTGAATTTCAACGATCCGGCCTTCAAGGAGTCCATCCAGCACATGCAAGAGCTGGCACCGTTTTTCCCGCCTGATTTTATCGGTATTGATGACAAGGATGCCCAAGCGCTCTTTTACACCGGAAAGGCAGCTATGTACATCAACGGCAGCTATCGCCTAGAAACGTTTGAAAAGCAAAGCCCGGACCTTCCGATCGATATTCTCCCTGGCCTCGCCAAAGAAAAGGGTGGGGACACGCCGATGATCAACTGGGTAGACGGCTCCTACGGTATCGCAAAAGCAACCAAGCACCCGGAAGAGGCGAAAATCTTCATGGAATTTCTCGCCTCCAAAGAGTTCGGTCAGATGTTCAGTGATGATTTGAGCCGCCTGAGTGCTATCGCCGGCGTGACACCGAAGCATCCTTTGGTACAAAAAATGACGCAGCTCAGTGAAAGGAGTATGGCTCCCTATCTGATGCTCGTTCACTTCGGGGAGGGCACGCCCACGACCAAGACGACCTTTGAAGACTCTTTGCAAGGAATGTATATCGGCAAGCTTACGGTGAATAAGGTAGCGGAGGATACCCAAGCTTCTGCTGACAAATGGTTCAAACCGAAAAAATAGCCACACGTCGAGTAAAAAAGAGAGGTACAGCCGGGACGGGGCGCTTGGCTGTACCTGTTTTTGGAGGAGGGGGCACATGAGTATGCCTGTGACGGACAAAACGGCAGCCGCCAAAAAAGAGTCTGCCAAAGTACGGAGAGGAAACTGGAAAAAGCACTTGGTCCATTTGTTTTTGCTGCCGGCACTGCTCTTCTATATATGGTTTCAGATCTACCCCATCTTTTCAGCCTTTTTAAACAGCTTTTTTGCCTGGGACGGGCTGAAGCGGGGAGCATTTATTGGCCTTGAGAACTTCGTGCGACTGTTTACGGAATCGCCGTTTCAGGAGACCTTTTTTCGAGGACTCGCTCATAACGTCATTTTCTTCATCGGTATCGTCCTGACCAAGCTCGTAGTGGCTTTTGTGCTGGCGCTCTTCATCAACAGCAAGATCCGCGGGAAAGAGTTTTTCAAGATGGTGATCTTCATGCCAAAGCTGCTGTCTGTGATCGTGGTCGGGTTTCTGTTTAGTCTGATCCTGAATCCCACCTACGGAGCGTTAAATACCTTTCTCAAGTTCATCGGCTTGGAAGAGCTGGCGCGTCCTTGGCTGGGGAGCCCGGATACGGCGCTCTACACGATTATTTTGGTCAACAGCTGGTACGGATTGGGGTTTGCGGTTTTGATCTTCCTCGCAGGCTTGCAGGCAATCCCTTCGGAAATCTACGATGCAGCCAAAATTGATGGTGCGTCGGGTTTAACCATGCTGTGGCGGATGACCGTTCCTTTGGCTATGCCATCCATTATGGTGATGACGATCCTGAGCTTCATTGGGGCATTTGAGACGTTTGAACTCATTTTCGCGATGCAAGGCTCTCAGGCAGGACCCTACTATTCAACAGATGTCCTGGCGACCTACTTTTATCGTCTCGCCTTTGGGTCTGTTGCGGGAGGGGAATCCATCGGGCTCGGATCAGCGTTGGCAGTCGTGCTTTTTCTGATGATTTCGAGTGCGACGGCAATCCTGCTCTTTTTCTTCCGTCGCAAGGAATACGAACAATAGAAGGGAGGACTTAAACGTGACAGTAAGACTTGGCCAGTACGCGAAGTATGCGATTTTGCTGCTCTTTGCCTTTTTGGCGCTCTACCCAATATTTTTGATGATTGTCTCTTCATTCAAAAGCAATATGGAGATTCTCACTTCACCTCTGGGGCTTCCGCATTCGCTTTCTTTAGAAAATTACACAGAAGTATGGGGCCGGGTAAACTTCGGGACGTATGTATGGAACAGTATGTATGTCAGCGGCTTATCTGTGTTTTTCATATTGTTCATCTCCTCGCTTGCTGCCTTTTATCTTTCTCGCTATTCGTTCCGATGGAATCCGTACGTCCTGTTCTTCTTTATGCTGGGGCTGATGCTTCCGATGAAGCTGGCCATTCTACCGCTATACATGATTATGCTGCAGCTGCATTTGCTGGATACGCTGACGTCGCTGGTCATTTTGTATGTGGCAGGAGGAATTCCTTTTGGCGTGTTTGTCTTCTACGGGTTCTTCAAGACCCTCCCGACGGAGCTGGATCAATCCGCGAGACTGGATGGCTGCAACGGCTTTCAGGTGTACTATAAGATTATCCTGCCATTGATGAAGCCGGCGTTGGCCACGGTGGGGATCGTCCATCTGATCGGGGTGTGGAACGACTTTTTTTATCCACTGATCTTTTTGAAAAGCGAGGAATTAAGCACGATACCGTTAGGGGTTCTCGCGTTGTTCGGTGAGTATGATACGGAGTGGAATCTGCTGTTTGCAAGCCTAACGATTTCTTCTTTACCAATGATTATCGCTTTTTTGTTTGCATCCAAACAGTTTATTGAAGGACTGACCTCGGGGGCGATCAAATGAACGAGAAACGCTGGATTACGTTTGATTTGGACGGTACACTCATGCAAAATCCATTTGGAGCATGGGTTTTTCCGGAGATTGCAGAAGCGGTCTCCGGCAGGCTGGGCAGGCATCATGATGTGGTTGCGGAAATGGTTGCAGAGCATGAGGCACGCATGGGATCGGGACGCTACGTGGAGGCGTATGATTGGGATGATATTCTGCGGGGGAGGTTCCGTGAGCTGGGACTCTCTGATCCGTTTGAGATTGAGGGACTAGTCCGGAAGCATTCGGTATACCCCAAAGTCAGATTGCTGGAGGGTGGGATACAGGAAGCTTTGACGAAATTGTGTGATCGCGGGTATTCTTTAGCCGCAGTGACAAATGGATTTTATAAATTTCAGGCGCCGGTTATGGAGGCGTTGGGCATTCTAGATTTGTTCGAGGAAGTGGTTACACCAGAGCGGGCAGGCGCCGGAAAGCCAGACCCAGCTATTTTAAGGCAGCTGGATGGTCGCATCGTGGCTCATGTGGGTGACCGATTAGACCACGATGTGCAATTGGCCAATCGCAGCAGGATCGCTGGGTTATTGATTGATCGGAATCTTCCTGAAGAATTGAAGGCCATAAGCCCTGATAGGAGAGTGCAGGTTCCCAGAGGGATTCGTCTCCTACTGAATAAAGGGAAGAGAGAGGACAAAAAGGCCTCGTGGAACGTACTGCCGAATGAGCTTTTGCCAGCAGCAATGATTCATTCCGTGCATGAAATTCAAGGCATTGTGGATGCCATGTAAAGAAAGTTAAAATTCATCGTGATTTCTGCTTGCGTTTTTGTTTTCAACTTGATAAGATAAGTCTTGTCGCTTTTGAGGGTAATTTTAAAGAGAATGAAAAAAAGTTGAACTTCTAAAAATAACCCTTGATTTTTGAGACAAGACCTGATATAGTTTAAAAGGTCGGCGCCACGAGCGCTAACAACGGAAATGCTCTTTGAAAACTGA
>NZ_RHHP01000070.1 GCF_003710815.1 Brevibacillus centrosporus
CTCAACTTTCGCACCATAAAAATCGGTGCAATCTCTTGGGACTCTAGGGATTAAAGGCAAAAAAAACGTGGATTGACATAGAAACACCTTTCTTGTCTGGTATCATGGAAGTGTCGAGCAACCATGCAAACAAAGAAAGGTGTGTACCTCTATGCTACACCATAATTCCTTGTCTGAACAGGCAAAAACTCGCTTTACCGCAGTGTTTTCCACCCTGCAAATCGGCCATTTACTTCGAAAGGCTGGTATTTCTAAATCATTCGGCCTTTCCAGCCTAGCCGTGTTTCAGCTTCTGTTTTCGCTGGTCTTTGAAGGACGTAATTGGTTTCGTCTTCAAGAGAGCGAGCGAGGTGAGTCATTACCTGGTAAAGATGTCGTCTACCGGTTTCTCAATCAGTCGTCCTTTGCCTGGCGGAAGTTTCTTCAGAGCATTGCCTTAAAAACCGTTTTGCACTTTGAATCTCTCATTGCCTCATCGCGCACGCGCGTCTTTGTCATCGATGACTCTGTCTTAAGCCGCAACCGCAGTAAGAAAGCTGAACTCTTAGCCCGTGTGTTCGACCATACAACCGGCCGTTTTATAAAAGGATTTACGATGCTCACACTCGGTTGGTCGGACGGTTTCAGCTTTGCTCCAATCGATTTTGTCATGCTTTCGTCTGCTAAGATGGCGAACCGCATTTGCGAGATGAACGGGAATTTGTCCAAGCGTAGCCATGGCTACAAACGCCGAATGGAGGCGTTTTCGCGTAAACCTGAAGCCGTCGCCCTTCTGATTAAGCGAGCGCTGTCTGCTGGCTTTACCGCTGACTATGTGCTGATGGACAGCTGGTTTACCCAAGCACCGTTGCTTCGCCAGTTGGCTACCCAAGGTATTCACGTTATTGGTATGATCAAAGACATGAAACAGCGTTACCGGTTAAACGGAAAGCTTCTGAGCTTAAAAGAGTTGTACCGCGCACTACCGAAAAACACCGCAGCCGACGTTCTCGGTTCCGTAATCGTCGAGACAACCTGTGGATTACCGGTGAAACTAGTGTTCGTCCGAAACCGCAACAAGCGACGTGAATGGCTGGCGATTCTCAGCACAGATCTGACAGCCGATACAGCGGAAATCGTACGAATCTACGGCATGCGGTGGAGCATTGAGACGTTTTTTAAGTTTACCAAGAGCTATCTCAAGCTCGGCACCGAGTTTCAAGGCCGTTCTTTCGACATGCTCATTAGCCATACAACCGTGGTGTTTAGTCGTTATCTGGTGTTAGAGTTCGAACGCCGACAAGAGCATGATACCAGGTCACTAGGCGGCTTATTTCTCCTGTTTGCTGACGAGATAAGAGACTTAGATTACCAAACCGCGTTGCAGCAACTAATGACGTTATTCATGAAAATGGCAGAAACCAAAACGGGGCAGGAAAAGGCATTTGTATTTTGTCAACTTCGCGAGTGGATTGCGGGTTTACCCAACTATATCAAGGGTTACCTGCCTAATTTGAGCTGCGAAAGTTGAGTTA
>NZ_RHHP01000071.1 GCF_003710815.1 Brevibacillus centrosporus
ACTTGCTTCCAAGCACATCTGTACCGTACAATGTCCATGAAATGGCTTCCGGAATACTGGACTTGCCTTTCGCATTGTCACCGCTGATCTTGGTAAGGTCGCCAAACTCTACGACAAGATCACGGTGGCTTTTAAAATTTTTGAGACCCAGCTTTTGAAACCGAATGATCATCGTTACCTACTCCCCCGCCTTCATTTCTACTGCCCCCATCGCTTTCGCCAGGCACCTTAATTTGCAATACAGGTCTCCGTCATACCTCCAGACTTTGTCGCCTCTGTAGATCCAAGTTTGACATTCATCATTGGCGCACTCGTCAACTGGCAGCTCAGGAGATTCAGTCTCTTCCTGTGGGTCAGGTAATCCCTGCCCGAATCGATCCAACATTCTCTCACCTCCCTTCAAAGTAATCCGCTTGCCTTCATGTCCTGTTCCAGCTCTGACAATTCGCGGTCCAGCCACCAGCGTGCGTTCTCATCCATACCTGGAGTCAGAAACAGTTCGACTAGTCTCAGGTAATGGTCATTCGCTGCCCGTACTTCTCCAGCCGGTTTGGTTCCTTGTCCATTCATGACTCTGCCCTCCCCCTCAAACCAGTTCTTTTTTCAAACGATTTGCTATGTACGACTGGCCTTTCATCGTCACGTAGGTTGTGCGCCAAGTGAATGGAGAACCATCTGGTTTTTGCTTTACGCCTGTCACTACTTCGAACAAACCTTGTTCCGATGCCCTTTGCGTAGGTTCGGTGGACTTCTGGCAAATCATCCCCCAAGTCCTTAGGCGATCGTAAAGCTTCCTTTCACCAATTTTGATGCCATGAGTAGTGAGTGAGTGGGCCAGCTCTCTAATTTTGATCGATTTGTCTGACTGCATGCAGATCTCCGCGAACTCTACGAGCGGCTTCTGTTGTTGAATTTTGGCTTCTGCCTGGATCCTCAGCGATTGTTCCGCTTTTAGCTTTGTAGCCAGTCCGATGATGAAGTCGGGATCGGA
>NZ_RHHP01000008.1 GCF_003710815.1 Brevibacillus centrosporus
TCCCAAATACAGATGGTAGCTTAATTCAAATCATTTTTCCGTTCCTCACTAGAGTTTGGGAATAAACCAACAACAGAAGCACGGAGCAGCCGCAGGATCTATTCCGTAAGGGCAACGACCCAGTAAAGGAGCAAGAAGCGGCGTCCACACCTTGAGAGGCAGAACGAAGGAATGTAAGGGCGAAGACCCAGCGTGACATGGGAGGGTAAGCCGTCAGGGGAATGGAGTGGATATCCAAATGTGCGGTCATACGATTCATCCACAGATTGGAAAAAAGATTCGAATCTCTATTCCCGCAACCGGCTTATACAGAAAAATATTCCATAATTACATACTTCACCCACCTCTCTGGAATGTTGATGGTTGAAAATCTAAGAATGAGTGAGTAAACGCGAGAAAAAATTAATTTATAGTGGGAGGGAAGATGTAAAAAAGCACCCTACCCGGGTGCTTTCAAAGGAAAACGACAACTTACGTATGGTTTCTTTCTGAAGCCATAGCAATGGCCTTCGTTTCATGAACGGTGCCAAAGGGATGCTCGGGTGGCGCATAGATCGAGTAAACCTTCAATGGGGTATAACCCGTGTTGATTACATTATGCCATGTACCTGCAGGAACCATAATGGCATCGTCGTCACAGACTCTTTGTTCAAAATCCAATCGATCTTTACGGGGGCCCATTTGCACAAGCCCTTGCCCTTCTTCAATGCGTATGAATTGATCCGTCTCGGGATGGACTTCCAAACCGATGTCATCTCCAACATCGATACTCATGAGCGTTACCTGCAGGTGCTTTCCAGTCCACAAAGCAGTGCGGTACGTATTATTTTGTAGAGAGGCCCGGTTTATATTCACGACTGCTGGCTGTGGCCCATAATCTCTTAATACGAGGCTTCCACCGTAAGAGCTCTGGCTATAGCTCCCATGGTAATAGGGTTGCCCCCAATTGTAGCTCCAGCTACTCGGGCTCCAGCTGCTGGGCATCAGATGATACCACGGGTAGTGGTAATGGATAGGTCGATACATGTCTAAGCTCCTTTCTTCATACCTTGCACGTCATTATCCTATGCACCTGCCCATGAGAAGGTAACCGATTTGGGCATGAGTCCAGTAGCAAAAGAGACGGACCCGACATGTGTCAGATCCGACTGAAAAGATTCTATGAATATCCATGCTCCCTACTTTGTCTGTGCCAATAGCTTGGGTCTGTGCAGACAAACTTTACGTCGATTTTCTCTCTACCAAAACCGGCAGCAGCACCTGCTCTTCTTTCCCCCATACTTTTCCCTGGTTGATGATCCGCTCGTGCAGCATTTCAAATGCGTACTTGCCCATCTGCTTGCTGGAGCTGGAAACGGTCGTAATCTCCAGCAGCTCGCCGATGGGCTGATCATCACAGCCGATGATCGCGATGTCTTGGGGTATGTTTAGGCCCAGCCTGCTTGCCTCTTTGTACAGCCCAGCTGCGATGTGATTACAGGAGACGATCATCGCGGTCGGCCGATTCTCCAGCTGCATGAGCTTGCTGGCGACCTCCATCCCGTCTTGGATCGTCACGCAATCCTCAAAGGCCCACTCAGGGTCTGGAGTCATGCCAATCGAGCGCAGATTTTCCTCGTACGCACGCTTGCGATGCTGGCTGTTGAAGCTGTTTTTTCGTCCCAGGCAGTACCCGATCCGGCGATGTCCCTTCTGGATCAGATACTCCATCCCGATGAGAAACGTCTGGTAGTGGTCGATGTGCACACTCGAGACTGTCGTCGTATCATTGGCTTCACAGGTGATGATCGGTCCGTATTCCGCATACTCCGTGAGCGTATCGCAGGAATTGGCCCTGGAAAACATGATCAAGCCGTCGATTTTTTTATTGGTCAGCAGCTGCAAAATGCTGCGTTCATGTTCAAGACTGTTGTTTGTCTGGCATACCATCATCTTGTAATCGTGAAGAGCCGCTTCCGCCGCGATCCCCTCGAGAATGGTGCTGTAATACTGGTTGTTTACCATCGGAAGCGTCACCCCAAGCACCTTCGTTTTTCCCGTCGAGAGGTGGACAGCGTTACTGTTTTGTATGTAATTGTGCTCCTCGATAATCTGGAGGACCCTCGCTCGTTTTTGCTCGTTTACGTATTTGTGGTTGTTTAGTACACGTGAAACCGTAGAAACCGAAACACCAGCCAATTGCGCAATTTCTTTTATATTAGGCACTCGGATAACCCCTCTGACTTCTCTTTCATCAAGTTCTATCACCATCAAAGCATATTCCGCTTGCTCTGAAAAGCGTTTCACATGGTATGCTCGCCTTATGTAGAAGGAAAGGAGTCATTTATTGTGATTCGCTTAAAGTTTGAATACGTTTTGTTTCTAGTCGGCTTGCTGATTTTGGCGCTCGGCATCAACATGATGACGACCATTACCTCCTTTGGTCTGAGTCCATACGATTCGCTCTTTATTGCCCTCTTTCAAAACTTCGGGATCTCCATCGGCTTCTGGATGTTTGCCATTAACTTTACCTTTGTCTGTATCGTCTTTTTCATGGATCGCAGCTATATTACGGTGGGGTCCCTTTTGGTTATGATTTTGATTTCTGTCTTTGTCGATCTGATCGGGTCGATCGATACGCTCATGGCTGGCATCCGCACATTACCCCCGCTTCTGACGATGGCGCTCGGAAACATCTGCATCGGCAGTGGCATCGGGCTGTATGTATGTACACAGGTGTGCACTGCTCCACAGGAATCATTTGTGCTCGTCATGTCGAAGCGATTGAAATGGACATTCAGACGGACGGAAATTTTGCTGGCTTGCCTGTTTTTGAGCGCCAGCTTTCTGTTAGATGGCCCCATTTATTACGGAACGATCGTCCTGTCCTTTACCACAGGGTACATTATTCAAGCGGCGATTAATGTGGGGAATAAGCTGCTTCAACGGGTAAATGGCGCAAAAAAAGTGCAGGCAGCGTAAAGGCTAGTCTGGAATCTAAAAGCAATGAAGAGAGCCCAAGCGGTTGAAATAGCGATCGCTTGGGCTCTTTGTGTACGTTTTCCTATCCAACTGGATTTTCTCGCTCATTTTCGTACATAGCCAAAGCAATTAGACTCCCTCTACTTTTGCAATCCCTATTACTTTACTTCTTGTTTCAATCGGATCATGGTGCACAACAAATGCCTTCGAAAAACGATTCATATACGATTGTTCATGTGACTTTGGAGTCAAAACGATCATTTTCCTTCCCAGTTCATGCACGTACAAATCAAATACCTTTGATTTCCGATTTTCGTCAAGCGCGCTGTCAAATTCATCGAGAACAATGAACCCCGGAGCTGTCTGGATATTTTGTAACAGCGCCAGAGCAAATAAAAGGGAGCTGAGCGATTCTTCTCCTCCAGATACCCCTTTTCCTACTTTTCCTCCGCGCGCTTTAATGCTGACATCCTCCATAGATCCGCGATGCCCTTCCTTCCGAACCTTTATATACAATTTGAAATGGACACGCTTTTTATGGTCCTCATATGATTCCCAGTTGATGTCCCCTTCAAATTGGAAATGTCCCAAGTACGTCTTGAAGCGCTGCTGGATTTCCAAAACACGCATGTTTATCATCGTCTCCATTTTATCACGGAGTTGTTCAGCTCGTTCCTTGTCTTGCTCAAGCAATATGCTTGTCCGCTTGAACTCGTTATCCAACCGTTCATATTCGGTATTGGCTGTCTCATAATTTGCCGGAGCTGCCGGATCAATGCCGTCTTCCATCCTGGCTTGATTCCAAATCACCTTTCCTCTTTCACGGTCATTTTGCCATTGCTGAAAGGATCCCTTCCTTTCCTGTGGGTTTTCTGCCAGTACCATGGAATACACATCCGGCATCAATCCCTTCATGTCGGTTACTTCTTTGATGATTTGAACAAGCTCTCCTTCTGCCAGCTCTTTTTCATGCTCACAGTTTTCCTTTTGCTTCTTTCTCGAACGAAGACTCGCGTCAATGCTTTCCAGATCGTCGGACATTTTTCTGATTTTACGTTCGGTCTGTTTGAGCTTCGAATCCAAAAGTTCGATTTCTTGCTCCAACATTAAATTCTTGTCGCTTTCTTTCTTCTTTTGTTCCCTTTTCGCATCCGCTTGCTTGTCGAGTTCGTTTCGTTCCTCGTATTTATCTTTCAACTTCCCCAGTTCCTTGTAGAACTGTTCTTCTTCGTGCAATTGCTCCTCCAAAACTCCATGCTTGTATTGAAGGCGTGTATAAATGCCTATTTCTGTTTCCAGCCGCTCTATCTCCTGCTCGAGTGTCGCTTCGTTGTTTTGTTCCTCCTTCCATTTCTTCCTCAATGCTGTCCGCTCATATTGCTTCGTCATGAAGGCTTCCGATTCCCTGACTTGATGGACAATGCTATTTAACTCCTGCAAAGTCTTCGTATCAGCCACAATCTGCTCCTCTAACCATGACAGCTTCTGTGAAAGCTGTTCGCTCATTCTGTGTACTTCCTGTTTTCGGACAGACAACGCTTTTGCGCTCAGGATAAACCTTTCCTTCTCTTGTGGTCCTCGCATCCCTAACGAATCGATCAAGATCCCATTTTGAATGGAAATCCTTTCACCCTTGAAACATTGCTCTACCCACCAGAGCGCTTTGATTGCATGCGGAATCTCTTCCTCCGTCAGCCCTTCCCTGACCCTAATATGAAGATCAGGCAGTTCCGTAACAGAACGGTCCGGCACAAGTTTCATCAAAGGCACATGGTACAGGTCATTAGGCGGATTCACATCGACTCCGTTGAAAAACACCGTGTATTTGATCGCCTGAAACAGCTGCTCGTCTTGTAGCTTGGCTGTTTCGGTCATTTCAATGAGCTCGCGCAAAGGGTATGCCTTCACTTGTCTTGACCGAAACCATTTCATTGATTCCGCTTGACGGGTAGACAAATCGCGGCCTTCTTCAAGTAACACCTGTTCATCTTTTAGCTGACGCAATTCTAGGGACATGCTCCTTTTGATCTCTTTATTCTCGTCGATCGTTTTATCAAGAGCGTCCATTCGCGCCTGCACCATATGGCTGCTTTTATACTCCCGAAGCCTTTCCTGATGCATCGCTTCCTGCCGCTCAGCAGACATCACTTTTTCTTTCAGTTCGGCAATTTGCTCTACCGTTCTCCGCCAGTCCTGCTTTTTCTCTTCTAATGCAGTCTTTACGTGGACATAGGCTTTGTTCGTTTCCTCCTTTTCTATCCACAGCTTTTGCAGGGCAGCTTTGACTTCTTCTTCTGATCTCGTGATTTTGCTCTTGCGTTCGGTAATATCCCTCAGCTCTTTATCCAGCTCTGCCATTCGCTCCAGAATCGTACGGAGTTCCGTTTCGACATGGTCGATATTTTTTCTCGTCTCTTCCATCCATTCTTCCCTTGATTTAATCTCTTCGTTGATCGCTTCCATACTTTCTGCGGTACTTTCTTTTTGACTCAACTTTAATGCTTGTTCTTCGCGCATTTCTTCCATCTCTACTTCCAACTGCTGCATGATATCAAGCAACCTGTCTTTCTCCCTGTAAAAATGGCGCTCTAATCGCAGCAACGATCCAAGATAAAGCCCTCCTCCTTCCCGCAGCCTTTTTTGATTGTCCACATACCGGTCGAGAGCCACCCTTTTCATGGATAGCTCTTGTTTCATTCTCTTTACATTCATTTCAGAAGACCGCAGCGTTTCTTCCGTCTCCTTCAGCTTTTCCATGCTCTCTTCCCAGTCTCGCTGAACCTTGTCGATCCCATGCATTTCACTAAAAATACGAAAGCGTTCCTCCGGGTGCATAACCGCGAATTGATTGACCTCCTGCTGATACCAAATCAGGTAAAATAAATCAGGGTCTATTTTGTATTTTTGCTGCAAGTCTTTTTTGTAAGCCGTAAAATTGTAATAGCGATCCCCTGACGTGTACGAAACCGTCTCTTCCCATTGATCGATATGATCCCCTTTTGAAATCGAAAATTCCTTTTTAACAGGCTGACCCGGTTCCTGGACCATGTAAAGAGTAAATTCGATAAAGGCGGGAGCATCAATCTTCATCAAGCCATCGTTTTTAAGAAGAAAGGATATTTTCGCTCTCCATGTTTCATTAGCCTGCAAATTTCGGGATCTCAGCCCCTCTGCATCTACTTTGGACGAATACAGGACCGCTCCCATGCAAAAGGAAATGGTGGATTTCCCTGCTCCATTCGGCCCTGTAATTAATATGTGACTATCAAACCCAGATAAATCCAGCAAGGTTGGCGGGTAGTCTCTTACCCCAGAAAAAGTAAGCCTCCACGGAATCATTCCTGTTCTCCTTTCGGGTAAAGATTATAGCGCCGGAAAAACTTTAAAACTTCTTCTTTGTTCAGCTGGTGCGATTGGCTGAACTCCACTGTACGACGCAAAAAAGAATCAGAGAACAGGTTCGCCCCTATAGCCGTAAGCTGGTATGCCTTTTCCTGAGAATTGGTGTCGTATTCTTCAATTGCCCCGATCTTCTTTAATGGATCAATGTTCAATAAGATTCGCTGGTTCGCTTTGGTAGTTTCATGCCCCAAAGCGTTCAACAGCTGATCAAACAAAGTAAACTCATGCTGCAATACTTCCTGCTGGTAAAACATGTAGAGGAGAATCGCCAAGCTTTCTTTTGTCAACGTGTTGCGAGCCGCTCGTGCTGGTACCCGCATTAACGCAACAACTTGATCACGCTTCTCATCATAAATCACTCGAAAATACCGACTAACCGCTTGATTAAGCCTGATTAAAAAGGAGTGAAATTTTTCCCCGTCATCTTGGATTTGCAGCTGTTTTTCCACTTCTTTTCGAGAAATACCAAAATTCCCGGATCGAATGGAGGCAGAGGAAGAGAAGAGGATATTCATAAAGGTTAGCTCTTCAGCCTCCGTTAGAACGCCTTTTAATGACTGCATGACATTTAGTGGATTTACATTGATTTCAGCTCTTGCTTCGCTTTCGGATGATATTGGCTCGATCTTCATGATTCATCCACTCCCATTTTCTTTCATACTCACGTAATCCTGTCTCTTCTGTTTTGGTGATTGTCATTTTTTTATTGCCGACTAATGCAGAAATCGCTGTGAGAGCATTCACGGCATCGCTCCACTGGTCGGTCGTTGCTTCTATAACCACCTGTTCAATCAGTGCTTCTTCATGCTTGTTCATATAAGACTCGATCTGTTCCGTTTCGATCATGGCTTTTGTGAGCATCCATTTCGAATCTCCCAGCAATGCTTCCATCTCCTGAATGGAAATTTCTTCTGCAAGAAATATTAATTCCTCTTCGTCATCGACCAGTGGTTCCACATAGGGTTCGTATGTCTCTAAATAGGAGACCGCTTCCTCAATCGCAGCAGCAGAAAGGGGCGCAGCAAACTTGACAGGAAACCACATACCGTCGACTGCCTCTTCTTCATACTGATTCTGCTCCATGAAACTTAGCATCTGATACACATTAGGTACATCAGATTCAAGCGGAGGATCAAACATTTGAATGATAAACTCGCGCACTTTTTCTGGTTGGATCGAGGAAGTTAATGGCGTTTTTTGCATATGAGTAAACTTCAAGTACTTGTTAATCATTCCTAGGCTTAGATTCGTTCCTTCTGCTAGAACGGCTGTCCCGTTTTGCATCAGGTTAGCCAAAACAATACTGTCTTCCAAGGTTTCAAATTGCCGAAGTCGTTCTTGCAGTTTTTGATCAAGCTCCTCCATTAGCTGATGAATCAGCTCGAGCTGCGGGAGGGCATTGCGGTCAGCCAGCATTTCCAGCTCACGCTCCTTCATCAGCTGAATGGCATTTTCGACATTGCGAATCATACTGGCGATCTTGTTCCCACCGGAAATCCCATGATCGTCGTATGCTTCACTGATTTCCGCATCTCGTTTCGCCTGGAAAAGAGAACGGCCTATGTCATCACGCATGTAATACGCCAACGAATCGTTAGCCAGGCGAATCAACGCATCCATCATCCGCTTCCCCAGATCTCTCATCTTCAACTGCCGCGACTGTTTGGAAATCCAGTTGTATTTGACCAAGATGTTAATGACCTGCTCCACACTCTTTTTAGAAGGCGGTTCTGGGTCTTTGTAACGATTCCGATAGCGGTAATAGACAGTCTCTGCATTTTCAATTGGGTCATCTAGACCAAGAGCCTCTTCATTTAATAATTGAATGACACGTAAAAAACGCAAAATTTGACCAGGTACGTGAAACGAAGCATGTGAACCTAACTCGCTTAATATTCCTGACAAAGACGCGATATCCCGCATCGACTGCATGATCTCAGGTCCAGACTCATCAGAATGAAAAATGGAAATCAAAGGGCGATCCACTTTTTCCAATCCTCAGCACCTCCCAGAACTTGTTCCTGTTCTGCTCTATGTTGTTTCAAAAATGCTTTCATGTATTCTTCGTAATCCTCCCAGGAGGTCATTACTTTAAAATCATGGGTAATCCATTTGAAAGCAACCCGGTGATGATCCACAGCTAAATATAGTTCCTTTGCGATAATCAAACCATCAGGATCATAGTCACTCCAGATGATGATTTGCTCCGGTGTTCCGTTTTTCACCAGTTGCCGAATGCAAAGTCTGTGTGAGCTCCTGAGATGCCCATCAGCACAGAGGACGATAGAGTTTGTCTCCTGCAAAAAGCCTTGTTCGGCAGCCATTCGCGTCAGTATCGCCCGATTTTCAACCAGCCAAATTGTCGTTGCTTCCGTCGTGTACTCTTCTTCGACAATTGCCAAATCTGTCAAAGCATGTACGGGTCCAAACCGATAAGCTGAAAACTGTCCCGTAATCTTCCCAGAAAAATAAAGAGGCGTAATCTTCCCCAAGCTGGTCATTCCAAGAGAATCTGCTGGACATTGTGCCCACTCTTCTAATTGAGCGAGAAATTCCCCCTTATAGGAATCAAATGCCTTCGATCCCCCAATCTCCCGATAATAATTGGCCCCAATTTCCTTCCAATCAAAATTCGCTCTTGAAAAGGCTAGACGTATGAATGCCACGATAAAGTGAAGAAAATTCATACGTTTGGAAACAGACCATCTTGCCGGAAAATGAGAGGATGTCCCTAGCTCGCTATGCATTTGACCCGCTATTTCCGAAATCAAGCAGGTCAATGCGTGCAACCCCCTTTTTCTATGAGTCGCATAGGGGATTTCAGAGCTGTCTCCAAAGGTAGCCGCACTCTCTCTCAAGGTTTGAAGCAGCTCCTCAACCGCATATTTTCTCTGCAGAGCTTTCTCGGATTCGTATTTGTAAAAGCGATACCCCCTTCGATATTGCATGGAATCCATTGTTTTTCCATCTTTTTTAAACCGGACTTCCCTGATCACCCAGCCAAGCTCCAACCATCGCATTGTTTTAGGTTCCCGGTCATCTAATGTAATTTTCCTTTTGGATGAGAAGAGCTTTATTAGCTCTTCGTCAGGATGCTCATCTGAAGAATCCGGCTGGCTCGTCGATAGTGTAAGCACTCCTACTACCCGATAAGTTCGTTCTGTCCGTTTGATTATATTTACATCGATAAATGGCAATTCGAGTTGGTTGCTGCCCGTATTCATTTCGAGTTGTTCAGAGCTTTTCAGTATAAATTTTTCAATATAGGATATGAGTAAAGGATCTAGCTTGTCCATGGTTTCCTCCTATTCTTCTATTCCTTATAGTAACAAAACAATTCATTCCCGTTGGGTGGAATATCAGGGAATTTTATGAATACATAACCAAGCATTTTCGACCGAGCCTTGTTAACAGGCAGTGAAGACAAACCTCCTTTTCCCAAATGAAAAAGACGGATCGAAACATACGTCCAGATCCGTCTGAAAAGATTCCTACTCTTGGTTTCGCCATTTCCAGCCTTCTCTCAGAGCAGATGCATCTTGGCCTCCGCTTCCTCCCACGGCACCGAGTAGCCGGCCCCTTTGGCGCAGAAGATCGAGGATGACGTATAGAGAGGATCGGCGTCTTTCTGGTAGCCTTTCCACTCGATCACTTCCTCCGCGTTATGGCAAAGATCGTAACCGCCAAACACGCAGCGGATACTGCCTCGCCCATGCGTAAAGGAGGCGAACTCCGTGCTGTAATTCATGAATGTGGACACTGGGACCCTCCCGGTAATGACTGCATGCGTATCCGACATCTGTGGTGGCTCAAACGTTCCTGCTGCCCGCTGTATATCAGACAGCACTCTTCCCATCTCGTCCATGCCCACCTTGATTTTGACGTCATAATAAGGCTCCAGCAGGAGGTTTTCCGCTTTTTCCAGTCCCTGCCGCAGCGCACGGAAGGCAGCTTCGCGAAAGTCGCCCCCATGGGTATGCTCGTTATGCGCGCGACCTTTTAGCAGCTTGATCTTCACATCGGTGACCGGCATCCCGGTTAGCAGCCCATGATGCTCCCGTTCGTAGAGTTGAGATTCAACCAGATTCTGGTAGCTATAACTAAGCTCGTCCGGATGACAAACGCTCGTGAACTGGATCCCGCTGCCCCGCTCCCCCGGCTCCAGCAGGAGATGCACTTCTGCATAGTGCCTGAGCGGTTCGAAGTGTCCATACCCCGTCACCGCAGACTGGATCGTTTCTTTATACAAAATCTCCGGTTGGCCGAAAGAGACTGCGAAACCGAAGCGCTCCTTCACTACCTGCTCCAGCACTTCCAGCTGGATCAGACCCATGACGCGAATGTGGATCTCTTGCAGGCTCTCTTCCCAAACGACATTCAAAGATGGGTCCTCCGCATTCAGCAGGCGAAACGCACCGAGCACTTGCTGTACGTGCAGGGAGCTGTCGAACTGTACTTTCGACTGCAGCGTTGGCTCAGTCTCATAAGCAAATTTATCAGTGAAAAGCCCCACCCCGTGCCCAGCCTCCGCTTCAGACAAACCAGCGACTGCAAACAAATCTCCCGCTGCCACTTGCTCCACCGGCTGCGATTTGCTTCCGTTAACCAAGAGGATTTGGGTAATCTTCTCTTCATAGGGAACCCCGCCGCTCTCGTAGCTGAGCAGCTCCCTCACCTTTAGTGTGCCACTCACTGCTTTGATAAACGTTAGCCTTTGCCCGTTTGCCGCATGCCGAATTTTATAAATGCGCCCCCCGAACGGAGCCGTTTCGTCATACGACACGGTCGTCAGCAGATGCAGCTGATCCAAAAATTCTACAACGCCCTCATCCTGCAGCGCCGAACCATAGCTGCAGGGAAAGAGACGCCCCTCTCGCACCATCCCCTGCATCGCCTCCAGCCAAAAAGCGGAATCGTCCCTTCCCTCCAGAAACGCTTCGAGCAAAGACTCGTCCCGCTCCGCCATCAACTCCCGGAGCCCTTCATGGATGCTGCCCTCG
Source organism: Brevibacillus centrosporus (assembly GCF_003710815.1). Lineage (GTDB taxonomy): Bacteria > Bacillota > Bacilli > Brevibacillales > Brevibacillaceae > Brevibacillus > Brevibacillus centrosporus. The sequence continues at coordinate 11,364 of NZ_RHHP01000008.1, forward strand.
AGCAAGCTGCCCTTGATAGAACAGACATCCTCCGTCAGCTGACGGCGTATTTCTTCCTCCGTTCTGCCTGCATCCGCCCCGGTCCGATCCGTTTTGTTGATGAAGAAGAACGTCGGAATCCGATGCTTGCGCAGCAGCTGCCAGACCGTCTCCGTATGACCTTGGACGCCTTCTACCGCACTGACAATCACGATGGCGTAGTCCATGACCCCAATCGCCCGCTCCATCTCGGAGGAAAAATCGACGTGTCCCGGCGTGTCGATCAAATAATAAACGTCGCCTTTGTAGTTTATAACCGCCTGATCGGCGAACACGGTAATGCCCCTAGTCCGCTCGATGTCATGGCTGTCCAAAAAGGCATCCTGATGATCCACCCGCCCCCGCGACCGGATGCTGTTCGTATGGTAGAGCAGCTGTTCCGCAAAAGTCGTCTTGCCCGCATCCACATGGGCAAACAAGCCGATTGTTAGACGCTTCATGTTATCCCTCTTCCGTAGCTATTCTTTTACCATTTAAGCATAAGAATCGAGTCGGCAGGTAGAGGTACCCTTTCTTCGATCACGATGGAACGCTGAAGCGTCAGGGAAATGCTCAACGAAAGCTTGAAAAAAACAGGGAAAAGATTGGAGGCAGCTGGTTCCCGTTTTCCTCGATCTTTTCCCCGGAATGAAATTCGTCTTTGCAGCCATCCGTGCATGTATTAACACCTTACATGCTTGCGCTTGAAACCCAGCTGTTTTTTCTCTATCGCCTTTTGAATATTATCTGCAGCAGAAAGAAAGCTGCTTTTTCCCTTGATTCGTTTGCCTTCTACTTGCCCTACTGCTTTTGCCGTTTCTACCGCCAGATCATGGAGCGGTAAATAAGAAACCGCTACGGTGTAAATGAATTGATTCATCGCATACCTGGCTCGTAGGGGTGCTCCGTGAATCGTGTTTTTCACCTTATCTAGCATGTCGGCTATTTTGCTTTCGGAAAACTCACTGTCCGGGCGATTTCCCAAAAGCCAGCAGTAGCAGCTCCATCCTGCTGACATTCGCAGCTCTTCGCCACTCGCAATCCATTTATCGGCAACCTCTTGCGCAATATCCGCTTCCGCCAAGGTGACCGCAACCACATAATCGGACAGCATGTAAAAGTAGGCCCCATCCATCCAGCGATCAAAATCCGCCGCAGTCATCGCCTTTGGATCCGCGATTATCCCGGCAAAGTACATGGCGTCGTAGTTCCCTGTAGCGTAAAGCTCCTCTGCCAACGGTTGATTGATCTTAATCTTCCTCACGATCGGCTTCATTTCACCAGTAGCCACACCAAAAAGCGGTTCGTGCGCGCCGTTGGCCATGTACATTTTCTTTAAGCGTTCCTTGCCGAGTGCTTCCAGCTCCTGCATGACCGTTTCTGCATTCATGGTTTTTATCTCCTTTCTACTTACAGATTGTACGTATATCTCATTGTGGATCTTTCTCATCAGTTTAACACTGGTGGGAACAACAAAAACAGCTGCTGTCGTAGCAACTGTTTTGGAAGGAAGGGCCTTTTCTCGTGTCTAGCTGAGTATTGGAACACAATGAAGACCGGTATGCAGGCTTGCGCCAAACTTTACGGATGAACCAAATGGGTGATGCGGATACCCAAAGAGCAAAAGGTTGCAGAAAACCATAGATTTGGACTTGCTCATATCCATTCCATCCCCTATTAGATACGACCATACTCTTACTCCGTGCATATCGAATTTGTAAAATTGACTTGTAGGAGTATCAAAACTAGAAGTAGAATACACAATAACAAATAAAGGAATAAAAAATCAGGAGGGAATCATGGGAAGATTAGTTCATTTCGAAATTCATGTAGATGATATGGATCGCGCTAAAAAGTTTTATGGAGAGGTGTTTGGGTGGGCATTTGAAGATTGGAGTGAGTATGCCGGAATGCCTTATTTTGGAGCTGTGACTGGTGATGCAACAGAGCCTGGAATAAACGGAGCTTTGATGAAGCGTCAAGGCTCTTCCCCAGAACCTGGCAAGCCTCTGAATGGTTATGCCTGTACAATGGGAGTGGAAGATTACGATTCAACAGAAGCAAAAATCCTGGAAAATGGAGGCAAGGTCGCCCTTCCCAAGTATGCTCTGCCTGGAATGGCGTGGCAAGGATATTATATGGATACCGAAGGCAATATTTTTGGTGTTCATCAGCCAGATGTGAATGCAAAATAGAATTCTCCTATGTTTGAAGAAAGAGAGTACTTCAAAAGAGGTACTCTCTTTCATGTAAGAATGAACATCATTTTGCATGGCAACACCTCACCTCCTTCTTTCTCCCTACATCAAAAACCATAGTGGTCTGAACTAACAAAATTTCAGCTGTCAATCTAATTAATAAGTATCAAATACTTTTGGTGAAGGGTTTGCTACGAATTGAAGTGTCTGGTCGTAATAATCTATAGTTTACATGTTTGAAAATTGCATAAAATAACGGCTTATCTTGTTTCTCCTGCCGACGCTTGTAGCCGTGTGTCCGTTTGTCGATCGAAATCCAGAACAAAAAGGTAGTGTCGGTCAAGTTGTTGACAAAGGGTATTAAGGCATGTCATAGCAGGAGGGCGATTATGAAGGCTGTAACTTTCCATGGTATGTAGAACATGCAAGTGACGCAGGTCCCGGATCCGACGATTCAGAAAAAAGACGGGATTATCGTTAGGATCACCTCGACCGCCATATGCGGTTCTGATCTCCATATATACCAGGGGGCGATTCAAGCCCAAACTGGATACGTGGTCGGACATGAACCGATGGGCATCGTCGAAGAAGTGGGCCCTGAGGTGACAAAGGTCAAAAAAGGGGACCGGGTCGTGCTCCCGTTCAATATCTCGTGCGGCAGCTGTCATTACTGCCAGCATGAAATGGAGAGCCAATGCGACAACTCCAACCCCAATCCCCAAGTAGATACGGGAGCTTACTTTGGGTTTACAGAACGTTACGGGAATTATTCGGGCGGACAAGCCGAATTGCTTTACGTGCCGTACGGCAATTTCATGCCGTTCGTTATTCCGGAGTCTTGCGAATTGGAGGATGAGAATCTCCTGTTCCTATCCGACGTGCTGCCGACGGACCTGCGGAAACTTTCATGTGAAGGCTTTCTTAAATAATGTCGAGCTGAACCTTTCTAGTCGGTTTGGGGAACGCCTCATCCAACATCCCCAAGTCTTCCTCGGTAAGCTTAATCCGTTCCGCCTCCGCATTCTCTTCGACATGCGCTACTGTCGACGCCTTAGGAATGGCAATCACGTCACCGCTTCTAATGCACCAAGCCAAGAGAATCTGAAGCGGCTTCACGCTATGTCGATCGGCAATCTCCTTAACCGCTGGATGCTCAACCAACCCTCTTCGTAAAGTGCCCGCCTGGGCGAGTGGACTGTAGGCCATCGTCGGGATTTTTCGCTCTCTCAACCAAGGAAGCAGGTCGTATTCTATGCCGCGGGAACCGAGATGATACAGCACCTGATCGACCATGCAATGCGTCCCTCGCGCCGCGTCGAACAGTTCTTTCATATCGTCCGTGTCCAGGTTCGAGACGCCCCATCGCAAAATTTTTCCCGCTTCGACCAACTGCTCCATCGCTTCTACCGTTTCACTCAGAGGAATGCTTCCTCTCCAGTGAAGAAGATAAAGGTCGAGGCGGTCCGTCTTTAACCGCTTCAAGCTTTGTTCGCAGCTGCCGACGATGCGATTCAGTCCCGCGTTGTGCGGGTATACTTTGGATACCAGAAACACTTGATCTCGTATCCCTTCGATCGCTTCTCCAACCAAGGACTCGGATCTGCCGTCGCCATACATTTCAGCCGAATCGATCAGGTTCAATCCAAGCTCCACACCGCGTCTTAACGTGCGAAGCTCTTCAATTTTCTTGGACGGCTCATCCCCCATATACCACGTACCTTGACCGATTCTGGGCAAAGTTGTCCCATCAGGAAGGGTTACCACGCGCCCGCCCCCTTATTTTTTATAATATTTTTCCCGCAGCCCCCCGTCCTATTCTCCATAGAGAATAGATTGGGCGATGTTTTTGCAGTGGTCTCCCATATATTCTAAGTTGCTAATATGACGTACAATTGTTTGTATACCATGATCTGGAGTCTTAACAGACAACAAAAAAAGTAGGATATCCTCGGGGTTACGACACCACCAAGAAAGGAACCTACTCGATGACTACTGTACCCAAAACTTGCTTGCCAATCTACGATAAATCTTGGTTCCCCATTATACCTCTCACTATAAAAATTAACTACTGAGAGAGAATTAAACATCTTTACGTTTCCTCGTCCGTATTGACCGGAATTTTCTTTATTCGACAGTGATTTTTCACTATTATACATCATCTTGAAGACAAATTGATGTCAACGAGTATATTCTGCCCTATAGCTATTGACATCCCACAACCATGCTTCTTCACTATGAAACTCACTATCGTATTGTAACCAAATTAATTGATCCCAATGTTAGTTTGTAGCCTTAGGAACCGTAGTGATTTTACTGCCTTTTTTCCCTGATGGACGACAAGCCTTCACTTGATATCGGATTTCAGTATAAATAAAATCATAGCCCTTTTGAACGGCTGTCATCATCTTAATTTGACTTGAATACTCTGAGCATGGACATCCTACTAATCGTGCTGCATCATATTCAGATATCACCGTTGTGATGTGGGGAATAATACCAACTTTTCTTTCCCATTCCAATGCCATTGAAACTAACCGGCTGCGCAATAATTCGCCTGCATCATAAGAAGCTATGCACCTTTCCGGGTCAATATCCTGTTCCTCTACTTTACAAATTTCAATTCCATGTAAATCAAACAAAACTCTTGCCGATTTATCTGCTTCATTAACTCATGGAGAGCGTCAATTGTTGTTCGAGCTTGAACATAGGAGACTTCGGTTATTGAATCGCCATGATAGTCCAACTTATGCTTTATTTTCCACCAATACATTAAATTTCAATCCCCACATGCCTCAAAAGAGCTACTATAATTTCCAACAAACTACCAATCAATAATTTCTGGATACTCAATCGCCGCTTTAATATTATCTACATGCGTGCCATACACTTTAGCGGCTGTCTGAGCCTCTTTCTTAATCTGATTATATTCCTCTCCACGTTCGGCAAGCCTTTTTGCAATTGTTGGTATACTTTTTAGTCGTTTTTCATTGTCCCATTCGAGAAATCGACAGTTTAAGATATCAAGGTATTGCCATGTATACCTCTCAAACCAAGTATAGTCTTTGTTCATCGAATTCATCATACGACTAAATGAAGCTGGGGAAACGGTATCTTTAATGCAAGAAGCAATTGCTGCTTGAAAACCCCGAACCATTGCCAGTGAATGATCCCATATTAACTCTCTACTCAGATAAATATCATATTTCTTTTTGGCTTTCTTTGCAGCATATAACCTTATGAAATCATTTAGTGCCATCGTTACAAATAGAATCTCCGGCCACAAAGCATTAATCTTCAAGTAAACGTTCTTTTCTGGAGTCATGACAGACATTAATTTCATTTTATCCCTGTTCATGCCGTTATCAATAAACTCAATTTCGCGATCACCCATAAGAGCATGGCGAAGATCAAAGCAGACCCCAAGTATTCTTATTCGAGCTGAGCTATAAGAGACAAACTCATCTTCATCTCCAACAACCTCGTGTAATGCATCGTAAAGGTGTTCAAAGTCCAAATGATCACCGTAGATGGCAACTCCAGTGTTATTGGGTGTATTTTTTACAAATATCACGGCAAGCAATCCTCCCGATATATTACTACCACGCACTCCACATGCCCCGTATGCGGGTTAATACAGCTTTACGATACAATCTGTTCTAATCCGCTGAACCCTTGGTATAACTAGATTTTTTGTGTCCACACTCCGTTTTTATATGGTGATTTAGGATGGTTGGTGTTACTGTTTTTCACCAGTTTAACACCAACTCAACACCAATCGTTCTTTAGTTTATTTGAAGATTCATCTTGAGCATAATTTCTTAAAAATGAGCCTACTGCATAGCATAGGAAAATTTATACTGGGTTGCCGTTTTTGACTCTTCAAATTCCTCAATACTATGTGGTCCGTCAATATGCTCGTTTTCCAAATTAACTAAATATATCTCATATGATTCTGCGTGTTTATGTGCAAAATCGTACTCAGCAGATGACATATAAAAGTTATTAACAGCAGCTTTGACTTCAACATAGACAATCTTTCCATCTCTTTGATATTCCATATCATATATAGACGATTGATTTCTCTCCGCTGGAATATCCGAGTTTTCCGATGTCCATCTTAATGTATCGTATATACCTTTTAATTTGTTACGCACTAACTTTTCAGCATCTTTACCATTTTTGCCCTTTGAAGCTTCACTTCTTTCTATCGAGGATCTTGTTTGAGGTTGAGTAAGTTGATTCGTTTTTCCTTTAGGTTTGTTTGGATATACAACGCCTTTCGACAGAGTTGGCTCACTATCTACAGTAGTTGTTATCAATGTAGATACTGAATTGTACGTATTATTAACTAGATTTTCTTCAAATTGTTTTTTGACGTAGTTCACATACTCATCATTCAAGAAGTAAACTAATGATTTTAACTCTAAATGTTCATCAATAAAGTCATTAAAATTTGAATCATGAATCTTACTACTCAATAGACCAAAGTTTTTATTATACACTTCATCTACATCTATTGCGGCATTAATCATTGTAATCGCAGGGAATTTACTCGCCATATATTGGTGTACATCAAAGTCAACAGAATTTAATATATTATCCTTTTGTGGAATAAAGTTTTTAAATTTGTTAATATCCTTCACGAAATTTTTCTGTTCGCTTTGACTATACTCAGTGTATTTTCCAAATAAGTTTGCTTTATAGTTATGTAAATTATTACGGATAAATGATCCTATCGTTTTTGTCCAATAATCTCTTATATCAATATCGTATTCAAAACCTCTTTCTTTTAACGTGTCAATATCTAGATCATGCTTCTTTAACAGGACAATAAATCGCTCATAATTATTGATATTATTGAACTGATTGTAATCAATATTGGCTAGTTCTTCTGAGTCGTAATTCAATTTAAGCACTTCGGCAAAATTTGTGCGTATTGGATTCTTTGATATTTGATTTATTACATCAACGGAACCAAAGTGCTTTTCAACTAAGAATTTTCTACCTTCGCTATCTCGATACAACTCCCCTAATTGATTAGGAATTTCATTACTTGTCGTGTTTGCAATTTGAGCAAATAGTTCCTCTATACATTTTGAAATTTGTCGCTGATCCATCTCTTGAGAAGAGTCCAAATAAATCAACCAGTTTTTCATGCCCTTAATGAGTAAATAATTAGTTGATACGGAATGTTTTGTTCCGTTATCCGCTAGCATAACGTGGGAAACTAAACTCACTCGAATATTATCGATTCGCGTTTTAATATTCGCATTTTTTTCGCCCCACGCTCTAGCGTAAACAATAAAATCAATAAAATTACGTTGAAATAGAGCATCTTCATCATGAGTTTTAATGCTTTCTTGAACGACGTGATAACGCTCCTTAAACTCATTAACCCCAAAGACGCTATTGAATATTTTAAAACTTCCGTTTCTCAAAGGAGTTCTCATAATGTTATAATTCCCGACGTTAACTTGGATACTACTGCTAAAATACGATTCCTTTGCTAAATGATAACTTTTCCCATCGTGGTTTTGTGTAAACACCATTCCTTGATTGACAAACTTCTGATATTGCATTGAATCTTCAAAAGGATCCTCATCTAACTCCGCAATTTCACGGTAAATTTTTTCAGATATTTGTCCACTATGATCTACTTGTGGCAACTTTAGTAACACGCTGTAGAAGTCATTTGATTGCAGTTCTGTTATTTTTTCTTTCACACCAATTTTAACCAAGAATTCTCTCAATTCTTTTTGTTTTATTCCCAACTCATCAGCAAGCTCTTTGATATGTTGGTTCGTGATGGTTGATGACACACTTGAAATATCTAAACCTGAATAAGCAAATACACATTGATTTGGAGCAAATTTCTCACCATCAATTTCAAACCACTTAGTATTCTCAAAAATGAATTTGATATAGCTTTGCATATAATCCGAATAACTTTGAGATCTATCCGCTTGTATTCTTGCTGTAAAATAAAATAAAACAGTCCCCGCATGCTTTAGATTTAGTTCGTCTCGTAATTTAGCGTCTGATTTTATCCAATACATAATATCTCTTATAGACATTTTCTCCAATATTTCTTTTAGATTGTCTACGGTGTTGAATTCAACATTGACGAGTCTCGGAGATCTTTCATCTACATCATTTCCCGGGAGCTTTTCAGATAAGTATTTTTCAGTAAAATTTCTTTTGAATTTATTGTCACTGATACTTTTTGTGCTTATTTCAGGAAAATTAAGCACACCAAGTTTTTCTACAAATAATTTCAAATCAACTTTGCTATCCTCATCGATTCCGATTTCACTAACTTTCACAAATGCTTTATATTTGTCGTCATTAAATAATTTATCACCAATTGCATTGCCGTAATGTTTATCGAAAAATAAATGATTTGAACGTTCAACTGTTTCTTGTTGACTAGGTAAATTGAATCTAATATCTTCAGGAGGTTGCCAATCCGTGTTTGAGGAATAATTATCCCACAACCATTTAGTAAACTTTTTAGCCTTCTCATAATCATCAACTGAACTATTCACTGGAGATAAAATAGTCGATGAATCCGCATCTCTAAATTTTAACTGTGGCATCAAACTATTCCAAACGTTTCCTGAGTTTCGCGCAATTACCCTCTCAAGAATATTTTCATCTGCTAAGTCCTTTTTGATCTTTTCGATTTCCTGTAATTGTCTTTTTAACTCTTCTTCAAATTCTATATCCAGTTGACTAATACTAGCCCACTCAGGAATATCGAGCTTTCTACCACGCACAAAGTACACTGTGTCATTTGCTTTTACAAAACTTTCTTGTGTACTCTTTAATAAATCTGGCAACAACTTAGAATCCTTATATTCTTGCCCCCACCAGATAAATGTTTCAACCTTTTCTGGTGTATCCCAACTTCTTGCAGCCTGATTAATTCTTTGGCACAATTCTTCATCACTAAATTCCAATTCAACATCATTTTTCTCAGCAAGGACTTTTAATAAATCATCATTATCTGTCGTAGGCATATATTCTAATAATTTCCCAAATTCATCACCAATAAAACAATTAGGAAAAGCTGAAGTGATCAATTTTGGGTTATCAGCTATTGAAACAAAATCTCCATTTACTGTTGGAATAACTTTACAATCCTTCAGTAGTTCCAAGTAATAATTGAATAAATCAAAGCCATTTTCATTCCATAATTTGCTTTTCTTATCAGTAGGTGTCAAAGTCTTGATGGGCAATATTCTATCATTTTGAAATATAAGTTCCTTCTCACTTATTGTTTTAATAAACGTTAATAAATGCTCAAATACCGCCTTGTTAATATTATTCAAGGGAACGTCATCCCTACTTGTATTTAAATCAAAAGTAGCGTGCATCAAACAATTCAATTGTGTGGAAAAGTTTCTAATTGGGAAAAAGCAATACAATGAATCATTAGAATAGTCAACTTCTTCGTTTAAAGAAATTGCAACCGAAGACCTGATTTTTCTTTTCTCATTTTTTCCTACATCAAAATATGGCTCATCTGGATTTTGATAAAACAGGTAATTTTCAACGCTCTCTCCTCTATGTATTTCTATTTTTCCATTTTCTTTATTTACCTTTTCCACGACTTTATCAAACTCGTCTGTTCTTATAGTTATCTTTGTAATATTCGGAAGGAAAATCAAGGCTTTATAATCAAACCTTTTAATCTGATTCAATATATTCTGCTGATCACTTTGAAAGGATTCATCGGTTATGATTCTTATGACAGTGTCATAACTTGTTTCAATACTTTCTGCTTCAAATGGGCAATGGAGAACTGGGATAGAAAGGTTTGGAACGTTACGTTGCTGTTCTTTGACAATTTCGGATTCTACAAGTAATTTGCTAAATTCTTTATCAGCAAACTCTTGAGAAAAGCCAACATGGAATTCTCCAGAGTGAATTTCGATTTGCTTCCCCCAGTTTAATAATGATCGAAAACCTGTTCCCTTATTTCCGATAAAATCATCAGATTTATTGCTAGCAGAACCATGACACAATCGTTCGATAGTTTCTTGTGTAAATACTGTCCCATTATTAGCTACTGTGAAAACATTATTTTTGTATTCGAGTAGGACATCAACTTCACTCAATGTTGCATTGACTGCTGCATCATCTACGTTCTGCAATAACTCAAGCAACTCTCTACCATGATAGTCCGTTTTTCTTTGCTCATCTTCTTTGAAATCTGATTCTAGTCTATATTTTGACGTTTTGTATTCATCGAAATATCGGTTTCTTATTTCCTCAACCAAAGTCATCCAAATATGCCCTCCAGAACAAATATTATGACTCTCTATGCTTTGATGGCTTGCCGAAGGGTCGCCAGCAACTTTTTTTCATTGGCAAAGTAAACTCTTCGAAAGAATTAGTCTGCTTCCTCACGTATTTCTGCTTATCGTTCTGCCAATTCCATGAATTCCGGAAGGTTATGAAGAATATCATATGTCTACCCGGTTAAAGTTGCCACGTACTTTTCTCACGTAAATAACCACGGTCACTTATAAACTCCTGATAATCCCAACCACCTTGCGTTGAATTTGCTTCTTTTACTTTAACCCGAATCGTCTATTCCGCTTCATTAACGTGCCCGTCTGGAATAAATATTCCTCCTGAGCAGGCACGTTTTTTCGCCAAACAAAAAATAATTCATCAAGCTACTCGTTAATGGACATCGCCATAAGCATCAATCCCTCTTCAACCGTAATTGCCCGAATCAACAATTTTAAGAGTGATTCTTCTACACAGCTTTACATCTTCAACGTACTTCAAGGCATTGTAAGTCCAAATGGAATATTAAAATGCCCCTTGAAAAATTAAAGAACACCTTTTTTTTGTAAAGCAAAGACTTCAACTAGAGACTTTCTGTTATCCATTCAACATCGTGAAAAACCTGAAATCAATACCTTGCCAATCTCATCTTTTCCATCACGAGCTCTTGACGCTTGCTCGCAAACTTTCCAATGATCTCATCTTCAATCAAATTTTGCTGGCTCACTGTCAACTTCATAAGCTTGCTCTTGAAGATCACTTTTCGGATCACTCTATCGATTTCTTTAATCTGCCTAGTAATTTCTGAAATTTTCTCGCGAGCACCCTGCGTTCGTTTACGCTGAAGCTCTTGAAACGCCTTCTCCCGTATTTCTCTGCACTGTTCCAGAGAGTCTAATCTAATAGTTTCCAGTAGCCCATCAATAACCTCGTCAAACATAGGCTATACCTTAGAGATGAGGGTAGTCATCCAAATATGTAAGTTAGCAGCGTACGTTTCCTTTGCACCCTCTGGCACATTCGCATTCGTCAAAATATCGTTCGCCTTGTCCATGACTTGCAAGATCAAATTGCCTCGCTCGCTTATGGAGAGTCGATCCTCCTGCGCTTTCTTGACATAAGCATCTGCCTCTAATAGCATTTTATAGCCTTCCGCTTCCAAATACTTAACTGAATTATTCGTATCTGCGTGTGTCTTGGCTATATACTCAATCGTGGAAATTACATCGGGTATTTTCCGAACGAGATTTTGTATAGCTTCTTGCTTAAGCGCATTCATATCCCAATCAGTCTGTATACTTTGTCCCGGCATGATGACATCAACCTTTAAATCACTCGGCTTCAAGTTTCTATCTGTCATGGATGATGACTCCTTCACTCAAAATATCACGGAGATGTTCTCGCTCTTGTTGAATCGTTTTGATTAATTCCTCAAAACCTTCAAGCTGTTCTTGATCCTTCTCAAGATGTGCACTTAGCATCTCTTCATGCTCCATACACGTTATATCAAAATGCTCATTCACAAGAACCAGCGTTTCGTCTAAAGATAAATCAAGTTCTTCAACAATTTTTGGATTAAGCTCCTTCGTCCAATTTTTCAGAGACTTATCAATGGTAGCTTTCAGTTTTCCTTGCCATGTGGCGACCCCCCATAAATAAAAGCCAAGCTCTATGAGAACTGCAATCACATTGCCAATTGCCTTGGTACTGGTAGCCCCTAGCTTTGCTAAGATATGAGCCAATTTATTATGAGTTGCTCGTGAGAATGTTTTATTAAATACGTTACCTATTCGCTTTAATGCCATCTTACCAAAATTAGCAACCCCGGCCCCCGCTCCACCTCTGCCTCCAAATCGCTGAAAAAATTGAAAAGCTACATTTTTAAGGCCTTCGTTTAATATTCCCTTCAGAGCATTAGTCCTCAGCTTCTCAAACTTATCCATTATGAAATTTACTTCTTTGATATAGTTACCGATGGCTGTATTCGCAAGCTCCTCGATCTCATCGTTCAATTCTTCTAAACGATAAATCAGTAGCTCCCCTGTACGCTTGCAGGCAAGGTTGGCTTCTTTTGGAAGCACATGTGATTGGATAAAAGCATTGCAATCCGCTGCTTGGGTCCATCGATTAGATGTGGTAATATGCCCATCACATGCTTTAGAGATCTTACTTTGCTCTTGACTAACATGTACTTGCAGTTCTTCAATCATTTCATTCCTGCGGCGTATTACGAGATCCTGTATTTTCTTTTGGTTATCCCGTAACTGTGCAATTTCTACACGTAACCTTTCCCTTTGCTCCGAATCAAGCTCCGCCATTTGCCATTTTGTCACTGTAGCGCTTTCCAGATTTTCATAGATCGATTGCAGAACCAGCTTTGCTCGTTCAAGCCATGCTTTTGTTCGTTCCTGTCTAACCATCTCCTGGCCTAACCATCGCCATACATGCTCTGCTTGGGGAACCGGTGCCCCCGCTTGCTCAGCTACAAGAAACAGCTGAACTTCACTCCCAATGAGAGTCTGTACATGTTTACGAATCTCAGCAACACGACGGTCTGATTCATCCGCTTCGTTAGGAACGCGATTGATGACAAGTAACAAGGGGGGAAGATCGTTCTCAAACACTTGGTATAATAGTTCTAAAAATTGTTTATCCGCTTCTACGATCCCACTTCGGTACATCACGCAAAAAACGAGATAATCCGCTTCGGGGATAAAGTTATTCAGTATCTCCGTATGCTGTTCATAGATAGAATCATAACCAGGCGTATCCAAAATATGGGCCTCTACATCTATGCGCGTAGAAGTCTTAAGTTGTAACCTCCGCAGCGTAGGCAAAGGTTGGACGAATTGTTGGTCAAATTGATCTTTAGATATGTCTTCCCTTTTCCCATCTCGATGTACAATGCCATACGACTCTACATAATCCCTACCGCCAATTACCTCAGTAACAATAGGAGTCGTAGGAGCAGCAGATACTTTTAGCTTCTCCCTACCAATGAGACTATTAATTATGCTCGTTTTCCCAGAGCTTGTTCGTCCAACTAGTGTCATATAAAAAGAAGGCTGCTTTAGCTTTTCTAAAAGAGCAGCTGCCGATCCTTGCATCGTTGAAAAGCCAATTCTCCGAGCAAGCTCGTAAGCTTGCTCAGCCGAGTCTATTAGCAGGCTACGTTCATTTTCAAACGGTTTCACAAAGCGTGCTCTCCCTTCCACATCAGGCGCACATTTTCCCATTCTACTTTACTGTTTTTGATGATTTGTAAAAGTTCCTGTGTGTCTTCATAGAGCTGTTCACGGTAATCGAGACTTTTCTCTAAGATTACCTGACGTTGGGTAAACTCACTTTCAATATGATTCAGTTCTTCCATAAGTAGTTTTTCAAGATCTTGGATAATTTGCTGTTCATAAAGACCTGTTTCCCTCTTCACCAGTTCTTGAAGCTGTTCGATCACCTCTATAACAATAGATTTTGCAGCTTTTCTTGCCCCGGCCCTCCGCTGTTTTTCTACTTCAGATTTAATAGAAAAACCAAGTAGATTACCGATCACTCCAGCTACTACAATCGCTCCGCCGACCACCCAACCAACAGGATTCGATACAATGAGAGGAACTAAAGCTGGAGCAACTGCCATCAGTCCTAAGGAAAGTAGCGCTGGTACTGCACGCTCAAACTTAAAATTTTCTTGACAATCGGCATCAATGGCAATATTCGGGTTCGTTTCATGCACATGTTTGAGGATCGATTCAAAATCCACCAGTATCTTCTTAATTATTTCTCGAATCTGATATTGGAGCTCATTTACGATCAAAAGCTGGGCCTCTTGAAGTTGCTCTGTCACAACTGTCTCAAAATAATGGCCGTCGTATATACCGCTAGATATTTTTTCGTCAATATGTTTCACAGTACCTTCTTCTACTTCTTCAATGAAACGACTCATCTTTCTACGGGCTTCACGGAACAAAGTCTCTGCCTCTGCTTTTAACTCATCAAATTGACTTATAGTCTTTTCTTTTTCCTCATGAAACTTTTGTATTTGATTCCCAAGCTCCAACTCGGCTGTCTCCCTATCTTTATCCAAGTCCTTCAAAATGGACTCATACATACGTTCACTTTCTAGTATCTTCTGCCCGATCCATTCAATATTAACCTTCATGATCTCTTCGGACCACGTCTTCATACTCTCTTCTAGCCGATTTTCAACCAACCTAATACCAGACTTCTCACATAAACTCATATCCTTTGTGTAGGTCGCTTTCACTGCATCTTTTACTTGCACCGGTATAATCTGTTGCTCGTAGCGCACACCCAGCTCCAGAGAAATTTTCTCCAGCGCATCCTGGTTGTGCTTCATGCCACTTTCCAGCTCACGCTCAGTCTCATTCTCCCACCAATTTTGCACAAAATAGGCGTTAGATATTTGTGGCCATACAGCTTTAAGAAACAACGACTCTATTCGAGTAATTGGGGGAATTGTGCGCAAAAGGAAAATAGCACCCGAGCAGGACATGATATACTTCATCGTGGTTTCTTGGTTTGCGGAGCTTAAACTAGCCACCCCGGGCAGGTCGACAAATACGACATCGGGTCGTAGAAGATGCGAATGAATATGTAGCTCAATATGATGGACCCCTAACGCGTTGTCAGGGTTACATTCATGATTCACAAAACGGTTCAATGCTTCTCGCTCAACAGCAACGCTTTCTGTTCGTCCATCCTTATAATGAACAATACCGCGATGGCTTCCATCTGCACTTTTGTGTATTTCAACCGGAATGCAAGTCGTTTCATCCGCTTCTACAGGTAAAATGTCGTCACCGACAACAAGCGCATTCAGAAGAGAGCTCTTCCCCGCCCCCTGAATACCAAGTACCGCAATTACAAATTTCTGAGCGGTCACACTTTGCTTTCTGCTCGCAAGTGATTGGTCAAAAGCGGATTTGACAGACTCCCCTGGAAGGATGTGGCGTATAGCATGAATAAGTCTCTCATCGTTTAGTAAGCGAATGATTGAGGGCATCTAAAAAGCCTCCTATGGACTTTGTTTTTTTCTTGCCTTTTCAAGAGCTTTCTGTTTTCCGAAAAAAAAGGATACATACCCAGGAACAGATTGTATAAGAGCCTGCTCTTCTAGGTAGGCTCTCCATTTCTCTTGCTGTTGTTCGATACGATTAGACATCCGGTCAAGACGTTCTTCTAATCCATTTTGAAGAGAGATCATCTGCTCGTCCATTCCTGAGAAGTGCCCCTGGACTGAGACAGCCGCTTCTTGCATTATCTGAAAGTGCGTTTGATGGCTATCTTTTATTGCTGTTTTTAAATCCTCCAGTTCGTTCAGCAGATGAGCCTGATCGTCCTCCGCTTTCAGTTTAAGCTGCTTGCTGGCCTGAAGATTCTCCTCAGCCTTTTGTAACGTCAAGGTTTTCAGTTGCTCAGTGGTTTCCTGAAGAAGCATTTTTATCTTCTCCATCTTTTTATCGATCGCTTGATCCGTGGTCTTCAAGGTATGAAGCAACGTTTCTTCCAGCTCATCGATTTTAAGTTGCTTCGCTAGCTTGGCCTGTTTTAATACATCTTCCATCCCGCCTTGAACAGCCTGCTGAAGCTCCCCTAAAATCCGTTCTGTTTCCTCATCTACATATAATGTGATCGTATCATCGCTTAGTTTGCTCATCGTGTACAGTTCCTTTCTTTGTCCAAACTTTTAGCTACGGATTGTCAAGGAAATTTCCTTGAAAAATTGACCTGCCTCGTTCCTATTTTTTGCATGATCTAGCCGTGGGAACTGGGTGAAAAGTTGTCGAAGTGCATCCTGCTCTTCCCCTTTACCTGCTTGCCAAGCAAATTGATCAGCCGTGTGAAATAAAGCTGTGTAGAGTGGATTATCATGAATCACGATGCTGGAAGGGTTCTGAATGGATGCGAAGTCCATAAGCTGACGGTAGCTTTTATAAGCCATTGCAAGCCCAGCATCCTGGATATACTCTTGTATCGATTGAATCACGAAAACAAAAGGCATCGACTTCATAATAGTAAGAAACCATTGTCCTGCTAGTAACTTTTGAGTTACCCCTAATTGATGAATATCCAGCTGGATCAATGCAACACCTTGCCTCTGAATGTTCTCATCTACTTCCTGACTAGTGGTCAAAAACGCGTGTCTGATTGGAAGCTTGGTTTCTTTAAGACGCACATGAACCGTTTCGTTATCGGTAAATTGAGGTTGAATCCCAAATATGTTGGTAAAAGCTTGTTCCATCCATTGCTGGTCCTTTCCAAAAAACCAGAGGTCATTTGCCACTTCAACCCCAGAATGGGACTTAAGATGGTTCCAGATGATCGCCTGCGCGTATATTCGTTTCTGCTCAGTTGCTAAAGCGAACAAGGATCTGGACATGGAAAATTGAAGATAGCTCATGGTCATTGTATTGAGTGCTTGAACAGGATGCTCAACAAATGGGAGCTCGAAATTTAGCTCCGGCTCCTCCTCTTTCCTGTCCCGACGTCCATACCCCTTCTCTTCAATGAGTTCAAGATTGTGAATAAAGTCCTCTAGCACTTTTGCGTCCTTAGGCTTGTTCCTTCTCGCGGCAATGATCTCATCTCTTCTCATTGCTTCTTCTTTTATAACAAGGCAACCCTTTTCTTTTTGTTGCTGCCAGGTAATCCGGAAGGCTTCGAGAAGTTTGTCAAAGCGATTCAAATACACTTGGAATTCCTCTAGCGTCTTACGGATGTTAACGACTGAAATCTCCTCTTCTGTCGTAATCGTCTCATAATCACTTTCACTGAATATCCACCGCTTTAATTTTCGCAGGCCTAGAAATCCATTCGATTTTTTCTCTGTTCGAGTCGTGATCTTCGTTTTTGTTTCTTTATAGACTTTAAGAGTCTCGTCCGGAACAAGCTGACCACGATGAGAACGAACATCTTCCAAAGCAAGATTTAATACGTGTAACAGCTTCTTTTCCTTGGAATCCCAAGTGTCCATTAACTGAAGCACATTTTTTTGAACTTGCAACGCGATATCCTTGAGACTTTTTCCAGATGAATGTACCTCATTCTCGCTTATACGTTCCGCATCTAACTTAATATATTGGTTTCTGATCTGCGCAAATTGATCTGAAAGCTGTCTTCTTCCCTTTTGTATTTCCGCATCGAGATGAGCACTAGCCTGTTCAGCTTCATCATGGAAGGCCTCGATCTGTTTTCTTGTTGCGTCCCAGCTTCCGATCACCTCAGTGGTAATTTGTTTATCCTGATTATAAGTAGCTAAGTCTGCCACAGCTCTCTCTTTTATTTCATTCAAATGCCTTAACAGCTGATGTAAGCGTCTCTGAGAACGCTGCCCTTCCATCTGCTCGCAAATCGAATGGATAGAGAGGAGGAGAGGCTCCAAACGGGATTTTTTCCAAGACTCCCCCTGCTTACTTCCTTTCGATTTCAAACCTTCTAAAGCAGAGATTTGAAATACAGGTGCGTTTCTCAAGCTCTTATTGGATGTTTCCTTCAATATCTTTTCGATTCGCTGACGTAGACGTTGCTCTACCTCTTGTGATGTTCGACGTTCACTCCCACCCGATGTAAATTCAGGGGTAACACAATCGATAAAATTTTGAGCGATGATAACAGGCTTATGTTCTGAGGCTATCTGGTTTAAGGCTTGCAAATTAGCTTGATCACTGTTTGCTTTTGTAGTTGTAAGATACAGGACGAGATCAACTGTTGGTACCAACTGTCGTAATGCAATTTCTTCATGACCCTCCAGACCAAAAGCATCGAGGCCAGGAGAATCGACAATTTCGATGTTATTCCCTACTAGAAAGTCAGGAAACTCAAGGCAAATCTCGTCAACTTGTTCCTTATTACCTGGATTGTTTAATTCATCTGCATATTTAGCGATTATTTCTTTGTTTAACTGATGTTGATTAAAATAGCTCGTGCTTCCATTTTTGCGAATAAGGGTACCTTTGCGCATTTTACTTTTCTTGCATGATACTAATACACCAGATGTTGGCCGTGCTTCTTGCGGCAAAATTTCCTCGCCGCAGAATGCGTTAATAAGAGTAGATTTCCCGGAACTGGTTACGCCAAGTACTCCAATGCGCCAACTAGATCTTGTCCAGTTCAAACTTCGCCTTTTAAGCCACTCTAGGTCGCCTTGAACATAAATTGCTGGTATTTGTGGATGAGTCAAAGTCCTCTCTAATTGTTGAATTATCTCTAATTCCTTCATATGTCACTTCCTTAAAAAATGAAAACGGTTCGTTTCTTAAATTTCCGCCAAATAATAAAAACAGCCTCTGCAAAATGACAGAAGGCTGGGAACAAGCAATGCTGCAGTATAATCCCGACTGTCATGGCACGCTTATTTCACACTATTTTTAGCCCTTTTGGCTCATGTACTTTTTTATTTAGATTACGACAAAAAGACTACAATGTCGACAGATTTCTTCCAATCTATGGTAGTAAATAGACTTACCCCAGGAATGAGTTGCCCGAAATTAACTAACACAAAATTTGGTGTAACTGTATCCCTCTCTTGTCTTTTTCACTTCCAGAATGGCCGGAATAGCTTGTTTCAGCTCCTGAACATGAGAGATAACACCGATCATACGTCCGGATTGCTGCAAATCGATCAAGGTATCGATGGCCTTGTGCAAAGACTCTTCATCGAGAGAGCCGAAACCCTCGTCTATAAACATGGTCTCCAACGAAATGCCACCTTCATAGGATTGAATCACATCTGCCATTCCAAGCGCTAGACATAGTGAGGCATTGAACTTTTCTCCACCAGACAATGTTTTCACATCCCGCAGCTGGCCTGTGTAATGATCATAGACATCAAAACCGAGCCCGCTTTGTCTGCCGCGTTTTTCCATGCGATCACTACGAACTAAATAAAATTGCCCACCTGAAATCCGTTGCAAGCGTTGGTTCGCATTGAAAATAATTTTTTCCAGGAATTCAATCTGTAAATATCGTTCAAAGGAGATCTTTTTGGTATTTTCTCCTCGAACAACATCATACAAATCTTTCACGAGCTGGTGCTCATGTTCGGCGTCCTGCCAAGTCTTCTCCGCTTTGAGAATATTAGCCTTGCCTTCGGTACCCTTCCCATAGTTAAGTTCCACTTGAATGTTTTCATTGCGGATGATTTCAAGACGTTGTTCCATCTCACTAAGGCGTTGCTGCATCATGACAAGATCTTGACGTTCTTTGCCAGCAAGTGCTTCTGATAATTCCTCTATTTGTTTCGCTACTGTTTTTGTTGCTGTATGATACGTTTCTATTTGTTGTTTCAATACTGATCGGGCATCATCTGTCATCTTTGCTGCTTTGTAGGCTTCTTCTGTCTGAAACCCTGCCTGTTTCAACTCTTCGAAGTAGCTTCGGTGCGCTTTATCCTTTTTGTCGATGGTCTCCTTTTTCATACCCTCCGCATTGTTACGACTTTCAAGGGCCTTAATGTTTCGTTCATTCGTCTCTTGATATAGTACCTGGGCTTGCTTCCAGGCGGCATCTAACTTCTTCTTGTTCTCTTCTGTGTCTCGGATTTGCTGTTCAAGCTTCTCTAGACTTCGCACCTCTTCTGGTAAAGCTGCTAGCGATTGTTCATAAACTGCCTTCTCTGTTGCAAACACAGTCTTCGTGTCATTGAATAAGGTGGAAGTACGTTCTTTCTGTTTGCGTTTCTCTTCTAATGTAAGATTCAACGCTTCAAGTGCTTGCTTGAGTGGAGTGAGCTTGGCATGATCCTCCTTCAACTCCTTCTCCTCTTTAGCCAGCGCTTTTCCTTCTTTCACTAACTCAGCAAAGACATCTTGAATCCCTTCCATATTGCAACCCTGTTCAAGCACTTGCTGCTGTTTCTCCTGGATCTGCAGTTGAGTTGCATTGTATTTCGCCTTCGCTTCGAGGTGTTTTTTCTCTGCCACAGATTTTTCCTTACGCAACCGTTCAAGTTCTTCTTTCGTAGGAATCTCACCGATCGTAGCAGCCTTTTTCGGATGCTCCACGCTACCGCAAACCGGGCAAGTATCACCGTCATGAAGATGGCTCGCTAGTAAAGCAGCTTGACCTTCAATCCACAGATCCTCTACTACAGAATAAGCTCGGTCCGCTTGCTCGAATGTCTCCAAAAGTTCTCTTTCTTCCCCATGTTCTTCCGTAGATCTTTGTACGAGGGTAAGGTACTCTTGAATGATTGTTGCTTGTTGCCTCAAAAGATTAAGCCTCTCAGTCCTTGCTGGAAGGTGAACAACTTTATCCTCCAAATCTTTTACTAGAACTGATTTTTCCGATCGTTGAGTCTGTAACGTTTCCAGTTCATTCTGTGCATCTGCTACTTGTTTTGTTATGGCTTCCACTTCTGCCTCAAGCTGAAGTACCTTCTGTTGTTTCTCATCAATATCCTTTACTGTTGGCAAATATCCCTGGAGTCGTTCCAGCTCACGCAAGGCTTGCTCTCTTAACTTTTCTTTGCCCTCTTCCTGCTTATAATTCACTTCGGCCGATTGAAAACTTAACTCTGCTTGTTCGCATTCGATCAAAGCATCTTCTAGAAATTTGCTTTTGCGGGTGAGTTCTTCCATCATCTCCACGTGATGCCGCTCGTATACATGCAGGTGAACAGCTTTCTCGGCAAGCGAAAGCCCCACCGTTTTTTGTTGAATATCAAGCTCTTGCGAGGCAAGTTCTTGTCTTGCAGCAACCTTCTGATCCAAAAGGTTAAATTGGTCATTCACATGTTGTGCTTGATGATATGCCGCAGTTTTTTCTTGGTGTTTTGCTGTCTCAGACTGCAGCAACTGCTTCTTTTCTACCATTTGCCCAGCATAGTAATCGATCTCTTTATCTAGCGCTTCCACGACTTGATGCGTATTGTAATGCTGCTGCTTAAAGACGTTATACAGATCAGAACCTTCACGTCCAGCTAGGGAGCCCTTCACATTGCTGATATGATACTCCCGCATTTTGGCCAACTCCGCACAAATTTGCTGCATTTCCTTTCGCTTCTCATTCAATTGGTCTACGACAACCTTATACAAATTGGTCTTGAAAATACGACGCAGAATCTCCTCCTTGTTTTCCGTTTCGGAGGTAAGCAACTTGCGGAATTCCCCCTGCGGCAGCATGACGATTTGACTGAACTGATCCTTCGTGAGACCAATGATTTCACGAATCTTTTCGTCCACTTGCGACACGATAAAGCGGTCAGTTATGGGAATCTCTTCTCCACCCGTGATTTCAAATAACTCATATCTGTCGCCCGTCGCTCCTTTATTCCCTGCTTTCACATGAGCCAACTGCCGGAATACACGGTACGAACGACCTTTCAGCTCAAAAACAAAATCAACAGAAGTGTGCACCTGATCATCAGCAAAATGACTGCGAAGCATTTTACTGTCGTTCCTGTCCTCCCCGCTTGCATCTCCATATAATGCAAAGCAGATCGCATCAAAGATAGATGTTTTTCCAGCTCCCGTATTCCCCGATACGACAAACAAGCGATTGTCTTTCAGTTCAGAGAAATCAATTACTTCTTCATTCTTATACGGCCCGAACGCCGTCATCGTAAGCTTCAACGGTCTCATGGCGCTCACCTTCTTTCTTGAAGATCTCTTGCATCGTTTCAATAAACAGCTTCTCCGTTTCCGGCGAAAGCTCCGTTCCCTTCACTTCTTGATAAAACGCTTTGAACAGCGACAGTTCATCCATCTGGGCCCGTCCGTCTACTGCCAGCGTTTCTCCGAGTAGTCCTGCAACGGCCATTTTTCGTTCTACGTGCATCGCATTTGGATAAACGGAACGAACCCTTTCCATCGGAGACAGCACTAGCGCCTCGTCAAGCAAACGAACAAACACATAGTCCTCATTGATCGGATGCTTCTCAATATCGGCAATCAGCCCTTCTACCGTTCGCATGTCATGTCTCGGCGTAAGGTCTCTTTTCTCAATCGTTGCATTTCCGTTCCCATCCAGTTCGACGACAAGATAACCTTTGTTGTGATGTTCTTCCGAAATGGAATACTTGAGAGGCGAGCCAGCGTATCGAATCGTTTCATTTCCAACATGGTGTGCCTGGTGCAGGTGCCCAAGTGCCGTGTAATGAAATCCATCAAAATGCTTGGCACTCACATGCTCAGCTCCACCGATGGATAGCGGTCTCTCCGAGTCGCTGGTATTATCCTGCGCTTCACCACTCGGTGTCACGAAAGCGTGGCCGACGAACACATGACGGGCATTAGGATCCATGGATGCTTTGATCGCTTCGGTGATTTTGTACATCGCGTCATCATGCGTTTTGATCGTGTCATCGCGGAGCAAATAGCGTACTTTTCCGGGCTCAGCATAAGGAATGAGATGAAAATGAACTTCTCCATGCTCATCGTGCAATACGACAGGCTCAAATGGATGAATCAGTTCACCTGCGATATGTAGCCCCGAAGCTTTCATAATACTGCTGCCGAAATCCAGACGGCTTGGGCTATCGTGATTACCTGCGACTGCTACTACTGGAATTTTCAATTGAAGAACAATTGTCTCCAGCACACGGTCTAGCAATTGCACAGCTTCAGTCGGCGGAACGGCACGATCATACAAATCTCCCGCAATAACGATGACATCTGGTCTCTCTGATTCGACGTCCTTTATGAATTGTTCAAGGATATATTGCTGATCCTCCGTCATGTAAACACCTTGAACCAATTTGCCTAGATGCCAGTCGGCTGTGTGAAATATTTTCATTGCATCACTCCGTCCTTTCTTTTTTTCACCGTATTTACCCCTGTCACCGGTGTCTTCTGTTCTGTTAGTCCTATTATGACAAAAGTTCTCTGACAGCAGGTTGTCAGAGAACTTTTGTTCGCACAATATTTTATTCACGATTCTCGTTACAAACACCCATACTATAGGAGGTAATGCCTTTACAAAATCATACAAGTAATCGTGGCGGCAGTTTCTTTTCACTCACTACAATATTATCTTGTATATAATATATAAATGTATGTTGAGCAACATCTGAAAGATCCTCAAGATAAGCCTCCGACGGAAAGAAATCCTTATTATCAGTCAAAATAATATAACGGGGCTCTCCATTGAAGCGTTCGCTATAGAAATCAAATTTCGCTAATTGAGCGAACATTTTTACATTTATTCGACCATGTTGACGTTCGTAAGCTTCTACGATTTCTTTGTAATCCACGGAAAGAACTCTTTCCTTATTTCCTTTAGGAACAACCTCTAATTGCATGATTAGCTTTGGCGGCCTCATTGTAATGTTCTTCTGTCGTTCAACTTGAGCTAATCGGTTTTCTTTGCGTAATTCAATGTCAATCAAGTTTGCATCCAGTTGATTAATTAATGCACTGTTGCGATTATCGAGATTACTTTGTTCATATTCCGCTCTTCGATCCATAAGTTCATTCATCTGTCTTATAAATGTTTGATCGAGATACAGAAGAACGCGATTTAAGTAATGTTCACGTTTAAGCTTCGCCCGATCTCTAATTGCTATAGTTTCTTGAATTGCAGCAGACCTCATAGACGCGTCTTCTTTAACATCCAAAGTAATAGGTTCTCCAATAAAGTGTTGATGAAAAAGCCAATAATTATCAAGCCTAATAATTAGACCGTCTTCTCTCTTCGCAATGCAAATGATTTCACCATCCAATTCATTTCCTGTTCCATCTACTACACTGGCTAAATAGACATCGACGGTGATAGGCTCTTGAATTGGATAAGAAAACATAAAACGCTGAACTGTCGATTTCTCCTGATCTTTCTGAGCAAATAGCATACTCAGACGAAATAAAGGGTGATCATCAGAGAGAAGCGCTACATTTTCATCACAATACTCAGAATATGCTGTAAAACGAATAGCCTCATTCATCTGGCTGTAAGGAATATGGTGAATTCTGCAAAAGTCTCTTACATGCTTAGGCATTCGATCGATCCGCTTTACTTTGTCGTAATTAGATAAATAAATCCGAATGTTGTTCTTTACTAATGTCTGTTCTGCAAACTCTGCATAGCAGCGGTGAGACAATTTCGATATTGCCATATCGTGTTGCTCACGTCTCATTTTCGGCAAATCAAATACATCTTCTGCCAATCGCTCTTGTTTGACAAACTCTAACAGTCTCTTGTGTTCTTCCGATATCGTTCTCTCCATTGATGCCATTAAGTCATCTAAATTTTCGCGTTCTAATATTGCGGCTTGCATAAGCGAAGGTAGATCGTGATGTTCGCCGTTAAATATTTCACCAATAAAATCATACACAAGATCCGAGCCAAGGTCACTGCGCATGCGTTCCATCTTATCCAGCAAGCGAATCATGACATCGCCTTCACGAGTATTCGTAGCAACGAGATTAAAGACAGCAACGTCATTTTTCTGACCGATACGATGAATTCTACCCATGCATTGCTCTAGCCTATTGGGATTCCACGGAATATCATAATTAATCATCTGATTGCAGAATTGCAGATTGATTGATTCACCACCAGCATCTGTTGCAACCATAACTTGACATTCATTACGGAATAATTCCACTTGTTTTCTTCGCTCATCCATCGAAAATTTACCCACTATTTTCGCAACCCTCGGAAGTCTTTCCAACAACTTTTTTTCCAAATACTCCAACGTATCTGCAGATTCCGTAAACAGAAGAAGTTTCTCTCCTTGGTTAAGCAAGCCGTTTTGTCCAAATAATGTTTGCTCCAACTCATCATACTTCCGTTCAATCGCATTTGTTTTTAGATGGGTTGTCTGTTTAATCAATCTGTGAAGTTGGTCAATCTCAATTTGAAGCTCTTTGGGATCCACTAGATCTACAGATTGTTCTAGCTGTTGCTCTATCTTTTCTTGCAAATCTAGTGCTTCTTCTGAATACTCATCGAGATTCATTGTTTTTGTTTTCTCTATAAATTTCCTACGCTCTATTATCGTAAGCTCTAATAAGTTTTGCAACCGTTTCCTACGACGTCTTAAAGACAAATCAATAGCGGCGATGGATGAACTGAGTCGTCGTTGAAGCAGCATCATGGCAAACGCAGTACTGTTGCTTCCCGAATTGATTGCCCTATTAAAATGATGCTGAACATATTCCGTTACATCCCGATATAATTGAAGCTCTGGCTCGGAGAGTTCGTATTGTACCGTTTTCACAGTACGCTTTGGAAATAAAGGAGTTCCGTCAAAATTCTTTAGGTTCTCTTTCAATCTTCGAATAATGAAAGGATTGGCTTTCTCTCTCAATGTTTCATTGACAGATAAACTAGAGAATATATCCCCATCTACTAGTTTCATCAAGTGACGGAAATTTTCCATGTCTCCCTTATGCGGTGTTGCTGTAAGCAGGATACAATGTTCACTGCGACGCAACAAAAGCTCACCAAGCAGATAGAGCTTGGTCTTGGACGTTTTTTTATTGCTTGTACCGTGCGTATATGCAGCCATCTTGTGTGCTTCATCCACGATAACAAGATCGAAATCTGCTTCGCTTAACATACTTTTTACATCTTCTCGTGCTGCCCAGTAAACAGAAGCCAGACAGTAGTTATGCTCGAGAAAAGGATTTTTGGATACATATTGTCTAACGGTTGAACGATTTATAATAAAGAACTGTTCTCCGAACTTTTCACTCAGCTCCTCTTGCCATTGCTTTAATACAAGTGGCGGTACGAGAATAAGCACTCTTTGGATGCTATCACGAGCCTTCATTTCTTTAATGAGCATACCAGACATAATCGTTTTTCCCGCCCCTGGGTCATCTGCAAGTAAAAATCGAACTTGTGGAGTTTGAAGCATACGACTATATACTGCTTCAATTTGATGAGGAAGCGGAATCAATTTACTATTTCCTAAAGCTCTTTTAGAAGAATACTTGGTATCCATCGAGAAGATATAATATTGTAAATGCCGCTGTAGTTCTTTCGCGTTTGTTATAATTGATACACTGTTTTCATTAAGCTTTTTAATCCTTTCAATACCATGCAGTTCGATCATCAACTCGTAATATTGATTAGATTCTCTACCCACCGCCGAAAGACTAACGAAATGCTCATCTACCCTCTCTAAATGTTTGATCTCCACAGTTTCTGGAAACTGTGGACCACGTACGATATCACCTTTAGTTAACATACTCTACACCCACCTTGCAAAAAGACTCTGTCGCAGCGCGCGCAACAGAGTTTATTTAAGCCCAACCATTAATCGTCCAACGCCTTGACGAGTAATTTCCAATTCATTACCTGAAAGTTCGGATTCCAATACACTCAATTCAAAAGGAAAAATACATGGCTCTCCAGCAATGTGATTCAGTTCAATTACAGACTTGCCCGTAACGATAAGCATGACTTGAACTAGCCATTTCTTTATATCAGTCGAAAATACGTTAATCTGTACCGCGATGGTATGAGTATTACGTTTCTCCATTTCAAGGACACCCCATGAACGAATGGAACTGAGTACTGCATTAACAGACACCTCAACCCGCCGCCGCTCACCATACAGCCCTTTCATCTTCCGACCGATCTGTTCGCTAGTGACTTCATCTTGCAAGTGAAACAAATAACCAAGCTGCTCAATCGTATCCTTGAAGAAAGGGTATGCTAGAAGACACATGCCCCAATGAAGAACAAGCTTCTCTTCCGGGGTTGCTCTTTGAAACATGTCCAATGCTCGATCGCGAAGTTCCATATGCTCATCCGGGACTAAAAACCAAATTTTAAACAAAATCGTACGTGCATTTGCACGCGATTTAGCGCCACCAATGTCCGCCATGAGCTGTTCATCAACCTGCTGATATAATACATCCCTAGATGACATTCTAGATATTTCATTAGCGATAAAATCAAGCTGATGAAGCTGAATTTTTTGATCGAAACCGACTGCTTTTTTCATCGTACACCTACACTATCTTTTTTGAATGTGAACAAACGGAACAATTACCTCTTCAATACTTGTGCCACCATGACTAACCACAATCTCCCCTTCACGAACGAATGCTTCCCCGGATCGGGCGATGAGGACGTGATAATCATCAGGCAAACCAGTACCCGACCATTGCCTACTCGAGTATTGTACTGCAGCTTGATCCCTCAGGACAACATCTCGATATACTCTTACGCGTTCCCCGCGAGTTTCAGGCAAAGTGCCATCACTTGCTCGCCCCACCCCTTTACTTTCCTTATTGCCATGATCGGAGGTAAGATATACATCGTAGTCTGCGTCTAACAAATCTGTAAGTAGAGAATGCAAGTATCCTTGTTTTAACCAGACGCCAATTGCTGCATACAAGCCTAACTGACCTTGTATCGTATGATGAGTGAGTTGGTCAATTGTATCGACGACAAGCCCAGCAACTTTCGTGTTGGACTTGGTTAATGCAGCGATATTCGAGCGTTCATAAACTCCTTGTCCTAATCCCCGTTCGTATGAAACATAACCAGAGGGAACACCATTTCTTTCCCAAGTCGACTTCCATGATTTTTCTTCTTTGGCGGTTGTATTAATGGAATCATAAAAGAACCTCGGTATTTCACCAGAAAAAATAGACTGTCTAGATACAGAGGTTAGTGTAGGAATCCAAGCATAAGAACCATAGACCTCATATTGATAATCATCTGCCAATGTTTGCTCAATTTGGGCCCATTGTACAAAACTCATTCCATCGCAAACAATCAGTGCAACCTTGTCTTTCTCCTTTAGTCGAAGCACTTCAACCGCTTTATGTACCATAACCGGCGAATTTCGATCTGTTAACGTTGCTAATGCTCCATAGTGATCCACCAACCACTGTTCAAAACGCGCTTCAATTTCTTTCTCCATCGCCACTGAAAGGCAACCGTCGTCTTCCTGTAGTTGTAATTCTAACGAGATACATTTAGCCTTCCCATAAGTCCGTGCAATCTGTATCCAAGTACGGCGATCTATGACGGCAGAAAGTAAAGTCTCCAACTGCTTCTCTAACCCTTTCACTGTATCTTGTTTCTGCATCTTACTATCGTAATAGAGTCCCCAGGAGAAAACATTAGGGAAAGAATCATGTTTTATTGAAACCGGTAACAGTACGCCTTCCAAGAAGAGCAAGCTTAGAGCGGAACGTACACTAGGATCCCAGAAAGTATGCGATTTTGGAAATTCTTCTTCTACGAAACGATGCCATTCCTGCTGTAGATATTGACAAAAAGCGTGATATGATGTTATCCACTCTTGAACCGGAATATCTGTTTTTCGACTTTGTAGATATTCAACCAAATATTGTTTAATAACCTCTGGAACATCACAGCGAAGCTCATGCCAGCGCATGATTAGCAATAAACAGTCGGTAAGAGAATGAACAGAATCATAAGCTAATCCGTAAACATGTCTTAATATAAGGTCTATCGTTGCTCGCTCGTAAGATAAATTCCCTTCCATGGATACTCCAGATAGTAAATCCAATGTTCGGGTATCAAGTTGGCGAACAACGTTAACTGCTAGTTGGGGAAACAAATTGTTTTTCCGCAACTCTACTTTCTGAGCGCTGCTCCATAGATCAAATGGAAGGTCTACCAAGTCTGCCGAATTGCTAACAATGATGAGATTCATGCTTTGATCTGGTTTCTTATAATGGCTTTCGTATTCAAAGCGAAAAGAAGCCCGATCCTGAAACTTTATAATTTCAAGCCCATGTTCCTTTATTTTGGAGATGATAATTTCATCATCAAGTAGTTGATCCGGATCGCTAACCAATGTTAGATGGGAGAAAGGTGCTTGAAATAAATCAAGCACCTTTTGACGCCAATGAATCAATATCTTCACTTCCTTACAGCCCAAGCTTCGTTTGTGCATTATCGAAGTATCGAAGAAGTTTCTCATCTTCTTGTAATATAGTTTCCGGTAATCGATTTCCAATCTCGACAATCGTTTGATAGTTTTTCTCACTCCATGCCTTATAAAACCCAACACGAATGGCTTCCGTACGAAACTGCTTTATCCTCTTTTTGCTGTTAGATAGTCCCTCAACATATTGATTAAATTCTCTCAAAAGCGACTTCTCGCGTAGCTTTTCCAAATCCGCTTGCTTGTTCGGATCTGGAACATACCAACGATCCTTCGCTTTTTCTACCAAATCGGGATCATTTTTAGACAAATTACGTAAGTCCTTATAATCTGTGCTTAAATATGTGTGTATTTGACTTGGCACTTCTCCATCACCTTCGTACTTCAGAAAATTTTGCTCAAGAAGAACATCTAGTTCCGGTAATATTTCATGTTTGGCAATATGTTGAATTTCTTTCATGAAGTTTGGATGCAGATCCTGCCGCGTTTGTGGCTTCTTTAGTAACTGCTGACGGAGCCAATCAATAGCACTGTTTTCATCTGAGACAAATAGACTGAGTTGGGTGAACTCCTTAACTAAAATTCGTTTTTTATCATACTCTGCTACTTGTGATTCTAAGAATGCCATACCATCTCGCATAGGGAATCGTTGTGCAATTTCACCTTGGAACTCTGAAGAAGAAATAGGAACAGAAAGCCCTGCTTGTACATAGTAAGCAACCATTCTATCGAAAAGTACTCTTGGGGTCCTTTCGATAATTACAGATGCACTTCCTTTCGAACCCAAAAAAGTTGGAAGTTTTGTTAAGTGCTGTTTCAAAAATGTCCAAACCGATTGGGCATCTTCTTGATTGGAAATCTCAATGATAAAATTCTCATCTGGTTTATAAGCAGAAATTACGAGATCCTGTTTGACCGCGGTAGTTGAAGTGATGGCATTAAAACTACCTTGTTTTTTGTCTAGTACCGCAACATTGGCAACAATAAATCCCGCTCTACTGACAGCTTCCTGAATAGCATTCCAGACACTTGCTTGAGAATTGCTAAATTCGATCGTCATCCATTTTCCAGGCTTTAATAATCGATAAGCTTCTTTAAAACAATCTATCATCAATTCTTTATACATATTTATATTTTTGTTTTGCGATTTATTAACAATCGCCTCATCCCCAGTATTGGTAAAAATTTTAAACCATGATTCCCAAATATAGTTTAATTCCGAGTACATCAAATTCGCTCCAAAGGGGGGATCGATAAAAATATAATCAACAGAATTATCAGTTGCATTATTTATATAAGTCGTACTTTGAGTAGAAATAACAAAACTACGCTTTTCGGTTTTAAGATGATTTTTTAGGACTGATTTGGACTTGTTTTTAATTGCATCAATTAAACTTCTCTCTCCTTGAATACTTGGAATGTAGAAAGTTCCGCTAACAAACCCAAAAGCATATATCCCACCTTTATCTAGAAGCCTGGGAATGTTAACCTTCACCATTTTGTTCGAATATGTCAAACTACTTCTCAGTATATTAAGGTGGAGGTTTTTATATTTGCTTTTTTGTATTTTTTCATTGAACGAAGCCATGACATACAAATTTCTTTTACTATAAAAGTGATGTGCATGGGTAATACCAAGCCTAATAGGTTCTGAAGTCTTATCACCATCAGGTAATTCTTGTTCAGGAATCCAATAAGGTATGCTATGATCTTTTATCTTTAGAAGTAGCTCTTCGTCATAAGCATCTGGTTTCTTATCTTTTTTTGCCTTTCCGGAGCCATAATTAATTAGAATTGGCACTTGTTTGGGTTGTTTGATTACAGAATTTAAGACTTCATCATAAGTTGATTCTAGTACCCTTTCGAGCGTTCTTTTATTAACATTCGAATTGCATTTCGAGCAAAATAAATCATCCCTGATTTCCTTATTTTTCTCATCGATGGCTATATCCCAATATACAATTTCCTCTTGACAATATGGACAAGCAAACACATCACTCCAAACAGCATAGTTAACAGGATGTTCAATACCATCAACCTTTGTTTTGAACATCCAATCTAATTCTTCTTCGACGAGGCCTATTATTTTTCTGAATTCTGTCATGAACTCATCAGCATTAACTGGATTGTTGTAGTTGTATGAAACAAAACTAGCAGTCGGAGACAGATCATTAAGTATTGCCATTCTTGGCCCAACTTTTGCCGAATCATAGACTTCACCTAATAGCTCCTTTACAGTTTGTTTATCCCCGCATAAAGTTGCCGCCACACCAGTCATTCCTGTTCCGGAAAAACCATCAAAGACGATATCACCTGGATTTGTATAATGCAATATATAACGCATAATCGCTTTATGAGGAACTTTTGTATGGTAACTATACATATTGTAAATAGGATCATTTTTCCCTTCGCTCACGTCAGCTACAAAAGGTTCTCTATGGTACAGATTATCGTTGTGGATGCCTGGTTTACTTGATTCCCATTCCCTAATGAAATCCGTGATCCAAGGATTCGGACATGCTGTATAATAAGGCGGGTCAGACAAAGCCAATATATCCTCATCCTCACCGATCGGAAATCCTTCTATTTTTCTAAGCTCCGGTAGCTTTTTCTTCAATTCTTCTGTAAAATATGCACGGCGAGCCGTATCATTTTCAAAAGTCATTCCCAAGCAGGTCACAGGACCTGCTTGGGCTGGTTGATTTTCATTTTGGAACTCAAGTTGCTCTACTTTATCAGCCATTCTCTTCATCACCTTTCTGCAACAAAATCCTTACTCTATTGCCCTGCCCTGTTCCTACATAATCTCTCACTAGTGCCTCGAATCGATTTCGCAACTCATCCACTGTCAACGGGTGCCCATTTCCAGCCATCTCGAATAATTGATCAGCGGAAAGTTCGACTTTATGAATGCCTTCGAATAATTCCTTCAATGTCTGCACTAATTTCAGATTAATAGGTGAAGAGAACTTTCCATCTTTTACGAATTGATCGAGCAATTGTCTTTGATCGTTACCAAGCAAAGTAATACTATCTTTAATCTCGTCATCATTCAATGTGTTGATTACAGTATCCGTCCATGAAGTAGTTAACTCCTCAAGTTCTTCATTTAATTTAGCAATACTAACTTGTTGGACGTATGGTTCATCCTTCGGGCGATAGCGGCAATGAGGACAGATTACAGCATGCTCCAAATCATCTCTCTTAAGGTTCCAGCAGAACTTAAGCTGTTCAAGCTTTGCTTTCCATTCCTCTAACTGTCTTGAAGGTAAGATAGATATGCTCGCGAGTTGACGTAACATTGCGTACCTTCCATCTTGCAGCAGTTGATCCTTCTTATTCTCATCCGAAATACCAAGTCGCGCACTACTATGCATAGCGTAATACAACTCGACATATTTGTCTTTGAGTTTATGCAAGCCTTGAATTTCCTTCTGGCAATCCTCTCCTGCTTTTAGCGCCTGGAGGATGTCTTCCAGCGCCGCTTCAGCTGCAACATGCCACTCATGCTTTACTTGAACGTGATTAAGCGCGTTTACAATATACTGTGCCCTTTGCGTTACTTGGGCAGCCTTTTGCTCCCAACTCCTTAACTGTTTAGCCAATAGAATATGTTCCTGCATAGCGTCAATATCAGGAATCGAGTACTTGAAATTCTTTAATCGAGCAGGCGTGTTATATACATTCAAACCTTGTAGGAACTCGTTAAGCTTCCGTAGTTTCTGCTGATTATCTCTAATGTCAGTATCAGATAATAGGGGGAAATCCCATGTTGGAATTCCAGATCTAATATCCTGTTCAAGCTTAACAATTTCTTTCAACAACTTATCAACTTCCACTTGTAATTGTGCAACCCCGTTAGTTTGGGATTGAGGCTGAAGCAGTCCATGACTGATATTAAAAAGATCAAACAAAGCTCGCAGTTCTGCTAACGGTAAGTCTGAAGGTTTCTTAATGTGACTAAATTCCATGATCCCTTCCGCTTTCAGACGAATTAACTCATCCAGCTTCATCGAATCATAAGTACTACCGTTAATAGTAATGACAATATCTCCACTGTATACGAGCGCCACTAATAATACAGCTAAGAGTTCCGGCTCTAATTTGAACTCTATCGTTCTCTTAACTTCCATTCCACCTGCAATACGATCAATGTGTAGGATTTCGGATGCATTGACAACCTGGTTATGATCTTTGGCATTGATGAGTCGCAATAACCACGCGGCATATCCCGATTTCTCGACATTAATTTTATCGCCATCCAATAACACAAGTCCTTCAAGCAGCGCTCTAGCTGTTTTGGTTCTATTTGCTGAATTAATTGAGCTCAACGCTTCTGGGATATAGGTGGTTTTCATCACATCCCATTTGATGCAGGTCTTATCTGTTCGAAAGACTGGGTAATCTGGGTATTTCTCTTCGAACCATTCTTTCAAGCAATCATCTGCCGCAGTATCCACAATTTCTCGAACGGATGCTTGTGCCGGTGCAGCAAAGCTCCAATCTACCAACTTTTTCGTAATACCTTTATAAGTCATTTTATACGATGTTGGCATGTTTAATTTAAACCACGTCATCAGTTCTCTAATATAATAACTCGCTTTCTCTTCATACAAATTTTTCGTAGCAGTCGAAGCGGTTGATGCCATTTCCTTAGCTCCAGCATACAGCTTCAGATTGTGATACAGCGCTTGATCTTTGGTATCCAGCACAAAGAATACTTCATCCAGCTTCTTCTCGTCCTTAAACTTAGGAACATCAAAGGTTTGTAGAAAATAAATATAAAAATCCCGTTCTGGCTGTGCCGTAGATCGTTCGTTTGGTGCGCCAAAGAATAAATAGCCAGGTCTAGTTGCTTTATGGTTGTACCAATCAAGCTCATGATGCCAAATACGATAACCGGTTACATAGGTAGTAGGAGAACACTCGAGCACTCGCTCCAATACTTGGAAATAATAACGATCTAATTGTTCTCCGCTTAGTGTTTCAGCTTTACTAGCAATATGATCATCTACGGGAACGTCCTTGTCTAAATCAAGATAATACTGTCCATTTTCTTGGTTCATAGATATAAACTGATAGCTAACAGACTTTAATATCTCTTTCAGTGTGGACTCAATCGTTGCATCCAGAAACTCCACATCCATATCACAATTCTTATCAAACAAAAATAGCTGATCCCGCATTTCCAAAGGTGTCATCCCAATTCGAACACGAAGGTCGTCTGTTGTAAGGCGAAATACAGACAGCGCTTGAACAATACGCCTTGCCATTGGTTTGTACGTTGGTTTTTGGAATGAAAATTCGACCCGATCCAACAATACATCAGCTTTCTCCATCACTTCTCGCACATCTGGATCTGAACGCAGTGTACTATCCGATTGGATGTATGTCCAATAGTTATCATATGAGACAACTCCAGGACTTTCCTCAGGGACATCTTGGTCGAGAAGTTTATCGATCTCATCACTAATGGTAGTAAGAGCAACTCGCTTCTCTGCAATCTTGACTTTCTGAAATGCAGATAAATATGCTGGATGAACAGGGAACAACTCAACATGCTTTTCAAGCTGTTCTCCTAACTTGTCATACAATGGAGCGAACTTTTGCAGATGTTCACGAATATAGGCTTTCTGCTTATCGTTCTTCTTAAGAAGTCGCTGTGAAACAACAAATTCAATATCTTCTCGAGCAATGATGGCCTGGACTGTGCGCTCCTTGACCCGTCTTAATTGCTCTGCTACAAAGGCAAAACGCGGATTATCAAACAGCATTTCTTGCACACCTGTCATAAAACGAAACCGTGTTGTCTGCGTAATCTCGCCCATTGCTCGTAAAAAGTTAAGGTCAAGCATGAGTTCTTGTTCTTTCCTGCTACGTAAGTAATCCAACAACTCGTCAATCATTAGAATAAACCCTTGATCTGGATGTACTTCATGGAAGGCTGACATCAGCTTTACCAGTTCATCCTTGTTACTAAGTACTTGAGAAAGTTCAGGCATCTCATAATGAACACCGATGCTCTGTAAGTATGCTGTCATTTCTCTAAACAATACTTCGCGGAATGGCATATCGATGCCATCAAATTCAATTCGCAACACCTTAAACTTACCTTCGATCTCTTTTGCTTTAGCAGCCACTGTCTGATTTTGCAATCGATCGCTTGTACCAGAATGTTCGGCAATAGCAGCAATGACACTCATCAAGTGGGATTTACCTGTTCCATAATTTCCGACAACCATAATGCCTTTATGATCAATAGGACGATCAAATTGTAATTGTTCAATAATGATATCGTTCAATACATCAGCCATACGATCCGATACCACATAATTATCAATGATGCTATCATCTGCTGTTCTTAGTTCAATAATAGATCGAATAGGTTCAAACTGAACAAGCTCACGATACTTCATAGTGCTGAGACTCCTTTATTTTAAATTTCGACTACATA
Organism: Brevibacillus centrosporus; assembly: GCF_003710815.1. Lineage (GTDB taxonomy): Bacteria > Bacillota > Bacilli > Brevibacillales > Brevibacillaceae > Brevibacillus > Brevibacillus centrosporus. The sequence goes on from NZ_RHHP01000008.1 coordinate 47,164, forward strand.
ATTCTCGTACGAATTATCGCTCTGATAATACTCGTGATGTTCAGGTGTAGCATATTTTAGAGTACCGTTCTCAAATGTACCTGGCCAGCGGATAATAATGGTCTTATTTCCACTCAAGTTTTCGAAGAGCCTAATGGGATTCTGTTTTAATTCTCGATCAAACAAATACTCGATATGATCCAGAAAGATTTCATCTTTATTTTTTTGTATGACAAGTGTTCTAAGTACTTTTCCAACTTCAAGAGGTCGTCTCTCGGGTGGAAGTTGTCTTATTTTTTCAGATAATAACAAACCAACGTTTACTATCGGAATTTTCATATGATCGATGCTTCCCCGTAATTGATTTAGTGAAACATCTTTTGCTACGATAAATATCATCTTATTGCGTTTTGCTTTCGACGCATCAATTTCAGAGCTAAGTATCGCTTGAATATCTGACATCCGGTCTACTCCGATCATTTATCATCAGTCAAAATAAAAATGAACCCAAAGAACTATATTTCGATTGAACTTGGTCATTTCCTGCCACAAAAGAAAGCTAGTCTACTCCGCAATTATAACAAATTAGAGACAATCCTTGCTTTTATAGTATTACATACTCATTCCCATCCAAAAAATACAGTCCTATCTCTTTCACACGCAAACCAAATGCCCGCTCTAGCTCTTCCGCATACACCTCAACCTGTGGTCGATAGAAATCAACAAATGCCTGCTGTTGACCATCCTCGTACACATCCGTCTTAAAATCAACGATCACCCATCCGTCCTCTTCCTCAAACAAGTAGTCGATAACACCCTTTAGCAATACTATTTTCTCTGTCGCACCTTCTACGCCTACATCCGTACGAACAGTCCTCAAGGGTAACTCATGAATTCTACGTTTTGCCATTAGAGAACGTCTCCATAGAGGATGCTCCGCTACCGCTTGCAGCATTTCCCGAACATCTGGAATCAAGTTGGCATCCATGCCTTCTTCTTCACCAATCATCCGAATTTGCGACTCTAGCTCATCTAACTTTTTGCCCGAACCAAGCAATTCAACACAACGATGCACAGTGCTTCCAAACGCCATTCCTCTGCCTTTAGCTGGTCTAGGCGGTTGTTGCGCTCCGATTTTTGCTAATTCTGTCACGGAAGACGTCTTGTACGTCGGCTGCGCCAGTCGGTTTCTCCATTCACGGCTCACCGCTTCATCTACTGCCTCGTCATGAACCTCTTCGTAATCAGAACGCAACACGGGAGACACCTCAGGAACCTCTAACTCAACCCCTTCCCGGATACCACTCTCAAAACTACTCCAGGGATCAATCGCTGGTCGATCTGGGTATCTACTGATGATCATCAGTTGCTTCGCACGGGTAGCCGCAACGTACAGCAACCTTTCCTTCTCTGCATTCAAGTACTGCCGCTCTTTTTCTGTGAGCTCTATCCAGCCGGGCGGGTGAGCAATCATTTCATCCTGAAATAGCTTTCTTCGCGTAATACTGAAATAGCCTCGAGCAGGATCATCTGATCGATCTACGTGCTCCGTAGCATCATGGTCGGATTCCCCACATGGACAAGCCAAAAGGACCACAGGGGCTTCAAGCCCTTTTGCTTTATGGAGGTTCATAATACGGACAGCATCCTGTTGACCAGCAAACAAATCCCCTCCTTCGATCTTCGCTTCCTCCGCCATCTGCAGCAGACGTGAGCAAAGTTCAGGCCAGCTTGTTACGATACGGTTATCTTTTTGTAACACATGCAAGAGCTTGATTAGTGTTCCTGCGCGTGCCCTACCGGTCGGTCGAACGGCAGCTAGTGGGATCATTCCCAGATCTTCCATGATGTGAATCAAAGCAGACAACGCTGGTAGCTCGCGGATAATACGCGCATATTCCTTGAGTTTTTCCAGTGCCTCGTATACTGGCGATGCCACCTCTGATACCTCGTCCGGATCCGGCAGATAGGTATAGGAAATCGGAAACCCTTCAATCTTGTAGTGGAATAGCTCATTATCGCTGACGGAAAAAAACATTCCCTTCAGTACCGCAAGCAGGGCTATTCGATCTCCTGAGTCGTTCAGGCTACATGCCAGTAAAGAAAGAGCGCCTATTTCCTCATACATCGTGGTACTTCCCGTAGCGATAGAGGGGACACCATACTCCTCCAATTTTTCTGCATAGAGGTGGAGAAACTCTCTACGTTTCAAAAGAACCAGAAAATCACCGGGAGATGCGTCTCGCAGGACATAGTTTCCGTCAACTCCAGGTTGCTTCTCCTGAATTTTGAGTTGACCCTCACAAGCCCAAGCAATATATTGCGCTATTCGGTCCGCATCTGTCTCTGCAATTACCGCCTTACCCCCAGACATCTTCGCATGAGTGATCGTGTAAACCCCATGTAAGACCTCGCTCTTCGGGTTATCGTTTTTTGTCTCCATTCTTACAAATCCTGCTTGATGCTCCGTCTCACTTTCGGGAAACCGATTGGCAAATTCATCGTTCACAAACTGACCGATTGCATGAACGGAGCGGAAGTTTGTCGTAAGCTGAAGTACATCACCGCATGACCTGATTTTGTTTTTTACCCAATTGTAGGTAGAAATATCTGCGCGGCGGAACCGGTAAATAGACTGCTTGGGATCGCCTACACCAAAAAGAGAGCCTGGTTTTGGTGTGGTACGTCGCCAATCTGATTCATTCGGATCCTCACCTGTCAGCAGAAACATAAGCTCAGCCTGTATCGGATCGGTATCCTGGAACTCATCGACAAACAGGCGCGTATATCTTTCAGCGAAATATCGCCTCACGTCTGTATGTTCGCGTAGTAAAGCTGTTGCTCGCATCAATAAATCCTGAAAATCAAGCAAACCCATTTCTCTGCGCCTGCGTGCACCGTACTCAACTGCTGGTCGTACGAAATCGATTAACTGTGGATACAAATATTCTCGCCACGCGCGTAGAAACGGGTACAAAACGCTGTTTTGCCACTCTTGAAACTGTGCTTTAAGCGCTTTAGCCATATCCTTGTTTGTCCACCTGTTTAAGGTTGCATCGACTTTCCGATCATATAACAGCGCCAGCTGCAAAACCCGCATATCGTCTTGAAGTCCGTGTAAAGCAACCATCCGAGACCCGTCTCGTACCAGCGATTGCAAGGCATCCCATCCCTGAGTCGGCTTCGTGGTCGGAATGTAGCGACTTGCTTCTTGCATCATTGGCGGCAGTGAAAGTCGGATCAGGTCAAAATCCGGTCTAGAAGTGGGAATCGACTCAATCTGAACATCTGTGTACTCGCACATCCGTCTGTAAACCTGACGCAAATCTTCTACGTTTACCTGAAGGGACAACAGCTCTGCTATACTTGCCTCCTGACCACTTTCGATCAATCCCATCAAGTATTCATCCCAACACTGATCACGCAACAGTGCGACTTCCTCTTCCTCTAATTCACGGAACATAGGATCAAGTCTGGCTTCAATCGGTCTTTCTCTCAACAGTCTGCCACAAAAAGAATGAATCGTTCCGATGTAACAACGGTCTATATCCTGTAACGCTTGTTGCAGCAATTGGCGTTGCGATTCTTGTGCAGTACGAATCTTTCGTTCCAGCTCTAATCTAAATCTACTCTTCAGTTCGTCTGCTGCTTTTCGTGTAAAAGTAATAGCTGCGATTTGCTCAGCCACTGCACTTCCAGTCTCAATCAAAGCGATCATTCTTCCGACCAATGATGTCGTCTTTCCGGAGCCCGCTCCCGCTTCTACTAAAAACGTCTGGTCTAGGGCATTTGCTATACGTTCTCTTGCTATCTGATCGTCATGCAAAACGCTCAACCTCCTTCAAACTGTGAAGTCGCGGGGCATTCTCTGCCAAATCCCATTTTTCCTTAGCTCGCTCCGATTCATTGCCGCAAAAGCTGCGGTAATCACAGTAAGTGCACCTTTTTGTCTCCTTAGTCGCTACATACGTTCCTGTTTCTATAGATGTCAACAGATGCTCGACCAACTCAGATAGTTCTGTTCTCCGGTTTTGAATACGAGAAACTTCTTCTGCCTTCCCTCGCTCTGTTGGAAAGTAATACGCTGCCTCTACCACATGTGCCTCTGTGTCGATTCCCGTTTCTCGCAGCCACTGCTCGACCGCTACTGCATAGATCGCATGCTGGAGCTGCGTACCCTGCGAGAAGTACTCATTCACGTCAAACTTGGAAGGACTTCCAGTCTTGTAATCGTATATTTTGTATGTGTGTGGCCCGAGCTCATCCACCCTATCAACAAATCCCTTCATCCTGATCACAAGACCGTTACCTAAGTTGACTTCCATCGGTTCGCCCTCTCTCGATAGCTCCAGCTCAAAATAACGTGGCCGTCCGTTGCGCTGTTGTTCCATCTGGTAGAATATCGCTACATCTCTGCGAATAGATTCACATTCCTTCTGAAAAATATGGGGGCTAGGTGGCGGTACGAGAGTTTGGTATTCTCTAATTGTCTGCTCGGTGATTTCCTGGAGTCTGTGTTCATGATGGATAAGTGAAACACCACTAGGAGTAGACTCGGACATCTCATCCAAATAGAGATAAAAGATGCGATGAAGCAATCTCCCCCTGCTTGCAGCATCCAACCAACGGGTACGGTCGAAACTCGTAGTATCTTTCATTCGGACATTCAATACGGTAGAGAAGAAAAACTTCTTGGGACATTCGGCGTATCGCTCTAACTGTGTGACACTGAGATGCACCTCTGGATTATTCCGATAACTGACAGAGAAGACGTCTGTTTGAATTATTCCCTCGTATTCAGATAATAAATTGTTGTCTACCTGTGATTTAGATCGTTCTAAACGAACTACAGAGCGAAAAGCCTGTTGCAGAGAAGGATAACCATTTTGTACAATCCCGTTATCTGTCAATCGATCCAGCCAACGGTCCGTCCCATCCAAAAGATATCCCCCATGTTTGCCAATGGAGAAGTAGCCTATCGTTTTTCCTAGGACGTGCTCGAGTCCTGTCATATCCATATGAAAATCACCTGATACGATCCGGGCGACCTGTAAGAGTTCGTAAGCTGGACTCATTTCCTTTTGGTCTGTTGGATCATAGCTGGTATAGCTAAATGTCACTGTTCCCGAGATCATACCAAGGCGCGCGGCACGTTCACGATAGATATACTCCGCTTCCTCATTAGAAAGCAACAAGCCACCAATACGGCGACGTTCCTCATCTAATAGCACAGGGTCTTGTCGAAGTTCTGTGGACCATGCATTATTACTCATGCCCATCATGAAAGTGTGATGCCTGCCCGATTGACCACCATCCTGAAGAGAAGAAATATGTAGTTTTCCAGAGCTAGGTCCTTCATGATTGATACGGATGTTCTCCACCATTTCTTTCACATACCGCAGTGAACTTTCATTTGAAAGAGAATGAGGAGATACCATTTCCAGTAGTTGTGCGTGATCATGGAGTGCATGAAGAACTTTATTGTCTATCTCACTGAATAGATTGCTACACCTTTTGAGAAAATCAATCAAAGCATGAAGAATCGTCAATGGAGTCCACGATTCATCCTGTGAATCTGAAAGTTTTTCAAAGAGAGCCGTAACTATTTTTCCTAATAACTCATCCATTTCATCGGTTAACTCGTCGTCTGTGTGTGCTGTTGAGTTTTTCAGTATGAAATACCGCTCTCTTCCCCAACCGATTCCGCTTTTCTCCAATGCACGTATGAGATCAGACGTTGTAACTGACTCACCGAAGTGACGGAAGGACAGATAACCATGTCGCAGTCCCTTGAGAAGACAATCCACGTCATAGTTGGATTCCAGCCATTCGAGATACACAAGCGCCGCTTTCCCGGTCTTCGTGCAAGAGACAGGTAGCCCTTTGGAAAATGTACAGGGAATATCGAGTACCTGGCTTAACGTATAAATCGCTGTATAATAAGCTGCATAATCGGAAACAATGATCTCCGTCTGGTCAAAGGGAATTTGCTGATGACAGATACGTCGGAATACTTCACGAATTTCGGCAAGGTTACCTGCAGCTCGAAATAAATGGATGTGGTGACTGTCCATGTCTTCCAAAGACCTTGGGAAAGGAGGTGCCGGTCTCAGCACAACTAACTCGCTTCCTGCAATACGCCTTACCATTTCCAACTTTACTGGAGGTAGCCTATCAACATCCCGCATGATGAAGAGATCATGATGGACAGCATCATTTGATTCCGGCAGATAGTTCAATAATCCCGCAAAATCTGTGCAACGATTTTGCTTCAGCCATTCTTCATACATTTTAAGCAGTTCAATAATATAGATTCCTTTTTTGACGTTATCAAAAAGATTATGGGAAAGATCGTATGAGTGGATACCCGCTAATCTAAGATCCTCTATTGCCTGATGGAAGCTTTTTACGATACCCGGTGTCACCATTTCACCAGGAATATAGTCCTCCATTTGATTAGATAGACTGAGCATCAAGTTTTGCACGATCCAAAACGTTTGCTCGCTATTTAACAGTTGAAATCCTCGACTTATTAGCTCCAACTTGGTGCGTTTTACAACAAGTGACTGTAATGTCTCCGTTTCTACTCCTAGCAGTGGGCCGCATTCTCTTGTTACTCGAGCTAACCATTGTTCGGCCTGATTGTGACTATCTGCGAGAAGAATCTTTCTTTGAAAAGGATCTCTTTGGCAAATTTCATACAGATCTACCAGCCATCTATGGTTCATTGGACCCACTCCTTCCGACTCTTTCTGTATTTCGAGGAAGTCTATCCATATCCTCCCTAATTCACATTTTATTTACTGATAACTTTTTTCTTGTATTTGAGGGGCCTTCTTTTAATTCGATTGGTTTTCTTTTTTTCGTGCGTCACTCATTTACACAAGCTTATGAACTCCAGAATTCCTAAGCATGTGATAAGTATCATCTGTCCTCTTAAGTCATCGAGTTCGTATCGCCAATAGGCTCGGTACAAATAAACTGCTGGGCTGCCCTTCCACTCCAAAAAACTCATCTCTATATTAGCTTTTCTGCGTAAAAGTTGTTTGAAAATCGTAATATGCCGTATGGTCGTTACTTCCTATTTCATATAATGCTTGGAGGCATGTTTCGTTAGAATCAGAGTCAGAGTCAGATTCATCATTCACCTCGTTTAAATATGACTTGATTCATGTTGTGGCATTCTCACTTGATCGTCCAATTCTACTAACTACATAATGCATCTGTGATCATGACATGAGCCTGTCAGCGAATATTTGTTCGTCTCAAAAAATAAAAAAAGAAGACCCTTTTCAAAGAGCCTTCGCACGTTAATTAATGATACATTTGTTTCCACTCATTTAATTGTTCCTTCAATGAAGAGCGAACGGACTGTGGTTCTAGAATTTCTGCTGCAGGTCCATATTGCAAAATCCATCTGATGAACTCTTTTTCGTTATTTACCGTGACTTCGAAAATCATACTACCGTCTTTCTGATCTTTCATACGTGGATGGACAAACAGTTCCTCTTCTTTGATATAGCGAGCAACTGCTGCATTAAAACGCACTTTGAAAGTAATATTCTTATCTCCCTGTTCAATCGACCATGTGTTTTTCAGATACTTCTTTATATTGAAGTCTCCTTTGTCAAATGACTGAGTTGTAGGATCAATCTTCAGAAAGCGGCTGATTCGAAACGTACGAATTTCTTTTTTCAAATGGCAATAACCAATCAAGTAGAACCGTTGATCACGTGGCACGAGGTAATAGGGATCAATTTTACGCTCAGTGGTTGTATTACGGTATTGAGTATGATAAACGCTGTCGATTGTTCTTTCCTCTAAGATCGCTTGTATGATTGGCTGCAGGAAATTTTGGCTTTCTTGGCGATAAGCGGGTGTTCCCATCTGAATAATGCCAGCTATATCCTCAATAATTCTGTTTTGCTGTGATTTTTCCTTACGATGCGTTCCCATCACTTTATCATATGCAGTCTCAAAGCCAGGCGGTAAATTATCGATATCTAATACGGAAGGTAACAATGAAAATGCTAGAGCTTCCTGTTCAGTGAAGTTAAGAGGGTACAAAAAAAACTTACCTAAAAAACGATACCCAGTGCCTCTACCTTCGTTGGTGACAGGTGCTATTAGGCTGAGAATATCCAGATCCCTATAAATGGTTCGGATATTCACGTCGCATTTCTGAGCTAGGTCAGTTGCGGAAATTCCGGGATTTGCTTGAATAGCGTTTATAATGTTAAAGATACGGATAACTTTATCGATCATGGCAATTCCCCTCATTATTAGTAGCCAATTCAATAAAGTTTATATTTCGTCACTATCCAGTCCTTTCCTTCCTGCTCGTTGCCTATGTATCTTGTTCGCTATTAATGCGGAAACAATTTCTATTTTACCTCTACCATGCCTTCCTCTGACTCCACTTCCACTTCTTCATCAAACTCTGCATCGTAATCATAATTGTCTTCATTACCGGTTATGTATTTTGATAAAGAGTTCAGGACACGCATCGTATGCGGAAGAATAGTGTGCTTATCATAAGTCAATCCTAATCGTCTTAAATGATCCGCTAGAATTGCTAGGTCATCCATTTCATTTTTGTCCTTTGCTCCTAAGGGAATGTATTCAACAGCCCTTTGCTGAAGCAAAAGCTTCGACGGCGATAAAAACTTAGTTGCATCATTAGCAATTCCTTTCCAAGCACTTGGTCTTCCGCCCACACCATAGTACGCACCGATAGAATCTTTAAAAATTCCTGATGCCTTATTAAATTCATTCCATACATCATTAATAATAATCCGATACTGAGGGACATCGTCTGTTGCATTGATGCGAATAAACTTTAATCGAGATTCATTGTACAGGCGTTCATTGATAACAGGAGTTCGATCCCATTGTATTTTGGTATTACCAATTGATCGCATCCAATTGTTCCTTAAGGTAGCATTCACCAATACAATTAGTTGTCCCTCACACCGATCTAATTCATTTTCGATCACTTTTGTGATAAATGCATCAAATACTTCACTGCTTCGATTTTCTTTACGTGGATTATCGAGGAATTTGGAATCATCCATTTTCAGTGCTGCATCCTGTAAGGACATCCAAGAATTGTTGCCTAACATCTTTATACTTAGATCAGTACCGATTAATCTTGAAATTGCAGGTAAATATTTATTGCCTGCTTTCAAGACAGTGATAGATAACAGCGTTCCAGGAATATTGATTTTATTGACATTATCACTGAGCAAACCGTAGTCATTGAAGAGGTCCAATGTAGCATTAATAATTCGGGAAACATCCCCAGTCTCATCATCTGCTAATGGATAGATGAATTGAGTGAGACGTCCCGTTTTTTTCATTCCTTCCCTGATGGCCTTCTTTGGATCAGTGCCCTCTCTCCATTTAACCTTTTCATCGATTTCTACGAGAGCTACGACCGGATTGTCCCGTCGTTCGGCATTGAATAACTGCTTGGCAATCTGATTGATACGTTTGCTCTGTGCAAGTGATTTATCCTTGTATTTGTCTATCTCTAGTTCAGCGACAATTCCTTCGGGAATGCAATGAACAAGTTCAACAATAACCTCTTTATCACAATTGAGCCTAAAGAGGGAATCAGAAAGTTTATCAAGGATAACAACGTACTCAATTGATTTTTGTGCTGTAGACAGCACTTCCTTGATCTTCTTAAACATTTTTTCAGAACTATAAATCTCGATAGTTAGTCTTTCTTCATTCGGAGTGACCATTGGAAAGCGACTGTCATTCATACCTCGACGAGTAATGTCTGGGATCAGCTGAAGCTCCTTTGCACCAAAGCCTACTAATAGGCTTTTGATCAAGTTAAACAAGGCACTTTTTTCAGGGAGGCCAATTCCTGCTTTCACACTATTCCCTTTAAAAAGATTGTTATTTACGACATAAGCAGTAACATCGCCATTTCCTTCGTAATAGATCTTTGGATTTACGAGCAATAAATCAGAATCGAATGACTCCCCATTTATCACATCCCAGTACAACCCGTCCAAAGCGGTCTCCCAAGTAGTAAAGGAAGAGCTACTTCCAGAATGCCTCTCAATTTTTAATTGGGAAAAAGATCTGTCTGTATTAGTTTCATATGGATTTTTTACTGAGACAAGTACTGAACAGGCATGACTTGATCTCATAAAACATTTTCCATCTTTTATTTGTTCATTCCTTAGATATCTTCTTGTTCCAAGTGAGACCGTTAATAAATATCGTCCAGCATCTCCTCCTCGAGTCTTCAAATCAAGCCGAATCACATAAGAAAACGGATCATGACGATGGGATTTTCGAATCGGACTAGAAATGCATTCATGCTTACCATTGAAAATAACATGATAGAATTTTAGTTCTGTACGCAGCTCATTTCCAAGATCAAGAAACTTTGGATCTTCACAAAACTTGATTGCAGCCATACCTGGAACCCATTGATAGTTATCTACGAATTCGTGGATATCACCGAAAGTACATGACACCCAAACAGGATGCGAATCCCTTACATCTTGAGGTAATTCAGAAATCGAATATCCTTTTAAGTGAGCCAGCCATCCAAGTGTCAGTTGTCTAATATAGAACTCCGAAATTATTTTTGTTGAAACTAGCCATGGCCGATCATGAAGCAGAACTTTGTTGTCAGAATAAACGCTGATTATTTCGGAAAATATGCTTCTCAGCTTCTTCCCTAGCGGTTCTACTTTATATGAAAGCTTATAACCTCCATTTATACGCTCTTTATTAAAGAAATTACGCCAGCTTTCCGGCATTTTCATATAATAAATGGTTTCGTTATAAAACAATGATTCATCAATTTCCAGCATAAACAGCTCCATCATCTTCATTACAATGTACCTCCCGAATCATTTTATTTATTCCCTGGATAAAAGGACCATACAAGCTTTCAAACAAAGGATCGCTTTTGTGCTTCTGCATGATTGAACTCCAGCTATCCAACATGGACATTCCTTCTGGTTTTCCAGCCGGCTTAGCATCAAATTTTGAGTCACAGTAGAACACTCTAGCATTCTTACCGCCGCGCAATAATCGTCCGATCATTTGCCAAATCGGTATGAAAGTAAACCACGCCATGACTTCTCTTTCAGAATCACTCAGAATCGACCAAAAATCAGGCTTTTTGTACATCGTTTCGAACTTGGCACTACTGATTTGACGTAATTTGGACACAGCTTTTTCGTAATACATACTCTGTCCCTCTATTCGTTTCAAATAACTAGGCAAGTAAGCGTGGAGAATTTGAACCATGTATTTCATGTCGTTGGGCATAGGATAAGGTCGTACTAGGAAAAAGACCGATCCGAATAACGCCTCTCCTTGTTGATCTAATATGTTATAACCCCTACCTACTGACATGAGCGGAACAACCAATACTTCCGCCTTTTCTTTACGAAATGATTCAATCATTGATCTTGGAAATTGATCACTCTCATGGCTTTTTTCCCTTGATAGAATCTTATAGCGCCCTTCCCAACTATGATCGCCACGAAATACCCTTCCGACAGTTGCAACATCGTCATAGGAGTTAACTACCAAGAGGATTCTTCTTGCAGTCCCCCTGCTTTTCCAATGATTTAATTCGTATTGAAAGTCGGATTTAAGTTGCTGGACCATCTCATACAGATTGCTGTTTCTAGTCTCTTCATCTCGAATTCCTGATACCTCTAGAAATCCGTCTTGACGAACATTAAGTAATGGCTTGAAAGTCATACTAATTTCCGAAGGTAATCTTTCTGCTTTGAGAATCCATTTTGAGCGTATATTCAAGTGATAATGTGCAGAATCGGGTGCATGGCTTGTACCGGATAAAAAGATAACCGCCGGCCCTTGTTTCTGATCTGAATCCTCATAAACACGGTGCCAGTCATGCAGCAATAATCTGCCTACTCCAGTGTATTCAACTAATTTAAATGCTCCTGTCGAATCCCCATCTTTCAAGTCATATTTGTATCCTATCATTGTGCCTGTCATGGCTTCTTTCATGAATGGTTGATAATCTCTTTGCATCGTAAATAACGGAGAAAAATCTACAGACATTCCAAGCTTTGCTTGTATCATAGTGAAGGAAGTCAGAATGAATTTAATGCATTCTTCCGCTCTACATAAATAGATAAAGAACTCCAACTGAGCATAAAATAACTCTCGGTTTACCCGCGGCTGGATTGTTCCTTTAAGCAGCTTCCCTGTAATTTTGGTAAGCAGCTTTTGTTTCTCTTCGATATTTTCCGTTTCAATTAACTTGTCAACAATATTTGATAGGGTAGGATCTTGAAATGGTTCACTTGCATAATTCATCAGGCATTTTCGTATTTTCTTTTGTTCCTCTGCGTTATCGGAAATCTTATCGCTCAATGAATCTGCTAGCGCTGCTACTCTAATAAGATTACGGCTGATATTTTTACGCAATGTGTGAGAATAATCTAACTTGTTATATATCCTCCAGATCATGTGATCCAATTGACGAAGCTTATCCTTCCACTCATTCACTACAGGATCACCAGCAAACTGGTACTGTCCATTAGTCAGCTGATTGGATTCGTTAAACAACCGTTCGAAGATATCTTCTACATTTCCAAAAATATTATATTCCGATAAAAATGTCTCATCGAATTGCTTTTGCACTTCATCAGCTTCGTCTATGAATACAATATCCATCAAGTCGTACATTGCTTCATAAATTGTTCTCTCAAGAGGATCTATCATGGCCGGTATTCTTGTTTGGAGCACACTTGCAGACGTAGCCACCCAAACATCGGCTTCGGCAAGTCGAGAGAGATCGCAATAAACTCCGCAATGATTCGCCAACGGGCACTTCACTGATTTATTATCTTGCTTTAACCGAGTGCAGGGATAATGACTGTTCCGTTCGTAATTCTCAGATAGGGCCTTAATTACACAAACGTCAGATAGGTGTTTTAAATCTTGAAATTCATCCTTCGACCAATCACTAATTTCAAAAATCTCACTAGAATTTGCAAACAAGAAGTTCTCTTGATGCAACTTCCTAGATGACTTGCCAATGATCGGAGCGGCATTAATACCTAACTCACGGAGAACTCTGACACGCTCTATCACTTGAGAAACACTGCCTTCAATAAATCCTATTCGGGCACCTTCCTGCTTCACAAGTCGATAAGTTTCCATGAGCATGAAAGTTGATTTCCCGGCTCCTAATGCACCGCCAACATGCTGGTTTCCTTTATAAATAAACTCTTTAACCCGATCTAGTGACTCCAGCACAACTGACCTTGCTCTGTTTTCCCATGCCATAGATTTACCAACGATTCCATCCATTTCCCTTGCCAACGAAAGTCCATTAAACGGTAGCTCTAGACTTAGTTTCTTTTTCTCACGATTGGAGGGCAGCAAACGTTTTTCATTCTCAATTAAAGCTTCTGGAATGCTTCCAGAGAAGTTTTGAGCTATTCCTCCTCTTACAATTCTTGAATACTCGAATTTGCCCTGAATGGCAAATGGCATATCATTGATTTGTCTTGGGATTGGTTTATTCAGTATTTGTTCGTAAACAGTATGCCTATTGCTTAGAAATAGCGGAACAAGTTTGTTGGTCTTTCTCTCTTCGTTGATATCAAACAACCGATATTTCTTATCAATAGTTCGATAGGATTCAACTCGCCGGACGAGTATCTTCTTACTCCTTAACTCAGGAAATAAAATTCTAAGACGGGCTACAATATCCATACGCTCGATGTTATTTAAGATCGGTTCATCATAACCGACCAAAACCGACCAAGCTTGATCAATATCAAGTAGCGGGTCAATCAAAAGGCAGCCCGTAATAAATATTTCCATACTTATTATTGTTGATATTTCAGATTTTGGTAACTCCAATGAAAAAAATTCTTTACTTATTTCCTCGGTTAAATCCCAAAACGTTTTTCTCAAAAGAACACCTTCTTTAGCGTTTTTTCCACTTCATTTTCCATAATAATATTTATAAATTTCTTTGCTTCATCATTTAGAAGTGTAAACGCCCTCTTACTATAAAATGGAAATAAATCATTTCGATATTTAGGAATAACTACATAGACGCGTTGACCGTACTTCTCTATATATGCTTGTGATTTTTGGTTAAAGAAATTTGCTAGTGTGCTTGGGTCTTTGAAATCTTTTACATCAAGAAATATCTGGTTGTTATGAAGTGAGACTGCAAGGTCATATTCATCAATGTTAGGGTATAATTCTACTCCATACCCTTTCCGTTTTAAGAAATCAGCAAGTTTCGTTTCAGAGATCCCAGGCAACAGTACGTATCTCTGAATACCGGAAAGTAATCGATAGACACGTTCATTTTTGAAATCGAATTGGTCTACCACTTCAAAGTCAGCCAGTGAATGACATATATTTTCTTTGTTGCAACGCCATCGGTCATGTTTATACTCAAGTGTCCATCCACAATGCGGACATTTACGATAATTAACCAGGAGTGAAGTTACCTCTTCATAGCATTGTCGAACAAGTATACTTAGTTCACGATCACGAAACGATTCAGCGAATTGAGCAAGTTGAAATGATGATAATACAGCATTTTGGGGCTGCGACAAAAATGTACGGATTTGTGTATACTCTGTCTGCAATTTCCGACTTTCATCTCTACAGAATTGTAAGATGGCAAACATATTCCTCTGTTGTGCTTCTTCAGGAGATATATATGTATTTATGAAATCCTCCGCATCCGGAGTGATCCCAACGAATTCCTCAATCAAAGATGCTTCGCCTGGGTAGTATTCTACTAACCCCTGAATCCCCCATTCATTTGATGGTTTATGCAAAATTTGAAGTAGCCTATGCAAATCAGCAGGGACTTCACCTCCTGATCTTGCAGCTTCTTGTATAAACATAAGCATTCCCTTGTGAAGCTCATCCGGGATTTGCGCATAGTTATTAGGCCATTTCTGTAACCCGACGATAATGTAATAAAGCATATTTTGAATTTTATTCAATGGGCCACACTCCTCGAAAGTACTTAACAATAATTGTGACTTAACCTATTGACGCTAGTTTGTCACCGAACATATGTTCCGCGCACGGAAGTATATGTCCATGTTTTATCAAAAGCAGATAAAGAAGCTGCGAAAAAGATTGACCAACTTATTGCCTTTTCTAATTAAAAGGAAACTTAAGAACCCGAATGATTGGATATGCAATCGTTCGGGTTCTTAGTTTACCAATGACTAACAACTATTCTTTTTTACTGAGGAATTACGCTAAGACAGGCGATTTGTTGTTATATTTTAACGCAATTTTTCACCATTCTCACTTATGGCCGCTGTATTAGTCTTACACGCTAAAGTGTTAGAGTCATATTTCCCTTGCTTAAAGACTTGAATCACCTGTATCATTCTGTGCAGACAAAAAATAGTTCTGCTTTTTTCCCCGTCTCAACCGGCATTCTACCGTTGCCGGTCAAAATAAAGTCTTGGTACGGATCCATGATTTTCTCCATTTTTGACTCCATTTTTTCAACCAAAACATTATTTTTGTCATAATAGAGTTTTGGGGCAAAAGCAGGGAAGAGGGCTTGAAGTTATTGGATTTCTCCATTTTCCCTCCACTCTCTCCCCAGGCTGAAATCAAATGTTTATTTTGATTTTTGTCAGGTGTTTATTTTGAATGTCAAAGGTTTATTGCTTAGTTACAAATTGTCTTACGAGTAACGCCACCGACTCAACATGCCCCGTATGCGGGAACATATCCACCGGCTGCACTTCCACGACCTCATACATTTCCGCCAGCACCTTCAAATCCCTAGCCAGCGTTGACGGGTTACAGGAAACGTACACGACCTTCTGCGGCTTCATCTCCAAAATGGTCGTGAGCAGCGCCTCGTCGCAGCCTTTTCTAGGCGGGTCGACCACGATGACATCCGGCTTGATCCCTTTTTCCTTCCACGCTGGAATCACGACCTCGGCCGGGCCTGTCTCAAACGTAGCATTCTTCACGCCGTTCAGCTCCGCATTGCGGTTGGCGTCCTCGATCGCTTCCGGCACGATTTCTACGCCGTAGACGTGCTTGGACTTCTGCGCCAGAAACAGCGAAATGGTCCCGATCCCGCAGTACGCATCGATGACCGTCTCGGTACCAGTCGCTCCTACGTATTCGAGCGTCTTGTTGTACAAGACCTCGGTTTGCGCCGGGTTCACCTGATAGAACGAGCGCGCCGAGATAGCGAATTTGATAGCGCCGATATAATCGTAGATGACATCGCTGCCCCATAGCGTCACGGTCTTCTTCCCGAAAATGACGTTGGTCTTGTCCGGATTGACGTTTTGCACGATGCTGGCCACGCCGGTCACTTGAGTGCGGATCGCCTCTACCAGCTCTTCCACGCGCGGGATTGTCTCCTCGGTCGTTACGAGCACAACCATGACTTCTCCCGTTTTCACACCAACTTTTACCACGACATGGCGCAGCAATCCGCTGTGACGCACTTCGTCGTAGGGCGAAATGTTCAGCGAGGTGGCGATTTTCTTCACAGCAGCTACGGCTTCGTCATTGGCCTGATGCTGGATCAGGCACTCGTCCATGTCAATGATCGAGTGGGATTTCTCCGCGTAAAAGCCGCCTACGAGCGCGCCGTTTTCCTCGCCGATCGGTACCTGGGCTTTGTTGCGATAGCGCCATGGATCGGTCATGCCGAGTGTCGGGTGAACGGTGATCGCTCCATCTCCCTCTACGGAAAAGCCGCCAATGCGACGTAGATTGTCTTTGACGATCTGCTGCTTGTGACGCAGCTGCTCCTCATAGACGAGATGCTGCAAGGAACAGCCTCCGCAACGGTCGTAGACGGGACAGGGCGGCATCGATCTCGCTGTGCTAGCCTCCATGACACTCGCCAGCTTCGCGAATCCGAAATTTTTCTTCACATGATCGACGCGTGCGCGCACTTTCTCTCCCGCAAGTGCACCGTCTACAAAAAGCGTATATCCTTCAATCCGGCCTACACCGGCTCCTTCGTGATTCAGTCCGGTAATCTCCACTTCCACGGTTTGTCCCACACGCACAGGCACATTCAGCTCTGCTTTTGGTGCCTGCTGCGGTCCGCGCCGCTTCTTTGTCATCTTCGCCACAGTTTCTTTGCTCCTTTATTCGGCACTTGCCTGATTCCCATCGGGACAAACGCCAGGGATGCGTCGATGGCATCCCTGAAGTAGTTGCTATTCATTTTACTATCTTCCTACGGCACGAACAACTCGATATGGCCTGGCAATGCTTCCACCACGCAGGGGAGCTGTCCTCCGAGCTCACCATCCAGGTTGAGCTGCACGGTTTCCGTTCCTGGGGAGGTCGCCTTGATGTAGTCTGCCTGGAAATATAAAATGTTCGGGTCCTTCAAGTGCTCGCCGCGCACAGCCGACGTCGCCAAACGAATAAATTCGGCGATGTTCATCTTTTTCACTACGATGACGTCCAGCTTGCCGTCTGAGAGGTCCGCATCTGGGGCGAGCTTGTCGAAGCCGCCGACAGAATGGCTATTGGCAATGAGGAAAATCATGATCTCTTCGTCCAAAAGCACTTCTTTGCGGCTTTCCAGACGAACGCGGATCGGGTGCAGGGAGGGCAGCTTTTCCAGCCCTTTGACGTAATACGCCAACTGACCGATCATCGTTTTCAGCTTGCTCGGAACCTCGTACGTGAGATTCGTCAGCGAGCCTCCACCTGCGATATTGATAAAATAACGGTTATTGATCCGACCGAGGTCGATTTTCTTCTTCTTGCCTTTGGAGATAATCTCGCAAGCCCGGCTGATCGATTTGGGTATGCCGACAGCGCGGGCGAGGTCGTTGCTCGTACCACACGGAATGATTCCTAAGGACGGACGTGATTTCAGCTCGGCCATCCCGTTTACCACTTCATAGATCGTTCCATCTCCACCTGCAGCGATGATCAGGTCGTATCCCCTGGCAACAGCACGTGCTGCCGCCTCGGTCGCATCCCCTTCACCCTTCGTTGCATGGCAGGATGTCTCGTATCCGGCGGATTCCATATAATCAAGGATATCCGGCAATCTCCGACGCACGATCTCCCGGCCGGAGCTCGGATTGTAGATTAATCTGGCTCGTTTCAAGGCAGATCCCCTCTTCCTTCCCTCGCTCACGGATATTATCGTTTCTCTACCCATCATATCCTGTATAGCCATTTTTGGGAATCGCTATGCTGTCTTGGGCGTGATAAGATAGAAAAAGATGGGAATGAAATGGATGGGAGGGGACAGTCGTGCAGCAAATCATCGTAGGTGTAGACGTAGGTGGAACCGCGATTAAAATGGCCTTGATTACCCCGGATGGAGAGCTGGTGGCCAAGACGCAGGAGCCTACTCCCGTCGCACAAGGCGAAGACGGGGTTTTGCAAAAAATCGCAGAGATGGCTGATGCACTTCTCGCGCAGCACGAGTACAGTAAAGCACAGACCCTTGGAATCGGCGTGGGTGTCCCCGGTCCGATCGACGCAAAAAACGGTATCGTCATGCAAGCTGTCAATCTGCATTGGCGAAAGCCTGTCCCCCTCCGTGAGAAACTGAAAGCGCTGTCAGGTCTGCCTGTAGCTGTGGAAAATGACGCCAACATGGCTGCTTTGGGCGAGATGTGGCAAGGTGCCGGGCAAGGTGCGGAAGACCTCGTAGCCATTACGCTCGGAACAGGTGTGGGCGGCGGAATCATCGTCCACGGGAATGTCGTTCACGGCATCAATGGCGTCGGCGGCGAAATTGGGCATATCACCATGACACCAGGCGGCGGCTCGATCTGCAACTGCGGCAAGACCGGCTGTCTGGAGACCTATACCTCTGCTACTGCCATCATCCGCGAAGGCAAGCTGGCTGCCACGAACGGCACGAGTCCCGCACTGGCCGCGGCACTGGCACAGCACGGTGAGCTCAAGGCAAAAAACGTTCTCGATGCTGCCAAAGAGGGCGACACAGCCTCACTTGCCATCGTCGAGCAGGCCACCCTCTACCTTGGTCTAGCCCTGTCCCACCTGGCAATCTTGCTGAATCCCGCCAAGATCGTCATCGGTGGCGGTGTGGCGGCAGCTGGAGAGTTTCTCTTTTCACGAGTCCGTGAGTCTTTCGCCCGCTTCGTCCCCTTCACATACGTGGTAGAATCCACGCAGATTGTAGCCGCCACATTGGGCAACGATGCTGGTGTCTATGGTGCCGGCTGGCTCATCCGCTCCCAAATGACCGAATAAACCGCAGCTTCTGAAAATATAAAAGACGCTCCTGCGATGAACTGCACCCCATTTGTTAGACACATCTAACATTTAGAGGTGCAGTTCACGTTCGCTTGAGCGTCTTTTTTCTGCCGATGCCTAAGTCTATCTAGGAAACGGCTTCCACTTTTTCTGCTGCTTGTCCCTCCGCTTCTTCCTTCCCCGATACGATGAGAACTGCTCCCCCAAGCACGGCCGCGCCTCCCACCAGCTGAAGCCAGGTAAAGGATTCCCCTAACAGCAGGGCCGATGCGACAAAGGTCACGACGGGCTCAAATGTGCTGAGCACCGAGGCTTTGGTTGAGCTGATCAGCTGCAAGGCCCGGAAGAATGTGCTGATGGCGACCACTGTAGAAAAGACAACGATACCCGCCAAGGCAAACCACCCCTGCACGTCAAAGGACAGATCGATCCCGCCATCCTTTTGGGCGACCAAAAACGTGGAGAAGCAGGCAAACAGTGTGATGTAAGCAGAGGTCACATACGGAGACAACCCCTTTACCACCCGATTACCGACAATGATGTACACGGAGTAAAAGATCGCCGCGGCCAGCGCGAGGAATACGCCAAGTGGATGAATCTCCCCAAAGGAAAGCCCCAGTACCATCGCCAGCCCCACAAATGATATGGCCATCGCGATGATCGTTTTTTTGCGCAGCTTCTCCTTCTCTACGAAAAAGCTGAGGATCGCCACAAACGCCGGAAACGTATACAACAGCAGGGCTGCCATCGATGTCGGAATATACTGAACCGCAGAGAAAAAGCTGAGCGACTGCATCGTGTACAGAATGCCGCCCAGAAGAAACAGGCTTAGCAGTTGTTTTTTATTGACGCGTACGGACTCCTTCTTCCAGAGGATCAGGCCGAAGAAAATCGCTGAGGCAAACAAAAACCGCAAAAACAGCAAAGTCGAGACCGATACGCCTGCCCCGTAGGCAAATACGGCGAAAATCGTCATGACACCGAAGGCTGCTGCTGACACAAATACCAGAAGGACACCCAAATAAAGCGGATTCACTCGCACTCACCAGCTTTCAACATTCATACCAGCAACAGGGCAACTCGTTTTAATTTTTTACGACGGCTCCCTCCCTCCGGAATAATCGAGAGCTCCAGGCAATAATGACAACAACGTACAACAAAGAAGTGCCCAGTCCGACCAATCCGTGTACCGGATCGACTCTTCCGTAAAAGACTTCCTTGCAGAGAGCGACGCCATTGAAGACGGGCAGCACGTAATATAAAAAAGGAATATCCACCGGGTTCAGCGGCATCAGCATGTAGGAGGGCACCATCGCTACGAAGATGATTCCGCTCATATACGTCTGCCCTTCCTTAAAAGACTTCGCGATCGTGCTCAGAACCAGCTCCAAACCGGCAAACATCGCGGCAAGCAAAAGAATGGTCAGCACCAAAACCAACAGGGTGGCAGGCGAAAAAAAGCCTAGGGAAAACCCAGCCCCTTCCGTATCCAACGGTCCAAAGCTCAGCACCAGAGACACCGAGACCAAGGAAGCCAGAGCGCTCATCGTACTCATCACCATCACAGCCAGCAGCTTGGCGGTTAAAATATGATTGGCGGCAATCGGGGCCGTCATCAGCGACTCCAGCGTTCCCCGCTCTTTTTCTCCTGCGACCAGATCATTGGCGGCGGCAACTCCCCCAGAGGCCAGAGAAACAACAAGCATCAACGGAATGATACCGGCCAGCATGCCACCGGACAAGCGTTCCTCCGTGGCCACGTTTTGATACGTCGAAGCGATCGGCTCGATGGCCTTTGGAGAAAGCCCCGCATGCTGCAAGCGTTGGGCTACGATCTCCTGACTATACGCTTTCACCGTCTGCTCGATCACATCCCGCGCGTAGACGGATTTTTGATTGGTGGAGTCGTAGGCAACCGTCAGCGCCCCTGTTCTCCCCGCAGCAATCGTCTCGTCAAAGCCGGAAGGGATCGTCACAATAGCCCGCAGCATTCCCCCCTGCAGCGCCTGCTCTGCATTTTCCGGCTGCAGGATCCGTGCACCTGGTATTTTTTCTAGGGCAGCAGTCAGTCCGGATGTTCCATGAATCGCGATCGGTACGTAGGCACGCGCCTCTTTTTCGACATTGCTATAGGACATTCCCAGCAAAAAGAAAACGAACGGAATAATGACCAGAGGCACCAGAAAGGTTCCCAGCAATGTTTTGCGGTCGCGAAACAGGTCGAGAAGCTCCTTTTGAAACACCGTCCAGATGACACGTCTGCCCATCAGTTCTCGCTCCCTTCCACCACGGCCATGAAAATATCGTCCAGGTCATGAATCCCGTACTGCTCCCGCATGCTCTCCAGTGTGCCTGCAAAGCGCATGCTCCCTTTGTGAATCAAAGCCACTCGTTTGCACAGCTTGTTAATTTCCCCCATGTTGTGGCTCGAAAACAGAATCGTTTTTCCTTCCTCCTGCATACGGGCGACCATTCTGCGAAAATTGTTGGCGGCCGTAACATCGAGTCCCGTGGTCGGCTCATCCAGAAGAACTACATCGGGATCGTGTACGAGGGTACGTGCGATCGCCACCTTCTGCTTCATCCCCCGAGAAAAGGAGCCGACCCGCCTGTCGATGAATTCTTCCATATCCAGCATTCGGCTCAGGCTGTCGATCCTCTCCTGCAGCCTGGCCTGCTCCAGACCGTACAAGCTCCCGAAATACGCGATGTTTTCTCTTGCCGTCAACCGATTGTACAGCCCGACATCTCCCCCAAAGAGGATGCCGATCCTGCGCCGTACCTCGACCGGATCCCGCTGGACAGAGAAGCCGCTGATCTCGATATCTCCTGTAGTAGGCTGCAGAATCGTCGCCATCATGCGCATCGTCGTCGTTTTCCCTGCGCCGTTCTCCCCCAGAAGACCGTATACTTCCCCTGCCTCCACACGAAACGACACATCGCGAACGGCAGTAAAATCGCCAAAGCGTTTGCTGACTTGCTTGACTTCAATCATCCGCACTCCTCCTTCCCGATGCATGCGGAAACAGCCCTTGAAGCATTTCTCTCTAAAACTTTGCTTTCACGTAAAAAGCAGCACGCTTGCCATTTTCTCCGGTGAAAGTCACCTGAATGGCGCCCGTTTGCCCAATCAGCAGGCGAGGAATAGCGGCAGAGACCACAAACTTGCGCTGCCTGTCGTCTACTCGCGCCTTTTGGACCGTTCCCGGCGGCGAAAAGATCTGATCCCCCTGTTGTAAAACGTCATCGAGATCTGCCCTGTGCCGCCGTTTGCTTCCCCATCGAAAAGAATAGTAGGAAAGGACGTGGGCCCAGCCGAAACCTTGCTAAGCCGAAACAGCGGGTGGCTTAGCTGAAGCTCTGTTCCTTTTTGCCAGTGCTTGAGATAGACATCGTACTCTTGAGTGGCGAGCTGATGAAAAACCGGGGCGGTAGCTGTTGTTTGGTGTGGGGCAATGAACGGCTCTCCAGTGGCAGCCAGAGAAAGAGACAATAACAGAGAAAGCATGCTGATCAACTCCAATAATTGGATGCCTATAGCATGCCCTACCCCTGCTATGCCGTATGTGAAACTTCTTTACGCAATCGAGTGTACGATAATGCCCGGGTAACGTTCTTTCCATTTCGCGAGCGAGAAATCCTCAAACAGTGCTAGGAAGTCTTCCGTATTGTTGATGTAGTGTCGTTTTTCCGGAAGGTTCGGATATTTATCCGCAAACAAGAGGGCAACCAAATGAGTGACAGGGATCCCCTCCGCCTCTTGATCGTAAATACCGCGTTCAGCCAGGACCTTTACGAAGTAGCGGACATAGGTAACGGTCAATGTCGTTTGCTGTCCGTTTTCCTCCCAGGTGGCTATCGAGCGGTCAAACGTCTCTGCAGGAGAGCCTCCTTTGCTCGGTGGAACGTTTTCGCCCGAAATAGAAATCAGCTTCATATCTGTCCTTCCCCCTCTTCAATCATTCGTGTATGTTCATTATAGGGGAGAGTGGAAAACGTTACAAATAATCCCTTTCGAGAAGGCTAACAAAATTTTTTCTACTCCTTTGTCAGAAATCCCGCATCGCTTAAGTCTATGTATCAAGTCAACAAATTAGCGAGGAGTTTTACGATGGATGCCAAGATCTTGAATCGATATGAAGACCAGGAAGAGGACATGACAGCAGACGACGTTCTGGTGGAACGCGCGAAGGATGGAGACGGGGAGGCGTTTGGAGAGCTGGTCAGACGGCATCGTGCCAAGGTTTATGGATATGCTCGCTCGTATACCCAGGAGCCGTTTCTAGCCGAGGACATCGTGCAGGAAGCGCTGATTCGAGCTTTCTTACACCTGGGGAGCTTGATGGACAGTCGCCGCTTCTTGCCTTGGCTGCATCGGATCGTCCGCAACCAGGCTTACACGCGCCTGCAAAAAGGGCCGCAAAAGCGCGAGCAACCGTTCTCTGGCCTCATCGCAAGCTCTGCCGATCAAGAGAAGACAGACTGGGAGGACTTGGACAGCATCCTGCACCGTTTGGGACGCAGATGGTCACAGCCCGTTGATCCCGCGACCAATCCTGAGGAAATCATGGTCCGCAGAGAGCTGCTCCAAACGATCACCGGCTTGCTCCACTGTCTCAATCCACGGGAGAGAAAAATCGTCGAGTCTCATTTCTTCGATCACCTGTCTCCACTGGAAATCGCCAGACTGTTTCAGATCTCCCAAGCCAACGTGTACCAGGTCCTGTCGCGTTCACGCAAAAAGCTGATTCAGGAAAAAACTCGTGTCGTCGTTGACCAATACGTGCAATCACGAAAGGAAGCGGGAATTATGAAAAAGGTCGTATTGAACACACCGGAAGCATTCACTCTCCACACTTGGGTTACTTGCGTCATGGCTCTTCGAGGTATGCTGGAGGCGGCGAATCGAAAACTGTCTCTTCCAATGGTAATGGGATTGAGCGGCCACGCCTTTCGATTGACTGTAGTGCCTGAGCATGTACACATTGCAGGACCAACCATGTTTGAATTTGGTCCGGTGCTATCCCGCGGCCTTCGCAACCTCGGATTCACTTCTCGTTCCATCAGCGACTTCAAGCAGGCTACCGGAATCGAAATAAATGCCAACCTCGTCGAGCCTTCCCAGCTAGGCGCGAGTGCACGCGAAAAGAGACAGCTCTCTCAAGTGCTCCCGCAAGCGCTGGAGTTGATTCATCGCTCTGTGGATCGTGGTTACCCTGTATTGGCTTGGGATATGTTCATTCCCGAGTTCGCCCTGATCTACGGGTACGATGACGAGCAGAAGCTGCTTCATGCAGGCGATAACTGCGGCCACCAGGGGACGATTCCGTACGATCATTTGGGCCGCGGATTAATCGAGGACTTGTTTGTACTCACGTTGGATGAGTCGTTCGAAACAGACCAAAGGCAAATGCTGATCGGAGCGCTGCAAATGGCAATCTCGCATTATCGTGGTGAGGAGCCTGCGTTTGGAGCAACCCATGGACTTGACGCCTACGCCGATTGGCTGAACGCGTTTGAGAATCGTACCATCGAGCCAAACGGAAATGCTTACACGCTTGCCATCGCCCATGATGCTCGCTGCAATGCCTCTGCCTTTTGGAAGGAGATCGCGGAAACGTGGACTGACACAGCTTTTGATGCGATTCGTCCAGACTGCCTGCAAGCTGCTGATCAGTACGGAGCGATTGCCGACGAATTTGCCCAGCTCTGCCGCCTCTTCCCGTTTCCTGCTGGAGGGGAGCCAAATGAACCTCAGCAAAGTGCGCAGGCTATCGAGCTGCTGACGAGTATTGACGCGAAGGAGCGCCAGGCTTTGGTTTTGATGGAAACCATGCTGCACGCGCTGACTGCGTGATATCCGAGAAAAAGGCTGTCCTGTATGCTGGAATTCCAGCGGCAGGACAGCCTTTTTAGCTCAATCAATCCCCGGAAGAACAGCTTCCGTCCTCTATCGATTATTCTTTGCTGCTTCTTCCCAGTCGGCCAGCCACACCGCTAGGTCCGCACGCGTCAGAGCATCTTGCAGACGCAGGGAATTCCCGGCCTTCCAAAAGCTGCGCGCACTGTTGTCCTGGCCGAGCAGCTTATTGCCCAGCTCGTTTGCTTCCTGCAAGGTAATGGGACGATCGGGATTTAGCCTGTCCGATCCTGCCGCTGGCTGCACCAAGCCAAGGCCCATCGCTTCCCGTACAACCGGGGAAAGAGGATGGCTTTCCTTTACATCAGCGAAGTTCTGCACAGATTCCACTTCTTCCCCAAAGAAGTGCATCGATCCGTAAAAGCGATTCGCAATGAGCAGAATCCGTAGAAACTCCCCTCGGGTAACCAGCTGGTCCGGGTTCAATCTGCCCTCCGAAACAGGGAAGTATCCCCGCTCGACTGCTTGCACGAGTACCGCACGCTGCGGATGATCGGTGATATCACCAGGTAGTTTCGACTGCTTGTACGCAGTAAAGCTGACCCATTGTCCGGAGTGCGCATCCACTATACCCTCGTCACCCGTCATCCTGTACACGAGCTTCGGCTCCCGTCTCACCAGATAGCTTCCTTGCCGCCACTCTGGATGAGGCATGAAATAGGTGAGCTGAAACGTCTTCTTCTCCCCTTCCGTTTGCTTCGCCCGTTTCCTATCGATCCCGGACGTTTGCTTCTCCATATCCTCCAGCCCTTGGTAGGGAGGCAGGGAAATCAATCCTTTCACCTCTCCTGTCTGGGGATTCACCATGACCATGGTTTCCAGACTTTCTACCGGAACTCCCTGCTTCAGCCAGCCAAATACAAGATTGTAGCTGCCACCGTCCTGAAAGTGAAACGATTGGCTGTCCTCTGTCGGTGGAAGCGAGATCGGATAGAGGCTTCCCAGTCGATCGGGCAATAGCTGCTTGATGAAATCTGTCGCGATGGATTGCGCCTTTTCGTAGGAGATCCAACGCGGACTGGCTTGATCTGTGCCTTCTGCGTGGTCTTCTACTAGCGAAAAGGAAGTGACGTTTCCGTATGAATCCATCCCGATCGAGTATCGCTTCTCACCCTTTCCTCCCTCAGCAGGACGGACGTATAAGAATAAGCTGCTATTGATTTGGCTTCCTTCGCCAAACTCGTCCATGCTAACAAAGGTGGATGCTCCCGAGCTACCCTTCTCTGGCTGTGCGGAAAACATCGCTTTGGCGATTTGATCCGCCTTCTCTCTTATCTCATAGTCGGCTAGTTCTTTTTGTACGGAACCTGCTTGAACGGCTTTCCCCAGCGCTACGATCCGCTCAGGCTGGCTGACGATCTCCCCAAGCAGGTTCAACGCTTGACCCGTCTGTGCATCGATCAGAGCAGGATCCTTTTCCGTGTAATAGTAGGAGAGGTGCATTTCTTTTTGCTTCAAACCGTATGGTAAGAGCTTTTCCCCCGCATAAGCGTAACCAAGAGTCGGCTGTGCCGTCTCGTCCCAGCGCCCTCTTGCCTCTTCCTCTGAAAGCTGCGGAACTGGATCGGGCAGCGTGCCATCAAACCAGTTGCGTTTGTAATGCACAATCTCCCCTCGCAAATCGACGGTCACCTGCAAATCATTTTCAAGGAAAGGAATCCCCTTTTCCACACGCGTAAAGAAAAAGGAATAAGCACCCGCCCGTGGTGGATACGGATTCATTTCCTCATACAGATTTGGCCCCTCCGTATGCGATAGCTCCATTGGCGCAACAGCTTTCAAAAACTGCTGTGCCGCTTGCAGCGCTTCCTGCCGGGAGATCAGCTTGGCGTCTGCAGCCATTTGCTTATCCCTTTTCAGCTGCGAATAATTGAGCAGCTTGCCTGTGACAGCATCCACTGTGATCCATTTGTGCTCCGTCTCATCTTCCCCCTTGCTCCAATCGGCAGTCCATGCCGAACGGCCACTCTCAAAGGACTGTTGATGATCCGGAAACAAATCCGCCAGCTCGTATCCCTCCAGAGCGATTGGCAATGGTTTGGCAAATGCAACGGCTTGTGCTTTCGTGAGCTTTGCTGCCTGTTCGGAGGCTGCAAGCACAACATTTCCCCTGAGCCCGTCCATAGCAGGAGTAAGCGCATAAAAACACCCAAGTACCCCCGTCAGTATGGCCGCCGCCCTCAGCTTTGCAAATCTCATAGTCCCCCCTCATTTTATAATCATTTCCTTATTTTCACATTACTCATTATGCTAGAGAAAACGGGGATTGTCATCTTTGGGTCGTGCATGAGCAAAAAAAGCGCCCTCCCATTGAATCAGGAGAACGCTTTGGTAGTTGTCGGTCCAATCCTTACATTTCTTTCAATACTTCCGCAATCAGCTTGTTCACCATCGGCGGGTTCGCTTTGCCTTTGGTTTGCTTCATGACTTGACCAACGAAGAAAGCGGCTGCTTTTTCGTTACCGGACTTGTAGTCAGCAACAGCCTGCGGGTTGGAGTTGATCGCATCGACGACGATTTGACGCAGCGCGCCCTCGTCGCTGATTTGCACCAGGCCTTTTTCCTCTACGATCTTCTTCGGCTCTTTGCCTGTCTCGACCATTTCCTTGAAGACCGTTTTCGCGATCTTGGAGGAAATCGTGCCGTCTGCGATCAGCTTGATCATCTCACCCAGTCCTTGCGGCGTCATTTTCACGTCGGCAAAGACCAGATTGTTGGCGTTCAAGTGAGCCAGGAGATCCACCATCAGCCAGTTCGCTACTGCTTTTGGCTCCGCCCCTGTCTTGACTGTTTCGTCGAAGAAATCAGCCGTTTCCTTGGACATCGTGAGGACACCAGCGTCGTCCTTGGACAGTCCAAAGTCGTTGACGTAGCGCGCTTGGCGAGCATCCGGGAGCTCAGGAATCGTCGCGCGTACCGCTTCGATCCACTCTTCGGAAATTTGCATGCGCACGAGGTCAGGATCTGGAAAGTAGCGATAGTCATGCGCTTCTTCTTTGGAACGCATAGTCAATGTCTTCTTGTTTGCCTCATCCCAACGACGTGTTTCCTGTACGACTTTTCCACCGGAGGAAACCACTTCGGTCTGACGCATCACTTCATACTCCAAGCCCATTTGCACATTGCGGAAGGAGTTCATGTTTTTCAGCTCGGCCTTGGTCCCGAATTCCTCTTGACCATACGGACGGATCGACACGTTGGCATCGCAGCGCAGGGAGCCTTGCTCCATACGCACGTCAGAAACCTCGGTGTACTGAATGATCGCTTTTAGCTTTTCCAAATACGCACGCGCTTCTTCCGGTGTGCGGATATCTGGCTCGGATACGATCTCCACCAGCGGAACACCGACACGGTTGAAGTCTACCAAAGACTCTCCGCCGAAGTCACTGTGCGTCAGCTTCCCTGCATCCTCTTCCAGATGCAGACGAGTGATTCCGATGCGTTTAGTCTCGCCGTTTACTTCGATATCGATCCAGCCGTTGTAGCCGATCGGCTGGTCGAACTGGGAGATTTGGTACGCTTTTGGAGAATCCGGGTAAAAGTAGTTTTTGCGGTCAAACTTCGTCTCACGGGAGATTTCGCAGTTGAGCGCCAGCGCGGCTTTCATCGCGAATTCCACTGCCTGCTTATTGGTCACTGGCAGTACGCCTGGATGCCCCAAGCAAATCGGGCATGTATGGGTATTCGGCTCCGCACCGAATTCGGTTTTGCAGCCGCAGAAAATTTTACTGTTGGTGGACAGCTCGGCATGGACCTCCAAGCCGATGACGGTTTCGTACTTGCTCATGCTCTTACCCCCTCACCCATTCCGGCTTGCGCGTATGGAAGCCTACAGATTGTTCATAGGCATGTGCCACGCGCAGCACGGTGGATTCGTCAAACGCTTTGCCGATGATCTGCAAGCCGATCGGCAGACCTTTCCCGGAGAATCCGCATGGCACGCTGATCGCTGGCAAGCCCGCCAGGTTTACAGGCACGGTGCAGATGTCTTCCAGGTACATTTTGACCGGATCGTCCACGTTTTCCCCGATTTTGAACGCCGTAGATGGCGTAGTCGGATGCAAAATCACGTCAAAATCAGCAAAGATGCTGTTGTAGTCCTGGATGATCAGGGTGCGCACTTGCTGTGCTTTTTTGTAGTACGCATCGTAATAGCCGGACGACAGGGCATACGTACCGAGCATGATGCGCCGTTTTACCTCTGGACCGAAGCCTTGGCTGCGGGACTCTTTGTACAGCTCGATCAGGTTGGACGCATTGTCGGCACGCACACCGTAGCGTACGCCGTCAAAACGAGCCAGGTTGGACGATGCCTCTGAGGAAGACAGCAGGTAGTAAGCAGGCACCGCGTACTCGGTATGCGGCATGGATACCTCGCTCCAGGTCGCTCCCATGCTCTCCAGCTGCTTCAGCGCTGCCAGCACGGCATCGCGCACCTCTGGATCAATTCCTTCCCCGATCAGCTCTTTTGGCACACCAATGCGCAGCCCTTTTACATCTCCCGTCAAAGCAGACAGGAAATCAGGAACTTCTACATTGGCGGAAGTGGAATCGTACGGATCGTGGCCTGCGATCGCTTGCAGGACGTATGCGGAGTCTTCCACGTTTTTCGTTACAGGTCCGATCTGGTCGAGAGAAGAAGCAAAAGCCACGAGACCAAAACGCGATACACGGCCATAGGTCGGCTTCAGACCAACCACGCCGCAAAAAGCTGCTGGCTGACGAATGGAGCCGCCTGTGTCCGAACCGAGCGTAAAGTAAAAATGACGTGCAGCCATTGCTGCCGCCGAGCCACCGCTGGAGCCGCCTGGAACGTACTCGGTGTTCCATGGGTTTTTGGTTGGGTAGAAGCCGGAGTTTTCGTTGGAGCCGCCCATGGCAAACTCGTCCATGTTCAGCTTCGCCACGATGACAGCATCGGCATCCTTCACTTTTTTGGAAACAGTCCCGTCATGGACAGGATCAAAGTTGGCCAAAAATTTGCTGGCGCAGGTGGTGCGTACGTCTTTGGTGATGAGGTTGTCCTTCAAGCCTGCAGGCAGACCATACAGCATGCCCAGCTCCTCGCCACCTTTCGCGAGACGCTCGTCCAGCTGACGGGCATGAGCAAGAGCCCCTTCTTCATCAGCATGCAGAACGGATTTGATTTCGTCGTCGTGCTCCTTGATGCTGGCGATGGATGCCTGCACCAGATCCGTCACGGACAACTCCTTTGCGCGCAGGGCGCTATGTATTTCAGACAATCGCTTGTCGAACAGCGACACAGTAGGTTCCTCCCTTCACTTCTCCAGAAATTTACTCGAATACAGCCGGTACTTTGAACTGTCCTTCTTCGTGGTCCGGTGCGTTTTTCAGCACTTCCTCACGCGGCAGGGACGGACGATTGACGTCTTCACGCATCACGTTTTTCACATCTGTCGCATGGCTGGTAGGCGCTACATTGAACGTATCCAGTTCATTTAACTTCGCTGCGAATTCCAAAATCGCGTTGAGATCCTTTGTATAACGTTCTGCTTCATCTTCTGTCAGTTGCAAGCGAGCCAGGTTGGCTACGTGCTCCACTTCTTTGCGAGTAATGGCACTCATGTTTCCACCTCCGAATCGTATCCATAACTTTGATCTTACTTGAAAACAGCGGGTTCAGTCAATTTTCGACGGTTTCTTCTATGGTAAAAAAAGATTTACCGAAGTTGATTTCGTTCGGGCTGTTGGGGAGGGGCGGAAAAAGCAGAAAACGCTGCAGGTTAGTAGGGCCACCTGCTCGGGGGTCATTCCTGCACGGCTCCATTCCAAAAGCGGAACGGCGTCCAAAAGTAGCATCCTCAAGGCTGCGTCTCAGAGTTGGACGCTCAAGCTTGTTCCGCTTTTTCCACTCCGCCTCGGATGTGTCCCTAATACCTTTCGCTTTTTTCTGCTTTTTCCTGGTCAGCTCATCCTGTCGTTCGATCACTCAAAGATTTTTCAAAGCATAGCCTGTTGGCATTTGCATAGAAGCTCTTTTCAGCGATCATTAATCAGAAAAGCACTCCAAACCAACGAAAAAAGCCCAAGGGCTGAAATCATCAGCAGCCTTGGAGCTCTATTGGCACGCAATTCTTGACGTGAATCCTTTATTCAGCCTTCTCTGCCAGCAGCTGGCCCATGAGCAGGCTTTTGCCGATCTCGATTCCTTTTGCCCACTCCAGCTGGTTGGATTCGAGCAGCAGGATGACCGTAGAGCCAAACTCGAACCAGCCGAGCTCTTCCCCTTTTTGGTAATGCGGGGTGTCCATGATGGGCTCATTGGTTTGGCGGCCATGCTTGATATTGGTAGTCGCGGTATTGTAGGAGACCTTCACACTTCCGACGAAGAGGGCACCTACTTTGACCAGTGCCAAATCGCCCATGTCTTTTGTTTGAATGTACGTGACGAGCCGTTCATTACGTGCAAAAAGGCGATCCACATTTTCAATCCCCAGCTTGTTCACTGGATAGAGACGTCCCGGCAAATAGCTGTACCGGATCAAGTCTCCCTCGACTGGCATATGAATGCGATGGTAATCTCTCGGGCTTAAATAAATGGTGATGAATTTTCCTCCGTAGTAGCGCTTGGCCTCTTCTACGGAACCACCGAGCAGCTCGACGACATCGAACTGTTTTCCTTTCGCTTGAATCAATGTACCTTCGCAAATATCTCCCATTTGAGAAACGGTACCATCCACTGGGCTGACGATGACGTGTTCGCCTGGTGCTATTGGCCTTGCTTCCGGTTTCAGTCGGCGGCAGAAAAATTCCTTCAAGGTACGATATTGACTTACCGGCTTTTCGATCACGGTAGAATCGATGTGATAATGGCGGATATAGCGTTGAATCGCCAATCGGCTAAATCTTGATGCAGTTATTTTCCCCATCGTCCGAGACATCGCGTTTTGTGGCAACCGATGAATCAAGACAGGAAGCAGCTTTTTACGCATAGGACAACTCCTTGTTTTTCCGATAAAGATACTTCGATCGAATTCCCAACCAAGAAGCTGAAAAAAGGATATCCTTACTTTACCACCTCAGCCAATACTCAGTAAACCCCGCACTCCTACCATCGCCTCATCATTTTCTTTCGCAATCTTGCTATACTATAAGATGGTGGACAAGCCTACTTTCAGGAGAAAACAGACATGTCAAAGCTCGACATTGAAACATTAATCAGTCAATACGGGGATATCCTGACCAGCTTTTTTCATCATATGTCAGACATGTTCTTTCTTATGTCTGTAGAGGAGTCTGAAAGTGAGGGACTCCAGTTTCGCTATGTCTTGATGAACCCTGCTGCGATGCAAGTAGCCAAGCTGACCGAAGAGGCTTACGGGAAGCGAATAGAGGACGTCTATCCCGAGGGGAAGGCATCCATTTTGAACCGTATGTACAAAAAAGCCGTTTTGAGTGGAGCACCGATCCATTATACCAGCGAAGGGGAAGTGATCGGCGAGTCGATCCTTTCCCCTATCTATAATAAAGACGGCGTATGCACCCATGTGTTCTCCGTTACTCGTGACATTACGGAACGCAAACAGCTGGAATCCAAGCTGGAGCATATGGCGTATCACGATGTGCTGACCGGCTTGCCAAACCGTCGTCTGCTCTACATCCATCTGCACAATGCACTGGCTGCGGCAAAAACCAATAAGGATATGGTCGCCGTCCTCTTTCTGGACTGTGACCATTTCAAGCAAATCAACGACACTTGGGGCCACAATACAGGCGATCAGTTCCTGCAGCTGCTCGGGGCCAGACTGAGCTCCTGTGTACGGGAGGGAGACACGGTTGCCCGTCTGGGAGGCGATGAATTCGTCATCATCCTCACCTCCATCCAGAACCAGCAGCAGGTCGAAAAGGTTTCGAACCGGATCATCCGCGCACTTCAAGAGCCGTGGATACTGGAAGGACATACGTTTCGCAGCACGACCAGCATCGGGATCGCCCTCTATCCGACGACTTCCAGCGATGCCGATCAGCTCTTGACCCACGCCGATAAGGCCCTCTACTTGGCCAAGGCCTCCGGACGAAACCAGTTTCGTTTTTATCAAGCGGAGTAATCGAGTGACCGGCCCTCAGATCTTCTGAAAATAAAACAGAAACAGCGACAACGCCGAGAACAAAAAGCTGACCACATACAGGACCACAACGGTCTGTTTGGCAGTCAGACCATGAGACATCAGCCGATGATGGACGTGACGACGGTCTGCCTGATACATAGGCGACCCTGCAAGCAATCGGCTGATCATGACCTGCAAGGTATCGATGACTGGCAATCCCAAAGCGAGGACTGTCACCACAAGCGAGATGAGCGTAGCCCCTTTCATCGTTCCCTCGAGAGAAATGATTGCCAGTGCAAATCCCAGGAACATCGACCCCGCATCTCCCATGAAGATTTTGGCCGGATAGAAATTAAAGCGTAAGAAAGCCAATGCCGCCCCCGCCAGTGCCACTGCCAGCAGCGCCGTCAAATCCTGCCCCTTTACCATCGAGAGAAAGAACAACGTCACCGCTGAAAAAATAGTCGCTCCTGCCGCCAATCCGTCTACTCCATCCAAAAAGTTCACCATGTTGACCAATCCAACGATCCAAATCACCGTAGCAAGAAACGAGATCCACAACGGAAAGGTAACAAAAGCACCGTCGTCTCCCCCTAACCAGGTGAGACTGACGCCTCGAAAACGGATGTCGAAGAAAAATACCATCATTCCTACCGAAAGCTGTATCAATAATTTGGGTAACGCAGGAAAATCTTTTTGCTTGGCTTTATACGCATCATCGACCCATCCGATCGCCATTAATATGGCTCCGCCTACTGCCAAAACCGCAACCGTTTTTTGCACCCCTGCAAAAAAAGCTGACACGATGAGCATACCGACAAACATCGCGATTCCGCCCGATAACGGCATCGGTTGGCTATGACCTTTTCTTCCCCGAGGGATATCCAGCAGCTGCGTTTTCCACGCCAGCCAATGAGCCACCGGCATCAACAGATAGACGAGAAAAAAGGCGGATAATCCTGAAACTACATACGTAAACAGCGCTCTCACCTGCCCGCACGTCATTTTGTTAGTAGTGTGGACAAAAGGAGCGTAAAGAAAACTTCCCATTGCACAAGCCTGCTGGCGCAAAGAAAAAAGCCGCCCCAGTTCGAGGCGACTTTTGTAAAGACAAGTCTTACAGTTTTTCGGAAACCAGTTTTGCTTGAGTGAACAGCAAGAGGTAGTCTGGGCCACCTGCTTTGGAGTCTGTACCGGACATGTTGAAGCCGCCGAAAGGATGTACGCCTACCAAAGCGCCTGTGCACTTGCGGTTGAAGTACAGGTTACCTACGTGGAACTCTTCACGAGCGCGCTCCAGGTTTGCACGGTTGCGGCTGATGACAGAACCAGTCAAGCCGTACTCGGTGTTGTTCGCGATTTCCATCGCATGGTCAAAGTCGCTCGCTTTGCAGAATGCCACTACAGGTCCAAAGATTTCTTCCTGCATGATGCGTGCATCTGGAGCTACGTCTGCAAATACAGTTGGCATAATGAAGTAGCCGGAGTCTGGACCCTTTTCGCCACCTGCAACCAGTTTGCCTTCTGTTTTACCGATCTCGATGTATTCCAAAATTTTGTTGTACGCTTTATCATCAACGACTGGACCTGTGTAGAAATCGTTGCTGCGGATATCGCCTACAGTCAGGTTGTTCGTCAGTTCGACTACGCGGTTCAGCACTTGATCGTATACGTCTTGGTGTACGATCGCACGGGAGCACGCCGAGCATTTTTGACCGGAGAAGCCAAATGCAGATGCCACGATGGATTGAGCAGCCAGCTCGATATCGCAATCGCTGTCTACCACGATGGAGTCTTTACCACCCATTTCAGCAACCAGACGCTTCATCCATTTTTGTCCTGGACGATGTTTAGCAGCCAGCTCGTTGATACGCAGACCTACATCGCGGGAACCAGTAAAGCTGATGAAACGAGTTTGGATATGCTCAACGAGGTAGTCACCGATTTCGCTGCCGGAGCCCGGTACGAAGTTTACTACACCTGCAGGTACGCCAGCATCTTCGAGTACTTCCATGAATTTGGCTGCAATTACAGGCGTTGTGGAAGCAGGCTTCAGCACTACTGTGTTACCTGCAACCAGAGCTGCTGTCGTCATACCAACCATGATGGCGAGAGGGAAGTTCCATGGTGGGATTACGATCCCTACACCAAGTGGAACGTAGTACAGCTCATTATCTTCATCCGGGATGCGAGGAAGATCATGGCGCTGGGACAGCTTATCCATTTGGCGAGCATAGTACTCCATGAAGTCGATTGCTTCTGCAGTATCCGCATCCGCCTCTGGCCAGCTTTTTCCTGCTTCTTTTACGAGCCAAGCAGAGAACTCATGCTTACGACGGCGCAGGATTGCTGCTGCTTTAGTCAGGTAGCGGGAACGGGAAGTGCCAGGAACCTTTTTCCAGGTTTCGAATGTGCTTGCTGCTACTTGGATCGCTTTTTCAGCCAGTGCTTGGTCAGCCTGGGAAACAACACCCACTACTTGCTCTTTATTGGAAGGGTTGATGGAACGGGATTTCTTCTCGGTTTTGATACGCTCTCCGCCGATGATCAGATCATATTCACGGCCCAGCTCGCTTTCAACTTTTGCGAGCGCTTCTTCAAACGCCTTTTTATTTTCTGGTAAGCTAAAATTGGTAAACGCCTCGTTTTTGAATTCTACTTGCATTGTGACGCCTCCTTATCGAATTCTTCCATGTTTGGTTTCATTCTCTATACATATGCAAGGATCGTACCAACAAAACCGACTTCGCACACACTCGGATAGTGTTTGCATTTTTCTCGAAAAACAACAAGCGATGTCCACGAACAGACATAGACACTTTTGTATATCTCTGTACACTTTTGCACACATGTGTTAGAAAGGACGATAACCTCTTACACTACTGGTTCATGCGAGAAAAACGCGGGAAGTAAAAAAGGTGCCTAGAAACCACAAAGGCTCGCTGGAGAAGCAGGTTTCCAGGCGGAGCGACTCCGGAACCCTACTTAGCGGAACAACGAATTCACGGGTTCCAGAAGCGGTACCCCTGCGTTCCCTGCCTAGCGGCTACTACTTTGCCGCTTCCCCGTGAATCGTTGTGGAGCGGACAGTCTCATCTTCTACGTAGGGTGTAGGTCGGAGCAAAGAAACGGAAGCCTGCTTTTCCTCACCCCAGCTATGTTGATAAGCTCCTCTTTTTTCATCGTTATAAGTAAAAAAGACTCCTTCCCCATTTCGGTGAAAGAGTCCTTTGCTTTTTTACTGTCGGTATATGTGCATGTACGGCTCACCAGTGGCTGGTCGAATGTAGATCGCAAGCGGCTTGTTCATCGACTGGACATATAGATTGATATGCACGCTCTTGTCGAACAGCTGGTTGATGCTGCCTGCCGCAAATTGCGTAAACTGCAAGACCTCTGTGCGAGAGTCGTACTCCGCCGTAGCGGTGATCGTCAGCTCTGTCATTTTACCGCCCATGAATCTTCCGACACCCGTCATCCCCACATACTCGCCGAAATACGATTGCACCTGACGCATCAGCTTGTCGTACTGCAAAGACTGCTGGGCGTACTTGCTCTCTACGTCCGAGCTTGGGAATAAATAGAACTCCTCGTCAATCGGCTGCCATTTGGAGACCGATGCTTCATTGGCATTGACTGTCCCCGACATAATAAAATGCCCTGGCACCAGCGATGAGTTGGCTTCCGGTACTTGATACAGCAAGACCAGCATCGGCACCGTCGGGGTATTGACCCGGATCGACTGGACGATACGGGCAGCCAGCTGCTGACCCTTCGCCTGCAGCTCCTGCGTCGTGTACATTTTATCCTGTCCGGTCGCATCCTGATACTCAGGAGACAGGGACAGACCCAGGACCATTCCTTCCAATTGCCCCAAGTGATCCTTTTCCTTGCTGAGGTAATCATGCTCGAGTACGTGTACCAAGATCCCTTTTTTCTTTTGTCCGTTTGCCGCGCCTGCCTTCTCCTGCGCGATCCATTCCGTCACCTGCTCCTGTTTGATCTGCTGCCCTTCCTGGAACAGATATTCGGAGGTCGGGAACGTTTCACGGGCAAACTCCATCAGTCCCAGCTCAAGGTGGCTGAAATCGATCCGGTATTTGGTATCACTCAGCATACCGCGAGTCTGGTTTGGTTTATACGGCGGAATACTGCCGTAATAATCTTCGGAAACTTCTACCACCGGCGACAAGGATGGAGTTGCAGGCTCTGGTCCTGTTTCCTGGCCACGCGGCAGCAGCGAGCAACCCGTTGTGGCAATCACGAGAAGTAAAGCTGTCATCAGCTTGCATCCTGTCAAAAACTTCGCATTCATACGTTACTCCTTTTACTCCTAGAAAACTTGGCTAAGGTCTCGCCATAGTTGCAACTTGTACCGGATAGGACTTATCGTTCCTATCTGTGCTGTAAAGCAGGGCACCCTAGTTCCATTTGACCCATCGGTTATCGGAAAGCTTGTAAATCAGTGCAGATTCCCCTACTCCGACCCACTTTGTCTCTCCTTCTCCCGAAGAGATCATGATCAGCTTCTCCGGTGAGCGTGCATCCAGAAGACGCCACTCGCCTTTTATTTTTTCAAAAATGCCCTGCTCGGTTGCCACAGCCAAAATGCCCGTGCGCTTGTCGACAGATAGAGAGTAGATCTGCTGCGCTTGCGGAAGCACCTCTGTCTTCCATTCCCCGTCCTCATTATAGAGCAAGCTGAATTGCGCCGCTACATAGAGACGATTTTCCTCAGGGTTGAAATCCATAGCAAAAACTTCCTGGTCCATCGGCTGCCAGATGCTCCAGTTGTCTCCGCCGTCCGATGATTGGTAGATGCCCTCTCCGGAAACGAAAGCAAACAAGCGAATCTGGTCTCCCTCACGAATCCCTGCAAAGCTGCGGATATCGGCGGGAGAAGGCAAGCCAGACCCGATGGAGGTCCATTCCTTGCCGCCGTCGCTCGAATGCATCACACCCTGATTTCCTGCTGCGTAGATCTGATGTGGGTCTTTGGGATCGACAAACCAGCCGACAATGTCTTGATACTCGAGCTCAGTAGATAAAAGACTCCACAGCCCGCCAGGTGTCGAGCTGTACAGTCCTGAGTGAGTGCCTACCCAGATTCTTTCTGCGTCTGTCGTCATAGCCAGGTTATGTACCGTTTCCCCTTTTTCCAGCACATCCTGGTAGGTCAGGTCACCCTTTAGAGCCGCTGCCGTTACCGTGGGTGGTGGAGCTGGTTTGTTTTGCTCGCTGTCGTTGCAGCCAGACAAAAGTACCAAAACCATTGCTCCATATCCCCATCGTAGGAAGCCCTTCATGCTCTTCACGTCCCTTTCCTTGCTCTTCCGTCTGCCGTCGCCAAGGAATGATTGGCTAGCCGTTGCTTTCTAGGACCTGCAGGAAGCCTGCCTCGTCCATCACAGCCACACCCAGCTTCTCGGCTTTCTCCAGCTTGGAGCCAGCCTTATCACCTGCAATGACCAGATCGGTTTTTTTACTTACGCTGCCCGTTACTTTCCCGCCGAGGCGGGCAATTGCTTCTTCTGCTTCTTGACGCGACATTTGCGTCAGCGTACCGGTAAGCACAATCGTTTTTCCTGCAAATGGCAGATCAGCCCCGCTCTCAACACGCAAGCCTTTGTACTCCATATTGACTCCAGCCGCTTTCAATCGCTCGATGACGGCTTTGGCCTGTGGCTGCTCAAAGTAGTTGACCAGGCTAGCTGCCATCTTCGGACCGATTTCATCGATCTGGGTCAGATCCTCTTCACTAGCTTGCATAATCGCATCCATGGTTCCAAAATGCTCCGCGATGACTTTTGCCGCTTTGGCACCCACCAGTCGAATCCCCAAACCGAACAGGACTCGCTCCAGTGAGTTTTCCTTGCTCGCCTCGATCGCTGCGAGCAGATTGTCCACGGACTTCTCCCCCATGCGCTCCATGCCTAGCAATACATCGCGCTGCTGGTGCAGGTAATAGAGATCCGCCACACTGTGAATGATGCCGTCGTTGAAGAGCTGAGCTACTACTTTCTCGCCCAAGCCATCAATATTCATCGCGGTGCGGGAGACGAAGTGAATCATGCCCTCCCGAATCAGCGCCGGACACATCGGGTTGATGCAGCGCAGCGCTACCTCTTCCTCCAAACGGACCAGATCACTGCCGCATTCCGGGCAATGGGTCGGCATGCTAAACGGCTGCTCTGCCCCTGTACGGCGCTCTGGGAGAACTGCAATGATTTCCGGAATGATGTCTCCCGCTTTTTTCACGACGACGTGGTCGCCAATCATCAAGCCTTTTTCCCGAATGATGTCTTCGTTGTGCAGCGAAGCGCGTTTGACTGTCGTTCCCGCCAAGCTTACCGGCTTGAGCAGTGCAGTCGGCGTCACAGCACCGGTGCGCCCTACAGACACCTCAATGCCCTCAAGCACGGTGACTGCTTCTTCCGCAGGGAATTTGTAAGCGATGGCCCAACGCGGGCTTTTTGCCGTAAATCCAAGCTCCTGCTGCTGAGCGTAGCTGTCCACCTTGATGACCATGCCATCGATTTCGTATGGCAGACTCGGCCGTTTTTCCGTCCAGCTCGCGATAAACGTGATCAAGTCATCGATGTTGTCGAACACTCGACGCTCCGGGTTGACCGCGAAGCCCAATGTCTCCAGCAAATCCAGTCCTTCGCTGTGGGATTCGACGGATTCTCCCTGCAATTCACCGATGCCGTAGATGAACGTATCCAGCTGACGGGAAGCGGCAATCTTGGGATCGAGCTGGCGCAGGGAGCCTGCTGCCGAGTTGCGCGGATTGGCGAAAAGCGCTTCGCCTTTTTCTTCGCGCTCCTTGTTCAGCCGCTCAAAAGCGCCCTTGGACATGTACGCTTCCCCACGCACCTCCAGCGTCAATGGCCGGGTCAGACGCAGCGGAATGGAGCGAATCGTCCTGAGGTTTTGCGTAATGTCTTCACCCGTGGTGCCGTCCCCACGCGTCGCTCCCCGAACGAACTTCCCGTCTTCGTAGTGAAGCGAGACTGCAAGTCCGTCGATTTTGAGCTCACCTACATAGCGTACGGCCTGATTCCCGACTGCTTGGCGGACACGGCGGTCAAAATCCCGCAGGTCCTCTTCGTTAAAGGCGTTGCCGAGGCTTAGCATCGGTGTTCTATGTACCACTTTTTCAAAGAAAGGAAGAGGTTCTCCCCCTACTCGCTGGGTCGGAGAGTCCTCGGATGCCAGATCTGGAAAGCTGCTCTCCAGCTCTCGCAAGTCCCGCACCAATTGATCGTATTCCTGATCGGAAATCTCAGGCTGATCTAGTTCATGGTAAAGACGGTTGTGCCGCTCAATTCGTTTCGTTAATTCCGCAATTTTTGTTTCCGCCGTCAGTCGATCCATCTACTCCACCCTTTACTATACCGATTCCACTACATTAACCCCGTTCGATTGGAGCAAATTTGGCCAGCAGCTTCTTGATTCCGGTCGGGCTTGGGAACGCAATATCCAGCTCTTTGTCGTCTCCGGTTCCTTTTACTTTTACGACTGTCCCTGTGCCCCATTTGCCATGCTTGACCCTGTCGCCAACTTTCCAATCCACGCCAGCCGCAGCACCGTGGCCTGGGAGTTTGTCTCCCGCTTGGGCTGCCGCCGGACGAGCAAACGGCGAGCCTGCTGTCGCTGCAGAGCGCTGTGCCATGCCTACGCGAGGTGCACCTGTTTGGAAGCCTCCGCCACCAAAAGCAGAGCGTCCGGCTTCACGTTGACCGAAGCCTCCGCCCCCACCGCTGCCGTAGCCTCTATCTGCAACGGGACTGCCATCGAGCAGCTCTGCCGGAATCTCCTGCAAAAATCTAGAAGGCGCATTGACATTCGTCCGTCCGAAAAGAGTCCGCATCCGGGCGCAGGTCATAAACAGGCGCTCCTCCGCACGAGTGATTCCTACATACGCGAGGCGGCGCTCCTCCTCCATCTCGGACTCGTCAAAGAGCGAGCGGCTATGCGGGAAGACCCCTTCCTCCAAGCCCACGAGATAGACGACCGGAAACTCCAGACCCTTGGCACTGTGCAGCGTCATCAGAACGACCTGTCCTTCCGCAGAAACTTCCTCCTGCGCACCGTCATCGCCCAGCGAGTCGATGTCTGCCACCAGTGCGAGATCCGTCAGGAAGGCGAGCAGGCTTTTGTCTTCGTTCTTGCGCTCGAACTCTTGCGTAACGGAGAGAAACTCCTCGATGTTCTCCAGACGCGCCTGTGCTTCCAATGTTTTGTCTTCCTTCAGCATTTCGCGGTAACCCGAGCGCTTGAGCACTTCCTCCACCAGCTCTGTGACGCTCAGATAGTCTGTCATTTGCATCAGACTCGTAATGAGGTCGTTAAAGGACAGGATCGCATTGGTCGTGCGCGCAGGCAGCCCCATGTATCCTGCCTCCTGGATCGCCGTGAACAGCGACTGGCCATTTGCATTGGCGTAAGCTTGCAGCTTGTCTACCGTCGTATCCCCGATGTTGCGCTTCGGTACGTTGATCACGCGCTGCAGGCTGATGTCGTCATCCGGATTGGATATCAGGCGCAAGTAAGCAAGGATGTCCTTGATCTCTTTTCTGTCGTAGAACTTCGTACCGCCCACGATCGTATACGGAATGTTCGACTTGATGAACACTTCCTCCACCACACGGGACTGGGCGTTCGTCCGGTACAGGACGGCGAACTTGTCGTAGCTCTTATACTGCGCCATTTGTCTGCGGATCGAGTCCACGATAAAGTAAGCCTCGTCATGCTCGGAATCTCCCTGGAAGCAGCTGATTTTCTCACCGCTTACGTTTTCTGTCCACAGCTTCTTTTCCTTGCGCAGCTTGTTGTTCGCGATGACCTGGTTGGCTGCTTGCAGAATCGTTTTGGTAGAGCGATAGTTTTGCTCCAGTTTAATCATTTTCGCT
The DNA here is from genome assembly GCF_003710815.1 of Brevibacillus centrosporus. Taxonomy (GTDB): domain Bacteria; phylum Bacillota; class Bacilli; order Brevibacillales; family Brevibacillaceae; genus Brevibacillus; species Brevibacillus centrosporus. The sequence continues at coordinate 89,295 of NZ_RHHP01000008.1, forward strand.
TCGGGATAGTCTTTTTCAAAGTTTAAAATGATGGAAATATCTGCACCGCGCCATTTGTAAATACTTTGGTCGGCATCCCCTACGCAGCAAACGTTTCGATGCTTATCTGCCAGCATGGAAATCAACAAATACTGGGCACGGTTCGTATCCTGATACTCGTCGACGTGGATGTAGCGGAATTTTTTCTGGTAGAATTCCAGCACTTCCGGCACTTCTTTAAACAGCCGGACAGTCGTCATGATCAAATCGTCAAAGTCCAGAGACTGATTGTTTCTCAGCTTCTTCTGGTATGCCTCGTATACCTTGGCCGCCACCTGGGAGAACGGATCCCCGGCCAGACGTGTGAACGTCTCTGGATCGGTCAGCTCGTTCTTCGCCGTGCTGATCGCCGCCAAAATAGAGCGCGGCTCATACTGCTTCGGATCGATGTTGAGATCCTTCAAGCATTGCTTGACGACGGACAGCTGATCTGACGCATCCAGGATGGAGAAGCTACGGTTGATCCCCAAACGGTCAATATCTCTGCGCAGGATGCGTACGCACAGGGAGTGGAAGGTCGACAGCCAGGCATCCTGTGCCGCTGCCCCTCCGATGATGCTCGCTACGCGATTTTGCATTTCCCGTGCGGCTTTATTCGTAAATGTAATCGCCAAAATACTCCATGGCGCTACTTGCTTGACGCTGATGAGATAAGCGATGCGCTGAGTGAGCACCTTGGTCTTGCCACTACCCGCTCCGGCCAGAATCAATACGGGCCCTTCCGTGGTCAGAACAGCTTCCCGCTGCTCCGGATTTAAACCTGCTGTGATGCGATCAACAGAAGACATATGTATAAGTCCACCTTTCACGTTCCTAAAGACGAAAGCATATGTTCCTATTTTCTCACAGAATGGAGCCAAGTTCCAGTTTGTATACGGAATAGGAAACATCCTCCTCTTATTTTTGTCCGGATTGCCTACAGACAGCCTCTGGCAAGAGGGGCTCATACATCATCATCGCTCGATTTTCCGTTATCCATTCTTCCTGCAGCCACTCTCCGTCCAGTGCGTACACATGGCGGTAAAGTTGGTTGGCACGCTCATATCCTCCCCATAGGGATGGCTGCATGGTGTGTTCTTTTTCTACAATCTCATACTTTCGTGTCGGCGGCATGTCTGAACGCCATTCCCCCATCAAATGCGTATCCGTCACATAAACGTGGAGCTGAAAGGCATGGCTGGTCCGATTGGCGATCTGCAAATCGAGGTAGTTGTAAAAGCAGGTCGCTCCGCTGCCAAACGGCTGCGTGCGATTCGCATCCGGAAAAACATCGTAGCTGTGCCGATGCCGCTCCGTCACGGATAGTGGCGTGTGCAGGGTCATCCAATACAGCAGGTTGGATAACTGGCACAGTCCGCCCCCCACTCCTGCCATCACTCTTCCATGTGACAGCAGCATCCCGTCTAGATAGCCTTTTTGACGAGTCGGCTTGCCAATCAGCCGCCAGTAGGAAAACGTCTCCCCTGGCTGCACCACGATCCCGTTCAGACACTGCGCAGCGAGCCGCAAATTCGTGACTTTGTTGTGCTGCATCCACATCTCGACGTCCTGAAGCTTTCGCAGCAATATCGACTGGTGCTGAAAGTGGACATGCGGCAATAACTCAGTCTGACGTTTGCGCGCGTATTCCTTTTGCCCTAACAGCCATTGCACATGCCGCTTCCACCGATAGTAGCAAACGCCAGCAGCCAGTCTCCATCTGCTGCGATTCATCGGTTTCATCCCGTTCCCTCCCATACTTTTCTCATACAGGAGTAGACGAAAAAACATTCCATTTTGTTACAAATGCACCATCATCCGCAGATATTTTGACCCAGTAACAGACTAGGCTCGCCAAAGCTAAGTGGCGGAGCCGTAGCTACCCTTATGCTGAACAGGAATCTAGTAAACTTCTCTCTGTATAAAAAACCCCCGAACCAGTGGGGAGTGTTGACAAAAGGGTTGGGATTTTTGTCCCAACCCTTTTGTCATCGATTTTTTATCTTAATCTCCTTAATACATTCAAAGTTTTTGCCCAGTCCCCGACTAGGTTCTTGCTTTAATCATTCGTTTTATGTTTTATGTTTAAAGCCAACGCTGAGGAGAGGCAGTGTTCGAGTGTGTTTCGAATGCCTCTCTTGTACGTTTTGGCTAAATTGTGTGCGCGTTTCATGGTAATGTGAAAGAGGACCCTCTTTATTTTTCGAAACGGCCTTGACCCGGTAAAGCACTGACCCCGCAGCGAGCATTCCTTGCAGCCTTTTTGTTTTGGCAGCGTAATTTTTTTGTAGCCTTCCTTACCTCCATCTCCATACATAATTTCACAATTTGGTCGAACCCATCTTGAGAAACGGTGCTTTATTACTTTGTCAACACTCCCTTTAAGCCTATGTGCCTTTTTCTTCTACTTGCTACTTATTCAAATGAAGTGTTCAAAATTTTATCGTTTCATAAATATCTTATTGAGTATATTTTTTCAGATTTTCTTTCTTTAATTTATTGAAGTGTTCAACTTCATCCCCAAGATATTCTCTATCCTGTACGTCCTCGTAAGATCTAAATTTTTTGAGTTCCTTTAATGTACTAGTCTCATTTAAATCATACTTTCCTTGATACAAACCTAAAACAGAATAGTTTCCATCCTTTTTAGTTCTTAAATACAGTAGATATTTCCCTTTTTTATTCATCAAGTTATATCCTTCAATTGAATAAAAACCGTTCTCACTTATGTATGCTGGCTCGTAAACTCCTATTTCCTCTCCTTTAGAAACCTCTCCCTGGTGTACTTTCTTCACCTCAACACTTGTTAATGTATTCGTGTAAGTGTCTCCCTCTTCGTACCCCCAAACCTTGGTCTCACGTTTTCCAGAGAATTTTACTTCTGCAATAATGTCTGCAGCGTTCTCGAGTGCCTTTATATCCGTGAATGATGCATAAGAAGCATCACGTATGTAAACATCTTTTTCTATTGAATTTGTTTCGTTTGCCGCTTTAATACTTGTTGAAGTTGAAAAATAAAGTGAAGAACCTAGTATTAAAGCGATTGCACTAACTGTAAATAAAGTCTTTTTCATTTAACTTAACCTCCTTATAGCTTATTAATATTTATAGTCCAGATTATCTAAATCGAGTTGGGTAAACTCGTCGTAATCAAAGAATATTGGATTACCCCAAAAACTCGTTTCAACTGTTCTCATGACCGAATCAGCTTCTGGGTTGTGCTTTAAGGAGAAAACGTGCCCGGTCTCATGTAAAACTGTCCAATCTCTATTAGCAGCAGTCATACCATCGTTGTCCATTAATTCATAATTTAATTGAATCTTTGCCCTATCCCACTGATCTCCAAATTGGGCCTCTACATAATTATCACTTGAGTTAATTTTATATGGCGTCATTAATCCATACCAATCATCGGTATAGTCGTTAGCATAATATCTCAACTCTGCGTCACCTGAAGAATTTACTCTCCAAAAGTTAAAGTCAGAACCGATTTCATTATTCACTTGATTTTCAAAAACTAATCTTGCATTTGCAGTCTCGTCATCAAGGTTGTATGTATCGATTGTAGAACTCTCCCAATAATCAAAATCTTCTAGTACATTTTCTGAAAACCCCCCTAACCACAATGCATCCCTTCCGTGAAGATCTGCATAGGCAATGCTTGATATTGATGTCAGAGCTGTGAGTAGGGATAGAGTAACAACAATTTTATTCAATTTAATACCTCTATTTACAAAATATGTAATATTTTGTCATTCTAACAGAAATGAATATAATTGGAAATATATTCATTTGAATATTTTCGAAAGCTCAATTATTTTTTCAATAATTTCGGAATCACCTGAAGCTGAGTAGTATTTCTTATTAATTTCAATAATCAGATTGTTGTTTTGTGATGTATCCATCTTTTCAAGTGGAACGATAATTGTTGCATGATCATAAGAACCTATAAGATTCTTTGATTTATAGGGATCATACTCTTGAATTTCACCAGAAATTTTAATTGTAGGAAGTAGATCATCAAAAATTTCATCAATTTCTTTTTTTGTTGATGGCGTCCATTCAGCCACAGCTGAACTGCTCTGGAAATCAACTAAGTCATCTTCATTAACTAAGATCTTTATTTGTTCTTTATACTTGCTGTTATCAACCTCTGAACTGCACCCACTTATTAATAACAAAGAGATAAGATAAAAAGCTCTCATGTTAACCCTCCCAATAAACTTTTTTAAATTATAACCATAAAAAGTAAAAAATGGGTCTATTTTTAAACCCCCCAACCAATCCCAATTATCCTATTAGCAGAACTCAGAAACAAAAAATCTGCACTTATGCACTTACCCCTTTCAAGTAGACAGACATAAAAAAGCATAAGCAACGAGTGTGTTTTTGTACGCAACGGGAGCACACTGGTTTAGTTGCTTGCCATCCTTCTTCGGATGGTAGTTGCCTTCTTTAAGAAGTCGTTGACATTCGTGTAAAAAAAACACTTCGCCTCGCTTCCCAATGTCCGCTAACGTCTCTCCGTCAATCCCAGCCGAGCCCTTATTCGCTCGTACTCTCCGTCATGCCTCCCATAGGATGTCTAACCGGTAGACCTTGTCATACAGTGCGTGAAATCTACGCTTCTTAGCCTTTTGGCATTCACTGACTCGTACCTCCTCAAGGAACTTGAACAAAGCAGGGCTCCTTCCCTTTCACCAATTAGAAGATGCCTCTGGGCACGCCTCAAACCTAAGAAAACCTCTACCGTTGCCATCTCATGGAGGAGCGACGGCGTTTTAGCGGAAAGCTTTACCGAAGTAATGCCAGAAGCGGACGCTGAAGCACTTCGTCATGCGCTCCGGAAATGAAAAGCGTAAATGCTTATAATCTCCTATACGTTAAAAAAACCGTATAGATAAGTTCTACACGGTTCTTGGAAAACCCAATTCTTCATTACTTTGTCAACACTCTCAATGCAATCGGGGGTAATCTGTCTTATTTCTTTGCCAAGTATTTGCGGATGTCAAACGCAACAGCCGCTACGATAATCAACCCTTTAATAATCAGCTGCCAGTACGGATTCACACCGATAAACGTCAGACCGTAGTTAATGACACCAAAGATCAGGACACCTGCCAAGACACCTGGTACGGTACCAATCCCACCCGATGTCGAGACACCACCGACGACGCACGCCGCGATGGCATCCAGCTCGTACATGTTTCCGTAGTTGTTGGTGGCACCGCCCGTACGCGCCGACTCCAGCACGCCGCCCAAGCCGTAGAGACCGCCAGCGATTGCGTAGATAATCATCAGGTTCCAAGCAACGTTGATCCCGGAAACAGTCGCCGCCTGCATGTTGCCTCCGATGGCGTACATGTTCTTTCCGAGCCGTGTCTTGTTGAACACGACCCAGACGAAGAAGGCGACTACGATGGCGATAATGACGATGTACGGGACAGAATAGGGGCCGCTCGGGCCGATGAATCCTGTCCCCAAATGCCCGAAGTCCTGCCGCAGTCCTCCAATCGGCTGCGACTGGTTGGGTTCCATATCAAAGTAAATCGAGTTGACGCCGTAAACGATGACCATCGTACCCAAGGTGGCGATAAACGGCGGCACGCTGAAGCGTGATACGATGATCCCGTTGATCAGCCCAACAAGCAAGCCTGCTGCGATCGCGATCAAGATCGGAATCAGCAGCGGCAAATCAGGCAAGTCAGGGAAAAAGCGCCGCGGATAATCCTGTGATTGCAGCATGGAGGCCGAAATGACAGCCGTCAAGCCGACCACGCGACCTGCGGAAAGGTCTGTACCGCCTGTGATCAATACGAATGCCGCCCCCAAAGCGATGATCGCCCGGGTCGACGATTGCAGCAAAATATCCCGAAGTGTCGTAATTGAAAGGAAATTGGTATCGTAGACAGCGATTCCGGCGATCAGCACGACCAGAACGATGTAGATGGCATTTTGCGTTACGAAGCCTTGTATGCGCTTTTGAGTCAAACTGCTCATGTGAGATCCTCCCTCCCTGGTCAGCCCAAATGCATGGTAGCCAGTCGCATGATTTCTTCTTCTGTCGCATCTGCACCGGCAATGATACCGGAGAGTCGTCCATCGCACATGACCATGATCCGATCTGACATCCCGAGCAGCTCGGGCATTTCAGAGGAAATCATGATAATGCTTTTCCCTTGCCTTGCAAGATCTGCAATGATGGAATAGATTTCGTACTTGGCGCCGACGTCTACACCACGTGTAGGCTCATCGAGCAGCAAAATATCCGGTTCAGTCAAAAGCCACCTCGCCAGCAGTACCTTTTGCTGGTTGCCGCCCGACAGGTTTTTGATCAAAGTCTTCATGGAAGGCGTCTTCACCCTCAGCTTGTCGATGTTCTGACTGACATCCTCCCGGCGCTTGCGTTCGTTGAGCAGCAGGTAGCGGGTCTGGTAGTTGGCCAGATTGGCGATGACGGTGTTTTCCAGAACAGGCAGGACGGGAATGATCCCGGTTACCCTGCGTTCCTCGGTCAAAAGCGCCATTTTGTGCTTCTTCGCTTCTTTCGGAGACTTGATTCGCACCTCTTTGCCATGCAGATGCACCGTCCCCGAGCGGATGGACCGCAAGCCGAACAGTGCTTCGATCAACTCTGTCCGCTGTGCCCCCACGAGTCCCCCTACCCCTAGAATCTCGCCTTTGCGCAGCTCGAAGGAAACGTTTTGGAAAGATTCTGCAAAAGCAGACGTCAACCCCTCAACCTTCAGCACGACATCCCCTGGCGTATTGCTTTTCTGCGGGTATCTCTGGGTCAGATCGCGCCCTACCATTCTGGAGATAATCAGATCGGTCGTCAGCTCCGAGGCAAGCCACGTCCCGATCAGCTTGCCGTCGCGCATGATGGTCACGTCATCGGAGATTCTCAGGATTTCCTCCATCTTGTGAGAAATATAGATGATCGCGACTCCCCTGCTCTTCAGTTCATGGATGATGGTGAACAGCTGCTCCACTTCGTTTCCTGTCAAGGAAGACGTAGGTTCGTCCATCACGATGACTTTGGAATGATAGGAGACCGCCTTGGCGATTTCAAGTGATTGCACCTTGGAAACGGAGAGATTGCGCACGATTTCATGCGGGTGCAAATCCATTCCCAGATCCTCAAACAGCTTTTTGGTGTCGTTCACCATTTTTTTCTCTTCCACAAACGGAAAAGGACCAAGCTTTTTGACTGGAAACCGGCCCAGCCAGATATTCTCCATCACATTTCGAAAAGGAACGGGATGCAGCTCCTGATGGATCATGGAGATTCCCCGCAGCAAGGCATCCTTCGAGCTGCCCAGTGTCACACTCTCGCCGTTCAGTACAATTTCGCCGCCGTCCGGCTTGTATATTCCAAACAGGCATTTCATCAAGGTTGACTTGCCTGCCCCATTTTCCCCCATCAAGGCGTGCACCGTTCCTGGCCGTACACGCAGCGTAACGTCGTCGAGTGCCTTCACACCTGGGAACTCTTTCGATATATTTTTCATCTCGAGCAAATAAGCGTTTTGAGCCATGCCGATGCCTCCTCGCTGTGAAAGTCTACGTCATGAAGTATGCGTCTGGTGTGTTCCCCACCAGTATGTGTCTGGTGTGTTCCCCACCAGTATGTGTCTGGTGTGTTCCCCCACCAGTTTGAATCTGGTGTGTCCCCCACCCATGCAGGAAAAAAGGCAAGGGAGACAGATCGATTCTTCCATCAACCGACTCCCTCGCCTTATCCTCTTCCCCTGTCAGCCCACTGCCAGCAAGAGGCTTTTATTTCGCGTCCGCCATGTTTTCTTTCGTGATTTTTTTATAAGGAACCCAGACATATTTGCCGTCTGTGATGTCAAAGCCAGTGGTATCCTTGTTTGGCGTTTCTCCTTTTGCCAGAGCTGCCGCGATGTTCAGTGTCGCTTTTCCTTGGTTGTTTGCGTCGTTGAGCACCGTACCGAGCAGAGTGCCAGACTCCAGCTCTTTGAGCGCTGGCGCTGTCGCGTCTACCCCGACGACTGGCATGTATTTTCCGTTTGTAAAGTAACCCGCTGCCTTCAACGCTTCGATCGCACCCAGTGCCATGTCATCATTGTTGGCAAGCACGGCTTCGATCTTGTCGCCGGATGCAGCGAGGAATGCCGCCATTTTCTCCTGTCCTTTTACGCGATCCCACATCGCTGTATCCTCGGCCACTTTTTCCACCTTGATACCAGCGTCTTCGATAGCTTTGACGGAGAACTTCGTGCGCAGCTCGGCGTCCTGGTGACCCGGCTCGCCTTTGAGCATGACGTACTGCAGTACGCCGTCTTTGTTTTTATCCGCTTCCGGATGAGCCTTCCAGTAGTCGACGAGCAGCTGGCCGGAGATCGTACCGGACTCTTCTGCTTTCGCGCCTACGTAGTAGACTTTGTCCCACTTCTGCATATCCTCTGGCATCGGCTCGCGGTTGAAGAATACGACTGGGATGTTCGCTTGCTTGGCTTTGTCGATGATGACACCAGCCGCCGTACGGTCAACCGGGTTGATGGCGAGAGCGTTTACTTTTTTGTTGATGAACAAATCTACTTTGTCATTTTGCGTTGGCTGAGCATTTTGGCTATCAACGATGTCTACCTCTGCCTTGCCTTCAGCCGCTTTGGAAATCGCGTTGCGTACACCCGTCATGAACGTGTCGTCAAATTTGTAGATCGCCACACCGATTTTCGGGTTGGCTGCCGGTGCTGCTGCAGGAGCTGGTGCTGGCGTGGAAGACGCAGGTGCTGCGGCTGGTGCCGGCGTGCTGCCACCCCCTGATGCGGCGGGCTGCGAACCTCCAGAAGATTGGGAACAACCGACCACCGAAAGAGTGACCGCTGCAACCAGCGTAGTTGCCATTAGCTTTCTCATGAAAACTTCCCCCTTTATCCCCTATGTGTACATCTGATATATAAAAAATGTAAGCGTTTTCCATCGCGGTTACCATCGAAAATCCTACGCTTTTTTATCAAAATTCTCATCAGTTTTTCTTTGTTATTTGACGAAGGGGAACAGCAGCTTCTGATTTTCCGACCAAAACATGTTTTCCCGATCGATCACCTTGGTTCCGGTGTCTACCCTTCCCGGCACCTGCTTGCCCTCGCTCGCATCCAAAGCGTATTTGATGCCGAGATAGCCCATCGAAAACGGCTTCTGGATGATCGTCGCAGAGATGACGCCTTCCTGCAAATACTCCAGTACCTCCGGCGGGCTGTCGATCGCCACGATTTTGACTTCGGACTGCATGCCCATTTTCTCGATTTCCTCGGCAGCTCCGATGGCTGTATTGGCGTCCAGCGCAATCATTCCTTGGACACCTGGATTGTGATGAATCAGCTCGCGGGTCAGCTCTCCTACCAGCTTTTTGTCCAGCTGGACGTAGTCGACAGGCACGAGCTCTACCTGCCGATCCTGCTGCAGGACGTCACGGACGCCTACTTCTCTGCTCATGACATTCGCTGTACTTCTGCTTGTGCCGAGCAGAGCGATTTGCCCTTTCTTGCCGATCAGCTGGATCATCTTTTCGGCTGCCTTTTTGCCCATATCGTAGTTGTCCGTCCCGATATAGCTTTTTACCTTTTCCGCCTGGCCCTCGGTATCGAGTGTGAGGATCGGGACCCTCTCCCCGCTCAGCTTCATCGCCTCTTCCAGGACACGGTCTTCGCTCGGCGCGACCACGAGCGCGTCATACCCGTCGAGCGTCGCCTGCTGGACAAGCTCCATCTGGCTCTGCGAATCCTCTTCGTAGTCGGGCGCGTAAAAGTTGAGATTGAGGTCGTATTCCCTCGCCGCCATTTCCGCTCCCAGCTTCACCGTACGCCAGTAGTCACCATGCTTCATACGCACGATCAGAGCAATCGTCTTTTTCTTGTCCGGCCGCGGCGCATCCAGCCGAGATTCACAGGCGTACAAAACACCTACCGCCACCAAAAGCACCACAATGAATAACGCGTATCGTTTCATGGATCCCATATGGTCAACCCTCTTGTCCGTAGCCCTGCAAGCAGGGAATCCACACCTTGACCACGGTCCCTACCTCCAGCTCGCTCTCGATTTCTAGCCCGTACTCATCGCCAAAGGTTAAACGGATTCGCTCGTGAACGTTATGAATACCGACGCCCGATCCCCCCTCGCTCTTGTACGAGCCTGTCAGGACTTGCTCACGCACCACTGGCAACATCCCGAGGCCATTGTCCCTTACCTGAAGCAGGACTTTTCCCTCTGACAGCGAGGCGGATATGTGGATCTCGCCTGGGTCTGCCATGTGCTCAATGCCGTGGTAGATCGCATTCTCCACGATCGGCTGCAGCAGCAGCTTCACCGTTTTGCAGGCGAGCACCGCATCCTCGGCTTCGATCTCGTACTCAAATTTTTGCTTGTAACGCATTTTTTGAATGATCAGATAATGCCGAACATGCTCCAGCTCTTCCTGAACCGTAATCATATTCTTCCCTCTGCTTAAGCTGATACGGAACAGCTTGGACAGCGATGTGATCGTCGTAATCACGTCTTCGTTTTTCCCGATGCCGACCATCCGGACGACAGAATTGAGCGTATTGTAGAGAAAATGCGGGTGAATCTGCGCCTGCAGCACTTCCAGCTCGCTCTTGCGCTTGGCCTCCTGCTCCTGGATGATTTGGCTCATCAGCTCCCTGACCTTCGCCATCATCAGGTGAAAGCGCAAAGACAGCTGCTCGACCTCCTGGCTCCCTCGTATCGGTTCATTGACCGTAAAATCACCCTGCTCCACCCGCTCCATCGATCGCTCCAGCATCTTGATCGGCTTTGAGATTTTTGCCGAGATATAGGAGAGCACAAACAGCACCATCACGATGACAAAGATCAACAGCCAAATAATAAACCTGCTGATCTCGCTTTTCGTGGTGGCGATCTCATCCATGTAGGAGACTCCGATGATCTTCCAGCCGAGCTGATCGACCGTCTTGATGGTGATGAGGCGCTTGTCACCCTCTGCCTCGTCCACGTAGCTGCCGTACGAATACTTCAGCGGCAGCGAGCGGTTTTCGTTTTTGAGGCCCACGTAAATGAGCTGCTGCTGTGGATGGTAGACGATATTTCCGACCAGATCAATGATGTAGGCATACCCTCGCTTACCCAATCCGACTCGCTGGCAAAGCTCGTCGATTTCCTTGAAATTCACATCGACCAAGAGTACTGCCGGAATATCTCCCCGATCTCCTTTGATCGTGATTCCCCTACTCATGGATACGACCCATGTATACTCGCCTTTGAACAGATTTTGAATATGCGGCAAGGAAAAGGACAGATTGTTCGGATCATCGATGGCAGATTGAAACCAGCTCTGCTCCGTCAGCTTGCTGTTTTTGCGCATCGGCTTTGACGGCGTCCCCATCAAAAGCTCTCCCTTTCGGCTGAAAACGGCGATGGAAACAATATCCTTCCGTGTTTCCACGATAGCCTCCAGCTGCTCGTTCAGCTTTTCCGAGGTGATGCTCTGGCTTCGTCTGATCTTGTCGTCCACCAGCTCAAAAATCTGCGTCGTCCCGTTGAGGTAGCTGTCCAGATTGTATTTGACCTGCTCGAGAATTTGCTGGGTATTGAGGAACGCATTCTGTTCGGCGGTCTCCGAGAACTTGCTGTACAGCATCACTCCCACAAACAGCACGACGAGCACCGTGACGAGCGTAAAGGAGGTGGTAATGATAAACTGAATGCTCTTGGCCTTGATTGCGTCCACCACGCCAAACAGGAGCTTTTTCATCGCCTACTCCTCTTTGCCGCTGCTGTTGCGATATTCTTTGGCGGACAAGCCCACGTGCTTGCGGAAGCAAAAGCTGAAGTAGTTCGCGTCGCTGTAGCCGACCTGCTCCGCGATCTCAAACGTTTTCAAATCGGTTGTTCGCAGCAGCTCCTTTGCTCTTTCCATGCGCAGCTGCAACAGATAGGTCACAAACGTCGTTTTGGTTTCCCGCTTGAAAATACTGCTGAAGTAGCCCGGACTGATATGCAGATCCGCACACACCTTGTGGATGGAGATGTCTGGGGATTGGAAATTTCGATGGGTATAGGCAATCGCCTGATCGACGAGCCGCTTATAAGTATAATGCCGTCCGCTCGCGATGCTGCTCATGATTTTCTCACAAATGTCGATGACCCGATTTTTGGCTTCCTGCACATTGTTAAAGGTGGCGATCTCTGCAAGCAGATGCGAATGACCACCGAAAAGCTGATCCATATCCAGCTCCGCTCTCTGGGCTGTTTTCAAAATCGTGGTGATCATTTCCAGTAAATAGATGCGGTAGTCCTGAATAGAGATGTTGCCTTCCTCGACCTCGAAAAACAGCTCGTTTACGACGATATGCAGCTCTGGCAGCGTTCCCATTTTAATACAGCGGACCAGCTCGTGCTCTTTGCGCTCATCAAAACGCACGCTTTCTCTCGGCTGCTTTTCCACGTCATCGATAAAAATGAGGCGGTTGTTTCCGAGGATGCCTTTGTAGTCAAGGGCCACTGCGGCGTCTTGATAGGAATAGGAGAGCTGCGTCACATCGCGGATCACCGTTCCGATCCCAACCGTTACAGTCACGCTCAAATACTTCTCGACTGTTCGCCGGATTTCTTCGGCCAGCATCTGCATCTGATGCTCCAGTTGGTCCTCCGTTTCCGTTTCCTTGCGCAGCAGGAGCACGACCAGATCGTTGTGCAAAAAAACGAGGCATGCATAAGCTCCCAGCTTCACCTGCTCCTGGGCAATATTTTTCACGGCAAACAAAAGAATCTGCTGCTCGTCCTTTTTCTTCCGATCGAGGCAAAGGACCGACACGAGAAACTCACTTCCTTGCAGCTGAACACTGTACTCACTGGCTTTGGCGAAAATGTCTGCCCTCGTCAGCTGGCGGGTCAAAAGAGAGGACAAAAAAACTTCCCGCAATACCGGCAAGCTTTTTCGATAGCTCTCACGCAGCAATTGATTGTTTTCCCGGTGGGCAGCTTCCTCATCCATCCGGTTTTTCACCTTCAGCAGTGCATCGATCAGCTCGATCGCAGAAAAGGGTTTAAGCACGTATTCGTCAATGTGGAGCTTGACTGCCTTTTGGGCATATTCAAACTCGTCAAAGCCTGTGAGAATGATAATACGGGTCGCGGGAAACTGTCGACGTACGGCCTCTGCGAGCTGCAAACCGTCCATGAACGGCATCTTGATATCGGTCACGACTACATCCGGTCGCAGACGCTCCACCAAATCCAGCGCTTCTTTGCCATTCTCCGCTTTTGCCAGCACCTCGAAACCATGCTCGTGCCAATCAATTTCCTGACTGACCCCTTCTCTCACGTCTTCTTCGTCATCTACCAAGATTAATTTGTACATAGGCACCCCCCGCTGATTTACATGTACAACGGGGGGCGTGCGAACTCCTGCCTACCAGGTTTTATCGAGATCGTTTGCGTAGAACAGCAGCGCTTTTTTGTAGGCGAAAATGGTCGGATCACTCGTCGTCTCCGCAAGGTTTTGCAAAAGCAGTGTCATCGCCTCGTGATGCCTGCCGAGGTTGTAGTACGCCATAGACAGAAATACGGGAAAGGAACGATCGTCCGGGAACTGCTGCATGCCTTTGGCTAGCGTCTCTGCTGCCTCTTCATAGCGCCCCAGTGTGCGGTAGGTGCTGCCCAGCCCAAGCAGGGCACCTGCCAGATCGTCCTCGGGGGAAAGTCCCCGCTCAATCGCCTTTTTGTAGTACGGGACGGCTTCTTTCTCCAGCCCAGCGGAATCGTGGCACCAAGCGCATTGATACTGGGCGACCGGGTTTTCCGACTCTGTTTGAACCAGCTCTTTGGCAAGCGCAAGCGCTTCGTCCAGCTTGCCTTCTTTTCGCAGCGTCGTAATTTGCTCGATGGCAAGGTTCATCCGTGACCTCCTTTGCTAAGTAAAAAGTCAGTCGTGTCTCTTTCCCCAATCATATCAGCACGAACCGCCTTTTTCGCCCCGCAAATTAGAAAACTTGGCTCCGCCAAGCTTTGCGGTGGAGCCTTAGCTGCACTTATACTGGCTAAGAATCTTATAAATCTTACTGTACAAAAAAAGAGACCCTGGAAAAGGTCTCTACTCACGGCTCTACCCTTTTACCGCCGCGACGGTGCTTAAGGCTGCCTGCAAATCCTCATAAATCACATTTCCGACAACGATCGTATCCGCAATCGCAGCCATTTCAGCCGCTTGCTCCGGTGTACGAATTCCTCCGCCATAGAAGAGATGCGCTTCATCGGCACCTGCACGGCAAGCTCGAACAATCGACGTATCTCCATAGGCACCGCTATACTCGACGTACACGATGGGAAGCCTGCAGATCTTCGTCGCTACCTGCGCATAAGCTTTGGCCTCTGCGGTACTCTCGATGGAGCGAGCTTTCGTCAGGTGGGCTACACCCGCATCCGGGTTGGCGATCAGATAGCCCTCCGTAATGATGTCATCCCAATGAATGTAGGAGCCGTACGTTTTTAGACCAGACACATGAGGCGTAAAGATCCACTCCGGGTCACCCGCATTGATGACAAGCGGAATCAAATACGAATCAAAGCCCGGTACAACGGCATCGAGGGAAGAAATCTCCAGAACAGCTGGAACTGCATAGCGGCGAATGCGGGACATGAGCTCGAGCGTATTGTCAAAGGTGACACCGTACGTGCCGCCGACGATAATCCCATCTGTGCCCGACTCGCAGATCGCCTCCAAAGCTTCCTCGTCGATGGATTTGTCCGGGTCTAATTTAAACGTATGGCGCCAGCCACGATAGTCAATCAACGATGCCTGCCTCCTACTCTATTTGCCGATCCGCTCCAGCGCCATCTGATACCCGTCATTGCCGTAGTTCAAGCAGCGCTTCACACGGGAAATGGTAGCAGTGCTGGCACCCGTCTCTCCCTCGATCTGGTTGTAGGTAAATCCTTTACGCAGCATGCGAGCTACTTCCAGACGCTGAGCGAGTGACTGCATTTCGTTTACCGTGCAAAGGTCGTCAAAAAATTGATAGCATTCTTCGATCGTTTCCAAGGACAAAACCGCTTCAAACAGCTGCTCAATACCCTTGCCCTTCAGTTTTTCCAATTGCATATTATTCACCCCGTTATCTGATCCGTTTCCGGTTTCCCACTTTACAATTTTTAAGCACTAAAGCCTTTTTATCATTATCTTAGAAGAAACCGGCGTGGTCTGCAACCCTTATCTTCCTACTGGAACTTCAAGGATTGCGCCAGCCCGGGGGATGTAGGCAAAATTTCTACCCAGGTATTCCCTGGCAAAAGAGGAAGCTCCTCGGTGAGAGCCGCATCTGCATAAGCGCGAATTACGCCGCCCGAGCGTTTCCATTTGATCTTTTTCGCCCTACCTTGCTGGAGCAGATAACCGTCTCCTGGTCCTACGACATCGACTTGACGTCTGCCTTCGCTGTCCAGCACACGGTGCTTGGTGGAAATCACCAGCAGGTTGGTCACCGCGATCTGTTTGTTGTCCGTAAGATCTACATGCGGTTTGCCCGCTGTGAATCGCATATATTTCTTTTCCTTTTCGTCATAGACAAAGCCCGCTTTGTTCAGGGAGTGAAAGGTCAGATCCACCTTAGTCGCAGGTTCGCCCTCTGTAATAACGGCATCCTGCGGCAGAAACGTAAAATGGGGAAGCTCTGCTGTCGCCCTCATATTTTTATCCTGCATGGCCTGCTCTAGCAGCTCCGGCTTGGTGTACAGATTGTGCGGAGCTTTACGGAAGCTCTCTCTCCAGAAATAGCGGCTGTTTTGAATCTCGTCGAGGTGGCTGTAATCAGAGCGTGCGAGCGCAGTCAGCGCCTCCTGACTTCCTCCGGCGTGGACGAGCATCGCGTCGAAACCGATTCCGATTTGGATAAAATAGGGACGTATACTTCTGACGGGACCGATCACCTCGGGCTTCTGGCTTTGGAAAATGGAAAGAAAACGAGTCATTTCACCTTCCGCCAGCACTTCGTAAACGATGTCTGCCTTGCTGATACCGCTTTGCGGACGGGCAGGAGGAGCGTTGTTGATCATCACCATGAGCGGCCTTTTGTTGTTTAAGTCCTCCTGGCTCCCAAGACCTGTGAGAGGTGCCGTATATGGGTATTGCGGCGGCTGTTCGACTGGCGGAGGGGTTTGGACGGTCGGAGCGGGTGGCTCTGGAGCCGGTTTGGGCTGTGTTTCAACGGGTTGACCGGTACAAGCCGTGAGCAGGAGTAGGGATAGCAGCACGAGAGACGTTTGCATGCGCTGTTTCATGTGGTCGCTCCTTTCCAGATGTCTGGGATAGCTTTCCTAAATGCTTTCGCGAGGGCGACAGGGAATCCTGCTTCCACACGTTTTCCACGATTCTCTTACGGGACTGCCACACAACCCCATTTTTCCTATGCTACAATACACTTAAAGTTATCAATAACAGATGCAAAGCGAGGGCGAACATGATGAATACCCCTTACCTCGTCTATCTGGTGGACGATGAAACCAATCTCTTAGAATTGCTGCAATCCTATTTAGCCAGCGCGGGCTTCCAAGTCAAAGCGTTTTCCAGCGGGAATGATGTACTCCCATATCTCGACGAGTCACAGCAGCAGCCCCACCTCTGGATTTTGGATATTATGATGCCGGACATCGATGGCTACGAGCTGCTCAGACTGATCCGCGAGAAGTCAAATGTTCCGATCATCTTCATCTCAGCACGTGATCAGGACGTCGATAAAATCATCGGGCTCGAGCTGGGCAGCGACGATTATTTAGCCAAGCCGTTTCTCCCGCGAGAGCTGGTAATCCGTGCGAAAAAGCTGCTGCAGCGGACCTACGAAAAGCCAGGCAGTGCAGCTGCACAGCCCCAGACCTTTCAGGATTGGGTAAATGTGGGTCCTTATATGATCTCAGAAAAAGGACGCCAAGTAAAAGAGAACGACGAACTGATCGATCTGACGACCAAGGAATTCGAGCTGATCGTCTACCTGCTCCACAACCAGGGGCTTGCTTTGAACCGCGAGCAGATCCTCACCTCGATCTGGGGGGAGGACTATATCGGCTCCGACCGTGCCGTAGACGATCTGGTGAAACGCATCCGTAAAAAAATGCCGAAGTTCCCCTTGGAGACGGTCTATGGATTCGGCTATCGGATGACGCGTATATGAGGAAATTCCGTCTGAAAGACCTGCCGCTCTCCCGGCAGATTCTCATTTTGTTCATGATCCTGACCAGCGTGCTGGGCATTGGACTTGGGGTAGGCTATCCGCTCGCGGTGAAGCAATACCTGGTTTCCAATACCTACGCGCTGCTTGAGGACGAGTTTTACACGCTGTCTGAGCATATTACCTTCAATGAAAACAACGAGCTGCTTCCCGTTCCCGCGGCAGCCCCCTACTTTTTGCAGCTGCTTTTGTCTCGCTACGAGTACTCGTTTGACATGATCGTGTACGCCGAAAACGGGAAAGAGCTGGGCAGCCGCAGTACGGAGCGGATTCCTTTCAGCGACAGCCGGGAGCTGTTCGCCCGGGCTGCTGCTCATCCGAACAGCCAGCTACAGCACGGAACGTTGGAGCGTGGCGATGAAAACTATTTGTTCGTCAGCAAACGGATGGACTATCACGGCTTCCCGTACTACATGGTGCTGTTTTCCAAGGAACAGGAGCTCAACCAGATCAACTCGATCCTGACCCGCCAGTTTTTGCTGGTTTTTAGCCTGCTGCTGTTGGTCAGCTGGCTGTTGGCGATTTGGTTCAGCGGCTATTTGAGCAAACCGCTGCGAAGTCTGGAAGAGCTGTGCAAAAAAATCGCACGCCGCCAGTTTGATATCTCCCTCACGATGGACCGTGGCGATGAGATCGGACAGCTGGCTCGTTCATTCGATTCGATGAAAAATCAATTGAAGGAGTACGACGAGTCCCAAGGCTATTTCATCCAAAACATTTCCCATGAGCTGAAAACCCCGATCATGGCGATCCAAGGCTACACCCAAGGCCTCTTGGAAGGCGTGTTCACAGGCCCTCAAGCTGAGAAGGGGCTTGCGATCATCATGGAAGAGAGCAAGCGTCTGGAAAAGGTCGTGGGGCAACTCTTGTACTTAACGAAGATCGAGTCTTTCTCGCAGATGGTACAGATCGATAAGGTCGATCTGGCAGAAATGATGCACCTCTTGAAGCAAAGACTCTCTGTCCTCAATCAAAATGTCGAGTGGGAGCTGAACCTGCCCTCGGAGCTGATAGTCGAGGCTGATGGAGAACAGCTGAGCACAGCCTTTGTGAACATCATGGAAAATCAGTTGCGATATGCGAAAAGCCGCCTGATGATCACCGGCAGAATGATTGGTCAAAATGCCGTCATCAGTATCGCCAACGACGGCCCACCCATCGAGGAGGCGTTGCTTCCCAACCTGTTCCAGCGTTTCCGAAAAGGAAAATCTGGCAAGCACGGTCTGGGTCTGGCAATCGCCCGCGCTGTGTTCGAAGCGCATAAAGGAACGATCGTCGCACGCAACGATCCGGATGGTCCTTGCTTCTCCATGACGATCCCCATTGATTTCAAAGGGTAGCAAAATTAGGCTCCGCCAAGCTTTGCGGTGGAGCCTTAGTACCCAAAGGGCACAAATCTTGCTATCTCACTTCGTTCGAAGTCTCGCTATGTTGCACTTATACTGGCTAAGAATCTTATAAATTCTTACTGTACGAGAAATCCCCTTCCCATTCGGTAGGGGATTTTCATTTAGTCTTTTGGAGAAATCAGCTGCTTGCCGATCACATTTGCTGACACCGGCTTTTTGCCCACCTCACGTGCCCAGATGGACAACTGCCCCAGATGATGAATTTGATGAGCAATCACGTGGCGAACGACTTCTCCCCAAGCGTCTGTGACCATGCTTCCACCAGCTCTTGGATCGCAAAAGGGCCTGCTTTCCATGCTGTCCTCCCACGCCATAACAAACTCCTCTACTTCTGGACGGTAATTTGCATCCAGCATGCGAACTTTTGCCAAGCTTCGGAACTGCATAAAGTCGTCCTGGATATCGGGCTTTCCCTGCAAGACACGAATCCAGCTACACTCGACGTCGATGATATGATACAGCGTATAGAGAATAGATCCCGCTCCCCCGATCCTCTCTCGAAGTAGCTCTTCCTCCGGCACGTCCTCGCACCATTGATACCATTGTTCCCGTACCATCCAGTTGTATTGAAAAAAGGTTTTCATCGGTTTTTCCTCCTTTTTACTACCACAGAAATGTGACGAATGCATACCGTTCTACAGTCGTAAACCCGAGCCGCTCATAGACGCGAATCGCCGCTTCATTATCGGCAAAGACAAACAGATACACATTCGGTGATTTTTGCAGGCCGATCCGACAAATGTCCGAAGTGATTTGCATGCCTAGCCCTCTTTTGCGATACTCCGCTGACGTTCCGATATTGCCGATTTCGACGAAGTCATCCTCATAGACATGGAAGCCGGCCATGGCGGTCAGTTCACCCGATTGGGAGGATAGCGCGATGTGCGGCATTTCCCTCACTTCCTCGGCTCGAAAGCTCAGCATGCCCACCTTATTCGCCAGCTGTTCCACTGCTCCTCCTCTATCCTCCTCCACCAGGAAAGACTCACCTCGGGGCAAAAGCCTGTCGGCAGAGGTCAGCTTCATCAGCAGCATGGTTTTACACTCAAGTGCATGTGGGATCTCCAAACGAGCAACGCACGATTCCACAGCCGTGAGAACCCCTTCCCGCTGCTCGCCTTCTCCCACTTTGAGCCTTTTGCGAAATTGTTCCAGCATTCCTTTCACCGAATACGAGCCTGTTTCTTCTATTAGACAAAACGTGAAAGCGTGAAAGGGCATCCCCTGCAAGTACGCGCCTGCCGCCCTCCACCCCTTTTCATTTGCTTCTGCCAGACAAAGAGTCCGGTTCGCTCTCAGCCGTAAGTTGCCATAGAATATGTATGATTTTTCCAGATCTAATCGTTGCAATAATTCGATTTCTTCCGTAAGATTGAGAGATTTAAACAAAAAACACTCCACCTTTCGATTCCCTATTGACGTTATTACGTTTTCACGGTTAACATGATAAAAATTCTCTAATAAAAAGAATTCATAGGAGGAGAGAGTAGTGGCTTATTATTACACAGAACCATCTCGGACGTTCAACGAGTTTTTGTTGCTTCCTAACCTCACCACAAAGGAATGCACGCCTCAAAACGTTGACCTATCCACCCCCATCACCAAATTTAAAAAGGGCGAAAAGCCAGCCATTTCACTAAACATACCGTTCTCATCTGCAGTCATGCAAGCTGTATCCGACCATCACATGGCGGTGGCTTTGGCTCAATGTGGCGGTATTTCATTTATTTTCGGCTCCCAGTCGATTGAAAGCCAAGCGACTATGGTACGCAAAGCAAAAGCGTACAAGGCAGGCTTCGTTGTCAGCCGCTCCAATCTGACTCCAAGCCATACGCTTAAAGATATCCTGGAGCTAAAAGAGCAAACCGGTCACTCCACAGTAGCCATCACAGAAGATGGTTCGGCAAAAGGCAAGCTGCTCGGGATCGTAACGGGCCGCGATTATCGGATCAGCCGCGACTCGCTGGATAAGCCAGTCAGCGAAATCATGACGCCATTCTCCTCCTTGATCGTCGGCAAATCGGGTCTGTCCCTCTCGGAAGCAAACGACCTGATCTGGGAACACAAGCTGAACTGTCTGCCAATCGTAGACGAGAACCAAAACCTGGACTTCCTCGTATTCCGCAAAGACTACGATTCGCGCAAAAACAACCCGCTTTCTCTTCTCGACGCAAACAAGAGCTACATCGTCGGAGCCGGGATCAATACGAAGGACTACAAAGAACGGGTACCTGCTTTGGTGGAAGCAGGAGTGGATGTCCTCGTAATCGACTCTTCCGATGGCTTTAGCGAGTGGCAGAAAGATACGGTTCAATATGTAAAAGAAAACTTCGACAACGTCTACATCGGTGCAGGTAACGTCGTCGATAAAGAAGGCTTCCGCTATCTGGTAGAAGCTGGCGCGGACTTTATCAAGGTCGGGATCGGTGGTGGTTCCATTTGTATCACTCGTGAGCAAAAAGGAATTGGCCGCGGTCAAGCATCCGCAGTGATCGAAGTGGCAGCAGCTCGTGACGAGTATTTCAAAGAGACCGGCATTTACGTACCGATTTGCTCCGATGGCGGTATCGTTCACGACTATCACGTGACGCTCGCTCTGGCAATGGGTGCAGACTTTGTCATGCTGGGCCGCTACTTCGCACGCTTTGACGAGTCTCCAACCAAAAAAGTGAAGATCGGAAACAACTTCGTAAAAGAATATTGGGGGGAAGGCTCCAACCGTGCCCGCAACTGGCAGCGTTACGACACCGGCGGCAAGCAAAGCCTGGTGTTTGAAGAAGGCGTAGACTCCTATGTTCCTTACGCGGGCAGCCTGCGTGAAAACATGGACCGCACTCTCCACAAAATCAAATCGACCATGTGCAACTGTGGTTCGCTCTCCATCACTGAGCTGCAGCAAAAAGCACGCATTACGCTCGTATCGGCAACCAGTCTCGTCGAGGGCGGCGCACATGACGTCATCCTGAAAGAAAGCAGCATGGCTGCAGAATAAGGCATAAGAAAAGCGATCCCGCACTGAGGATCGCTTTTTTCCTTTCACGAATCAGGACAGTCGATAGACGGCAAATGGCTCCCCACGGCGATACGGCTCACTTAGCTGGTCCAGCTGGGCAAGAGCCGCTTCATCCAGCTTGATGGAGGTGCTCAGCGCATTATCCACTAGCTGTTCTACACGTGATGCTCCTACGATCACAGACGACACAACGGGCTGGTGCATCAGCCACGCTAGCGAAATCGCGCTCGCAGAATGTCCCAGCTCTTGAGCAAGGCCGTTTACGCGCTGTCCGAAGGCGATTTTATCCTCGTTCAAGAAGCGGGTAAAGCGTGGTTCCTTTTCCGCACGCGAGCCTTCAGGGGCTTTTTCTGTCGATGTGTATTTTCCTGTCAGGATGCCGCCTGCCAAAGGAAAATACGGAATGATCCCGACCCCTTGATCCAGGCAAGCAGGTACGAGCTCAATCTCCGGCGTACGATCGGCCAGGGAATAGCTGACCTGTGTGGACACAAATCGGTTCAGTCCCTTATTTTCACTGATCCCTAAAGCTTTGACCAGCTCCCATGCTGCGTAATTGGACGCTCCGATATAGCGCACCTTGCCTGAGCGAACCATGTCGTCTAGCGCACGTAGCGTCTCCTCCAGAGGTGTTTCTGGATCAAAGGTATGAATCTGGTACAAATCCACGTAATCCGTCCGCAAACGTCGCAAGCTGTTCTCCAGCTCCATCTGCAAATGGTACCGGGATGAACCCCTCTGGTTAGGACCTTCTCCCCGTACCAGTCCCGCTTTGGTCGCGAGGACCACCTCGTGCCGTCTTCCCTCCAGCGCTGCTCCGATGATTCGCTCTGATTCCGTATTCGTGTAAATATTCGCTGTATCGATGAACGTAATACCAGACTCAATCGCCTGGTGGAGAATTCGTGTGGAGGTAGCTTCGTCTGCTCTTCCTCCAAAAGAATTCGTTCCGAGCCCCAATGCCGAAACCTTCAAGCCGCTGTTGCCGAGACGACGATATTGCAATCGTTTCACCCTCTTTTCTTCTCTCACAAATTGTAGGTAGGTTCTTCTGTTATCCTTCCATAAACGCTAGCTGTCTCCCTGCACAAATCGCGTACTTTTTGGAAAACATACCCTTAGACGTGAACATTTCACATTACAAAACTATTACGTTTACGTTAATGTTATCGTTGTTGTTTGAGACTCGTGATAAGACTTAATGCGAATGGAGGGAACGCGTTGTACAAAATCGATGAAGTCGCACAAAAAACCAAATTGACCAAGAGGGCCCTCCGTTATTACGAAGAACTGGGACTGGTTTCTCCATCGGGGAGAACCGAGGGCGGCTATCGCATGTATACGGATGCGGACGTCGAGCAGATTCTTCACATCATCGACATGCGTGATTTGCTCGGAGCTTCCTTGGCCGAAATAAAGGAAATGGTCGAGCTCGGCCGACTGTATGAGGAGCAAAGAGAATTTTACAATAAGCATTACAAAAACCGCGATCTGGATGGGCCTGAGCTGCTCGAACGGATCGAGATGCTGCAAAAGCTGGAGGATACCCTCACTCCTCAGCGCGATTTTTTACAAACCAAAATCGCACGGATGCAAGAGCTGCTCGCAGACTTCGATAACAAGCTCGAGAGGATTGTCAGCAAGCGAACCGAGCTGACTGAGGAATTCAAGGGGGTGAATAACTGTTAATCAAAACCATAAACATCTTTGTATATAAATACCGATAGTCTACAATATGTTTAGGTGGTGATAAACATGTTTTCTATCGGAAAGTTCGCCAAGATGATAGGTGTAACGCCAAAAACTTTGAGGGAATGGGACAAAAGCGGAAAGTTTGTTCCTGCCCTCGTCAAAGAAAATGGATATCGCTATTACACAGAAGAGCAGCTTTATGCTTACTTAAGAAAGCCTGCGATCCAACAAGAACGTATCACAATCGGGTATTGCAGGGTATCTAGCGGCAAGCAAAAGGGCGATTTAGAGCGCCAGATCGAGAACGTAAAGGCGTTCATGACTGCCAGGGGCTACTCATTCGATGTCATTACCGACATCGGAAGTGGCATCAACTATGAAAGGCGAGGTCTGCTTTCCCTTGTCGATCTAGTCATTCAAGGGAAAGTCGAGCGAGTGGTCATTCTGTACAAAGATAGGTTGGTTCCATTCGGTTTTGAATGGTTGTCCCACCTTTTTAAACGTTTTGGCACCGAGATCGAAATCATAGACAACGCAGAAAAAACAGAGGAGCAAGAATTGGTTGAGGATTTAGTTCAGATCGTCATGGTGTTCAGTCACAGGTTGCAAGGTAAGCGTGCGTACAAGGCGCGGAAGTTGGTAAAGGAGCTGCTGGCTGATGATCTTAGCGAATAAGGTCAGGTTGAAGCCAACTCCCGAACAAGAAAGCCAACTGTGGAAGTCAGCAGATACTGCGCGCTGGGCTTACAACTGGACACTGGCTAGACAGGAAGAAAGCTACCGAAATGGTAAAAAATTCATTCCGGACAGATCGCTACGCAAGGAACTGACGCAACTCAAACAAACAGCTGAGTATTCGTGGCTGTATGACGTGTCCAACAATGTGACAAAGCAAGCGGTCAAAGATGCCTGTGACGCATACAAACAGTATTTCAAAAAACTATCTGACAAGCCGTGTTTCAAAAGTCGTAAACGTTCCAAACCAACGTTCTACAACGATAACGTAAAACTGAAAGCAGCCGAATACCTACCAGACGCTGCAAAGCATATCAATCCCAGAGTGTCGTTCGACGGAAAGTATTGGTATCTGTCGGTAGGTGTCGAGAGAGAAGACGAAAAAACCAACTGGACTGGGGAAGTTATCGGTGTAGACGTAGGTGTAAAGGAACTAGCTGTATGTTCAAATGGAATGGTATTCCACAACGTTAACAAAACAAAAGTTGTAAAGAAAACCGAGAAACGCTTGCGCAGGTTGCAGCGTAAAGTTTCTCGTCAATATGAAATGAACAAGGAGGGAAGCCGTTTTGTCAAAACATGCAACATTGTAAAGGTCGAAAATCGCATACGTTTGCTTCATCGGAGACTAACGAATATCCGCAAAAATCACATTCACCAAGCCACTGCTGCTATCGCGAAAACCAAGCCTAGCGCGGTTGTTATGGAAACGTTGAATATAAAAGGCATGATGAAGAACCGACACTTGTCAAAAGCTGTAGCGCAACAAAAATTGTACGAGTTAAAAAGACAGTTACAGTACAAATGTGAGAAATACGGCATCCGATTCACAGAAGCAGACAAGTGGTTTCCATCATCGAAGACCTGTTCTGATTGCGGTCAATTCAAAAAAGATTTGAAGCTATCCGATCGAATATTCAAATGTGATTGTGGGCTAAAGATGGACAGAGATGTAAACGCTGCTCTCAATTTAGCCAAACTGGCAAACTAACACCAAAACGTTACTGCTGGTATGTAGGATTCGTTGTATCCGAATTTACGCCTGTGGAGTGTTACACCAAATGTGAGTAGCTACGGCAAAAGCAGACACGTTGAAGCAGGAAGCAAACAAAAGATGTGTAGACTTTTACAGTCTTTTGGCAACGGAAACAACTAAGATGTCTTCAGATGCCCATTCACTCCGTACCATTTTCAAGCAGACCAAATCTGCTTATGCCGTTGCTTTTGCCTGCGTCGTCGCGTTCATGGGGATCGGTCTCGTCGACCCGATCCTCCCGGCTATTGCCAGCAAGCTGAACGCCACACCCAGTCAGGTTTCTCTCTTGTTCACCAGCTACATGCTGATGACCGGGATTACCATGCTGGCTACCGGTTGGCTGTCCAGCCGTATCGGTCCTAAACGCACCATGCTGTTCGGATTGCTCGCGATCATCCTCTTCTCCTTTTTAGGCGGGATGGCGAATTCCGTAAACGGGATTGTGTGGTTCCGCGCAGGCTGGGGATTCGGGAATGCCTTTTTTATTTCCACGGCGCTCGCGGTTATTGTCAGCGTAGCCAGCGGTGGTACTGCTTCTGCCATCGTTCTGTATGAGGCCGCTATTGGTCTTGGGATGTCAGTCGGTCCTTTGCTGGGTGGTCTGCTCGGCGGAATCAGCTGGCGCGGTCCATTTTTTGGTGTAGCCGTCCTGATGGCAATTGCTTTTTTGGCCGTATTTGTTTTGCTGAAGGACATACCCAAGCCTGCGAAACGCACCTCGCTGCTGGATCCGTTCCGTGCGCTGCGCTACCCTGGTCTCTTTACCATGGCTGTCACTGCCCTTTTATATAACTTCGGTTTCTTTACCCTGCTCGCCTATTCCCCATTTGTTTTGAATATGGACGAGCATAGCTTGGGACTCGTCTTCTTTTTCTGGGGTGTCCTCTTGGCGATCACTTCTGTGATTGTCGCTCCGAAATTGCAGGATCGCTTTGGATCGGTACCGACTCTGTTTGGAATGCTTTTGCTGCTGGCTATTGACCTTGCCTACATGGGCTTCGGCGTCACTTCCCCGACAGCCCTGGTCATCGCGATCGTCATTCATCAACACCGTCCTGACCGCTTCCGTCATGGACGTAGCCCCTGTGGAAAGGGCTGTCGCTTCTTCTGCCTACAGCTTTGTGCGATTCGTAGGCGGTGCCATTGCTCCCTGGCTTGCCGGCAAGCTTTCAGAGGTATTTACCGCCAGCATTCCCTTTTACGCTGGTGCGATTGCTGTCCTGATTAGTATGCTCGCCCTCTTTATTGGGCGCCGTCATCTGGCTGAACTCAAATAAAGGCCATACAAAAGGCACCTGCCTCGATGTGACTGTCAGTCGCTCACATCCTGCAGGTGCCTTTTTCTCTATTTATTCTCTCTCTATACTTCTTCGATCAAACGCGCCAGCAGCGCAGCGCGGACCGCTATTTCACCCAGTTCGATCCATTCATCCGGCGAGTGAGCCAATCCTCCCTTGGAGCCGAGACCATCCAGAGTGGGGGAGCCGCATGCAGCAGCGAAGTTCCCGTCACTTACCCCGCCTGTCCCCGCTTCCTCGAGAGCGAGCCCTAATTCGTTTTGACCAATGGTTTTGGCCAACTCAAACAAAGCTCCGGTCTCTTCCGTTCTCTCCATCGGAGGACGCCTGATGCCTCCTGTGACGTGCACGCTCGTTCCCGCAAGAGTCGGCTTAAGCTCGCGAATCACCCGTTCGATCCGCTTGGCCTCCTCCATGGAAACGATGCGCACATCGACTTGTGCCTCTGCGTAATCAGCGACCACATTCGATCCGATCCCGCCGCTGACCGTGCCGACATTGATCGTCGTTCCCAGGTCATAATCGGTTAACGAATGCAGGTACTGAATCTGACGAGACATTTCTTCAATAGCGGAAATTCCTTTCTGATGATCGACCCCGGCATGAGCGGACACCCCGTGAACCTGTACGGTAAAATGAGCGCTGCCCTTGCGCCAGGTCTTCAAGGCTCCGATCGGCTCGGTCGGCGGCTCCAGCACAAAGCTGGCGATCGACTTCGACGCCTCCTCCTCGACCAATGCACGAGAAGTGGGACTCCCGATTTCTTCGTCGCTGTTTAACAGCAGAACGATTTTTGTATCCTTTGGCAAACGGTCAAGCTGGACCAGGGCCCTCATCGCAAACATCGCTTGCAATACGCCTGCCTTCATGTCGTAAACGCCAGGACCGTATGCTTTTCCATCCTGAATGGTGAAAGGCCGGCGAGCGGCTTCCCCTTTTAGCCACACGGTATCGTAGTGACCGATGATCAGCACTTGTCGATCTCCGCTGCCCAATGTACAACGGACTTGATCTCCGTAGAGCAAGTTCGGTATCAGCTCCGCTGCACCACCGGTCAAGCGCTGGAATTGCAGGGCGAACCATCCCGCCATCCGATCACCCAACACTTTATCCCGCGATGGGGAATCCATGTTGACCGCTTCTTCGAGCAGCTTCAGAAAGGTTGTCATGTTGTCTTCTATATACGTGTGAATTGACATAGTGCCTCTTCTTCCTTAGTGGGATTGAGAATTGAGTCCGAATAGGCGCTCCAGTCCGTACACCTTTTCCAGCAGGATGATAAACACCAGACTCAGCAAAATGACAACGGACGAGATGGAAGCCACCAGCGGGTCCAAAGTCTCCTGCATGTAAGTGAAAATCGCCAGCGGCAGTGTCGTCGTGTCCGGTGCCACCAAAAACAGCGATACCGTCACGTTATCAAACGACGTCAGGAACGAGAAAATCATTCCAGACACAATCGCAGGTCTCAAGAGCGGCAAGGTAATATCCCAGAACACCCGAAGCGGATGCGCCCCCAGCATGTACCCTGCTTTCTCCAGTGTGTAGTCAAACGAGCTTAGCCCTGTCAATACGAGCCGCACCACATACGGAATGGAAATCAGGATGTGAGCGAGCAAGAGCCCGGTAAACGTTCCGGCAATCCCGATTCTCGTAAAGAACAGCAGTGCCGAGATCCCGATGATAAGCGATGGGACTGTCAGGGGGGAGAGCATCAACGCATTGAGCACGCCGCTCCCACGAAACTTGTATTTGGACAAGGCAAATGCCGCAAGCGTCCCCAAAAAGGTCGCCAAGACAGCCGTGATCGCTGCCAGCTTGAGGCTCGTCCAAAGCGAGTCAATAAACTCCGGTCTGTCCAAAATCATCTTGTACCACTGCCAGGAAAAGCCCTCCGGCGGAAAAGCCAGGTAGCCTGCAGCCGTAAACGAGCTTGGAATGATGACCAGAAACGGCAGATTGACCAGAACCAGCACCAAAAAGGTAATAAGCCCAAGTATGTTTATCTTTTTCATGACGCAAACACCTCTTTGTACCTCTTGGTTTCAATCAGCTTGGTGTACAGGGTAACGAGAACGATCGTGCTGCCGAGCAGCAGGAAGGCAAGCGCTGCCCCCAACGGCCAGTTTAGCGTCGCCATGATTTGCTCATAAGCGATGACTGGCATGACCTTTACCGAGGTTCCCCCCATCAGCGCAGGTGTGACGAAAGCACTCATCGACAAGCTGAAAACCAGCGTCGTTCCTGCAATGATTCCAGGCAGGGACAGCGGCAGCGTCACGCTGAAAAACGTACGGACGCGCGAAGCACCGAGAATCGATGCCGCTTTGTTCAACGATGGGTCGATCGCGTACATGCTCGTCGCAAGTGCCAGCACCATGTAGGCGATAAACGAGTCGGTCAGACCGATCACCACGCCCAGCTCATTGTACAAAAGCCGCAGCGGCTGCTCGATGATTCCCAGAGCGATCAAGGACTCGTTAACCCAGCCCTTTTCCCCCAGCACGACCACCCAGCCGAAGTTGCGGATGACCACACTGATCAGATGCGGGGCCAGGATCAGCATCGTTACGATCCCGCGCATTTTACCAGTCGCCTGCGCCATGTACATCGCCACCGGGTAGCCGAGCACCAGTGTGGCGAGTACGGTCCAAATACTGACGCGAATCGTCCGCCACAGGATTTGCACATAAAACGGATCCTGCACAAACAAGGCATAATTTTTTAGCGAAAAGGCTTCGTTTTCATCCTGAAAGCTGAGCAAGAGCATCAGGAGCATGGGAATCAGGAAGACTCCTAAAAGGACAATCATGGCTGGAGCCGTAAGCAGTGTAATCGAGAGACGCTTGCTCATCCGTCATCCCCTCTCTGCCGGCATGACCAGCACGTCTTCCGGATTCCATTGGCAAAATACCTGTGTACCTGGCTCACGTTCTGCAGATCGGTCGCTCATCTGCACTTTCACCGACAAGGTATGCCCGCCAGCACGCACCTCGCATTCGGTGTACGACCCGAGGAACGATGCCAGCTGCAGCTGTCCTTCCACCTGGTTGATCCCCGGCCCTGCCGTATCCGTAAGCAAGATTTTCTCCGGTCGTACGAAGACAACCACCTTCTGACCATGGGCAAACGGTCGCTCCTGTTTGCCTGCATGGATCGTCATTCCTTCTTTGGTGCGAAGGGTGAGCCTCTCTCCTTCGACACCGCTTACCTCGCCTTCCATTCGGTTTGTTTTTCCGATAAACGTATGGACGAACTCCGAAGCCGGCTGATTGTAAATCTCCAGAGGGGTACCGATCTGCTCCACGAAGCCGTGATTCAAAACCACGATGCGGTCAGACAAGGACAGCGCTTCCTCCTGATCATGCGTAACAAAAATCGTCGTCACGCCGATCTCCTGATGCAGACGCTTCAGCTCGTCGCGAAGTTCCTCGCGCAGCTTGGCGTCCAGGTTGCTGAGCGGCTCATCCAGCAGTAACAGAGATGGCTCGATAACCAGAGCTCGGGCGATCGCAATCCGCTGGCGCTGACCACCGGAAAGCTGTTTCGGGTAGCGGTCTGCGACGTTCGGCAGCTTCACCAGCTCCAGCACACGTTTTACCCGCTCCTGCATTTCGGCCTTTCCGACTTTTCTCAGCTTCAAGCCATAGGCGATGTTCTCTGCTACCGTCATGTGCGGGAAGAGGGAGTAGGTCTGGAACACCATCCCCAGCTCCCGTTTGTATGGAGGCACGCCGTTCATGCGCTGTCCCTTGATCAAGAGATCACCGCCATCCGGGTCGAGAAAACCCGCGATCATATTCAGGGTCGTGGTTTTACCGCAACCAGATGGACCGAGGAAAGAAACAAACTCGCCTTGCTCCACCTGCAGGTTGAAGTCTTGAACCACGACATTGTTTTGAAATTTTTTCATGATGCCGCGTAGTTCGACGTCAATCACCTTGGTCACGAAAGACACCTACTTTCCTGTGTTGGGTGCGATCTCTTTGTTGAAGCGATCCAGCCAGTTGGATGTTTCTTTGCTGAGCACCTCGTAGTCGAAGTTCACTACCTTGGAGCGGTCAAATTCCAGTGTTTTCGCTACATCGTCCGGAAGCTTCACTGGAGTTGCCGGGTTGTAGTACAGCTTGGTTGCATACGCGGTTTGAACTTCATCAGTCAGCAGGAAGTCGATGAACGCTTTGGCTGCTTGCGGATGCTTTGCTCCTTTAACCATGGTCGCTACGTTTGGCACGATGTTTCCGCCCTCTTCTGGGAAGACGAATTCAACCGGCAGCCCTGTTCCTTTTTGCGTCAGGCTGCGTGCCATCGTCCATGTGGTGTACGCTGCGCTCTTGTTTTGCAGGTTTTGCTGCAGCTGTGCGGCACTTTTTGCAAAAGTCGGCATGTAACCCGCGATGGTCGCCATCTTTTGGAAGCCAGGCTCGATGTTCTTTTCCGACCCACCGTTGGCATAAGCCAGCATGATCATCGTCGAGCGTCCGAAGTTGCTCGCTACATCTGTCATTGTGATATTGCCCTTCACTTCCGGCTTCGTCAGGTCGTTCCAGGACGTCGGTACTGGCAGGTTCTTTTCTTTCACCAGCTCGGTGTTATAGGTGATTCCCATCGGTGTGAAGTTGACCACGACTCCGCTGTCATCCTTGATCTTCAGGTCTGCCGGCACGTTCTTCATATTCGGAATGTCGGTCGCAGACACAGTCTCCCACAGGCCTTCCTGACGGCCTTTTTCCTGCTCGCCGCCCTCTACGATTGTCAGGTCAATTTGCGGAGAGTTCTTTTGCGCTTTGACTTTCGCTACGATCTCCGTGGAAACACCGGAAACGTACGTCAGCTTCACATTCGGGTATTTTTCATTGAACTTTTTGAAGAACTCGTCCTTCATCAGCTTTTCAACCGTCGCGCCGTTACCTGCTACGACCAAGGTATCTTCCAGCTGTACCTGCGCGGAAGCTCCTTCTTTTGAACCAGATGGCTGTGCTGGCGCTGCGGCTTGCGGCGCTGGCGAGCCACATCCCGCGAGCAGAGATCCTGTCAGTGCAAAAATAGAGAGTACAGATAATGCCTTTTTCTTCACAGTGTTCAACCCCCGATTTTTTCTAAGTTGTTCACGAATAGAGAACGATGTTTGCTATTCAAGAACGATAGTAGTATACTACCATACAAGAAACTGACTATTCAAGGTAGTCCAATAAAAAAAACCATTGGCTCAATTCTTGGAGTAAGCGTTTTCGTTTCATGGTAGAATAAAACCAATGAGCTTCTAAGGAGACGGTTTCATGGATCAAGTGCTCTCATCAGTCCGCAATAGCTGCCGGCTGTTAAAAATTTTTCTGGATTCACCGAAAGAGATTGGTGTTACCGAGCTAAGCAAAATGCTTGAAATGTCCAAGGGGGCGGTTCACAAGCTGCTTTCCACCTTGGAATCCGAAGGCTTTATACGCCAAAATGAAAAAACCAAGCAGTACACGCTTGGCTACACCCTTCTGGAGCTTGGGACCAAAGTCTTGAAGAACCACGACATCGTCGATTTTTCGATGCCGTATCTGAACCGCCTCGTTTCCCGCACGAACGAGCTGGTCGTCCTGTGTGTAAAGGATGCGCGTGACGCGATCTACGTGGCAAAAGTGGACTCGCCCCATCCGATTCGCTTTACAGTCGAATCGTTCCGGCGCTTCCCGCTGTACTCTACGACTGCTGCACGTGTGCTGCTCGCCTACCAGCCAGCCGAGTTCCAAGAGGATATTCTCGAGGAAGCGACGCTCAAGATGTACACCCCGCACTCCTATACCTCGATCGAATCGATCAAGGACGATCTGCTGGTGATCAAAGCGCGTGGGTACGAAATAAGCTCCAACCGCCGCAACAACGGTGTAACGGGGATCGCCGCACCGATCTTCGATACATCTGGTCAGGTAACCGCTTCGATCAGTGTCATCGGCCCTTCGGATCGTGTGCTCCCGCAGCAAGAGGACATCCTGCATGAAACACTGGCAACCGTCCAGGAAATGTCCGCCCATCTCGGATATCGTTCTTGAAGACATTCGTAGTAAAAATGAAAAAGAGGCAGCCTCGAACATTTCCCGTCCCAAGCTGCCTCTTTTCACTTACATCCATTGAACCAGCTGACGCCAGAGCGCAATTACAACGACACCTGCCAGCAAAGCCCACACAATCTGCTTTTTCCAAAGGCCTACCGACAGCGAGACGATTCCCGCCACGAGATACTCCGGGCTCCATGTCCCTTTTGGCGCGTGAAACAAGATCGGCGGAATAGTCATAGAGCTGAACACCCCTACGGGCACCATCGCCAAACCGCGTTTCAGCCACGCGGGGATTTCCCAACGCGAGCTGATCAAAAGCATCGGAAAGCGTGTCAAGTAGGTGATCAAGGCCATCCCTACGATATACAAGAGCACGTTACGCTCATCGCTCACCACTCACCGCCCCAATCGCCACGGCCGTCAAGGTTCCGGCAATGATGGCAACAGTCGCGCCACCCAGCCAGTAGCCGACACATGCCACGACGGCTGCGCATCCCGCCACTTTGACATGAAAGGTCGACACCAGATTGACAGCCAGAAACCCGAGAAAGGTCGCCACAAAAGCAAAGTCCAGTCCGTACGCCTCGGTCTGTGTAAACACGGTACCAAACCAGGCTCCCGCAAATGTGCTGATATTCCAAATCAAGTAATCCGCCGCACTCGCTCCTGCGAAATAAGAAAGGCTCGGTTTGGCTCCGTTCGCCAAGTAAGTCGCTTTCAGGGCATAGGTCTCGTCGTTGAGCCAGCCTCCCATCAGTGCCAGCTTCCACGGCGATGTCCCCCGAAATTTTGGGCCTAGCGAGAGCCCGTACAGCAGATGTCTTGCATTCAGCAAAAGAGTCGATACCAAAATCGGCCATCCAACGATCCCTTGTGAAATCAAGCCAACGGCCGCAAATTGCGACGATCCTGCATTGACCAGCAAGGAAAACAGCATGGCTTCGGTCACCCCAAGACCCGCTTGCCTCGCCAGAATGCCGAATACCAAGCCATCGACGATTCCTGCTGCCGCGACAGGAAAGATCTGCTTCATTCCCTTTACAAATAGGGAGGATGACAAGCTGCGTGCCTCTCCCTTTTCTTCGTACCCTGTCTCGATATTCTCCCTTATCCCTTCTTTATCAAATAGGGCTGCCACACGCCTGCCAAGAGCCGAATCCCTGCCTCGATGTCCTCAATCGATTGCCCGCCAAAGCCAAACTGGAAGGAAGGCAGACTGTTTTCTAGCGGCTTGATCCATTTGTGACAAGCCGGGTGTACGCGAATTCCTGCTTTTTCGGCGATGTCAGACAGCTCTTTGGAACTGTACACACTCTGAACCTCCACGGTGACCGACATCCCAGCATCCTGGCCCGTGATCCGAATGGATGGCCCCATCTCTTCTTGCAAGACACGCAGCAGCGCTTCATGCTTTTTGCGGTACAGCGTCCTCATCTTTCGGATGTGTCTCACCCAATCGCCGTGCTTCATAAAGAGCGCCAATGTCTCTTGATGAATGCGCGACGCGGTCTGATCAAATTCGATCAATCTCTCATGGAAAATCGGCAGCAGCGAATTGGGAAGAACCATGTAGCTGATACGTATGGTCGGCAGCAATGCTTTGGAAAACGTTCCTAAATAAATGACTCGTCCCCCTGTATCCAGCCCTTGCAGGGAAGGAATCGGCCTTCCGCTGTAGCGAAATTCGCCATCGTAGTCATCCTCCATGATGTAGCCCCCGGTCCGGTCTGCCCATTGCAGAAGCCTAAGCCGCTTGGCATACGGCATCACGATCCCTGTCGGATCCTGATGGGAGGGCGTGATGTAAACCAGCCTTGCCCCGCTTTTCTCCAATAACTCCACATCGATGCCATCCTCCTCCAATGAAATCGGCAGGACATCAAAGCCTAGTTGCTGAAAAACCGCACGAACACCGTTATATCCGGGATTCTCCATCGCGACAGCTTGTCCGTGAAGACCAAACATAAGGCCGAGCAGCGTGATCATGACCTGCGTCCCTGCTCCAAGCACGACCTGTTCGGCTGTGGCCTGCACACCACGGGCTTGTCCGAGATAGCGGGCGATTTCTTCGCGCAGCGCCAGCTCTCCCTGACGATCCCCATAATAGAGCACACTGTGGTTTTCCCGCTGCATGCATTGATTCGCATACCGCCGCCACAACTCAAACGGGAAATGCTCTGCATCGACCTGTGCCTGATGAAAATCATAGCGTATGGCAGCGTGCTCCCCGCGTACCGTTGTTAAGGGAACAGGCTCCTCCGTCTGCACAGGCTGACGGCTGCTCTGGCGCCCGGCAGACACAGAGCCATCCCACCCCACATCCACCACGTAAAAACCGCTCCGCTCCCGGCTTTCCAAATAGCCTTCCGCGAGCAGCTGATGATAGGCAGTTTCCACGGTTGTCTTGCTCACGCGCAAATGATGGCTGAGTACCCTCACCGAGGGAAGTCTCGTTCCGGACGGCAACCGCCTGGACTGAATTTCTCCACAAAAATATCGATACAGCTGCAAATACAGCGCTTCGCTTCCTTCTACCAAATGAGGACTGATATCCAGCACAGCTCCCCCTCCTCTTTCCCCAGACTGACCCTTCTATCATTTGTAAAATGGCAAAAGTAAAGAATGCCAATAGTGAATAAATTCATCATAGCAGAAACAAAGAACAGATGGATCGACAAATCAAGAAAAAGAAAAAAGACGCAGAACAAGGCTCTACATCCCTTTTACCTGGCTTGGCAGGTTTTTACATGCTATTCGTCAGCTTTCCTTCTCCCCATAAAAATGGCAGGCTACCACATGGCCCTTTGCCGCTTCTGCTCTCGTCAAGGCTTCCGTTTTGCATACGCCCATCACATACGGGCACCTCGTATGAAAGATGCATCCGGACGGCGGATACATGGGTGACGGGATTTCTCCACGCAGGATGATCCGCTCCTTCTTTTTATACGGATTGGGGAGCGGAACGGCTGACAGCAGCGCTTGCGTATACGGATGAAGCGGATTGGCGAACAGGCTGTCTGTCGGAGCATACTCGACCATCTGCCCCAAATACATCAAGCCAATGCGATCTGAATGCCCCTCCGTGGGATCGGTAAGCCGCAGGATGGTTCGTCCCATCGTACTTTTGCCGCAGCCGGATTCTCCTACCACGCCAAGGGTTGCATGGAAAACTTTATTCGCTAAGAGAGCGGTTACTCCTTTACAGACGGCAAAAACTCG
The DNA here is from genome assembly GCF_003710815.1 of Brevibacillus centrosporus. GTDB lineage: Bacteria > Bacillota > Bacilli > Brevibacillales > Brevibacillaceae > Brevibacillus > Brevibacillus centrosporus. The sequence goes on from NZ_RHHP01000008.1 coordinate 124,984, forward strand.
ACGCGAAGCAGCGCTGCTCTGAGGATCCATGGATTTTCGAGCAGCGCTACCTTCATCCGTCCACCTTACACACTCGTTCGCGAGGCGCATCCTATTCGTATTCCCGTATTTCCACTCCTGACCCTCCTCATTTGTCCAAGCAAACGGGATGCCTTGTTCATATCCTGAGAGCAGTCCGAAAATAAAGGGGGGAAAGATCATGGGATTGTTCGGTGGAGATGATTTCGCCTTGATTTTGGTGCTCTTTATTTTGCTGGTAATCGTAGCTTGTGAATGCTAATTCATTCTTAGAAACAGCAGCCCAGTAAAGAGGGAGACGGTGCTCTTCCTCTTTTTGCTGTCGGGAAAGAATCTAATGAACTTATTGTTGATTAATGATCATGCTGTTAACTATAATGTTTGGTACATACACCACGCCTAGGGAAAGGGGAGGTTCTATGTCTGAACAGAGCGTTGATCCACGGATCGTCCGTACAAAGAAAATGTTAAAAGAAGCACTCGCTGAGCTGATCGAGGAAAAAGGCTTCGATGCCATTACAGTCAAAGATTTGACGACAAGGGCCGGCCTGAATAGAGGGACCTTCTATCTCAACTACGTCGATAAATACGACTTGCTCGAGAAGTCCGAAGAGGAAGCACTTCAAGGACTCAGTGAAATTACCAGGCATGCCAATCCTTCAGAGGTAAGGCAATACCTCGCGAGGAAGGAAGTCTATCCCCCATTGATACGCGTGTTTGAGTACTTGAGCGAGCACAAAGCCTTTTTCAAGGCGATCCTTGGCCCAAAAGGGAATCCCACCTTCCAGAAAAAGCTGCGGGATTTTATGGAAACGAATTTCTATGAAAAGCTGATCCCCCTACATACCCATGATGCCGCGAAAGTCGTTCCCATCGATTATTTGATTTCCTATTTCACTTCTGCCAATCTCGGAGTCATCCAGCATTGGTTTGAGTCTGGCATGAAATACACACCGCGAGAGATGGCCACCATGATGGCTTCCCTCTCACTCAACGGCCCGACCGGACTGCTTTTTTCCACAATCGCGCACCCTGCGAAAGAGCCTCCTGATCATCCATAGGCGCCGGTCGGACAAGGCTGCATTTTCTCCCGAACAAAAGAAAGGGCAGTCTTTTTTCCTTTTTCCAAAAACTTGCTGAACACCTGCGTATCCCGCTGTTGATTTATGAACAGAACAAGCCCATGTTGATTATTGAACTCCTTTTTCCAGTGGATATAATGGAAATGCACTCCATGATTATTAATGAACAAGGTGTTGCTTTTCTATCTATTCGATCCAAAGGAGAGGAAAATCGGTGGCGAATAAAAAGCGAATCATCCCTTACCTCCTCGTGCTCGCCGCCCTCGGTACAGGCGGAACACTCATGGCCATGAACGGCACCGACACAGTGACGATGGCATCCACCGAAAAAAACACCCTGTTGACCGCAGACACGGTGAATGCAGCTTTTCAAGGAGTGGGCGGCAAGATCACGTCCATCTCTGTCGTAGAAGAGCAGCCCGTCAAAAAGGGCGACATCCTCATGAAGCTCGATACGGCAGACATCGACCTGCAAATCCGCAAAGTACGCGCAGATATGGAGCAGCAGGATGTACGGATTAAGCAAGCAAAGGAAGCTCTCCAAAACGGGTATGCCAAAATTAGCACGCAGGAAGAACAGGCACGCATCGGAATTGCAGCCGCTCAAGCTTCCGAAAGCTTATTGAATCAAGGAACGCGCGCCGAGGATCTCGAACGGCAGAAGCTCGCTTTGGAAGCAGCCCGCCAAGCATTGGATTTAGCGACTGTCAATTACGAGCGGACCAAAGCCCTCTTCGATAGCGGTGCTGTCTCTTCGGCTGCTCTCGATACGGCGAGCAATCAGCTACAGTCGACGCAAAACAGCGTAGCCCAGCAGCAAGCACTCCTGGAAAAGCTGCAGTCCGGCGCAACCAGCCAAGAGCGCCAGCAAGCACGCCTCCAGACCGAGAAAGCCAAAACCTCCATGACACAAACCTCGCAAGCCCGGCTCGATCTGCAAAACAGCGCCTACAACATCGATCTGCTCGTCGCACAAAAGGAAGCATACGCCATTCAACTGCAAACGCTAGAGCTGCAAAAGCAGCGCATGGTCCTTCCTTCTCCTGCTGATGGCAAAGTAACACGCATCGTTCCCAAAGTCGGCGAGATCGTTGCGGCGGGAGCCCCTGTCGTCGTCGTGGAATCCGATCAGCTTTACTACAATCTGTATGTAGACGAATCCCAGATCCATCACTATCAAGTCAACGGCCAAGTCGTTGGGCGTATTGTCGCCTTGAATCAGGATATCAGTGGAAAAGTACGCTACATAACTTCTGCTCCCCAATACGCCAGCATGCGCATGAGCCGGGAGAAGGGCCAATCGGATGTAAGCTCCTTCCTGGTTCGCGTCGATGTGCCACGCTCCCCGTCGCTACTGCCAGGAATGACCGTGGAGGTGAATACGGGTGCGAACCATCCTTGATGAGTGGACACACATCCTCCGCGGCAAATTCGTCATCCTGATCCTGATTGTCCCGCTCGTGGTTGCCGCGGTATTTGGTTACATTTTTCAAAATGGCACCGTGAACGAAGCTTCTTTAGCGGTCGTCGATCAGGATCACAGCCTATACAGCCGCCAGCTGTTGAGCAAGCTCGATGCCTCTCAATATCTTCAGGTTAACGGTGTCTTTGACAACTACATCGAGGCAGACCAGCTCCTCTACAACGAAAAGTATTCCGGCGTCCTTTACCTTCCCGCGGGACTGGAGGCTGCCTATCTGCAAGGAAAGCCGATCAACGTCGGCCTGTATCTCGATATGACATTGACCGCCAGCGCCAGCAGCATACGAACGGGAGTAAGCGAGGTCATCGGGATGGAAAACGGCACGAAAACCGGTCCGTCTCCACTCACTCTGGAACAGCGCTCTCTCTATAATCCGACCAGTCAAACCGTCATGAGCTCTGTCATGATGTTCGTCAATGTCGTCCTGCTCGTTCTGCTCGGCATCAACACCATCACGATCGTTCCACGCTTGCGGGAACAGGGCAAGCTGGAAGAGGAGCTGAAACACCCGGTAGGCATTGTTTTACGTGTCGTTCCTTACGCTCTATTAGGCTGCATCTCCTGCTACTTGGTCATCGGAGTCCTGAAACAAGTGGGCGGCCTGCGCTTTGAGGCACATGTGCTGCAAATCTTCCTGCCCTTCTTTTTGTACACCCTATGCACCTGCCTCTTGGCTATGCTGATCGGCTGGACAGCTCCTGTCCCTGCGAAGGCCGCCGGACGCATCGTGATGCTCATCATGCCTTCCTTTTTGCTCAGCGGTGGTCAGGTGCCCGTCGCCTTGCTTCCTGAACTGCTTCAATGGGTAAACAAAGCGATTCCGCTATCCCTTCATTTCCAGATTTTACGCGGTCTCGGCTATAAAGGCGGCGACATCCGCTACTTTATCCCCGAGCTCGGCCATTACTTGATCCTGATCAGCGTCATTCTGCTTGGCATCTTCCTCCTGGTGGTAAAGGAGTGGAACAGACAGTCCAGTGAGCAAGCCGAGACTTCCTCGCCCATTGCAGAACCTGCCGGAAATAGCTGAGTGCCCTTATCCGCAAAAAAGCCTCGTGTCCACTCTCGGAACACGAGGCTTTCTCTGTTTTCATCTCTCGTTACGCCAAGTACGCCTCGCGAACCTGCGGATTTGCCAGCAGAGTCTGCGCATCGTCCTTCAAAATAATCTCACCCGTCTGGATCACATAGCCGCGATGGGCTACGGACAAGGCCTGATTCGCGTTTTGTTCTACCAAGAGGATCGTCATGCCCTCTTTGTTCAGCTCGGTAACGATGTCAAAAATCTGCTCAACCAGAATGGGCGCCAATCCCATCGACGGCTCATCCAGCATCAAGATTTTTGGTTTCATCATCAAACCGCGAGCGATCGCCAGCATCTGCTGCTCCCCGCCGGACATCGTTCCGCCCTTTTGATTGATCCGCTCTTTCAGACGAGGGAAGTACGCAAAAGCGCGCTCCACTCCTTCGTCGATCACCTTTTTGTCTGTGACGGAGAATGCCCCCATCTCCAGATTTTCCCGTACTGTCAGCTTAGGAAAAATGCGACGTCCTTCCGGGACATGCGCGATTCCCATCAGAGCAACATCGTGGGTACGCTGTGCTGTAATATCCTTGCCATCAAAAATGATTTTGCCTTCACGGGCACGCGTCTGGCCGCAGATCGTCTTCAGTGTGGTCGATTTCCCCGCACCGTTCGAACCAATCAACGTCACGACTTCACCCTGTTCAACTGAAATGGTCAAGCCCTTCAACGCGTGGATTCCGCCGTAATAGGTGTGAATGTTATGCAATTCCAACAATGCCATACTCGTTTCCTCCTCCTACGACACTTCCGACGCGCTTTTTCCGAGATACGCCTCGATCACATTCGGGTTGTTGCGGATTTGCTCCGGTGTTCCCTCGGCGATTTTGCGTCCGTAGTCCAACACGTGAATATATTCGCTAAGGCCCATGACCAGCTTCATATCGTGCTCAATCAGGATGATCGTCAGGTCCAGTTCGCGCTTCAAACGGCGAATGAACTCGGTCATCTCTACCGTCTCGCGGGGGTTCATCCCGGCTGCTGGCTCATCCAGCAAAATGATGCTCGGGTTGGTTGCCATCGCGCGGGCAATCTCCAGACGCCGTTGGAGACCGTATGGCAGGCTGCCTGCTGCCTCATTGGCAACATGCGCGATTCCGACGTACTCCATCAGCTGATACGCTTCTACGCGAGCCTTTTCTTCCTCTTCCCGCACACGCTTCGTATTGAACAAGATTCCAAGCAGCCCAGCGGACAACCGGCTGTGCACACCGACCATGACGTTTTCCAATGCCGTCATTTCCTTGAACAGACGAATGTTTTGAAACGTCCTCGTAATTCCGCGGCTTGCGATTTGGTCTGGGCGAAGTCCCTTGATGCTTTTTCCGTTCAGCAGGATTTCGCCTTCATCGGGCTCGTAAAAGCCTGTGATCATGTTAAAAAAGGTCGTTTTGCCGGCACCGTTCGGGCCGATAACAGCCGTAATGCTACCTGTTTCAATCGAAATCGAAACGTCCTGGTTGGCAACCAGTCCACCAAAGCGCTTCGTCAAGTTTTTCGCTTCTAACAATGCCATGTTATTCCCTCCTTGTCCCTACGACTGTTTGCCCGAAGAAATTTGGGAAATCTTGCTGAGAATCCCTAGCTTCACTTGGCCAAACTTGCTCGCTTTGATTGCATCCAGATCGTTTTTCTTCCGTTTCGCCGGGATCAGACCGTTCGGACGATACAAGGCCACGAGAATCAACATGATCCCAAAGACGAGACGCTGGAACTTGGATGGGTCCAACTGGTTCGGCAAATTGATGATGCCTGCCTGCTGCAGCGAATGCAGGAAGTTGGAGAATTCCTTCAAGAGCTGTACTTGCAAGATGGTTACGAAAGCTGCCCCCAGTACGACACCTGGGATGCTGCCGCTGCCACCCAGAATGACCATCACGAGAATTCCGATCGACTCCATCAGCGTAAAGGATGTAGGGTCGATAAAGGTTTGCTTCGCTGCGAAGATGACACCGACGACACCTGCAAAGGATGCCCCTGTCGCAAAGGCAGCGAGCTTCGTGTTCAAAAGAGAAATCCCCATAGATTGGGCTGCCAGTTCGTCTTCGCGAACCGCAATCCATGCACGCCCCAGACGGGAATGCTCAAAGCGGATATTAGCCAGTACGATAAAGGCAATGACGAACAATACGATAAAGTAAAAGTAGAACGGCGTACCCATCTTGAAGCCGAACAGCTCCGGTGACGGAATTGGCGTGATCCCTTGAGGACCATTCGTGATGTTGATCGGTTTGTCCAGGTTATTGAAAATAATCCGAATAATCTCCCCAAAGCCCAGTGTAACGATAGCCAGATAGTCACCTTTTACACGGAGTACGGGCAAACCGAGCAAGACCCCAAATACGGCTGCGACAATCAAGCCGACAATCAGGAACGGCCAGAACCACTCCCCTGACAGCGGGAACAGGTTGCCTGCAATGAACTCATTGGCTTGCGAAGTAGAGAAGATCGCGTAAGCATAGGCACCTGCGGCAAAGAACGCCACATAGCCCAGGTCAAGCAAACCAGCAAAGCCTACTACGATGTTCAGACCGAGCGCCATCGCCACGTAGATCCCTACCTGCGAAGCTACCTCCATGTAGTAGCGGTTGTCACCCGCGACCAACGGAATGACGATCAGCAGCACCAAGGCACCGATCACCATTTTGATTGCTTTGGATGTATTCGTGTAATAAACCAGAACGATCGAGGAGAGAATCCCCAGGAATGCGATAACGGACTTATCCAGGAAGTGCAGGGATGCTGCAAATGCCGCGATCCAAATCAGCGTGACGAAAAGTGGTATGCCTTTGAATGATTTCCATTTCATGTTTGCCATCCTGATCACCTACACTTTCTCTTTCACAGCTTCGCCAAACAGCCCTTCCGGCTTGAAGAGAAGCACGAGGATTAGAATACTGAATGCAAACACGTCTTTGTACTCGGCACCAAAAGCCCCGTTCGTCAATGGTCCCATGTACGCTCCCGAGAGAGACTCCAGCAAGCCGAGCAGCACTCCCCCTACCATGGCACCGCGAAGATTACCGATACCACCCAAGACCGCTGCAGTAAATGCCTTCAAACCAAGAATGAAGCCAATATACGGGTCGATCGTTCCGTAGTTTTGGGCAAACAGAACACCTGTCGCTCCCCCAAGACCCGAGCCGATCAAGAATGTCAGCATGATAACCTTGTCTACATTTATAGTCATCAGCGATGCCGTGCTTCTATCCTGTGCTACGGCGCGCATGGCGATTCCCCACTTTGTTTTGTTCACAAACAGAGTCAAAGCCACCATCATTACAATCGCAATTACAATTACAACCAAGCCTTTTGCCGGTATCGTGGCGATGCCACCCAAAGAGATCGGAGTAGTGAAAAGAGTAGGAGTGTTCAGATAAAACTCGTTACGAGCCAACGCTTCTGTAAAACGAACCAGGTCCTGCAGCAAAAACGATACGCCAATAGCAGAAATCAATGGAACCAGACGAGGAGCTCCCCGAAGTGGTCGATAAGCCACTCTCTCAATTAGAACACCCAGTGCCCCTGTAACAGCCGTAGCAATCACTAAGGTAATAAATAAGGCAACAAACGGATTCATACCTTCAAGTGCTCCCAGTGCGTCCGTGATCAGCAATACCTCTGTCCCCACGAAAGCACCCACCATGAAAATTTCCCCATGAGCAAAGTTGATAAATTCCAAAATACCGTAAACCATGGTGTAACCAAGTGCTACAACAGCGTACATGAAGCCAAGCGTTAAACCGTCAACCAGCACCTGAGGCAAAATGTTGAGCAGCATGCTTTTCCATCCCTCATTTCTTCGTAAACTGTAGAAATTTTCTGCATTCAATATGGCAAGTGACGAATGCCCATAAAATTTGTCGAGGTCTGCCCAAACGGTGCGACCCGGTGTCAGAGGATGGCAACTCTCTCTGGATCAGGTAGTTCTCCCACACAGCACATCCTTTTTAAGTAAAATAAGGGGCGCACATCATGTGTCGCCCCTTATTTCGATGAGGCTGAAGGTCTACGATGTCAGGTGCTTACTGTGCCTTACCTACAAAGTTGGATTTTTCTTTGTCGTACTTATAAATAAATACGTCAGCGTTGGTGTTGTCACCTTTGTCGTCAAAGGTAACTTTTGTAAATTGACCTTGGAAATCTTTTGTTTTGTGCACGGAATCGAGGACTTGCTCACGAGTAGGCTTATTGCCGCCATTCGCTTTGATTGCTTCCAGCACACCGTTCAGGATGACGTTCATGGAGTCATAGCCGTAAACGGAATAGGTTTCAAGAGGTTTGTTCGTGGTTTTTTTGTACTCGTCTGCCCACTTCTTGCCCTCTTCGGTTTGCGTCACGTCACCGGCAACAGACGTGAATACTACACCTTCAACGGCAGGACCAGCGATTTTAATCATATCAGAAGAGTCCAAGCCATCGCCACCCATAAAATATCCCTTGTAGCCTTTTTCACGGGCTTGTTTTATTAAGATACCACCTTCTGGATACAATCCGCCAAAAAAGATGATATCTGGGTTTTTCGCCGTTACTTGGTTCAGTACCGCACTGTAATCTTTTTCGCCTTGTGTGATTCCTTCGTAGCCGAGCAGCTGCACGCCATCTTTTTCAAATTGCATTTTCACTTGATCGCCCAGACCTTGGCCGTAAGCAGTCTTGTCATGGATGATGAATGCTGTTTTTACGCCCAACGTGTTTTTCGCGTACATCGCAGCTTTTGGTCCTTGTGCGTCATCACGCGCACAAATGCGGTGTACGGTTTTCTTTCCTTCTTCCGTCAGCTTGACCGCGGTATTCGCGGGAGACACCATGACCAGCTTGCCTTCTTCGTACTTCACGGACGAAGGAATGGCAACACCGGAGTTCAAGTGCCCAACTACACCGTATACATCAGGGTCGGAAATCAGCATTTCCGCATTCGATACCCCGATTTTCGGGTCAGCCTGGTCATCCTGAGGGAAAAGCTGGATGTCAAAGCCCAATGCCTTGAATTCTTCCTTCCGCTTGTTCAGAGCGTACTCTGCACCCGTCTTGATTGCGTCCCCCAGGGAGGACTGGTTCCCGGAGAGAGGGGTTTGCGTTGCAATTTTGATGACTCCACCATTTGCAGGAGCTGCTGTACCACCACTACTTCCGGAAGTGCTTGGCTGTGTCTGTGCCGGCGGTGTGCTGTTGCCGCCGCTTGCATTGTTTCCTCCTGCTGAGCTGTTACCACCTGCGCAACCTGTCAACGCAACGCTTGCTACCAATACCGCAGATAGAATGCTGATGTGAGAGCGCTTTTTCATGCGGAATTGAATCCCCCTTTAATATTTCTTTATTTTTGGTTTTTCCCAGCCCAGCTCTTTCCTTTACCAGGTTGCGACTTTGTAAGCACTTCTTCTAATAGGTATAAAGATAGATATGGCCTGGTTCTTCTTTATTGTAAAATAAATCAAAAAATTTACAAGAGAAAAAATATAATTTTAAGATACATGGTTAACCAATACATACTCATCGATTTTGGAATCGGATTGAACTTAAAATGGTATATCATTGCTTTGACGTGGCAAAGCATTAACTTACGAATAAAAAAATTCCACTCAAGGGAGTGGAATTGATGGAATCACGATTCGACTGCTTTTGACATCGACTATGCCGTCTGCTGTCAAACGCGCGTACGGCAAGTGGGTCGCGGTGAAAAATAACAGGGAGTAGATTGGATCGAAATGCCTATACCCTTTTTCCTGCAGCAGCTCTGTAAACGCCACTGCCATATCTATAACCTCTGGCATAGGGGCGTCTGAAAACTTCCCTGCCAAAGGCAGCGGGCATTCGCAGGCGGTTGCTCCTCGATCTATGAGCACAATCCCCCCGCCCATTTCCCGGACTCGTTTTAGCGCTGCCGCCATGGCAATCGGATCGCGCCCGATGACGATCCATTCGCCTGATGCCGTATAGCTGCTCGCCAGTCCCTCTAGATCCCGTCCGTATCCCCGCAGCACCGCAGCGCTCCGCCTTTGTCCAACAGGGTCAATAAGAACGAGAAAGGCAAGATCCGGATCATCCTGGATGGAAACATCTCCGTGCTCGTCTGTGGGCAGTTCTTCCATTTCCAAACGCGTGATGACAGCATTGAGCATTTGGATAACAGGCGCTTTGCCCTCTGTCGGCTGCAGACGGAACCACTCTGTGCTAGTCTGCTTCTCTAAAGGGTCAAATGCCGGGAACGAGCAGTCTTGCCACCTTTGCTCGACAGTCGGCACGAGAATCTCACCGCCTTCTGCCGCTCGTACCCCATTGGCAAAGACGACGGCAGGTGTCGGATCATGTTTATCCGATAAAAGCAGCATATCGGCGATTCTTCCCGGTGCAATACCGCCTATTTCAGCGTCGAGCCCGTAGTAAACGGCCGGATTCAGCGTTGCCATGACGTACGCTTCTTCCGCTGGCATGCCCGCTTCGATCGCCACCCGAATCGTTCCGTCCATCAATCCGTTTCGATGCATCGGAGGCGTGCTGCCGTCTGAAGTCAGCATCATTCGCGAGGACCACGGAAGTCCCAACTCGAGCCATCCTTTGACTAGATCAGGCAAGTCCGGGCGAATCGAGGAGTGCCGCAGCGTTGCATACATCCCGAGCTGCAGGCGAGACAAAAGGTCTTGTGCCGTGATCCCCTCGTGACAAGCAGTGATGCCTGCGGCTCCCGCTGTATTCAGCGTCTCCACCGAGGCACCCGGATGATGGCCCTCCATGCGTTTGCCCAAGTCGCGTGCGTGCTTGAGTCCAAACAGGATTTTCTCGTCCTCCCCCAGAACCCCTTGCCAGTCTGTCAACTCTCCGCCTTGCACAACAAGCGGGTGCTCCAGCATCCGTGTCAGGCCTTCCCGTGTAAACTTCCGATGTTCTTTTCCTGTCTGCGGGTCTAGTCTCGCCCAATAGTATTGCTTCACAGGATGAACAGAGAGCGATTCCATGATCGACGACACCTGGCTAAAGGGCAGGTTCATCAGCATCAGCGTATCGGAAACCAGTGTAGTCGTCCCTCTTTGCAGCGCAAAATCAGCGAGTGTATACGGGTTGTACCATTGAAAAGGGTGGGCGTGCGGCTCGAAGTATCCCGGCACCAGGTATTGCCCGCTTGCATCCACAATTTGCGTATGCTCATCGACCAGCGGCTCTTTTTCCCCTACATAAGCGATTCGATCACCGGAAGTGACTACATGGACGTTTTGCCACGATTTTGTATAGACATTCAAAACTTGCGCACCACGAATCCATATTGTGGCCGGCGAAAGCCTTCTGCTGACGCGGATCAGTTGCAAATGGGCCTCTGCAGATATCGGTCTTACACGCATTTTCTCTCTCCTCCTCGTCTTTTTCTCCACCAACTGAATGCTCATTCATTACGACCACTTACTCCTTCGCCGCTAAAAGACAGGAGTCCTGCTCGCCTCCTAGCAACAATTTCCGGGGGTGTATCCCTTCCGAACAACAAAAACTAGCCCTAGAAAAAAGGATTCGCATAGGAGGCAGATTGCGATGCATAAGAACGTCGGAACAACAGACGCCATCATCCGAATTACCGGAGGACTCTTGGGACTGGCTTACGGCATAGGCAAAATGAGCCGACGCCCCTACAATGCCCCTTGGCTTCTCATGGCTTTTTCCGCAATGAAAGTGGCTGAGGGTGTGACCAGACATTGCATGATGTACCGCGCTCTGGGCATTAGCACTGGCTCGGAAAAAGGAATGCGGGGAATGCAGGACATGATCGCCCAAGCGAAAGGCAAAGGCTTTCAAATGGTGATGGGTCAGGTAGCTCGTACCTTGAACGCCCGAAAGAATGTAGAGACGAAGGCAAGCAGCACAGAGAACAGCAAAGCGAGCTCTGCTCCTTCTATGAAACAAAATCATGATGGTTCCAATGGCCCTCACCTGTCCCCTGAGGATGAGCTTATGGAAAAAGCAGCGAGGGAATTCGTATCGTTTCGCTCAGAGGACAAGGAATCCAAGGCTACATCAGCCTCCGCTTCGAACACGTCCTCCTCTACAGAATCGACAACCGAGAAAAGTCAATCCGAACACTACAGTCACGACGAGCATCGATATCCAACCTATTCCTAGGAGGAGAAGGGCATGCTGAACGGACCTCCGCTTTACGAATGGCTTTCCCACAACCTGTTTGTCATCGCTGCCATAGTCGGGGTAATCGCTGTGATGGGCTATTTCGTCTATGCGAGCTCCAAAAGAAAAGGAAGATACCGCCAATAATTTTTGGCGGTACTTTTTCTTTGCAAAATTACTTGTTTAGCATATAATTGTCACAGCAAGTATTTTTAATGAAAGAAGGATCTACCCTTGAACGACTACTGGCAGGATGAATCCATTGGTTTTCTGATGGGCAAGACGTATCGGAAAATCGTCATGCATGTCACCACCTATCTGCGGGAATTTGATTTGACGCCGGAGCAGTTTTCTGTTCTTTTTTGCTTGAGCAAGCAAGAGGGCATCAATCAAAAAGAGCTGGCAATCCGCACCACCAAGGACCAGCCTACCATTACACGAATTCTTGACGCCTTGGCAAAAAAAGGCTTCATCGAGAAAAAGCTCAGCGAGACGGATCGGCGTGCTTATTTGCTCATGCTCTCTGACAAAGGACGGGAATGGATTGAGCTCGCGACACCTGCTGAAGCAAAGGCCATTTCGGAGGTAGTCGACGGGATGAGCGAAGAGGAGCTGCAGATACTAAGGCAAGCCTTGATCCGAATTGCTGAGAACGTAAACAGACATACAAAAGAATAGGAGTGTCATCTGTGGGAGAACAGCGAGAGAAACTGTGGTCTAAGGATTTTATCCTGATCACACTGAGTAACTTCTTTTTATTTCTGATCATTCAAATGCAGTTACCTACCTTTCCTACTTACGCAAAGGAAACTTACTTAGCTAATGACTTTACGGCAGGTTTAACTGCCAGCTTTTTCGCTTTAGGGGCAGTCGTCGCCAGGGTATTTACGGGCGAGTGGTTGAAGAGTAAAAGCAGTAAGAGGATTCTGATCGTTGGCTTGTGTATAGTCGGTCTTACAACCGCCGGGTATTATTGGACCAGCTCCATGACTCTTCTGCTCATCATGCGCGCCCTGTTTGGTTTCGGATTCGGGATCAGCAGTACTACTCTCCCAACGGTCGTGACGAATGCGATCCCTTCCAAACGGTTAGGAGAAGGGATGGGCTACTACGGTCTGTCGCAAAGCCTTGCGCAAGCTTTGGGTCCGATGATCGGACTTGGCGTTCTGTCCGCGTTTGGTTTTGGGTCCATGCTGTCCTTTGGCGTGGCTGCTATCGTGTTGATTTTCCCGATCGTCTCCATTATTCGCGCTTATAGACAGCCTACTTTGGGCGCACATGCGCAGGAAAAGGGACTGAAACGGTTTTACGACAGAAAAATTCTGCTGCCCGCTTTCCTGAATTTTTGCATGTCCGTCACATACGGCGGGTTGGTTAGCTTTCTCGCCCTTTATGGCAGAGAAGCAAATATCGAGCACATCAGCTGGTTTTTCCTCTGCAACGCGGTCGCAATCGTCCTCGTTCGCCCCATTTCTGGCAAGCTTTTTGATAAAAAGGGGCATATCGCCGTCTTTCCTCCGGGAGCCATCTTCATTATTCTCGGCTTGATCGGTCTATCCTATGTAAAGAGCGATGTGATCCTCATTATCTCCGCCCTCTTGTACGGTGCTGGCTATGGATGCATCCAGCCGTCTACCCAAGCCTGGATGGTAAAAGAAGTGAAGCCGGAGCAACGCGGTATGGCCAATGGCTTCTTTTTAAACTCCATCGACTGCGGGATCGCTGTCGGCTCCATCCTGCTCGGCACCATCGCTGCACAAACCAGCTACGCGATGATGTACCGTTTGTCGGCGCTTTTAATGGTGTTGTTTTTGATCGTTTATTTTCTGGCGAGACTGTCTGCTGTCAAGCAGCGCAAACGTGCCTCTGTCCCTGTCAGCGTAAGCCAGAACATCGAAGCATAGTCTCATTTAGCGAATACGACAGCAGCCCAGGCGCGAAAATGCCTGGGCTGCTGCTTTTGTTATCGGCTGTTATTTTGATGACGCATTGCTTTTGCGGCAATGTCTGTCCGATACTGCGCTCCCTCAAACGAGATGGCCTGCACCGTTTCATAGGCGGCTGCGCGCGCTTTCTCCAGATCTTCTCCCGTTGCGGTCACACCCAACACGCGTCCGCCACTGGTGACGATGCCCTCTTCGGCAGCCTTCGTTCCTGCATGGAAAACGGTAACGTTCTCTCCTGTGCGATCCAAGCCTTCAATCAGCTGACCTTTTGGATAGTCCCCCGGATAACCCGGAGCTGCCATCACAACACATACAGCGCTGCCTTTTTTCCACTTCACATCAACGGCATCCAGCTCACCCTTGATGGTAGCGACTACGATCTCCAGCAGGTCTGTCTCGAGCAAAGGCAGTATCACCTGCGTCTCGGGATCTCCAAAGCGCGCGTTGAATTCCACCACTTTCGGACCTTGCTCCGTAATCATTAAGCCGGTGTAGAGAATGCCTTTGAACGGAATTCCGTCTTGCGCCATTCCTTTTGCCATCGGTTTGACGATCGTCTCCACGATCTGGTCAACCAGCTCCTCAGACATTTGCGGAACCGGAGCGTACGTCCCCATGCCCCCTGTGTTCGGGCCGCGGTCATCGTTGAAAATTCGCTTGTGATCCTGAGAAGTGATCATCGGCTTGACAGTTTCTCCGTCGACGAAGGACAGCAAGGAAAGCTCCTCGCCAAACATGCACTCCTCGACGACCACACGCGTGCCTGCTTCCCCGAAAATACTCTCCTCCATGATCTGGCGAAGGGCTTCCTCTGCCTCTTCCAGCGTTTCGGCTACGACGACGCCTTTTCCGGCTGCCAGGCCATCGGCTTTGATGACGATTGGTGCACCTTGCTCACGCACGTAGGCGATTGCCGATTCGTAGTCAATAAAAGATTCATACGCCGAGGTCGGGATGTTGTAGCGCATCATCAGGCGTTTGGCAAACGATTTGCTGCCTTCGATCATAGCCGCTCTGCCATTTGGACCAAAGATCGGCAGGTTGCGTTCCTCGAAAAAGTCTACGATGCCTCCCAAGAGAGGATCTTCTGGGCCGACAACCGTCAAGTCGATCCCTTCGTCTTTGACAAACTGGGCCAGTGCCGCGAAGTCATTGACACCAATCGGTACATTTTGAGCGATTTGCGCAGTCCCGCCATTTCCCGGCGCGCAATACACCTTTTTCACCTGCGGGCTTTGCAGCAGCTTCCATGCAATCGTGTGCTCACGACCGCCACTGCCGATTACCAGAACATTCATCGTATTTCCTCCTGTGCTAGAGGTCATGCGCTCTATTAGTGTTTGAAGTGACGAGTACCTGTGAAGATCATGGCAATCCCAAAGCGATTGCAAGCGTCGATAGACTCTTGGTCACGTACCGAGCCGCCTGGCTGAATAATCGCTGTAATCCCGGCTGCTGCCGCTGCTTCAACCGTATCAGACATCGGGAAGAAGGCATCAGAAGCCAATACAGAGCCTATTGCCAGATCGTTGGCCTGCTCGATTGCGATCTTTGCGGAGCCGACGCGGTTCATTTGACCTGCCCCTACACCGACAGTCATGTTGTCTTTCGCCAGCAAAATGGCGTTGGACTTCACATGCTTGACTACTTTCCAAGCAAATTTCAGCTGTTCCATCTCTTCCGCAGTTGGCTCGCGATCCGTCACGACACGAACTTCGGATTCCTCCAGCTGTTTCAGATCGTAATCCTGAACCAAGGCGCCGCCAGCAACAGGTGCTACGCGGAAATGGTTCGCTTTTACCGAAGCCTCGTTCAAGGTAGGGATGCGCAGGAGACGCAGGTTCTTTTTCTCGGTCAATACAGCCAGCGCTTCTTCTGTAAAGTCTGGTGCGAGGATGATTTCCAGGAAGATCTCTTTCATTGCAAGTGCCGTGTCACGGTCAATCGTGCGGTTAGCTGCGACGATACCGCCAAAGATCGAAACGGCATCTGCTTCGTATGCTTTCTGATAAGCTTCGCGAATGGTTGTCCCGATTCCTACTCCACATGGGTTGGAATGCTTGATCGCTACAACAGCCGGCTCCGAAAACTCACGGACAATCGCAAGTGCTGCATCTGCGTCGTTAATATTATTGTAAGAAAGCTCTTTGCCATGCAGCTGCTCCGCGTAGGCGATACTTGCAGTGCCCGCCAGCGGCTCGCGGTAAAAGGCTGCACGTTGGTGCGGATTTTCGCCGTAGCGCAGGTCTTGTGCCTTCTCATAGGTCACTGTGAAGCTCTCTGGCAAGAGCTCTCCCACCTGATCGCTCAAGTAACGGGAAATGAGGGCATCGTACGCTGCTGTGTGACGGAAAACTTTCGCAGCCAGTTTGCGGCGAGTCTCAAGCGTCGTGTCCTGGTTCGCTTCAATCTCGGATGCCACTGTCTCGTAATCAGCCGCATCGACGACGACACTGACAAACGCGTGGTTTTTCGCAGCGGAACGCAGCATAGTCGGTCCGCCAATATCAATATTTTCAATTGCCTCTTCAAATGTAACATCTGGCTTGGCAATGGTTTCTTTAAATGGATACAGGTTCACGACAACCAGATCAATGGTCTCGATCGCAAGTTCTTTCAACTGCTTTTGATGAGCTTCATTGTCGCGCACAGCCAGAAGACCGCTATGGATATTCGGATGCAGCGTTTTGACGCGGCCGTCCAGAATTTCTGGAAACCCGGTTACTTCGGAAATGCCGATGACAGGAACACCCGCTTCCTTCAAGAGAGAAGCTGTACCTCCGGTTGAAATGATCTCTACTCCGGCAGCAGCCAGACGACGAGCAAACGGTATCAATCCTGTCTTGTCAGAAACGCTGATCAACGCTTTTTTCACACTCACGGATAGAACCTCCTGGACTTTTGGATAGTTTACCTCAGAAAACCACTACGAGGCTGTTCTTCGATGCTTGGTTGCGTATTTTTCAAACAAAACACGAACATTCCATTCCTATTAAAACATAAATGTACGTTTTCATCAAGGTTTTCGTCAGGCAAAACAAATGCAGCCGCCTGTGCTTGTTCTGCACTCGCGACTGCTTTTTTCTATCCATATGCACCTATTTACCGGTTTTTCTTTTTCTTGGCCGACAACTTTTTCACACGTTGCGCGAGTGAAAGCGGCTTGCCTCTTCCTGCTGCCAGCTTCGGTTTTTTGACCTTGCTCCGCTTCCCTTTGACGTCCTTGCGCATCAGGCTTCCCAGCTCATCCATCGTCAGGGATTTTCCGCTTTTCATCCGTTCCTTCACTTTTTCCTTTGTTTCTTCCGGAACATTCAGCCCCATATCGGACAGCTCACTCATGACCGCGTCTATGTCCTGGGAGCCGCCTTTCGGGAATTTTTCGGCAAGCTTCATAATGTCGGCCAGTGTCCATTCCCGCCCTGTCTTCTTGCTTAGCTTGCCCAGCAAATCGGCAACAAAATCTCCGCTCAAATGGGCCCCTCCTCGATTACGGCTTTGCTCTTCTATTCACCATATGTCGAGAGACTCCATTTGGTTTGCTATCTCCACGCTTGTCATGGTTTCACGAAAACGAAAAAAGCGCTTGTTCCAAGAACGTAAGCGCCTTTCCTACCTATTGAATTACACCAGCTGGACATGGCGTCCTTCCAGCTTCACTCGTCCTTCTACCAACCAGCCGATCACGTCTACCAAAAGACCATGCTCGACCTCATGGATGCGCGCCGCCAATGTTTCCGCTGTATCGTTTTCCTGCACGGCTACGGGAATCTGTGCGATGATCGGCCCGGTATCCAGTCCGGCGTCCACCACATGTACCGTTACCCCCGTAATCTTTACCCCGTATGCCAGTGCCTGACCAACCGCATCCTTGCCCGTAAATGCTGGCAAAAGGGACGGATGCAGGTTGATAATGCGGCCTTCATAGGCAGCAAGCAGCGTCTCTCCGACCAAGCGCATGTAACCAGCCAGGACGACGAGAGAAACACCGCGCTTTTGCAGCTCTGCCACGATCTCGGTCTCAAATGCCGTTTTATCCGCATACGCTTTTGGCTGAAACACAAACGCCTCAATACCGAGACGCTCTGCGCGCTCCAACACTTTTGCTCCCGGCTTGTCGCAGATGAGCAGCGAGACCTCCACACCCTTCAGTCGTCCGCTTTGTACGGCTTGCACGATCGCTTCAAAGTTCGAGCCGCTGCCCGAGGCGAAAATGGCTACCTTTTTCACCATTCCACCCCGTTGTATACGACCTTGCGTTCACCCGCCTGAATATTTCCAATCAGGTATGGCTTTTCTCCGAGCTCCTGCAGTTTTTCGATCACTGGGACAGCATCCTCTTGTTTGACAACCAGCATCATGCCAATCCCCATATTAAACGTTTTGTACATGTCCGGATAGGAAATGCCGCCCGCTTCCTGAACGAGAGAGAAGATCGGCAGTACAGGCCAGGAACCGACATCGATCACAGCTTGCGTACCTTCTGGAAGGACACGCGGGATGTTTTCGGTGAAGCCGCCGCCTGTAATATGCGCCAGCGCTTTGACTTCAAACGATTCCAGGACGGAGAGAACCTGCTTCACGTAAATGCGGGTAGGGGTCAACAGCTCTTCGCCCAGCTTTTTCCCCAGCACATCTACATGATCGTGCAAGGACATGCCTTTGTCCGCCAGAAGCACCTTGCGCACGAGAGAAAAACCGTTGCTGTGCACGCCGCTGGACGCCAGGCCAATCAACACATCACCTGCTGCGACAGTAGAACCGGTGATCATCTTGCTCTCGTCTACAACACCTACGGTAAAGCCAGCGATATCATACTCGCCTTCCGCATACATGCCCGGCATTTCCGCCGTTTCCCCACCGATCAGGGAACAGCCTGCCTGGGAGCAGCCATCTGCAATCCCTTTAACGATCGCTTCGATCTTTTCCGGAATCACTTTATCGACAGCCAGGTAGTCGAGGAAAAAGAGCGGCTCTGCCCCTTGCACAACCACGTCGTTCACGCACATTGCTACAGCGTCAATGCCAATGGTATCGTGCTTATCCATCGCAAATGCCAGCTTCAGCTTTGTGCCGACACCGTCTGTACCCGATACGAGTACCGGCTTTTCGTATTTCTTTGTATCCATGCGGAACAGCGCACCGAAGCCGCCCAAATCGGTCAGCACCTCGGGACGGAATGTCCGTTTTACGTGTTTTTTCATGCGCTCGACAGCTTCGTTCCCCGCGTCGATATCTACGCCTGCTTGTTTGTATGCTTCACTCATCGTTTCTCCCCCTTGGACGAGGTGCTAGCCTGCCTTAGCACTTGAGCGCTGGCAACGCTTCTTCAAAATCGATTTCAGTCGGGTATTGTCCGGTAAAGCAAGCGAGACAATGGCCTCTATTCGGAGCCGAGTCTTCGCGGCCGATCGCTTCGAGCATTCCTTCTACAGACAGGAACGAAAGCGAATCTGCCTCGATAGCCAGGCGGATTTCCTCAACGGATTTGGTAGCCGCGATCAACTCTTCACGAGACGAGGTGTCAATGCCGTAGAAGCACGGATTCATGACAGGCGGAGAGCTGATGCGTACATGGACTTCTTTTGCACCTGCTTCACGCAGCATACGGACGATGCGGTTGCTCGTAGTACCACGAACGATGGAATCGTCAATCATCACGACGCGTTTGCCTTCCACTACC
Organism: Brevibacillus centrosporus; assembly: GCF_003710815.1. Lineage (GTDB taxonomy): Bacteria > Bacillota > Bacilli > Brevibacillales > Brevibacillaceae > Brevibacillus > Brevibacillus centrosporus. Next base: position 144,386 of record NZ_RHHP01000008.1, read on the forward strand.
TTGCGTACAGCAGACAGCTTCAGATGAACCGCGCGTTCACGCAGCTCCTGGCTCGGTTGAATAAACGTACGGCCTACATAGCGATTTTTGATCAAACCGATCTCATAAGGAATACCTGTCGCTTCCGCAAAGCCGATAGCAGCGGAAGTACTTGAATCGGGTACCCCGATGATGACATCTGCATCAATGGAAGCTTCTTTGGCAAGCTGCTTGCCGAGGCGTTTGCGCGCCATGTGCACGTTGATCCCGTCGATATCGCTGTCGGGACGTGCGAAGTAAATGTATTCAAAGATGCACATCGAGCGCTGTGTCTTTTCAGTGTGCGAGGTTTCTACAATGCCGTTTTCATCCACGATAATGAGCTCGCCTGGTTGAACATCGCGCCAGTACTCGGCACCGATGATGTCAAACGCACAGGTTTCAGAAGCGACACAGATGGCGTCTCCCAATCGACCAAGAGACAGCGGGCGCAGCCCGTTTGGATCGAGAGCGATCACCAGCTGATTTTGGTTCATGACACACAGCGCATAGGCACCTTTAATGTGCTGCAGGGCATCTTTTACCGCGCCCGGAAGATCAGGACGCTCCGAGCGTGCAATCAGATGGGCGATGACTTCTGTGTCACTGGTTGTTTGGAAAATGGAGCCTTTTGCTTCCAGCTCTTTGCGGAGTACAGCCGCATTCACTAGGTTTCCGTTGTGCGCGACGGCCATGCTGCCCTGTGCGTAGCGGAAAAAGAGCGGCTGCGCGTTTTCGATTTTGCTGGAGCCTGCTGTGGTATAGCGTGTGTGTCCAATAGCGATGTGACCTTTGAACTTCTCCAGATCGCCTTTGCCAAACGCTTCCGATACGAGGCCCATTCCACGGTGCTTATACCACTTCTCGCCGTCGGAGGCGCAGATACCTGCGCTCTCCTGACCGCGATGCTGCAGAGCATGCAGCCCCAAGTAAGTCAGCTGGGGAGCTTCCTTGTGGTTGTAGATGCCAAAGACGCCGCATTCTTCATTCAGTTCGTCCCAGATTACCCGATCAAACATGGAATCGCATCCTTCCAGGCTGCTTTCACCTCTTGAATCGAAGCGTTGACCGCTTCTGTACCGTTCACGTTGATCACCAGTTTATCTCCGCCTGTCGTTCCGATTTGCTTCGCTGGCACACCATGCTGCGCTGCCAAAGCAAGCAGAGCCTGCGCCTTGCCCTCGGATGTACTGAGCAAGATACGGGATTGCGACTCACTAAACAAGAGAACGTCTGGACGCAGTTCGGATTCCAGAGACACCTTCGCACCGAAGCCCTCTCCGAAGCAGGATTCTGCCAGGGCTACACCCAGACCGCCTTCAGACAGGTCGTGAGCAGACTTGACGAGGCCTTGACGGATCGCAGCCAGCGTCGCCTTTTGAACAGCTGCTTCTTTCGCCAGATCGATTTGCGGCGGACGGCCCGAGATAGCGCCTGTCGCCAGCTTTTGATATTCGGAGCCGCCCAGCTCCGCGAATGTCTCACCCAACAGGATGATCGCGTCGCCTTCGTGCTTGAAGTTTTGCGTAGTGATGTGATCCACATCCGTGATTAAACCAACCATACCGACAGTAGGAGTCGGGTAGATCGCGTCGCCGCTGCGCTCGTTGTAGAAGGATACGTTCCCGCCGATGACAGGAGAATCCAGCGCTACGCACGCTTCGCTCATCCCTTCGCACGCTTGTTCAAACTGCCAGAACACCTCAGGCTTTTCCGGGCTGCCGAAGTTCAGGCAGTCTGTGATCGCCAGTGGCTCTGCACCGGAGCAAACGACGTTACGAGCCGATTCGGCTACCGCAATCGCACCGCCTACTTTTGGATCGAGGTACACATAGCGTCCGTTGCAATCCGTGCTCATCGCCAGCGCCTTGCGCGTGCCGCGAACCATCACGACCGCTGCGTCAGAGCCAGGCTTGACTGCGGTGTTTGCACGTACGATGTGATCGTACTGCTCATACACCCACGATTTGTTCGCTACAGTAGGCTGAGCGAGCAAGCTTTTCAGCGTTTCGTTCAGGTCAGCAGGCTGGCTGATAGCCGCTACTGCATCCACATTGGCGTTTGCTTCATAGTAAGCAGGTACTGCCGATGGACGGTGGTACACAGGCGCTTCATCTGCCAGGCTGTTTACAGGTACTTCAGCAACGACCTCGCCTTTTTGCAGCAGGCGCAGCATGCTGTCTTCCGTTACTTTACCCACGACCGCAGATGCCAAGCCCCATTTATCGAAAATCGCAATCGCTTCTGCTTCCTTGCCTTTTTCTACGACAACGAGCATGCGCTCTTGGGATTCGGAGAGCATCATTTCGTAAGCAGACATGCCTGCTTCACGCTGTGGAACGAGGTCCAGGTTCATTTCGATACCGTTGCCCGCTTTGGAGGCCATCTCGGAGCTGGAGCTGGTAAGACCCGCTGCACCCATGTCCTGAATCCCTACGACGATCCCAGTGTCGATCAGCTCCAGGCATGCTTCGAGCAACAGCTTTTCCATGAACGGGTCGCCCACTTGTACAGCTGGACGCTTTTTCTCCGATTCTTCGGTGAGCTCTTCGGAAGCAAAGGTCGCTCCGTGAATACCGTCGCGTCCCGTGCTGGAGCCTACGTAGATGACGGGGTTGCCAATACCGGAAGCCACACCCTTTTGAATCTTGTCATGGTCGATGAGGCCGACGCACATCGCGTTTACCAGCGGGTTGCCTTCATAGGTCGGGTCGAAGTTCACTTCGCCGCCTACTGTTGGGATCCCGATGCAGTTGCCGTAGCCAGCGATACCAGCAACCACGTGTTCAAACAAATATTTCACGCGAGGAGTTTTCAGCTCCCCGAAACGAAGCGAGTTCAATACCGCAATCGGACGAGCACCCATGGAGAACACGTCACGGATAATACCGCCCACCCCTGTCGCTGCACCTTGGTAAGGCTCGATCGCAGATGGGTGGTTATGGCTTTCGATTTTGAATACAACCGCTTGCTTGTCGCCGATGTCTACGATACCGGCACCTTCCCCTGGACCTTGCAGAACGCGTGGACCCTTGGTAGGGAAACGGCGCAAGACAGGCTTGGAGTTTTTGTAAGAGCAGTGCTCCGACCACATAACGCTGTAAAGACCAGTCTCTGTCCAGTTCGGCTTGCGGCCGATGATGTCTACAACGCGTTGGTATTCTTCATCCGTCAGACCAATCTCGCGGTAGAGCTTCTGATCGGCAATTTGTTCGGCTGTCGGTTCTTTATGCGTGAGTTGTGACACTGCTTTTTTCCCTCCACGTCTTCAGGATCGAGGTAAACATACGGCGTCCGTCATCGGAAGTCATCCAAGTGTGGACAGCACGCTCTGGGTGAGGCATCATACCGAGCACGTTGCCACGCTCGTTGCAAATGCCCGCGATATCTTCAAGAGAGCCATTCGGGTTTTCACCGTGATAGCGGAAGACGATCTGGCCATTGGCTTTGAGCTTTGCCAGTGTCTCTTCATCACAGTAGTAGTTTCCTTCGCCATGAGCGATTGGAATATGAATTTCTTCCCCAACCGCATAGTCGCGGGTAAACGGGGTATCGTTGTTTTCCACGCGCAGCGCAGACAGCTTGCAGCGGAACTTGAGGGAACGGTTGCGCAGAAGAGCTCCTGGCAACAGTCCGACTTCGGTCAGGATCTGGAAACCGTTGCAGATCCCCATAACCAGCTTGCCTTCCTCTGCTGCTTTCACTACTTGTTCCATGACCGGCGAAAAGCGGGCGACGGCGCCACAGCGCAGGTAATCTCCATAGGAGAAGCCGCCTGGCAACAGGATCGCGTCATATTGAGAAAGCTCTGTATCCGAGTGCCATACGTAATCTACCGGCACTCCCATGACGTCTTCAACCGCGTTGTACAAATCGATGTCGGCATTGGAGCCGGGAAAGACGATAACCGCTACTCGCATGACGTTAGCCCTCCACGATCTCAAAGCGATAGTCTTCAACCACCGTATTGGCCAGAAGCTTTTCAGCCATTTCACGAACGCGCTCTTCTGCTTGTGCACGATCGTTCGTACCCAGCTCAAGCTCCATGTACTTACCGATGCGTACGTTGTTCACTTCATCAAAACCAAGGGAATGCAGGGCACCTTTCACTGCGTGGCCTTGCGGGTCCAAAACGCTCTCGCGCAAAGTTACGTATACGATTGCTTTAAACATGTACGTCTCCTCCCAGTCTCTTCAGCATTTCCTGATAAGCTTCTTCTACGTTGCCCAAATCACGACGGAAGCGGTCTTTATCCAGCTTTTCGTTTGTTTCGGAGTCCCAGAACCGGCATGTATCCGGCGATATTTCATCGGCGAGGAGAATCTCTCCGTCCGCTGTTTTCCCAAATTCCAATTTAAAATCGACAAGTGTAATATTGCGCTCCCGCAAGTATGGACGCAGCACTTCATTAACTGCGAGACCCATTTTCTCCAGAGTCGCTTGATCGCTTTCGCTCGCGATCCCCAACACTTTGATGTGAGAGGCATTCACCAGCGGATCTCCCAATGCGTCGTCTTTGTAGTAAAACTCGACAACAGGCTGCGGAAGAGGGGTTCCTTCCTCCATACCCAGCCGCTTCGCCAGAGAACCTGCTGCGATATTGCGGACGACTACTTCCAAAGGGATGATTTCCACTTTGCGAACGACTTGCTCAGTGGCTGACAACAGACGAACAAAATGGTTGTCGATCCCACGCTCTTTTAGCATCGTAAAAAAGATTGCCGTAATCCGGTTGTTGAGCTCGCCTTTGCCCGTGATTTGCGCTCTTTTTTCTCCGTTAAATGCTGTTGCGTCGTCTTTATACTCCACCCAGTATTGATCAGGCGTCGATGTCCGATAAATACGTTTCGCCTTACCTTCGTAGAGTTGTTCCTGTTTTTCCACTGTAGGAGCCACCTTCCCAGCTAAAAAGGTTGAGTTACTGTTAATTCACGAACGATTCAACTACATTAAAACACAATCATACGCATTTATCAACGAAAAATGCGTGAACTACGTTCGACAATAGTTCGGAAATTGCTAGTAAATCAGGTGAACACCCTATGTAAATATTCGTTTACAAACCCTCCATACCAGCTTTACATTTTCTCCTTACAATAGATGGATGAGTAGGTCATTTTGACTAGGAGAAACATCTGTGAAAGTCAACGCAATCATTGCAGCTTTGATCGCACCATTTTATCGTCTACATCGCCATACTCGATTACGCACCAAGATGATCGTTCCATTGCTCGGGATTTTGCTCATCTCTTCTTCTGTGATCGGTTTCACCTTCTATATGAGGGACTAAACGTCAGCAATACCTCGTAAAAGCAGGGGAAATTCATCCCATTGATAACGTAACCAGTGGGCCAATCGATATTCCTCAGGATGTGGCTCGCCAAATGATGACGGAACGTTTTGGCGTCATGCATGTCAACGTAAACGGCACCGTACATACGCTTGCTTTTACTCATTCCCCGGATGAAAATTTCATCTACGTCATCGATATTCTCCAGGATGAGTATCTGGGTCCCTTGCATCAAACCACTCGGCTGATCTCGTCTACCGTGGCGATCAGCCTGCTGGTATCCGCCCTTTTATCCTGGTTCATTACCAAGGGGATTACCGCCCCTTTTCAAAGCATGATAAAAGGCATACAGCAAGTAAGCCTCGGCGATCTCAACGGTTGCAGCTACTTCCGCCTATCACCATATGAAAAATGACATGGACGAGCTGTTCAGCCAAATCGGAGCTATGCTGCATGCAGGGAGTCAAATGGAACAAGTGACTCAGACCGGGTATCAGCACATCGACGATCTGAACGCCTTGATAACTCGCTTTGCCACTACTTATACCGGTTTGGACCAGCGAATGACGGGCCTGCGCGACCAATCCAACTCCATCGGCAGAGCGGTAATGCTGATCCAATCGATCGCGAAGCAGACCAAGCTTCTCGCCATGAATGCCGCGATCGAGGCAGCCCGAGCAGGCGCCTCTGGCCGTGGATTCGCGGTTGTAGCCGACGAGGTCACCAAGCTCGCTACCGAATCCGAACAGGCGACAATCGAAATCACTAAAATGATGGAGGGCGTCCAAAAAGAAACGCTCCAGGTCACAGAGGAACGAGCCAAGCGCGGGAACAGCTCCAGCAAAGCCTGAAAAAGCTGTCAGAAGCAGAAGCGGCCTTTACCCAGCTGCGCACTGCTGTGGGCCGGACTTCTGGAGAGCTTCAAGCAGCCAACACGCGACTGGACGGCATATCCTCTGGCCTGCAGGAAGTAGATCATACCCTTACTACCTTTGTGGCTATCTCCCAGGAGACTTCGAGCAGTACAGAAGAAATGGGAGCCGCTTCCCGCGATCAGACTGCCTCCATTGATAAACCGCGACAGCTGGCAAAGCATTTGCTGCTGCTATCCGAACGCCTGCGCGATATCAGTGAAACATTCAAGATCGCTTGATGCCCAACGCCGCATGAATGCCAAAAGGAGCCCTAAAAATGGGCTCCTTTTCTAAGCATGTGATAAACTGTTTTTGGTGCAACCTATACGGAAAGAAGGAAGGTATTCAGATGTTTCCCTTTGAGGTATCGTTTCCTACCCACATTTACTTTGGCCTTGGTGAGTTGAAGCGTTTGGGCGAGGCTGCAAAGAGTTTGGGCAAAAAGGCGTTGCTCGTCACCGGCGGCAATGCTGCAAAGCGCACGGGGCTATTGGACCGGGTACATGCGCTATTGCAGGAAGCGGATGTAGACAGCATCCTGTTTGACAAGATCGAACCAAACCCACGGACGGCTACTGTCGATGCCGGAGCAGCCCTCGCTCGACAAAACGGATGCGACTTCATTCTCGCAGTCGGTGGCGGCTCTGTCATGGACGCGTCCAAGGCGATTGCTGCTGCAGCCCGCTCTGGACGTCCGATCTACGACTATATGCGCGGCGCGGCAACCCAAGCGGCACGGGGAAAGAGCTCGTCCCCGTCCAGGACGCTTTGCCCATCCTGACTGTCCCGACTGTAGCAGCTACAGGCTCGGAAGCCAATAACATCAGTGTTCTGACACATTGGGATACTCATGAGAAATCGTCCATTAACGGTCCTGCTCTCTATCCGAGGATTGCCATATTGGATCCCTCTATTACGTACACCGTTCCTGCTCGCGTCACAGCAGAAGCGTGCGCGGACATTTTCTCGCATCTGTTTGAAAGCTATTTGATCAGCGCAGCGGGCACCCATGTGCAGGACGGATTATCAGAGACACTGATCAGACTTGTAGTCGAGCATTCCCTCACCGCCATCGAGCAGCCAGACAATGCAGAAGCTCGTTCCACCCTGCTCTGGGTAAGCACGCTAGGGATCAGCCCGTTTGCCAATGCCGGTCGAAATGCAGGTATGCCCTTGCACGGCGTGGAGCATCCACTGAGTGGCATCTACGATATGGCACACGGTCGGGGACTTGCGATCCTATCTCTTCCTTATTTTAAGCAGGTGATTCTCGCAGACCGCCCAGAGCGTCTGGCACGCATGGGACGCCACTGCTTCGGCGTCACTGCAGAGGATGAGCTGGCAGCAGCTGAGGCCACGATTGACGCTGTCCAGCATTGGTATGAGCGCATGGGAATTACCGAGCGTCTGTCTGATTTCGGGGTGACACGAGATGCCTTGAAGCGGATGGCTGACGAGGCTGTAACCATCGGTGGACGAGGCGTAGGATACTTGCCCAGCTCCCGCAGGCTGAACGCGGAGGACATCGTAAAGATCTACGAAGCGTGCTTATAAGCTTTTGCATATACACTGGCAAGCAATCGTGAATTTTGCGATAATACTTTTAGTAAAATAATTTTTATTATGGAGGTTGCGAAAATGGCAGATCCACGGATTAATGAACTCGCAAGCCGTCTTGTCCGCTACTCGCTCAATCTGCAAAAAGGGGAAAAGGTCCTGATCGAAAACACAGGCCTGCAGCCCGAACTGGTACGTGCTCTTGTTCGTGAAGCTTTTGCGGTAGGCGCTTTGCCTCTGGTAACCCTGAAGGATCAGGAAGTAAACCGCGCCCTCTACCAGGGAACAAGCGAAGAGCATATGGCATTGATGGCAAAATACGAATACGACCGGATGAAAGACATGGATGCGTACATCGCCGTGCGCGCCTATGACAACATCAATGAATATGCCGATGTTTCCGAAGATAAAATGGGCATCTATTCCCGCGTTCTCTATCAGCCTGTACATACAAACGAGCGGGTACCAAACAAACGCTGGGTCGTCCTGCGCTATCCGAACAAGTCGATGGCACAGCTGTCCAGCATGAGCTTGGAAGGCTTCGAAGACTTTTATTTCTCCGTCTGCAATCTGGACTACGCAAAAATGTCCAATGCCATGACGCCGCTCAAGGAACTGATGGAACGCACCGACCGCGTCCGCATCGTTGGACCGAAAACCGACCTGCGCTTCTCCATCAAAGGCATCAATGCCATCAAATGCGATGGCAAACGCAACATTCCTGATGGAGAAGTATATACCGCACCTGTACGCGATTCTGTAGAAGGCACCATCTTCTACAACGCTGCGACCAACTACAACGGCATTTCCTTCACCGATGTGCAGTTCACCTTTAAAGAAGGAAAGATCGTGGAAGCCACCAGCTCCAACACCAAGGCCTTAAACGACATCCTCGACACAGACGAAGGTGCACGCTACATCGGAGAATTCGCGATCGGCTTCAACCCGCACATCCTGCATCCGATGCTCGATATCCTGTTCGATGAGAAAATCGCCGGCAGCTTCCACTTCACGCCAGGCAATGCGTATACCGTGGCAGACAACGGCAACCGTTCCTCCGTTCACTGGGATCTGGTGCAAATCCAGCGTCCCGAATACGGCGGCGGCGAAATCTGGTTCGATGACGTCCTGATCCGCAAAGACGGCCGTTTTGTCCTGCCAGAGCTGGAAGGCTTGAATCCGGAAAATCTGGTGTAATCCACGAATGACATCAAGGACAGTCTCCATCGTCATAAACAAGCGATAGAGGCTGTCCGTGCCTGACAACAGCTTTTAGAAAACAAAGCCAGCGATTCTCGGTCCCACCGAAACAGCTGGCTTTTTCGTTTTCCTAGGAAGTAAGCTCTTTTTCCTTGCCTTCTCCGAACATACCAGCGAGCTTCTGATAGGTCGGCGGAAACTCGGCCTGGTAACGCAGAAACGATGGTATCGGATACCGTACGCCACCTTTTTGCGTCCCGGCTAGTCCCTCTACCAGCTCCTGTGCGTCGCGGAAATGGAAGCTGAACGCCATCTCATGGTCCTGTGTCTGCGCAAACAGCCTGTCGCCGTAACAGGGAACAATCACTTGCGGCTCTCCTGTCTGCAGCGGTTTGATCGCGATATCGGCACAGTCAGCGCGACTGGAAAAGGTTGACGGAATAGAGCCGCCACGCTTGTAAAGCATGCCGGCTACCAGTCGCATCACCTGCGCCGAGTTTCCGTATATGACGACTACATCCGGGTCTATTTCCGCCCTCTCCAGCGGATAGGACACATAGTATCCGGTCTCTTGTGCGGAGAGCTTGGGTACATCCTGCTCGCTTTTTGCTCCTGTCTCCAAGGAGTCGGTGTACATGCCACAGGCAAGATTTCCTTCCGAGTAAAACGGCAGCTGCTCTTCGTAGCCAAAAGCTACTTGAGCGATCGGACAGGACAGATCCGCGCCGTTCATCGCGATGCTCCATCCATAACGGCGAGAAAATCCAACTGCTTGGCAGATGGTGATTTGGTAGCCCAGGTCTCGCGTCGGCCGCTTCGCCTTCCGTGGAAGGTTCGCTTCCTCCTTCACCAAGGAAACACCTACCGGAAATGTTTCCGTTCTCACATAGGTTTGAATGGCGTCACTTAGCTCTTTTGCATTCATGCCCGTTCCCCCCTTACGTTAATAGATGTACTCCGAATATTTCGTCTTTTCACTCGACAATTCCTTTGTTTCCCACAAATACGCAGGTCATGCAAAGCTTACAACTTCGTAAGGTACTGGAAAGGAAAATCGATTTCGGGCTGGCTCAAACCCTGCTACTATAGAACGTGACTTCAAGGAACATACGGAGGATCCGAATGAAAACGTCTATGAGGATCATGCTTCTGCTGGTTGTCGTTTTAAGCGGCTGTACCCCTATCGCTTCCCCCGAGCAAGTACAGGGCTTAACCAAAGAAGAGGCCGCTCAGATCGCATCTGCTGCTGTCAGACAATACTATCGTGTCGACGTCGACACCATGGATCGGGATATCACGCTGGAGGACCCAGCCAAGCTGGTGGAATCGACGACTGGCGAACCTATTTTTAGAGGCATTCCCGTCCACGTTGTTCTAAAGCGTGACCCAGCCCCAGGCGAAATCACTGCCTACCACGCCATCATCGACCCGAATTCCAAACAGGCACTGTCCGTCTCCATCGATGTCGCCGAGCCCGATGACAAACCGTCTCCTGCAAGCAAGGAAACCGATCTGGAGCAGGCTGCGGCTGAGTTTATCCGCAATCAAAAGCTGCTCACCCCTACAGCCTTTCAGCTGGTCAAATCATCCTTTGCCAACCCGGATGATCTGAAGCGATATTTTTACTACACCGATGGACTCAAGGCGATCGCGATTGGAGTTGATACGCAGTTGCAGCAAGTAGTTACCTTCACCTATATCTAGGAACGAACAAAACAGCGGGGCATCAATTCCCGCTGTATTTTTGTTCGATATCGCTTTTCATTTCCTGATAGGTCTTGTTGGTGAGATGGACCAGATAATCTGTCAGCTCATCCTTGGCAGCTGTCGCCAAGGCCTCCCTCCCCGCTCTTTGCGAAAGAAGAAATTCCTTGGCCTGGCTGCCGATCTTCCCCGTCGCCTCCAAATAGTCAAGGGCTGCTCCGATATTCAGACTCTCTCGCCAATTTTTCTCATACCAGTCGCGATCGTACGCATCGATCCATTTCCGCCTGTCGATGAGCACTGCATCCATCTCTGTCATCGCATCCTTTTTCCACTGCTCCCACTTCTGAGCGATTTCCTTGGCTCTCTCCAGCTCCTGCCGAAATTGATCGCGATTGGTTACGTTGGCGTACAGCCCTTCCGAGGCCTGAGCGATTTCCTTCAGCTGCTTTTGCCCTTGGGCATCTACGTCAAAGCCAATGACGTTGAGCAGGGGCATAACATCGGATTGGGACAGGTCTTTGGCTACCGCGACCGGGTCTCCCCCGCACGTCTCGATGCCATCGCTGACCAGGTAAATGACGTTCGTATTTTTGTCAGCCGGGAATGCAGCTAAATCTTCCCGGGCTTTTTGCAAGGAATACGCGATCGACGTCCAACCAGCCGGCTCAAACAAACCGAGTGCTTCGTCCAGCCGCTGGGCATCGTAGGACTGGAGCGGATAGACGATATCGCTGCTGCTGCAGGATCGCTGTTTGTCCGCATCGGAGCCGGTTCCCTGATGACCGTATACGCGCAAAGAAATCTTGGCCTCTTCCGGAAGGGCTTCGGCAAACTCCTTGATCGCTTCTTTTGCCAGCTCCATCTTGGTTTTCTCTCCGATTTTCTCGCGCATGCTTCCACTGGCATCCAGGATGATTTCTACGTTGAAATGCTCCCGGAACAAAAAGCGCGCATCGCCGATATCCGGGCTGCCGAACGATGCCATCTTCCACCGATCTACTACCATCTGCGGGCTCAAATAGTCCTCGGAAAACAGCCTGAGCAAGTCTGACCAGTAGAGTCTCAGCAGCGATTCATCCATGCCGTCCAGGAGGGGAGGTAATCCATCGAGGATCTGCTGAATTTTTTCACGCTGAGGAAGCTGCGGCAGGTAAAAGGAAATGCCGGACAGCGGTCCTGGTGCAGCCATGATCAGCTCCTGTGCAGTCTGGGGAAGCTGTACTTCAGGAGCGGAAAATACGGAGCCTGCTGCGCCGACTGAGCAGCCTGCCAGCAAGAGCGTCACGAGTATGCCTCCAAGGATACGCTGCCATCTGCGCTTTTCTCTCACGTATACCGCCTCCTTAGAGCGTCTTTCCCTCTGTAAACACCTGGGGGGGCTGCTTCCATCCTGTCACCTTGATAAAGCCAATGCTCCTGCTCTCCCCTGTCTGATAGATTTGCTCGTTATGCAGAGGCATGAAATCCAGCCCGAATGATTGGCTCTCATAACGGACCGATGTCCTCACCTCGATCCGGTCTTCTCCGTTAAAAAGCTTGAGGGAGGAGCCGCCGAGAGTGCTTTTGTTGCTGGCCAGAATATCCCTTACGACGCCTGGAATCTTGGTCGAGGCATCATGCAACCCCTTTAGCACATGTGCCTCAAGCGTTGGATAAGTCGGAATGGCAGCGAGCAATACGCGATCGATCGCTTCCGCCCTCACTTCACTCGAAGACCAGTCGGGATGGGAAGCTTGGATGGTATCCATCTGCGCCTCTACCAGCTCCCAGATAAAGACCGGGTCCACCCAGCTCTCAATGGAAAGATCGTACACTTTGATGGCCTCCTCCACCTCATCGTAAAGGATATCCGTCGCCGCCAGGCTGGCCAGCTGGGCGCTGTTTGCCGCTGCCTCCTTGTCGACGAAGATGGTGGAGATGTTAAACAAGACGGAAAAGACCACCAAGAGCAGGAAGAAAAAAATGGTCAGCACCAGGATCGTGACATTTCCTCGTTCATTGCGTACGTGCATGATCGCCTGTCTCATTTTAATGAATCACCCGTCCCCGCAGCTCTCTCGAGAAGGAGATCACCCTGTCTTCCTCGCTTATATTATCTTTGATGAAGTCCGGCAGAAAAAACAAATCCAGGTTCACGCCGACCCTCGCCGTAAAGTAACTGCCGTCACCGGAAATGCTCGACTCACCGCCATTATAGGCAATGCCCCCACCTGCACTTCCCACAATGTGCTGCGCAGCATCCAGTGCCTCGCCAGAATTTCCGGTGATGGCGTACACCTTTGCCGCTTCATTAGCAGCCGACTGCGCGATGATGACCGCGTACACGCCGGTCAAAAACTGCCACAAGATCAGCAGAATCAAAAATACAAAGGGCAGGATGCCGATGAACTCCACCGTTACGGAGCCCCGTTCATCCTTCAGCTTCGCACGTAATTTTCGCATGGTATCATCCTTCCAGTGCCAGTACGTCCTCCACCCGTTCCCGCTCTGTACTCCATTTGTAGGTATACATCGTAAACAGGATCGCTACAAAGGGAAAGAGAATCACGTTCAACAGCATTTGCGTGAAAAATACAGCCCCGAAGCTGGTCGTGATGAAAGTCACCGAATAAAGCCCGATCAAACTGATCACCCATTCGATTGCACTTGCCAGCAATAGCAGACCAAGAATTTGGACAAAATGCTTTTTCCCCATATCCAAAGCCGTTCGCAGGCACTGCCATGGCGATTTTCCTTTCATCACGACCAAATAGGGCGTGAGGTAAAACAGCAAAAGCAGGATCAGCCCCGGAATGACAAAGAGCAGCATCCCTGTACATACTGCCAGTACGTAAACGACACCAAACAGGAAGACGGCAAAGCCATGCTCGGCGAATGCCCGGAATGCCTTGCGCAGCGGACGCTCCTCGCCTTCCAGGTCACAGAGTACGAACTGGGCAAACGGGATTTGCACGATCATCAAAAACAACAGCAGCAGGAACAGGTTCAGAAAGCTGGAGACGACCTTGGCTCCCGTGATGGCAGCCAGGAAATTCACGTAGTTGAGGGTCATGTTGTGTACGATCAAGAAAGGCATTACGATGACGGCGGACAGCAAAAGCAGCGATTCAATATTTCGTGTATAAAAATGGATGCTTGCTCTCATCGGATTCATGGCTTCTTCCTCCCTGCCTCATCCAATTTTACGTATTTCGAATAATGGGAACGATCTTGGTCTGGAAATGAAATTCCTGCTTCTTCTCAAACGCATCCACCAGCTGCTGCTTGGACGAAAAGGGAACGGGCTGCCCTGACGCAACAGCCTCGAATCCTTTGATGGAGTCGTCATTGGTGGCCCTCAGCTTTTTATCTCTGTAGGAGTCCAGCAAATCGAGCAATTTTTGGCGCTTGGACTTCAACTCGCCAGGAAGCGGCACCTCAACCTTTTGCAGGAATGCAGCCAATCGATCGACAGATTCCCTGATTTCTGCCTGGCTGCGCAAACCCACGTAGAGCTTGTAATTCGCCTCGTGAAACAAATCGTCCAGATCCTTTTTGTCTTCGGAAGTGACATAGCCTACCCTCAGCACATGATTCAGCGAGTCGACCCCTTTGTCATAGAGAGCCTGGAGCTGATCCCGTGTTTCTATCACGTACTGGCACACGTCGATAAGACTTTTCATGTCCCGGCGAATGGCAACTTCCATTTGCTCCTCGTAATGGGGCTGCAGGGCTTGCAGGCAATCCCGCTTCTCCGTGTACATCCAGATCGGTTTGTCTTTAGCTGGGGCCAGTTCCTTGTTCAGTTCGTGCGCAGCCACATTGTGAAGCATGAACAATCGCAATACCGGCACCGCTTCTTCCCGCGGCACTACGTCTCCGTCCGGACTCAGAATGAGGTAACCGGATGCCTCGCTCTTGCCCCACTTCCAATACTGCACGTTGTAGTAAAGCCGATCATTGATTTTGGCCGCATGGTTAAACAGCTGCGGTTTTTCCAGGAAGCGCTTGTTTTTGTCGATCTGCGCTCGGATCGGTGCTGTTTCTGTCACTTTCATCGGACGAAACCTCCGTTATAAACTGAGAATCAGGTTATCACTAGCTCGAAAATATCGACTTCATCCAGCCTACCGCTTTGCCGATTCCATCTCGAATGCCTCGGGAAACCGCGCCCTTCGAAAGCTTGTCGCTCCACTTGACCAGCTTGCTCACGCCCCAGAGAATGCCTCCGGTAATGACCAATACGCCGGCTACTGTCTGTCCTCCCGGTATGACAGAAGCGATCACTCCTGCATCCATTAGCGTGCTGCCCAAAGCGCCTACGCCATCTACGAACTTTTCGTTTTGCTTATCCTCGCTAAGACTGCTGTCAAACGCCTGACCAAATTTGCTGAACGTCTCATACGTGTCAAAGGGAAGACTGATCGCGGCGACCCCCACGTTCAGTCCTGCAACTAGTCCAGGAACTCTTACTTGATTTGCGGCATTGGCAGCATTTGCTGCATTGGAAAAAGAACCGAGCGTGTTGATGTTTGCCCCTGTATTCAACGGGTTTTGCTGCAGGACAAAACGGTAGCTGTCATAGGCGGCTTTCCCGTCCAGGCCATCGAGGGTCAGGCTCGTCACATTGCCCAAGGGTGTATCCTTCGCAGCGATATCTACGCCTTTCAGCCCTACCTGCAGCAAGAAGAATCCGTATTTTCCTGCGCCAGTACGCAGGTCCACTTCTCCCTGCTGGATCAGGTCAGCTGAATACGACATGGTCCCTCCCATCATGTCTTTGATGGAAAGTTTCATGATGTCGTACTCTTTCTTTTCACTGAATGGCTCCGGTGCTTTTGGGTCCGTTGACAAATCCGTAGGCTGATGCGGCTCCACGTTTCTATCTGGCGCCTGCAGATCCGGTACCTGTACATTCGGATTTTTGAAATGGGGTGCCTGCAGGTCGGGAATGTTCCAATCCGGCCCGTCCAGCTCAGGTATCCCTTGATTCGGCGCCTGCAGATTGGGCACGCCCTGATTTGGTGCCTGCAATTTTGGCGTATCCCACTGCGGGGACTCCAGCATCGGCGTTTCCCACTGTGGCGGCTCCAGGTTTGGCGTATCCCAGTCCGGTGCTTGCAAATCAGGAGGCTGATAGCCCGGTGCCTGCAGATCCGGGACGGGTAATCTGCTGCTTGCTGCCATGACAACTACAGGGAAGCACTGCAACAGAAGAAGGAAAAATGCAAAGGTCCCTGCCAAAACGGGACGAATAAACCTGCTCTTCACAATCGCAACCTCCCGGCCAAGAATTCACGGCATAAAAGTGGTGTAGCTGGCGTGTCAATTGGTCTTCACATTTGCGTGAAACTGCTTGTCGATCGTCTCTTTTGCTTCCTTGTACGACTTGTCGTTCAACGTATCCAGAAACTTCTCCAATTCGTCTGCCCGCGCAAGCGCTGCGTCCAGCTGCTTCTCTTTGATTTGATCGAGTGCATCTGTAATCGGATCAGGCAGGATTTTTAAATACCGAAGCGATATAATCGCAGAATTCAAATTGTAGCTTTCGTTTCTGGCGATCGCTTTCCAGTCCAAGGCAAAGTCTGAAATATCAACCGACTGCGAGATATGCTTGGTAAGTGCGTCATGGGAAACGTCACTCTTCCAGGCATTCCACCTGTCCGCCATTTCCCTTGCCCGGTTCAATTCTTTTTCCAGCTCACTCTGGTCCTGGATCAATACATAGCGCCCACCTGCCGCCTTGGCCACTTCCTTCAGCTGCTTCTGGCCTTCTCCGTCCACACCAAAGCCGACCACATTGACGATAGGGGTGATATCGGAGCTGCCCAGCTGCTTCGCCACCGCGACAGGATCCCCGCCGCATGTCTCAATTCCATCGCTCACCAGATAGATGATGTTCGTGTTTTTCTCGCCTCTGAACTTGCCAAGATCGTCTTGTGCCTGCTGCATGGCCAAAGCGAGCGGAGTCCACCCGGTAGGCTTGAACTGGTTCATGGCAGCTGAAAGTCCCTGTGCCTGATAGGGCTGCAGTTGGTAGACCAGCTCACTGCTCTTGCAGGATCGGGCTTTATCCGAATCCTTGCCGCTGCCTTCATGGCCGTACACCCTCAGGGCAACATTCGCTTTTTCCGGCAAGGATTCGGCAAAAGCTTGAATCGCCTTCTTGGCTGCTTCCATTTTTGTCTGCCCGTTCACGTTTGCCGCCATGCTGCCGCTCGCATCGAGCAGGATTTCCACATTGTACTGCTCCTTGAACTGGAAGCGAGGGTCATCGATTTCCGGGCTGCCAAAGGAAGCAAGCTTCATCTGCTCCATAATATCCTGCGGGTCTGGATAGTCCTCCCCAAACAAACCTAGCAAGGCGCGGTAATACAGCTCGATCGTTTCCTGGTCCGGGTTATCAATCGCCGGAAGCTGCTTCAAAACCTCTTCGATTTCTTCACTCTTTTCCCCGTAGAGGATACCCGCGTAACGTCCAGGCGATTGCGTGTAGAATTCTTCTGTCGTTTCCGGGATTTTGGATACGCTGTCCGGAATCAAAGCCTTCAAGGCGTCCAGCTTTTGCTCTCTGCTCGGCTCATGGGGGGGCTCTGACTGCTGCTGTGCAGCACTACTGTCTACTGATCCCGCTGGCTGTGCGGGTTCCGTGGTTGCTGCAGGTGGGGGCGGTGCTGTCGTCTCGGAAGAGCAAGCATGCAGAAGCAAGAAGCTGGGAATCAGGACAGCCAGTACGAATGGCTTGATACGTTTCAAGCGGATAACCCTCCCTGCTG
Organism: Brevibacillus centrosporus; assembly: GCF_003710815.1. Lineage (GTDB taxonomy): Bacteria > Bacillota > Bacilli > Brevibacillales > Brevibacillaceae > Brevibacillus > Brevibacillus centrosporus. The sequence continues at coordinate 161,828 of NZ_RHHP01000008.1, forward strand.
GTGATTTCAACCGTTATGTATGTGTAGCAGAGGTGCCGGCGACTGGGGCATCCCCTTTTCACCGGCACCGTCCAGATGGATCAGTCAAGTTTTCCGATAATATTGGAGAGTGTTTCGGATACCGCTTTTCCGACTGCCGTATCGCCATCGAATACCGTTTGAATGGCCGCAAATACAGCCAGAATAACTCCTGCCAATGCAATCCATTCAATGGCTTGTGCTCCCCTCTGGTTGCGTAAGGAATGGGTTACCTTTGCATACAGGCTTTGCATTATGTTTGTCATCATCATTTCTTCCCCTCATTCTCGTCAATTATTTTGCAAGTAACTACAATTCCAGATATATCCTTCCTTCCGAGGGGCATCACCTCCTTCACAGTTCTACCTTTATTTTCCAAACAAATTCGAAAACAGGCTTACGTTCTCCATGATGTTGAGCACCATCAACCCACCTATGAGCATGATTGCTGTCGGCGCTACGACAAAAGTCGTGATCAGCGTCACCTTGGGCGAAGCCTTCGCTGCTTTTTCCTTGATTAGCTCCTTGCGAATGCGGCGCATATTTTCTGATTGGATTTTAAAGGTGACAGCGATCGGAACCCCGAGCCGCATCCCTTGGATCAGCGCCTTGATCAGCATTTGAAACTCCGGATTGTCGTTTCGCCGCAGCAGCTGTTCATACGCTTTTTCACGCGGGACCCCCAGATCCAGCTCCTGATTGAACCGGGAGAATTCCTCCCGCAATGGTCCCTGGAAAAACTGGATGACGTCGCGCAGTGCTTGATCGAGGCTGACCCCAGCCTGAAGGGTGACGCTTACCGTGTCGAGAAATTCCGGAAGGTCGTAGCGCAGCTGGTTTTGCCTCTCGCGCGCTTTCCTTTTCAGCAAAAGTATCGGCAGGAAGTACCCGGCTAACGGCCAGATGATCAAGCCAAACTGTGCGAACGGGAATCCCAATAGGAAAAACGCTATTCCCGCGATAAAGCCGAACAAGGCAAGCAGGATTTTAGCCCCCTGGAACCGTGCCACTGTCAAATCGAGCGGACGTCCCGCCTTCAGCAGCCACTCCTCCACCTCGTGAGACTCACTGAAAAAATTGACGCGCTGTCCCAGTGCCGCGTAGTCATCACTGTAGGTGAGTAACCGTTTGATCCACTTTTGTGAGGAGGTCTGCCGCTTTCGCACATCGTAAACCTTGTTGCCCGTGGTTTCATGGACGTGAGCAATCAGCTTTTCCTTTTCGATAGAGTATTTAAACGCTTCTTTCAAAAAGATCACAAAAAATAACAGAAACAAGAACAGGCTCGTGATGATCAGGGCGTCCATTTTTTCACACCTTTATGTTGGTGACTTTTTTAACCAGGACGTAGGAAAGTACAGTGCCAACAATGAAAAAGCCCAACAGGACAAGGCCAAAGCCTGAAAACAGCGGATCGATGAAGCCTTTGTTCATCGCGTTCATCATGAGTACGAGAGCGATCGGCATGATGGGGACGAGGATGGACACGTATCGCTGCTCAGCCGTCATGGTCTTGATCTCCTGATTGACGATGCGGCGATCCTCCAATGTCTCTGCCATCTCCTGAAGCACCTCGCTCAGGTTTCCCCCCGCTCGCCGCTGGATGAACAGCGTAGCGGCGAAGATGCGGAAATCCCTTGTTGGAATACGCTTTTCCATTTCTGACAGCGCTCTGTCAAAGCTGACACCCAGCTGCAGCTCACGCGCCATGCGGCTGAATTCCTGCCCAGCCGGCTGCGGAATCTCTTTTGCCACCAGCTCAATTCCCTGTGAGAGCGTCATACCTGCCCGCAAGGAATTGGCGAGCAAGCGGCATACCTCTGACAGCTGGTCGTTCAGTCTCTCCTGGTATTTGTTCCGCCGCATAATAAACATCAGGTTTTGGGCGATGTACATGCAAGCCGCGCCACCCACCAGGTTGATTGGAGCGTGCAGACCTACGACATTGTTCAGGAAGAACGCTATACCCATCGCACCAATAAGCAGAATGCCATAATATTCGGACGGAGCCAGCGCAATATTGGCGCGCACCAGCTTTTGCTGGACTTCTTTTGCGTGAGGGGTGCGGTCAAAACGATCGCCCCACACGATAATGAAGCTCTTCCGTTTGGCTTTGATGTCGTACCATTCCTCCGTGCGCTTTTTCCACTCTGTCTTTTTCGCACGGTAGCCGAGGTATTCGTACATCCCCCAGATCGCGAACAGCACCGAGAAACTAAACAGGATAGAGATGCTCACGCTTGTTCACCTCGCCCATCGTAAACATGGATTCTTCCAGTTCGATTCCAAACATCCGCAGCCGCTCCAGACTCTGGGGAACCTTGCCCGTAGGAGTGAAATACCCCAGTACTTCCCCCTTTTTGCCCATCCCGATCCGCTGGAAGCGAAATATCTCGTTTACCACCACTTGTTTGTCTGGTCCTGTGAATACTTCCGAGATGGACATCATTTTTCGCGTCCCGTCCGAGAGCCGCGTGACCTGTACGATAAAGTCCAGAGCACTCACGATGTACTCGCGGATAATGGAAGAAGGCAGATCCATTCCCGCCATCACGACCATCCCTTCCAGCCTAGTAAAAGCGTCTTGCGGGGAGTTGGCGTGGACCGTCGTAAGCGACCCTTCGTGACCGGTATTCATCGCCTGCAGCATGTCAAATGCCTCTGCACCGCGAACCTCCCCGACGATAATGCGATCCGGACGCATCCGCAGCGAGTTCTTCACCAAATGCCGGATCGTGATTTCCCCTCTTCCTTCCATGTTGGGCGGACGTGCCTCCAGCCCGATGCAGTTGGGGCGATCCAGCCTGAGCTCGGCCGAATCTTCAATCGTGATGACCCTTTCATAGGTAGGAATGGACCGCGAGACCGCATTGAGCAGCGTCGTCTTCCCGCTCCCCGTCCCTCCAGAGATGAGCACATTCATTTTGGCTTCTACGATCGCCTGCAAAAAGCGGCACATCGCTTCATCGAATGATCCGAACTTCATGAGATCCTCCATGGAATACGGGTCCTTGCGAAATTTTCGGATCGAGACGAGCGTCCCGTTGAGGCTGATCGGCGGTATAACCGCATTCACACGGCTGCCGTCCTTCAATCTCGCGTCCACCATCGGCGAGCTCTCGTCAATCCTGCGGCCGAGGGGGGCAACGATCCGGTCGACGATATGGCGTAGGTGCTCCTCATCACGAAACTTCAGATCGGTCAGCTCCAGCCTGCCTTTTTTCTCGATGTACACCTCCTGATGACCATTGATCGAAATCTCGGTAATTTCCGGATCAGCGAGCAGCGGCTCCAGAGGTCCCAGCCCCACCGATTCGTTGATCAGCCGCGTCAAGAGCACTTCCTTTTCATTGCGCGGGATAACGACTTTCTCTTCCGACATGTACTGGGATACCATGCGTTCGATCGCGAGACGCATCTCTTTCGGGGCGAGACTCGTCAATCTCTCGAGATTGGTTTCTCGCAAAAGCTTTGATTTGTAATGCTCCGCCAGCTCGTCGATGTACGGATTGTGATACGCAGGAGCCGCTACCGGGCGCGGGGCTTCTTCTGTCAAAACGTGCTTTTCCTCTTTTCGCCTGAACAACGCCATGGCCATCCCCCTCCTACGACAGCTTGGTCAGAACCCATTTTCGAATTTCCTTCGCTGCAGGAATCAGCTTTTTTTCGTTGGCTTCCCGTTGCAAGGGCTGACCTAGGTTCACCGCAGCCTGAATACCTTTGTGATCACGGCTGATTTCCGCAGCAATCGGAGCCTGTATTAGCCCTTTCAGATCTGATACCGTCAGTTCGTTATCCCTTCCGACTTGATTGACCACGACCTCAAGTCGCCCCTCTGTATCAATTCGCAGCCTTCTGAACAGTTCTTCGGTCAGCCGATAGATTTGGACAGATGGCGTATCCAGATTCATCACGTAATAAATGAAGTCTGATTCCTCCAGAGCCGTATATGTCAGCTCATTCATATGGGTCGGCAGATCGATAATCACAAAGTCGTAGCTGCGACGGCTTGCTCGAATCAGTCTGGTGATGAACTCCTCGGACATGTTTTCAGCCGTTTCGGCATCGCGCGGACTTGCGAGCACTTCCAGCTTGGAATGCGTCTCGCGCAAAGACACGTTGCGAATATGATTTTCGTTCATCTCGTTCATGACTGGGACCAGGTCGGCCAGTGTCCTACTCGAATCGAGCGAGAAAAACGTTTCCACCCCGCCATACTGGAGATTCAAATCGATTAACAGAACGCGTGCGGTCGATTCCAGCTTGAGCGCCTGCGCAAACCCGGTCGCCAGCTGCGTGCGTCCACTTCCGCCTTTTCCACTGTAAAAGGAGTACACTTTTCCTCTTCCGCGCACAAACGCTTTGCCGGAGCTAGCCGTCCCTTTTTTTCGCTGCTGCTGCTCCCCCAGCTCGGCGATTTTCTCCAGACGATCCGTAAGCAGCGCCAGCTCATCCGGCATGACAATATACTCAATGGCCCCTGCTCGGACGATATCGCGGAGCAAGCCAAAGTCTTGCCTTTCCGTCAAAAAAATGACGAGCCCTTCGGGAATCTCTCCCTGTATGTATTGCACCAGCTCGACCCCGGAGCCGTCCTCTGGCTGGACGATCAGAACAACATCAGGAGCGATTCGGTCGATTTCTTTTTTCACTTCACGCGACGAGGTAAATTGGACATTGCCATATTGGCTGAGAGCCTCGCTCAGCATGCTCTTGATCGAGTCGTAATCAGCGACGACTAAAATTTTGGTATCTGGATTCATGACTTGCCCTCCGGTTTGACGACAGATGTCGGTTGAGCAGGTTTCGCAGGCGTCTGCTTCACAGATGCTGGCTGACCATTAGCGGGCTTTGGCTGGTTCTTGTCCCCAGCAGCCGGTGCCGTGGTTTGCTTTGGCTGTTGATCCTGGAACGGCTGCGGGATGCCCAGCTCGCCTTTGCCTACATTCGCCTTCAAAATCCGCATGACCTCAGCATAGTGCTGCTGGTGAATAAAGGCGGGAACCTGCTCAAACGGCATTTCCAAGGCGACTCCTTTAAACTGATCGTCCGTCTTCGCGACCATGGCGACCGGCACATCCTTCATAAATACTTCCGTTGCACTCTTCCCATTCACCTCGTGTGAGACAATAATATCGACACGATCCAATGCCTCGAGCTGCTGATCAAATACGATATTGCCGGAAGCATACACCGTCACGAGCCGATTGTTCTGGTCTCTGACTGTTGCAGCGGGCTTAATGATGTTTTTCGTAATGATGTCTCCTTCCGACAAGGGAACAACGGTTACCTGATTCTTCAAACTGAGCTTATCCGTCACATACGAGTGATCTGCATACTTTTTAGGTATTTGCATGGTCTTGATTTGGTCAGGCGCTATGAGCGACCGGGAGGCGATATCTGTGCTTGCCACGTAAATGTCCACCATTTCTCCGAGCTGTGAATTCAGGTCCTTGATTTTTTTCAAGAACAAAAAGCCTGCTGTCGCCGCCAGGATCAGAGACAGCGCCAAAAAGATGATTGCTCTTCGCTTCGATTCCAACATCGAGTGACTCCCTCTCCCTCTTCAACATCAGATAAACGCTACAGCCATGAGCAAGAGGCTCGTTCCACCTGCAATAAAAGGAGCCAGAGGAATTTCCCGTCCTGCCGCCTGCCTCCCTGACACTTTGGCTGCCAGCCAGATCGGGATAACGATGAGTCCTGCGAGCAGGTAAGTGAAGCACAAGATATACAACCCAGCTTCCCACCCAACTGCCGCTCCTACCAGCGTAAACAGCTTGATGTCTCCTCCTCCCAATTGCCCATTGCTCACGACCGCCATCAGCAAGGTGACTCCTCCGATCAATATGACCCCCAGTCCATACGTAGTCCATTGGTCCGGATGGGTAAATGCATGGTAAATGAGAAAATAGGCGATTCCTGGCAGAGTAAGCCAGTCATAAATGAGGCGGCTGCGAAGATCGGTATACACCGCAATGGTCATGACGAGAACTACCGGAATGACGACGAAATTGGACAGCACCCCTTGCCCTCCTTCCATCTTTTAGGAAACCCTATCGCACTCACAGACGGGAATTCGGGAAATTTTGTTGCACGTACAGGAGAAAAACTTGGGATTTTTTTCTTAAAAAAGGGGGAGGCATCCAAAACTGTGTCGAAATGTAACAGGAAAGGGGGCTTATTTTCCATACTTACGGCATGTGTATTCATTCCCATTTTGTGAAAAAATAACCAGTAGGTAGAGGAGGTGAGAAAATGTCAGATATCAAGGTGCTAGATAATGGTCCACTGCTCGTGACGGGAGAGTTCACCCTGCTGGATGGTGAGGGAAATCCCATGGAAAGAAAGGAAAAGGTGCATCTCTGTAGATGCGGCTTGTCCTCGAACAAGCCTTACTGTAACGGGGCCCATAAAGGGCAGTTTGAGAGTGTCGTAAGAGCGGAGTAGTAGATAAGACGCAGAGCCCTCTGTATCATCAGAGGGCTTTTTGCTATCATGGTGGGGTAAATTCATCATGCTTGGAGAAGGGGGAATAGACAGATGCGCGAATACAACGATCTATCCGAGCTTACCGTGGACATTGCCAAACACCCGATGAGTTTGCTGTTCGTAAAAATGCCGAACTGCGGCGTATGTGACGCGACTTTTGAGAAAACCAAGGAGCTGCTGCAGTCCTACCCGCAGGTTCCTTTTATGGTCGCCTCGATCGAAAAGCTCCCCAGCCTGTCCGGAGAGTTTCTCCTCTTTACCGCTCCGACTATTCTATTGTTTCGTGAAGGGAAAGAAGTCTTTCGGCAATCGCGGATCGTGGTGTTTGGGGAATTGGAGAGGTCTATCCAACTATGGAGTGAGTCGCTGTGAGCACTTGATTGTCAGTCTTTCCATAGATTTGCTATCAACGGCAGTACCCTCGCTTCTACCGCCTCGACATCGAGAGCGTCTACCGGGAGCACCGTCGTCGCAGGCAGCCTGGAAAACCATTCTTTTTCGTATGGAAGCATGCGCATCGCTTGGGCAAAAGAGCCGCGGCTTCGGGTCACGTCACCTTCTTTTCTGGCGGACAGTGTTTTTGTCTGGGCATCCAAATAGATGATGGTATCCGAGCGGCATGAGCGCAGCTCTTTTAGCTCTGCCTTCAATTGTCCCTCGATATCCCACTCCTTCCCGATGCTCAACGGATAATGCAGCGTGTAGCACTCGATGTCCTCCGGTCCGCGATCGTAGATGATGTTTGCATCTGGCAGCCGCCGAAAACGCTCTACCTCGTGCTCGATGAACATCCTCTGATTGATGATAAAGTCTTTTTCTTTTTGCAGATCGAGGGCAAGCTCTTTCCTTTTTTGCACAAGTGCTGACGGATCTTCATAGATAACCCAAGCATCGCTGATGGCCCTCTCCAATCGTTTTGCCAGCGTCGTCTTCCCGGCAGCCATACCGCCTTGGAGGGAAATAACCCGCTTCATCTAACTTCCCCCCTTTATCGGAAGAATGGTTGTTCTTTTGCTTCATGCGAACGTCTCTATCACATAGTTGCGAAACAATTCCGCCGCTGGTGATAACGTATGCCCTGAAATGCAGGAATAATCGTCACCCCGAGCCTGGAGGAAACAAGAGCCGCTATGGTAGGAATATCTTCTCCCTCGAATTTGATCTGTGGTGTAAAGCCAGCCTCCCGACAAAAGCCGTCTATGGCCTCCCTCATCCCCAAACCTTTCCTGATCCCGATAAAGCCATCCTCGGACAGCTGCTTCAATGCGATGGAAGTCCTCCCCGCATAACCGTGTTTCGCCGGAACATACAAAAAAAGCTCCTCGTCGAGCAAAGGATGCCAATGTATCTGTGGGTGAGGATCAAAGGTACTGATCAAACAGATATCGACCTCTCTGTTGAGAAGCTGCTGAATACTAAACGATGTTTTGTTCTGAAATAGCCGAAATTCTACCTGCGGGTAAAATTTCGGGCAGGATCGTGATTTCCAGCGTCTGCAGAAATCTCAGCGCCACCGTTCCCGTATAGGGATTTTTCAAATGCTGAATCTCCTGTACGCCCATTGCAAGCTCTTTTGCCGCCTGTCCAAAGTGCTCAAGCCTTGCCACTACGCGAAAATACTCTAGCTGCTGCCATTCCATGAGTAGCGAACCGATAACAAAAAGGTATCATTTTTATAGAAATAATACATTAGACGCTATCGGTATACAAGGATTACACTCGATAAAGATAAGTAGAACGAGGAGAGGTTTTTCATGTCTTACATCAGGATCGGCAGCACCGTTACTTTTGCCATCCTCTATGGCCCGCAAACATTGATCCATACCTTTTCGGAGTCCTTTGGCATTTCTCCATCTACGGCAAGCTTTACAGTCTCTTTGGCCTTGCATCGGACCCTTCGTTTGGCAAAGCTTGCAAGCCGAGGAAAGCCTGAGCAGATCACCCCTGTCTCTAGTCCATAGATGATCAAACAGGTGAGAAACGTTAGAAAACTTGGCTCCGCTAAGCCTTTTGGCGGGGCCTTAGTTGCACTTATACTGGCTAAGAATCTTATAAATTCTTACTGTACAAAAAAACCGTACGGATTTGATTCCCGTACGGTTTTTCTTATTCGTCTCTCTGCTCTTACCAAGCCGCGATGCTGCTGTCTGTACGCATGTCGGTACCACCGGAGAGCACGCCATTTTCATCGCGCCAGATGATCTGGCCGCGACCGAAGTAGTTGCCCAGCGACGCCCATTTGATCTGGTGGCCTTTGCGCTCGAGTGCCAGCGCCAAATGCTCAGGGAAGTGACGCTCGAGCTCGACGACCTTACCTTCTGTCCACTGCCAGCGAGGCGCATCGAGAGAAGCTTGTGGATTCAGATGGAAGTCGATGGTGTTCATGACAACCTGTACGTGTCCTTGCGGCTGCATGAAGCCACCCATGACGCCAAATGGTCCGACTGCCTTGCCGTCTTTCGTCAGGAAGCCTGGGATGATGGTATGGAACGTTCTTTTTCCTGGCTCCAAGCGGTTGTCATGAGCAGGGTCCAGCGAGAAGTTGTGTCCACGGTTTTGCATGGCAATACCGGTTCCCGGAATAACGACGCCAGAGCCGAAGCCCATGTAGTTGCTTTGAATGAAGGACACCATGTTGCCTTCCCCGTCAGCCGTAGCCAAGTAAACGGTACCGCTTGCGCGAGGATTTCCTGGCTCAGGAGTCAGCGCTTTGGAACCGATCAGTGCACGGCGAGTGTCCGCATATTCATCGGCGAGCAGCTCTTCTGCCGTCACGCTCATCTGGCCGGATTCGGTGATGTATTTCAAACCATCGGTAAATGCCAGCTTCATGGCTTCGATCTGTTTGTGGTAGGTTTCTGTCGTGTCTTTGGCATCGAAGTCGAAGCCCTTGAGGATATTCAACGCCATCAGGGCGATCATGCCTTGACCGTTCGGCGGAATTTCCCAGACATCATAGCCGCGGTAGTTGACGCTCAAAGGTTTTACCCACTCCGGTTCAAATGCAGCCAAATCCTCTTTCGTCAGGAAGCCGCCGCACTCTTTGGAGAACGCATCGATTTTCTCCGCCAGCTCACCACGGTAGAAGCTTTCCGCGTTCGTCTCCGCGATTTGGCGCAAAGTAGCGGCATGACCCGGTGATTTCCAGATGTCGCCTGCTTTCGGCAGTTTTCCGCCTGGAATGAAGGTTTCGAACCAATGCGCAAATTCTGGTCCTGTGCACAGCTTGGAAAACTTCTTGTAAGCCACGCTCCAGTAGTGAGCGAGGGTCGGGGAAAGCGGATAGCCGTTTTCTGCGTAATCGATAGCCGGTTGCAAAACTTCTGTCAAAGGAAGCTTGCCAAAACGTTTCGACAGCGTTGCCCAGGCAGCAGGTGCACCCGGAACCGTCACAGGCGTCCAGCCGTATGTCGGAATTTCCTCGTGGCCTTTTGCTTTTACGGCTTCGATCGAAATGCTCTGTGGAGCAGGTCCACTCGAGTTGAGACCATACAGCTCATCCTTTACCCATACCAACGCGAACGCGTCACCGCCGATGCCGTTGGACGTCGGTTCTACGACCGTCAGGCATGCCGCCGTTGCAATAGCAGCGTCGATGGCGTTTCCGCCTTTTTTCAGGATATCCAAGCCCGCCTGTGCTGCGAGAGGCTGGGAGGTTGCTACCATCCCGTTTTTCGCAAAAGTGGTCATGCGCCGTGATGCATACGGGTATTCCATTGCGTCATAATTAACCATGTAGTTTGCCTCCTTATTAACAGTTGATCCTAGCCAATGAAGATGTACCCGTACACCATGGCTGCTACGATGACAATCGCCGGATGTACTTTCCAAGTCTCCAGGAGCAAATACGAAGCAACGGACAGAATAATCGTTTGCATCCACCCGATTCCTTCCACAGCTCCCATGATAAATTGGTATGTCATGGTTCCCAATAGTACAGTGACGATTGGACGAACCGATTGAGTCATGGCCTTTACTTGTGGAGCACTACGGAAAATATTGATGAATTGCAAAAGCAGGATCATGGCGATCGCGGTAGGAGCTACTGTCGCAAAAAGCGCTACTGTCGCGCCGGGTACGCCTGCTACCTGATAGCCGACATAGCCCGCGAGCTTGGTCGCAATCGGACTTGGGAGCGCGTTCCCCACCGCCAGCATTTCCCCGAATTCTTTCACCGACATCCATTTGTAGTGATCGACGACTTCGTTCTGAATCAGCGGAATGCTGGGAGGGCCACCGCCATACCCCAAAATGTTGGAAATGAAAAACGCCCAGAATAACTGAAAGTAAATCATGCTGCGCCCTCCTTGCCGTCCTTTTTCTTACGCTTTCGGACCGACCAGGTGGAATAAGCAAAGGAAATCACCAAAGCGATTCCCACGACAATTCCCGGATGCCAGTCAAGAAACAGCAAAGCGACCAAGGATAAGGCGAGAGAAACACTTACACCGGTTTTGCTCGGAGCGCCTTGCCAAGCCTTTTGCAAAAACTCCCAGGTGAGCACACCTGTCATCACTGCGATTACAGGGCCAATCGCCTGAATCATGCCGTAAACCCCCGGTGCATCCTTCCACTTGTAGATGACTTCCAAGAGAGCGATCATCACGATGACAATCGGCAGTACGACACCGATGTTTGCCACCAGTGCGCCCTTCCAGCCTTTTACCCGGTAGCCGATAAACGCAGCCAGCTTGGTTGCAATCGGTCCCGGAAGAGCATTCCCCAGTGCCAGATTATCTGCAAAGTCTTCGTCTGTTACCCACTTATACTTTTTCACGCACTCGGTGTGGAACAGGGGAACCATCGTAGGTCCTCCCCCGAATCCGAAGATACCGATACGGAAAAACGCGATAAACAGTTGCCAGTAAATCATGGTTGTTCCTCCGTCCTGCCTCTAACGGCGAAGTTCACCCGATTGCACCAAATGGCAGGATACCAGTTGTCCGGCTCCGATATCAGCCAGACTCGGTACTGTCGTTTTACAAACATCCGTTGCGTAAGGGCAACGTGGATGGAAGGTGCAACCGCTTGGCGGATTTGCCGGACTCGGCAGATCGCCTGTAAGCAAGATCCTCTCCCGCTTCTGGCGGGGTTTTGCCACTGGTACAGCGGACAGCAAAGCCCGCGTATACGGGTGGCTCGGATTCTCAAACAAGGTTCGTTTATCGGCAATTTCTACGACGCGGCCCAAATACATGACGGCGATCCGGTCGCACAAATGCTTGACGACTGACAGGTCATGCGAAATGAACATGAGTGTCAGATTGAATTCTTTTTTCAAGTCTTTGAGCAAATTGAGTACCTGCGACTGAATCGATACGTCCAGCGCGGATACGGGCTCATCGGCAATGATCAGCTTTGGTTTGACAACCAGTGCACGTGCGATCCCGATCCGTTGCCGTTGTCCACCCGAGAAGTCGTGGGGATGACGGTTCAGGTGCTCTTTGCGAAGACCAACGATCTCGATGATTTCTTCGATCGTTTTCTCACGCTCTGCTATCGTACCTATATTGTGTACCATCAGCGATTCCATCAGAATTTGCTTAATCGTCATACGCGGGTTCAGCGAAGCGTATGGATCCTGGAAAATCATTTGCAAGTCCTTGCGCATTTTGCGCATTTCTTCTTTTGGAAGCTTTGCCAAGTCTTTTCCGTCAAACCATACTTCCCCCGAGCTCGGTTCCAAGAGGCGCATGATGCTTCGTCCTGTGGTGGACTTCCCGCAGCCAGACTCTCCTACGATTCCAAGCGTTTCACCCGGAAACACCTGCAGATCGATACCGTCGACAGCTTTGACATACCCTGCCGTCTTCTTTAAAAATCCGCCCTTGATGGGAAAATGCTGTTTTAGCCCTTTTACTTCCAACAGAGGTTTCGTCATGCTTGTTCCCCCCCATCTGCATACAGCCAGCAGCGGCATTTTTGACCGTCCAGCTGCAACAGCTCAGGCGGCTGTTCATTACAGATCGCCATCGCCTTCGAGCAACGAGGAGCAAATCGGCAGCCTTTTGGCATTTGCTGCGGCAATGGTACGGCACCTGGAATTGTTTCCAGGTACTCGCGTTCGTCGTCAAGCTCCGGAATCGAATTCATCAAACCAATCGTATAAGGATGCTTTGGACTTTCAAACAAGGTGTCTACATCTGTCTCTTCTACGACTTGCCCCGCGTACATGACAATCACGCGGTCGCACATCTCCGCTACGACGCCCAAATCGTGCGTAATCAGCATGATGGATGTTCCTGTTTTTTCTTTGAGGTCACGCATCAGATCGAGGATTTGCGCCTGGATCGTTACGTCGAGAGCAGTCGTCGGCTCATCCGCGATGATCAGCTTCGGATCACAGGACATCGCCATTGCGATCATGACCCGCTGACGCATCCCACCAGAGAGCTGATGCGGGAATTCACCGTAGATTTCTTCGGCACGCGGCATCCCTACTGCTTTGAGCATGGCGATCGCCCGTTCTTTCGCCTGTGCCTTGCTCACTTTCATATGAAGCATGACTGCTTCTTCAATCTGTCTGCCTACTGTATGCAGCGGATTGAGGGAAGTCATCGGCTCCTGGAAAATCATCGCGATTTCATTACCGCGAACGCGCTGCATGTCTTTTTCCGACAGCCCGAGCACGTCTTTTCCATTAAAACGGATGCTTCCTTCCGACTTACCGTTTTGCGGCAGCAACCGCATAATCGACAGGCTGGTTACGCTTTTTCCGCAGCCTGATTCACCTACGACTCCGAGCGTCTCGCCGGCACGGATGGAGAAGTCGACGCCGTCAACGACACTGACGACACCGCTGTCTGTGCGAAACCGGGTTCTCAGCTGCTCCACTTCCAAGATGGTCGTCATCTGCTCCACTCCCTTCGTTATTTCGTGACCATGTAAATCTTCAATATAAGCTTACCTATTTACGTGAACGCGGATCTAGAACCTGTTGCAAGCCATCACCCAGCAAGTTGAAGCCAAGTACAACTAAGAAGATCGCAATACCTGGATAAAATGTTGCATAAGGAGCTACGGACATCAATGTTTGAGCCTGGTTCAGCATGCTTCCCCACGACGGTGTAGGTGGTTGTACCCCTAGACCGAGATATGAAAGAGAAGCTTCTGCGATAATCCCTGACGCCATCGCCAGTGTCGCTTGAATCATGATCGGGTTGAGCGCATTCGGCAAGATGTGGCGGAAAATGATGCGAGCATCTTTGACACCGACCGATCTGGCTGCGTGAATGTACTCCATATTGCGAAGAGTCAGTACTTGACCGCGCGTGATGCGTACGAAAGCCGGAGCAAACCCGATACCAATCGCCAGCATCGCATTGCCGAATCCAGAACCGAGTACGGCGGAAATCGCCAGAGCCAAGATCAGGAAAGGGAATGCCTGCATCGCGTCAACACTGCGCATAACTACCCACTCGTCCCAAAAACCGCGGTAGTAACCGGACAAAAGCCCGATCGGTACGCCGATCAGCATCGCAATCCCAACGGAAATCAAGGCAGCTTCCATGGAGATACGCGCCCCGTAAACGACACGGGAGAAAATATCGCGACCGAGGTCGTCTGTTCCAAACAAGTGATCGCCGCCAGGAGCAAGCAGGATCTTGTTGTAATCTTGTGCGTTCGGGTCGTAGGGAGCGATCTGAGGAGCAAAGATTGCTACAATGATCAGTCCGAGGATGATCACCGCTCCGATGACACCCAACCCGTTTCGGAGAAATTTGCCTAGGGTTTTCATTACTCACCCGCTCCTTTCCCGCTCTTGATGCGTGGATCGATTACTGCGTACAAAATATCTACAGCCAGGTTTACGAGTACAACCAGTACAGCCGACACGAGAATCGCACCTTGTACCGTAACATAATCCCGTTTAAATACAGATTCTACAATCAGACGACCAAATCCAGGGATGGAGAAGATCGACTCAGTAATGACCAGACCACCCAAGAGGCCGGCGATCATCAGACCAGAAGTCGTTACAACTGGCACCATCGCGTTGCGCAATGCATGTCCCAGAATCGTGCGTGCTTCGTTCAAACCCTTTGCTTTTGCTGTACGGATAAAGTCCATGTTTACCACATCGAGCAAGGAAGAGCGCAGCATGCGCATGAGGACAGCGGATTCACGAAGGCCAGTCGCCACACAAGGAAGAACCATGGCCAACAGGTTTTGCGTTGGATTTTCAAAGAAGGAGACGTAGCCCGATGAAGGCAGCCATTGGTTTTCAACCGCGAAGTAGATAATCATCATCATCGCCAGCCAAAAGCTTGGGATACTCATTCCTCCCAGTGCAGTAAAGGTACTTGTGTAATCAATCCAGGTCCCGCGTCTCGTCGCCGCCAGGATCCCCGCAGGAAACGCGATGAGGATCGCTACGAGGAAAGTCCCTATGGTCAACTCCACCGTCGCAGGCAGCCTTTGCTTGATCAATTCAGAGACCGGAATCCGGTCCGTGATGGACATCCCCAAATCACCCGTTACCACTTTTCCCAGCCAGGAAAAATATTGCACCACGATCGGCTTGTCTAAACCAAGCTCTGTTCGCAGTGCCTGATAGGCTTCCGGTGTCGCCTCTTGTCCTAAAATGACCCGGGCAGGATCGCCCGGGATCATATGGATCAAAGAGAAAGTCAGAATCGACACCAGCAGGAGAATCGGGATTGTCAGCAGTAGACGTCTGACCACAAACATCATGACAATTCCTCCTCGCTCTTGCTGTTATAGTGTAGTCAAGCTTGAAGCAGAAAGCTTAAGCTTATTGCTTGTCCAGAGTTGCTGTACGGATCAGACCGTCTGGTACATACGTGAAGCCTGTAACTTTTTTGTTCATACCGATCAGAACAAATTGATGGTACATGTAAGAATAGCCAGCTTCGTCTTGCAGAAGCTTCGTAGCTTCTTCATACAGAGCTTTACGTTTTGTTTCATCTACTTCACTGCGTGCTTTCATAACCAGCTCATCCAATTTTGGCAGATCAATACGTCCGTCGTTGTTGGAAGCGCCTTTTACTACGAAGTCATGGAAGTTTTGGTCTGGGTCTTGACGTCCGGACCAGCCCAGTTGCAGTGCATCGAATTCGCCTTTTTCACCTGTTTCCAGCAATTGACCGTACTCGAGTTTTTCCAGTGTGGCATTAATGCCGTGTTGCTTCCACATATTTTGCAGGACAGCACCCAATTGTTCGTTTTCAGGAGAAGACGTGATGTACAGTTTAAAGCTGAAGCCGTTTGGTTGTCCGCCTTTTGCCAGCAAGTCTTTGATTTTCGCAGCGTCAGGAGCGATTGGTGCGTTCAACGCTTCGTTGTACGCCAGGCTGCCTTTAGCAAATGCTGTGCGAGCAGGTGCTGCATAGCCGTTAAACAGTACTTTTACCAATGCCTCACGGTCGATCGCAGCGTCTACCGCTTGACGCAGATATTTGTTGTCAAATGGTGCACGGGAGTTGTTCAGGTACAGACCTTGGTAGCCCCATCCGGATTCTGCCGTCAGCGTGAGGTTGGAATCGCCTTTTACTGCCGGAATTTCCTTCACTGGTGTATCGTCGATGATGTCCAGCATGCCGGAGCGCAGGTTTTGTACTTTCGCAGTACCGTTCGTGAATACTTTGTAAGTCACTTCATCTACTTTCGGTGCGCCACCCCAGTAGTTTTCGTTCTTTTTCAGGGTAACGTGGTCGCCTTTTACTTGCTCAACAAATGCGAAAGGCCCGGTTCCCACTGGATGGTTCAGATATTGATCGCCATACTGCTTCACAGCTGCTGGTGAAACCATGGTACCACCACGGTCAGCCAGGATGGACAGGAACGGTGCAAATGGCTCTTTCATTTGTACCTTAACGGTATTTTTGTCAACAACAGTAACGGAATCAACGAACTTCATATCGCCTTTGCGTTTGGACTTCTCGTCGTTCATGTTGCGCTCGAAGTTGAATTTCACCGCTTCAGCATCGAAATCAGTTCCATCGTGGAACTTAACGCCTTGCTTCAGCTTGAACGTATATGTTTTACCATCTGGTGTAACCTCGTAGGATTCAGCCAGCATTGGCACGATTTTCCCGCTTGGATCGATTTCGAACAGCTTGTCGTAGAGGCTCGCGTATACTTGGCGATCATACAGTGAAGTCGAGATGTTCGGGTCCATGGAAGGTGGGTCTGCTTTCAGACCGATATTAATTACTTTTTTACCTGTAGATGGTGCAGGTGCTGCTGCGTTTCCGCCATCTGTGCTAGGAGCAGCGGTTCCTCCGCCTCCACAACCTGTTACCAGCAGCATTGTTCCCAGTACGGCACTCATCAATGTTTTGCTCGCTTTTTTCGAAAACATAGGATGACCCCTTTTCTCTTTTATTGTCTGCCCTGATGAAAGTATGTCGTATCTTGGATGTCTCACTTTTTCACTCTAATTACTTCATGGAATGATTGTCTCCCAACGGCACTTACTCCGATGGCATTCCCCCTTCCACTGTCGCGATGTCCTAACGAACGAACTTGTACTTGGACTTTAGGATTTTCAATTCATTAATCACGTTCACCCTGGTAACTCCCGGTATCTTGTTGAGGGTTTTCATCAAAAATTGTGACAATTCCTCGTAGTTGCGAACCAGAATTTGCGTGATCAACTGGTAATCTCCAGAGGTCAGAACAACCAAGCGTACTTCCACGATTCCGTTCAACACCGCGACTACATCGTCCAGCTTGTCCGCCTCTGTGGCAATCTGCACAAAAGCCTGTACGTTTAGCCCTGCTTTGACCGGATTGACGATGCCAACCAGACTCAAAACTCCCTCATCCTGCATTTGCTGCACGCGCATCCGGATTGTCTTCTCCGTAACGCCCAGCTCTTTGGCTATTTGAGTAAAAGGTAGACGTGCATTCTCTTGTAAGGCACGGACAATACCGTAGTCGATGTCATCTAATTCTGGATAAAGAGATCGTCGGAATTTTTCTTCCATATCATCCCTACCTTATTCGTCTTTTTCCCTAATTTTTGGTCCTTTAAACAGTCGATTTATTTTCAATAATGGACGAATTACGTTATTGTTGTTGTTACTATAATACGAATTTCGACAATATGCAACAGTTAATCTGAAAATTTGATTTTGAAAGCATTTTCAATATTTTATTTTTGTTTATCATATTGTTAACTGATATAAAGAAATACAAAAAAAAGAAGCAACCGCACGTCTGCGATTGCCCCCTTGCCTTAATATTCTACCTTGCTCTGTGAGTTTGCCCATGTCACGAATGGAATCTGATAGTTTTCTGGTTGAATTTGCAAGAAAGGAATGGTCCTTTCGGCAAAAGGGATCCCGATCTGCTCGTAGATAAACTGGTCATCAAATCCGACTTTCGCCGCATCCTGCTTGGTACTTGCAAAGTAAACCGCCTTTGGCCGTGCCCAGTAGATCGCTCCCAAGCACATCGGGCAAGGCTCACAGCTGGTGTACAGCTCGCAATCTGTCAGCTGAAACGTATTCAGGTTGCGGCAAGCGTCCCGAATCGCCTGAACCTCCGCGTGTGCTGTCGGGTCATTTGTTGCCGTTACCTCATTACTGCCAGTGCCCACGATCTGCCCATCCCGGACGACAATCGCCCCAAAAGGCCCTCCATGACTCCGAAGTACGTTCTCCCATGCGATAGTGACGGCTTTCTCCATCCAGGACTGCTGCTCCATCTCATCTTCCTCCTCGCATTGTCCTCCTCCTTATTCTATGTATGTTTTCCTTCTCCCATGAGAAGACCTCGTCAGCCGGACTTGTGGATCCACTTACGAGGTCTTCTTTTTCTTATTGAGATACAGATCGCTTGAGGTGGAACAAATACCGGTTGCGAATGATCCAGAAGTAAATCGCCTGGACAATCACGAAGCTGAGCAGCACGATTGCCGTCGGCTTGAAAACGGAAGCGATGAGCATGAGCTTCAGCAGGCTTTGCAAGGAAACGAAAGCAACTATGCTATGAATGATTGCTGCCACGATCGGAACGAAGAACAGCAGTGCGATCTGCGTCGTCACCACTCGGGACAGCTCTCGATCCGAAAGTCCGATTTTCGATATGGCTCCGTACTGCCGTTTGTCATTTTCCAAATCGGTGTACAGCCGGAAGTACAAAAAGCTGGCGGCCGCCACGAAAAACAGAACTCCTACGAACAGCCCGATAAAGAGTAGCGTATTCGCCATTTGCTTCATGGAGTGGTAGACAGGGGCACGGGCGCTAAAATAGTAGTGCTCGCCGTAATGCTCGATCTTCTCCTGCAGGCTCAAGCTGATTTCCTGCGTATCCTTCCATTTTGGTACCACATATCCGTACCGCACCTCTTCATTCAGACCCTTCAGCTGGTCGTAGACGCGATCCGGAATGACAGCCAAACGTTCGAAATCCAGTCCACTTAGCAGCGGGTTGATTTTCGTATCCGTTTTTACCGCCAGCTCGTTTGACCCGACGGTAAGCATCTTGCTATCCACGGAGTCTCCAAACCAGCGAACGACCAGGAACGCCTCGTTGTCCCCGAGCTTCAGCTCCCGCGAATTCGCGGCCAAGGCAAATTGGTTGTAGTCCGTCAGCTTGACCACACCGACAGTCTCATCGTTGACCTTTTGCGGCAAAAGACGCATCGTCGCTTGATGCTTTTCAAAGGAAAAACCGTTTTGGAGCAGGCTGTTTTCAATCAGCGCGAGATGCTTTTGCTCCTCCAGATTCCCTTTATTGGTTTGATATTCAAAGGCAAACGGATTCGTTTTCACGACGGTTTCCTGGATCGAGCCAGCCAGAGCGGCCAGCGTCCCAATGGCACAAAAGGCGATCGTGGATACGATGCAGACGAGGAAAAACATGCGCGCGTTATCCTTCATCCGATTATCCAAATCAGAGAACGTAATCAGATTGGTTCGTTTCCAGTAAATCGAGCGCCTTTTTTTCAAAAAACCGATGAAAAAGACACTGAGCTGTGTAAAGAGCAGGTACGTGCCTGCGATCGTCAAAGCCGTTACGGGCAAAAGCAGGACCACGACAGAGATGCCATCGGCAGTCAGCGCCAGGACATAGGCGATTCCCAACAATCCCGCCGCTAAAAAAGAGAGAACCACCGATGCTTTCGGCTCCCTCTTTGGACGTTGACTGCCCTGGAGCAGATCCAGCAGGCTTTTGCTCCTGAGCAGCAATACCGTAAAGATCGAAATCGCAGCGAACAAAATGAGAAACGCCACGAACGTCAAGCCAATCGCTTTCCAGGGAAAGTAAAACTCCAGTGCCTGCACATCCAGCAAAAAGCCGGCAAATTGAAAGAACAGCTTAACTAAAACCAGCCCCAGCACGATCCCGCAAAGAATGGAAACGCCCCCGATCAGCATCGTTTCCATAAAAATCAGCAGGTTGCGCTGCTTTGCCGTCATTCCATGCATGAACAGGATACCGAATTCCTTTTCCCGTTTCTTCAAGAAAGCACCGACGCAATAGAAAAGAAAGAAGAAAGCAAAGAGAAAAATGATATACTCCGCGACGATCATGCCTGTCGCGACAGATCCATGAATCTCTTCATCATCGATGCCCGGATGGAAAATAAACATGGCATAAACGAAAAAAATCATGACAGAAAAGACGCTGCTCAAAAAGAAAGCCGCATACGTTCGCTTGTTTCGCAGGACGTTGTTACACGCGAACTGTCGAAAGGTCATAGTTGTTCCCTCCCAAAAAAGACAGCGCATCAATGATCTTTTGGAAGAACACCTGGCGACTTTCCCCCCGGTACATTTCGTTGTGCAGCTGACCATCCTTGATAAAAATGACGCGATGGCAGTAGCTCGCAGCCAAAGCATCATGCGTGACCATCATCATTGTCGTATTTTCCGATTTATTGATAGATTCGAGCGTCTCCATCACAGTACGGGACGACTTCGAATCCAGATTTCCCGTCGGTTCATCCGCAAGTAGGAGGGACGGCGTATGAATAATGGCACGGGCAATCGCCGTACGCTGCCTTTGTCCACCCGAAACCTCGAAGGTGCGTTTGTCCAAAATCTCCTGAATGCCAAGCTTCGCCGCGATCGACTGCAGCCGCTCCTCCATGACTGAGACGCTCTCTCCCTCCAATGTCAGGGGCAGCACAATATTTTCTCCGATCGTCAGCGTATCCAGTAGATTGAAATCCTGAAAAACAAAGCCCAGCTCTCTGCGTCGAAACAGGGCCAGCTTATCCTTTTTCAACAAATGCGGGTTGGTCCCTTTCAGCAGGACGGCCCCGGATGTAGGGGTATCGATGGTCGCAATCATGTTCAACAAGGTGGTTTTCCCACTTCCTGAAGGACCCATGATCCCGACGAATTCCCCTTCTCGAATCGTTAAATCTATATCCGTCAACGCGCGGTAAGTTACCTTGCCTCCGTAGATTTTGCTCAGACTATTCACCTGCAACATGTCCATCGGTCTTACCCCTTTCTCGCACTTCATACCCCACTATACGAAAAGTGCGCGACCTACCGCCATCGAATTAACTTTCAGCTTTCTTACGATCTTGTAAGGTTGGAAGAACCCCTGACATAATCAGCCGTACCGTCGTTCCGTTCCCTACCTCTGATTCCAGCTCTACCCCGTGATGCAGCCGCCCGCAAATTTCTTTTACCAGATACAGCCCCATTCCCGTAGATTCCGGGTATTTGCGGCCATTTTCTCCTGTAAAATAAGGCTGAAACACGCGGCGAATGTCCTCCGGAGGAATCCCGATCCCATAATCCTGTACCTCCAACGCGACATTCGGTCCCAGCTCGTAAGCACGGATGGACACCTTGTTGCTCTTTCCTGCCGAATAGCGCACAGCATTGGTCAACAGCTGATTGAGCACAAAGGCGAGCCACTTCTCATCCGATTCCACGCGCCACGTCTCGTCGATCTTTACCTCCGGGTAGACCTGATTGCGGATGAAGAGCCGCTTGTTTTCCGCGAGAACGTTTTGGACAAGACTGCGAAGAGTTACCTGCTCCACCAGGAAATCCTGCTCGAACCGATCCAGCCGGGCAATGTACAGTACCGTTTCCAGCCCGCGCTTGATCCGATCCACCTCTTCCCGGACGCTTTCCGCCGTCGGATCATCCTCGTTTTGCAGGAGCAGGTGAATGACCGAGATCGGCGTTTTCATCTGGTGCACCCATTGCTGGATAAAAGTCGTATAGTCTCGCTGCTTGTTTTCATAGGCATGCAGCTGTTCCTTGTACAGCCGATAATGCTCCAGAAACGTCTCGTCCATCGCACGGCACAATGCCGCATTGCCGTGTGTCTGCGTCAGCTCCTCGAGCGATTGCACCGGGTTGCTCAAACGCTGGTAGATAGCGCGATGCGTCAAATAGCGCACGACCAGAAAAGCCCCTGCGAAAAAGACCGACAGGAACATGGCGTAGATCATTAAGGATTGGTTCCAGTATCCGTCCAACGTAAAAATCAGCAGCAGCAAGATGAGCTGAACGAGGAAAAATACCGCAAAAGCCCATTGATCCCGGAGGAACAGCTTCATTGCCCATCCTCCCAGACTGCCCTCAGACGGTATCCCGAGCCACGCACCGTTTCCACCGTGCCTTCGAGCCCCATGTCCTTGAGCTTTCCGCGCACCCGTGTGATGTAGACGTTCAGCGTATTTTCATCTACAAACTGCTCGTCCCAGAGCTTCTCCAGCAGACGCTCCCTACTGACGACACGCGGGTATTGATTCATCAGCGCCTCCAGCAGCAGGGCTTCCTTTTTGCTCAGCTCTACCTTGGTATCGTGTATGGACAGCTCCAACCGTTCCAAAAACAGCTTGAGCCCTGCCACCTCTACCGTCCGCTCTCCCTCCTGAGGTGCGTACAAACCGTAGGCGCGTCTCAGCTGGCTGCGAATCTTTGCCATGACCACATCGTAGTCAAACGGCTTTGTGATGTAATCATCGGCCCCGTTTTCCAATGCCATCACCTGATCCATTTTGCTATCCCGCGCAGAGATGAACAGGATCGGGCAGTTCGATTCCTGGCGCATTTGGCGGCACCAGTAGAACCCGTCGAATTTGGGTAGATTGACATCCAGCAGGACCAAGTCTGGCCGAACCTCTGAAAATACGTCCATGACCCGGTCAAAGTGTTCGACATTCACTGTATGATATCCGTATTTTTCCAACTGACTCTGCAGTAATTGATTGATTTTAGGATCGTCCTCTACGATCATAATGGTCGACATCGCTATGTACCCCTCTCTTTCCTAAGTCTCCATCATTCCATCCTCTACTATACCTTAGGAAAACTAGGCTTGTCGCCAAGTCCCACAGCAAAAATCCAAACTTTTCCTTTTTCTCTCCAAAAGAAAAGGATGGACCAAATGTCCACCCTACGCTTGCGCCTTCATCATTTGTTGAAGCTTCTTGATCCCGCGGAAGTGCAGGATTTTGACCGATGCCTCGGTTTTCCCGAGGATTTCCGCGATCTCGTTCATTCTCAGATCAGCCAGGTAACGCAGCTGAATCACATTGCGCTGATCGACCGTCAGCGTATGTACCTTTTGCCACAGTACATCGGTGGATTCCTGTATCAGGAGGCATTCCTCCGGCAGCTCATCCGTAGCTTTGAGCGAGGAAAATGTATCCTGATCGACCGGGCACTCCCGCTTTTTGCGCATGTAATCAATCAAGGCGTTGTGCGCGATGCGGAAAATCCAAGCGCCAAATGGATGGCGTCCGTCGTATTGCTCCAGCTTGGAGTAAACTTTGATAAACACTGTCGTGGTCAGGTCCTCAACGTCCCAAACATTTTTTACACGATAGCGGAAATAGCGATATATTTTGGCGGAGTATTCTTCGTAAATTTGCTGATGATTCATTTTTGGATAAATCAGTGCGGTATTCATTATCGATCTCCCATTTCATGATCCGTATGAGTTGATTTCATTGTATCGGGGATCTGATGTGGGAACTATCGAGTTAACTTTCAGGAACCTTACACTTTTGTAAGTTTTTCATGCTGTTGGCGTAATCCATCCCCACCGCCCCTATGTCGGACAACCTTACTATAGCAATCCGTTGTGGCAGAAGCGCGTAAAGAATGTGGAAAGGTGTGGGAAAAAATAAAAAAGGGACCATTCATAACATGGACCCTTTCTTGATCTATCGTCTTTTGGATTCTTCAATTCCCTTTAGAATGCTCGCTTGATTCTCTTTAAACTGCTCTTTGTTTTGTTTTATAAAGTCGTCAATACTACGCTTGGGTGTTGCAAACAATAGAGCATCTTTCGATATAAATCCATTGGCCGCCTCAATCTTACCGTCCTTCAGTACATAAACGTTACTCATGACTGCAGCCCCCTTAAAACGGATTTTACATAACGAATCGTTAGCGCATTACCATGGACTCTCATTATACCATCATAGATAAAGGACTCACAACTTTTGAATTTCTGGATACTCCACGTTCGACCTGCTGGAAAGTGAAAGGAAATGATGTATTCACCAACTCTCAAGGTCAGGTAAAAGGTTTGCTTGGATTCTTTGTAAAAAAGCACTGGATCTGGGCTTGCCAAATGATAAGTAACGGCTACAAATGAATCTTGATTTGACAAATCAAAGGAAGCACCTGGCGAAATACTCGTTCGTCCATCCGCTTCTTCGCATATGATGCTGTCCTGAGAGCGTTTGAACAGTACGACAGCGGAACAATCTCGAAAATCACCTTGAGGGATTATCGCATAGTTACCCAGTACCTGCTTAATTTCCCCTCCCTTTAAACTACTCCGAATTTCAGATAAAAATCCTCTTTGATCGGTGATCTCTCTAATGCTCAGTTTATTCATTACGGAAGAAATAACATCCGTGAAATCTTGATACGAACTTGCCAGTCTTTCGTTTTCTTCTGATTGTTCACGTCTCGGGATCAACACGACCCCTTGCCGGAGTATATCGCTGAACATACTGCCCCAATCTTTTGGGACTCCAAGCGCAATTTCTTGGACCATCACCTTATGTATATCGATAATATCGTGGAGCAACGCCCAAATATATGGATCTGTTGGTACTAATGGTTGTAAGACTCCCTTGTGCTGCAAATCTTCAACGTGGCGAAAAACATCACCGCAATCCGGCAAGGTTCCATTTATCTGCTCATAACTTGCCACATATTCATTT
Organism: Brevibacillus centrosporus; assembly: GCF_003710815.1. GTDB lineage: Bacteria > Bacillota > Bacilli > Brevibacillales > Brevibacillaceae > Brevibacillus > Brevibacillus centrosporus. The sequence goes on from NZ_RHHP01000008.1 coordinate 186,468, forward strand.
ATTTGACTTCGAACATTTTGGAAATAGTATTGCAACACCGATTTTTCCACAAAAATCTGCATATATTTTTGGCTTGTCCACGCTTGAATATATTCCAAATGAGTTACTGTCCGATTGGCATCCTTCAGATAGCTCCCTGCTGCAGTATAGATAAAAAGAAGATAAATATGGCTTTCATTAACCAGCCTCAAGCATTGCTCAACAGACGACTCTCCAGGCAATGCCAATCCAAAACTAGGCTTTTCATACATGATAGGTTCATGTCCAAGTCCTGTCAAAGTTTCATACATAGAGTTGCGGAGTGGAACTAGACTATCCTGTCCGACCGAGCTAATAAATATTTTGCACTTCATTGGCTTTGTTGCACTCCTCCCTATCTAATGTTTCCATATTATCAAATACGGCCCGGAAATTGTCATCCTTTTCAGAAAAAAGCGACACTATCCTCCACTATTCCTGTCACTTTTGGCCACTTATATCTTCCTCTCATACAAAAAGCCTTCCAACGGTTTCCCAATGGAAGGCACTTCAAAGTTATATTTAAGGACACAGCTCCTTACGCCAGCCCAAGACGTTGGAAAATGGTATCCACATGCTTGAGGTGATAGCGGTAGTCGAAGCACGCATCCAGCTCTTCTTTGGTCAGCGTAGCGCTGATCGTAGGGTCTTCCTCCACGATGGCACGGAAGGAACGCTGCTCTTCCCACGCTTGCATCGCGCGCGGCTGTACAGTGTCGTAAGCTTGCTCGCGGCTCATGCCTTTTTCGATCAGGCTGAGCATGACATGCTGTGAGTAGATCAGACCAAAGGTACGGTCCATGTTGCGCTTCATGTTTTCCGGGAAAACGGTCAAGTTTTTCACGATGTTGCTGAAACGGCGCAGCATGTAGTTCAGCGCTTGTGTCGCGTCCGGCAGAATGATGCGCTCTGCGGAGGAGTGGGAGATATCGCGCTCATGCCACAGAGAAACGTTTTCGTACGATGTCAGCATATAGCCACGAATGACGCGCGCCATACCGGTGATGTTTTCGCTGCCGATCGGGTTGCGTTTGTGCGGCATCGCCGAAGAGCCTTTTTGTCCTTTAGCAAACGCCTCTTCTACTTCACGCATTTCGCTCTTTTGCAGGCCGCGGATTTCTGTTGCGAATTTCTCCAAAGAGGTAGCGATCAGAGCTAGTGTCGCCATGTACTCGGCATGACGGTCACGCTGCAGCGTTTGGGTAGAGATCGGAGCAGCAGACAGGCCCAGCTTTTCGCACACGTAGGCTTCCACGAACGGGTCGATGTTCGCATACGTACCTACTGCACCGGAAATTTTGCCGTACGCCACTTCTTTTTTCGCTGCGCGGAAACGGGCGAGGTTGCGCTTCATCTCTTCGTGCCACAGGGCCAGCTTCAGGCCAAAAGTTGTTGGCTCCGCATGTACCCCATGCGTGCGGCCCATGCAGACCGTATCCTTGTGCTCGCGAGCTTTCTCAGCCAGAACCGCGATGAAGTCCTCGATGTCTTTTTCCAAAATTTCGTTGGCTTGACGCAGCAAATAGGAGAGGGCTGTATCGACTACGTCTGTAGAAGTCAGACCGTAGTGCACCCACTTTTTCTCTTCGCCCAATGTTTCCGATACCGCGCGGGTAAAGGCTACTACGTCATGGCGCGTTTCTTCCTCGATTTCATAAATGCGCTTGATGTCAAAGCTGGCTTTGTCCCACAGCTTGTTTACATCCTCCTCAGGGATGACACCCAGCTTGGACCATGCCTCGCACGCGAGGATTTCCACTTCCAGCCACGCTTGAAATTTGTTTTGCTCTGTCCAGATGGCGCGCATCTCTGGGCGGGAATAACGTTCGATCATGATTGTACCTCCGTATTTTTCGTCCATATTTGCAGCTGCTCGATTGTAGTGAGCGCTTCTTCCACTGTTGGGGCGAGAACATTGATATGTCCCATTTTCCGCTTCACTTTGCTCTCCGCTTTCCCGTACAAATGCAGCTTCGCAGAGCTAGGCAGTCGATCAATTCCATCTAAGACCGGCTGCAGATGCTCTCCCAAAATATTAACCATCACGACCGGCGAGAGCAACTGTGTTGATCCCAAAGGCAGGTTGCATACCGCCCGAACGTGCTGCTCGAACTGCGAGGTGACGCAGGCATCCATCGTGTAATGTCCCGAATTGTGAGGGCGTGGAGCCAGCTCGTTCACGTACAGCTCCCCATCTGCCGTCAAGAACATTTCGACTGCGATCAGACCGATCACATCCAGCTTTTCGACGATGGTCCGCGCTATAGCTTCTGCCCGTACCTTTACGTCTTCACTTACACGTGCAGGCACAATGCTCAGGTGCAAAATGTTGTCCTGATGAACGTTTTCTGCGGTTGGAAATACGGCCAGCTCCCCAGAAGGGTTACGCGCGGCGATAACGGAAAGCTCCAGCTGAAAGGGAACAAATTGCTCCACGATCAGCTCTGTACCTGCCTTTGCCAGCGTTTCATACGCTTCCGCAAGCTCCGACTCACTTTTAATGACCCATTGCCCTTTGCCATCGTAGCCGCCCGTTGCTGTTTTCATGACCGCAGGCAGACCCAGCTCGCGTACCGCCTTTTGCAAATCCTCCAGACTTGCTACGACATGGAAAGGTGCGACCGGTATTCCGATTTCACGGATTGCCGTTTTTTCGCGAATCCGGTTTTGTGTAACGCGCAGCAACCGACTTCCCTGCGGCACGTACGCTTGGCTTTCCAGTACTTCTGCCACCTGGGCATCTACATTTTCAAATTCATACGAGATGACATCACTCACGGACGCCAGCTGCATGGCTGCTTCTACATCATCATAGTTGGCGACGATTTGTCGATCCGCCGTCTGTCCACATGGGGCATCCTCGGTTGGATCCATCGTAACAAAGCGATAGCCCATAGCCCGTCCAGCGAGAGCGATCATTCGCCCCAGCTGTCCTCCGCCTAGTATACCAATCGTGGATCCCGGTTTGACCACTTTATTGTTTGTATGTGTCATTCCAGTTCACTAGCCTCCAGCACTTTATTCCGAGTCGCATCTCGTCTAGCGACAAAGCGTTCTTGAATATCCGGATATTTGATTCCCAGTATCTGCGCTGCCAACAGCCCGGCATTGATTGCGCCCGCCTTTCCGATTGCGACGGTTGCTACCGGCACTCCACCAGGCATCTGAACGATGGATAAGAGAGAGTCCAGACCATTGAGATTCGATGACTTCACAGGCACCCCGATCACGGGCAGCTCTGTTTTGGCCGCCACCATTCCTGGCAGATGAGCGGCTCCTCCCGCTCCTGCGATGATAACTTCCAGACCGCGTTCCTTGGCGCTCTGCGCATACTCAAACATCAAATCAGGAGTACGGTGCGCGGACACCACCTTCTTTTCATATGGTACCTGCAGCTCGTCCAAAATCGCGCATGCTTCCTTCATCGTTTCCCAATCAGACGTGCTGCCCATTATGACACCTGCTAACGGTTTGGCCATGGCACCCTTCGCCCCCTATGTCAGTATCATCAATAGAAAACCCAACCGACTAACGGCATGCAAGGCCGTACTCATCGCCTGGGCTATTCGAACTCGTTTCAACTTCCTCAGTGTAGCAGGGAGAAGTTTTGCCTGTCAACCTTGTATCCGAACGTTTTTAAAAGAGATTAATGGCATTATTCGTGTTTACCTTTATTCACCCATGCTTCTGCCGCCTCTTTTTGCTCTAGCCTTAGTTTCAGCCAATAATCGACGAAGGGAGTGGCGTCTGCACCTGCCTCTGCCGACAACCGCTCCATCAATTCCTGCCCTTTTGCCTGTCCGTACTGATTCTCCAGGACGTATTGTCGCAGCAGTTCATGCAGACGATCCTCCCCCCAACCTTCCCGCAGGGCCCACCACATCGCCGCTCCTCTTCCGTAGACAAGCTCTGTATAGCTTTTCCACGTCGGGAACTGCTCTACCGATTGCCAGACACGCAGCCCTTTTGCAGCGTATGTCTCGGCTGTCTTTGACTGCGCGAGCCGCAGCTGAATGTAGCCTCGCGCACGAGCAGGGTCGACACTTTGCAGATAAGCCATGGTCGCATAGTCCGTCAAGCTTTCATCCACCCATGCCTCGCGTACTTCATCGTTTCCAACCAGACCGTAGAACCATTGATGGGCGGTTTCGTGGGCGACGATCGCATCTGCCACCTGATCCGTTCTGCTGAAGTACTCATCTTGGATAAAGACGATGCTCGGGTACTCCATTCCCCCGAAAAACCCCCCTGTTTTGACCACATCGTATTCCTGATACGGATACCTGCCAAATTGATTTCCGTAATACGCCAGTGACTGCATGGCAACCTGATGCAAATGACTGGCCACCTGCGGGTCGTCCCCCTCCTGCGACCAAGTCCGCACGACGACATTCCCAACTTTTCCCGACTCCTGGCGATACGAATCGTCCAAGATTACCAAAGCAAAATCACGAACATTCCACGCATCCAATTCATAAATCGATTGACGCTGGGGACGAGTCTGCGTTACGACTGCGACACTCTCAATTCCGCTTGAAGCAAGCTGATAGCCTTCCTCTATTTGTACGCGCAAATGGTAGTTGGCCATCTCGCTGAAAAAAGGATCGCCGATCGAGGCATACGGATCTAGCCTCCAACCGTCTGCTCCCTTCATCGCGAGTATCGGCAGCCAGTTTCCTAGCCACATAGCATGGTCGTTGTAGGAGAGTCTTCCGTTATTAAAAGGAACCTGAAGGGCAAAATTCATTTCGACTTCTGTTTGCTTCGCAGATGACTTCCCCAATAAAGGCACGGCAAGCAGCGTATCCATGCTCCCTTGCAGCTTGTAGGGGACACTCGCACCATCGACGCGTACCTCCGAGATTTGGATACTCCCCGGCTCTCTTTGCTTTCCGAGGATCTGCTCCCAATTCTCCCCACCCAAATCGGCCCTCTCCTGGAAGACGTTCGGGTAGAGATGGAAGTAAGCCTTGTCATCCTGAGGAGAAAAACGCACAGCCAATGTTCCCGTGACGGTGTGGGCCTTCATATCGACCCGCACATCCGCACGATACGAGGCAGCGGCAGGGACTTGTTGTGGCAGCCATGTTTGAACCTCATCTACTCCAGCTCGTATTGTCCACGGCTGCGTCCATAAAATACTGATCAACGCGACTCCAATCATCAGGCTGCCAATCCACCTATTTCGCCGCATGGCGCTCCCCTGCCTTCAGGTTACTTCTCTGCCTTTTCCTTCTCCATAGGATGCCCATGATTCTTTTGATTTTGCCGCAATTTTTCCAGCCAAATGGCCGCTTCTTCCTGCTTGCTCATGTCGAGGTTGATCCAGTAGCTGAGAAAAGCGCCGGCATCTTCTCCTGCTGCTTCAGAGAGAGTCGCTTTCCAGGATGCTGCATTCGCAATACCAAAGCGGTTCGTGCTCACATAGTGACGAAGCACTTCATGGAGCCGTTCTTCCCCCCACGCTTCTCGCAGCATCCACAGCATGGAAGACGTTCGGGAGTATACGAGATCGCTATAGCTTTCATTGTCAGGAAACGCGTGGAGGGTCTGTCCAGGTCGCAAATGCTCCTGAACGTAATACGGAGTGATCGTTCCCTGTTTAAGACGACGAAGGACACGGTCTGCCCCCACCTTCGGGTATTTTGCCGCTAGAAAGGCGAGCGTCGCGTATTCCGCAAAGCCTTCGTCCAGCCAAGCCTCGTCGACCTGATTGTTGCCGATTAGCGAATAGAACCACTGGTGTGCCGTCTCGTGAACGACGGTGACAAAGGCATTGTCTCCATTGGGCAAGTAATGGCGACCATCCAAAAACACGATGGACGGATATTCCATCCCATTGATGCTTCCCCCGACACGGACGACATCGTACTCGGTATAGGGATAGGTTTCAAACTGGCTATTAAAATATTGCAGCGCCTCGACCGCCGCCGTATGATTGCGTGACGCTTGCTCCTCGGAATCACCGTTTCGATACCAGGTTCGTACTTCTGTATTTCCGACCTTTGTTTCTTTGAAATGATACGTAGAATCCATGATGACGAGTGCAAAATCCCGGACGTTGATGGCATCCAGCTGAAATTCTCTTTGACCTGGTGTCGAGTGATCCACGATAGCAGCTTGATCTGTTGCTGTGCTCGCCAACTGATAGCCATCCGGTAAAGTCACATTGACCTGGTAGTCGGCGTTTTCACTGAAAAAAGGGTCTCCGATTGGCTCATAAGGATCGAGATGCCATCCCCGCTGGTCCTTGACTGCAAGAATCGGCAGCCAGTTCCCCAACCAAATGGCATGCTCGTCGTAGGACATCCTGCCCTCGTTCTGGGGGAGCGTCATGGTAAAGTCCATGCTTAGGACGATCGGGCGGGACTGCTCTTCGCTCAGCGGCACTTCGATGACATTGCCTGTCCGCTTGACTGCGACGGGCTTCCCTTGCACGAGGATTCTATTCTCATCATACGTTCCTAGTTCCACTTCTTTGCCTAAAAGTTCGTCCCAGAGCTCACCTTTATGCTCTTTTGTAAAAGCCAGCGGATAGACATGCACATAAGCGTGCGAGGCATCCTTTGGCCAAAACTGGATCTCTACGCTTCCTTCGACCTGCTTCTTCTTCGGATCGATGTGCACATCCGCTTTGTAGAGTGTTTGCTCTGGCCTTGGTCCTTCTTTTTCATTCGCGACTGCGGGGAAAGAAAGCGACAGCGACAATACGGTACTTACCAGCACGATAAGCCATTTTCTCAAACAAACTCCCCCTTTTCTCCTATCGTACCGGAGCTGGAAAAAAAACACTACAGATTCGTGATCGCATCCGCAATTTGCTGCTCCAGCAACGCCAGAGGCACCGTCTTCTCATCCCCTTTTCTCATGTCACGCAGCACGACCGCCCCCTTTTCCACTTCATTCTCCCCATAGATCAGCACAAGAGGGATCTGCTCCTTGTTTGCGTAATCAAGCGCCTTTTTCAGCTTGCGGCCGGACAGCTCCAGCTCTGTCTTGATTCCGGCCAAGCGAAGTCGATTGGCCAGCCCTAAACTGAGCGCCTCTGTTCCCATGGGTACGACTAAAATATCAGCAGTGCGCTCGTTAATTTCCATTGGCTTTAGCGTCAATGCGGTCAGAATCACATCCTGGCCAAACGAAATCCCGACTGCCGGATACTCGCGTCCATCGCCCAGAAACTGTCCGATGATCCGATCGTAGCGCCCCCCACTGCCAATGCTTGAGGTAATGCTTTGATCCTGCAAAAAAATCTCGTAAACCGTCCCTGTATAGATGCCGAGCCCCCGAGCGAGAAACGGTTGAAAGCGCACCTCTCCTGTTACATGTGAGCCTTGCAGATACGAAAAGAGCTGTTTGAGCTCTTGAACCCCCTCCTGCACCAATTCCGAGGAAAATCGCTCCTCCAATCGAGCCAAAGTCGCTTCTCCTTCCTGCAAAAACCCGCCGACCGCCTCGATTAACGCGTCCTCTACCCCACGCTCCCGCAAATCCTCCAGCACGCCCTTTATCCCGATCTTCTCCAGCTTGTCGAGTGATAGCATCACATCTCCTGCCCGATCCTCAGGAACCCCCAGCTCCTGCAAAATCCCTGACAGCAGCTTGCGATTATTGACCACGATGTAGACGTCCAGATCCAGGCGCTCAAAAGCGGCAAACGCCATGCTAATCAGCTCAGCTTCTGCCAGCATCGACGAAGATCCGACGATATCCACGTCACACTGGACGAATTCGCGGAACCGTCCTGGTTTTACCGGCCCGTCCCGGAATACCTTGCCGATCTCATAACGCTTGAAAGGCAGCCGCATTTCCGGGTTCATCCCGACCACCTTTGCCAGCGGAACTGTCAGATCGTAGCGCAGCGCCAGCTCTCGCTCTCCTTGGTCACTCAACTGATAGACTTCCTTTAGGATCTCTGCACCTCCTCCGTACTTGGAGGCAAGCAGCTCGTAGCTAGACAGCATAGGGGTTTCCAAGGGCTTGCACCCGTAAGCTTCAAACACTTCCTCAAGCGTTCTGCGTATCCGATTGCGCAGCATTTGCTCCTGTGGCATGAAATCTTTCGTACCTTTGACGTTTTTCAAGAGACTGTTTTCCATTGTGTAACACCCCTTCTTCGTTTTTGTTTGCTGACGAATACAAAAAAGCCATGCAAGGCTGCAATGCCCGCATGGCTTTCCTTCACCACCGCAGGCACAAAGCACAAGAAGCGCTTGCACCTGCGGAAAAATTCCCGAAGATACAAACGCTCTAGCCGTGGTGATGCTGTTGAAGGAATGCGTATAGACTGGTCATTTGGACCATCCTCCAAAAAAGATTTTTCCTATCATACCCCAGAAAGCTGTACAAATGCAAGACAGGAAGTGCCCTGTGCTGCCGTGGCGCAAAAAAACGGCCTCCCCCCAAAAAGGAAGGAAGCCGTTTGCTTCGTTTAACTCGTGAATCCTATTCGCGGAGCCAGATGAAATAAGCCAGGAAGACGAAGAACAGCACGTACATAGCCGGATGTACTTCGCGCGCTTTCCCTTTCAGCACTTTGACGATTGGATACACGATAAAGCCGGCAGCCAAACCAGTCGCGATACTGTAAGTGAGTGGCATCAGGATGATTGTCAGGAACGCTGGGAAAGCCTCATCCATCTCACCCCAAGCGATTTGCGTGATGTGAGATGCCATCAGTACCCCAACCAAAATCAGCGCAGGAGCCGTAACTGCCGGTGTGACGATCGCCAGAAGCGGCGAGAAGAACAGGGCCAAAATGAACATCAAGCCTGTAACCAGCGCAGTGAAACCAGAACGTCCGCCTGCCGCTACCCCTGCTGTCGATTCTACATATGCAGTCGTCGTAGAGGTACCGAGGATCGCCCCAGCCATACCTGCAATCGCATCAGACGAAAACGCGCTGCCCGAGCGTGGAAGCTTGCCATCTTTCAGCAGACCTGCTTGGCTGGCTACACCCAGCAAGGTTCCTGTCGCATCGAAGAAGTCTACGAACAGGAAGGTCAGTACGACAATCAGCATTTTCACACTGAACAAAGAAGAGAAATCACCGAGATATTGGAACGCTGCACCAAAGGTAGGTGCCAGGCTTGGTGGAGCAGAAACCACTTTGTCAGGCAGGCTCACCAGACCGAAAATCATACCTACAACAGCCGTTACAACCATACCGATAAAGATCGCCGCATTTACTTTGCGAGCCATCAGAACAACGGTAACGAGAAGACCGAATACAGCGAGCAGTGCATTTTTCGCAGCCAGAATTTGCTCCGGCTTCATACCTTCATGGAAAAAAGTAAAGTGCCCCAGGGATACAAACGTTGCATCATTTGCTACCACGATACCGGCATTTTTGAAACCGATAAAAGCAATAAACAAACCAATCCCTGCAGATACTGCATATTTTAAACCCTTTGGAATCGCATTGATGATTGCTTCACGCACACCTGTCAGAGACAGAATGAGGAAGATCGTACACGAGAGGAAAACCCCCGCCAGTGCTTGTTGCCAAGGAATTTGCATAGTCAACACAACAGTATAGGTGAAGAATGCATTCAATCCCATACCCGGTGCCTGCCCGATTGGCAAGCGACCGATGAAGGCCATCAGCAAAGTCCCGAGAGCTGCTGCCAAAGCCGTTGCCGTAAATACAGCTCCGAACTCCGGATAGTTCGCTTTCAGATCGGCTGGAAGATCAGCACCGCTGAGCATGAACGGATTTACTGCCAGAATGTACGCCATTGCCAAAAACGTGGTGATACCCGCGATAGTCTCGCGACGGTAGTTGGTGCCTAGTTTGTCGAACTCAAAATACTTGCGCACCGATTGTTCCCCCCAAATTGTCGTTGTGGCAATAAAAAAGGCCGTAGCGCATTTCTACGCCTGGCCATTGCAACAAAACATTCCGGGAACAATTTCGATAATAATAACAATTAACGCTTCCCGTTGACATTTTGTTCGTAGCCAGGTCATTTATGGCGACCTCGTAGAAACTCTTGAGCCATATTCTCAAGAATATACGAACCTTCTTATATTACCTGTTCACATTGAGAAGTGTATCAGGTGACATAAGGAATGTCAACGAAAAAGACGAACATTAATTTTTTACCACAGTCAAACATCCGGAATTTAGCGATTTGTTGAATTTGCTTATTCAATTTTCGTCATTTTTACGACCTATTCCCACTCAATCGTTGCAGGTGGCTTGGACGTAACATCATAGACGATACGGTTTACGTTGTCGACTTCGTTTACGATACGCGTCGAGATTTTCTCGAGTACATCCCAAGGAATGCGTGCCCAGTCAGCAGTCATTCCGTCAATGGACGTTACAGCGCGAATCCCAACCGTGTAGGAATAGGTACGAACGTCTCCCATAACCCCTACAGTCGTCATGTTCGGCAGAGCCGTGAAGTATTGCCAAATTTCCCGATCGAGACCCGCTTTGGCGATTTCTTCACGAAGAATAGCATCTGATTCACGAACAATCTTCAGTTTTTCTTCGGTTACTTCACCCAAAACGCGAATTCCCAAACCAGGACCTGGGAATGGTTGACGCCATACGATTTCATCTGGCAATCCCAGTTCGGTACCCAGCTTGCGTACTTCGTCTTTAAACAGAGCTTTCAGCGGCTCAATCAGCTGGAAATTCATATCCTCAGGCAAACCGCCTACATTGTGGTGCGATTTGATGGTTTGTGCGGTTGCTGTTCCGCTTTCCACGATGTCTGTATACAGTGTGCCCTGTGCCAGGAAGTCCATGTCGGTCAGCTTGCTTGCTTCTTCATCAAATACATAGATGAATTCATTTCCGATGATCTTGCGCTTTTGCTCAGGATCGGAAACGCCTTTGAGTTTGCCTAAGAAGCGCTCGCGTGCGTCGATCTTGATCACTTTCATGTGGAATTGGTTGCCGAACGTCTCCATGACGCTCTCTGCTTCGCCTTGGCGCAAAAGACCATGATCCACGAACATGCAAGTCAGCTGATCGCCAATCGCTTTGTGAATCAGCGCTGCAACTACGGAGGAATCTACACCGCCGCTGAGTGCGCACAGCACTTGCTTGTTGCCCACTGTTTCACGGATGCGTACGATTTCATCCTCGATGAAGGTTGTCATGCTCCAATTCGCTTCACATCCGCAAATGTTGAACAGGAAGTTGGAGATGAACTCGGTGCCTTTTACCGTGTGGCGAACCTCTGGGTGGAATTGTACCCCGTACAGCTTGCGGTCAGGATTGCTGATCGCCGCTACTGGACAGCTGTCGCTCACTGCATCTACGCGGAAGCCTGTTGGCAGCTCTACCACTTTATCCGAGTGGCTCATCCAAACGATTTCGTTTGCATCCCATTTTTCGTACAGATTGTGTGCATCCTGCAGGCGCAATTCTGCTTTCCCGTACTCACGCTTGCCTGCGCGCTCTACTTTTCCTTCGAGCATGTGGCTCATCAGCTGCATGCCGTAGCAAATCCCCAAAACTGGCAAGCCCAGATCAAAAATAGCCGGGTCTACTTTCGGTGCCCCTTCTTCATATACGCTCGCAGGTCCACCAGAGAAAATAATCCCTTTTGGGTTCAGCTCTTTGATTTTTTCTACCGGCGTATTGTAAGGCAAAAGTTCGCTGTAAACGCCCAGATCGCGGACACGACGCGCGATCAACTGGTTGTACTGGCCTCCGAAATCAAGTACGACGACCATTTCCAATGACTTGTCCATCTTATCCCCCTTCTCCTGTCTTCCACAGGACTCACAAAGCACCGTTGCCTGAAGCAACCCGGTGACTTGCTCGTTTCATAAAGTTCCGCTTCTCTCGGATGAGTCGCACGCAATTGTCGCATATTTGCAAAAAAACCGGGACTGTTACCTCCGATTGTTGATACGGAGGCAGCGTCCCAGCTTGTGTACACATGTGCGGTTGCATGTACAAAAATCCGAAGTGCTCTCCTCGTAGTCGCCCAATTTACGGTTGAGCGGTAGAAACTTTCAGGCCCTATTCCTGATCATTATACGAGACTCATTGATCGTCATTCTAGCAGATGACACGGCTTTGTTCAAGGCTTCAGTTGACGGATCAATCGTTCGATCAATTGCTCCGCTGTTGACCGTGCTTTTTGCTCCATTTCTTTGTAGCCGTAAATCATGCGCTCATACAGCTCTGTCAGATAGCGAAGATCCTGTCTCTTGTCACCCGGTATGGTAATCCTGCCTACGTATTCACGCAAGGTCTCACCTTCCTGGCGACGCGTGTAGACGTTCTCCATAATGCGCAACATCAGGTTGAAGCGCACGTTATACTGGGTGGTTCTCTCGTTTTTCATTTGCCTGCGCAGCCACCAGACATTCAGATCCTGCCTGCGTTTCCATGTCATGTATACGGCAACACCAAGCAAGACGATGATTCCTGCATTTACCTGCCAAGGAATCGAGAAGCCTCCACTTGCGCTCGTGTCTCCTTCTTCCAATTCATCCAGGCGCCCGTCTCCCCGATCTGGGGTTGGTGTATTGCTCAAATCAGGCAGAGGAACTGGCAATTGCGGTTGAGATGTCACCAAATCATACTTGAACCGCACGGGAGACATAAACGTGCTGGTCGCTTCAAAGGGAACCCATCCGTGATGGGGGAAATACACCTCTACCCACGAGTGAGCATCCTTGTTCCGCACTTCCATCAGTCGATTTCCTTGATCATCTGTCCCGACTTGTTCCCCGGGCGCGAAGCCTTTTACCCATCTTGTCGGAATGTCGATCGATCGGAGCATGACGGCCATCGCGGTGGAAAAATGGTCACAGTAACCACGGTAGCTATCAAACAGGAAGTGGTCTACAAAATCCTGACCTTCTTTCGGGACAGGAACATCCTTCGTTTCATACTTATATTTACCACTCGAGCGCAAGTAATTCTCGATTGCTCTCACTTTTTCATAAGGAGTTTTCGCGTCTTTGGTGATTGTTAGGGCCAGCTCCTTGACCCGATCTGGTACGGTTGCGGGCAGCTGCAGATAGCGGTCCGTGATTTCCTTTGGATACGAGGTTCCAGCTTCCGTCACGGCTTTCTCGCTCACGATCGGCAATTCCGACTCTACCTGATACTGGTTCAGCTTCAACAGCAAGGTATTGGGACCTGTCTGCGGCTGATTACCCGTATTATCCGTATGGTTCGTCTGCAGCAGCTTGATCTTGCCTGCACGTACCTCGAGCTGCTGGTTCATTTTATCGTAGACGACCGTTGCATTCGGTGGACGATAGTTACTCACCTTGGTCAACTGCCCAGGATAGAACACGGTGGCAAACTGCTGTGGACCTTTAAAGTCCAGCGTTGCTTTTACCTTTTTCGTTTCAAAGCCTGTAAACAGCGAATCTTTCCATTCATATTCGTCCGGATCCAAAATGGAATCGTATTCGCGGATCCCCTTTTCCCAGCCAGCTCCCGTGTAGAGATCCTTGGCATCTCCACGCCAGTAGCTCTCTTCCGGAGTCGTACCGATGAAGACGAGCGTGTCATCCTGTAAAAACGGACCCCCGAGTCGTTCGTCGTTGTTGTCATAGCCTACCTTCTTCATGGCTCCGACAGCACTCCCCTGATCCTTTCCATTAAAATAGGAGAACGGATCCGGCCAGCTTGCATCCAGCTTCGGAGCGGTATAAGCAACCCCTACGCTTACTCCAATAATCAATATCGGGGCAATCAAAGAACGCATCATGATCCAGCTTCGATTCCCGGAGATCGTCGCGTGCCTGGTCATCGTCGTCAAGTGACTGACGGCAAGCAACAAAAAGCCATAAATCAGTGTCCGAATGATCCCTCCGTCGCCTTCGTACGGCAAAAAGGTATCGAGAACAGCCAAGTACAGTTCCGTCAATACGACAAACCACAATCCCTGACGCTGCTCGAGAACCAGATAGGTAATCATCGATAGCAGGATCATGAGGAGTAGATCAAACAAGGCGTTTCGAGATACCGGCGACATCGATGCCCAATCTTGATGTACAGCGAGGGGGATGTCCCGTAATATTTGTCCTGCCAGATCCTTTATCCACTCCATCGCAAACAGCGGAGTATCGTATAAGGTGTAATGCAAGAGCAGCAGCATCCCGACCAGCTTGACAGGCAAAGTCAGCCATCGATAAGGAACCAGTGCGTCAATCACCACTACGCCTGCTGCAATGACGAGAAAGGGCCAGAGATAACGGGTATCGGTCAACTGCTGCAGAGGCAATAGCCACTCCCTCAACATCAGGAACAGTAGAATTGCCGAGACCCATTCCAACAGATTCGATCGTTTCCATATGCTCATCCGACTACGCCCCCCATCCGTTTCCACTCGGTTTCCCCGATGTGAATGGAAGTACAAGACACCTTGTTAGCCGACAGCAGCTGCAGTGCCCGTTTCTGCTCGGGCGAAGGTGCAGTATCCGCGTGAACCAGGAACAGCTGAATGCGTCTGCCTTTTTGGGATAAGGCAATCAAACGTTTCATTAACTCTTTCTCCACATTCGGAGTCACCAGAATCAAAGTCACGCCAGGGGGCTGCTCCAACGCTTCCCTTCCGACGATTCTTGAAAAGGAATCGCTCCCCTGCGGCATTACACGGGCCAACTGATCAAACACATGGAGAAAGTGCGCATGAGATAAAGCTGGTGCAATAGACATCCGCTCAGACTGCTTGTAGACCAGCCCGTAATGGTACTGATTGCGGTTGGCATAGGCGATCAGACTCGCTGTCAGCTTCACCGCCGTTTCAAATAAAGCATCTGGCTGCTTCTGATAGCTTGCCTTTTCGACATCCAGGAAAAACACAGCCTGGTTCATCGCCTGGTGTTCAAACTCTTTCGTTTTTAAACCAGTCCCTCTTGCAGAGGCCCTCCAGTGAATCTGGCTGAGACGATCCCCACGATGGTAGTCCCTCACACCACGAACAGCAGCCACATCATCTGATCGACGATGAGACACATGCACATTTCCACTGAAGCTGCCGTCTCCCATTGCCCAATGCTCCACGTTCTGATAGGTGGGATAGACGAGAAACTCATGCGAGAGCGGGAAAACCTTACGACGTTCGATAAAACCGAAGAAATCCCCGCCGCTCACAACACAATCTCCCAAACGGTAGTATCCACGCGGCAAATTCGGAATGACGTAACGAAACTCGACTTCCCGTTTGAACCAAGGAAACACGAGCTGTCGATGCGGCTCATACACGCCTGCCAATCGATCGGGCAACGGTTCCAGCACCATGTTCCATCCCAGTGGAAACCAAAAGCGCCGACGCAAGCGGATCGTGACAATCACATCGTCGCCATCCTGCAGGCGATTGCGGTCGATTTCGCGGACGACATCCAACGAAGTGAACAGTAGAAAGTACGTGAACAATTCATATACAAAAACGACCAGGCTGCTGTAAAACAAGAACCAACTAGCAAACCCCCCCTGAAATTTAGCAAATACATACGTGAGCAAGACCAGTCCGATTACTTTGGCTTTGCCCCATCTCTGTTGTCTCATTCGCCTTCACCGCCTCAGCTGACCGGTACGCGGGTTTCAGACAGGATTACCGTCAGCACCCGATCTACGGTCGCTCCTTCCAAACGCGCTTCCGGCTTCACAATCATCCGGTGAGCAAAAACAACAGGAACCAGCTCTTTCACATCATCGGGAATGACATACTCCCGGCCGCGGACGAAAGCAAGCGCCTGCGAAGCCCGGAAGAGCGCCAATGCCCCACGAGGACTAACCCCCAGATAAATATGGTGATGATCGCGTGTCCGATGGCATAGACGGACCATGTACTCTTTGATCCCTTCTGATACTTTGACCGCAGACACCTGCTGCTGAAGCTGACGCAATTCCTCGACGTCCAATACAGAGTCAAGCTGATCCAGCGGGTTCTCTTCAGAAAAACGGCCCAGCATGCGCATCTCTTCCTCTACGCTAGGGTATCCCAAGCGCAATTGCATCAGAAAACGGTCCAGCTGCGCCTCAGGCAGTGGAAACGTTCCTTCGTATTCCAACGGGTTTTGAGTTGCCATGACGAAAAATGGATCTTCCAAACGATACGTGAAACCATCTACGGTTACCGAACGCTCTTCCATCGCCTCCAAAAGCGATGACTGCGTTTTTGGAGAGGTACGGTTAATCTCATCCGCCAAGACGACATTCGCAAACAGCGGCCCTTGACGGAACTCAAATTCGAGGCTCTTCTGATTAAAAATTGCAACACCTGTTACGTCTGTTGGCAGCAGGTCTGGTGTAAACTGAATTCGTTTAAAGGCTCCGCCAATCGATTTGGCCAATGCACGTACAAGCATGGTTTTCCCCACACCAGGCACATCCTCCAAGAGTACGTGTCCATTCGCCAAAACGGCAGACACCATCAGTTCGATCACAGAACGCTTTCCAATCAGAACCTTTTGTATATTATCAATTAACTTCGTTACAGCAGGATGCGTATTTTCCAATTTGATTGGGTTCATGTTGATACAACTCCTGTTTCATTAGATTCTTCAGTCAGGTTTGTAACAGCCACTCCTACGCGGTTTATCCCCATTATCACACATAAGAGCATCCTAATCCTAAAGTAATGGATGCGTTTGGGAGATACAAGGAAAAAATACTTAAAATTTGTAAAATAGCTAGCAAATGATACAAAAAAGAGTAGGAGGTTTTCCTACTCTTCGATTTCATATGAAAGAAAGTGGCGTGCCCTGAGAGATTCGAACTCCCGACCTTTTGATTCGTAGTCAAACGCTCTATCCAGCTGAGCTAAGGGCACATATGGAGCGGACGAAGGGTCTCGAACCCTCGACCTTCGCCTTGGCAAGGCGACGCTCTACCAATTGAGCTACGTCCGCATCGTAATTAGGAAAGGTTTGCTCTGGCTACAAAGCCTTTCAATTCAAGTATGGTGCGGGTGAAGGGACTTGAACCCCCACGGTTGCCCGCCAGAACCTAAATCTGGTGCGTCTGCCATTCCGCCACACCCGCATGGTACATAAAACAGAAAAGGCATCGATATGGCTATCGTGCTGCTAACCGTTTATGTTGTAAGTAAAAACTGGTGAGCCATGAAGGACTCGAACCTTCGACCCTCTGATTAAAAGTCAGATGCTCTACCAACTGAGCTAATGGCTCGAAAATGGCTGGGGTACTAGGATTTGAACCTAGGAATGACGGAGTCAAAGTCCGTTGCCTTACCGCTTGGCTATACCCCAACGATAGTGGTGCCGGCAATAGGACTTGAACCCACAACCCCCTGATTACAAGTCAGGTGCTCTACCAATTGAGCTATACCGGCACGTTTTGAAAGTGTAAATGGTGGCTCGGGACGGAATCGAACCGCCGACACGAGGATTTTCAGTCCTCTGCTCTACCGACTGAGCTACCGAGCCTTACATTTTTTCAATCGCCATCTCTTTAAAAGATAATGGCGGAGCTGACGGGACTCGAACCCGCGACCTCCGGTGTGACAGACCGGCGTGAACTCCAACTTCACCACAGCTCCATATTTGGTTGCGGGAGCAGGATTTGAACCTGCGACCTTCGGGTTATGAGCCCGACGAGCTACCGAGCTGCTCCATCCCGCGACAGGGACCTAATCGGTCAAGTAATGAAAATGGTGGAGGCTGACGGGATCGAACCGCCGACCCTCTGCTTGTAAGGCAGATGCTCTCCCAGCTGAGCTAAGCCTCCATTATGGTGACCCGTAGGGGATTCGAACCCCTGTATGACAGCGTGAAAGGCTGCTGTGTTAAACCGCTTCACCAACGGGCCAAGTCTGATAATACTTATGGTGCGGTCGGCGAGACTCGAACTCGCACGGGTCGCCCCGCCACCCCCTCAAGATGGTGTGTCTGCCAATTCCACCACGACCGCAACTCAGGATGGTAGCGGCGGAGGGAATCGAACCCCCGACCTTTCGGGTATGAACCGAACGCTCTAACCAGCTGAGCTACACCGCCAAATTGCTATGCTTTTAAAAATGATATGGCGGAGAGTGAGGGATTCGAACCCTCGCTACGCTTGCGCATACTAACGGTTTAGCAAACCGTCCCCTTCGGCCTCTTGGGTAACTCTCCGTATATATGGCTCCTCGGGACGGACTCGAACCGCCGACCGATCGGTTAACAGCCGATTGCTCTACCAACTGAGCTACCGAGGAACGTTTGAAGGATTCACACCTTCA
>NZ_RHHP01000009.1 GCF_003710815.1 Brevibacillus centrosporus
AGCTAGCTGACTACGCTCTGTTATGCTAAGATGGGAATAACTCATGATTGATTCTCCTGTGTAAATGTGGTGTGGTAACTTCATTTTACACGAATCAATCATGGGCCATTTTTTTGCCTAAGCGTAGGTGTCGCACTTCATATTACAATCCGTCCTGTAAAAAAGAAATGGGATAGCCTTCTTTGCCTGACATACCAGCTACGATTAAATTTGCACTTGCTCCAATCAGAGATCCATTTCCACCAAGACAAGCGCCTAATGCCAGGCTCCACCACAACGGTTCCAGATTATTTACGCCCATGTTACCCATTTCCTGAATCATAGGGATCATTGTTGCTACAAACGGAATATTGTCCAAGAAAGCAGAGGCGATGGCACTCAGCCACAAAATCAGCATGGAACTTGCGAACAGGTCGCCTCCAGTTAACTCGATGGCTTGTTCAGCTAATTTGGCGATTACTCCTGTTTCAATTAGGCCAGAAACTAGGACGAATAAGCCAACGAAGAAAAATATAGTCGTCCACTCGACCTTGGCTAATGCCTCTTCCATTAATTTCTCTCCGGTCAAGAGGAGTAACAAGAAGGCTCCAGCTAATGCAACTGTCGCAGACTCCAAATGCAACAGCTGGTGAAGAAAGAAACCAATAATAGTCAGACCTAATACTGCTATGCACTTGAAGAGAAGGTTAGGAGCTGTTATTAACTCCTTTTCATCCAGTTTCATCAGATCACACATCAACTCAGGGGTTGTCTGAATTTGCTTGCGGAACAACCAGATAAAAAAAGGGATGTATACGAGGTTGACGATGTAAACATGAACGATTAAAATTATGTTTAGGAGATTAAACGAATGAACGATAGGGGCGGATCGTATGAGCCAGCAAACCGAGCATATTCTACAACAATTTAAAGATTGTATCCCTCTATTGGAAGTGCTGACCGATGAAAACCGTCAAGCTATTATAATGCTGTTGGCGCAGAACAAATCGGGCCTTAATGTGAATACCATTTCAGGCCATATCAATTTGTCCAGACCCGCTGTCTCCCATCATTTAAAGGTGCTGAAACAGTCTGGTTTTATTAAATCCGAAAAAAAGGGCGTAGAAAATTATTACGTATTGACTGTCCGCAAGCCGCTTGAACAACTCAAATCATTAATTCTTGCAGTTGAAGCCGAGTGCGATGGGCATCAGTAATTAAAAAGGACTACAGGAGAAAGGGCTTATTTTGCACAATCGGTTCGTTTGTTTAAACGAATAATCGTAAATGAAGTGATAATTTTATGAAAGCGATGATCATTGAGAAGTACGGGAAACAGGTTCCATTCGCAATTGCTGAACAATCAATGCCTGCTATCGGAGAACATGATGTGCTAGTGGAAATTCATGCGGCCAGCTTAAATCCTATCGACTTTAAAATTAAAGAAGGGAAAATGAAATTCCTTTTGAATTACAAGTTTCCTCTAATCTTAGGAAATGATTTCTCCGGAGTGGTAGTCAAGGTTGGTAGCCGGGTGAATACATGGAAGCCCGGCGATGAGGTTTACGGGAGACCCCGCAAAAACCGAATCGGAACATTAGGGGAATTTATTGCTGTACATGAGGATGATATTTGGCTGAAGCCGCAAAACCTAACCTTTGAAGAAGCGGCATCGATCCCGCTGATTGGACTTACAACCTACCAAGCTTTTGTGGATATTTTAAAGCTCCAAAATGGGCAAAAGATATTGATTCACGCAGGTTCGGGAGGCGTAGGAACCTTCGCCATCCAATTGGCCAAGCAGATGGGCGCTTTTGTCGCCACAACAGCAAGCGATAAAGGCTACGAATTGGTTAAATCGTTGGGGGCAGATCTAATTATTAATTATAAACAAGAGAATTTTGAAGAAAAGCTTACCGGATATGACGCTGTTTTCGATACTTTAGGCGGGGAAGCCCTGGAAAAATCATTCCGGGTACTGAAACCAGGCGGACAAATCGTATCCATCTCCGGCTTGCCAAACGCGATATCATTTCCTCTTTATGAAACCGAGCGGATCGCAATTGAAGGTGATAAAGGAATTTATGGAAGTAGGTCTCATTAAGCCTGTTATCGATAAGGTGTTTCCTTTGAAAGAGGTCGGGGATGCATTTCAGTATCTGGAAAGCGGAAGGGCAAAAGGAAAGGTAGTCATTCGAATAAAGTAATTCTAGGGAAAAGTTCAACCAATCCATAGATCAGGGAACGAAACAGCGAGCGTTCTTTCAATGGAACAGCGACAGTCTAGGGCAATATTTCTTGTCCTCGGCTGTCGCTGTTCCAATTTCTAGGCTCAGTTGAAAGGTATTAGATGGATTCCCTGGTTTTTATTTAACGCTGCAGGTGACTTAGGATTAAAGGAGTCGAGGGTTTACCTAAGATTGTTTCTTAATGCTAATGGAGAAGATCATTGGCGATAACACAGAAGTAATGATAGCGACCACAATGGCTGCATCTTGTATTCCCCTGTTAATTACCCCCAGCCTTAAACCGATCGATGTCGCAACAACGATTAGTGTCATCCTTGATGATAGGAGAAAGCCTCCAGCAAGAGCTTTTCGCATGTTTAGAATTGGTGCGAGACACATCATTGGGAGTACTTTAACGATGTAGGCTGTGGAAAGGAGAAGGGGAACCCAACTTATTGCAACGGGAGATTTTACAAAATCCTCTATATGAAAATGAAAGCCGACCATAACGAAGAAGATCGGTATGATAAAGCCGTATCCGATTCCCTCTAGCTTCTCCTTAAACGGGTGATGATCTTGGAGCTGCAGACTCGATAAAAGAAAACCGGCCAAGAAACTACCTAAAATAGGCTCTGAACCTGTCAGGTCGGTGAAGATGCCATATAAGCCAAGAATAGCTAGTAGTCCTTGCAATTGGACAGTAAAATTTTTGCGGATTTCCATTTTCCAAAACATGCTTTCCCTTAGCCTGAGAATGGTCTGATAGAAAATGACTGATAAAGGCAGGAGTAAACCTATGGAAGCCTGACGCCAAGTCAAACCAGTATAGTAAGATCCTCCTATCGTAGAGAGCACGATCATCGTTATAAGATCAGCGAGAATGGCCGATGTTAGCAGCAACTGACCGTACTGGGTATGGATGATTCCCGTTTCCTTGAGAACGGGCATTACAATTCCAAGAGAGGTTGTCAAAAGAATGAGCATCATCATCCAGGACTGTGTAGAAGGGTCAATCTGGTGTATTCGCATCCCGATCAGCAGGGCCAATATCGCACTCCCCATAAATACGAATAACCCAATGATTAAAGTATTTTGCCGTAGCTTGGTCCGCTTTTGAAAACGAAGACAGGTTAAATCGACTTCCATTCCTGACAAGAACATTAAATAGTAAAGTCCAAATTCACTTAATCCGTCCAGCCATTTTATATCCTCTTGACGAAACATTTCTTTACCGAAGTAGGAAATAACCATTCCTAAGATCAAATATGTCAAAACAGATGGAATCCGGAAAGGCTTTGTTTTACTAAGCAGTATTTGCACTGCGAATATAAAAAGAAATAACCAAAAAAGAGAGAGTAAAGGACCATTCCCCATAATAAGAAGTCACCCCATTCTTTATAAGGTATGCTAGTCCGATTCTCCATTATAACAATGAATCATTTTCTTCACGTATGCGTACCTGTTCCCAAAAGAAGAATATGATAGTGGGCACTAACTAACGGTATTTTTCTCGACCAGTGCCGGGAAGGTGAGGATTTGGAAGACAAGCAGATTTTGGACAGTAAAAGCAGGTTGATGCTGGCTGCCATCGACTTAATGGCCGAAAAAGGCTACAAGGGGGTATCGACCAAGGAAATCGCTGCAGCAGCGGGCGTCAGTGAAATGACGCTGTTCCGCAACTTTGGCAGCAAGTTCAATTTGCTGGAGAAAGCGATTGATCGATATCATTACTCGATTGAAATGACCCGGATCTTTAACGAGAAGGTCACATGGGATCTGCGGACGGACCTGCTTATGTTTAGCCAAATGTATCATGAAATCATGGACCGTAACCGCAAATTATTCCTCATCGTCTTAAGGGACGACGAACTGATCGAAATCCGCGAGAGGGCACAAAAGCATCCGCGTAAATTGCTGGAGCTGCTGACGAATTATTTTACCGAAATGCAGAGCCGGAATCGAATGATCCAGACTGATGCGGAAACACAGGCGATTACGTTTATGTGGATGAATTACGGTGCCTTTCTGACACAGCTCTTCGGGGCGTCGACGATTACAAAAGTAACCTTGCCCGAATTTATAGAGTCGAGTGTCGAGCTATTCGTGAGGGGGTTGAGTATAGATGAGCAATAAATCGTCTACATCGAACAAGGTTGTCGGTTTAACGGCTTCGACCGGCTTTCAGGTAGGGGTCCGAAGAACGCTGCCAATCTCACCAGAGCAGGCATGGGCGTACCTGACCTCTGCAGAAGGGTTGAAACTGTGGATCGGGACCGTATCGCCCCTGTCCTTTCATGTGGGGGAGACCTTTCAATCCACGGAAGGCATTTCCGGCCAATTCCGGGTCGTCAAACCGTATCAGCAGCTCCGCTTACGATGGGAGAAGCGGGAGTGGGGGGAGCCGTCCACTCTGCAAATTCGGCTGCTGTCCAATCACCCGGACAAAACGACGATCAGTTTTCACCAGGAAAGACTGGACAATCCGCTTGCGCGGGAGCAGATGAAGCTGCACTGGGAAGGGGTATTGGCCGCAATTCGGGATGCGTCAACATAAAAAAAGCGCCCTGGGAAAGGCGCTTTTTGTGTTGTTTACTTACCTGCCGAGGATGCAAGAAACTTATCCAAATAGGCTCGTACTGCCTCCGGATTGCCGGAAACACTTGCCTCACGCTCTTGGTCTTTGACCAGCTTATCCAGAGCCTGCTGCAGGATCTCTTTTTCCTGTGCTTGCGGGATCACGACTACACCGTCTGCATCCCCGACGATGATGTCTCCTGGCTGGACGCTGGTTCCGCCGCAGGAGATGGGCACATTCAGTTCGCCCCAGCCGGCTTTGCCACTGGCAGCCACCGTTGTTCCTTTGCAAAAGACAGGGAAGTCCAACTGCTTGATCCCGACGATATCCCGGATGACACCGTCTACGACGATTCCCTGTATGCCCAAGGTTTTGGCGAGACCCACAATGAAATCGCCGGCGATGGCGCGGTAGGTGTCTCCTTTTGCATCGATGACGAGGACATCCCCGGGCTGTGCCTCGCGAATGGCTTTCAGAACAGCCAGATTGTCTCCGACAGGCATTTTGACGGTAAAGGCTCTCCCGGCTAGATGGTATTCCTCTTTTAAAGGCTTGATGGAGCTATCCATGTTATGAAGTCCTTGCATCGTATCAGAAATGCAGGTGGTAGGAACACTCTGGTATTTCGCGACGATATCCGACATTGCTTCTCCTCCTTAGGGGCATGAGTGATCAAGGTACATGCATTATACGTTACGTCATGACGTGCTGAAAAATAGCTTGTGTTTATCACGAGCCATAACCAAACGAGATAATAACCAAAAGCTATGGGACCCGATTCGAAATCCGTATTTTATTTCGATACTGATCTGGATTACATTTTTTACAGATGACTCGTACTTGCCTCGCAAATAAACGTCTGTAGAAAGGACTTGATGGAATATGGCGACTTATCAATTGGGAGTGTTGTACGGAGATGGGATTGGACCGGAGATCGTCCAGTCCACAGTAGAGGTACTGCGAGCGGCAGCGGAGCAGGTAGAGGGAACCTCGTTCGATTTTATCGAGCTGCCTATGGGGTGGACAGGTATTCAAGAACACGGAGAACCTATCCCTGCGATTACTAAAGACTCGCTGGTAACCTGTCACGGATGGATTATGGGGCCGCATGATTCTTCGGCGTACCCGGCAGAGCACCAAGCGAAGAGAAATCCGAGCGGGGAGCTTCGCCATCATTTTGATCTATATGCCAATGTAAGACCGAGCAAGACGATCGCTGGTGTCAAAAGCTTGGTGGGAGAAGCCGATATGGTGATCTTTCGTGAAAATACCGAGGGCTTCTATCCGGATCGAAATATGTACGCAGGCAGCGGGGAGTACATGGTAAATCCGGAGACTGCCATCGTAACGGGAGTGTTTACGAAAAAAGCTGCCGAGAGAATCGCGCACGCCGCCTTCCGCATGGCGATGCAGCGCCGAAAGAAAGTCACGATTGTTCATAAGGCGAATGTGATCAGGCTGGGCTATGGATTGTTCCTGAATACGTGCAGAGAGGTAGGCAAGCTGTATCCCGAGGTGCAGGTAGAGGATTACCACATCGACGCAATGGCTGCGCACATGGTTCGGCGGGCGAAGGACTTTGACGTGATAGTGACGACCAATATGTTTGGGGACATTCTCTCCGACCTGGCGGGTGAGCTGGTAGGAAGCCTGGGACTGGCACCTTCGATTAACACCAACGACCATCAGGCGATGGCTCAGGCTGCACATGGCTCTGCTCCAGACATTGCAGGGAAAAACATAGCCAACCCGGTAGGAGAGCTGCTGTCTGCGGTCATGCTGGTAGATTGGCTGGCGAGCCGTCATGAGGATCACGGCCTGCATCAGCTGGCAAGGAAAGTGGAGAACGCCATCATGAAGACGATGTACGACGGTATCCGCACGCGTGATTTGGGCGGAGAGGCATCGACAACGGAATTTACCAAAGCGATTGTGGAGCGGCTATAAATTCGGGGGATGGGTTCTATGAAAACCAGGATCGGTTTGGTCCATGCGACGATGAATTCGGTTTCGCCTATGCTAGAAGCCTTTCGCACCCATTATCCCGAAGCGGAACTGGTCAATCTGATGGATGAAGGCTTGCTGCTGGCGGTGAATGAGAAAGGAGGCATCACTCCTGAAATCCTGCAGCGTTTTGAAGACCTCGTCCAAAAGGCGGTCGATTCCGGCACGGACGGAGTGCTGCTCTCCTGCTCTGTTTTTTCTCCGTATGTTCCGGCTATTCAAAAGAAGTATGCGATCCCGATTTTGAGTGTCGATGAGGCGATGCTTGCGCGTGCAGTGCTTTTGGGGGAGCGTATTGGGGTTGTCGCGACGGTGGTAACGGCTGGTCCCACCACAAAAGGGTTGCTGGAGCAGTTTGCCCAGGCGAGTGGAAAGGCTGTCCGGGTCGATGTGGAGATTGTGACGGAAGCCTTCGAAGCGCTAAAAAAGGGCGATCCAGAGCAGCATAACCGCTTGATTCAGGAGCGGGCAAAAAGGCTTGCTGAAAACGCAGACGTCCTTGTTTTGGCGCAAATCTCCATGGCGCGAGCGGCTGCGGGATTGAATGAGATCGGCATCCCGGTTCTGACAAGTCCGTTGACCAGCACCAGCTCTATCATGGAACAGATTCGGGCGAGAAAAGGGCTCGAATGAGCTGGACCAAGCGGTTTAGGAAGGGCATCGAAAACAAAGGGAGCAGTTCTTTGGCAGACAGACCGCCGAGGAACTGCTCTTTTCTTCGTCTAGATCAGGAAACCGAGGTCGCTTCTTTCCCTGTTCGTTCTTCGTTTTTTCGAAAAACGCCTCCGTATAAAAACATGGCAAGGGAAAGCGCCAGACAAATGGCTGCGAATATTCCGATCGACGCATAGCCGCCGAGCTGGACATAGAGCAGGCCAGCTAACCACGCACCGAGCGTGTTTGCCGCATTCATCGTGGAGTTGGCGAGGCTGGAAATCGTCCCGCGGATGGAGGCGTTCAGCTCAGTAAGAGCTCCCATGACAAGCGGGAAAATGATCCCGAGCGTCGCAAAAATGATCAGGTAGAGGATGGCAACGACAGATAGACTCGTCAGCTGAGGCAATAGAACGTACAAGAGGACGAGCAAAGACATGCTTGCCGTGATCGCTCTCATCGGTCCCATTTTACGAGTCACAAAGCCGCTTACCATACTTCCCAGCAGCGTACCGAAGCCAAGGCACATCATCACCGTCCCGATCTGCGCGATGGGAAGCTCGAAGCGGTCCGCCATCCATTTCCCTACGAAAGCGAAGGCGGTACCGCTCCCCAGATGGAGAAGCAGGTAAGCAAAGAAGCCACTTCTAGCCCTGCTGCTTGTGATCAGCGGAACATACCGGCTGAGAATGGATGCACGGCTGCTCCCCATGGGCACAGAGGGCTTCATGTCGGGAAGCAAAGAGAATGCGATGGCTGCCAAAAGCAGGGATAGGGCACCGATCGTCCAGAACGGAACGGACCAGTGAGCAGCTGCGAGCCAGCTTCCGATGGGTACGCCGAGCGCTTGGGCAGCGGCGAGTCCGCCAAAGGCAATGCCCATTGTTTTCGGGATGCTGGATGCGGGCAAGACCATGGGGATGGATGCCCAAACCTGGGGAGCCGTAAACGCGGCACTGACACCAGCCAGGAAGCGGAACAGACACATCGTCCAGAAGTTATCGGCAAAGCCGCAAAGAATCGTGGAGAGGGAGAAGGCGAGCAGGCCGCTGAGCATCACCGTTCTGCGGTTCCACCCGTCTGACAGCGGTCCGGCGATCAAAGCAAAGATCGCGGAGCCTAGCGTGTAGCCGCCGATCATCCATCCGGCAATTCCCGTCGATACGCCGAATTGCGCTTGCAAGGTTGGAAGCATGGGGGAAACCAGAAAAGTATCGGTGCCAATCATGAACATGATGAGAAAGAAAAGAGCGGTATATTTGCGCATGGTCGATCACTCCTCTTAAGGTAAGGTTGCTTGCTGAGTTCATCGTACGTCATAATGGTGACAGAATCTGTCATGGACTCAACGATTTACAAAAGGAGGTTGTCAAGATGCCGAAATCCAAGAGGTTGATGGAGCTGATGATGACCGTTAACAGGAAGCGGCGGTTCAAGGTGCAGGAGCTTGCCGATGAATTTGGCGTCTCCAAGCGGACGATATTACGGGACTTGCAGGAGCTGAGCGAGCTGGGGGTGCCGCTTTATTCGGAAGTAGGACCACATGGCGGCTATCAAGTGCTTCGGGAGAGGGTACTGCCCCCGATTGCATTTACAGAGGAAGAGGCCGTGTCGATGTTCTTTGCGGTGCAGGCCCTGCGCCATTACTCTTCCCTGCCTTTTGAAGCAGAATCTGCGTCGGCACTGAATAAATTTTACCTGCATATGCCTGGAGACGTTCGGGATCGGATCGACAGCATGAAAAACCGGGTCGACTTCCTTACGCCGACAAGAAGAGGAGATGCGCCGTGCTTGGCCATTCTGTTGGATGCTGCTGTTCACCAGAAGGTACTCACCGTGGAATACGAGTCGAAGGAGGAAGAGGCGAAGTGCCGCCAGATTCAGCCTGTGTGCATCTATGCGCACAACGGCTTCTGGTATTGCACGGCGTATTGTTTCCTGCGCCAGGGGTATCGCGTGTTCCGCTGCGATCGTATCCGTGAAGCGGCACATGACACATCTGGAACAGAACCACTCGAGCTGGGAGATATACGCCTGAGCAGACGGGATGCTGCGGAGCCTCGTGAGCCGATTCGACTGCGGGCACAGCTGAGCCGAATCGGAGTTCAGCGCTGTGAGGCCGAGCTGTGGCTGGCCCCCATGCTGCAGGTTCACGCGGACGGTAGTGGTACGATTGATCGGGATGTGTCCCAGGGGGATATCCCCTTTTATACGGACTTTTTCATCGGGCTGGGAGAAGAGGCGGTCTTGCTGGAGCCAAAGGAGTTGAGGGAGGCCATACGCAGGAAGCTTGGTGAGATGCTGGAGCGATACAAAGGAATCTAAACGGAAGTCGTCACTGAATCAGAAGGATGGGGGCTGGTTTGTGTTTTTCCTGCTGCAGGATATGGTCGTAAAGCATTTGATATGAGGAATAGAAGCAAGCAAAAGCAAAGAGCTCATGCACCCGCACGAGCTCTTTTTTCTATCCGGTATGTGCTCAATCGAGAACCAGTCTTCTGACTACCGACTGCATGATCCCACCGTTGCGATAGTACGCAATATCCACGACATTATCCAAGCGCACGATGACGTCAAAGAGAAACGAGCTTTTGTCTGGACGAGTGGCTTTTACTTGGATGATCTGCCCCGGTTTGAGATCATTTTGCAAGCCGATGGTTTCAAGGCTCTCATGGCCTGTGATTCCGAGAGAAGCAGCGCTTGTCCCCGCTACAAACTGCAGAGGGAGAATGCCCATTCCGACGAGGTTGCTGCGATGAATCCGTTCAAAGCTCTCCGCGATGATGAACTTCACACCGAGCAGGTAAGGTCCTTTGGCAGCCCAGTCACGAGAGCTTCCTGTACCGTACTCCTTGCCGGCGATGATTGCCAAGGGGACGCCTTCTGCTTGATAGTGAACCGAGGCATCGTAGATGGTCATGACTTCCTCGCGCGGGAGGTAGGTAGTGACACCGCCCTCGGAGCCTGGTGCCAGCTTATTGCGAATACGTGGGTTGGCAAAAGCACCGCGCACCATGACGAGATGGTTGCCTCGGCGGGAAGGATACGAGTTGAAGTCTTCCACGCCTACCCCCAAGGACTGCAAATAACGGCCTGCCGGACTTTTCGGAAGAATGCTGCCGGAAGGAGAAGCGTGGTCCGTGGTGACGGAATCGCCCAGATAGGCGAGAACACGTGCGGACGTGATTTCCCGAATGTCGGATGCTTCGATAGCCAAATCCGACAGAAACGGAGGCTGCTGGATATAAGTAGAGTCTGCATCCCATTCATAGAGCTGTCCCAGAGGAGGTTCGATGGCATTCCACTGCTCGTTGGCAGAAAGAACGTTCTGATAGCTTTTACGGAAAAGCTCAGGGCGAACTGCATGGGCAATCCCCTCCCGAATCTCAGCAGCAGAGGGCCACAGGTCCTTTAAGAAAACGGGCTGTCCCTCCTGATCGAAACCGATTGGCTCAGTGGCAAAATCAATGGTTACGGTACCTGCCAAGGCATAGGCGACGACAAGCGGGGGAGAGGCTAAATAGTTGGCTTTGACCTGCGGGTGGATACGCCCTTCAAAGTTGCGGTTGCCGGACAGAACAGCTGCCGTGACCAGATCATGCTCGACAATCGCCTGACTGACCTCTGCAGGCAGCGGGCCTGAGTTGCCGATACAGGTCGCGCATCCATATCCAGCGACATGAAAGCCGAGGGCATCCAAGCTTTTGGACAGACCTGACTCGTTCAAATAATCGGTAATGACCCGAGAACCGGGAGTCAGTGACGTTTTGACGTAGGCAGGCTTCTTCAATCCCTTTTCCACAGCTTTTTTGGCGAGGAGCCCCGCACAAATCAAAACGCTCGGGTTGGACGTATTGGTGCAGCTCGTAATGGCAGCAAGCACGACAGCGCCATGGCGAAGGGCCGTTTTTTCCCCCGACGGATGTGTCAGGTGGGACGACTTGATCAGATCAGACTCGGACAGGCCGTACCCGCCTTGATCGATAGGTGCCCGGACGATTTCCTCAAATGCTTGTTTCATAATGGCAAGCGGTACCTGGTCCTGTGGTCGTTTGGGGCCGGCCAGACTGGGAACCACCGTGGACAGGTCGAGCTCGATGACGTCTGTATAAACCGGTTCCTCGCCGTTTTCCGATACAAACATGCCTTGTGCCCGGTAATAGGCTTCAATCAGGGCTACGTGCTCTTCGGTGTGCCCGATCATACGCA
This sequence comes from Brevibacillus centrosporus, assembly GCF_003710815.1. Classification (GTDB taxonomy): domain Bacteria; phylum Bacillota; class Bacilli; order Brevibacillales; family Brevibacillaceae; genus Brevibacillus; species Brevibacillus centrosporus. The sequence goes on from NZ_RHHP01000009.1 coordinate 11,650, forward strand.
GGTAGTTCAAGGTCTCCGAATCGACGGGAAAATAGCCCATGGTCGCTCCGTATTCGGGTGCCATGTTTGCGATGGTTGCCCGATCGGCTAGGCTCATGGTGCTGACGCCAGGTCCGATGAACTCGACGAATTTACCTACGACGCCTTTTTTTCGGAGGAGATGAGTGACGGTCAGAGCGAGATCGGTAGCCGTCGCCCCTTCTGGCAAAGAACCCGTGAGTCGAAAACCGACCACTTCCGGAGCGACGAAATACAAGGGCTGCCCAAGGATGGCCGCTTCTGCCTCAATCCCGCCGACACCCCAGGCGACGATGCCAAGGCCGTTGATCATCGTGGTATGAGAATCCGTACCGACAAGAGAATCGGGATAGAGAACCGTGACGCCGTCGACCTCTTTGGAAGCGACTACTGTCGAGAGGTACTCCATATTGATTTGGTGCATGATCCCAGATGCGGGAGGAATGATCCGTACATTTTGAAATGCGTTCTGCACCCAGCGGAAAAAGCGGAAGCGTTCGAAATTGCGCTCGAATTCTCTTTGCTGGTTCAAGGCTAATGCATCCGAAGTGCCAAAATAGTCGACCATGACGGAATGATCAACGACGAGATCGACGGGAATCAGTGGATTGACGCAAGAGGGGTCTCCACCAATGGCCTGCACGGTTTCACGCATGGCTGCAAGATCGACCAATGCGGGCAGACCCGTCGTGTCATGCAGCAGGACGCGAGTAGGCTTAAAAGGGACCTCTTCGTTCGGATCGCGCTGGGTTGCACTGTTGGCGAGCTTGCGAACATGCTCTGCTGTAACAGTCACCCCGTCAAACTCGCGAACCGCTGCTTCCAAAAGGATCTTCATGCAGTAGGGCAGCGACGAGATCTTGCCTATTCCTGCTTCCTCAAGTGCCTGGATTCGATAGTATCTATAATCTTGACCGTGGCCAGGAAAGGCAGTCACCGCCGCCCGGATAGCCTGTTCTAGCATTTTCATACGAGTTCACCTCATCAGATGTGTAGCGAAGCACCTGTAGTATAGCGTGAGGAAGAAAACGTGAAAAATAAGAAAACCGCATGAACAGGCATAAGAATTTTTCATGATCCGCTTATTGCTTCTGAATCCTCGAAGTCGATGCCCTCCATAAACTGAACGAATGCTTTCACGACGTTTTTCTCCAGTGACTCTTCGTGATAGAACATCCATGTATTGCGCAAAACAGGTGTGTTTTCCGAGGTGAGAAGCTCCCTTTTATAGAGATTCGGTGCATCACTGACAAACATGGAAGGCAAAATAGCATATCCCAAGCCGCTCCGCACCATTTCTTTGCAAGTATCGCCGCGATCTACCTTCATCGAAATGAGAGGCGGCTTGGTGTAGTTCTCGGCCCACCAGTTGTCGACCAAGGCTTTGAACATCTGGTCCGTCTCATAATCGACTCTCGGCAAATCAGGCAATTGCGCGAGGTCCATCTCGGTTTTGGATACGAGCAAAACCTTTTCCACAAACAGCAGCTTCTTTTGATCCGGCCAGCTGTACTCTCCACGAACGAAGCCGATATGCACGTCGCGGTTGTAGACTTTATGCAGCACATCCCTGCTAAGACCTGTCTCCACCTGAAAATCAACCAGTGGGTATTGCTCGTTGAAAAGCTTTAAAAGGGTCGGGAGCTTATATTTGGCAAAGAAGTTCGAGACCCCTAGTCGCAGAGTCCCCGCTACACTTTGCTGGAGGTTGGATACTTCCTCCTTGATTTCGCGAATCGTCGTGAGAAGCTGCCCTGCCCGTTTCGCCAGCAGCTCGCCCTCGGGAGTAAAGTGAACGCCTTTGATTCCTCTATTCACGATCTTTACGCCAAATTCGGCTTCGATCTGCATCAGCCGCTTCGTCAAGGCAGGCTGGGTCAAAAACAGGAGCTGTGCGGTCTTGGTAATGTTTTTTTGGCTATGGAGGAGATGTAGTATCTGCCAGTCGCGATCATCCATGAAAAGCGACTCCTCTCTAGGTGATATAGGCTCTCTTCAGTCATTTCTCTGGGCGAGAGGTGCTTACTGGGATGGGGGAAAGCTCTGAGAGCGGACGAAGGAGACGAACTTATCGACGATGTTCAGCTGCATGGAGGATTCCTTGTATTGCAGCCAGGTTGTCCGCTTGATGGTTTCCCCGTTTTGGCGTAGCAGCCTGATCTTGTGCAGGTCGTCCCCCTCGTTGATGAACGTCTCGGGAATAAAAGCGTAGCCCAGATCATTGATCACCATTTCCTTGCAGATGTCGTAGCTGTCTACCATGACCGTAGTAAGCGGCGGTACACTGTATCTTTCTGCCCACCAGCTGCGCATGTTGTCTTTGACCGATACCTGTGGCCGGAATTTGCTTGGGATCGGCTGCTTAATGTTGTAGCTGTACTCGATCCTCTGCAGGTTTGGCAATTCATCGAGGTCAATTTCGTGCTTGGAGATCAGACACAGATTCTCTTCCGTAATCGGATACTTGGGATCTGTCCATTTGTATTCGCCCCGAATGAAGGCGACATCCACGCTTTCCGTATCCAAAAGCTCCATGATTTTGGGGGAAGGGCCTGTATACACGTTGTAAATCACCTTGGGGTATAGCGTGACAAAGCTCTTCATGAGGGAAGGGAGATAATACCTGGCGAAAATACTTGCAGCTCCAATGCGCAGCGTCCCCTGTACATCCGAGGACATATTGGCGAGAGAGTCTTTCGCGACGCGGTATTCCGCAAGCATTTTATTGGCGAAGGAAACGAGATACTCGCCCTGCGCGGTAAATTTGATACGCTTTCCATTCTTGATCAAGATTTGCGTATCGAGTTCTTTTTCTAGCTGCTGGATCCGATAGGTGAGAGCTGGCTGCGTCATGAAGAGCCGCTCTGCTGCTTTCGTCAAATGCATCTCCTCGGCAATGTACCGAAGAATGGTAAAATCCTTTTCTTCCATGAGGGCACCTCTCTTCAAAGGGGAGGATTTGTCTCTCCAAATATTATGCGCGGTCAAACAATTAAGCAATTCTGTCAATTGTAACTCTACCACAATTGATAAGAGTTTTTTTGGAACAACTCGCGAATTTATTAATTTTACCTATCAAGAGAGGCGTCATATAATCTTCAGTAATCAGAATTTACAAAATTATACCTGCGAAGTTGGAGGCAGAAATGGAGCAAGTCTATCGCTATATTGATGAAAACAAAGAGATGTACGTACAGTGGCTGCAGGATTTATGCAAGCTCCCAAGTGTCTCCACGTATGACCAATCGATGAAAGAAACTGCGGAGGTGGTTAAAACCTATTTAACACAAGCAGGGGTGCCTACGGAGATCTTGCAAATGCCTGGCCAGCAGCCTGTAGTGTACGGTCAGACGTCTCGTGACAAAGAGAGTACGATTTCCTTTTACAATCACTACGATGTGCAGCCAGAGGACCCGATCGAGCTGTGGGAGAGCCCGCCATTTGCAGCGGAGATTCGCGAGGGCAAATTGATTGCGCGAGGCTCAGCTGACAACAAAGGCGCCTTGATGGCCCGAATCTGCGCTGTTCATGCCTATCAAAAGGTGTATGGAGGGCTGCCTGTGAACATCAAATTCCTGATAGAAGGAGAAGAGGAATCAGGCGGCAGTCGGCACATCAAGCATCTCGCAGCTACACAGCCCGAGCTTCTGCAGGCCGATCTTTGCATTTGGGAAAATGGCTTCGTCAATAGCGATGGCAGCTTTGAGGTCAAACTGGGCAACAAGGGTCTCCTTTTTGTGAAGCTCGTAGCCAAGGGAGCCAACACAGACCTGCATTCTTCCCATGCGAGCATCATCGAAAATCCGGCTTGGCGGCTCGTCTGGGCACTGAATACGCTTAAAAACGATCGTGATGAGGTTCTGATCGAGCATTTCTATGACAAAGTTGCCCAACCGACAGAGGGAGAAAAAGAGATTCTCGAGCGGATGGATCTCGAAGAAGAGGAGATGCTGGCGCGTCTGGGTCTGGATCGCTTCATCCGCGATCTGCGAGGGAATGAGCTGAGAGAAAAGCTGGTCTTTCAACCGACCTGTAATATCTGCGGGATTGAATCCGGCTATACAGGCAAAGGCTCCAAGACGGTCCTGCCATCGGAGGCGTGGGTGAAAATCGATTTCCGCCTTGTGCCCAATCAGGTGCCAAAGGAAATTTTGCAGCATCTGCGCAACCATCTGGATCGTCACGGCTTCCAGGATATCGAGATCATCGCAAACGAAGGAACGCAAGCCGCCAAAACAGATCCGGATCATCCGCTCGTAAAAAAGGTTATGAAAGCGGCTACAAAAATGAAAGGTATCCCGCCGCGAGTCATCTTGATGAATCCAGGCTCGGGACCGATGTATGCGCTCTGTCAGCAGCTGGGGATCCCTGCAATCGGCTTCGGAGTAGGCAATCCGGATTCTCGCAAGCATGCGCCGAACGAAAATATTTTGATCAAAGATTATCTGGATGGAATCAAGATGGCGGCAACCGTTATACATGAATGGGCCTAGCAGCAGAGCAAGTCTGATGAATTCATTGAGTATTCGTTCTTTTATAAAAAGAGGGGGCAATTATGAAGAATCAAATGTCGCGTTTCCTGTTGGCTTCCACGTTCGCTTTTACTCTAGTCATGACGGGCTGTGGCTCGCAAACCTCCACTCCCGCACCGGGACAAAATGCAGCACCTGCAGCTGCCACCGCGAATAACGCAACGGCTGAAAAGGTATTAACCATCGCGAACGGCAGTGACATGCTGAGCTTCGACATTCATGACCACAGCAGTGCCTCGACAGAAGCCATCCATGTGAATATCTTCAACTACCTGCTCAAGCACGACGCAGAAGGCAAGTTTGTTCCCGACCTGGCAGAATCCTGGGAAAACGTCAATCCAACCACTTGGCGATTCAAGCTCCGTCAAGGCGTGAAGTTCCAAAACGGCGATCCGTTCACAGCTGCCGACGTCAAGTTCACGCTGGAGCGTGTGGCAAAAGACGAGAAGCTCTCTGAGCACTCCAATTACGACGAAATCCAAGAAGTGAAGGTCGTCGACGACCACACCGTAGATGTCATTACCAAAAATGCCGACCCGATTCTTCTAAATAGACTGTCCCGCAGCGGTTCCAGCATGCTTCCTTCCAAGTACATCGCCGAAAAGGGCTGGGAAGAGTTCCTGAAAAATCCGGTAGGAACCGGACCGTACAAGTTCCAGGAGTGGAAGCGCGATGATCGCCTCGTCCTGGTGAAAAACGATGCGTACTTTGGAGACAAGCCGAAATGGGACAAAGTCATTTTCCGTGTGATCCAAGAAGATTCTACGCGGGTAGCGGAGCTGATGACCGGTGGAATCGATGTCGCCTTGAACATACCTCCCAGTGACGAAGAGCGCATCGAGAGCAATGAAGGGACAAGCGTGATTACAGGACCGAGCCAGCGCGTCATGACGATGGAAGTGCGTGTAACCCCAGGCAGAGTGACAGCGGACCCGCGTGTTCGTGAAGCGATTGACCTGGCGATCGATGAGAAAGCGATTATCGACAATCTGTACGCAGGTAAAGGAACACCGACGCAAACCCGCGTGACACCAGGAAACTTCGGTGCGCATATCGGGCTCTACAACAAATACAACTACGATCCAGAGCGTGCGAAGCAGCTGTTAGCGGAAGCGGGATATGCAAACGGCGTGGACGTGACCTTCACTGCACCGAGTGGACGCTACCTGAAGGATAAAGAAACAGCTGAGCTGGTTACCGCGATGCTGACAGAGGTAGGGTTCCGCGTGAAGCTCGAGCTGATGGAATGGAGCGCCTTCAATGAAAGACTATCGGCACGCAAAATGGACGAACTGTTCATGGTCGCCTATGGAAATTCCATGTTCGACGCAGCGCTGGCGCTGGATCGCGTGACGATTGCCAGAACGAAGGATCGTACGGATTATACGAATCCAGAGGTAGAGGCACTGTACAAAGCAGCGAGTCAAAATATGAATCCGACAGAGAGATTGAAGCAATTCGAGAAAATCCAGGAGATTGTCGCGAAAGAGCTTCCGCAAATCTACCTGCTGCAAATGGACTCTACCTACGGAGTGAACGATCGCATCGCCTATAAACCTCGCGTAGACGAAATGCTGTATGTCGATGAAATAACGCTGAAATAAGAGGAAGGTTTCGGGGAAAAGGGGGCTTTCATGAGCTCCTTTTCCCCATTACATCATCGCGGAGGTGAAGTCGTGAGAAATTATCTAATCAAATCTGTGCTCCAGATCATTCCCGTGCTGCTCTTAATCTCTTTGATCGTTTTCATTCTGGTGCGTGTGACAGGCGATCCGGTCGCACTCATGCTGCCAGAAACAGCTTCCGATGAGGATCGAATGGTTCTCACGAGAGCACTTGGACTGGACCAGCCAATCTACGTCCAATACATCAAATTCATGGGGGACCTCCTGCAGGGAGACTTCGGAACCTCGTATCGCTACAACCTTCCGGCGCTGCCGATCATTTTGGAGCGGCTGCCCGCGAGCTTCGAGCTTGCGATTGCTTCGATGATCATCGCGACGCTAATATCCGTTCCTCTGGGGATATTGTCTGCTGTGAAACGCAATTCGTATCTGGATATCTTCATCACGGGTGCATCTGCTTTGGGCAAAGCCATTCCGCATTTCTGGCTGGGCATCATGCTGATCCTGCTGTTTGCCGTTCGGATGAAAATCGCTCCCGTATCGGGCAGAGGAACGTTTGAGCATTTGATTTTGCCGGCCTTGACCTTGGGTGTCGGGATCGCAGCGGAAACGACGAGGCTGATTCGTTCGAGCATGCTCGATATTTTGGGTCAGGATTACATTCGGACCGCGCGCAGCAAAGGCTTGATTGAAACCCTGGTCGTGTGCAAGCATGCCTTTCGCAACTCCTTGATCCCGGTTGTGACGATTATGGCCTTGCAATCCTCTGCCCTGATCGGGGGAGCCTTGATCTCCGAAACCATCTTTGCCTGGCCGGGGATGGGGCTGCTGATTGTCCAAGCGGTAAATGGCCGCGATATGGCAATCGTGCAGGCATCCATCTTTGTCGTCGCGTTCATCGTGATCTTGGGCAACCTGATCGCTGATATTTTGTATCGACTCCTGGATCCTCGCATCAAGTACAAGTAAAGGGGTGTAACTGTGACGACACCAATTCAAACTGAGACTGCACAAATCGTGACCGTTCGTAAGAGAAAAAAATCGGGAAGTCTATCGCGCTTTTTTCGCCTGCTGTGGAAAAGCAAGGTGGGAACAATCGGCCTGCTGATCATGGCAGCGATTGTCTTCGTGGCTGTTTTTGCAGGAGCGATAGCCCCGCATGACCCTGTGAAAACGAATGTTTCCAAACGCCTGCTCCCGCCGATGTGGCTGGAAAAGGGGAACTCGGACTATCCGCTGGGTACGGACAATTTAGGCCGCGATGTTTTAAGCCGCATTATATACGGTTCACAGGTTTCCCTGATCGTGGGTATTTTCGCGGTCATGCTGGCAGGAGCGATCGGCGGTTTGCTCGGGCTGGTCTCTGGCTATTACGGCGGCTGGATCGACGCGATCATCATGCGAACGGTCGATGCGTTTCTCGCTATACCGAGCATGCTGCTTATGCTGATCATCCTGTTTGTCATGGGGCCAAGCCTCGGAACGCTGATCTTTACACTAGGGATCACCAACTGGGTCAAGTACGCCCGCATCATTCGCGGAGAAGTGCTCAGTATGAAGGAGCGCGATTTCGTCAAAGCCTCCCGCACAGTGGGCGCCAGCGATGCCCGGATCATTTTCACGCATATCCTGCCGAATGTGACCTCGTCCTTTATCGTCGTCTCTACGATTAGCGTGGCGGCAGCGATCATCTCGGAAGCTTCACTCAGCTTTCTGGGTCTAGGTGTCCAGCCCCCGACGGTTTCCTGGGGAGGCATGCTCAGTGATGGCAGGCAGTATCTGGCGACGAGCTGGTGGGTCGCTACCTTTCCTGGCATAGCCATTACGATTACGGTTCTGGGAATCATCTTTTTGGGAGACTGGATCCGCGATGTACTCGATCCAAAAATGAAGGCAAAAGGCTCGAAATAGGAGAGGGGGGAAACGAGTGCAGCACAAATTGTTGGAAGTCACCAACCTGCAGACACATTTTAAAACAGAAGATGGCGTCGTACCGTCTGTGAATGGCGTGTCGTTTTCCGTATCCAGAGGGGAGACGCTTGCGATCGTAGGCGAGTCCGGCTGTGGGAAAAGCGTAACCTCGCTGTCTATTATGAGGCTGGTCGCATCTCCCGGAGAGGTAGTCGGCGGAGAGATTCTGTTTGAAGGCCAGGATCTGTTGAAGCTGGGCAAAAAAGAGATGAGGAAACTGCGCGGGAACAAGATTTCGATGATTTTTCAGGAGCCGATGTCGTCGTTGAACCCCGTGTTTACCATCGAAAATCAACTGGGTGAAGTATTTCGCATCCATGAAAGGCTGGATAAGAAGCAAGCGAGGCAAAAAAGCATCGCGATGCTGGAGAGAGTGGGCATACCCAATCCGGAGCGGGTCGTAGGCTATTTTCCGCATCAGCTGTCTGGCGGTATGCGGCAGCGGGTCATGATCGCGATGGCACTGGCGTGTAACCCGGCTCTGCTTATTGCAGACGAGCCGACGACCGCATTGGATGTGACAATACAGGCGCAAATTTTGGAATTGATGAAGTCGTTAAACAAAGCGTATCAAACGGGGGTCATCCTCATCACGCATGACCTGGGGGTCGTGGCGGAGATGGCCGACCGGGTCGTGGTGATGTACGCCGGAGAAGTGGTGGAGGATGCTTCGGTCTTTGATTTATTCGCGAATCCGCAGCATCCGTACACGACGGGGCTCATGAAATCGCTGCCGAAAATGGATGAGCAGCTCGAGGAATTAGACTCGATTACCGGCTCTGTTCCGAATCCACTAGAGATGCCAAAGGGCTGTGCTTTCCACCCACGCTGCCCGAAGGCGACGGTCGAATGCACACAGATCAAGCCGCAGCTGGAAGAGTATCGTGCCAATCATCTGGTTCGCTGCTTGCATACATAGGGAGGTGATCGGCAATGGCGCTAGACACGGCTCCGTTATTGGAAGTCAAAGGATTGAAAAAATACTATCCCTTTAAAAAGGGGATGTTTTCGTCTGAAGTAGGCTATGTACGGGCAGTAGATGGTCTGGATTTTACCGTTCAACAAGGTGAGACGCTAGGAATCGTGGGGGAATCCGGCTGCGGGAAATCGACCGTTGGACAGCTGATCCTGCAGCTCTTGGAGCCGACTGAAGGAGAGATCTGGTTTCAGGGCAAGGACGTCTCGACCTTGGGGAAGTCCGAGCTGAAGCAGGCGCGGCGAAATTTGCAAATGATCTTTCAAGACCCTTACTTCTCCTTGAATCCCCGCATGCGAGTCGAGGATATTGTGGGAGAACCTCTGAAAATCTTTGAACGGTACAGCAAAAAAGAGCGCAGAGAAAAGGTAGTGGAGCTGCTGCGGCTCGTCGGGCTGGATACGCACCATCTCTCCCGGCATCCGCATGAGTTTAGCGGAGGTCAGCGGCAGCGCATCGGAATTGCTCGTGCCCTGGCGTTAAATCCAAAGATTATTGTCTGCGATGAAGCCGTATCGGCATTGGATGTATCGATACAATCGCAAATATTGAATCTGCTCCGAAAGCTGCAAAACGAGCTGGGCCTGACGTACATTTTTATCGCCCATGGATTGCCGGCGGTCAAGCATATCAGTGATCGGATCGCCGTGATGTACCTGGGGAGAATCGTGGAGCTGGCGGATCGAGACACGCTGTTTGCCAGCCCCAAGCATCCTTACACCAAAGCTTTGCTATCTGCGGTACCGATTCCAGACCCGTTGCTGCGAAAGGAACGGATCATTTTACAGGGAGATTTGCCGAATCCGGCGGCTCCACCGTCTGGCTGTCACTTTCATACGCGCTGTCCCTACGCCCAGCCTGTCTGCGAGACGAAGTCACCCGAGCTTATGGCATACGGAGGGGGGCAGGTAGCGGCCTGCCATTTCCCATTAGAAGCTGAATAATAGCCATCATTCATGAACAAAGGAGAGAACCGTCATGAGCGAATCAAAGTCTCGGAACCTATCTACCCGTTCTACTAAAAGCTTTCCGTTCTATTGCTTTCAGGGAACCTATCGCCAGATCGGCCGGCAGCACGGGGAAGCGTGCAGAGAGCTGATCCATAAAAATCTGGAGCTGGCTAGCGAGCGTCTTCGGAGAAAATATAATGTTTCCTCACGTGAAGAAGTGGCAGAGGCTGCCCTGCAGTATCGGAGCTATGTGATCAAATACGCACCGCAATTCGACGAAGAAATTCAGGGCTTGGCAGAAGGCGCGGGAATCTCTCTGGGAGAAGCTTACCTGTTGCAGGTCCGGGCCGAGCTGAATAAAATTTTTCAAACCAATCAGACAGAGTGCACGACGTTTGCCGTTGCCGCAGAAGCGACAGCAGACGGCTCGCCACTCATCGGTCAGAATGCCGATCTGCCTGCTTTTTACGGTGAGCTGAGTATCGTAATTGAGTCGATCCCCGATGAGGGGCCTGCGACTCTCATGCTGACACCTGCGGGTCAAATCTCCTTCATTGGGATTAATGATGCTGGAGTGGGGGCATTCGGCAACTTCTTGACGTGTGATGGGTGGCGAGTAGGCTTCCCCCGGTACTTCTTTACGAAACTGGCGTTGACTCGCAGTACGACAGCAGAAGCGGTAGAGCTTGTAGATAGCCTCTATCGCGCCTCCTCGCGCAACCTGATCATGCTGGACAAACAAGGCGGCATCGTCGATGTGGAGACGATCCCGTCCAGAATCTCCCGCATCGAGGCGAAAAATGGCATTCTGGCTCACTCCAATCATTTCGTCAGTCCAGAGCTTCTGGGCGAGGAACGCTTAACAGGAATTGAGCTGGAAAATTCCCGCGTCCGCATTTCCCGTATGACAGAGCTGCTGGAAGCGAACCGAGGCAAGCTGAATGCCGAAGTGATGCAGGATATTTTGCGTGATCGTGGAAGCTATCCGCATTGCCTTTGCCAAATCGAGGGAGACGAGGGCATGCAGGCACCAGGAGAGAGGGCGACAGATATCATTACCTTTGCCTCCGTGATTGCTGAGCCTGCCAAAGGGCATTTATGGATCGCGATCGGGCCGCCTGATCAGTACGAGTACAAAAAGTATTCGTTCTCTCCTCGAAACTAACCATTTTGCTGGCTGCGGAAAGGGGACCCATCATCCATGAAAGTCGTTTGCTTTGGAGACAGTTTAACGGCGAGGACAGAAGGCTATGATCGTCCTTTGTTGTCGATCATGCTGGAGGCGAAACTGGGCGCAGAATGGGAAGTCGTCAACGCGGGTGTACCTGGAAACAATACGTTTCAGGCGCGGGAGCGGGTAGAGACGGACGTCTTACAGCACGCTCCTGATCTGGTGACCGTGTTTTTCGGGGCCAACGATGCAGCCTTTCACAAACAGGTCCCTCTGCCAGACTTCAAAACCAATCTCAAGGAAGTGGTCACGCGCATTGGGCCGAACAGGGTCATTCTGATTAGCCCAGCACCAGTTGACGAGCGTTTGCAGGAGTTTCGGACGAATGCAGTCATGCAGCAATACGCCGATGCTGTCCAGGAAGTGAGTGAGGCGACAGGCTGCCATTACCTCGATCTTTTCAAGAGAATGATGGGACTGCCGAACCTTCAGGAGGTTTTGCGAGGGCAAAGAAACGATGGCCTCCATTTTGGGGAGCTAGGATACGAGGTTTTGTCGGAAGAGATCCGTCGGAAGATAAAAAGAGTTATGCAAACAACGAAAGAAGCTAAATAGATTGGATAAAAAGAGCAGGTAGCCTCGGTACCTGCTCTTTGTTATAGAGATAAGAATCTATGAGATTCGTATACGCGCAAATACAAATACGACTTCACCCCATAAAGTTTGAAGATGACTTCAATCATAAAATTTTTTGCAAAAAACTCGCGAAATTACTAATTTTACCTATCGATTGAGGGGGGCTTATAATCAGCTTGTATTTGAAAATTCAAATTTTTCTATAAAAAAATTGAAAGAGAAGGGAGCATTATATGAGTGTTAAAAAGGTATTCGAGAAGGTCCATAAGTATTTGAGCTTCGTGTTCGGAATCTTTATCGTGCTTCTCTGTTTGTCGGGCAGCATCTTGGTCTTTGAGCATGATATTAAAAACTTCCAGCACCCGGAGCTGTACAAAGTAAGTCCAGGGAATGCTACTTTTTCAGAAATAGAAACCAATATTAAAGAAGCTTATCCATCGGGGAAAATTGATCGCATATACACACCGGAGGGTCCATTTGGTCAAGGGACGTATCTGTATAGGGTGAAAGAAGGAAAGACGGTCCACACATTAAGTATCGATCCGGGAACAGGTGAGATAAATGGCACCGAGGGTGATGAAAGTCCATTTATTGTTTGGTTGAAATCCTTTCACTCGACCTTGCTTATACCTGTTTATGGCATTGATGTAGTGGGATGGATCGGGTTTATCCTAGCCTTTATTCTCATTACCGGGCTCTATATGTGGTGGCCAGGGATCAAGAGAATACTTCAAGGTTTAAAATGGAGAAAAAATGCCCCCAATTCTTATGCGAAGTTCTCAAGTTTACATAGAGTGATTGGAGTGTACACCATCCCCATTTTGCTGGTTATTACTCTAAGTGGAGCACTGATCCCTTTCTATGTAACGATGTTGGGATGGTTTGGTATTGACTCCAGTATGCCAGCTGAAAAACTGACCTTGCAGCCAACGCCTGAGGGGGAGCTGCCCCTAGACGTACTCCTCGCCAAAATAAAAGAAGATGGTCCAAATGATGTTATATCCCAGATTCGCTATCCTGCCTCACCGGAAAAGGCAATCGAGTTTCGTACCAATCGGGTGCAGGATCCGGGGTTTGGAAGCAATCGAATTTATATGAACCAATACACAGGCGAGATTATCGGAAAGCAAGGACCGGATACTACACCCGGCTGGATCGTGAAGGTGTGGTTGTTCCCCCTTCATACGGCTGTGGAATACAACATGTTCCTAAAAATCATCTATGCACTTGCTGGGCTTGTCCCCGTTTTCCTCATGTTTTCGGGATTGTACATCTGGTGGTATAAGCGAGGGAAAAGAAAACGATCGACTGCTCAAAAAAAGGATGAGAAACAGAAAGTATTGATATCCTAGTTTGTGACAAAAGCCAGGGGAAGAATCCCGTGGCTTTTTGTTGGTTTTTTCTTATAGGCGGCTCTGGTTAATAATACAGACCACCCGTATAAAGCGCCGTAATATTATGAGTAATTTCCGATATGGAATGCTTGTTTGTCTGATTCACAATATCCCATAAATGCGATTCGTTAAGAGAAAACCAATTCCTCGCGACCAAATAGTTATCCAGATCGGTCCGAGCCAGTCCAGTTTTCTGAGCGTAGGCGACGTCTTTGGCGATCTGTTCTACAAAGCTTTCCCGGATTTCAATCCACTTTTCCTGGACTTTATCGGAATGGCGAATGGCCTCCATAAATACCTGCATGATGGCCTGCTCCTGGATCGCGTTCTCCAGAAATAAGCGGGTTTGCATCGTGATCATATCGATGGCTTCCTGTTTGGATGTCGGTTCAAAGCTCATTTTGGCAATCTCGTAAAAGCGATTCATGACATCATCCATCAGCACGATCAATAGGTCGTCCTTGCCGCTGAAATGAATGTAGGCTGTGCCGTAGCCGGTTTTTGCCTTTTTGATGATTTGGGAGATCGTTGCTTTTTGAAATCCGAATTCAATAAATATATCGTATCCAGCGGCTAATAATCGTTTGCGGGTATTGATCGAGCGTAGATTTCTACCGTCTATATGTTCCGAGATCTTCGTCACGTACCTTCCTCTTTTCGATCATTTTTCCTCATCTATTACTGATATTACCTAATTACGATCGGAAATCAAAGACGAACAAGGGCGTTTGACAACATTACTTGACGACATGTCACATATATTTTATATTAGTGACATCGCATCATATTTCCAACTTTTCTACTCAAACTAATATTCTCACTATTTACACTTTTACATAATAGAAGGGGGATTCTACTCATGAGCTACCGTTTTGCTGACCGGACCAAAATGTTTAAAACCTCGGCGATCCGCGAGATTGGAGGCATCATCCAAAGAAAGGGGAGCGATGTTATCTCTTTTGCGGGAGGAAACCCGCATGAGCCTTATTTCCCTACTGCCGAAATCCAGCAGGCATTCGAAAAAGTATTCGCATCCGGCAATGCAAGCCTGCAGTACGGAATGACGACAGGCTACATGCCGCTGCGTGGAGCGATCAGTGAGCGGGTCAAGTCCAAGGGCATTCAGGCCAAGCCAGAGGAGATCCTGCTGACGACTGGCTCGCAGCAGTCGATTGACCTCTTGAGCCGCGTCATGCTGTCACCGGGCGATGTCGTGCTGACGGAAAACCCAACCTTCCTGGCTGCGACACAGGCATTTGAATCCTACGAGGCCAAATTGGTTGCCGTTGAAGGGGACAAAGACGGGATGTACCCGGAAGACCTCGAGCAGAAACTCAAGCAACATCAACCGAAATTCGTCTATGTTGTCCCTACCTTCTCCAATCCGGACGGAAAAGTCTGGAGCGAAGAGCGGCGAGCTGCTTTGCTGGAGCTGGCGTACAAGTACGATACACTGATCCTCGAAGACGATCCGTACGGGGACATCCAGTTTCATGAGGAGGAAAAGTACACGCCGATCGCTGCCATGGACGAACGGAAAACACAAGTCGTGTATACAAGCTCTTTTTCCAAGACGGTCGTACCCTCCCTGCGTATCGGGTGGGTGACTGGTCCTGAGGCTGTCATCAAGTACATGTCTCAGATCAAAGAAGCGGCAGACCTCATGTCGAGCCCACTGGACCAGCAAGCGCTGTACTATCTGCTGCGTGATATGGACCTGGATGCGCACATTCGGATGCTTAGCAAAAATTACTATCAGCATATGAGCATTATGCGAGATTATTTAAATACCTTGGATGAGAATCTGGTTTCCTGGGTGGAGCCCAAGGGCGGGATGTTTATCTGGGCGAAGGTGCACGAGAGTATCAATGCAACAGAATTGCTGAAGCAGGTCCTGGAGCACGGTGTTGCGTTCATTCCGGGCGGTCCCTTCTTTGTAGAAAATCCTCAAGAGAATACGCTTCGTTTGAACTTTACGCACCCGAATCCGGAAAAGATCAAGATCGGGATGGAGCGCTTGACAGCAGCGTTTAAACAATCGGTTAAATTGGGCTAGAAAAAGGAGAGACCTGTACGGATGACCAAACAATCGGAGGAAGATCAAATGAAAGACAGCAGTGAGCTGGAGAAAACCATTCATACCGATTTCGGCAAGGACATGACTTACGGGGATTATTTGCAGCTGGATCGTGTGCTGACAAGTCAAAAAAGGCTGTCCGATCATCATGATGAAATGCTGTTTATCGTCATCCATCAGGTGAGTGAGCTATGGATGAAGCAGATTCTGCACGAGCTGTCAGCTGCGATGGCGAGCATCCAGGAGGATCAGCTGGAACCGGCTTTCAAAATGCTGTCCCGCGTTTCCCGTATTCAGCAGCAGCTGATCAAGTCATGGGATGTGCTCTCTACGCTGACACCAGCGGAGTACATGCAGTTCCGTCACAAGCTGGGATACTCCTCCGGCTTTCAATCCTATCAAAACCGCATGATCGAGTTTATGCTCGGACATAAAAATGAACACGTCCTCTCTGTCTATCAGCACGAAGCGGAGCTGTCCAGCAAGATGAAGCAGCTTTTGGATGCGCCAAGCATTTACGACGCTGCAATCGCCGCTATGGCAAACCGGGGATTGCCGGTGGATGAAGCTGCCCTGAACCGTAACTGGGCGGAAGCCTATCAGCCGAACGAAAGTGTAGAGCAAGCATGGCTGGCCGTTTATCGGGATGTGAATAAGTATTGGGACCTGTATGAGCTGGCGGAAAAACTGGTGGACATCGCGAGCCAGCAGCAGCAATGGCGTTTTAATCACATGAATACCGTAGAGCGCATCATCGGGCAAAAGCCTGGCACAGGTGGATCTTCGGGGGTAGGCTATCTCAGGAGAGCTTTGGATCATCGCTTCTTCCCTGAGCTGTGGAGCCTGCGCACGCAACTGTAAGGGGGGCTTTCCTTGAAGCGATTGATCGATATTTCGCAAAGACTGGATAACCAGGTAGCGGGTTGGCCGGGGGATACGCCGTTTTCGTATTCGCTGGCATGGAATAAAGCAGACAGCGGTTCTGTAAATGTGGGCAAAATCGTCATGAGCATTCATACGGGAACGCATATCGATGCTCCTTTTCATTTCGATGATGAAGGAAAGCGGGTCATTGACCTGGACCCGGAGCTGTATGTAGGGCCAGCGCGTGTCGTTCACGTTTCTGTAAGCCAATCGATTGGGATCGATGATTTGAAAGATGTCGAATTGGAAGGGGTAACGCGCCTGTTGATCCGTACTGGAGCATGGGTAGACCGACAGTCGTTTCCTCAAACCATTCCCCATTTGGAGCCAGACTTGGCTGCCTATCTCGCACAGTACGGCGTCCGACTGATCGGGCTGGATCTTCCTTCCGTTGATGTACTCGACAGCAAGGAGCTGCCCGCTCACCATGGGCTTACTCGTCATGGCATTCACATTTTGGAGGGCATCGTTCTGGAAGACGTACAGCCAGGTGACTATGAATTAATCGCACTGCCTCTGCCGCTAGTCGAGGCGGATGGAAGCCCGGTAAGAGCTGTGCTTCGGGAGCTGTAAGGGGATAGAGAGAAAGAGCATCGTGCGCTGGCACGGTGCTTTTTTCGTCCAGGTGAAGGCGTGGCCCACACAAGCTGTAGCTGCTGGCTCTGCCTTGTCGCTGTTCATCAAAAAGCCGAAACAATCATAAATGGTTAGAAGAAACTCCTGATTTTCTTACAAACGGCGGAAAATCAGGAGTTTTGTTATAGAAAGCCCAAAAAGGGAGTTTTACCCAAATGGGCGTTGTGTATAAAATTGGGTAAGAGACTTACCATCATGGAGAGAAGGGGATGGAACAGGATGGATCAAGTGAACAGCTATATCGACTCCGTGTTTTCCAAGCAAGATACTCTTTTGGAGGAAGTCGTTGCGTCCATCAAAGAAAACGGCATGCCTTCTATCTCGGTGTCTCCCTCTTCAGGAAAGCTCCTCACGTTGCTGATCTCCATTTCCGGGGCGAAAGATGTGCTGGAAATAGGAGCTCTTGGCGGCTATAGCGGGATTTGCCTGGCCAGAGGCTTTGGCAGGGGGGGAACACTCACGTCTCTGGAGCTGGAGGAAAAATACGCAGAGCTGGCACACCGCAATCTATCAAAGGCTGGCTTTGGGCAGCAGGTAACCTATATGATTGGACCGGCACTGCAAAGCCTGGAGCAGCTCGTCAGCGAGAAGAGGCAATTTGATTTTTTCTTTATTGATGCGGACAAAGACAATTATGAAAACTACCTGCATGCGTGCATTCGATTGGCAAAGCCGGGCGCTCTGATCGTTGCGGATAACGTGCTTGCCGGTGGCAGTGTAGCAGCTGACAATGCGATGCCGACGCGGTATACAAAAATCATGAGGAAGTTCAATGAAGCGGTGGCGAATCATCCTCAGCTGGAGTCCCAGTTGATTCCGATTGGCGATGGTTTGACTGTCTCAAAGGTAAAGGAGTAAGACTTTTGCCCGATCAGGTCGTAGCGATGAAAAGGGAGGAGCATATACGTGGCAAACAAGAATGTATGGGACCCGGATTGGGATATTTCAGACGAGATCGCACAGCAGCTCATCTACAGCCAATTTCCCCAGCTATCCTCTCATACTGTACAGCGGCTGGGGCATGGCTGGGACAATACGGTCTTTCTCGTTGGCGGCAAGTACGTCTTTCGATTTCCGCGAAGAGAGCTTGCGGTTGATTTGATTCATTTGGAAGGGAAGCTCCTGCCAAAACTGGACGGTTTACTTACTCTGTCGTATCCGAAGCCGCTTTTCTACGGAAAAGGAACCAGCGAGTATCCTTGTCCTTTTTTAGGGTATTCGTATGTCAAAGGCAGCTTCCCCCAAAAGCTTGCGGATGAGCAACGGGCGAAATCGGCTAAGAAGCTGGGACAGTTTTTGCGAAGGCTGCACTCCTTTCCAGTCCAGATCGCCCGTGAAAACGGTGCTCCCGAAGACCATCGGAAGCTGATGGACATCCCTGCGCGAAAGGAAAAGATGCAAGTCTTCCTCTCTCGTCTGAGCAACCAGATGGAGGAAAGAGAGCGAGCTGCTCTGGCGGACTATTTCAAACAGCTGTCTACCGATCCGGTTCGGGAGCGTAATGTTTTTTCACATGGCGATCTGCATTTTAAAAACGTACTGGTAGACGAACAGGGGGAAGTCTCAGGTATTATCGATTGGGGAGATATGAGCGTGGGGCACGCTGCCGGGGACTTGAGTATCGGATACAGCTTTCTGCCGCCGCGAGCACGCCATGCATTCTTCGCGGAGTATGGGGAAGTGGACGAAGATACGAAGCGACTGGCGCGTATGATGGCCATTTACATACCCATGCTGGTTTGGCTGCAAGCCATAGATGACGGAGATAAGCGGCTTGCCCAGGAGGCAAAGGGTACGATCGCGCGGGCGCTCACTGATGAGGAATTTCATGATAGGTAAATGTGATGTCATGTTTTCTGACATAACTGGTTGAAGGGTTGGAATTTTCCGTGCTACTATGGTGATGAGCCGAATGAAATGATGGCAAATCAATAGTCATGATTCCATGACAAGGAGCTGTGAATCGCCATGGTTAGCTTGACCAGAACTTCTTCCGACCACCCTGATTTTCGCTTGTTGATCGAATTGCTTGATCAAGACCTTTGGCAACGATACCCCCATACCCAAGAGTCTTACCTGCCGTTTAACGTGATCAAATTAGATGCGAAGGTCGTTGTCGCCTATGTAGATGGCGCGCCAGTGGGGTGCGGCTGTTTTCGTGATACAGGCCAATCGGGGATCGTGGAAATCAAAAGAATGTATGTGAAAGAGGGAGCACGGGGGCAGGGAGTCGCCAAAAAGGTACTCCAGGCTCTCGAGGCATGGGCAGTCGAGGAAGGGAAGGGAAGAGCGATTCTGGAGACAGGCACCAATCAGCCTGAAGCAGTCTCGTTGTACGGCAAGCTGGGCTATGAAGTGATCGATCGATATGAACCGTACGTGGATAATGACAACAGCATTTGTATGGGAAAAACGTTGTCTTACCCGTATCAATCATAAAGCTCTACATAAAACATGAACTGCCAGGTGCGCCCTGGCAGTTCGTTTTTTTAACGTATAAGAATTTATAAGCGTAATGCTTATGAATTCTGGAGCGCATGACGAAGTGCCTCAGCGTCAGCTTCTGGCATTACTTCGGTAAAACATTCCACTAAAACGCGGTCGCTCCTCCTTGAGCAGGCCTCGATAGAGGTTTTCTTATACAGCTGCACTCGAATCGTTCCCCTAGTCATAATCGCGCAGCAAGTGAAGTAACTAAAAGAGAGGATGACACATTCGAGCAAAGGTAGGGATCGCCCCATGCACCTCGGCCTGCATGATTATCTGCTCTTGACGCTGACAGGAATCTTTAGCGCCCCTCATTGCATCGGTATGTGCGGAGGAATTATGTCGGCATGGACCCTGCAGTCCCGTTCCTCCATGCTGCATACCGTTATGGCGTACAACCTCGGTCGGGTCCTGACCTATATGGGAGTCGGCGCGTTCATGGGATTGATCGGCTCGTTTGTAGATGCAGCGGGAACGATAGTAGGACTCCAAGGGATCGCCAACGTACTGGGTGGACTGTTGATCCTGCTGTGGGTCATCAAAAAGGTGTCTCTGCCGCTTACCCAATGGTCTATCCTGCAGCTGTCCCCCGTACAAAAGTGGCTGGACAAACAAAAATCTCGCCCTGGTGTCCTCCCTATTTTTTTCAGCGGGTTGCTGCTCGGCTTTTTACCCTGCGGCCTGACCTATACGATGCATATGAAAGCCGCTGCCTCAGGAAGCATGGGAGAAGGCGCGCTTACGCTGGCCTTTTTTGGACTCGGAACACTGCCAGCCCTTTTTCTGATCGGCCTGTTCTCCGTCGTTCTTTCCAGAGCGCTACGCAACCGGATTTTGGTCGTCGCCAATCTGCTCGCAGTCTACATCGGTGTGGTGTCAATCATGCGCGGTCTGGTAATCAACGGCTGGGTGCCTCATGTAAATCCTTGGCTATGGTAGATGGGGGAGATCAAGGCTCGGCGGAAAACAAGTAGGACACCGTGGAAGACTTGCCGTCTGCCTCCAGCGTAATATCCGCTTTCCATTCTCCGATCATCGTTGGGATGATCTTTGCAACGAATACCCCTGGCTCTATGTATTCGGCCGCTACCTGTACTTCTCCGTGATCCATGCTCGGCATCGACAAGGTGATCGAGACTTTGGCGTTTTTCCACTTGTCAGCCTCCGCTTCAGAAAGCATGATGCGCAGTTCATTTTCCTTGAGGATTTTAGGCGTTTCAGGCTCCAGTTCGACTTGGATGGAAAGAGAATACTCAGCAAAGGTCAGCCTATCAGATGACGCAGTGGAGCTGGATGGAGGGGATGATGGCGTATCCTGAGCCGAGTGACCCGCGTGTGAAGAGCATGCCGACAGGAGCAACAGGGCAGAAAAAAACAGCATGGACAGGACAGAAGCTCGTTTCAAACGATCACCGCTTTCTCACTGTATTGCAAGCAGCAAGCACCCTAATCGTATTCAAAAGAAGGCACTTCCATGCAGTTTATCTGCCTGGTTTCATTTCTAAATCCCTTGAACGACGCATACGTATTACAGCGGGACATGCGGTCGTAACAAAGGGGTGTTCAGAGAATGACCACGAAGCAAATCTATCAGGTCACAGGAATGACTTGTGCTGCCTGTGCGACTCGGATCGAAAAAATACTGACGAAAACGAACGGTGTGATAGAGGTAGAGGTCAGCCTGGCGACCAACAAAGCGCGGGTTTCCTATGATGATCAGCAAATTGACAACGATGCGATCATAGCGAGGATTGAAAAGCTGGGCTATCAGGCACAGCCCGAGCAAGAGGGAGAGGCGCACTCGGAAAAGGACGACCTGCTTCGCCGCTTCCTGTTTTCCAGTGTCCTCACCGTGCCTTTTTTGTGGGGGATGGCGTCTCATTTTTCGTTTTCCTCGTTTATTTGGGTACCTGCGCTATTTTTGCATCCCTATTTTCAGTTCGCCTTGGCGCTTCCCATTCAGCTATGGATCGGCTATCCCTTTTACGCGGGCGCTTGGAGTGCGATCCGGAACCGTAGCGCCAATATGGATGTCCTGGTCGTTCTCAGTACGTCGGCCGCTTTTTTTTACAGTCATTACCTCACGTTTACGGCCTCGCCTGCGTCCACCCATCAGCTCACGCTTTACTACGAGACCTGTGCGGTTATCTTTACTTTTCTGCTACTTGGCAAATACCTGGAGGCCATGGCCAAGGATCGCAGCAGAAACGCCATCCGGCAGCTGCATCATTTACAGCCGAAGGTCGCGAACGTGCTGCGCCCGACAGGTGTTACCACTGTGCCCATAAGCGAACTCGTTGTCGGTGATATTTTCATCGTCAAGCCAGGGGAACGCATTCCTACGGACGGCCTCGTCATCGAAGGCCAATCCACGGTCGACCAATCCATTTTTACAGGAGAGAGCCTGCCGGTGGAGAAATGGAGCGGTCAAACGGTGATCGGGGCGACACTGAACCAGAATGGCTGGCTGAAAGTGAAAACGACAAAGGTAGGTAGTGAAACTGCATTAACGCAGGTCATCAAGACGGTAGAGGAAGCCCAGATGTCCAAAGCACCGATCCAACGCATGGCAGACGAAATGACGGATATCTTCGTGCCGATCATCATCAGCATAGCCGTGATCTCGTTTTTGGCCTGGTATTACGTGTTCACGTCGCACGCATTCGGCGAGTCGCTCGAGAAGGCCATCGCGGTGCTCATCATCGCTTGTCCGTGTGCCTTGGGTTTGGCGACGCCGATGTCCATCCTGGTAGCATCAGGGCGGGCGGCACAGCTCGGTATTTTATTCAAGCAAGGCAAGTATTTGGAGACACTGCAGCGGGTGGATACGGTCGTTTTGGACAAAACAGGCACGCTGACAAAAGGAAAGCATGAAGTGATCGACCTGTATACATTAGGGTGGTCAAAGGAAGAGCTTATGCGCTTGGTAGCAGCTGCAGAAACGGCGTCCGAGCATCCTCTCGCAGCGGCGATTGTCACGTATATGAAAAATCGCGGCGTGTCCATACCTGCTCCTACCTCGTTCACACCTTTGCCCGGATACGGAATTATTGCGAGTGTAAGCGGTCACTCCGTCATCGTGGGCTCTGCCAAGCTCATGAACAGCCATAACATTGACGTTACCCCCGTACAACAGCGAATGGACGGACACGCGACAGAAGGGAAAATCGTGATGCTGGTGGCCATCGACCATCGGCTGGCTGGCTATATTGCCCTGTCCGATCCGCTGAAGGAGGATGCCGTACATGCTGTGCAACGGCTGAAAAAGCTCGGAAAAGACGTCATGATCATCACGGGAGACAACGAGCATACGGCCTGGAGTATCGCCAGACAAGCAGGGATACGTCGCGTCTATGCCAGCAAGCTGCCGGGGGAAAAGGTCCAGATTATTCAGGAGCTGCAAAAGAGGGGCAAGACGGTGGCAATGGTCGGAGATGGGATCAATGACGCTCCTGCGCTCATGGCTTCCCACATTGGGATTGCGCTCGGTACAGGAGCGGATATCTCGAAGGATTCTGCTGACGTGCTCATCATGCACGGGGAGCTGACGGGCATTGTGCATTCCTTCCTCCTCAGTCAGCAAACGATGAAAAACATTCGCCAAAATCTGTTTTGGGCGCTCTTTTACAATACGGTCGCCATTCCAGCGACGATGATTGGCTTTTTGGCTCCGTGGGTAGCGGGGATCGCGATGGCATTCAGCTCGCTCTCCGTCGTATTGAACTCGTTGCGACTGAGACGGAGCAAATTGTAAAAACAACTGTGCATGTAGCCAAGGATGAAAAGGGAAGCTCGGTGCAATTCCGACACGGTCCCGCCACTGTAAGAGGGGAGTCAGCACTCCGAAATAGCACTGATCCAAATGGATTGGGAAGGCAGGTTGCTGGCGAACACTGCTTATTTAGGCATTTCTAACCTTCTATCAGGGGTTGGGAATGCTTTTTCTATTTCGTTCAAAACCAAAAAGCTGGAGGGATATGGAGTGAGCGAAATGAAGAGCAGAAACTTTTTGGACTCCGTAAAACACTACGCGGAAGTGATCGATTTGCCGGTATATATGGATTCCTGAAAGATAAGACTCATGGTGTAGGACTTGTGGCTGGCCGTAATAGATCAATCCTGACTGCGGATTGAAAACACGCGGCGAAGAAGAAACCATCGCTTCGCTCAAAAACATGGTAGAGGCTACTCAACTGGTGCGCAAACAGCTGGCGGCAGTGAAATAGAGCAGCAGAGTAGAACGAGACGTAAGGAGGAGCAGCATGGACCATTCATCCAAAACTGTCAGTGAATCCAGAACCGTCATGACTGATCTGGTCTTTCCGCCCGATACGAACCACCTCCATACGATTTTTGGGGGAAAAGTGATGGCGCACGTAGACAAGATTGCTTGCATAGCAGCCATGCGTCATTGCCGCCGAGCCGTAGTGACCGTATCAAGCGACAGCTTTGACTTCTTGGCTCCGATCAAAACCGGTGAAGCGATCAATCTGGAAGCCTACGTGACGTGGGTACACAAAACCTCGATGGAAGTTTTCGTAAAGGTAGAGTCGGAGAATTTGCTGACAGCTGAGCGCAGATTGACAGCGAGAGCTTATTTAACCTTTATCGCCTTGGATGACGAAGGAAAACCGACCGCAGTCCCACAGGTGATTCCCGAGACCGATGAGGAAAAAAGCCAGTACGAACATGCGGAAGAACGCTATCATATAAGAAAAAAGCGCCGGGCAGAGAAGGTACAATGATGGAGCGAAATGACAGGATGATCGAGCATTTCGAATGTCCGTGGTGCGGCTATGTAGAAGATGTACGGAGCTTAGAAGAACACATCGATATGGGACAAGCATGCTCGTGCTGCGGGATGACGGATATCGACAGCCATGTCTGAGCGTTCTTGCTGTCCAATGAAAATAAAGTGTTGGACTAAAAAATAAAGTATTAGACTCGGAAAATAAGTTGTAGACTGAGAAAATAAAGTATTAGACTGGCAACGCCACATTAAGATAACGGGCAGTTTAGCGACAGATAGAAATATCTCATATTATTAATAGTGCTTATTCAGTTGAATGGAGGGTCTGTCATGGGCATTAGGAATTATCTGATTGGAGGCGTTTCTGGCGCCGGCAAAACTACGGTCTGCAACGAATTGCAGCGGCGCGGTTACCATGCCATTCATGGTGACCGTGAATTAGCTTATCAAGGCGATCCGGAAACTGGTACCCCGACGGATGACTTTAAACCCGAACACCACATTTGGCATGTAGATAAAGTAAAAGCTTTGGTCGACAATCAGGATGAGGCGGTAACATTTTTCTGCGGTGGTTCGCGGAATTATCCCAAATTCATCGATCTCTTCGACGGCGTGTTTGTCCTTGAGGTTGACTTGGAAACCTGTCTCCGGCGGATTGATGAGCGAGTGGCACTCGACCCAACTGACTGGGGTGGTAGACCAGAGGAACGGGAAATCTGTGCGCGCTTGCATCAAACGAAAGAAGGCGTTCCTAAAAACGGGATTATAATCGACGCCACCGTACCGATCGCGCACGTCGTTGACGAAATCCTCCATCAAATCGAAGCAAATGAACGCCAATGACAGTAACTTTCAGGCGCTCACGGATAGCCCAATACACCGGTGCACCTGGATCCGAATAGTCCCATCCACTGCACTAAAGGAGAGCGATAGTTGAATGATAACAGCGGCAGTCTAATACTTTATTTTCACCGAACACTTGCATATGGCTATAGCATGAAGGAAAGCAATCAGAAAAACCGAGCCTGCCATCTAGGAGACTCGGTTTCGTTGTACAGTAAGAATTTATAAGATTCTTATCCAGTAAACGTGCAACTAAGGCGGAGACCTGTACCCTTTGGGTGCAAAAGGCTTGGCGCAGCCAAGTTTTCTAATTATTACATATGATGCTGACCTTCCGTGTAGATTTGGAAGCTTACGCCGAACTTGTCCGTTACAATGCCATAACCAGGGCTGAAGTGGGTTTCTTGCAGAGGCATAACGACAGAGCCGCCTTCTTGCAGAGCTTCAAACAGCTGCTTGGACTTATCGGCTGAGTCGGTGGAGAGACAAATGGTGACTTGGTTGCCGATTTGAACAGGCTGCCCTGGGAATGTATCCGAAAACATCAGCTCGGACTCTCCGATTTTAATCGTAGCATGTCCAACGCGATCTCGTGCAGCTTCTGGCAGAGGATACTCGGGATTTGCAGGCATTTCCCCAAAGGTTTGCAGGAAAAGAACTTGTGCTTCGAGTGCTTTCTGGTAAAACTCGATCGCTTCTTTGGCGTTGCCATCCATCATCAAATAGGGAGTCAAGCGCATGGTCATGAACATTCAGCTCCTCGGCGAGTGTTTTTTTCGTTGCGGACAAGAGATGGTCATCCATTTTCTGCCACAATATGATTATAACGAACAGAACGTATGTTTGCAACAGGGTAATAGTTAAAATTTCCATTTATTTTCTATCGTTGTGGCGCATTGACTTGAATCGCCGTTTACAATCTTTTTCAATCGACCGGGTTGACAAAGGGAAATATTCATCATACAATTATCTCGAATTAAAGATATTTTATAAAAGGGTTTGGTTCTGTGAAAAAAGATGACGGCCACCCGGACGAATTGTCACTGAAGCTGTTCGTGATCTTATCGAGAGCGTATCGGTCGATCAGCGACTTCGTGACAGACGATATGAAGCGCTACGGTCTGAATCCATCGGAATTCATGGTGCTCGAGCTGCTGTATCATAAAGGCGAGCAGCCGATCCAGCATATTGGCAAAAAAGTGTTGCTGGCAAGTGGTAGCATGACCTATGTGATTGATAAGCTGGAGTCTAAACAATTGCTGGAACGGAAAAGCAGCCAGGAGGATCGCCGCGTCATTTACGCCTCCATCACGAAAGCAGGAAAACAGCTGATGGATGAAATTTTTCCTCAGCACCGTACAGCTATCGAAAAGCTGTTTAAAGGGCTTACAGCCGAACAAAAAGATACAATGATCCAACTGCTAAAAGAAACGGGTCTGAAAGCATCCAATTTGAAGAAGTAATTTTTTTGAGAATATATCTCTAATTTAAGATATATGAATAAAGGGTATTTGTGCGGTGATCTCGTACCTGATTGGGAATGATAACGAAGTCATAGCCAAGGAAAAAAGGGAAAGAAGGAGCGGATAAAGATGGCAAACGTAAACCTGGCAGTCAAAATGGTAAAGGCGGGGCAGCAGCCATAGATCCGTTGACAGCATCAGATGTGGGGATAATAGCTCTCCATTCCCACAAAATCTTTAATTAAAGATAAATGAACGAAGGATAAAAAGCCGATCCTACGGCAATCAGAGGAGGAAACAAGTATGAAACAGCAAACAGCAGGCATCCACCACATTACGGCTTTTGTAAGACATCCACAGGAGAACGTCGACTTTTACGCAGGCTTGCTCGGACTTAGACTGGTGAAGAAAACCATTAACTTTGATGCCCCTGAAGTGTATCATCTCTATTTCGGAAACGAGGCAGGGAGTCCGGGAACCGCTATTACCTTCTTTCCTTATGCCGCCTCACGCAAGGGCCGCATTGGGGGAGGACAGGTGGGGTATACCACCTTTTTGATTCCGGTCGGAACGCTGGGCTTCTGGGAGGATCGTTTGAACAAATTTGAAGTAGCCTATAACAAAGTAACGCGATTCAAAGAGACATATCTGCAATTCGCCGATCAGGATGGTCTGCAGCTCGAGCTGGTTGAGCGCGAAGGCGGTGCGCCAAGCAAGTGGTCGTTTGGCAATATTCCTGCCGAGAAAGCGATCAAAGGCTTTGGGGGAGCGATCCTGTATAGCGTACAGCCAGAAAAAACGATGGAAGTGCTGCAAAATCTGCTGGGGCTTGAAAAGGTCGGTGAGGAAGGTGGACTCGTCCGCTTCCGTTCGGTAGGCGATCTGGGCAACATCATTGATGTAAATGCACAGCCTGTGCCAAGAGGAGCAGGCGGAGCGGGAACGGTTCACCATATCGCTTGGCGGGCAAAAGACGATGCCGATCATCGCAGCTGGAGGGAAAAGGTGGAAGCGTATGGACTGCATCCAACAGACATCGTGGACAGACAATATTTTAACGCACTCTATTTCCGGGAATACGGCGAGATTCTCTTTGAAATTGCTACGGATCCTCCAGGCTTTGGAAGAGATGAAGCGTTCGAACAGTTAGGGGAGAAACTGATGCTGCCCGAATGGTATGAGCCTTATCGTACGCAGATTGAGCAGGGCTTAACGCCTATTACCGTACGTGTGCTGGAGGGAGACAAGTAAATGAAACATGTGTTTAAACAAGGGACCAACCTCGATGCTCCTACGCTTTTGCTTCTGCATGGCACGGGCGGAGACGAAAACGACTTGCTTCCGCTGGGGCAGCGCATCGCTCCAGAGGCTTCTGTGCTCAGCGTTCGGGGAAATGTACTGGAAAATGGCATGCCACGCTTCTTTCGACGGCTTGCAGAAGGGGTGTTTGACGAAGAGGATCTCATTTTTCGCACTAAGGAGCTCAATGATTTTCTTGATCAAGCGGCGCTCGAATACCAGTTTGACCGCGACAATCTAGTGGCTGTCGGCTATTCCAACGGAGCGAATATCGCAGGAAGTCTTCTTTTTCATTACGCAGATGCTTTAAAGGGAGCGATTCTTTATCACCCGATGGTTCCGCGGCGTGGAATCCCTTTGCCTGATCTGACTGGTGTCCCGATCTTTATCGGTGCAGGTACGAATGACCCGATTTGTTCCCCACAGGAAACGGAGGAGCTGTCTCATTTGCTAAAGGGAGCGGGTGCCTCGGTCGCGCTGCAATGGGCAAACTACGGCCATCAGCTCACTGCTGCGGAAGTGAACGCCTCTGCCGAGTGGTTCCGCGATGTATTTGATCTCGGGTAAACAGGAAAATAAAAATGAGAACTTGCCCATGAAGAAAAACAGCAGGCGTCCAGTCTGCTGTTTTTTTGTGAGGTTTTGCCGGGTAACAGGGAGGAAAAGGGGTACAGAGTCGCATTCTTTTTGAATTAAACATCTGTGTAAAAAGGCTGGTAAGCGACTGGAGCTGCCATTGACGGCTATCCGAAATGCATCTACACTTGTAACAAATTTCAGACGTGGGTGATTTCATGAAAATTGACGATACAATGTCTTTGTTTATTCGCCGCTTGGACGTAAAGATAACCAATCTCATGCGAACGAAAATGGAGCCGTATCAAATAGCTCCCGAGCAGCATCTGATTTTGCGATTGCTCCTCGAGCGGGACGGACTGACACAAAATGAGATTGCGCAGCAGCTCGAAAAAGACAAAACGAATGTAGCCCGAATGGTTTCCAGTCTGGAAAAAAAGGGATTTATCATTCGGGTCACCAGTACGAGTGACCGTCGCTATTTGAGCGTCCATATCTCGAAAAAAGGCAGAATATTGTGTGAGATGGTTCGTCCGCACTTGGCGGAAGTGAACAAGCAGCTGCAACAGGGTATGACGGAAGAAGAGAAAGAGACACTGCGCAGGATCCTGCATAAGATTTATAAAAACGCGACGTAAGCCTGCTGGATGATCCTTTCGGAAAGAGGATCATTTTTTATACGGTAAGAATTTACAATATTCTTAGCCAGTATAAGTGCAACTAAGGCTCCGCCATAAAGCTTGGCGGAGCCAAATTTTCTAATTCCCCTGAAACTATGAATCCCCAAATAAAGGGTGGAACATACGACTTGTCCCAAATCGCGCTACAAAAAGGTTTTTGGTGAGAAAAAACGCCCTGACAACCCGATCAGGATTGCCTTATGAGGCTATAAGCATGATGTAATAATTGTTTTTATATTTAAAATTATAAAAAAACAAAAGTACAATGAAGGGGTAACGTGATAGCAGCACAGTTATTAGGGGGGCGCAGCTACGTATCTTTTGAGCTGGCAAAAGAAACGCATCGCTATTTTCAGATGGACATTTGAGATGAAAAGGGGGGGGGAGCGTGATAGTCACAAGCCAGGAGCAGTGGTTGCTATGGCAACTAATTTTCAGCTGTTATCGCAGATTTGCGGATAACGGAGTTAATATCCTGTGAAAGAAGGTTTATGGCATTGACTGCAGCACATTGGATGTTCGCCTTTGTTACCTTGGTCATTATTGCGGCCATTATTTTCCGCCGGGGAGTTGTCATCCCCACCTTAATCGGTACGCTGCTCGTAGCCTGGATGTATAAGGGGAGCATGGTTGGTGGACTCACCGCCGTTTTTAACGCGAATCTAGTAGCGGCTAAAGAACTGTTCAATATTTTTCTGATCATGACCTTTATGGTTGCCTTGCTTAACTCATTGAAGGATCTCGGCGCAGACAAACAGATGATTGCCCCGATTCAAAAGTATATGGTAAACGGTCACGTTGCCTTTTTTGTTCTGGTCGGCATTACGTATGTGATTTCGCTGTTCTTCTGGCCGACTCCAGCGGTCCCATTGATCTGTGCCTTGCTGGTCCCGGCAGCGGTTCGTGCCGGATTGCCTGTGATGGGGGCAGCGGTGGCGGTAGCGCTGGCAGGGCAGGGGATGGCACTGGCCTCTGACTATGTCATGCAGGTCGTCCCTATGGTGACTGCTACAGCGGCAGGGATTGATACGGCTCTCGTGGCAGACAAATCCTTGGTATTGTCGCTGATCACTGGTCTGACGTCCATTGCCATCGCGTATGCAGTGATGCGCAAGCAGATCCGTAAACCAAACAGCGCCGAAGTAGAGCAGGAACTAGCTATTTTGCAAGGCGTAGGTGCCCAAGGGCAGGCTGCCAGTGAAATGGCTGCAACAGCGGAAGATGCGATTCCAAAAAGCGTTGCAACCAAGTGGGGAAAGGCATTCGCTATTATCGTTCCACTGACCATGCTCGTCGTCGTAGGCTATATGATCAGCACAAAGGTTATCGAAGGTCGCGAGGGTGGTTTGATTGGCGGGGACGGAGCGGCTCTCATTTGCGGGACAGCCGTTATGCTTTTGATCCTGGCGACTTTGGCGGCAAAAGGAATGAAAGCGTTTGATAAAATCGGCGACCATCTGACAGAGGGCTTTGTCGTTGCATTCCGGGTGATGGGGGCAGTCATTCCGATTGCCGGATTTTTCTTCATGGGCAGCAGCGATTTCACTGGAAGTATTTTGTCGCTGGCAGAGGATGCTGCGAAACCGGCATTTTTGTTTGACCTCGTGCAGAGTGCGCAAGCTTATGTTCCACAAAGCTCGTTCTTAACGGCATTCGGCATTTTGTTTGTAGGAATGCTCACCGGGCTGGATGGCTCAGGATTTGCAGGCTTGACTTTAGCCGGATCCCTTTCTGGCGCATTGGCACAAGGATCGGGAGTGGACGCTTCGACTCTGGCGGCGATCGGTCAGGTAGGAACGATCTTTACAGGGGGCGGAACACTGGTAGCTTGGTCTTCCCTGGTGGCTGTATCCGGATTTTGCGGAGTATCTGCCTTTGACTTGGCACGGAAAAACTTTTTACCCGTCGTGGTGGGCTTGATTCTTTCCACAATCGTTGCCCTCGTGATTTGGTAGTTAGCCTCACCTTTGAGAGGAGGCATTCATAGTTGCTATAGCATCTTCCTCTTGATGGAGTGCCGAAGAGCCGTTTTCATATTCCATAGAAACTATGATAGGCCAGATAAAGGGGGAGAGCGGGTGTTTTGCCAAAGCTCTGATTTTGAAAAGGTTTTTTTGCAAAAATTCGGGCGCGGATGGTCATCATTATTGGCTTATGAGTTTTTAAGAATGATTTAATAATTCTTTTTATATTTAAAATAATAAAAAATCGAACGTACAATGGGGGAGTAGCAAGAAAAACAATAGCGGGTATTCATTTGAGCCAACTGGGGACTACAGCGCAAGCAGCAACTGGAAAAATGACAAGAGCAAGATGGATTCAGATCGGTTTGCCGCTACTTATTTTGTTCACCGTGTCGATGATTGACAAGTCCAACATCAACATTTTGCTGGCGAACAAGCCCTTCCTGCAGGATTTGGGCATTAAGGATGGCGCGATTAAAGGTACATTGAGCAGTATTTTCCTGATAACCTACGCTATTGGGCAATTTGGTTGGGGTTTTGTTGTTGACCGTATTGGTGCATGTAAGAGTGGTCTCATCGGTATTTTCTTCTGGGTAGTTGCAATGGTTCTGGGGGGAATGGCTGAGTCCGTATCGGCTTTGTTCTGGTCCCGTTCTATTCTTGGCTTGAGTGAAGGTGTCCTTTATCCCATCGCTTTGACGTTGACTGCCAAATGGTTCCCTGCGAACGAGCAAGCAAAAGCACAGGCGCTTTGGTTCAATGGTAACTCCTTGGGTCCCGTGATCGGTTTGCCGATTATCGCGATCGTCGCGCAAAATTATGGATGGAGAGAGAGCTATCATGCGCTTGGTGCCGTGTCCCTTCTCTGTCTGGTCATGTTCTGGCTGATGGTCCGCAACAGCCCGGGCGAACACCGTGCCGTCAATGCGGCTGAGAAAGAGTACATCGAAAAAGGAGCAAGCACGGTAAAGAAAGAGATCGCGGACACGGGTGAAGTAAAAGCGGTTTTGAAAAACCCCATCTTCTGGATGCTGGTTGCGGTTTACGGCTGTGTTTCCATCGGATTCTTCGGAATTTCCACATTCCTTCCAAGCTATCTGACGGAAGTCAAACAAGTTCCTTTCGTACAATCTGCTTTTGTCAATGCTGCCGGCTATGGCTTGGCGATTCTCGTTCAAATGGGTTCGGGTTTCTTGTCTGACAAAATCATGAAGCGCGCTGTATTTGTTGGCGGAGCAAGTGCACTGATTATTATTTTCTTGTTGCTGTCGATGTTTACCAGCAGTGTCATGGGTGCACAGCTTTTGAGCATTCTCTTGATCAGCGTATTGCTCATGCCGGCTGCTCTGACCATGACGATGCTGCATAAAGTGGCATCGCCGCGAGTAATGGGACGTATCGGCGGTATTTTTGGTAGCGTTTCCTATGCCCTGGCGGCTGTCGGGCCAATCGTAGTAGGTGCTGTAAGCCAAGCTTCTGGTTCCTATACAGGGGGCTTCCTGGCGCTGATGAGCTTTATCGTCATTTCACTGGTACTGCGCTTGGTACTGATGCGCAAAGGCTACTAATCAACTCGAACGTACAACAAGAGGATTTCACAAGGAGTGTGCCGAAATGTCACGTTTACAGGAGTTTCGGGAAGTGATAAATCAGATCAGGATGGCTTGGCAGGAAGGTCACAAGGCTGCACTGCTTATGCTCATGAATGTACAAGGGTCGGCTTACCGCTTGCCAGGTACGAAGGTAATGATGGCAGAGGATGGACGTATCTTTGGGACGATAAGTGGGGGCTGTCTGGAAAGCGATCTGTTCGGCTGGGCTGAAAAAGCCATGCAGTCAGGAGAACCTCGTCTGCAGCGATACGACCTGAGCGAAAGTGAAGTGTGGAGCCTGGGGATTGGCTGCAAGGGCTCGCTTACGATCGGCATCCTGCCTGTGAATCCGCAAGACCGCTTTTGGTTGCAGGTAGACGAAGCGCTTCAGCGAGAGCAAAGTGTTTCCTTGATTATTGAAATCATCAACGGGTCACGTGCGCTGCTGACAGAGAACGAAATGGTCGCGCGAGAAGGCGACTTGCTGCCGGAAGAAGTCCTTCGCCATGCCAGACAGCGCTTTGATCGCCAGACACGTGCAGAAGTCTTTGTTTTTGAAGGCAGACGTTTTTATATCGATGTGGTAAAACCGAATGAGCGATTAGTTGTAGCGGGTGCTGGGCTTGATGCACGACCCGTTGTTGAAATGGCGGCGCGTATGGGCTTTTCGGTCACCGTGTTGGACCCGCGAAGTGGCTTTAATACACCGGAAGCTTTCCCTGCTGCACGTCATATCGTCCAGTCAGCAACAGAGGTAGACCCATCGGAGCTTTCAGACAGCTGGTGGGTGATCATGAATCATCATCTGGAGCGCGATCAAGCTTCCCTGAATCTGGCTTTGCGCAGTGATCCGAAATTTATCGGAGTGTTGGGGCCTCTCACGCGTACAGAAGAAATGCTGGTACAGATTGATAGCAAGCTTTCAAGCGGTCCGATTCATGCCCCGATCGGTCTCGACCTGGGGGCAGAAACGATGGATGAGGTGGCGATGAGTATCGTGTCACAGCTGATGGCAGAAAGAAATAGCAGACAAGCCCTTCCGCTGCATGGAAAGAGCAAGATCCATGCCTAGAATCGGTGCGATTGTACTGGCGGCAGGACTGTCACGGCGCATGGGGGAGGCCAAGCAGTTTTTGCCTCTGCAGGGGAAACCGTTGTTTCGTCACAGTGTTGAGAGGGCAATAGCAAATGATCTGAGTCCGGTTCTGTTGGTTGGCGGAGAACGAACGGAAGAATTGCGCCGGCTGACAAGTGATTTGCCAGAGGTAGAGGTGCTGGACAACCGAGAGTATGCGACGGGAATGGCATCTTCTCTGCGAGTAGGGATTGCTGCTGCGAGTGGACGCGTTGATGCAGTCCTCGTATTTTTGGCGGACCAGCCGTATGTGCCGGACGAAGTGGTACAAGCTTTGATCCGTACCTACGAAGACAGTCGGGCAGAAGGAACCAAGATCGTGCGTGCCTTCTACGCGGGCATCGCTGGTCATCCCGTGCTTTTTGACGCTGCTTTGATGGAGGAGCTTTGCCTAGTGACGGGGGATCAGGGGGGCAAAGATGTGATCGTCAAATACAAGACTCACATGAAAACGGTCAGCTTTGACACTGCAAGCTGGAATCTCGATGTAGATACTCCCGATGACTATCGACGGATTCAGGAAATAGACCCGCGACTGCATCAGAAATAGATAGAAACGAAATAGGATTTATCCAAAGGCTGATACCCATGGGTAAATCCTATTTCCATTTCTACAAAGGTAAGCGCTTTCGATCTCTTTGAATTAAAAAAATTAAAAGTATTCAGGAAAATTTTTATATGGAGTCTTTGTTCATCTCTTCAAAGTAGCTGATGGTAAAATCGCGCAGCTCGCGGGCAGCCATGGTGAGATAACGGGCTTTTACCCAGGATAGCCCCACGACCCGCTTGGAGTAGTGATCGACGATGGGCAAGTAAACAGGTGCTTGGGCTTCCCGTTTTTCCGGGGATTGTGTCCACCAGTGCTGGTTGTAGGTCCACCAATGCTCTGGAATGAGGGCGACGCCCAGTCCGTTGTTAACCATGCGCAGGATGACTTCTGCATCATTGCACTCAAAGGCAAAATTCGGAGTAAATCCGGCTTGCAGACACATGTTGGTTGTCGTTTCTGTCAATTCGTACGTCTTGGTGAGACCGATGAAGGTTTCTGTGGCTGCTTCGCTCAGGGATACCTTGTTTGCGTTTGCGAGGCGGTGGTCAGGCGGAACCGCAAGAAACATATTTTCTGTCAACAAGGAAACGCTTTGAATGCGTTCTTCCTGAATGAGCGGATGAGTAATCGCGAGGTCGACCTCTCCGCGTTCCAAAAGATTTTGACATTCCTGCGTGGAGCCTTGCAACAGCTTGACATTGACGTGAGGATGACGCTTGAGAAAAGCACTGAGCAGCTCCGGAAGCAAGCGGCCAGTGGCAGCTGCCAGAAAAAACTTGTCCGCGCTCCAATCCGGTCAGGTCAGCCAACTCCTGTTGCCCTTCCTCCAGCTCGGAGAAGACACGCTCGATGCGTTTGAGAAAGGCTTGTCCAAAGCGATTGAGACGGATTTGCTTGCCATGACGGTCAAACAGAGGGACCCAGCCGCGTTTGAATACCTGCGTCCGTCGAGTTTGGAGGAAGCGCTTCAATACCTTGCTGATCTGGGCGAGGATGCAAAAATTATGTCCGGTGGCCAGAGCCTGATTCCGGTTTTGAACATGCGGCTTTCCACACCGAAGTATTTGATTGATATCGGTCGTGTTGAGGATCTTTTCTATATTCGCGAAGAAGATGGCTACCTCGTGATCGGTGCGCTTACGAAGCATCGCGACGTGGAGTTTTCGCCGTTGGTTCGAAAGCTGTGTCCCCTTTTGATTGAGGCGGTTCGCTGGATCGGGCATCCCCAAATTCGCCTCAGAGGAACGATTGGCGGAAGTATCGCCCATGCGGACCCGTCTGCAGAGCTTCCCTGTGTGATTGCCGCACTGCGTGGAGAGATTGTCATCGCCCATGCCGACGGTGAAGAAACGGTTACACCTGATGAGTTTTTCCTCACGTATTTGCTGACTTCCCTGCAGCCCGACCAAATGATCAAAGAGCTGCGCTTCCCGATTCTTCCGGAAACTGCGGGCTATGAATTTACAGAAGTATCAAGACGTCACAGTGACTTTGCCTTGGTTGAAATCGCGGCAGTCATTGACCTGGATGAAAACAACGAAATTACCTTGGCCAGACTCGCGGCTGGTGGAGCAAACCCGGTACCTTGCGTATTGGAGGATGCAGAAGAATTCTTGATAGGCAAAGAGCCTACAGACGAGGTTCTGGAAGAGGCCAGTGTGCTGGGAAGTGAACAAGTAGAGCCGGACAGCGATTTGCACGGTTCTGTGGAGTACAGACGCTCTTTGGTAAAAGCATTGACCAAGCGTGCGCTGCAAACAGCTTTGAAACGGGCGGGAGGGACGAAGGGATGAATACAAAAGAAATTACCGTTACCGTAAACGGAGAGCAGCTGACGGAAACCGTAGAAACACGCATGCTTCTGGCTGACTTCATCCGTGATCATCTGAATCTGACAGGTACGCATTTGGGCTGTGAGCACGGTGTCTGTGGTGCATGTACCGTATTGGTAGACGGAAAGGCTGCGCGCTCCTGTCTGATGCTCGCGGTTCAAGCAGATGGCAGCAGTATCGACACCGTTGAGTCTTTGGTAAAAGAAGATGGGACCCTGCATCCGCTGCAACAGGCATTCTCCGACAACCATGCTCTGCAATGCGGTTTCTGCACGCCAGGCTTCATGATGACACTCGTCGATTTCCTAAACGAAAACCCGAACCCGAACGAGCACGAGATTCGCGAAGCTATTTCCGGTAATCTGTGCCGCTGCACAGGATATGCAAACATAGTCAAAGCAGTAGAGCAGGCTTCCCAAGCGCTTGCCAAACAAGGAGAGTGAACCGATGGCAACTCTAGTTGGACAAAGCTTGAGACGTAAAGAAGATTATCGCATGGTCACGGGTACAGGAATGTTCGTCGCCGATATCAAAAAGCCGGGAATGGTGGAAGCTACCTTCGTGCGCAGCACACATGCGCATGCGAAGATCAAAAATATCGACGTAGAAGCGGCAAAGGCGTTGGAAGGTGTGTACGCAGTTTACACAGGTGCGGATTTGGTAGGAAGAGTAAAGCCGCTTACCCAGATTGACTCCCACTGTCGCCTGCCGAAGCATATCGAAGACCAGATCAAACCGTTCATGTTCAATAATGAAGAGCCAGTTCTCGCGCAAGGAAAGGTCATGTACGTGGGACAAAGCGTGGCATGTGTAGTGGCGAAAAACCGTTATGTCGCAGAGGATGCGGCAGCCCTGATCAAAGTCGATTACGAACCACTGCCGTCTGTCGTGGATCCGTTCAAAGCACTGGAAGAGGGAGCTCCACTCGTACAGGAGAGCATGGGGAATAACCTGCAAGCGTACTTCCATTTGCCAGTAGGAGACTTTGAGGACGTATTGAAAAAGGCTGATCACGTACTGAGCGGCCGCTTTACTTCTCCGCGTGTTTCCTCCAATCCGATCGAGACGCGTGGTGTCGTGGCCGATTACGAAAGCCGCGGCGACCAGCAGCATATTTGGTCTTCTACCCAAATGCCTTTTGAGGTACGTCACTATGTCGCGAAGATTCTGGGGCTCGTGGAACAAAATATCCGCGTAACGGCTCCTGACGTAGGCGGCGGTTTTGGAGCAAAAGGGGGACTCTATACCGAGGAAGTCATGCTGGCTTTCCTGGCGAGGGAGCTGAAACGCCCAGTTCGCTGGATCGAGGACCGCATCGAGAGCATGAGTGCGGCTCGTCATTCCCGTGACCAAATTCACGATATCGAAGTGGCATTCATGAACGACGGTACGATTCTCGGCCTGCGTGATCATTTCGTGCTGGACGTCGGTGCGATCAACTACTTCGCTTTCACCTGCGCGTACAACAGTGCGGCGCATTTCCGTGGTGCTTACAAAATCCCGGTATTCGACCTCACATGCAAGATTGCGTTGACGCACAAAACACCGAATGTTCCGTATCGCGGTGCGGGAAGACCGGAAGTTGTTTTGGCAATGGACCGGATGATGGACATGATTGCTCGCCATCTGAATATCGATCCGGCAGAAATCATGATGAAAAATATCATTCCGGCCGAGGAAATGCCGTACAGCCAAGGGATGTACTATAAAGATGGCGGCGAGCTGATCTATGATTGCGGCGACTATCCGGAAGCGATGCAAATGGCGCTGGAAATGTCCGGCTACAAAGATATACGCGCGTGGAGAAAAGAAGGCAGATACGTGGGGATCGGGATCTCCTCCAACGTAGAAGGAACCGGTGTGGGACCGTTCGAGGGCGCTAAGGCGGCTATCGATGCTTTCGGACAGCTGATGATTCACACAGGCTCTTCTCCGCAAGGACAAAGCCATGAGACTGTCTTCGGGCAAGTTGCAGGAGATGTCTTGAATGTCGGACTGGACAAAGTAACCGTCAAATGCGGAGATACGGCCCTTCTCGGCTTCGGTGCCGGTACGTATGCGAGCCGAAGCGCGGTAAACGCAGGATCTGCTACTCATTTCGCAGCAGAAAAACTGCGTACGAAAGTGCTGGCGGTTGCAGGTCATGTGATGGGCATCCCGGCCGAGGAGCTGACGATGAAGGATGGCGTCGTTTACTCGGAAACGGATCCCGAGCAAAAAATGACGTTCGCGCAAGTATACGAGGCAGCAGCTCCGGGTCCTCGCTGCAAGGTACCACCTGGCATGGAGCCAGGCTTGGAAGCTACCCATTACTTCGTGCCGCCGACAGTTACCTACTCGTCCTCCTTCCACGTCGCAGAGGTCGAAGTAGATATCGAGACCTGTTTCGTCAAAATCAACAATTACTACATCGTGCACGACAGCGGTCGCGTGATCAATCCGATGATCGTGGAAGGCCAGGTACAAGGAGGCTTCGCACAAGGTCTGGGTACGGCTCTGTACGAAGAGATCGTCTACAATGACAACGGTCAGCTGCTGACAGGTACGTACATGGACTACCTGATGCCGACCGCGATGGAAGTGCCGAAAGCGATTCAAGGCGAGCAGGAATACTACTCCACGCGCAACCCGCTCGGTGTCAAAGGAGTAGGGGAGAGCGGCGCAATATCTTCGCCGGCTGCGATTGCGAATGCGGTAGTAGATGCTTTGTCTCCGTTCAACATAAAAATCGACCGCCTGCCAATCAGCCCGAACCGTGTGTTCAGCCTGCTGCAGGATGGCCAAAGGGCGTAAACGCCACATCCGATAAAGTCAAAACCAACGCTACAAAAAGGGGCGCATCAATCAGTGAGCGCCTCTTTTTTTGCCTCCTCAGCTTCTATGGTCAAACCCCAATAGAGAAGCCATCGCGCACAGTGGGGACTGACTCCCGTTTGTGCAGCGATGGCCTTTTTTAACCAAGTTTTCTCACGAGACGTTCTGTTGTTTTCTTATCCGTTGCTTTCCGAATGCACGGGAATCCGCTGCTCCTTGGCGTGCTCGACGCCTGCCGAGATGAGATGACGCACGTGGTCATCATCGAGGGAATAGAAAACGAGCTTTCCTTCTTTCCGATACTTGGCAAGTCCCATATTACGCAGCAGCCGTAAATGGTGAGACGTATTGGCGATCGAACTGCCAATAATCGCGGCGATATCACAGACGCAGAGCTCGTCTTCCAATGACAAAATGTGAATGATTTTCGCGCGTGTATCATCAGCCAGCGCCTTGAAAATCTTCGCAACACCTAATGATTCGGCTGCGAACGGCTTTAAACGATTCACCTTTTCGTCATCAAAGCATTGAACCTCACAAATATCGTCCTGTTCTTTTGGAGACACCCGACTTCACCTCTTGCCTCATTACAATGTCTTCCTATTATAGTCATTCGTATGAAAACTGGGAAGGAAAAACGACATTTTGGTGGCGTGGTAGTTCCTCCTTATTTTTTGGTGTAAAATGGACGTGTTTACTTGTCACGTTTGACGGGGAAAGGAATTGGGAAAAATCATGAACGTACCACAGAAATGCCCGAAATGCCGTTCCAAAAAAATCGACTATACCGAGTCCATCAACCGACGTCTCTATACGATCCTGTACGCCCTTGTTTTGCTGATCTTGGGCTGGATCGGGATCGTTATGAAAGGGACGCCAGTCATTTTCCTGTTTCTTGGGTTGATGGGTGCGTTTGTGCTCTTTGCCATTCGTTTGTCGCTGGAGAAGCGAAAAGTGATCAAATGCCTTTGCCTGGATTGTGGCGAGCGCTGGCAAACCCTGCCGAACCCAACTGAAAACACAGCTCGATAAACCGTTCAGAGGCTTCTTTATTGGAGAAGCCTCTTTGTTTTTTTCGGGACGTTCGCATGCATGAGGGAAATAGGCGGAAAAATCAAATTCTATCCTTGAATCACGGGAATGGTTCGGATAGTATAATAATTAAATATTCGTTTGAATGACATGCGGATCCGACTAAAATACGGGATTGGAAAATAGGTGAGAGCAGATGTCAGCGGACAAAAATAAAGGTGCCTGCTGCAACGATCATCATCATTGTAGCGCCGGGAACAGCGCGGCCGGCCATGAACATAAGTCAGACAGCCACAAATCGCACGAGATGAAGCTGCTCCCTGTCATGGGGGCAGAGGAAGCTGTGGCTGCTGCGGATTTATCACGGGCAGCTGTATACCGTATTGTAGGCATGGATTGCAGTTCATGTGCCAAATCCTTAGAGAAACATATGAAATCACTCGCAGCGGTTCAGAATGTCGTTGTCAATTTTTCTACCGGCAAGATGCAAATTGTGCAAGAGGGACTATCTGATGAATCGATTGTAAGCGAGGTGTCCAAGGCGGGATATGCCGCCAGCCCCCTAGCTCGGGGCAAATCGAGTAAGGCAGAAGCGAAGGACAGCATGGGGACGCGGCTTGCGGTCATTTCTGGCGTGCTGCTTGCACTAGGCTTCCTGGGTTCCTTTACGAGCTTTCCTGAGCTGCTTTTGACTGTTTGTTATGCCTTGTCCATGATCATCGGTGGCTATCGACCTGCTCGCAGTGCCTTTTACGCGATCAAAAGCGGTTCGCTTGACATGAATGTGCTGATGACGGTAGCAGCGATCGGGGCAGCTCTGATCGGAGAATGGCTGGAGGGAGCTACGGTCGTCTGGCTTTTCGCCATCGGGAATTGGCTGCAAACGAACTCCATCGAGAAGACGCGTGATTCGATTCGCACCTTGATGGATCTGACGCCCGCAGAAGCCTGGGTGAAAAAGGGAGAGTCGATGGTCAGGCTGCCTGTGGAGGATGTAGGCGTCGGTGACATCATCGTCGTCAAGCCAGGTGAGAAAGTGCCATTGGACGGTGAAATTCTCTTCGGTACATCCAGTATCAATCAGGCGCCGATTACGGGGGAGTCTATCCCGGTCGACAAACAATCAGGTGACACCGTCTTTGCGGGCAGTGTCAACGAGAGCGGCTCGCTGGAAGTCAAAGTGACGAGGCTGGTTGAAGATACAGCCATTGCAAAAATCATTCACTTAGTCGAGGAGGCGCAGGAGAAAAAAGCGCCGACGCAAGCGTTCGTCGATAAATTTGCGGCATGGTACACCCCGATTGTACTGGTGCTGGCACTCTTGGTGATCGTGTTTCCCCCGTTGCTGGGCTGGGGAACGTGGGGCGAATGGTTCTATAAAGGGTTGGAGCTGTTGGTCGTAGCGTGCCCATGTGCCCTGGTCATCTCGACGCCGGTAGCGATCGTGTCTGCCATTGGGAATGCCGCGCGGAACGGAGTCTTGATCAAAGGCGGAGCCTTTTTGGAAAAGGCCGGGGCGATCAACGCGATTGCTTTTGACAAGACCGGTACACTGACACAGGGCAAGCCGCAAGTCTCACAAATGCTAGCAGCTCCGGGCAAAGAGGACGAAGTGTTAGCCATCGCCCGTACGATTGAAGAGCACTCACGCCATCCGATTGCACAGGCGATCTTGACGTATGCAGACGAAAGGAAGATCGCTCCGTTAGCAGGGCAGGACTTCGGTGTCATCGTG
Organism: Brevibacillus centrosporus; assembly: GCF_003710815.1. Taxonomy (GTDB): domain Bacteria; phylum Bacillota; class Bacilli; order Brevibacillales; family Brevibacillaceae; genus Brevibacillus; species Brevibacillus centrosporus. Next base: position 53,312 of record NZ_RHHP01000009.1, read on the forward strand.
GGAAAAGGGGCGGAAGCGAGGATTGGCGGGGAGTCGTATTACGCAGGAAAACCCGCCTTGTTTGAAGAAATGGGCATCTCGCTGGCAGCGTGGAGCGAGCAGATCGCGTCCTTGCAAAACGAAGGCAATACCATCGTGATGGTCGGGACCAGCCAGTCAATTCTCGGGCTGATTGCCGTATCGGATACCATTCGCGATATCTCCGTAGGGGCGATCAGCAAGCTGAAGGCTGCTGGTATTCAAGAGATAATCATGCTGACTGGGGACAATGCAGGCACGGCGGCAAAGGTGGCGAGCCAAGCGGGCGTCAGTCGTTACTTTGCGGAGCTCTTGCCGGAGGATAAAGTCGCGGCGATTCAAAAGCTGCAGCAGGAAAGCAAGACAGTCGCGATGGTGGGAGACGGGATCAACGATGCACCTGCTCTTGCAACCGCCGATCTGGGTATTGCCATGGGCGGAGCGGGTACAGATGCCGCTATGGAAACAGCTGATGTTGTGCTGATGGCAGATAACCTGGAAAAGCTGCCCCATACGGTGAACATCAGCCGCAAAGCATTGCAGATCATTCAACAAAACATTTGGTTCTCGATCGTCATCAAGCTCTTGGCACTCATTTTGATCTTCCCAGGGTGGCTAACCTTGTGGCTGGCAGTGCTGAGTGATACGGGAGCTGCGCTGATCGTCATTTTGAACAGCATGAGGCTGCTCAGGATGAAATCATAAAGGAAAAGGAACCAAAGGGAGGCCCTTCCGCACAGCAATGAGCGGGAGGGTTTTTTGTTGGTTTCCAAGGCTTGGAATTGTTAAAATAGGGAAATAATACGAGCAATAGGAAAAAGGGGAACAATATGTCCAAAGCGGATAATATGCTATCTATTCTGTGGTTGCTGCAGACTGGAAAACGTTTGACTGCCAAGCAGTTGGCAGAAGCCTTGGAAATGAATATTCGAACCGTTTACCGCTACATTGACGCTCTGTGTGCGAGCGGTGTTCCCATCGTCGCGGACTCGGGCCATAACGGCGGATACAGCTTGCTCCAGCCCTTTACGGATGCTCCTCTGCTCTTTGATTTGAATGAACAAAAGTCGCTGATTCACGCCGCAGTGTTCGCCCAAGAAGCGGGGTATCCGTTTGGGGAAGATTTGGATCGGGCGATCGCCAAGCTGAAAAGGTACACCAATGAAGAACAGCGAGGTGCCATCGAACGTCACAGCAGAGGCTTCGATGTCATATTACCTCCTGCCAATCCGATGCTGGCGTCGATGCTGCAAGAGCTGGAGATCTCCGTCGCCAACGAGCACACCCTCATCGTGGATTATCAGAAAAACTTCCAGACCGAATATCAGACAAGGCAGATCGATCCATACGGCCTCGTTCACTGGAAAGCCACCTGGTACGTCGTCGCCTTTTGTCATTTGCGAAGGGACATTCGCAGCTTCCGTGTCGATCGGATTGGAAACATGACGCGCACGGATTCGACATTTCAACGACCTGCGATGTTCTCCGCTCGGCAATATTTTCTATCTAGCCTTTTATCTGATGCGGATCGACAGGAAAAACCGATTTCCATCAAAGTTATCGGGAGAAAGCAAGCCCTGAACGATTTGTGCGGGCACTGGTTTCTCGGTAGGACGCTGGTGGAGCGGACGCATGAGGAAGCTTATTTCCAACTGGATGAACAGCTCGTCCACACGCATGTCCCTCATATTCTGTTGCCATTCGGGAAAGCGATTCGGGTACTAGAGCCGTCCTTCTTAAAGGACCGTTTGGCTGCCATCGCAGCTGATTTATTGCATTACTATCAGTCCACTTAATATTCACTGACTGAAGCTGTCAGGGAAGCCAGTGTATGATCGAGCTATCCCAAAGAGATTGAATGGAGGAAGCTTGCATGAAACAGGATGCTGTCCGTTTTTATGATTACCATTTGTGGGCGAATGAAAGAGTCTTTCAACGCTTGAGGGAAGTGCCACAAGAGGTCTGTGAACAGGAAATTCCTAGCGTGTTCCCGACGATCACAAAGACACTGCAGCACATGCTTCGGACGGATCATGTGTGGCTGCTTGCGATGAAAGGGGAAAGCTACGAAAACGTCGGGAAGATCGTAGGTGCACTGTCACAGCAGCTGGAAGGCAAAGGGCCAGAGGAACTGCGCGAAGGCTTTATTGAGATCGGGGAGAAGTTCAAAGACTTTTTCGCGCAAACCGATCTGGATGCAAAAGCTCCTTACACACACCCGGCAATGGGAACCATTCATGTTCCCTACAGTGAGATTGTCCAGCACGTCGTCAACCACGGAACCTATCATCGGGGGAACATTTCCGCCATGCTCCGCCAGCTGGGTCATGCAGGAGCTTCTCACGACTACATTTACTTCCTATTTGAAAAAAATCTCTAGAGAGACCACGATAAAAGCTCTGCCAGACCACGGCAGAGCTTTTTGCTGGCTTACTTCTTTGCTTGAAACTCGTGATTGACTCGCTCAGGCAGACTGCCCCAAAACTGGGCGATGTTCGGCTTGGGGTCCCCGATGAGGCAGCTTGCAGGGCCGGGTAGTCGACCTGCCAGTACAACGACATGTCGGAGGTTGCCATGAGCGTAAGCTTGCCTGCCGTTTGGGTTTGCAGCCACTGCTTGAGCTTGTCGTCGTTTTGGATTTTGCTGAAGTCGTACGGATGGTCGAGTGCGTACAGCTTATCCGTCACGCCCGGCTTCTGCAGCAGATTGCGAAAATGATCATTTACAACGGAAACATGGCTCGCGTAAAAAGACTCCAGAGCCAAAAACATCTGGTCTGCCGTTTTTGCATCTACCTGCTTCAGATGTTCATCGAGAAAAGCGGTCACGTCACGCGCTTCCTTGGCTTGGCTGACGGTCACCTGCAGCTGCTGGAGGACTTCGATATCCGCCTTGGAGCCATTCTGATCCGGGCTTACAGGGGTGGCGGTATTGCCTGATGAAGCAGGCGGAGGTTGAACAGTCAGTTGTTTGTCTTGGCTCCCGCAGCCTGTCAAAAGGGCAAAGGCGGCGAGAAGCGGAATTAGGGTACATTTGCAGCGTTTCATATTATCAATCACTCCATTTTTATTGGGACTTAAGACGAAGTATGGGCGCTTCCGTCTTCGGAGTAGCAGAGGGGCAGCGTGCTGCCGGTCTTGGCGTCAATCACGAAAAGTCCGCTCATGCCTTGGCCAAGGTTGAAGACGGTGAAGGCAAAAAGAAACAGACAGGCTCTGGTGATTATTTCTTGATCCGGGTTTTTATGTATGTTATGCTTTGAGCATTCTAACACGAAAGGGTGACCATCAAGCCAATGAAGTACTAATTCCTATTTCCAAAAAAAGCATTCGAAATTAAAAACGATGCGTTTTTCTGGATAGGATTAGTATGTGCATATTGGCAAATGGATGGTAGCTCCCGTGTGTCGTTGAACGGGTTTCTATGTCTTTTTGTGATGGTATGCGATGCCTCCTGTCCAGAAAAAATGGATAAGGAGGTTTTTTGATGTCTGGACTCTTTCAAAATCGTTACGTGCGGGCCATCTTGCTTTCAGGCCTGTTCTTGCAAATTGGGATATGGGTACGCAATTTCGCGATTTTGCTCTACGTCATGGATCATACAGGGGGAGATCCTCTGGCGATTTCCATGATCTCGGTTGCTGAGTATGCGCCGATCTTTCTGTTTTCATTTCTCGCCGGAACCTTTGTTGACCGTTGGAGACCGAAACGCACCATGGTCTGGTGTGATCTGATCAGTGCGATATCCGTGATCGCGGTGCTCCTGACGTTTATCTATGGAACATGGAAAGCTGTCTTCTTCGTGACGTTGATTTCTGCGATTTTGTCACAGTTTTCTCAGCCGGCGGGGATGAAGCTGTTCAAGCTGCATGTGCCAGCTGAGCAGCTGCAAGCAGGGATGTCGATGTACCAGACGCTGTTTGCGATCTTCATGGTTCTGGGGCCGATCCTCGGCACGTTTGTCTTCCAGTCCTTTGGGATGGTCATGTCGATGGTCGTTACTTCTTTGGCGTTCATGCTCTCGGCCCTGGTCCTGTTCTTTTTGCCGGCCGACCCAGTAGAAGAGAAAGCGAAGCAGCCTTCCACCCTGTGGGCTGACATGGCAAGCGGGATGCGCTATGTACGGGAAAATCGCGTGCTGACGCTGATCGGGTTGTGCTTTCTGGCATCTGGACTCGCGATTGGCCTCGTGCAGCCGCTCAGTATTTTTCTGGTGACGGAACGTTTGGGATTGCCAAAAGAAAGTCTGCAATGGCTCCTCATGCTGCAAGGGATTGGGATGATTGCAGGGGGAGGCTTGACTATGAGCTTTGCGAAAACAGTCGTCCCGCAAAAGCTGCTCATCATCGGGATGCTGGGAAATGCGATCGCGCTCGCCGTAGCCGGACTCTCTACTCACCTGTGGCTGACTTTAGCTGCGCAGCTGTTTAGCGGGCTGCTTCTGCCCTGTATTCAGATCGGGATCAACACCCTGCTCCTGAAGCACACCGAGAGTGCGTTCATCGGGAGGGTAAACGGTATTTTGATTCCGATGTACACCGGCTCGATGGTGGTGACGATGAGTGTGGCAGGAATGGCAAAAGAACATTTCTCGCTGGTGTCGATCTTTGTACTGGCTTCCTTGCTCTTTATCGTGGGTATGCTGTTTATTATGCCGCTGACGCGAATGCAAGAAGGAAAGCAGGGAGAAAGAAAGGAACAGATTGGGTAAGAGGACAAACCAATCAAACAGGAGGAGTACAAAGGATGGGACACCAGCAAATTACGTCAGAGGAAGGCCTGGCTCTCGTTGAAAAAGTGCGTAAGCTGGCGATGCGTCTGCCGGAGGTTGCGGAACAGGTTGACGCGTTTGGACACATATCTTTTCGCGTCAACGACAAGCCGTTTGTGATGATGGGGGAGGGCAGGGAAGATGGCCCTACCCTCTCCATCAAGACGCTTCCCACGACGCAGGAGTATTTGCTTGCGCAGGAGCATTTTTACAAAACACCTTACATTGGTCAGCATGGCTGGGTCTCGATTGTCGGGGAGAACGTCACCGATTGGAGCGCGGTCGAGAGTTATCTGATTGAGGGATACCTGCGTTCTGCACCAAAGCGTTTGGCCAAGCTCGTACAAGCTACCTGATGAAAGCAGTCAAAAACCGTTCTTCTCTTTGATGCGCCTGCTATAATTCAAGAGAGAGAATTACTGCCTGGAAAGGAGGGGCCGTTATGGAATGGAATCTCCAGCAGATGAGCAAGCTCTTGGAAGTCGTTTTTGAAAATGCGCACGAACCTATGATCGTCACAGATAAGGACGGCAAAATCCTCCTCTTGAACAGGAGTTATCGCGAGTTCTTGAATGTACAGGATGTCATCGGCAAGCCGGTTACGGATGTCATCGAAAATACGAGGATGCATATTGTCGGCCAAGAGGGTGTGGCTGAGATTGCGGACATCCAGCAGATCAAAGGCCAAAGCATGATCGCCCACCGCATCCCGATTATGTATGAGGGAAAGGTGCTTGCTGTCCTCGGTACGGTGCTTTTTCAGGACGTGAAGGAGCTGGCGTCGCTGGCAGCGATGGTCGACCAGCTCAAAGACGAGTTGACCTACTATAAAAAAGAGCTGCGCCGAAGAATGGGTGCCACCTACCACGTGGATCAAATCGTCGGTTACAGCCAAAAGATGCAAGAGCTCAAGCAATTCTCGCAAAAGGTGGCGAAAAGCGATTCGACGGTACTTATTACCGGAGAGAGCGGAACCGGCAAGGAGTTGTTTGCCCATGCGATTCACGCGGAGAGCAAACGGAAGATGGGGCCCTTTATTCGGGTAAACTGTGCGGCGATCCCGGATACCCTCCTGGAATCGGAATTGTTCGGTTATGAAGAAGGGGCATTTACGGGAGCGGTGCGGCGAGGCAAAAAAGGGAAATTCGAGCTGGCCAACCATGGTACGATCCTGCTTGATGAGATTGGCGACATGCCGCTGCCTTTGCAGGCGAAGCTGCTGCGGGTATTGCAGGAAAAGGAAGTGGAGAAAGTCGGTTCCGTACGAACGACGCCAATCGACGTGCGGGTGATCGCCTCTACCAATCAGGACATGCTCGCCAGTATCAAGGAAGGGAAGTTTCGTGCGGATCTCTACTATCGTCTGAATGTCGTGTCCCTGTCCATTCCGCCGTTGCGCGAGAGGCTGGAGGATTTGCCCGAGCTCGTCTCCAACCTGCTCACTCAGCTGGTAGAGTCTACGGGAGTGACGGTCCGGTCGATCGATGATGATGTTTGGGCTGTCATGCGAAGCTATTCTTGGCCAGGGAACGTGCGGGAGCTGCGAAACGTGCTGGAGCGCGCTCTTCATTTGATGGAGGATGATGTGCTGAAAAAGGAGCACATTTGGCTTCCAGCGCCTTCCGAGGAGCTTTCCAATCCTGCTGTGGTTCGTCCTTTGAAGGAAACGCTGGAGCAGGCGGAGCGGGAAGCTTTGCTGCACGCGATGAAGGAAGCGGGAGGAAACAAGCAAGAAGCCGCGAAGCTATTGCGTATCAGCAAGTCGACGTTCTACGAAAAGTGGGAGAAGTACAGATTGGAGAAGCAATAAGAGAACGTTCACAGATGAACCTGGGAAGTGGCAGACTGCCGCTTGGACAGGTTTTTTTGTTTGTTTTCCGAATTTCCGGAATGGATCAGCCCCCTTTCCTTAAAGCGCTTTCAAGGAGTTCCGAAATGGCGGAAGTGTTTTTCCAAATTTCCGGAACATACAGCTGGTCCAGAGCGCTGTGGGATCAAGGCTTAAAGGCCTGAAGTCTTGATGTGACAGTGTTTTTTGAATTTCATCCAAGGTTGGCACGCTCTGTGCAATATAGCTAATTGCAAGTTGTAAGCGGTTTCTTTCAGCCGTCAGTGTGCGAGGGAACATTGCTCAAGAGAGGGGGGCAGTGGATCATTGGTTGGTGAATCTGGCGAGCAGGATGATTCGGGGCAAGTTGGTAAAGGGTATGAAGAGGCGTGCTGCATCGACCCTTTGTTTCAACTCCCGGCCGGTCCATTCTCGGAAATGACAACGGAATGGCTGGGGCTTATCGATATGGAAACAAAGACGCCTAGACTTAGCAATAAGGCGTACTTGAAAGGAGAATCGTATGATCATTGAAGTATTATCTATTGTTTTAGCGCTCGGTCTCTTAATGTTTTTTGCGTACCGCGGCTACCCAGTTATCGTTTTTGCTCCTATTTTTACGTTGCTCGCGGTCGTATTGTCCGGAATCGCGCTATTGCCTAGCTATACCGAGACCTTTATGACGAACGCGGCCAACTATGTGAAATCATTTTTCCCTATATTCCTGCTTGGCGCGATTTTCGGAAAGATGATGGAGTTGAGTGGAGCAGCTTCCTCGATTGCCCACTCGATCGTAAAAGCATTGGGCTCCAACCGCGCCATGCTCGCCGTCGTGCTTGCCTGTTCCATCCTGACGTATGGCGGCGTTTCGCTGTTCGTCGTAGCTTTTGCGGTGTATCCATTTGCAGCAGCTATTTTCCGTGAAGCAAACATCCCGAAACGCCTGATTCCAGGTACGATCGCTCTTGGTGCTTTTACTTACACCATGGATGCTTTGCCAGGTACTCCGCAGATTCAAAACATTATCCCAACCACGTATTTCGGTACAGATGCATATGCCGCTCCTCTCGTGGGTATCATTGGAGCCATCATGGTATTTGTAGGCGGTATGTACTGGCTGGAGCGTAGACGCAAGCAGGCGGCAGCAGCAGGCGAAGGCTACGGTGACGGTCATATCAACGAACCGGAATTGCAAAAGAATCAATCGTACATGAACATTTGGCTGGCTATCTTGCCACTGGTGATCGTGCTGATCGGAAATTACCTGTTCAGCCGCGGTTTCTGGAATGTAGAGACCTGGTACGATGCTGGCATGCTGAAAGAGTCCTTTAAAATCGATAAAGTGAAAAACGTGGTGTCTTCCTGGGCGCTGATCATTTCCTTGAGCTTGGGGATCATTGCAGCACTGTTGATCAACGTAAACCACGTAAAAACCAAATTGGCAAGCGGTTTGACTGCTGCTGCGATGGGTTCTTTGCTGGCAATCTTCAACACGGCTTCTGAGGTTGGATTTGGAAACGTTGTCAAAACGCTGCCTGGCTTCAAATTGATCCAAGGCTGGATTACAGGTGCGAGCAGCTACCCGCTCGTTTCCGAAGCGGTTGCTGTGAACGTCCTGGCTGGTGTTACGGGCTCTGCCTCCGGCGGTATGTCCATTGCTTTGGAGGTTGCAGGCAAGCAGTATCTGGAGTTGGCGAATGCAGCGGGAATCAGCCCTGAGCTGTTGCACCGTATTGCATCGATGGCTTCCGGCGGTATGGATACCTTGCCACACAACGGTGCTGTTATCACTCTCTTGGCGATCACAGGCTTGACTCATCGCCAGTCGTACAAAGACATTTTTGCCATTACCGTTCTGAAGACAGCTACCGTGTTTATCCTGGCGTTTGCCATTTCCATCTTCGGATAACACAGCACGAAATGCAGCCAGACGAAACAGGAGAGGAGATAGAGAGATGGAGAAACTATTACAACAACAAGTGGCATTGGTTACAGGTGCAGCGAGTGGGATTGGACTGGAGATCGCTCGTACTTTTGCGGAAGAAGGCGCAAAAGTGATGATTTTGGACCTGAATCAGGAAGCAGCAGAAGCAGCTGCCACCCGTTTGCAGGGTGAAGGACACGAGGTGCTTAGTCTGGCATGTGACGTCACCAATGAAGATCAGGTGCGCGAAAGCATTAAAAAAACAGTAGAAGCTTTCGGCAGACTGGACATTCTCGTCAATAATGCTGGACTGCAGTTCGTTTCCCCGATTGAAGATTTCCCGACGGCAAGATTTGAACGTATGATCAGCATTATGCTAACGGCACCGTTCGTGGCCATTAAGCATGCATTCCCGATCATGAAGCAGCAAGGCTATGGCCGCATCCTCAATATGGCTTCGATCAACGGATTGATCGGCTTCGCGGGAAAAGCAGCTTATAACAGCGCCAAGCACGGCGTGATCGGCCTGACCAAGGTAGCGGCGCTGGAAGGTGCGGCAGATGGCATTACGGTTAATGCGATTTGCCCTGGCTATGTGGACACTCCGCTGGTGCAAAATCAATTGGCGGATCTGGCGACGACTCGAAATGTGCCGTTTGAAAAAGTAATGGAAGAAGTCATTTATCCATTGGTACCGCAGAAGCGTTTGCTGAGCGTGCAGGAAGTGGCAGACTACGCAGTATTTTTGGCAAGCAAAAAAGCGCAAGGCGTGACAGGTCAGGCTGTTGTCATCGATGGCGGGTATACGGCGCAATAAGACCAACATAGAAGCAAAAGCGAAAAGCCCCCAGCTAGAGACTGCTGCAAAAGTAGTGCTTTTTGAAATACCAAAGTTTTTAGGGGGTACAAATATGTCTCCCTAAACGTGAAACGAGCCTTAGAAGCGATTCTAGAGGCTCGTTTTTGTTTGACTGTTTTGTTGTTCTGAAAAAGTGGACTTTTGCAGGGCTCTCCAGCTAGGGGCTTTTTTCTGTTTTATCATAAGGGAGGGGGAGCCACACAGTGAAAGAGCTCCCTTTGCCCGGTTCGCTCGTGGCTGATATGCGACAGCCATGCGCTTCCACAATGGATTGGGTAATGGCCAGACCAATTCCAGAACCGCCAAGTGCTCGTGTACGTGCGGTGTCAATCCGATAGAATCGCTCAAAAAGGTGTGGGAGATGTTCGAGCAGAATGCCGCTGCCGTTGTCTTTTACGGTAAGCAGGACGCCTCCTACAGCGTCCTTCAGGGATACCTTGATGTTGCCCTGCTTTGGATCGGTATGTTGGACGGCATTCTGAAACAAATTGAGAATCACCTGTTTCATACGATCCGGGTCGATTTGCAGCTTTGAATAGAAAGAAATTTCAACTTGGACGGTCCTCGAACCGGCAAGCATCTGTAGATGGGGCTCCAACTCAATCAAGAGTGGATGCAATTCGGTTTTTTTAAGCTGAATAGCCAAGGTCGGTGCTTTATCAATCTTGGCCAGTAGCAAAAGATCCTGGACCAGCTTCGTCAAGCGAGTGGATTCGCCATGCATGCTCTGAAGCGCTTCATGTAATTGTTCAGGATGATGGGCAGCCCCGCGCAGCAGTACTTCGCCATTTGACAGATGGTAAGCGGAGGTTTTTTTATAAACTTTTAAAAAGGTATTGTATTTGTTTTTTGGATGTGATAGATTATTCCTTGTCGCCAATGAGCGATGACAAAATACGAGAAAAGCTAACAGGTTTCGATAAGAAACTTCTTGACTCGTAAACAACGAACGTGATAAGATGTAAAGCGTTCGACAAAAAATGCTCTTTGAAAACTGAACAGCGAAAGCGTTGATGAGTCTATCATTAAATGATTTGCCAGCTTTGAACCAGATACAAACTTTATTGGAGAGTTTGATCCTGGCTCAGGACGAACGCTGGCGGCGTGCCTAATACATGCAAGTC